>JBCDJY010000042.1:0-1558 GCA_038747245.1 Pseudomonadota bacterium | reverse complement strand
GGGTCAGGCCCATATCCTGCGGGCGCAGGATCTCGCCCTGGCTCATCGGGATGCCGCCATAAAGTTGCCAGAGGTATTCACCGAAGGCGATCTGCTGCAAAAGCTGCTCGGTCTCGCCGAATTTGCCCTGCGCGTCCAAAGCCTCGGCCCAAGCCTGCATCTGCCGCAGCGCTTCGACATAAGTGGCAAGCCAAGCCAGGCCATGGGCGGCGGTTTGGTTTTCTTCCAGCCGCGTGGCCGAGACCTTGCCGTGCTCTGACACAAGCTCCCGGACCTTGTCCGTTGCGCGGGCCAAAAGCGCCTCAGCGGGCCCAATGGCCGCGCCGGTCAGGGCCAAAAGATCGCCGAGGACCGGGGAATGCTTTGAGTTGTCCAACATCTGGGCACCATCATGGGCCATCGCGATCACCTCCTCAACCAAACGCTTAAGATTCTGCCTGTGCACGGGTAAGCCTTTCGCAGGTGCAGCGCAAGAAAAATACAAAAGAGGCGCACGAAACATTCTATTATAACTTTGCGATGTTCCGATGTTCGTGAGCCTGGGGCGGTAGATCGAGCTGATCTCTTGCGAGCCGCGGCCGCCCGTTTTAGGCCGCTGGCATGGCTATTTTTAACGATCTTCCACTGGAATTGGTGCTCGCTGCCGCCTGCGTCACCTTTCTGGGCGGCTTTGTGAAGGGCGCTGTCGGCTTTGCCATGCCGCTGATCATGGTCGCAGGCCTGTCCTTCTTTCTGTCACCGCAACTCACAGTAGCCACATTGATCTTGCCGGTGGCGCTGGCCAATCTCATGCAAGCCGGACGCCATGGCCTGAACGAGGCGCTTGAGGCGGGGCGGGAGCATTGGCGCTATCTCCTCATCGTCTGCGTGGCGATTTTGCTCTCGGCGCAACTGCTGATCTATCTCGACCCGGCCGATTTTTACCTCATCCTCGGGGTGCCGGTCGTCTTTTTAACGCTGATCCAGTTGGTGGGTGTGCAGTTCCATGTGCCGCCCGCGCGGCGCCGCCTGGTTGAATGGAGCGTTGGCGCCTTGGCCGGAGGGATGGGCGGGTTGACCGGCACTTGGGGGCCGCCGACGGTGCTTTATCTGATGGCGCTCGGGACGGAGCGGCAGCGCCAGATGCTCGTCCAGGGCCTGGTGTATGGGCTCGGCGCGGCTATGCTGTTGGTGGCGCATCTCTATTCAGGCGTCCTTAACCGCAACACCTGGCAGCTGTCGGCGGCGATGCTGATCCCTGCGACGCTTGGCATGTATATCGGGTTTCGGATGGGCGACCGGCTCAATGCCGCGCGATTGCGGCAGGTGACGCTGCTTGTCCTGCTGTTGGGCGGCCTGAACCTGATCCGGCGCGGCCTAATCGGGTGATGGGCGGGCCGCCGCGGCGGCCCTAAGCCGTAACGCCTCTTAAGAAATTGCCGCCGCTTTGACGTCGTCATCGATATGCGGCGCGTATTGGCCGAAATTCGACGAGAACATCTGCACGAGCTTCGCGGCCTGCTTGTCGTAGCTCTCTGGGCTGGCCCAAGTGTCGCGCGGGTTCAGCAGGCTGTCATCG
>JBCDJY010000041.1:0-1650 GCA_038747245.1 Pseudomonadota bacterium | reverse complement strand
TATGCCGATCCTTCGGTGGAGCTCGTGGATATCTGCCTGCCGCCGCATCTGCATGCCGAAGTGGCCATTGCTGCGCTGAAGGCGGGCAAGCATGTGATTTGCGAAAAGCCCCTGGCCACTTCGCTGAAAGATGCCGACCGGATCGCAGCGGCGGCGGACCGGGCGGCTTCCTGGGTCTTTCCGGTCTTTCAGTACCGGTTCGGCCACGGCATCCGGGCGCTCAAGGCACTGATGGAAGCCGGGCTGACAGGTGCGGCGCTCAGCGCGGATCTCGAGACGCATTGGGACCGCCGGGCGGATTACTATTGCGTGCCCTGGCGCGGCTCCTGGGCGACGGAAGGCGGCGGGGCGGTTCTGATCCATGCCATCCACATCCATGATCTGATGACCCACCTGCTGGGCCCGGTCGCGGAAGTTTCGGCCATGCTCACGACCCGCGCCAACCCAATTGAAACCGAGGATTGCGGGGCCATCGCCTTTCGCCTGGTTTCGGGCGCGGTGGCCACCTCATCGGTGACGCTTGGCGCGGCGGGCGATCATTCTAGACTGCGGATCGCCTTCGAGCGCCTTACAGCCCAGAGCGACACCCTGCCCTACGATCCCGGCGGCGGGCGCTGGAGCTTCGCCGCGCGCAGCGCCGAGGATCAGGCCCTGGTCGAGGCCTGCCTGGCCGATCTTCCCGAGGCGCCAGGCGGCTTCGAAGGCTTTTTGCAGGGTGTCGCAGGCTGCCTAAAAGATGGCGCGCCGCCACCTGTCAGCCTGGCCGATGGGCGCCGCTCCATCGAACTGGTCAGCGCGATCTATGAGGCCAATCGCCGGGGCCGGGTTACGCAGCTGCCGATCGGGAGAAGACGGGTGAGCTACCGCGGTTGGATGCCCCTGGAAAAGGTTTAACTTCACCTCATAAATATATGTTTTCCTGTTATTATATCTGAAACTTGAAAAAAAGTGATACACAAGAGCTACAACCGGCTTTACGCAAGCTCTTGTGACAGTCATGCTTTGGGAAGCGCGTGTGGAGAGAGCACGCGACCCAAACAACCTTAAGCCCCTGAAATCGGGCAATTTTCACTGGGAGGATACAGACAGTGAGCAAGCAAAGATTCGCGATCACGGCCTGCGCCGCGGCGTTGATGGTGGGCACGCCCGCCCTGGCCCAAGAAATCCGTTTCATGTGCTATTCGGACGGCAATGAATGCGACGTCTATGATGACGTTATCACTCGCTTTGAGGCCGAAAACGACGGCGTTGACGTGATCGTCGACGTTGTGCCCTACCAGGCGATCCTGGAGAATCTGCCGGTGCAGCTTGCCGCGGGCACGGGCCCCGATTTGGCCAAAGTCACCGATCTGGGCGGTCTGAACGAGTACTATCTCGACATCGCACCCTTCGTAGACACCGCCTACTGGGACGAAAACTTCGGCAGCACGCTCAACTGGTACCGCGTGGGCGAGCGGCAGGGCTACTATGGCATGCATAGTCAGCTCACCATCACCGGCGCGTTCGTCAACGCGTCGCTCTTCGAGCAGGCCGGTGTCGATCTGCCCGCCATGGATGCAAGCTGGTCTGACTGGGCCGATGCGTCCCGTGCCGTCGCCGAAGCGACCGAGGCGAGCTTCCCCATGGCCATCGACCGCTCCGGCCACCGCG
>JBCDJY010000040.1:0-1668 GCA_038747245.1 Pseudomonadota bacterium | reverse complement strand
GTGGCGGGCTGGTTCGTGCCGCTTGTCCTCAGCATCGCCGCGCTGGCCGCGTTTATCTGGCTGAGCGTGGGCCCCGAGCCGCGCGTGAGCTTCGCCATTGTCGCGGCGGTCAGTGTTCTCATCATCGCCTGTCCCTGCGCGCTGGGCCTGGCGACGCCGATGTCGGTGATGGTGGCCACGGGGCGCGGGGCGCAGTCCGGCGTGCTGGTGCGCGATGCCGCCGCCCTGCAAGCGCTCGCTGAGATCGACACGCTGATCCTGGACAAGACCGGCACCCTGACCGAAGGCAAGCCGGTGCTGGAGGAAATCATCCCCGCCGCCAGCCCCGCCGCAAGCCCAGCCTCCAACCACGAGCGCGACGGTATTCTGGCACTGGCCGCCGCGCTGGAGGCGGGCTCCGAGCATCCTTTAGCCCAGGCAATACTCGCGGCGGCCGAAGGGCTCGCGCGGCCTGAGGCCGACATGCTCCGGGCGGTGGCCGGCCGGGGTGTCACGGGCTTTGTGGGACAGCAGTATTTGGCCCTGGGCAACGCCGCCCTTCTAGAAGATCACGCCATCGAGCCGCCGCCGGAGGCGCGCGCCTTAGCCGCAAGCCACACGATGATGCACCTAGCCGATACCGGCGCGGGTCGCTACCTCGGCAGTTTCGCTTTGAGTGACCGGATCAAGCCCGATGCGGCAAGCGCGTTGCGAACTCTCAGGTCCGAAGGCATCCGCCTGGTGATCGCCAGCGGCGACGCGTCCGGCCCGGTGGCGCAGGTCGCCCAAGCGCTGGATCTCACCGAAAACTATGCCGGCCAAACGCCCGAGGACAAGTCGGCCCTCGTGGCCCGGCTCCAGGCTCAGGGCGCGCTTGTCGCGATGGCCGGAGACGGGGTTAACGACGCTCCGGCCCTAGCCCGCGCCGATGTCGGCATCGCGATGGGGCAGGGGGCCGATGTGGCTCTGGAGAGCGCGGGCATCACACTCGCCGCCGGGGATCTCGCGGCGCTGATCCGTGCGCGCAAACTGGCCCGGGCGACGCTCAGCAATGTCAAACAGAACTTGGTCTTTGCGTTCTTCTACAACAGCGCGGGCGTGCCGATCGCCGCCGGAGCGCTCTATCCACTGACGGGTCTGCTGTTGTCGCCTGTCCTGGCGGCGGCGGCGATGTCGGCCTCCTCGCTCTGCGTCATCGCGAATGCTTTGCGCCTGCGGCACACGCGTCTGTGATTCCCCGTTGCGTTTTCGACTGATTGGTCAATCCCCAGCCTTTTCAGGGGATTGTTCCGGATACTTGTCCTATCGGCTGAATTTCGCCGAGAAACCTAACCCAAAAGACAGGTCTCGCGATCCATCCAATTCGACTAAAACACCGCCAGTAACCAGTGCTGGGGTAGTAACGCGTTATATGTGGGGACGGTACCGTCACCAAAGACCCGGTCCGAAAGGACCGGGTCTTGTTTTATTTGGGCTATGGCGTTTGGCGGCGCAGGCTCACGCTTCCAATACGTAAACTTTATCGGCAGTCATTTTGTCTGAGAATCATCCGTTTTCTCGCTTTGAGCGAGTCGCTCCACAAAGATCAAAGCCACGCATTCTGACCCTGTGATTCCCCGAATTATGGCGCAAATGTGTCAGGAAAATATCAGAAAAATGTCTTTCTTGACCAAAACGTCAGCACACAGG
>JBCDJY010000039.1:0-1704 GCA_038747245.1 Pseudomonadota bacterium | reverse complement strand
GAGGAACCGGTCGCGTACCTCTGGCCGTTCCATCAGCAATTCGTGTTCCGCCCCGGCGAAACTGGTCAGCGCGGCGCTGGGCCAGTCGGCGGCCATATCCTCGATCACTGTGTTGTCGACGATCTTTTCCAGCGCGGCCATGCCGATGACCACAGGCAGGCCCGAATGCGGCCCAGCCCGCAATCTGCGCGTTTCCCGCTGCGCCTCGGCCAGCCACCGCAGGCTTGGCCCGCCCAGGCGCAGGCCGGGCTGTTCCTTGACCTGCCGCACCATGTAGTCCCACTGGTCGCGATCGGTGGTCAGGCTGTTGTCGTCAAACGGGCTCTTGATCAGGTAGCAGCCGCCATCGGTCGTGGGCGTATAGCGGTGGCCGAGGCCGAAAAGGCTCGCCAATCGCGGCACAACCCGCGCAGCAGCGCGCAGGGCGGGCGCGAACTGGATGCCCCAGAGCGGCGCACTGAACACGGCGGTTTCAAAGGGATTGGGCCCATGCAGCGTGCGCAGGCCGATGCACCCGCCCATAGAGTGGCCGATCATGTGCCACGGGCGCGGCAGGCCCTGTGCCTCAGCCAGCGCGAAGGCGGCCTGCGCATCTTGCTGATAGTCGCGAAACCGGCGCACATGGCCGATATTGGTATCCTCCAACAGCCGGTCCGAGAGGCCTTGGCCGCGCCAGTCGACCGCCAGCACCGCCCAGCCCGCAGCGGTCAGATCCCTGGCCAGACGGCCATATTTTTCAATGTATTCGGAGCGGCCGGGAAAGATGAACACAGTGCCCGCGGCCCCGCCCGGCCAGATCCCGATACGCACATTCGTGCCATCCTCGGTCCGCGTCCAATAGGCTGCGCCGCCCTCGGGCCCTTCAGCCAGCTTGGCAAAAAAGGGCGCGTTTTTCATCCGTTAGCCCAGAACGCCGCCAAGCTTCATCGCCATACCCATGTCGCCGGACACCTGTAACCGGCCCGACATGAATGCCGCTGTGGGGTTCAGATCACCGTCAAGGATCGCCCGGAACGTGTCGGTGTCGGCGGTCAGCGTGACATCAGCCTCTTCATCGCCTGCGCGCACGCCATCGCCGTCTAGCATGATCGCGCCCTCGTCCTCGATCACGAACTTGGCCGACCCATCGAAGCTGCCGCTTAGCTTGGCCGTGAGCGCCTCTACCGCGTGGCCGATCACATCACTCATTCTTGTCTCCAAAACTTGGGCCGGGGGGTGATCTTCCGGCGATTTAGGCTAGTATCGAGCGTGTTATGACGTTGATGCGACAAAGACTCAAACCCGTCGTCGCGGCAGTCGCCGTGTTTCTTGCGGCCTTGGCATCTGCTGCTGCGCAAGAGGCCGATCTGACCGATTTGTTCACCGCTTTGAAAGAGGCTGATCCCGCCGGCGCGCGCGCAATCGAAGAGCGGATCTTGCGGGAATGGTCGCAGACAGGCTCGCCCTCGCTCGACCTGTTGATGCAGCGCGGCCGCGAGGCCTTGGAAGAGCAAGAGCTTCAAAGCGCTATTGAGCATTTGACGGCGCTGATTGACCACGCGCCTGAGCTTGCCCATCCCTACAGCCTGCGCGCGAACGCCTACTTTCTGGCGGATATGTACGGGCCGGCGCTGGACGACTTGCAAAGCGCGATCCAGCGCGACCCGATGCATTTTGAGGCGCTGACCGGATTGGCCGCGATGATGGAAGAGCTGGGCTACCTTG
>JBCDJY010000038.1:0-1714 GCA_038747245.1 Pseudomonadota bacterium | reverse complement strand
CGCACGAATGTGGTGGTCACGGACCGTCTGATGGACGTGGCCGAAGGGCTTTCAGATGATGCAGCGCTTGCAGCGGCCATCGCGCGCCAGGACGCGGCCGCCTCTCACCGGATCGTTGCCAAGGCGCTGTTGGGCGCATGAGCCTTCTTGTCGTCGGCGCGCTTCACTGGGACGTTGTCGTCCGCGCGCTGCGGTTGCCAGAGCTTGATGAAACCTTGCCCGGGGAGGGCGTCGCCTATCAATTCGGCGGCAAGGGTGGGAACCAAGCAATGGCTGCCGCCCGCGCCGGGGCGAAGGTCGCTTTTGCCGGTCGCATTGGGTCGGATGCCGCGGGCATCGCGATGCGAGATATTCTTCTGGCGGAAAACGTGGATGTTTCTCAGTTGCAGCAAGGTGATGGCGCGTCGGGGATGAGCGCGGCCATCGTGACCGAGACTGGCGAGTATGGCGCCGTCATCGTCTCCGCCGAGAACTACGCTTTTGACTCGGACCGCTTGCAGATTCCTCCGGACTGTCGCGCGGTACTTTTGCAAAATGAGATGTCCCCAGGCGTGTTGTCAGGCTGCGCAAAAGTAGCGACAGAGGCGGGTGCGCAGGTCATCTGGAACGCTGCGCCGGCCGTAGGGGTCACGCCAGGCGATCTCGCGATTATAGACACATTGATCGTGAACCGCGTCGAGGCAGAAGACATCCTTGGTCGTCAAATGGAATTGGACCCAACGGCTGCGGTTGCAGCCCTGGCCCGTCTCGCCCCGCAGGCAGAAATCATCCTTACTCTGGGTGCCGACGGGGTTGCGTTTCAACCGCCAGACGGCACCGCGAATTGGCAACCCGCTCGGCCCGTTGCCGTCATTTCGACCCACGGGGCTGGCGACGTCTTTGTGGGTACTTTCTCGGCAAAGAGGCTAGACGGGCGCTCTCTCGAAGACGCCGTTTCGGCAGGCCAAGAGTCTGCCGCTACCCATATCTCTCAAAGCCGGTAAAACGCGGCCGCCGTGCCGCCGAAGATGCTATCTTGCGCCGCCTCCGGCAGGTGGCTCGTTAGTTGGCGGGCTGCAGCGAACCAATCGTCATAGCTTGCTTCCAGCCGACAGACTGGCCAATCGGAGCCCCACATCAGCCGCTCCGCCCCGAAAACGTCGATCAGGTGATCCGCATACGGCCGCATCGCCTCCAGCGACCACCCATCGGATTCCGTGACCAGCCCGGAGAATTTGCAAAAGGCCGAAGTCTCCTCGGCGAGGCGTGTCATGCCCGCCGCCCAATGGGCAAAGCTCGCCTCACTATGGGTCCTGATCTGCGGCTTCATGCAGTGGTCGATCACCACGCGCATCTTCGAGTGTTTCTTCAGCAGCGCCAGGAAGTTTTCCAGGTGGCGGGGGAAGCCCAGAGCATCAAAAGTCAGGTCATGCTCCACAAGGGCCTCATAGGCCCACTGCACGTCATCGCGCAGCATCCAGTCGTCGTCGGGGATGTCTTGAATCATCGGCCGAACGCCGAGGAACTTGGGGTGTTGAGCAAGGCGTTTGAGGTGCCGCCCATGGCCCGGATATTCGAAATCAACCCACCCGACGACGCCTGCGATGCTGTCGGTCGCGTCGGCGATGCCCAGCATGTACTCGGTCTCTTCCACCGTGGCGGCCGCTTGAACGACGACGGTTTGCGCGACCTCATTGGCATCTAGATGCGGCGCCAAATCTGTGGGCGCGTAGGG
>JBCDJY010000037.1:0-1714 GCA_038747245.1 Pseudomonadota bacterium | reverse complement strand
GTGCCGGCGGCCTGTGCGGCGTTTGGGCCATTTTCCGATGTGCTGAACAATTGGTTCATCCGCCGGAGCCGGGAGCGGTTCTGGTCGGACCAGCAGAGCGATGACAAGCAAGCGGCGTACGACGTGCTCTATACCGTGCTGGTGACGATGACGCGCACGCTGGCGCCGTTGCTGCCCTATGTGACGGATCATATTCATCGCGCGCTGTGTGACGGTCGGTCGGTGCATCTGGAAGATTGGCCGGATGCCGACAGCTTTGTGCGCGATGAGGCGGTGATCGCCCGGATGGATATGGCGCGCGATGTGTGTTCCGCGGCCCTGTCGCTTCGGACGGCCAAGAATTTGCGGGTGCGCTTGCCCCTTCGCGAGCTGACCGTGGCCCATGCGGAGAGCGAGAAGGTTGCGCCCTTGATCGGCGTGATCGCCGAGGAAGTGAATGTCAAAGAGGTGAGGCTGACCGGCGATCCGGACCAGTTTGGCCGGACCGTTCTGGCGGTTGATCCGCGCATCGGCAAGCGGCTGGGCAAGGCGATGAAGGATGTCATGGCCGCCTCTCGCAAGGGCGAATGGACGGCGGGCGAGGATGGCCAGGTGAGCGTTGGCGGCCAGGTGATTGGGGCCGATGAATACGAACTGCGCTTTGAACCGGCCAAGGGCGTGGATGCCGCCGCCTTTTCCGGCGCTTCGGGCGTAGTCGTGCTGGACACGGCGGTCGATGAGGCGCTGGAGCGCGAGGGCATGGCCCGCGACTTCATCCGCCAGGTGCAGACGGCCCGCAAGGAAGCCGGCTTGCATGTTGCCGATCGCATCTCCCTGACCGTGCGGGCTGATGGCGCGGCCGAGGCCGCCCTGTCCGCCCATCGCGAAATGATCATGGGCGAGGTTTTGGCGATCAGCATGGATGTCGGCGGCCAGGCGCCGGGCGGCTTTACCCAAGCGGCCGAGCTGGGCGCCCAATCGGTTGAGTTGGGCATCGAGAAAGCCGCGTAGGGACCTTTCCAATGACCGTTGGCTCTGACTATGGGCGGGCCTTTGGCCTGATGCGCCAGGCAGCGGGGTCGGCATGGCACGACTATACCCGCCATGCTTTCGTGGAGGGCTTGCGCGATGGCAGTTTGCCGCGCGAGGCCTTCCTGCACTACTTGCGTCAAGACTATGTGTTTTTGATGCACTTCTCGCGCGCGTGGGCGCTGGCGGTGGTCAAGGCCGGCAGTTATGAGGAAATGGCGGCGGCTTCGGCGACGGTTCATGCCCTGCTTGATGAAGAGATAAAGTTGCACGTCGCCTTGTGCGCCGAGGCAGGGATCGACAAAGACGCGCTTTTCGCCACCCCGGAGCGGCCCGAGAATCTCGCCTATACGCGCTTTGTTTTAGATGCCGGGTTTTCCGGGGACTTTCTCACCCTTCTGGCGGCGCTGGCGCCCTGTGTGTTGGGCTATGGCGAGATTGGGGCCCGGCTGGTGGCGGAACAGTCTTCCGACACCTATGGCGACTGGATTGGCACCTATGGCGGCCAGGAGTATCAAGGCACCTGTCGCGATGTGGGGGCCTTGTTGGAAAGCGCCCTGACGGGTCGGCTTGGCGAGAGCTATGACCGGTTGCCGATGTGGGAGCGCCTTTGCGAAACCTTTCACCAAGCCACGGTCTTGGAGGTCGGGTTCTGGCAGATGGGCCTGACACCGTGACGGGCGCCTGACATGGGCAACCAGATCTT
>JBCDJY010000036.1:0-1724 GCA_038747245.1 Pseudomonadota bacterium | reverse complement strand
CCGCGACCACCACACTCTCTTTCTAATTCAGACCCCTGAATACATGAAAGGCTTGGAGCACTTCGCTTTCCACATGAAAGGCCCAACAGAGCTTATGATGGCAGGTACGCGGATGACCGAGAAGGGCTACACAACCTTCTGGGGCCCGGGTCGGCACAAGTTCGGCTCTAACTGGTTTTGGTATTTCAAATCGCCCATGGGCGCGAATATCGAATACGACGCCGACATGGATCAGCACGATGGCGAATGGACCTATCGTGAGGTCGATATCGCGCCGGGCACGAGCCAGGTCTTCCTCTTCCAGCATCGCGATAAGTGGATTCCCATGGGTGGGCCGCCCAAGGGTAAGGGCGAAGGCAAGCCCGGTGCCAAGCCGGGCGACAAACCTGCGGCCAAGCCCACCGATGTGCCGTCCTCCGCGCCGGCCAATGAACCGGCTGAATGATCATGCTGTGCGCTCTGGCAGATATCCCTGATGGCGAGGCCCGCGGCTTCAACCCGACAGGAGAGAGCCAGCAGACCATCGTTGTCGCCCGCAAAGGCGCATGCGTCTATGCCTATGAAAACATGTGCCCGCACCAGCCGACTAGGCTGGGCTTCAAGCGGGACCGCTTCATGAACAAGACTGGCGGGCAGCTCATGTGCGCGGCCCATGGCGCACTGTTCTCGGTAGAGACGGGAGAGTGCACAATCGGGCCGTGCATCGGGGAGCATCTGATCCCGTTGCCCATCGAACTAAGCGCAGACGGGCAGGTTTATCTGGTGTCGGAGCCGCAGGAGGCTGAGCAATGGGCAAGCTAGTGCTCTACCACGGCGCCAGCTCCGTCTCCTCGGCCAAGGTGCGCCTTGTGCTGGCTGAAAAGGGCTTGGCTTGGGAAAGCCGCGCCATCGATTTCCAGGGCGATGAGCACTTGTCGCCAGCCTATCTGCAGATCAATCCAAAGGGGCAGATCCCGACACTGCGCCTGGACGGCCAGACAGTGACCGAAAGCTCCGTGATTATGGAGCTTCTGGAAGACCTGCACCCCGAAACGCGCCTGCGCCCTGTAAAGCCGCTCGACCGCGCAAAGATGCGCCTGTGGATGCGCGAAGTGGACGACGTATTGCAACCGGCCTGTGGGGTGATGAGCTTTGCTATCGCCTACCGCCACCCTCAGCTAGCCAAGACGCCCGCGGATCGCGGCGCCTGGCTCGCCCGGCGTCCGAGCCCGCAGAAGCGGGCTATGATGGCCGATCTGATTGAGAACGGCCTTGCCGCCTCGCCAGTCGCCGGTGCCCTCGACGGCATGATTTCGGTTTTCGAGCGGATGGACGCAGCGCTCGCTGAAAACCAATACCTTGCCGGCCCAGCATACTCGCTCGCCGACGCCGCGGTGACCCCCTACGTCACCCGATTTTCCATGCTCGGCTTTGCCGGGCTCTTCGCCGCGCGGTTTCCTGCGCTCACTGCCTGGCATGAGCGCATCAAAGCCCGCCCGTCCTACGCCGAGGCCGTCACAGGCCCCATTCCGGAGAAAGTCATCACCCTCATGGCCAAGACTGGCAGAGACCAGCAGGCCGAAATCGAAGCACTACTGAGCCGCCCTAAGGCGGCCTGAAAATACAAGTCCGCAAGCCTTAAGGGAGGACATATTATGAGACTTGCAACCTGCGTGGCGGTCGCCGCCACGTCGCTGACGCTTGGCATCTCGGCAGCGGCCGTATCGGCCCAGGAGATGCTCAAT
>JBCDJY010000035.1:0-1817 GCA_038747245.1 Pseudomonadota bacterium | reverse complement strand
TAGACATCCTCGGCAATGGATTCGGCGACCAGAAGGCGCGAGCCAGCGCAGCAGACTTGGCCCTGGTTGAACCAGATTGCATCGACGAGGCCCTCGATCGCGCTGTCGATATCGGCGTCGTCGAAGATGATGTAGGGAGATTTGCCGCCCAGTTCGAGCGTCAGCGCTTTGCCTGAGCCTGCGGTGGCCTCGCGGATGCGGCGGCCCACTTCGGTGGAGCCGGTGAAGGCGATTTTGTCGACGTCAGAATTGGTTAACATCTCGCCCACGGTCCCGTGGCCGGTGACGATGTTCAGCACACCTTTGGGCAGACCGGCCTGCTGGCAGATATCGGCGAACAACAGCGCCGTCAGCGATGTGTATTCGGCGGGTTTCAAAACGACCGTATTGCCCATGGCGAGAGCCGGCGCGACCTTCCAGGCCAGCATCAGTAGCGGGAAGTTCCACGGGATGATCTGGCCGCAAACACCAAGGGGGGCGCGGTCGGGCAGTTCGGCCTCCATCAGTTGGGCCATGCCCGCGTGGTAGTAGAAATGGCGGATCGCGAGGGGTATGTCGATGTCGCGCGCTTCGCGGATCGGTTTGCCGTTGTCGAGAGTTTCGAGGACGGCAAAAAGGCGGGCGTGTTTTTGTAGAAGTCGGGCAAGCGCATAGAGGTATTTCGCACGGGCGTGGCCGCCGAGCTTGGCCCATTTCGGCTGGGCGGCGCGGGCGGCTTTGACGGCATCGTCTACGTCTGTTTGGCTTGCCTGTGTCAGTGTCGCCAACACATTGCCCGTAGCAGGGTTCTTTGCTTCGAATCCATCGCCGGGCGTCGAGAAGTTGCCGTTGATGAAATGACCAAACCGATCCCCCTGATCGACGAGCCATGCCAGCGCGTCCGAAGCATCCTCGGCGGCGGGGCCATACTCCATGCTCTCGAAAATCTCTTTGACTGTCATGGCTTATCCGATCGGGTGGCGGTGGGCGGCGGAGTATGCGCCGGTCAGGTGATGTTCCAACTGGCGCTCGATATCGCCCAAAAGGGAAGACGCGCCGAAGCGAAACAAGTCAGGCTCTAGCCAACGATTGCCTAACTCGTCCTTCATCAAGGCCAGATAGGTCAGCGCATCTTTTGCCTTCGAAATAC
This sequence comes from Pseudomonadota bacterium, assembly GCA_038747245.1. Classification (GTDB taxonomy): domain Bacteria; phylum Pseudomonadota; class Alphaproteobacteria; order Caulobacterales; family Hyphomonadaceae; genus UBA5336. The sequence goes on along the minus strand of JBCDJY010000035.1, from coordinate 688 downwards.
CGCCTGCCGGTTTGTAGCCCACACGCAGCCCGGTGCGCTGGTGGTAGGCGCGGATCGCACGGATCATCGTGAGCGAGACGGGGAGTGTGGCGTTGACGCTTTCCTTGCCGGTTGAGGTCTTGATGAAGTCAGCGCCTGCCATCATGCAGACCAGCGAGGCGCGGGCGACGTTGCGCAGGGTGCCAAGCTCTCCGGTGGCGAGGATGGCTTTGACATGAGCATCCCCGCAGGCCGCCCGGAATGTGCGCATTTCATCATAAAGCGCTTGCCAGTTTCCGGTGAGCACGTGGCGACGAGAGATGACAATGTCGATCTCGGCAGCGCCAGCCTTGACGCTCTCCTCGATCTCGGCGACGCGTAGGTGGAAGGGCGAGAGGCCGGCGGGAAAGCCAGTGGAAACGGCGGCGACCGGGATGCCGGATCCGTCTAACGCCTCCACCGCCGTGGCGATCATATCGTGGTAAACGCAGACGGCCCCGGTTTGGATATGGGGCAGGCCAAGCTGCTTTAGAATATCGGCGCGAACGGGTTGGCGGGCCTTGGCGCAGAGGCGACGGACGCGACCGGGCGTGTCGTCGCCAGAGAGTGTCGTGAGGTCGATGCAGGTGATCGCGCGGGCCAGCCAAGCCGCCTGATAGTCTTTTTTGACAGAGCGGCGGCCCGGCAATGTGGCCGCGCGACGCTCAAT
>JBCDJY010000034.1:0-1918 GCA_038747245.1 Pseudomonadota bacterium | reverse complement strand
CTGACCACAACCGGCTAGCGCTTAGCTATGGGCGTCAAACCACGCAGTGGTCTCGTTGAAGACGCGGGTGCGGATTGCGGGCGTCTCCATCATGACTTCGTGTTCGGCCCCGTCCAGCATGACCAGTTTGCCGTTTGGGTAGTCGGCCATGCGGTCGTGAATGCGCGACGGCTCGACGATGCGTTCATTGCTGCCAAGGAAGGTGATCGCGGGCGTCGCGGGGGAGGGGCGCGCGGCGAGGCGGCGCATCTCCATCAGGGCTTCGTTGAGCCAATGCAGCGACGGGCCGCCCAAGGCGAGGTCCGGATGCGCGCTCAGTTGGGCCTTCATATAGTCGAACATCGCGCGGTCTGTGGTCAGCGTGTTGTCGTCGAAGGGCGTGCTCATGACATAGGTCACGGGTTCGGTGCCGGGAGCGAGGCGGTGGCCTTGGCCGACACGGCGGGCGGTCCAACTGGACATCCACGCAAAAGGGCGCAGGGCTGGGGCGATGATGATGCCCCACATGGGCGCGCTGAACATCGCGGATTTCACGGGTAGGCCTTCGTAAAGGGCGCGCAGACCGATGCAGCCGCCCATCGAGTGGCCGATCAGGTGGTAGGGTTCGGGCAGGCCAAGCGCGCGGGCATGGGCCAGTACGGCGGACACGTCTTTCTGGTAGTCGGGAAAGTGGTGCACGTGACCGGCGGCGCGGTCATTGAGCATCCGGTCGGCAATGCCTTGTCCGCGCCAGTCGACGGCGAGGACGCTGTAGCCGCGTGTCAGGAATTCGGTCGCGGCGCGTCCGTATTTTTCGACATATTCGGTGCGGCCGGGAAAAAGCAGGATCGTGCCTTTTGTCCCGCCGGTCCAATGGCCCGCGCGGATGCGCAGGCCATCTGAGGTGGTGAGCCAATGCGCCGCGCCGCCCTCGGGGCCATCGGCCACCTCGGCGTAAAACGGCGCGGGCGTCATCAGGCGAGGACCGAGGCGAGCTTCATCGCAGCGCCCATGTCGCCGTCCACCGACAGCTTGCCGGTCATGAACGCGGCGGTGGGGTTCTGCTCGCCATCAAGGATGGCTTTGAAGGTTTCGGTATCGGCGGTCAGGGTGACGTCTGCGTCGTCATCGCCAGCGCGGACACCGTTCTCGTCGATCATGATGCTGCCTTCGTCGGTGATGACGAATTTCGCCGTGCCGTCAAAGCCGCCGTCCATTTTTGCATTCAGGGCTTCGACAGCCTGGTTTACCACATCGCTCATAGTCGCATCCTTTTGGTTTTGTGATCGCCGTGGGGTCGCATTTCCCACGGCTTGCGCTAAAATTGAACTTACTATGATGACAAGCTCTCGCAACCGCCACCGTATCGTTACGGCATTTTTCGTAACAGTTTCGTTTTGCTTGCCTTTCTCGGGGGCGTTTGCCGCTGATGAGCAAACTTTGCTGGATGATCTGGCCACCGCTGGCCCCGAGCAGGCCGCCGAAATCGAAGACAGGCTGGCGCGTGAATGGTCCAAGTCGGGCTCTGCGGCGATGGATTTGCTGTTGCAGCGGGGGCGCGACGCTTTGGAGGCGGGTGATCTGGACGCTGCGATTGAGCATTTCACAGCGCTGACCGATCACGCGCCGGACTTTGCGGAAGGCTGGAACATGCGCGCGACTGCGTTCTTTCAGAAAGAGCAGATGGGGCTTGCGTTGGCAGACCTCACACAGGCGCTTAGCCTGAACCCCAATCATTTCGGCGCCATCATCGGTCTGGCTGTGATCCTTGAGCAGACGGGCTATCCTGAGGACGCGTTGGAGGCGTATCGCACGGTCCAGTCTATACATCCCCATCAAGAACAAGTAGCCACCGCGATAGAGCGTTTGGAAGTAGAGGTCGGCGGTCAGGATATCTGATCCCCGTTTAGGCAAGTTTGATGGCCGAGCCGTCCCGTAT
>JBCDJY010000033.1:0-2041 GCA_038747245.1 Pseudomonadota bacterium | reverse complement strand
GAAAAAGGGCCGCTGTCCGGCCCTGAGCGCGTGCTGCGCGTTGGCGCCGGTGTGGTGCTTCTTGTGCCAAACGCATGGGTGGCAGGCCCCGCTGCCGCGATCGGGCTCACGCTGGTCGCCCTGCACCGCGTTCGACATCGCGACACAGAGAAATCTCACGCCAGAGACACCAAAGAAATCAAACAACAGGAGGAGACGACATGAAAAACTTGATACTTGGAACAGCCCTCGCAGGGCTTGTGGCGGCAGGATCCGCCCAGGCGGAAGAAACCCTGCGTATGGCGACCATCGCGCCGAGCCTCGGTCAGGCGATCACAATGGCCACATTCGCCAACATCGTGAACGATAACCTGCCAGATGTGCAGATCGAAGTGGCCGCAGGCGGCGCCGCAACGCTGCACCAGCTTGAGGTTGGGCGCGGCAATCTAGAGATGTCGATGACCTCGCCCGTGGTCTACAACCTTATGGCCGCCGGCACGCGCATGTATGCCAATGAGGCCGACGCTGCCGAGGCCGCCGAGAACGTGCGCATCCTGATGTGGTTCCCCTACGGCCAATACCATTTCGCCGTCCGTGGCGACAGCGACATAGAGCTGCTGGATGATATCGAGGGCGCGACGGTGTTTCTCGGCCCGCAAGGGGGCGGCGCCTTTAACGCGGCGCGCGGGTGGATCGAGTCGACCACCGGTCTCGTCGTGGGCGAGGATTATGAGGCGATCACCGCGAACTGGCAGACCGGCTTTCAGGCCTTTTTGGATGGCACGATCGATGTCTATGTGAACGGCTGCCTCGATCCCTGTCAGCAGTTTTTGCAGTTCACGGAAACCGAAACCTTGCGCTTCATCGGCCCCGAAAGTCACGATCACAGCGAAGTCGATGAGTATCTTGGCGCCTGGCGCTATCGCGCGGAGGTCCCAGCGGGCCTTTATGAAGGTCAATTGAACGACGGGCCTGTCATGTCCTTCGATACGTCCGTGGGCATCGCGGTCCGCGCCGATCTGGACGAGGAGCTTGTCTATCAGATCACCCGCGCCTTCTGGGAGAATATCGACCAGGTGACGTCTGACGCGCCTTGGGCGGCGGCCCTCGACGTGCAATTCGCCGCCGCGCCGCGGGGCCAGGGGCAACTGCATCCGGGTGCGGAACGCTACTATCGAGAGGTGGGCGCCCTGCAGTAAGGCCTAGCAACACCGCCTTCGGCGCTGGCCCGCGTGGCTTTGCCGAAGGCGCGCAGCTATAGCCGCGCGGCGCGGATCCGAAGCCCAAGGCAAGGCCGGCCCCTAGGGGCCTGGCTGGCTCTCTTGCTTGGCCTTGAGCAGGTAATAGTTCCGGGCGCAGGCGTTGACCTGCTCCGCCGCCAGGCGGCGCATGGCGTCAATGCGAACCTCCACCGCCTGGGCGTTTTCTGGCTCTAGCCGCAAAACCTCGCTCGCCAATTCCAGGGCCCATTGCACGTCCCCGTCGTCCAAGGCGGTTTGCGCCGCTTGGCACAGCGCCGTGACACCGCCCGCCAGCACGGCCAGTCTTTCGGCCCGCCCCCGCGGCGCAAGCGGGTAAAGGCGCGCCGGATCGCCATCGAACCAGCCAATGGTTCCCGCAAAATAGGCGCGCACCGCCCATTCCACCGTGCCGTAATATTCCTCGAGATAGGGCTTTTCCCGGAGCGCAGCCGGAAGGCGCACGTACGCCACCAACTCATCGGGTGTGAGGCCTTCATTCATGCCGTCGGATGTCTTTGCGATGATAAAGCGAATGGCCGCCTCGTAATCGGCAAGCGTGGATTGGATCACCTCGCGCCCGGTGAGGGGCCGCGTGTGGCCGGGTGCCAGAAACTCGGCCTGAAGCGCCGCCATCTTCTGAAGACTGTCGGCCCAAACGGCGAAATCCCGGTAAGGCGTGCCGCGGATGGCGTAGAGGTTTGGAAAGCTCGCATAATAATTGTCCGCGGAGAACAACACATTGTCCCCGGGCAGATGCACCACCACGGTATCGGCGCATTCGCCCGGCGCGTAGTGCAGCGCCAGTGTGACCCCGCAACGCT
>JBCDJY010000032.1:0-2160 GCA_038747245.1 Pseudomonadota bacterium | reverse complement strand
ATGAGTGAGGTTTGGCCCAGGCAGGTGGTCGCCGAAGCGCTCGGCACCGGGCTGCTGGTGGCGACCGTCGTGGGCTCCGGCATCATGGCCGAGACCCTGACCCCCGATCCCGGGCTGCAGCTTTTGGCCAATACGCTGCCAACAGGGGCTATACTTGTAGTCCTGATCACCGCCCTGGGACCAGTGTCCGGCGCGCATTTCAACCCGGCCGTCACGCTGGTTTTCGCGTTGCAACGCGCGCTGCCCCTCCCGCTGGCCGCACTTTATGTCATCGCTCAGATCGTCGGGGGCATACTGGGCACGATCCTGGCCCATGCCATGTTCGAGCTTCCGCTGGCGCAATTCTCCAGCACGGCGCGCAGTGGCCCGGCCCAGCTTTTGTCGGAAGTCGTGGCGACCTTCGGGCTTGCCGCGGTCATTTTGGCAGGGCTGCGCGCGCGGGCTGAGGCTGTGGCCTGGCTTGTGGGGCTCTATATCACGGCGGCCTATTGGTTCACGGCGTCGACCTCGTTCGCCAACCCGGCCGTGGCGATCGCGCGCAGTTTTAGTGACACCTTTTCCGGCATTCGGCCGCTCGATCTTCCGGGCTTTGTCTTAGCCCAGCTTGTCGGCGCGGTGATCGCGTTGGTGCTTATGCGCTGGCTCTTGCGGCTAGAGCGATAGCGCCGCGCGGATCAGCGGGCTTTCGGGGCTGGCCAAGTCCTCGATGACGTCGAAATGGTGCTTGCCCGGTTGATAGACATCGCGCGCGCCCCAGGCCTCGGCCAAAAGGCGCGTCTGGCGCAGAAATTCCGGCCGCTCCCCGGCGCCCACCCAGGCCGTCACCGGCACGTCGAGGCGTTTAGCTTGCAGGGCCGGACTTTCGCGTCGGGCTTCTTGCGCATCCAAGCGCAGGACCTCATTCATTTGGGTGGCCATAAGCGGCCTGAGATCATGCAGGCCCGAGATACTGAGCACCGAGGCGATGCGCGCCGAGGTGGCCGCATCGAGCGGGGCGTCCCCAGCGATGAGGCGCGTCGCCAGATGCCCGCCCGCGGAATGCCCCGCCAGGTGCAGGGGGCCAGGCACGCGCGCGGCGATGGTGGCCAGCGCCCAGGCGATCTCGGCCGCGATGTCGCTCAGCCGGGCCTCGGGCGCGAGGGTGTAGGAGGGCAGGGCGGCGGCAAAGCCCAGGGCGAGGGCGCCCCCAGCCAGATGCGACCAGGTTGATTTGTCGAATTTGTGCCAATAGCCGCCATGGACAAAGACCAGCGTGCCGCGCGGCGCCGTGGGCGGCTCAAAAAGGTCGAGCACCTGGCGTGAGCCGGGACCGTAGGGCAGGTCGACGACGCTCCGCCCATCGCGCGTGGCCACCGAGGCGCGAAACGCCGCCGCAGCCTTGTCCCATCGGGGCGGAAAGTCTTCGGCGCCAGGGATATAGGCCGCATTTTGAAACGCGTCGTCCCAGTCGAGGAGGTCGTGGGCTGTCGGGGAGGGCGTTTGGTTCATCGGCGGATGAGCTTTCGGACGGACAGAGCAGCAGAGGCCACCCCAAGCGCCACCCGACTAGCGCAAAACAGGGGTCTGCGACACTAAAGAAAGTGATTTGTCAGTCTCAGCACAACCGGGCGCGGGCTTGCTGAATATTACCCGTGGAGCTCGTCTAACTTGGCACTCGTCTAACTGGGCCCTTGTCTAACTAGGCACGCGTCTCATCGATCCAGCCGTGCCGTCCTGAACCTAGTAACCCGAATGCGGCTCAAGCCCGCGCTCTGCCAGGGCCGCGGCGTTGATCGCGACCATATCGGCCGAGCGGGCATGGTTGGCGTGGCCTGGATCGGCCGCGATGTTGCTCCAGCGGCGGTGATTGTTGCGAAGGCGGCCGTCGCTGAATTCACCGGCGTCCAGACGGCGGCTATAGGCATTGGCGATTTGAGTGTCGTTCATCGCGGTGGCGTTGCGCTGCAACAGCTCTAGCGGCGACAGGAAGGCTACGTTTTCGCCGGGCTCAATGGCGGCCAGGTCATCGGCCACAGCGTTCGAGCTTGAATTGACGCCGTCCGAGACAATTGCAAAGGCCGCGAGGCCGAAACCAACGATTGCGGCGGTTAGAACGACGAAATCGGTGGTCACAGCCCCGCTGTCTTCAGCTAGGAAATACCGCATGATCACTCGTCCTCT
>JBCDJY010000031.1:0-2259 GCA_038747245.1 Pseudomonadota bacterium | reverse complement strand
GGATTGATGGCGGGCAAGCGCGGCCTGATCATGGGGCTGGCCAACGATAAGTCGATCGCCTGGGGCATCGCCAAAGCCGTGGCCGATCAGGGCGCGGAATTGGCCTTTTCCTACCAGGGCGAGCAATTGCTTAAGCGTGTGACCCCGCTGGCCGAAAGCGTGGGCTCAGACATCGTTCTGCCTTGCGACGTTACCGATGAAGACAGCCTCGACGCCCTATTCGACGCCCTCAAAGCACGCTGGGGCAAGATTGATTTCGTCGTGCATGCCATTGGTTTTTCAGATAAAAATGAGCTGCGCGGCCGCTATGTCGACACCTCGGCTGACAACTTTTCGATGACGATGAATGTCTCCGTCTATTCCTTCACGGCTGTGTGTCAGCGCGCCGAAAAGATGATGCCCGATGGCGGATCGCTTCTGACGCTCACCTATTACGGCGCCGAAAAGGTCATGCCGCATTACAATGTCATGGGGCTTGCCAAGGCGGCCCTTGAGGCCTCGGTGATGTACCTCGCCGAGGATTTAGGCCGGAAGGGCATCCGCGTGAACGCGATTTCGGCGGGCACCATCAAAACCCTCGCTGCCTCGGGCATTGGCGATTTCCGATACATCCTGAAATGGAATGAAAATAACGCCCCCCTTCGCCGCACTGTGACCCAAGAAGAGGTTGGCAAATCGGCGCTCTATCTGCTTTCTGATCTGTCTAGCGCTGTGACGGGCGAGACCCACCATGTCGACAGCGGTTATCACGTCGTGGGCATGAAGAACCCCGAGGCCCCGGATATGACGCTGGAACGTCGCAATGGGGATTGAGCACCTCCTGGCCTTCAATCTGACTTTGCTTTTGGCGATCGCGAGTCCCGGACCCTCGCTCCTGTTTCTAAGCGCCACGGCGCTTGGCCAAGGGCGCGTCGCCGGGATCGCCGCGGCGCTAGGACTGGGCCTGATGGCGGCGCTTTGGACGGGTGGAGCGCTGATCGGGCTCGACGCGCTTTTCGCCGTGGCGCCTTGGGCCTATCTCACGCTCAAAATTGGTGGTGCGGCCTATCTGATCTGGATCGCCATAAAAATTTGGCGCGCGGCGGGCGACCCCATAGGCGAGGCACCTCGCCCAGGTCGCGAAGGCCGGGCCTTTCGCCAGGGGCTTCTGGTCAATCTCGGCAATCCGAAATCGGTGCTGTTCGCAGCCTCGGTCCTGGTCGTCATCTTCCCGCCCGATCTCACAACGGCCCGGAAAGCGCTGATTTTCTTCAATCATCTGGCCATCGAATGGCTGCTTCAGCCGGCCCTGGCCGTGATGCTGTCCAGCCAGGCCGTGCGTCGGCGATATCTCGGCGCCAAGATGGTCATCGACCGCGTCTCTGCCGGTGTCCTTGGCGCCCTTGGCCTTCGACTTCTGCTGCCCGAAAGGTAACATCGCCATGATCACCCCGCTGCCGCATGAAAAGGGTTTTCACGTCTCTTGGGACCAGATCCACCGCGATGCCCGTGCACTGGCCTGGCGCCTTGACAAACGGGGGCCGCTCGATCAGGGCGCCTGGCGCGCGGTCGTGGCGATTACGCGCGGCGGCATGGCGCCCGCGATGATCGTCGCGCGGGAGCTCGACATTCGTCTGGTCGATACGATCTCAATCCGCAGCTATAACCACCAGGCGCAGACCGAGCCGGAGGTCCTCTCGCGCCCTGAAGACAGCCTGATGGGCGATCAGGGCGAAGGCGTCTTGGTGGTGGACGATTTGGTCGATACCGGCAAGACGCTCGAAGTGGTGCGCGGGCTTTATCCCAAGGCGCATTTCGCCACCGTCTATGCGAAGCCCAAAGGGGAACCGCTGGTCGATACCTTCATCACCGGGGTCAGCCAGGATACCTGGATTTTCTTCCCCTGGGATATGGCGCTGCAATATGTCGAGCCCTATCGCGGCACCTCTGGATAAACTCAGCGCGGGCAGTCGCACGTCGGCGCCTTTCCAATTCTGCAAACTCTTCTATTTCTTTTCGATAACTCGTCTCGACTTGCGGTGCAGGCGATATCGCGCGTATCATTGCCATCATGGACTTTCTCCTACGTCATTTACGGCCCAAATTTGACCACTCTCGCCTCCGCACGCGACGGCCAGTTCCACAAGTCAATTTGCAAAAATGAAAACGCCGCTCGATTGGTCCGATCTCGCGCTCTTTGCCAGTGTCGCGCGCGCGGGCTCGCTTGCTGCCGCGGCGGAGGCGAGTGGAACAAGCGTTGCGACGCTTTCGCGCCGGATG
>JBCDJY010000030.1:0-2498 GCA_038747245.1 Pseudomonadota bacterium | reverse complement strand
CCCCGCAAGCTATTGGCCGGTGCAGTGATAAAGGCTACCTAACCCCCATGATCGTTGAGCTCGGCCACTTTGCCCTGATCCTAGCCTTCGCGGTCGCCCTGTTTCAGATGGTCGTGCCTATGGTCGGCGCGGCACGGGGCTTGACCGGATGGATGGGCGTGGCTGTGCCCGCAGCGCATCTGCAGTTCGGGCTTACGGCGCTGAGCTTTGGCGCGTTGACCTATGCCTTCGTCACTTCGGATTTCTCGGTCCAGCTGGTCGTCGACAATTCCCACACGCTCAAGCCGATGATCTATAAGATCACCGGGGTTTGGGGCAATCACGAGGGCTCCCTGCTCCTCTGGGTATTGATCCTGACACTCTTCGGAGCCGCGGCGGCGTATTATGGCACCAACCTGCCGCCCCGGCTCAAGGCTCGGGTCCTCGCGGTGCAATCCTCGGTCGCGGTGGCGTTTTTTGCCTTCATCCTGTTCACCTCGAACCCGTTTCTACGCACCAGCGCGCCGCCCTTCGACGGGCGTGACCTTAACCCGCTGTTGCAAGATCCGGGCCTCGTTCTGCATCCTCCCTTCCTCTATCTCGGCTATGTCGGGCTTTCGATGGCGTTTTCCTTCGCCGTCGCCGCCCTGCTCGAGGGGCGGGTCGATGCCGCCTGGGGCCGCTGGGTCCGGCCCTGGACACTCGCGGCTTGGATCTTCCTGACCATCGGCATCGCGATCGGCTCCTGGTGGGCCTATTATGAGCTGGGTTGGGGCGGTTTCTGGTTCTGGGATCCAGTCGAAAACGCCTCCTTCATGCCGTGGCTCATCGCCGCTGCTTTACTCCATTCCGCGATTGTGGTGGAAAAACGCGAGGCGCTCAAAGCCTGGACGATCCTGCTTGCCATCCTGGCCTTCGGCTTTTCGCTGATCGGCACCTTCATCGTGCGCTCGGGCGTGCTGACCTCGGTTCACGCCTTCGCCAATGACCCCGAGCGCGGCGTCTATATCCTCGGCATGATCGGCTTTTTCCTGGTCGTGCCGCTCGCGCTTTTCGCCTGGCGCGGCCCGGCCATGGTCAGCCAGGGGGTCTTTTCCACCGTCAGCCGGGAAAGCGCGCTCATCTTCAACAACCTGATCCTCGCGGTGTCCTGCGCCATCGTCTTCATCGGCACGATCTGGCCCCTGGTGGCGGAGCTCTTCTTTGACCGCACGCTGTCGGTCGGCCCGCCGTTTTTCAACGCGAGCTTCAACCCGTTCGTGATCGCCGCAGCCCTAGCGCTGCCCATCGGGGCGATGCTGCCGTGGAAGCGGGGCCGCTTCGAGAAGCTCTGGCGTCCGCTTGTGCCCGCCGCAATCCTTGGCGTGGCGGTCCTGCTCCTGAGCTATGCCGTTTCCACCGGCGAAAGCGCGATGGGCCCAATCATGCTGGGCCTCGGCGCCTGGCTTGTTGCTGGTGCGGCGTCCGATCTTTGGCAGCGGACCGGCCGGGGAGAGTTTGCCGGACGGCTCAGCCGTCTCACCCGCCTGCCGCGCGCCGATTGGGGCAAGTCTATCTCCCATGCGGGCGTCGGTGTGGCGATCCTTGGCGTGGCGGGCCTCGTGACATTCCAGACCGAGGATATCCGCGTGGCCCAGGTGGGCGAGGCCTATCAGGTGGGGCGCTATACAATCGTTTTGCAGGGTGTCGATCCAGTCGAAGGCCCCAATTACGTCAGCCGCATGGCCCGCATTGAGGTACGCCAGGGAGGTGTGCTCATCGCCACCCTCACGCCTGAACGCCGATTTTACCCCGTCGCAGGCATGCCCACGACCGAAGCCGCGATTGCCAGCAACGTGATGCGCGATCTCTACGCGGTCATCGGCGATCCGCAGGAAGCCGGCGGCTGGGTCGTCCGGTTCTGGATCAAACCCTTTGCCAATTGGATGTGGGCCGGGGCGGGCCTGATGGCGCTTGGCGGGCTCATGTCGCTCACGGACCGGCGCTACCGTGTGGCGGCGGGGGCGCCGCGCGCGTCCAAACCCAGCGCGAAGGCCGCGCGTCCGACGCGCGACGGAGTGCCCGCAGAATGATGGCCCTCGCCCGATGATGGCCCTGACCCGGCGCCTGGTCTGCGCCGCTTTTGCGTTGAGCGTGCTCATGCAACCCGCCTTGGCCGTTGAACCCGACGAGGTTTTGGCGGACCCAGACCTCGAAGCACGCGCCCGCGCGCTGTCCGAGGAATTGCGGTGTCTGGTCTGCCGCAACGAGTCGATCGATGCCTCCTCGGCAGAGTTGGCCCGAGATCTGCGCCTTTTGGTGCGCGAACGACTGGTGGAGGGCGACAGTGACGACGAGGCGCTTGAATATATCGTGGCGCGCTACGGCGAATATGTGCTGTTGAACCCGCCCGTGACGGGCTCAAGCTGGATCCTGTGGCTGGCCGGTCCGGCCTTGGGCCTGGCCGGGCTGGGCCTGGCGGTCTTTTACGTGCGCAGCCGGGACACATTGGGCATTGAGGAGGCCGGGGCCCAGGCCTT
>JBCDJY010000029.1:0-2508 GCA_038747245.1 Pseudomonadota bacterium | reverse complement strand
TACTTGCGATGCTGAAGCAATTTCATAATTCTCACAATGAACATGAGCGAAGCTTGAGAAGCCCGAGATGCATCTGGAATTCCGCCATCTGCGCACCGTCAAGGCGATCCACGAGGCCGGCGGGCTCGCCCGGGCCGCGGACGTACTGCATATCACGCAGTCGGCGCTGAGCCATCAGATCAAGGGGCTGGAGACTCAGGCCGGCGTGGAGCTGTTCATCCGCCGCTCCAAGCCGCTGCGACTGTCGCCTGCGGGGCTCAAGCTGCTCCGTCTCGCCGAAAAGGTGCTGCCCGAGGTGGCCGCGCTGGAGGAAGAGTTCCGCGGCGTGCGCGCAGGCAAGTCCGGCCGGCTGCATATCGCGATCGAATGCCATGCCTGTTTTGAATGGCTCTTTCCGGTGTTGGAGCAGTTCCGAAAGGCCTGGCCGGATGTGGATGTGGACATCCGCCCGGGGCTCAGTTTCGGGGCGCTGCCGGCGCTGCAGAAGGAAGAGGTCGATCTGGTGGTGTCCTCGGACCCCGAAGAGCTCGACGGCGTGACCTTCTCGCCGCTCTTCGACTATGAGCCGGTCTTCGTCGCCTCATCGGCCAACCCGCTGGCAAAGAAGCCTTTTGTCGTGGCAGAGGATTTTCGCGATCAGATGCTGATCACCTATCCGGTGGAGCGTTCGCGGCTCGATGTATTCAGCCAGCTTCTGCTGCCTGCGGGGGTGGAGCCGCGCGGGCTGCGTCAGGTTGAGCTGACGGCGGTGATCCTGTTGCTGGTCGCATCCAATCGCGGGGTGGCTGTGCTGCCCGACTGGGTGGTGCGCGAAGTGCGGTACAACTCCGACTATGTTACCCGGCCCCTGACTGCCGAAGGGGTTACCCGCCGGCTCTATGCGGCAGTCCGGTCGGAGGATCTGGACAAGCCTTACATGGCCCATGTGATGCGTCTGGCGCGGACCGAGCCACCGAAGCTTCAACGGATCGACTAGCCTGATCGGCCGCGCCCGAGCGCGCCGCACGCGCTAGTGGGTGGAGCCCTCCAGCACACCGGAGCGCGCCCGCCGCGCGCGGACCGCGCTGCTCATGGGCGAGGCGTGGGTGACGATGAGGCGCCAGACGATCGACATACCGTCGCTCACCGGCGGGCTGTCATGGTAGCTCGGCCGCCCGACCAGTGGCACCGGAGCCCCGCCCTGGGTTGACTGCAGCTTGTACTGCCAGCTTGCGATCAGGCAGCGCCCGGAGGGGCAATAGGTCTGGCTGGCGGCGAGGTTTTCGGTGATATCGCAGGCCGAGAGGTAAAACGGCTCTTGGCTGCCGGTGGGACCGAACCGCACGCTGTCGAGCATCTGCGCCGAGGGCAGATCGGTAAGCGTCAGGTCGTAGCCCTTGGAGGGCAGGGCGCGGACGAGCGCGGCCATGGCGGTGCCCACGGTCGGGTGCCCGGCTGGTCCGTCGGCCACATCGGTAAGTTCGGGCAGCGAAATGCTGGGCTTGTAGCGCGCAGGCGGCGAGATCACCGGGTTGGGATGGCAATTGACGCGCAGATAGGTCCCCAGAATGCGGACCGACAGGTTGTGCAGGCTTCGCGGCATGGGGGCTCCGGGATCAAATGTGACAAAGAATGGGGTTGCTGCAGATTGTCCAAAGAGTGGACGCCCTCCCCGGGCCGGTCTGTGTCTTAGGACACAAAGCGGCGGCGCGTGACGGATATCGGCGGAATGGCGCCGTGGCCGTGACCTGGCGATCGGGGCGGCGGGCTTGGCAAGGCGACGGCGCTTGCCTATAGCCGCCGCGACCCCATGAGGAGCGACAGGCATGCACGGCAGCGCCAATCTCAACATCATGATGAAGGCGGCGCGCAAGGCGGCCCGCTCGCTGGCCAAGGATTTCCGCGAGGTGGAAAACCTGCAGGTCACCGCCAAGGGGCCCGGCGATTTCGTCAGCCGTGCGGACCTCGCGGCGGAGGCGATCCTCAAGGAGGAGTTGCTGGGAGCACGCCCCAACTATGGCTGGCTGGCAGAAGAGGGCGACGAGGTCGACGGCGCCGATCCGACGCGGCGCTGGATCGTCGATCCGCTGGACGGTACGACCAATTATCTGCACGGCATGCCGCACTGGGCGATTTCCATCGCACTCGAGCATAAGGGCGAGGTCATCGCCGGGGTCGTGTTCGACGCCGCCAAGGACGAGATGTTCTATGCCGAAAAGGGGCAGGGGGCCTGGCTGAACGGGAGCCAGCGGCTGCGCGTCTCCGGTCGGGCTAAGATGAGTGACGCGGTCTATGCCACCGGTCTCCCTTTCGGCCCGCGTCCCTATCTTCCGGCGGCGCTGCAGGATCTGGCGCGGCTCTTGCCGCAGTGTTCCGGCGTGCGGCGGTGGGGGGTTGCGTCGCTGGACCTCGCCTATGTCGCTGCGGGACGTTTCGACGGCTATTGGGAGCGTGGCGTGAAGGTCTGGGACATCGCCGCAGGTCTGGTTCTGGTGCGCGAGGCGGGCGGTTTCGTGGAGCCGGTGCTGC
>JBCDJY010000028.1:0-2563 GCA_038747245.1 Pseudomonadota bacterium | reverse complement strand
TACTTGCGATGCTGAAGCAATTTCATAATTCTCACAATGAACATGAGCGAAGCTTGAGAAGCCCGAGATGCATCTGGAATTCCGCCATCTGCGCACCGTCAAGGCGATCCACGAGGCCGGCGGGCTCGCCCGGGCCGCGGATGTTCTGCATATCACGCAGTCGGCGCTGAGCCATCAGATCAAGGGGCTGGAGACTCAGGCCGGCGTGGAGCTGTTCATCCGCCGCTCCAAGCCGCTGAAATTGTCGCCTGCGGGGCTCAAACTGCTCCGTCTGGCTGAAAAGGTGCTGCCCGAGGTGGCCGCGCTGGAGGAAGAGTTCCGTGGCGTGCGCGCGGGCAAGTCCGGCCGGCTGCATATCGCGATCGAATGCCATGCCTGTTTTGAATGGCTCTTTCCGGTGTTGGAGCAGTTCCGAAAGGCCTGGCCGGATGTGGATGTCGACATCCGCCCGGGGCTCAGTTTCGGGGCGCTGCCCGCGCTGCAGAAGGAAGAGGTCGATCTGGTGGTGTCCTCGGACCCCGAAGAGCTCGACGGCGTGACCTTCTCGCCGCTCTTCGACTATGAGCCGGTTTTCGTCGCCTCATCGGCCAACCCACTGGCCGAGAAGCCTTTTGTCGTGGCAGAGGATTTTCGCGATCAGATGCTGATCACCTATCCGGTGGAGCGTTCGCGGCTCGATGTATTCAGCCAGCTTCTGCTGCCTGCGGGGGTGGAGCCGCGCGGGCTGCGCCAGGTTGAGCTGACGGCGGTGATCCTGTTGCTGGTCGCATCCAATCGCGGGGTGGCCGTGCTGCCCGACTGGGTCGTGCGCGAGGTGCGGTACAACTCCGACTATGTTACCCGGCCCCTGACGGCCGCAGGGGTTACCCGCCGGCTCTATGCGGCAGTCCGGTCGGAGGATCTGGACAAGCCTTACATGGCCCATGTGATGCGTCTGGCACGGACCGAGCCACCGAAGCTTCAACGGATCGACTAGCCCGATCGGCCGCGCCCGCTAGTAGCTGGACCCCTCCAGAACGCCGGTGCGCGCCCGCCGCGCGCGAACAGCGCTGCTCATGGGCGAGGCGTGGGTGACGATGAGGCGCCAGGTAATCGACATGCCGTCGCTCACCGGTGGACTGTCATGATAGCTCGGCCGCCCGACCAGCGGCACCGGAGCGCCGCCCTGGGTTGCCTGCAGCTTGTACTGCCAGCTTGCGATCAGGCAGCGCCCAGAGGGGCAATAGGTCTGGCTGGCGGCGAGGTTTTCGGTGATATCGCAGGCCGAAAGGTAAAACGGCTCCTGACTGCCGGTGGGACCGAACCGCACGCTGTCGAGCATCTGCGCCGAGGGCAAATCAGTGAGCGTCAGGTCATAGCCCTTGGACGGCAGGGCGCGGGCAAGCGCGGCCATGGCGGTACCCACCGTGGGATGCCCGGCTGGCCCGTCGGCCACGTCCGCCAGTTCTGGCAGCGAAATGCTGGGCTTGTAGCGCGCTGGCGGCGAGATCACCGGGTTGGGATGGCAATTGACGCGCAGATAGGTCCCCAAAATGCGGACCGACAGGTTGTGCAGGCTTCGCGGCATGGGGGCTCCGGGATCAAATGAGACAAAGAATGGACTTGGTGCGGATTGTCTAAAGAGTGGACGCGCTGCCCGGGCCGGTCTGTGTCCTGGGACACAAAGCGGCGGCGCGTGGCGGGTATCGGCGGAATGGCGCCGTGGCCGTGAACAAGTGATCGGGGCAGGCGGGCTTGGCAAGGCGGCAGCGCTTGCCTATAGCCGCCGCGACCCCACGAGGAGCGACAGGCATGCAGGGCAGCGCCAATCTCAACATCATGATGAAGGCGGCACGCAAGGCGGCCCGTTCGCTGGCCAAGGATTTCCGCGAGGTGGAAAACCTCCAGGTCACCGCCAAGGGGCCCGGCGATTTCGTCAGTCGCGCCGACCTCGCGGCGGAGGCGATCCTGAAGGAGGAATTGCTGGGTGCCCGCCCCAACTATGGCTGGCTGGCCGAAGAGGGCGATGAGGTGGATGGCGCCGATCCGACGCGGCGCTGGATCGTCGATCCTCTGGACGGTACGACCAACTATCTGCACGGCATGCCGCACTGGGCGATTTCCATTGCGCTTGAGCACAAGGGTGAGGTCATCGCCGGGGTCGTGTTCGACGCCGCCAAGGACGAGATGTTCTACGCCGAGAAGGGGCAGGGCGCCTGGCTGAACGGGAGTCAGCGGCTGCGCGTCTCCGGTCGGGCTAAGATGAGTGACGCGGTCTATGCCACCGGTCTACCTTTTGGCCCGCGTCCCTATCTTCCGGCGGCGCTGCAGGATCTGGCGCGTCTCTTGCCGCAATGCTCGGGCGTGCGGCGCTGGGGGGTGGCGTCTCTGGACCTCGCCTATGTCGCCGCGGGACGTTTCGACGGTTATTGGGAGCGTGGCGTGAAGGTCTGGGACATCGCCGCCGGCCTGGTTTTAGTGCGCGAGGCGGGCGGTTTCGTGGAGCCGGTGCTGCAGGGCGCCTCGATCTTTGAAAGCGGCGGCCTGATCGCGGGCAACAATGCGCTGTTCGAAGATTTTCGCG
>JBCDJY010000027.1:0-2620 GCA_038747245.1 Pseudomonadota bacterium | reverse complement strand
TGGACGCGATCCTGTCCTCTATTGGCGCGCTGGTGATTATTCCGACGCATTGGCGCAAGGGAGGCAAACGATGAGCATTCTGACCCTGATTATCGTCGGAGCAATTGCCGGATATCTTGCGACGCGGGCTCTCAACATCGAAGCCTCGCCGGTCGTGACGGTCGGTATCGGTATCGCCGGCGCGTTGGTGGGCGGTATGCTGCTACAGCTTTTTCTCGGGATACTTGGATTGTTGGGCGGTGTGATCGGCGCGATTATCGGGGCGGTCCTGCTGATCTGGATTTATCAGAAGGTGATGGCCAATAGGTAGCGACAATCGCCGCCTTTTATTCGGAATCGGTGTTCTTGAACGGCGTCATTCCGGCGCGGGCCAGAGCGTCGGCGCGTTCGTTTTCCGGATGGCCGGCATGGCCTTTGACCCATTCCCACGTAACATCATGGCGCGCGGCAGCTTCATCCAGACGCTGCCAGAGTTCGGCATTCTTGACCGGCTTTTTGGCCGATGTTTTCCAGCCGTTGCGTTTCCAGCTGTGGATCCATTGGGTCACGCCGTTTTTCACGTAGGTGCTGTCGGTGACAATGGTGATCCGGGACGACCGGTCGAGCGTTTCGAGCGCGGTGATGGCGGCCAGAAGCTCCATTCGGTTGTTGGTCGTTTCGGCTTCGCCGCCCTGCAACTCGCGCTCCTTGACGATGTCTTCGCCGGCACGCGCCTGCAACAGCACACCCCAGCCGCCGGGGCCGGGGTTGCCCGAACAGGCCCCGTCGGTGAAGGCCACAAGGTCAGGCACGGGCGACCATCGTGACCCACGGTGCCACGGTGCCGTCCAACCCTGGATCTTCGCCGGTCTCGGTTTCGTGTGGCGTCAATGCCGCGTCGCGCAGAAGACGATCGAGCTCTTCGATGGTCACATAGGTGTACAACCGCCCCAGTGTGTCGCGTTTTTCGCCTTTCCCGGTTTTCATGCCGATGTGAAACCAACCGCCGGGTCTCAGGGCTCGAGCCAGAGCTGCAAGATAACGAGGCAGATCGGCACGCGGCGCGTGGAGCAGAGAGAAATTCGCCCAGATGCCGTCATAGATGTCCTCTCCCTCGATGTCGTCGAAGCTGGCCAGATGCGCCGAGACGCCACGATGGCGCGCGGCCATGTCCACCATCTCGGGCGTGGCATCCGTTGCGGTGACGCGCAGACCTTCCTCGGCCATGCGCGCTGCGGCCCAACCCGGTCCACACCCCAGATCGAGAACGTCGCCGCCAGTTGGAAGACGGGCGATGAAATTCGTGAGCGAGGGCAACTCGACAAAATCGCGGGCCATCTCGGCATAACGGTCGGCCTCAGCCCCGTAGACACGCAGGGTTTCCTTATCGCCAGTCATAGAAATACTCCTATCGCCAAGCATATAAGGACGCCGGTTGTGATCATCAGGCGCAACCCCATCCACCAGGGCGGCGCGGCCCCGTTACGCCAGAAAAACCAGTCGAGCATCAGAATTCCCGCAAAGCCGAACATCATAAGGATGCCGGCCTGCTCGGCGCCTCCGCCGTTTGTTAAAAACACCCAGAGCGCCGGAATAACGGAAAGCACGTAGCCTGATGCGGCCTGTCTCGGCTCGAGCCTGGTGGAAAAGCCCCAAAGCACGCCGGACATGAAGCCCAGAATGATCGCTCCGTAATGCAGACCGACATAGGGCCCTACAAAGCGCGGGCCGATCAGACGGATGGTCCAGAGCGCGAGATCAGCCGACAGCACTGTGACCGCGCTCCAAACAAAGGGAATGAGCCCGGCGAGCGACAGGACAAGAGCTGTTCTGGGGATTGAGGTCACGGCGGCATCCGGTTGGCGGGGCGCGGGGCGCTTGCAGGACGTTTAGTGGGCGCGGGGGCGGCGTTCAAGGGCAACGCAAAAGGGCGCCGCATTCCGCAACGCCCCACTCAGGTCTGTCCATGGCCTGCCTTTGACCTGGACGGGCTTACTTGCCCGCCGCGAAAGCCTCTTGCCGTTCGTCGTTATGCTCGCGCGGCGGGCGCCCGATGACGTCCCGCAGGTCCTCGAGCTCGATGAAATTGTCTGCCTGACGGCGCAGGTCGTCGGAAATCATCGGTGGCTGGCTGCGGATCGTCGAGACCACCGAGACGCGCACGCCCTGACGCTGCAGGCTTGCCACAAGCGGCCGAAAGTCACCATCGCCAGAAAACAACACGATGTGGTCGATGCGCGGCGCAAGTTCCATGGCGTCGACGGTCAATTCGATATCCATGTTGCCCTTGACCTTGCGTCGGCCCTGACTGTCCGTGTACTCTTTGGCGGGCTTGGTCACCATGGTGAACCCATTGTAGTTCAGCCAGTCTACCAGCGGCCGGATTGGCGAATACTCATCGCTTTCCAGCAGCGCGGTATAGTAAAACGCGCGCAACAGCTTGCCCCGTCGCATGAACTCAGCGCGCAGCAATTTGTAGTCTATGTCAAAGCCCAGAGATTTGGCGGCCGCATACAGATTTGAGCCGTCGATGAACAGCGCAAGCCGTTCGTCTTTGTAAAACATAAAAATGTCCTTCCGAGTGCAATCATTCTGCCGCTTATGTGCATTTGGGAGTGGATTTTTTTGCACGACAGATTGG
>JBCDJY010000026.1:0-4119 GCA_038747245.1 Pseudomonadota bacterium | reverse complement strand
CTCACTCTGTGTGGTCCCATTAGACATCGAGGAACCACTAGAGGAGATCGTCCATGTCGCTTGGCACCCACCTTCAGGAGCTTCGTAAAAAGCATCAGGCTTTGTCACTTAAAGTAGAACAAGAGCAGCGCAGCCTGAGCTCCGACGACATGAAAATCCAAAGCCTCAAGAAAGAAAAACTCCGCCTCAAGGAGGAGATCCACCGTCTCGAGGCCTAACTCGGGCGGAGCAGGGACACAGTCTCGCCTTCGGGCAGGACCGAGCCGGATGGCATCATTCGCCTGCCATGGCGGCACGCGCCGAACGGCTTGGCCTCTGCTAGGATCCAATCGACAAACGCCTTTGCCTGTGGTCTGGCGCGCCCCTCGTGCCGGCCAATCAGCCTGTATTGCGCATCCGTGGTCAGAGCCAGATCGAAGGGCGCCACCAGGCGGCCGTTTCTGATCTCGCCCTCCGCCAGGGAGTAACGTCCCATAACCACGCCCGCCCCCGCCGCGGCAGCGTCCAGGGCGTGATCGGCCTGGCTGAAATGCGCGCCCAGGCCCGAGGGTGGCGTGAGGCCAATCGCATGAAACCATCCGGCCCATGAGATCGGCGGGTCCATCCAATCCGTGTCATCCTGGTGGATCAGCGGCGCCTCCAGAAGACTTTCGGGCGTGGCATAGCGATCGGCGAGGTTCGGATGCATCATCGGCGTTACCCATTCCCGCAACAGCGGCTCACTGAACAGCGCCTCCTCCTCGCGCGGGACGCCGAAGCGGATGGCGATATCCACATCGTCGCGATCGAAGTCCATCAGCTTCAGCGTCGCCGAAAACCGCAGATCGATCTCCGGATGGGCCTGGGCAAATCCGAACATCCGTGGCGCCAGCCATTTCGCGGTAAAGGCCGGACCGGCCGTGACGATCAAAAGATTGTCGTCCAGCGACGCCCGGGCGCGACGCCAGGCGCGGTGCAAACCGGCAAAGCTCTCTTGCGTACCCGCCGCTAAGCTACGCCCCACATCCGTCAGCTCAACCGCTCGGTTCAACCGCACGAAGACCGGCGCGCCCAAATGCTGCTCGAGCGATTTGATCTGATAGCTCAGCGCGGCGGGCGTCACGTGCAACTCCTCCGCCGCTTTCGCGAAACTCATATGCCGCGCGGCGGCGTCGAAGGCGCGCAAACCGGTCAGCGGGGGGAGGCGATCTTTCATCACATCAAATTTTTTTAACTGAAGGACATAAAAGTCTCGTTTGTGCCTCGAAACATATGGGCCCATTTACGGTTCAAGTCAAAAATTTAAATGCTGAAAGGACACCAGATGTTTTTCGACAACACAACCGACCCCCGCACGCGCCGGGCCATTGATCGTGCCCATCAAGAACGTGGAAAGATCCTGGGTGAGTTTTGGAGCTGGCTCACGCGGCACTAAAAAAGGCGGGCCCAAATGGCCCGCCTTTTGCATAGTGTGACTGTTTGGCGCCGGTGGCCTCAGGCCAGGTATTGCCCGCCATTTGCCGAAATCGTCGAGCCGGTGACGAAGGCCGCCTCATCGGCTGCCAAGAACGAAACACAGCGCGCGATTTCATCCGCCTCGCCCAGACGCCCGACGGGGATCTGTGGCAAGATCACTTCGTTCATCACCTTCTCGGGGATTGTGCTCATCATCTCAGTGTTGATGTAGCCCGGGCAGATCACGTTCACAGTAATCCCGGCCCGCGCGCCCTCCTGGGCCAGCGCCTTGGTAAAGCCGATATCGCCCGCCTTCGAGGCTGCGTAATTCGCCTGGGCGAACTGACCCTTTTGGCCGTTAATCGAGCTAATCGTGATGATGCGGCCAAACTTACGCTCCCGCATACCGCCCCAGACATTGTGGGTCATGTTGAAAACGCCGGTTAGGTTGGTGTCGATGACCTGGTGCCACTGCTCGGGCGTCATCTTGTGAAAAGGCGCGTCCCGGGTGATGCCGGCATTGTTGACCAAGATGTCGACCGGGCCGAGCTCTTGCTCGATCTGGGCGACCCCGGTCTGGCATGCCTCATAATCGCCCACCGACCACTTGTAAGTCTTAATCCCGGTCTCTGCGGTAAAGGCGGCGGCGGCTTCGTCGTTTCCGCCATAGGTTGCGGCGACCGCGCATCCGTCAGCTTGCAGTTTTTTGGCAATCGCGGCGCCAATGCCGCGCGAGCCACCGGTGACCAATGCTACACGTCCCATTGTCTCTCACTTTTCGCTGTTTGTTGGTTGGCTAAGGGCCGCGGCAATGCCGCGACCCGTGTCAGGAGTTTCGCCCTTTTGGCTTAGTCGCGCTCGATGCACATCGCAACGCCCATGCCGCCGCCGATGCACAGCGTTGCGAGGCCTTTCTTGGCATCCCGGCGCTGCATCTCGAACAACAGCGTGTTCAGAACGCGCGCGCCAGAGGCCCCGATCGGGTGACCAATTGCGATCGCGCCACCGTTCACATTCACGATTTCAGGATCCCAGCCCATGTCCTTGTTGACCGCGCAGGCTTGCGCGGCAAAGGCCTCATTTGCCTCGACCAAATCGAGGTCATCAACCGACCAGCCAGCCTTTTCGAGCGCTTTGCGCGACGCATAAATCGGGCCGACACCCATGATCGAGGGATCCAAACCGGCGGTGGCATAGCTCGCGATTCGCGCGATCGGGGCGATGCCGCGAGCTTTGGCGTTGTCCGCCGACATGAGCAGAACGGCGGCGGCCCCGTCATTAAGCCCTGATGCGTTGGCCGCTGTGACGCTGCCGTCTTTCGTGAAGGCCGGGCGCAGTTTCGCCATCGCGTCCATAGTTGCGCCGTGGCGGATGTATTCGTCCTGGTCGACAACGATGTCGCCTTTGCGGTTGGGCACCGTGACAGAGACAATCTCATCAGCAAACTTGCCGGCCTTTTGCGCGGCTTCCGCCTTGTTCTGAGACGCCACGGCGAATTCGTCCTGGGCCTCGCGGCTGATCTGCCACTTTTCGGCGACGTTTTCGGCCGTCTGACCCATATGGTAGCCGTTGAATGCGTCCCACAGGCCATCGCGGATCATCGTGTCGATGAACTTCATATCGCCCATCTTTTGACCCGCGCGAAGATTGGCGGCACTGGGCGAGAGCGACATGCTTTCTTGGCCCCCAGCGGCGACGATCTCTGCATCGCCCAGCATAATGTGCTGAGCCCCGATGGCGACGGCGCGCAGCCCCGAGCCGCAGACCTGGTTGATACCCCAGGCCGCGCTTTCTTTAGGCAGACCGGCATTTATATGCGCCTGGCGCGCCGGGTTTTGACCCTGCGCTGCGGTCAGCACTTGCCCCAGGATGGTCTCGGACACATCCGCCTTATCGACCCCCGCACGTTCCACGACAGCCTCGAGGACGGCCTTGCCCAAATCATGCGCCGGAACATTGGCGAATGAGCCTAGGAAACTGCCGACCGGGGTACGGCCAGCGGATGCGATTACGACGTCGGTCATTGTATTCCTCTCTGGTGTCTTTCAAGCGCTTTGCGCCCGCGACAAGCTGCGCCATACGCGCGGCCTTGACCGAAAGACGTAACCAGGAGGGCCGGGAATCACAAAATGACACGGTGTCTCAGCCATCCCTTGGCAAAAGGCGATCCGCATAAGGCGGCGCGTTAGTCATCGCGCCTCCGCAAAAAAGTTGGCGCCCTTCTCAGGCGATGGAGGCCAGAATGTTCTGCTTGCCCATGCCGGTCTTCCACGACGGCTGCAAGCTGGGCGCCCCGAATAGATAGCCTTGCAGGCAGTCCGTACCCGAACGCGCCAACCAATCGGCCACATCAGGATTTTCGACAGACTCCGCCACCGTCATCATTTCGAAATGATCGGCGATCGACAGAAGTGCCTGCACTAGGACTTGGTTGTCGGCGTTGTCCGGCAGATCTTGGATGAACTGGCCGTCGATCTTGATGATGTCGAAGGAGAAGTCGCGCAGATACCGAAACGCCGTGAACCCGGCCCCAAAATCATCCAAGGCGAAAGTAATACCGTGGCTTTGCAGGTCAGCCATAAAGGAAATGACAAGTTCCGGCATCGTCATTGCCGAAGTTTCGGTGATCTCGAGGATTAGTCGCTCGACCACATCAGGATGATTGCGGATATGCTTTTGCAGGAT
>JBCDJY010000025.1:0-8256 GCA_038747245.1 Pseudomonadota bacterium | reverse complement strand
GGCCCTGGGGGCCGGCCAGCTCACGCGCACCTTCCAGCCTGCGGGCAGCAAACCCGAAGCTCCAGGCCAGGCTCTCTCGATCTAACGTGTCCATGGCCGGAAGACTAACCCAGCGCCCACCCCGGTCGGATAGGGGCGGGCCTATCCACGGGATAAGGCGTGCGGCCGGCGTGTTTCAGGGCGCGTCCAAGGGCGGGCGCGCGGCCACACGCTCCAAATGGCGCTCCAGGATGCCCAGGTTTTTGCGGTGGGCATGGAAGGCAAAGTCGAACAGGTCGCCAACCAGAGGCACCGCGCCCAGGGCAAAGTCGACGGCAATATTCCACACCATTTTAATCCGCCCCCAGGCCGAGACCTGGGTGCGGTGGGCCACCGTCAGGGCATAAAGGCCCATGGCCGCCGTTAGGCCATCGCCGACCAAGGGCACCAGGCCAAGCAGGGCGTCGAGCCCGAACCGGCCCGGCAGGAAAGGCAGCTTGAAGCGATTGTCGAGCAGCGTTGACAGGGCGGCAAAGCCTTTCATTGCCCCGTCCCAATGGTCATATGCGCCAGGCCTGCGTGCAGTCTTCGCCATGGGTGCCCTTCGCCCTACTCTCCTGCCAGCAGGCGCCGAGATGGGCCGGGCGTCAAGCCAGGCCCGCACGCCGATCCTGCGCCCCCCAGCCGTGCCCGCCGGGCAGCCGCAACCGCCACGCCAGAGGAGCCGCGCCCATGACTGAGCCCACATCCCTGCGCAACATCGCCATCATCGCCCATGTCGACCATGGCAAGACCACCCTGGTGGACGAGCTGTTGAAACAGTCCGGCACGTTCAGGGAGAACGCCCAAGTTGCCGAGCGCGCCATGGACTCCAATGATCTGGAGCGCGAGCGCGGCATCACCATCCTCGCCAAGACCACCAGCGTTGTGTTTGGAGACACGCGGATCAACATTGTCGACACGCCGGGCCATGCCGATTTCGGCGGCGAGGTGGAGCGCATCCTGCACATGGTGGACGGGGCCATCGTGCTGGTCGACGCCGCCGAGGGGCCCATGCCCCAGACCAAATTCGTGGTCGGCAAGGCGCTTAAGGTCGGCCTCAGGCCCATTGTTGCGGTCAACAAGATCGACAAGCCCGAAAGCCGGCCCGACGCGGTGATCGATGAGGTGTTCGACCTGTTCGCCAATCTGGACGCCACCGATGAGCAGCTTGATTTTCCAATCCTCTATGGCTCGGCCAAGAATGGCTGGATGTCGACGGACTACGAAGCGCCGACAGATAATATGAACGCCCTGTTCGACATGGTGGCGGCCCATGTGCCCGAGCCGAGCGTCGAAGCCGGGCCGTTCCGCTTGCTGGCGACGACCCTGTCGGCCGACCCTTTCCTGGGCCGGATCCTGACCGGCCGGGTCGCCTCGGGCGCGGTGAAGCACAACCAGACGATCAAGGCGCTGAGCCGGGACGGCCAAGTGATCGAGCAGGGCCGGGTGTCCAAGGTGCTCGCCTTTCGCGGCCTGGAGCGGGTGCCCATCGATGTGGCCGAGGCCGGCGACATTGTCTCAATCGCGGGCATGGCCAAGGCGAACGTGGCCGACACGCTGGCCGACCCCGGCGTGGACGCCCCCATCGCCGCCCAGCCGATCGATCCGCCGACAATCTCCATGACGTTCCGCGTCAATGACAGCCCTTTGGCGGGCACAGAGGGCAAGCATGTCACCTCGCGCGTGATCTGGGACCGGCTTGAGAAAGAGGCGGCGGGCAATGTGGCGCTGCATGTGGCGCGCAGCGCCGAGGCCGACGCCTTTATCGTCTCCGGGCGGGGCGAATTGCAGCTTGCCGTGCTGATCGAGACGATGCGGCGCGAGGGCTTTGAGCTCGGCGTGTCGCGGCCCCAGGTGGTCTTCAAGGAGGATGATGCCGGCGCGCGGCTGGAGCCCATTGAAGAGGTCGTCATCGATGTCGACGATGAACACTCCGGCGCGGTGGTGCAGAAGCTGTCAGAGCGCAAGGGCGAGATGCTGGAGATGAAACCCTCCGGCGCCGGGCGCACGCGGATGGTGTTCCACGCGCCGACGCGCGGCCTGATCGGCTACCAGGGCGAGCTGCTGACCGACACGCGCGGCACGGCGATCATGAACCGGGTGTTCCATGATTACGCGCCCCATAAGGGTAAGATCCAGTCGCGCCATACCGGCGTGCTGATTGCCATGGACAAGGGCGAGGCGGTGGCGTTTGCCCTGTGGAATCTGGAAGACCGCGGGCCGATGATGATCCACCCCGGGGATAAGGTGTACCAGGGCATGATTGTCGGCGGCCACACCCGCGACAATGACCTGGATGTGAATGTGCTCAAGGGCAAAAAGCTGACGAATGTGCGCGCCAGCGGGTCTGACGAGGCGGTGCGCCTGACCCCGCCGCTGCAAATGACGCTGGAGCGGTCGCTTGCCTACATTGCCGATGATGAGCTGGTGGAGGTCACGCCCGAAAGCATCCGCCTGCGCAAGCGCCACCTCGACCCCCATGAGCGCAAACGCGCAGCCAAGGCGGCGGCGAGCTAAGGCCGGCTGCCCGTGCCCGCCGTGCCCATAAAGCCGCTGCGCCCGACCCACACCGCGACCAGCGTCCACAGGCCGAAGGCGAGATTTGCGGTTGGATAGCCGGTCAGCAGCAGGGCCAGGGCGGCGGCAAGGCCGGCCATGATCGCCGGCACGCCGAATGCGCGCCAGGCCTGCGCGGCCATCTCCCGCCCCCAAAGCAGGCCGGCGGCCAGGGCTGCGACGATGTTGAGGCTGAAGGCGTTGACGCGCGAGCCCGTCACGACAATGACGCTTTGCTGTGGGGGCGTTGCCAGCTGGGCCTGCGCGCGCGGCTCAAGCGCTGCAAAGAGTCGGTCAAGCTCGCCCGCGCCCAGGGGCGTGAAATGGCACCAGACAAAGCATGCCAGGCAGAGCCCCAGGGCGAGCCTAACTGGCGGCCCCGGCACCGGCCGCACAAGCGTCCATACGGCAAGGCTTGCCAGAGCGATGGAGACCGCGCTCGTCACGCCAAGCCGAAGCCGGTAAGGCTGAACGAAGACCTCGGTGTCGATCACGTCAAATGCGAATACTTCCATCCATAGGCCGGACCACTCCAGCAAGACGATCAGCCCGAAGGCCAAAGCAGCGACGCCGACCGCGCGCGCCGGCCCGCGCGCCCCGCTCGCCAGCGTTATGACCGCCAGCGTCAGGTAGGCTGCGCCAAACAGTTGCCATTCAGCCCCCGTGACGTAGGAGAACGCGCCCACGGCGACGTTTCCGGCCGCCGCCGCAAGCACAAGGCTCGCCAGGGCGACGGGCCAGAGCGCGGCTTTCGCAACCAAGGCGCGCCAATCGAACACGCAGATGAGCGCGGCCAAGACGCTTAGCCCCGGCTCTGAGCTGCCCAATCGGAAGCCATAACTGATCGGAAACTGGACGATGCTGGCGGCGAAGATGCCAGCGAGCAGGTACCGCGCGCCCTTGCCGGCCGTCGCGGCGGCAACCAGGGCAATGAGCGGTGCGCCCGGGCTTAACTCCCAGGCGAGCCAATCGGTCAGGTCGAGCCTGAACGCGCAGGCCAAGCCCGCTGCCACCAGGGCGATGGACGCCGGCAGCGACGCCCGGGGCGCGCTCAAGTCCTCCGCATAAGCGCTCGCCGGCGCCGGCGCCGTGGGGGCCACGGGAGCGGCTTGCGTGCCAGGCTCAGGCTTAGGCTGAGGCTCGGGCTGGCGCTGCGCCGCAGGCGGGGCGGGCGTTTCAGAAAGGGTGCCGCGAAGGGCGTTTAGCTCGTCGCGCATCCGCTCCATCTGGGCGCGCAGGTCGGCCTCGCCCGCCGCATCGCCCGGGGGCGGAGCGGCCGCCTGCCGCGCCAGGTCCGGCCGGCCCAGCGTGCGCCCCAAGGAGCGCAAAAGCGCCAGCCAGTTGGCGTCCGATGGGTCGCCGTGGAAGTCCGACAGGTCGACATGCTGAACCCCGTAAAAGGCCGCCGGCAGATCGATCAGCGCATTGATCGGCTCAATCGATGCGGGCACCAGGACGCCGCGATCCTTGCCGATCAGGCACTCGATTTTCACCCAGGGCCGCGACAAGGCATGGGGGCTCCACAGCCCGAGCACGGCGCCGGCCGATTTGACCTCGCGGTCCAGCACATCGGGAAACACGTCCCCGCCATCCAGGCCCTGGACGTCGAAAAAGACCGAAAGGCCCGCCGCCTCCAGGAGGTCTTTAATCGCTTCGGCCTTGGGGCGCTCGCTGCGCGCGTAGGAGATAAAAACGTCCGCCATATCTGCGCTCGTGGCCTACCCGAAATCATAGTCCTCAAGCCGCAGGGGCGGGTCTGGCTGGGGCCAGGTGGGGGCCATGTCTTCCAGGGCGCCGCGCACCAGGCGGGCGACCATGGCGTTGCGCCGGGTGCGGCTGTCGGCGGGCACGATGTACCAGGGCGCATGGGCGGTGGAGCAGCGGGTGATGGCCGTCTCATAGGCCGACTGGAAATCGCCCCAGAGCGCGCGGTCTTCCAGGTCGCCGGGATTGAATTTCCAGTGCTTGTGGGCCTCGGTAACGCGCTCGGCCAGGCGCTCGCCCTGCTCGGCATGGCCGACATGGAGCATGCATTTCAGGACCCGTGTGCCGGTGTCGGTGAGCAGTTTTTCGAATTGGTTGATCTGGTCGTAGCGCTGCTCGACCACGTCCGGCGGCGCGAATTCGCGGACTTTCACGACCAGCACATCTTCATAGTGGGAGCGGTCGAAGATGCCGATATGGCCCTTGGGCGGCACATCGCCGTGGACGCGCCAGAGGAAATCGCGCGCCGCATCATGGCGCGTGGGCGCCTTGAACGCGCGGATCTTCATGCCCAGCGGCGAGGTGAGGGCGAACACCTTACGGATTGTGCCCGATTTGCCGGCGCAATCCATGCCCTGGAGCACGACCAGCAGGGCGCGCGTGCCCTCGGCGTAGAGCTTGTCCTGCAGCTCGTCGATGGCGGCGGCGTCGTCTTCCAAGCTGGCGCGGGCGTCTTTCTTGTCTTCGAACAGGGCCTCATCGCGCGTGGCGCGCCGCGACAGGTCAAAGGGGGCGCCCGGCGCGGCGATGAGCGCGTCTCGGACGGTGTCTATGGACGGATGCGCCATGGGGGCTCCAATCGAAAAAGCCCCGCCAGGGTGGCAGGGCTTTCGGGAAAGCTCAAGGCAAGCAACCGCCTAGGATGAATAGTATTCCACGACCTGGGATGGCTCCATCTGCACCGGGTAGGGCACATCGCTGAGCTCGGGGATGCGCACGAAGCTCGCGCTCATCTTTTTCGGGTCGACCTCGATATATTCCGGCACATCGCGCTCGGCCGAGCCAAGCGCTTCGAGCACCAGGGCCATGGATTTCGACTTTTCGCGGATTTCGACCGCGTCGCCGGGCTTGAGGCGATAAGAGGGAATGTTCACCTTGGCGCCGTTCACCGTGACATGGCCGTGGTTCACAAACTGGCGCGCGGCAAAAATGGTCGGCACGAATTTCGAGCGATAGACAAAGGCGTCCAGGCGCGACTCCAGCAGGCCGATCAGGTTTTCCGCCGTGTTGCCCTTGCGCCGGGCGGCCTCGTCATAGGTCCGGCGAAACTGCTTTTCGGTAATGTCGCCATAGTGGAATTTCAGCTTTTGCTTGGCCATGAGCTGCAGGCCAAAGTCCGATGTTTTGGAGCGGCGGCCCTGGCCGTGCTGGCCGGGCTTGTACTGGCGCTTATTGACCGGGGATTTGGGGCGGCCCCAAATGTTCTCGCCGACGCGGCGATCGATCTTGTACTTCGCGGAGTGACGACGCGACATACCTACCTCAATTGTCCAGCGCAGCCCGGCAGCGCGTGGTGAGCGCTGCGATTTCAACGGCGGACGTGCACCAACCCGTCTTGAATTCGCGCAACAACGCGAAAACCGTGGCTGCGTCAAGCGCCCTGGGCTAGGATGCGGGCAAAGCGGGAGGAAATGATGGCAGACCTTGCGGGAAAAGTGGCCCTGGTGACCGGCGCGGGCAGCGGAATTGGGCGCGCCTGCGCCCTGTCGCTCGCGGCGTCCGGCGCCGAGGTTTTGGCGACGGATATCGACAAGGAGGGCCTGGCGGAGACCGCGGCCCTGGGTGAGGCGCTGACCGGCGCGGTGGAGACCGCCCAGCAGGACGTGACCGACGAGGCGGCCTGGCCGGCGATGTTCGAGCGCGCCGAGGCCGCCTTCGGGCCAGTCTCGATCCTGGTGAACAATGCCGGGATCGGCGATGGCGGGCCGATCATCGAGTATGAGCTTGAGCGCTGGCGCCGGCTGATGGCGATTAATCTGGACTCGGTGTTCCTGGGCACGCGCGAGGCCCTGCGCCGGATGAAGGACACCGGCGGGGGATCTGTGGTCAACATTTCCAGCGTGGCGGGCCTGCGCGGCGCGCCGGGGGCCTCGGCCTATTGCGCAACCAAGGGCGGCGTGCGGCTGTTCTCCAAGGCCGCGGCCCTGGAATGCGCCGCCATGGGCTATGGCATCCGCGTCAACTCGGTGCATCCCGGCATCATCGACACGCCGATCTGGACCAAATCGATCGCAGACATGGCCCAGGCCACCACCGATGACGCCGCCGCCCAGGCCCTGTTCACCCAGACCGGCGCCAATGCCATGGACCCAGACAAGATTGCCGCCCAGGTCGCGCCGATGGGCCGGCCGGGCCGGGCCGACGAGGTTGCCGAGCTGGTGGCCTTCCTCGCCAGCGATGCCTCAGGCTACATCAGCGGCCAAGAGCACGTCATCGACGGCGCGATGACCGCGCGGTGAAGGGGATGGCGGGCCTGTGCTGGAGCGCAGCACTGGCAGCGGCCTGTCTCGCATTCTCGTCCTGCGCGTCTGACCAGCCATCGCACAGAACGCCTGACGGTGTCCGGCAGCCAGCGTCTTTGTCCGGACTTGATGAGAACGGAGACCGCCGTGCGAGCCGGCAGGCGCTTGGCGATGCCATGCCGGGCGCAGGGCCGGCAGGCGGCAACAGTCCAGCGGCAACACCGCACGGCGCGCCGCGCAAAGAAACGCTCGCCTATGCTGAGATAGCCGGCGTCGCGCCAAACCTGCTCTCGCTTGATATCTACGGCGTCGCGCCGGGATCCAACAAGCCTGTGATCATCATGATCCATGGAGGTGGCTGGCAAGCCGGCGACAAGGCCAATCGAAATGTGGTCGACCCAAAAGCCGATCATTTCGTCGATGAGGGCTTCGTCTTTGTCAGCATCAACTACCGGCTTGCGCCGGATCATCCGTTTCCCGCCCATGCGATAGATGCAGCCAGGGCGACGGCGTGGATTTACGAGAATGTCGCGGGATATGGCGGAGACCCGAACCGTATCGCCTTGATGGGGCATTCGGCGGGCGCGCATATCGCAGCGCTCATCGCGACAGACGCCAGCTATCTGCGCGCATCCGGGCAAGACCTCGATATCATTGATGGTGTAATACTGCTCGATACCGCTGCCTATGATATTCCCGCCTTGGCACGCGGCCCGCGCGGCCTGCCGCGCGCATACCGGCCAAGCTTTGGCGCGGACCCGGCCACATGGCGCCGCGCCTCCCCGATCACGCATGTCGCCGCCGGCAAATCCATTCCCCCGATGATCCTGTTCCATACCGATCGCCGCGCGAGCCGGGCGGCATCAGTGCAGTTTGCCAACGCCCTGTCGGAGGCCGGCGTGGTCGCCACCGTGCACGCCGCCCTTGATCGCACGCATGAGAGCTTGAACGCCAAGATCGGAGAAGACGGCGACCGCTACACCGGCCTCATCGATCAGTTCCTCGCCAGCCACGCCCCAGGCTAAATCCCCGGCCCAGAGCGCGGCCCAGAGCGCGGCCAAGCACATGTCATCGATTGCGCGATGCCCGCGCGGTGAGCGGCGCTGTGGGCCGGGCTTGGCCTTTTACCAACGCTGGCGACTATCCATTCGGATAACCGACTTCGACCTCAAATCCGACACAGGCCAGTGTATAATCAGAGTGCCGGTTGGATTGTCCTCATCCCAACCCGCTCCCCCAATCCTCCTTAGGCATCAGGTCGAAGGGATGCCATTCTGCCGGTTCGATCCAGTCGAAGCTTGTCTGGTCTGCTCCCGGGGCGGGGGGCGTGGCAGAGGCGGGGGCTTCCGCGACACCGGCGATATCGGTGTCGAGGATTTCCCGGCGGAGTTTGGCCAGGGGCAGGCTTGCGAAGTCGAAGCTTCCACTTTGTGCCGCAGAGGCAGCCGGCGCG
>JBCDJY010000024.1:0-9004 GCA_038747245.1 Pseudomonadota bacterium | reverse complement strand
GGGATCGGTGTGTCCGGGATGAGCTCCTCAAGCATCGGCTCCAGCATGGGCGTGTGAAAGGCACCCGAGGCCCAAAGCTCTTCGCCCTCATGGCGGGCAATCATGTCCATATTCAAATTCATGGTGATCGCCGCCTCGGGGATTGGCGGATTCTCGATGAATGCGCGCGCTCCGCCAAAGCCCTGCTCTTCGGCGTCGAAGGCGACGAACAAAACGTCATGGCGCGGCGGGTTGGCGACAAAGTACTCGGCCATCGCGATGAGGCCGCCAACGCCGGAGGCATTGTCGTCTGCGCCGTTGTAAATCTCGCCTTCGATGACGCCCAGATGATCGTAATGGGCCGTGATGACGAGGGTGTGCGGGTCGTCGCGGCGCCCTTCCACCTTGGCGATCAGGTTGACGCCGGGCTGCAGGCCGGCTCCGTCTTCGTCGGGGATATAGGTGATCGGATGGCTGAAACTGTCTCCCACAGGCGCAGCGCCTACGGCCTCGAACCGGGCAGTGATCAAACGCTGGGCCTCGGCGCTGCCCTGCGTGCCGGGCAGGCGGCCGAACAAGGCGTCGCGAGACAGGGCCTGAACCAGGTCAAGCGTGGCCTGGCGGTCAAACGCTTCAGGGTCGGACGGCGGCGTTGATGTGGCGCAGGCGGCCAGCACAAGGCCCGACGCAGCAATCAACAAACCTCTCATGGGCATCCCTTTCCTAGACTTACTCTGGCTTATGCCTTGACCCGAAACGTGGCCGAACAAAACCCCGGGAGCGCGGCCAGGGGCAGCCGGTCCCGGGGTCTGGTTTGGGTTTGCGCCGTCAGGGCGCCCGCTCGCGGGCCAGCCAAGCGCGCCGCTTAGCCAAGTACAGATGGCCAATTGGCGTCGGCTGCATCGATGAAGCCTGGAATGTCGCTCTCCCAGGTTTCCTGCACAGAGGCATTGAAATTGAGGTAGAGCTTGCCGTCCACGATCGACCAATGGTCGGCTGCGCCCTTGGCGGTGTAGCCCTGGGAAATGGCCCAGGCGCAGTAGCCGCCATATTGCGGCGCGTAGGTTTCTGGGTCGGCCAAGAAGGTGTCCAGATTGGCCTGGCTGGCAAACCGGAACGTGGCGCCTTGGTATTCGGTGGAGAAGGCGCGCTCGCCTTTCACGGGGCGTCCTTCGGTGAAGTAAGCGACCGGGTCATGGCCTTCGACAGCGACATTGTTGAACAGTCCTGTGTAAATCGGTGCCTTCTCAGCGTGGGCGGGGGCTGGGGCGAGCGCTGCGGCGGTGACCGACAGGGCGAGGGCGGCGAAGAGGGGTTTGAGGGTCATGGTGATTATGCCTTTGCAGCGGTTGAAGTGTTGGGGGCAGTGAATGAAACCGGGCCGGGGACCAGCGCCGCGGCCACGCCCGACGCCAGGGCGGCAAGCTCACGCCGCCGAATGATAAGCAGCAGGATCGAGGTCAACCAAATCACAACGGCGGCCGCGAACAGCCCGCCGCCATCATTATTGGGGTCGATGCCCAGCGGCGTGAACAAGTGAAAACTGACCGCTCCGGACATAACCGAAAAGGCGATCAGGGCGCCGAGGGCCTGTAGGCGCCGCAGGGCCGGGTGGATGCCGATGATGAGCAAGAGGGCGGCGACCAATTCAGCGCTGCCAATGACGTATTGGCTGAACAATCCAGTCTGGGCGAACAGACCATCTGCGCCAAAACTTGCGGCCCAGCCGTTGAGCTTACCGAAGATGACCTGGGTCTCTGGCGCGTTGGTGAACTTGAAGCGGAGGCTATCGGTGAACACCACCGCGGCGAAGCCGGCAATGGCATGGGGGGCCAGGGTCTTAATGCGATCTAACATCGGGCGCTCCTTCCTGCGTCTTTCGATGGCTGCCAGGTAGCTCCGGCCGGGAACACGTGCAAACCAAACGCGCGTGAGGCGGGCTCACATACGCGTGTCGCGAGTGTGACGGGTTGTGCCACCTTAAACCAAAGTGTCAAAGTCCACCTCAAGGGCGTCATGTCCCGTGGCAGCGAGGAAACGGGCAAAGTCGGCGCGGCCGATCGCCGTCGTCGCTGTGTTCACAAGCGGATGAAAGTTCAGCGGATCGAAGCCTGTCAGCGCCGCATCGAGAACGAATTGGACGGTCTGGTCCGGGTCATTGACCAGGGCAAACGCGGTCACAGCGCCCGGGCGAACGCCAAGACTGCGGGCCATAAGCTCGGGTTTGGCAAAGCTCAATCGCTTCACGCCGAGGGCGCGGTGCAACCGGTTCAGCGGTAGGGCGCTGTCGGCATGGGCGGCGACCAACACAAGGTCGCCATCCTTGTTCGTGAGGAACAGGTTTTTCGTATGCCCGCCCGGCAGGGTCGCCTTCAGCGCACGCCCCTCTGCCACCGTGAAGGTGGCCTCATGGGCGGTGGTCGCGTGGGCAATGCCGCGCGCATCAAGCCACTCAAACAAGGCTTCCGCACTTGTGATCATAGCCCGGTTTCGGCAAGCAAGGGGGCCAAGGTCAAGTGCGGAGCCCTGAATGCAGCTCGACTGCTACAAGATTTACGACGTGGCGCCGGAAATCGTGCCGGGGCGCAGCCAGCGAGAATGGATGGACGCCTTTCCCGACCGCCACCCCTATCGGTGCCTGCCCTTGACGATGGCGAACTCCACCGGGTGGGAGATCCTCTGCCCCATCGATGTGAAGATCGTTTGGGATGGCGGGCCGCTCGAGCACAACATCAAGCTGTATACCCGAGGCGACCCACGGGCCCTGGCAAGCTTTGCCGACAGCCATTTCAGGCGCGGCATCGTGACCTTCCATACCGGTCACCTGTTTCGCACGCCGCCGGGCTGGGGCGTGTGGGCGACCGGCGCGCCCAACTGGCCCAAGGATGGGATAACGCCGCTGACGGGCCTGATTGAAACCGATTGGCTGCCCTTTCCCTTCACGATGAATTGGCAGATGACCCGGCCAGGCGAGGTGATCTTCAAAAAGGGCGAGCCGTTTTGCTTCGTCACGCTGATGGAGCACCGCAGGCTGGAGGAGATCGTGCCAGCGCGCCGGCGCCTGGTGAGCAATCCCGACCTCGTCAAGGAGTATGAGGCCTGGCGCGACAGCCGCTCGGACTTTAATGCGCGCCTGGGTGTCGGCGAAGAGACCGCCGTTAAAGAGCGCTGGCAGCGCCATTATATGCGCGGCCAAAAGGTCGCCGGCGGCGGGGCAGAGACCCATCAAACCAAACGCCGCCTCAAACCACCGCAAGACGTCTGATCGCCCGTCCAGAAACGTGCAGCCCTAATCCTAGCCCTACGCGTCGAGCGGGAGCCGTGCTCTTTGGGACAATTTCTGTAGACGCTCTTTGGCGACGCGGCGCGCGCTGGCCTCGGCCCTGTCTCCCGTCTCCGCCGACGCAGCAATCAGCACGTCGATGACCCGGTCGTACACCCGATTGTCCCGCCCTGGCTCCTGCGCGCGCCGAGCCAGCCCGTCAAGCGCGCGGTAGACCCGCGCGCGCAGCGGCGCTTGCTTGAAATGCGCCGCCGCACAAAAGGCGGGGGCGTCCGCTACACGGTCGCGCTTCAGCGTGCGCTCAATCTGAGTTCGCACCTCGCCGGGCACATACGCCCAGTTGGGCGCAGCCAAGCCCGCCAGGGCAAACACAGCTGACACGCTAACTTCGCCTTCAAGTAAGAGAATGGCGGTGTCGCGCACCGATTCAAAGTCGGTCTGGTCCTTCGCTGCGCCCAGCAGGGCGTAAAGGTCGGTGACAAGATCCGGCCCGCGTTTCACAGTCGAGCGGGCAAGCTCGGCAATGATGCGCTCCATCTGCGTGCGCAGCTCACGCAATTGATCGTCGTCCATGCGTGGCACAGTCTCAACTGAGGTGGCCTGGGCGAGATCTTGCAATTGTTCCTGCCCTGAGCCTGCGAGCACACGAAACGCCTTAATCAGCCAGATGGCCCCGTATCTCACGTCTGGCTCGCCCGCCCGATCGCGGCGCATATCGCCGAGGCGCCGGCGATTATAGGGCACCGGGTCAAAGCCAAGCGCATGTCGGCGATCGATATGCTGTAGGATCTGCCTGATGAATTTTGGGCGGGCGCGCCAGTTATCGCCCTCGTCTCCCGCGATGACATAGTTTTCTAGGCCCGCTTGGTCTGGCACCTTTGGCGGCTCTGCGCTGGCCGGCAGGTTGGTTCTGACCATGCCCGCGTCAAAAACATCAAGCTCGGTAAACGGATCAAAGGAATCAATCTGCCCGTCCTGGTAAAGCCGCTTTTGGGTCTCGCTGCGCTGCCAAAGCGAGAAGGCCTGGACGAGGGCGGCCACGATCACCAGGTCAACGATCGCCCGGGCAGCAAAGGTCAGATGCTTGGCGAAGGGATCATTCTCGCTTGGCCCGTAGGCGACCTCCACGTCGACATCGTAGATTTCCCACCAATCGACGAACGGCACAGCCTTGGCGAGCTCGGCGCCGAAAAAGCTGATCCAGTCCAGGAACCCGTTGCCTACAGAGTGTTGCTCGTCGAGCGCGAAAGGCGCCCGCCACTCCTGAACCTCGTTAAGCAGCAACGGGATCAAAACAAAGAAGCAGGCGTAGCCGAGCAGCGCCTCATCTTTCAGATCGTTGCGAAAGCCGATGTGGAAATTTGGCCCGCGGGTGGTCCTTATCCGCGCGGCCAGCTCCCGGTCGTCTTCGACCCAGGCCCAGCGACGCCCCAGGCCGATCACGATGAGCGCCGCCAAGACCAGGGGCGCAAAGCCAAAGGGCGCAGGGAGCGCGTAACCGATCGCGCAAAGCGGAATGATCACGCCCAGCAGGGCAGCGTAGGGCTTCCACGCCTGGCCGGTCAGCGTCGCGCCGGAAAGGGGCGCAAAGAGGCGCACGAGAGCTGAGTCGAGGTAGCTGAACGAGGCCACTGGGGAGACCGCCCAGCCGGCCGCCTTGACCGCCATGGAGCCGGCCTCCGGCCGGTGATCGTGGTATTGGTTCAGGCGCCGGACGATGTGGGGCGAGAAAATCACGACCGCGAAGCACAGCACAACGGCGGTCATGACATAGGTTCCGACATGGTTGGAAAGATCGAACGCATCGGCTCCGGCAAGCCAGGCCAGAGCTATGATGAGGGCGAATGAAACCCCTGAAACGATAATGGTCCATTTGCTGAAAACGTCCCGCCGAAAGAACGCTCTCGGCTCGCGCAACCTGCCTGCCCCCTCGCTCCAGGCTTGCGCGTCGAGCACGCGTAGTTCGGTTTTCGTGAAGGCATAGAACAGGGCGGCGAGGGGCAAGAACACGCCCACCGAGAGAGCCGTTAAAATTGCAGGGGCGGTCAGAGAGACCGGCGCAGACCCATCTGGGCGATCCGGCCCGTTGAGCGGCCACGCGGTCCAATCGGCGGTGAACAAGAATGTGGAGATGGCCAAAAGGGCGCAGACGAGCCAGATGAAGGGCTCATTGAAAGCGGTCTGCAACCGTTCTTCATCAATATGATCCGACGCGCACAAGGCCTGTCGGGCAGCCGCCCAACTGCGCGCCACCCTGACCCCGTAGGCAAGGCCAAACAGGGTCAGACTCGCGGCGACGAATAGGCTTCGCACCTGGCCATCGCTTTCAGAATGCCAAGCGCCGGCGCCCAGGAGTAGCGCGATGAAGAAAACCAGCCGCGACAGATCGGGCTCAAGGCGCACGACCGCGTTCGTCACTCGCTCTTGCATGGCCGCGCCCCCGCCCAATCGTCCTCAGTTTGAGCATATGTTAACCAAATCGCCAGCGCCACTCCCGATTGAAAGACGCGAGCGCTTTCAACCGCGTTCGGTGACCAGCGTGTGCTCGGCGCTGAGGTAGGACTGGCTGCGCATTTCCTGGAGGCGGCTGACCGTGCGCTCAAATTCGAACGCGCCGTCGCCCTTGGGGTAGAGCGCCTCGGGTGCCGCCGATGCAGACGCGATGAGCTTCGTCTTGGCCTCGTAAAGCGCGTCGATCAGGGCAACAAACCGCGCCGCCTCATTGCGCTTTTCAGGCCCTAGGGCCGGCACTGCCTCCAGCATCAGCGTATGGAAGCTGCTGGCGAGGGTGAGATAGTCCAGGGCGCCCAGGGGCCGTGCGCACAGGGCCTCGAACGTCATGCGCGCCACGCCGGCGGCCTGGCGCGGCACCTCCAGGCGCCGGCCTTTGACGGTGAGCCCAGCGGCCTGGGGCGGCGCGCCCAGGGTGAGCGCTTGCCAATGGGCGTCCATGGCTGCATCGGCAGCCGCGCCAAGCGGGGTGTGCCACACCGGAGAGCCCTGGAGGTGCTCGAGCCTATAGTCCCGGTCGCTGGCGAGCTCGCGCACCTCGCAGCGCGCTTGCAGCAGCGCGATGAACGGGGTGAACAGCTCCCGGTTGATGCCGTTCTTGTAGAGCTCGGACGGCTCTCGGTTTGAGGTCGCCACCACTGTGACGCCGGCCGCGAACAGCGCCTCGAAAAGCCGCGACAGGATCAAGGCGTCGGCGATCTGGGTGACCTGGAACTCATCAAAGCACAGCAGCCGGCCGGTGGCGGCGATCTCCTTGGCCACCGGGGCGATTGGGTCGTCGCCGGCCCCGCGCACGCGCCAGGGGCTACGCCGGCGCTCAGCCTCGCTGAGGCCGCGCCAAGCCCCGATCTTGTCGTGTACGCCGGCCATGAACTCGTGAAAGTGGACCCGGCGTTTTTCACCGGCCGGAACCGGCGCAAGGCCGAAGAACAGGTCCATCAGCATGGATTTGCCCCGCCCGACCCCGCCCCAGAGATAAAGCCCCTTGGCGGGCGCCGCCTTGCGAAACCAGCCTGCCGGCGTGGCCGCCGCGAGCCGCGCGAGCACCGCGTCGAGCCAGCCAGCCGCGCGCGCCTGGGCGGCATCGGTGCGCAGGGCGCCGGCTGAGACCTGCTCAGCCAAGGCCTGCGCCACCGGCCCGGCGCCCCCGTCAGGCAAGGCCAAACGACTGCAGAAAGGATG
Organism: Pseudomonadota bacterium; assembly: GCA_038747245.1. GTDB lineage: Bacteria > Pseudomonadota > Alphaproteobacteria > Caulobacterales > Hyphomonadaceae > UBA5336. The sequence continues at coordinate 2,049 of JBCDJY010000024.1, read as the reverse complement.
TCACCGCGGCCGGGTAGACAAGCGCGGTCAACACAAGGCCGGCAAAGGCGCCGCCCAAATGCGCGCCGTGGGCGATGATCGCATTTTGGCGCTGCGACAGATAAAGGCTGATGCCTATGTACGCCGCACTGAAAACGATGGCCGGCATCGGGATGATAAAGAAGCGCAGCTCGGCAAGCGGCGCGAAGAGGCAGAAGCCGAGGATGACCCCTGACACCGCGCCGGAGGCGCCGACGGCCGAGTAGCTCAGCTGGCGCCGCTTGTCCCAGAGCATCCAGGCCGAGGCGCCCAGCAGGGCGCCAAAGTAGACGATCAGATACCCCGCCGCGCCGAGCCGCAGCTCCAGGATCCGCCCGAACAGGTACAGCGCGTACATGTTAAAAAGCAGGTGCATCGGGTCGACGTGTAGGAAGCCGGAGGTGAGCACACGGTGCCATTCCCGGTTCTTGGAGATATTGCCGACGCGAAACAGGTTCTGCTCGTAGAATTGCCGGTTCGAAAACGCGTAGAAGCTGGCGGCGAGATTGGCCGCAATGAGCGCCGTCGTGACGGGAAAAAGGGTTAGGAAATCCATGGGCTGGGCCGGTCTTGGGAACGGGGCGTGTTTGGCCGAAACAGCCCGCCCGGGCAAGGGGCGCTGGCAGTCACGTACCGCGGGTGTCGCCGTGGCTGTGAATGTGCAGCCGGTCGGAGAATTTGTATCCCTTCGCCTGGCAGATTGGGCCGATCCATTCCTCCCGGGCGCGCAGGGCGGCGCTGTCGACGCCCTCGGGCATGAGCCAGATGCGCCCGGCTGGAAGGTCGCAATCGGCCATGAGCTGTTCGATTTCGGCCAGGTCGCTGGGCTCGGCGACGACGAATTTGAAGATGGCCCCGGGCACGCCGGCAAAGCGGCGCAGCACGGCCGGGCGGATGGCGAGCGCGGCCGGATTGCCGGAATGGGACAGCTTGGGCGAGACGTTGAATTGGTCGACGGCATGGCGCGCATCGCCCTTGGGCCAAAGGGTCCCGTTTGTCTCGACCTCGATATGCCAGCCGGGGTCATCGGTCTTCAGGCCGGCGCAGAGCGCGCCGAGCTGGCGCTGCTGCAACAGGGGCTCGCCGCCGGTAAGGACCAGGCGCCGGCAGGGCTGCGCCATCAGCTGCTCGGCCAACGCCTCCACGCTCATCTCCACGGTTTCCAGCGCCCGGTCGAAGGTGTTGGGCGCGCCCGGCCGGTCGCCGCGATGGTCAAACCGCCCGGGCTGGAAATTCCAGGTATAGGGCGTGTCGCACCAGACACAGTGCAGGTTACATTGCGACAGGCGCACGAAGATTGAAGGGCGCCCCTGGCAGGGCCCCTCGCCCTGGAGGGCGGCAAAAATCTCCGGCTCTCCCGGCCTGATCACAGCAAGGCGCATCGCCGACACTTATACCGGTCAAGCGCCGGCGCCCAGCCGGCAAAATGGCGGGCCGGCTATGCGGCATCGGCCTGGAGGGCCGGGGCGAGTTGGGGCGCCTGGGAGGCACCGCCCCCCGGGCAGAGCCCATTGATCAGATTAGAGCGGATTTCATAGCGCACGGCCCGCAATTTAGGGTCGTATTCCATGCGTTCAGCGACGACGGTGACGTCAAACCCCCGCTCGCGCCAATAGGTTTCGATCTTCGTTGCAAGCCGTTCTGCCTCCGATTGAATCATGAGTCTCTCCTTGATTTTTCTATCTGTGATAGAATTTTGAAGAGAAGGTTAATACGGGTTCCCCACGCTTTGCTCCCACACACTTTTCCACGCCCATGCTCCACGCACTGCGCCCCCGCGCGGCGTTTGCCGGCGGGGCGTGGCGGCCATCATGGCGCGGCCTGCGGCGGGCCGCGGTTCAGCGTCAGCAGGGCCAGGCGCTCGGCCTCGTAATACGAGCTTCGCGGCAGATCGAGCACGCTGGCGCGGCGCCCCACCAGGGCTGGCGGATAGCCCAGCCGGATCACGCGGCGCGCGGCGCTGCGGACAAGGCCCAGCCGGCGGCGCTCCAGGCGCCGGGCGATGCGGGCGGCATAGCGCTCGGGCGCCTC
>JBCDJY010000023.1:0-9851 GCA_038747245.1 Pseudomonadota bacterium | reverse complement strand
TGGAACATGTTCACGAAGTTGATGTAGAGGCTCAGCGCACCAAAGGTGGTGGCCACCGACATCGCCCGGGCATTGCCCATGATCGCGAAATAGCTCTCTTTCAGCCGCTGGGTGTCATATGCCGTAAGGCCAGCAAACAGCAGCAGACCCACAACCGAGATGACCGTGTGCATCACGGGGGACTGGAAGATGAACATATTCAACAGCGACACAACGATGAGGCCGATCACGCCCATGATCAGGAATGTGCCCCATCCCGACAGGTCACGCTTGGTTGTGTAGCCCCACAGGGACAGGCCGCCGAAAGCAATCGCGGTCGTCAGAAACGCTTTTGCGATGATCAGCATGCCGTCGGGCATGGCGGCGAAGCGGATCAAGATTGCGCCCATGCCCACGCCGATCAGACCGACAATTGACCAATACAGGAGATTGGCGCCGGTGGGCGAGGGATTGCGCATGGCAAAAGACGAGATCAGGAGCAGGGCGAGCGGGCCGAAGGCGATCGCCAGGCCGATGGGGCCTGTGTAAATCGTGGCTGCGATCTCTCTCGGCACAAATGCGCCCATGGCATAGGCGATGCCCGCTGTAATCAGCAGGCCGAGGGCCATTTTGTTGTAGACACCAAGCATGAAACTGCGCAGGCCGGCATCCTTGGACATGTCCATCGTGCCGGTGGCCGGCGCATAGGACCTGTTAAAGTCGTTCATTGGAAAATCCCTTGGATTTTGGTTCAGGTTGCACATGGCCCGCACGAAATACCCTCGCGCGGATTGATTAGAATATGGGTGAAACGCCCCGGTTTCGCAAGGAAAACCGGTTGGCAACGCGCCGCAGCCCGCTAAGCCAAGACCGCAAAGAAACCTTAAGGAGTATGGCCATGGAACAGCGACCATTGGGGCGCACAGGGATCGCGGTCTCGGCCTGCTGCCTGGGCACGATGACTTGGGGTGAGCAAAACACCGAAGCCGAGGGCCACGCGCAGATGGATTTCGCCCTCGACCGCGGCGTGAATTTCTTTGACACCGCAGAACTCTACGCCATTCCGCCCAAGCCCGAGACCCAGGGGCGCACCGAGGAAATCATCGGCACGTGGCTTAAGGCCCGCGGCGCGCGCGATAAGATCGTGCTGGCCACCAAAGTGGTGGGCCGATCGGACATGACCTGGCACCGCACCATGGATGCGAAACGCTGCCGCCACATCAAATCCCACATCGATGACGCCGTGGAAGGCAGCCTGCGCCGGCTCCAGACCGATTATATCGACCTCTACCAGATGCACTGGCCCGACCGGCCTGCACCGCTGTTTGGACAGAAACTTGACCCGGCCGCCTATGACATTCCCTTCGAGCCGTTCGAAGACATTCTCGACCACCTCAATGGCCATGTAAAAGCCGGAAGAGTTCGCCATATCGGCCTGTCGAACGAGACGCCCTACGGCGTGATGCGCTTCCTTGCGGAAAGCGATGGGGCCGGCTTGCCGCGGGTCCAGGCGATCCAGAATATTTACAATCTCGTCAGCCGGAAATTCGAAGAAGGCCTCGACGAGATCGCGCTGCGCGAACAGGTCGGCCTGTTGGCCTATTCCCCACTCGCCCAGGGGTATCTCACAGGCAAGTATCGCGGCGGGGCCCTGCCCCAAGGCTCGCGCAAGCAGCTCTTCGACCGGCTTCAACGCTATGAGAGCGCCGAGGGCCTGGCCGCAATCGAAAGCTATCTTAGCCTTGCCGATCAGCTCGGTCTTGATCCCGCCCAGCTCGCCATCCGGTTTTGCGACACGCGCGCGTTCACCACCTCGACCATTATCGGCGCCACGAGTCTCGCCCAACTCAAGACCTGCATCGACGCGTTTGACCTGGCCTGGAGCCCGGAAATCGAAAGTGAGATCGAGGCGCGCCACGCCGCCCAACCCTCGCCGTGTCCGTAAGCAGATGCCATGATCGACCTTCGGTTGACTTCGCCTAGGCGGCGGGCAACCATCATTTATTCAGGCGCGTCGAGACAAAGAAGCGCGCCGGCAAATTCGTGAGGGAGCGCCGAGATGGCCGATGCATCAAAATACGAAGACAATGTGAAAAAGTACGCCGACGGGTACAATCAGAAGGCGGCCGAGAAGATTGTCGGGCATTTGGGAATTGCCCTGCGCAACCGCGACAGCTCCCTGGTGTCATGCTCAGACCAGGGCGAGCTGGACCGCGTGCGGGAGAAGTGGCTCAGGGGAAAATTGGGCCTGGACCACAAAAGCGCTGACCTCGACGCCGCGATCGCCGCAATTTGCGAGAAGCTGAAGCCCGAGGGCGGCAATAAGAGCCGCGTGACGTTCTACTATCTGCTGGCCGAACACTTTAAGAAGCTCGGCGATTTGGCGGGCTAGGGCGGGCCAGGCCTCGGGCGCTGCTGCGCCCGCCATGGCACGCCTTGCACGCAGGGTAAGCCCGGTAAGGATGAATGCTGCACCGCCTGTTTGCTGCCCTTCCCGTGCCACCCCACATTGGTGCGCCGCTTTTGGACCTGCAAAAGGGCCTTGCCGGGGCGAGTTGGCGCCCACTGGCGAATTTCCACATCACCTTGCGCTATTTCGGCGAGGTGGACACGCCCACTGCACGCGAGATCGACCATGAGTTGGGCCAGATCACAGCGGCGCAGTTCCAATTGGAGATTGATGGGATGGGCTGGTTTGGCCGCCGCGCGCCCCATGCGGTGTGGGCGCGCATCCGTCCGCAACGCGACCTGTCGCGGCTGGCAGGCGCGTGCGAGCGGGCCGCCCGGCGCCTTGGCTTGCCGCCCGAGCGGCGGGCCTACACGCCCCACATCACCCTTGCCTATCTCCACGCTACGCCCCTGGAAGAGGCCCGCGCCTGGGTCGATGGCAGCGGCGGCTACAGTGACGGCCCATTCTGGTGTGACCGGTTCCATGTCTATGAGAGCTTCGCAACCAAGGGCCCGACGCGCTACGAACCCCGCGCGGAGTATCCGCTGACCTAGCCCTGCAAATGACCGGCGATTGGCATATCTGCTTCTATGAAGGAGCAGAAATATGGCCGACGACCAGATGGACCCAGAACGCAACCGCCTGACCGGGCGCATTGCCCGCACCGCTAAGGTGGGCGCAAACCTGTCTGGGGCCGGCCTGAGCTTCGCAGCGAACTCCTTGTTCGGGGGTGAGGCCCGAGACGAGCGCATTGCCAAAGCGCTTGCCGAGGCCCTGGGCCGGTCCAAAGGCCCGCTCATGAAAGTGGCCCAGATGGTGTCCACCATCCCGGACTTCCTGCCGGCAAAATATGCCGGCGAGCTCTCCAAGCTCCAGGCCCACGCGCCGGCCATGGGGTGGCCGTTTGTGAAGCGGCGCATGCGCGCCGAGCTGGGCCCGGGCTGGCAAGACAAGTTTGCCGAGTTCGGCAAAGAGGCCGCCCACGCCGCCTCACTTGGCCAGGTTCACCGCGCCAAGCTGCATGACGGGCGCGAGGTGGCCTGCAAGCTTCAATATCCCGACATGGCCAGCGCCGTCGAAAGCGATGTCGCCCAGCTGCGCACGCTGGCGGGCCTGTTCCGGCGCATAGATGGCGGCTCCATCGACCCCAGCGCAATGATTGAGGAGATCAATGAGCGCCTGCGCGAAGAGCTCGACTATGCCCGCGAAGCGCAGAACATGCAGCTCTACGCCCGCATCCATGCAGACACGGCGGCGACCACGATCCCAGCCACAATCGAAGAGCTGTCGACCGGGCGCCTTTTGACCATGTCCTGGCACACGGGCGAAAAGCTTGTTGATTTCGAGGACGCGCCCAAAGAGGTGCGCAACCAGATCGCCAAGAATTTGTTCTGGACCTGGTGGAAGCCGTTCAATGATTTCGCCGTCATCCACGGCGATCCCCATCTCGGCAATTACCAAGTGACCGGCGGCGGCGAGGGCCTCAACCTATTGGACTTCGGCTGTATCCGCATTTTCCCGCCCAGCTTTGTTTCTGGCACGGTAGACCTCTACCGCGCCCTGCGCGCGGAGGACTTCGATGCCGCCTACGCCGCCTATGAAAAGTGGGGCTTTGAGAATTTGAGCAAGGAACTGGTTGAGGTTTTGAATGTCTGGGCACGGTTTATCTATGGGCCGATCATGGACGACCGGGTGCGCACCGTCGGCGACGGCGTGCCTCACAGTGAATATGGCCGGCGCGAAGCGTTTGAGGTGCGCCGTCTCCTTAAAGAAAAAGGGCCTGTGAAGATCCCCAAGGAGTTTGTGTTCATGGACCGCGCCGCCATCGGCCTTGGCGCCGCCTATCTTCGCCTCGGCGCCGAGCTGAACTTCCACGCCATGTTCGAAGAGAGCATTGATGGCTTTGACGTGGACGCCCTGGCCGCGCGCCAATTGGGGGCCCTTTCAAATGTGGGCCTGGCGGCGGCCGCCTAGGCGCGCTAGGCCGGGCCTGTCATGTCGACCGGGCCCTACAACTCACCCATAAGTCTTGCCCAGCGCCCCCTCATGGCGGTGTTCTGGACGGTGTTTGCCGGCCATGTCTTCGCCATCGCCCTGGTGTTCTTCATCAATCTGTTCACCGGTGGGTGGGCGAGCGCCCAATTCCGCCCAGGCGGCGCGGTCGCCGGCCAATGGCTCATCTTGTCGATCAGCACATTCCTGGTCTTTGCTGTCATGAGCGTTTGGGCAGAGCGCATCGGGGCCGGACCGTTCGGTGCAGCCCTTCGGTCAAGCTCCGATTGGATCGCCATCGGCGCCATCACGGGTCCCGTAGTGCTGGTTGCGTGCACCACGCTGACCGCTTTTGCATTTTCCGGCGGCGACCCCGATTGGATGCTGCGCGAGGGCTATGACCAGCGCGCCTTTAGCCGGGCGGCCCTCGGCCCGCTGATGATCGCCACCGTCCTGCTGATTGTGCCCCTGCTGGAGGAAGTTGCCTTCCGCGGCATCGCCCTGGGCTGTCTGCTGGGGCGCGGCTGGCCGCCGGCCGCGGCGACAGCTGTGACCGCGGCCACGTTTGCGGCGCTGCATACCAATTACACCTGGCCGGCCTTGATCCCGATCTTCATCATGGGCCTTTACCTCGGCGCCCTTCGGGTCGTCTCCGGGTCGCTCGGCCCGCCCTTGGCTGCCCACATCGCGGCCAATGGCGTATCTCTCTTGATGCTCGCCTGGCCGGGCAGCTAGGCTCCAAACGGCCCTTACCGGCAAAGCAGCCCGGCTTGTAACGCAGGTGTGACTGTGGTGCGCACGTTGCATATGCTAATGAACAATGAAGAGGTAACTTGTTCAGGATCAATCATGATGAAAACTGCACTTGCTCCGGCCTTCGCAGCGCTCCTGTTCCTCGGCGCCTGCGTCACCGCAACGCCCTACCAAGCCGCCGCCGATGGAAATCGCGGGTATGAAAACCAGAAGATCGAAAATAATCGCTGGCAGATCAGCTTTGGCGGCAACAGTCTGACCGAGCGTGAGACGGTGGAAACCTATCTGCTGTACCGCGCCGCCGAGCTAACCCGCCAGGAGGGCTTTGACCATTTCCAGGTCGTGCGCCGCGAGACCGATGAGAACTCGCGCCTGGTCGCCACCGGCTTCTCGCGCTCCTACTCGCCGTTCTATAGCGGTTTCTATTGCAGCTACAGCTTCTACGGCCCGCGCAGCCTCGCCTTTGGTCCAGGCCGTTTCGGGCGGGTCAATGACCCGTTTGGCTACGGCTTTGGCGCGCCCGATTACAGGGAAATCACGCGCTATGAGGCCACGGCCGAGATCGTCATGGGCGCAGGGCCCAAGCCCGAGGATGACGCGGCCTTCTTCGACGCCCAGCAAGTGCTCCAGAATCTGGAAGGCCAGATCATCCGGCCCGAGCTTGACGCCTAATAGGTGATCACCATGGCTTTGGAGGGCGCGACGCCGCCCTCCACCAAGCTGGTCCAGGCCGACTGAATATCGCCCGCGCCAGTTACGGTCTCAGCCGTGACCCAGGCGCGTGCCTCCTTCGCCATGTCGGCGCAGGCGGCCAGGGCCCGCTCCATCACCACGCCGCGGCCCCACTCCGCGTCTCGCTTTTCGATCTGGCCGGGGGCGAAAAACATGGTGGGTTCGGCGCCGGGCAGGCCCTTTAGGCCGGGCTCCATCGCCTCCCAATGGGTGATGCCAACCATGCAGCTCTCGACCAGTTTTTCACCGAAATGGGTGTGGAGTGCGCGGGTCAGGCGGCCGTCGCCAGACATGTCGACATAGGCGGTCGCAACCTCGGCGTCCAAACGCGCCTCCTCGCCATAAAGACGGACCTCATCATAAACGCCCAGGCCTTGGGTGAAATCCAAGTTTCCCGGCGATGTAAAGCCGATGACCGGCGGCGTTGTGGCGCCGCTGCGCGAGATCGCATGGGCGAGGCCGAACCCGGTTTTGGACGACGCCGATCCGATCACGACCTGCCCGGCGCCGAAAAACGCGTTGGACTCCAGATAGTCATAGAGGAGGTAAGAGGTGACGAAGAGCGGAAAATAAATGCAGCGCTCGGTTTGCATTCCGGCCAGAAAGTCGGGTTCGGCGGACTTGCGGTTGTACTGATTGTAGAGCGCGGGCAGGGCCTTTCGGTGGGGCGCCCCATCAACAAACCCGCCCGCGCGCACTGCCGCCGGCGCCAAAACGCAGTGGCTCGCCATCGGCCAGTAGCCATAGATCTCTTCGCCCACCTCAATGCCTTCACACCGGGACTCGACCGCCGTGGCATAGCCCCAGACCGGCACCTTGCCCCAGCCCTCCTCGCCGGTGGGGAAAAATCCCCAATAGCCGATCATATGGCCGGCCACGGCATAGGTGACATTATTGGCGGTGAGCCCGGCCTGGTCGATCCGAAACAGGACTTCGCCCGGCGCCAGCGTGGGCGCCTCATGGGCGGCGGCTTTGGCGGTGCGCAGGTCATCCATCCGCACCCAGGTCTCGTTCACGGTCACCATGGCGCTAATAGGGCCGCTGGGTGGGGCGCACGATCTGGCTTCGGCAGGGGGGAAGCCCAGACCCGCCGGCAAGGTCGCTGCCCGGGTCGCAGGCGCGCCCGACGCGCACCTGGGGCGTGCCGCGCTGGGCAGAGGCCGGCTGCACCGATGCGGTTTGCAGGGGCCGCGCGCCAAACATTTCGCGCTCCACATAGCGCGCCGCGCTGGTCACACCGCTGCCGACGGCTTGGACATCCTCGCCCACGCCTTGGATCGTGTTGCACCCGGCAAGCAAGGGCAGGGCAACACACCCCGCCGCAATCGATTTCAAGAGCCGCATCAGGGCCTCCTTCGTTTCGCATTGCCAACGATCCTATCGCCAGAGCGGCGACGGCGCAAAGCCCGGCGCCGTTCCTGGTGGGCGAGGCCAAGCGCTGACTTGCGCGTTGGGGTAGCTTTTCCTCGCCGGGGAAGTGGTCTAACTCCGCCGCAATGAAAAGCGCTGTTCTCGTCTTCCCCGGATCCAATTGCGACCGGGATGCTGCGGTGGCCTTGGAGGCGGTGACCGGCCGGGCGCCGGCCATGGTTTGGCACAAGGAGGCCGACCTGCCTGGCGGGCTGGACCTTGTGATCGTCCCGGGCGGGTTTTCCTATGGCGACTATCTGCGCTGCGGAGCGATGGCGGGCAATTCACCCATCGTCGGCGCGCTGAAATCCCATGCCGAGCGGGGCGGCTATGTGCTCGGCATTTGCAACGGTTTCCAGATCCTGTGTGAAACAGGGCTGCTGCCCGGCGCGTTGATGCAAAACGCGTCGCTTAACTTTGTCTGCAAGCCCCAGGATCTGGCGCCGGGTCCGACTAAGACGGCATTCACCCGGGCCTTTGCGCCTGGCGAGCCGATCTGCCTTCCGATTGCCCACCATGAGGGCAACTATATCGCCGGCGAGGATGAGCTCGACCGGCTGGAGGGCGAGGGGCGTGTGGCGTTTCGCTACCTCGGCAACCCAAATGGCTCGGCGCGCGACATCGCCGGCCTCTTCAGCGCCAATGGCCGCACCCTCGGCATGATGCCCCACCCGGAACGCGCCATGGGCGGCCACGAAGGCGGCCGCGACGGCCGCGCCATCTTCGAGAGCCTGTTGGGGGCGGTGTAATGCTGACACAGGCGGAAATCCTTGCGGGCCTAAAAAGGGTGCAAACGGCTGAAGACGGGGCCGGCCATGGGCTGAACGCAGAGGAGTGGGATCGGCTGGTGTTGCGGCTTAACCGGGCGCCGAACCTGGTTGAGCTTGGGATCTATAGCGTGATGTGGAGCGAGCATTGCTCTTACAAGTCCTCGCGCCGGCATCTGGCGAAACTGCCGACGACGGGTGCCAATGTGATCCAGGGGCCCGGCGAGAATGCAGGGGTGATCGATATTGGCGAGGGCCCCGATGGCCAGCGGCTGGCGGCGGTCTTCAAAATGGAGAGCCACAATCACCCGTCCTACATTGAGCCCTACCAGGGCGCGGCGACGGGGGTCGGCGGCATCCTGCGCGACGTGTTCACCATGGGCGCGCGGCCCATCGCCCTGGTCAATGCGCTGCGCTTCGGCGACCCGGCCCACGCCAAGACCCGCAGCCTGGTCGCCGGCGTGGTGGCCGGCATCGGTGGCTATGGGAATTGTGTGGGTGTACCGACAGTTGCTGGCGAGACCCAGTTCGACGCAGGGTACAATGGCAATATCCTGGTCAATGCCATGGCGGTTGGCCTGGCAGACCAAGACAAGATTTTCTACGCACGCGGAGCAACTCCGGGCAATCCCATCTTTTATGTCGGTGCAAAGACGGGTCGTGACGGCATCCACGGCGCGACGATGGCATCGGCAGAGTTTTCTGAAGGCGATGAGGAAAAACGCCCGACGGTCCAGGTCGGTGATCCGTTCACGGAGAAACTTCTGATCGAGGCCTGTCTGGAGCTTATGGCCACCGATGCGATCCAGGCGATTCAGGACATGGGCGCAGCGGGTCTGACCTCGTCGTCTGTGGAAATGGCCGACAAGGGCGGCGTTGGCGTGGAGATGGACCTGGACCGCGTGCCCCAGCGCGAAACCGGCATGACGGCCTATGAGATTATGCTGTCGGAAAGCCAAGAGCGGATGCTGATGGTGCTCAAACCGGGCAAGGAGGACACCGCCAAGGCGATCTTTTCGAAATATGATCTTGATGCGGAGGTTATCGGCATGACCACCGATACCGGCCGCCTGCAATTGAAGCAGTTTGGCGAAATCGTATGCGATATCCCTGTGCCGCCACTGGCTGAGGATGCGCCCAATTACGACCGCCCGTGGACCGCGCCTAAGCCGCGCCCGCCGCTCGATACATCGGCGGTTCCGGAGCCGGAGGACTATGGCGCGGTCCTGCTTCAGCTGATGTCCAGCCCCGACATGTCCAGCAAACGCTGGATCTGGGAGCAGTATGACCGCCACGTGATGGGCGATACACTCGACAGCTCACAGAGCATGGGCGATGCGGCGATCATCCGTATACATGGCACCCATAAGGCGCTCGCGATCACATCCGATTGTAATCCCCATTATGTGGCCGCTGACCCGTTTGAAGGGGGCAAGCAAGCGGTCGCCGAGGCCTATCGGAACCTGTCTGCCGTAGGGGCGCGGCCGGTCGCAATCACGGACAATCTGAACTTCGGAAACCCCGAGCGGCCCGAGATCATGGGCCAGATCGTCAAGGCAATTGAAGGCATGGCCCAAGCCTGCCGCGCCCTGGATTTCCCCGTCGTGTCGGGCAATGTCAGCCTTTACAATGAGACAGACGGGGTCGGCATTCCCCCAACGCCCGTGGTCGGCGGTGTCGGGCTGATTGAAAATATTGATGACATTGCCACCCTCACAGGCGCGAAATCCGGCGACGCGCTGATGCTTATCGGCGAGACCACCGGGCAT
>JBCDJY010000022.1:0-29967 GCA_038747245.1 Pseudomonadota bacterium | reverse complement strand
CATCGCCGGCCATCGCTACCAGCAACCGGCGCACGAACATCTCCAGATACAACACCTCGCGGCAGGCTGCCCGCCAGGCCGCGCGCAGCATGTAGCCGCAGGCCAGGCCCTGGGGGCCGGCCAGCTCGCGCGCGCTGTCCAATCTTCGGGCGGCAAACCCGAAGCTCCAGGCCAGGCTCTCTCGATTCAACGTGTCCATGGCCGGGAGACTAACCCAGCGCCCACCCCGGTCGGATAGGCGCCGGCCTATCCACGGGATAGGGGCGCGGCTGGCGCGGTGTTTCAGGGCGCCGCCTGCACACGCGCCCAAATCGCTTTAGCGACCCGTTCCGCCTCGCGCAGGGGCGCAGCTTTCCAAACCTCCAGCGCGCCGGAGAACCACCGCGCATGGCCCCCGGCGATCAGGCTTTGGTGCAGCGTGGTGAACTTCGCCGCCTTACCCTTCAGGCGCACCATATGGATCGGCAAGCCATGATAGGCCGCCTCGCACAGCATGTTGGCGCTGTCTTCGGTGACAAGGGCGGTATCGGCCTGGATCAGCCAGGCGAGGTAGGGGTTGGGCCCGTCGCTGGGCCCGGCCCAAAACTCCCCGCCAATCTCTTCGGCCAGGGCGCGCATCTGCGCGGTGATCGCATCTGGCGTGCGGCGTGAGGCGGTGATGCGGAAATGCCAGCCGGCCGCCGCCAAGGCCTTGAGATGGCCTTCCAGGGCGGCGGCGGCCGCCTCGGTGAAGCTGTGGGTCTTGGACGCGCCGCCCAGCAGCACGACTGCGCGTTGGCCCGGCGGAGCTGCAAACGCGCCGTCGGCTTCGGCCATGGCCTCGGCGCTGAAATAGGCCGGCGTGCCTATGGTGGTGAGCACGCCTGGCCCGCGGCGGCGATCATGTTCGGGGGTGACCAGCAGGTCGAAGCGGCCCGGCGCCATATGCGGGTCGAGCATGTGGATGACGAAGGTCTCGCCCCCGGCCCGGCGTTTGACCTCGGCGGAGATTGGCGCGGTGCGCCGCCCGGCGCCGATCCAGATCTTGGGCCAGGGCGGCGCCAGGGCCGCGCGCGCCTCTTGCGTGAGGGCTGAGAAGGGGGCGGGCCATGCCCATGCCGGCAACGCGGTCCAGGGCGCGCGGGGCGGCAGGGTGAGGCCGCGCACCGCGTGGGGTCGCTCGATCTCGGCGGCTGGCGGGGCGTCGAGCAGCGCTGCGGCCAGCGACCTGACCTGGGCAGCATTGCCAGCGCGTCCGTCTGTGGCCGTCCAGATCAACGGCTGGGCAGGGCGGCTGGCGGCGGCGCCGGCCATGGCGCCCCCCTAGCGGAATTCGACTTTTTCGATCTCGTAGGCCTTGGCCCCGCCGGGGGCAGAGACTTCGGCCTCGTCGCCTTCTTCCTTGCCGATCAGGGCGCGGGCCATGGGCGAGGAGATGGAGATCTTGCCATGCTCGATGCTGGCCTCGTCATCGCCGACGATCTTGTAGGTTTTCTCGTCTTCGGTATCGACGTCGATCAGCGTCACGGTGGCGCCAAAGCGGATGCGTGTGCCGGTCATCTTAGTGAGGTCGATCACTTCGGCGCGGGCGAGCTTGTCGTCCAGCTCGGCGATGCGCCCTTCGATGAAAGACTGTTTTTCCTTAGCGGCATGGTATTCGGCGTTTTCCGACAAGTCGCCATGCTCGCGCGCCTCGGCGATGGCGGCGATGATGCTCGGCCGCTCGACCGACTTCAGGGTCTTGAGCTCAGACTCCAGGGCCGCGTGACCCTCCAAGGTCATGGGAATTCTTTCCATGGACGTGTACTCTGCATTTAGGATGAAGCGCAGGGTTGTGCCAAAACCCAGATGCGTCAAGTGGGCCCAATCAAGCCGATTGCAAGGGCCTGACGCCGAGCGGGCCGCCGCGCAGGGCCTCTATGGCGCGCACCGAGGCAATCGATGCTGCCAAGGTCGTGAAGTAGGGAATTGCGCGCACCAGGGCCGTGCGGCGGATGGACTTGCTGTCCTTCAGCGACTGGACGCCCTGGGTGGTGTTAAAGACGAGCTGGACCTGGCCATTGATCATCGCGTCGACGATGTGGGGCTGGCCCTCGATCACCTTGTTGATCGGCGCCACGGCAAGGCCGGCTTCGCTGAGAAAGGCGGCGGTGCCCCGGGTGGCGATGATGTCAAAGCCCATCGCGATGAGCTGGGAAATCGGCTCGACCAGGGCGGGCTTGTCGCTGTCCTTGACCGAGACGAAGACGCAGCCGCGCTCGGGCAGGCTGACGCCGGCGGCGGTCTGGGATTTCAGGAAGGCGGCGCCAAACGCGTCGTCCCAGCCCATCACTTCGCCGGTGGAGCGCATCTCAGGACCGAGCACCGGGTCAATATCCTGGAAGCGCCCGAACGGGAACACGGCCTCTTTCACCGCCACGCGCGAAGGGGCTGCGCGCGTCAGGTCGAAGTCGGACAAGGGGCGCCCGGCCATCAGCTTGGCAGCAATGGCCGCAATCGGCGCGCCGACCGCCTTGGCCACGAAGGGCACGGTGCGCGAGGCGCGGGGGTTGGCCTCCAGCACGAAGATATCCTCGCCCTTAAGCGCAAACTGGATGTTGATCAGCCCGCGCACATTCAGAGCCCGGGCGAGGGCGCCGGCCTGGTCGGCCAGGCGCGCTTGGATGTCGGCGCTGAGGGAGTAGGGCGGCAGGGTGCACGCGCTGTCGCCGGAATGCACGCCGGCCTCCTCGATATGCTCCAAAATGCCCGCCACGTGGACCGCCTCACCGTCGCACAGGGCGTCGACGTCGACTTCCGTGGCGTCTTCGAGATAACGGTCGATGAAGAGGGATTGGTCGCCGGATATGGCCAGCGCTTCGGCCCCAAAGGCGCGCAGATCCTCCGGCGAGCGCGCGATCTCCATGGCCCGTCCGCCGAGCACGAAAGACGGGCGCACCATGACCGGATAGCCGAGCCGGCCGGCCCCTTCGAGCGCTTCCTCCAGGGTCCGCGCCGTGGCCGAAGGCGCCTGCTTCAGGCCGAGCGTGTCCAGCAGGCCGGCAAATTGCGCGCGGTCTTCGGCCAGGTCGATCGAGGCCGGCGATGTGCCGAGGATCTGCACGGCGCTCTCCTCCAGGCTGCGCGCCAGGCCCAGGGGCGTCTGGCCGCCAAATTGGACGATGACGCCGGCAAGCGTGCCGGCCATCTGCTCGCGGGCGACGATTTCCAGCACGTGCTCGGCCGTCAGCGGCTCGAAGTATAGCCGGTCGGAGGTGTCGTAATCGGTCGACACCGTCTCGGGATTGCAATTGACCATGATCGATTCAAGGTCGACATCGGCCATGGCGAAGGCGGCGTGGCAGCAGCAATAATCGAACTCGATCCCCTGGCCGATGCGATTGGGCCCGCCGCCCAGGATGATCGCCTTGCGGCGGCCCGAAATGCCCGCTTCGCAGCCTGGCCGGTCGCCGAGATCGACTGCCGAGCGGGCCGGCGCAGGCTCATAGGTCGAATAAAGGTAAGGCGTTGCGGCCTCGAACTCGGCTGCGCATGTGTCGATGCGCTTGAAGACAGGGCGCACGTCCAAGCGATGGCGCAGGGCGCGCACCTCAGCCTCCGGCGCGCCGGTCAGCGCCCCGAGGCGGCGGTCTGAAAAGCCCTTCATCTTGAGCGCCAATAGGGCGCCGGCGTCGTCGGGCAGGCCTTGATTGCGCACCTCAGCTTCGGTGTGCACCAGGTCTTCAATCTGGCGCAGGAACCAAGGGTCAATCCGGGTGATACGGTGAACTTCGTCCACGCCGATGTCCCGGCGCAGCGCCTCGGCCACGATGCGCAGCCGGTCGGGCGATTGCACCGACAGGGCCCGGCGCAGGGCGCCCTCATCGTCAAAGTGCATCTCATCGAGGCCGGAAAGCCCGGTCTCCAACGAGCAGAGCGCCTTTTGCAGGCTCTCCTGGAAATTCCGCCCGATGGCCATGGCCTCGCCCACCGACTTCATCGCCGTGGTGAGAAGCGGATCAGCGCCCTTGAATTTTTCGAAGGCAAAACGCGGGATCTTGGTGACGACATAATCCAGCGTCGGCTCGAAGCTTGCCGGGATCGCTCCAGCGGTGATGTCATTATCGAGCTCGTCCAACGTGTAGCCGATGGCGAGTTTCGCAGCGACCTTGGCGATGGGAAAACCGGTGGCCTTTGAGGCCAGGGCCGAGGAGCGCGACACGCGCGGGTTCATCTCGATGACCACCAACCGGCCATCCTCAGGATTGACCGCAAACTGCACGTTGGAGCCGCCGGTCTCCACACCAATCTCGCGCAAGACCGCAATCGAGGCGGTGCGCATGAGTTGGAATTCCTTGTCCGACAAGGTCAAGGCCGGCGCCACGGTCACTGAGTCGCCGGTGTGCACGCCCATGGGGTCGATGTTCTCGATCGAGCAAATGATGATGGCATTGTCGGCCCGGTCGCGGACGACTTCCATCTCATATTCTTTCCAGCCGAGCAGGCTTTCATCGACCAGCACCTGGGCAACGGGCGAGGCGGCAAGGCCCCGCTCGATGATCTGGCGGTATTCGTCTTTATTGTAGGCGACGCCGCCGCCGGTGCCGCCCAATGTAAACGCCGGGCGGATGATCGCCGGCAGGCCGACCTCGCCGAGCACATCCATCGCCCGGGCCAGGCCCGCGAGCCGGTCATATCCAATGGTCTTGCCGCCTGCGTCTTTGATCTCGGGCGCGGCAACGATGGACGCCTTGGGGTTTTCAAGCCCGATCTTGTCCATGGCCTTGCGGAAGAGCTCCCGGTCTTCGGCCTTGTTGATGGCCTCGGCGCGCGCGCCGATGAGCTCAACGCCATAGGCGTCGAGGATGCCGGCCCGGTCCAGATCGAGGGCGCAATTAAGGGCGGTTTGGCCGCCCATGGTGGGCAGCAGCGCATCGGGGCGCTCGCGCGCGATGATCTTTTCCAGATAATCGACCGTGATCGGCTCGATATAGGTCGCATCCGCCATGTCCGGGTCGGTCATGATCGTGGCCGGATTGGAGTTCACCAGGATGACCCGGTAGCCTTCTTCCTTCAGCGCTTTGATGGCCTGGACGCCGCTATAGTCGAATTCACAGGCCTGGCCGATGACGATGGGCCCCGCACCGATCACGAGAATCGACGAGATGTCGGTGCGTTTGGGCAACTTGCGGGTCCTTCACGGCGGGGTGCAGGCAAACGCGGCGGCTATAGCGGTCATGGCTGGCGCAGGGCAAGCTCTTCCTCGCATGGCCCGGCCTGATCGCGCGTGATTAGGTCTGCGCCAGGCGGGCGCTGCGGGCCAGCGATCAAGCTTTGCTCTCATGGCGGGCGTGCTGATGGTCGCCAAACAAGTGGGATCTATGGCTGTCGCCAAAGCCTTTCATCCCGCCCTCAACGACCTCTGGCCTGACCTTATCGCGCAGCACGTCCATACCCTTGGCGACGCCCGGGCGCGCGCGCATGCGCTCAACGAACGCCTTCAGATGCGGCCGCGGCGGCATGCCGGGCGTGTCCACTGCGCCGTCCACCCAGGGCAGCACGGCCATGTCAGCTATGGAGTAGGCCTCGCCGGCGAACCATTCCCGCCCGTCAAGGTGCTGGTCCATCACGGCGAGGAGGCGCTGCACTTCCCGGCCATAGCGCGCGATGGCGTAGGGATGCTGTTCCTCGGCGTAGAAGAAAAAGTGGGCGAGTTGGCCAAACATCGGCCCCACGCCGGCCATCTGGAACATCAGCCATTGGTTGACCAGGTGCCGGTCTGGACCCGATGGCGGCAAAAACTGACCGGTCTTCTCGGCCAGGTACCATAGGATCGCGCCGGATTCCCAAAGCGTAAATGGCGCGCCGCCCGGCCCATCAGGGTCAATCAGGACGGGGAATTTATTGTTGGGGTTGAGCGCCAGGAATTCTGGCGTGTGCTGGTCGCCCGCCAGGATATCCACGTAGACCGGCGCGTAGGCGAGGCCCATCTCTTCAAGGGCGATGGCAATCTTGCGCCCGTTCGGGGTGGGGCCGGAATAGAGTTTGATCGGATCTGTCATTGCGCG
The DNA here is from genome assembly GCA_038747245.1 of Pseudomonadota bacterium. Lineage (GTDB taxonomy): Bacteria > Pseudomonadota > Alphaproteobacteria > Caulobacterales > Hyphomonadaceae > UBA5336. The sequence goes on along the minus strand of JBCDJY010000022.1, from coordinate 23,941 downwards.
TCTCGCCTTTCTGCACACCTTGCCTTCAATTTGGCGTGGTCTCGGCAAAAGCACAAAGCCCCGCCGTTGCCAGCGGGGCCCAGATTGCCCAGTCGGCGCGATAAAGCCCCGCCGGCTTGGGAAGTGCGCCCTAATAGGTGCGCCGGTTTGAATAGCTCGGATCGTAGGGATCATTAACGCCGGGCACGTCGCAATCCAGGGCCTCGTAGCACCCTTGGGCTGCGCCGGCGACGCCGCCGATCACGGCGCCGATGGCCGCGCCGTCTCCGGCATCGCCGTCGCCTGTATTGTTGCCGATTACAGCGCCGGCAAGCGCGCCGACGGCTGCGCCCGTGGCGGCGCGCCGCTCGGTTTGTCCGGTGGAGGTGCAAGCGGCGGCGAGGAGAAGGCCGGCCATTAGGGCGGGGAGGATGACTTTACGCGCCATGGGTTGGGTCCTTTCGATGACAGGCCCAACCGATAGCGAGGCGCGCGTGTACCCCGCCTGAATATCTTGTTGCCGAGCCGGACGGCTAAGCGCGTTGCAGCGCCGCGTCGGAGACGAAAGGATTTGTCGCCCGCTCTTCGCCAAACGTGCCCGTGGGGCCGTGGCCCGGGATGAAACGCATGGCATCGCCCAAGGGCCAGAGCTTGTCGCGCACCGAAGCGATAAGGTCCTCGGCGCTGCTGCGGGGGAAGTCGGTCCGCCCGATTGAGCCTTTGAACAGCACGTCGCCAACAAAGGCGAGGGCGCCGGGCTGGTTGTAGAAAATGATGTGCCCAGGCGTGTGGCCCGGCGTGTGGGCGACAGTGAAGGTCAGCCCGTCAATCTCGACGGTATCGCCGCCATCCAGGTATCGGTCGGGCACCACATTGCGCGCATCGGCAATGCCGTATTTGGCGCCTTGGGACTCCAGATCGTCGAGCAGCCATTGATCGTCCGGGTGGGGGCCGATCACCGGGGCGCCGGTGCGCTCGCGCAACTCGCTCGCGGCGCCGGCATGGTCCAGGTGGCCATGGGTGAGCCAGATTTCGTCAATGGTGACGTCAAAATGCGCCGCTGCGCCGAGCAGCTTGTCTGCCTCGCCGCCGGGGTCGATGAACACGCCATGGCGGGTGCGCGTTGACCAGATGAGCGAGGCGTTCTGTTGCAACGGGGTGACCGGAATGATGCGAATGTCGAGGCTTGGGCCGTTCTGTGTCATAGCGCAGAGGTATGCCATAGCGCCGCGCGCGCAACCGCCGGGCGCCCTTCCGGCGCGCTGGTCTTCGCGGTAAGGGATACGGGTGGCACACGGCGCGGGAGGCCAGCCCATGGGGAATTTGCTGCGGGGCCGCCTTGGCATCTTGCTGCTCGCGCTGGCGGGCCTGGCGGTCTACTGGCTGTCGAACCAGCAGGAAGTGCCGTTCACGGGCCGCAAGCAATTCAACACGATGTCGATCCCGGACTCGGTGCGCCTGGGCGCCCAATCCTACACGCAAATCCTCAGCAATGAATCGGGCAATGTGCTGTGCGCCAGCGCGCGAACCTGCGATACCGGCCAAGCCGAAGTGGTGCGCACGGTGCGTGAGATTGGCGCGCGGCTGGAGCGCGCCGCCATTGAGTATGAGCGTGAACTCTTGCAGGCGGGATACCGCTTCGCGCCCGTGGCTGAAACGTTTGATTGGACGTTTAACGTGGTCCAATCCAACCAGCCCAATGCCTTCTGCCTGCCTGGGGGCTATGTGGCGGTGTACACCGGCCTGCTTGACGTGACGGGCGATAATGATGGCCGCGTGACGCTGTCCGATATCGATGATGTCGACAAACTCGCCGTCGTCATGGGCCACGAAATCGGTCACGCCCTGGCCCACCACGGCGCCGAGCGGATGAGCCAGCAGCGCATTGCCCAGATGGGCCAGGTGGCCGTTGGCCTCGGCCTTGGGGATATGGGCGCCGGTCAGCAGCAGGCGGTGATGCAGGCCTTTGGCATGGCCGCCCAGGGCGGGATATTGAGTTTCTCGCGCCAGCACGAGACCGAGGCCGACAAGATCGGGCTTGAGCTGCTCGTGCGGGCCTGTTTCGACCCGCGCGAGGCGCCCGAATTGTGGGAGCGCATGGGCGCGCTGGGGGGCGGAGAGCGCCCGCCGGAATGGATGTCGACCCACCCTGCAAGTGAGACGCGCGCTGAGAACTTCCGCCGCTGGATGCCGAGCGCCGTGGCTGAGTATAACCGCCGGTGCCAGGGCACGCTGAGATAAGCGCCGGGATTTGAACCCGACAAAAAAAGAAGCCGGGCGATGTCTCGCCCGGCTTTCTAAGATGGGTACGCATCCGTTTACCCGAATGCGGTTCCGAAGAGCCATCTGCCAGAGAAAGCGGCAGTTCCGACAGAGCCTCCGCGGCTTCCCCCCATCTGCGTCATACATACCGAGGGTATGTGACCGCCGCAAGTGTTATTGTGTAATTTATCGGGGGAGAAGGCAGTGACCGAAGATCGGCCGGACGCTTCAGGCACACGTGAGCAAATCCTGGCCGTCGCCAAGGATTTGTTCGAGGCCCAGGGGTACGCCAACACGCGGATTTCGACCATTGTAGAGGGCACAGGCGCCACAAAAGGCGCGCTGTTTCATTATTTCAAATCCAAGGAAGACCTCTTCCAGACGATTTGGGAGCGTCTCCAGGGCGAGATGGACGCCGAAGCCCGCGCGAACGCCGTGGCGGCAAGATCTCTGAAAGACCCCTATGCTGCGTTCCTCGCCGGGTGCCGTACCTATCTGCAGTGGGCAGCCAGGCGAGACTATCAGCAAATTGTGCTGATTGACGGGCCCTCCGTGCTCGGCCTAGCGGGTTGGTATGAAGCCGATAATGATCTCGGCCGTCAAAATGTAAGCGCGGGGATCCGATATCTCGCGCGCAAAGGCATTATTGATGGACGCCGCACAGCGGCCCTGTCGGTTCTTGTCCATAATGCGCTCAACGGGGCCGGCTTCGCCATGGCGCGAGGCGAGGCGGGCGTCACCGTGGAGTCCGTGCTGGATGCGTTTGAGGCCGTGCTAAAAAGCCTGCGCTAGGACGACCATGCGTTTCGCACGGCCGCCCTATATCTGGGCTCCCGCGGTGTCACGATGGCGACGCCGCCTCCATTAGGCCTGCGAAACGACGGAAGATTGCGAAGCTCTCCTGGGGGCCCGGGGATGCTTCGGGATGGTGCTGGACCGATATGATCGGCTTCCCTGCCACGGCGAGGCCGCTATTGGTGCCGTCAAACAAAGAGCGGTGGCTTTCCACCACGCCGCTCGGCAGGCTTTGCGGATCGACCGTGAAGCCATGGTTCATCGAGACAATCTCGACCTGGCCGGTCTCGAGGTTTTTGACTGGATGATTGGCGCCGTGGTGGCCCTGGTCCATCTTCACCGTCTTGGCGCCGAGGCTCAGGGCCAGCAATTGGTGACCAAGGCAAATGCCGAGCAGCGGCAGGCCCGATGCGATGAGACCGCCCACCAGCCCGCCAACCCGCTGGTGGGTCGCGGCCGGGTCACCAGGCCCATTGGACAGCACAATGCCATCCGGCGCGAGGGCGAGGATGCCGTCGAGGGAAAGCTCCGGCGGCACAACCGTGACCCGGGCGTCGACGGCGGACAGATTGCGCAAAATGTTCGTCTTCACGCCGAAATCCACGACCACCACATGGTGGCGCGCTTCGGTGAGGTCGCCATACCCCGTCGCCAGGTCCCAGAGGCGCTCAGTGTGCGCAAAGGGGCTATCGGCGGTCATCTCCGCGGCGAGATCTGCCGCTTCGAGACCTTCAAAAGCGCGCGCTTGGGCCACCAGCGCGTCGAGGTCCAGACCGCCGGCCGGATCATGGATCAGTGCGGCCTTTGGCATGCCGCCGAGGCGGATTCGCCGGGTGAGGGCCCGCGTATCTATGCCCGAGAGGGCGGTGATGCCCCGGGCCGTGAGCCACGCGTCAAATGTCTCCTTAGAGCGCCAATTGGATGGGGCGGTGATCGGATTGCGAAAAATTGCGCCGCGGGCGCCGCGGGCGGCGGGCGGGGCGGAATACTCCCGGTCCTGCGGCGTTGTGCCCACATTTCCGATATGGGGGAATGTGAAGAGGACTAATTGGCTGGCATAGGACGGGTCAGTGAGCACTTCTTGGTAGCCCGTCATCGCCGTATTGAAGCAGAGTTCACCGGCCACACAGCCCGCTGCGCCGGCGCCTTGGCCGACAAAAACGGTGCCATCGGCCAGGGCGATTGCACCTGTCGCATCATTGTCGCGTTGCGATTTCGACAGGGTGGCCATATCTGGCTTGCCTTCTGCAGGGATTTGGAGTGCGTTAACACGTGCTGGTGCTTCCTTGCGTGGACTAGGGGCTGGCTGGAGCGTTCGTCAAGGCGGGCGCGCCTGAGAGTAGAGATGGTGACCATGGCTGACTTTGGTGCAGCGCAACCTGAAACCCTGAAGGCGCGTTTGGCGCTCGCCTTGGACGCGGCAGAAGCCCAGGCGGCCCTGGACGGCGCGGCGGCGGCAGAAAAAACCCGCGCGGCGACGCTGCGGCTGATTTCCTGCGCCGTGCGCGACCGGGACGCCAGTGCCCGCACGCGGGGCGATTGCAACGGGTGCCCCGACACATCGGTGCGCAACGTCCTGGAGACCATGGCCGAGCAGAGACGTGTTTCGTCGGCTGAATTCGACGATGCCGGCCGTTTCGCCGATGCGGCGCGCGAGCGCGAAGAGCTCGCGGTGATCAAAGAATTCCTGCCCCAGCCCCTCGATGGCGATGACCTGGAAGACGCCGTGCGGGATGTGGTGACGGCCCTGGACGCAAAGACGCTGAAGGATCTGGGAAAGATCATGAGCGAACTGAAGGCGCGCTATCCGGGCAAGATCGACAGCCGCTCTGCCGGCAAGGCCGTGCGCCGCGCGCTGCAATAGGCGAAATTCCACACACCGCGAAAGACTGTGGAGAGCCTCACCTGGCGAGGTTCGCGCGAATCAGTTTCGTGCTTTAGACAGGGGCATGACCAAGTTTCGCCTGCCCGACGGCTTTCTCGACGAGATCAAGGCGCGTGTGCGCCCGTCCGATGTCATCGGGCGCAAGGTGGCGCTGAAGCGGCAGGGCAAGGAATGGGTCGGCCTGTCGCCCTTCACCAGCGAGAAAACGCCCAGCTTCTACGTCAATGACGAGAAGGGCATCTTCAAGGATTTCTCATCCGGTCTCGGCGGGGATGTCATAAAATTCTTGATGGAGACCGAACGCCTGGAGTTCATGGAGGCGGTGGAGCGCCTGGCGGGCGAGGCAGGGCTGGAGCTTCCGAAGGCGACGCCCAAAGCCGTTGAAGCCTATGACCGGGCCCAGCGCCTGCGCGCGGCGTGCGCCGTCGCTGAGCGGTTCTTCCAAGACCAGTTGCGCGCAGGCGGGGGCGCTGAAGCCCGGGCCTACCTGTCGGACAAGCGCGGCCTTGGCCCCGAGGCGTGGGCGCGCTGGTCGATCGGCTTCGCGCCGGCAGACTGGCGCACGCTCTACGCCCACCTCACCAAAAACGGCTTCACGCGCGAGGAAATTATCGGCGCGGGCCTGGCGAAAGTCTCCGATAAGGGCGGTGAGCCATACGATGTCTTCCGCGCGCGGATCATGTTTCCGATCACCGACACGCGGGGCGAGACCATTGCCTTTGGCGGGCGCGCGCTCGACCCTGAGGAAAAGGCCAAATATCTCAACTCGCCCGAGACCGATCTCTTCCAGAAGTCGCGTATTCTATACAATTACAAGCGCGCGCGCAGCGCCCTGGGCTATGGCGGGCGCGGCGGCTTGGTGGTGTGCGAAGGCTATATGGACGTGATCGCCATGGGGGAGGCCGGGTTCGAAGCGGCCGTTGCGCCCCTGGGTACGGCGCTGACTCCGTCCCAATTGGCGCTGCTCTGGCGCGCTGGGCCAGACCCGGTGATGTGTTTCGATGGGGACCGGGCGGGGCGCGGCGCCGCCCACCGCTGCATCGACGTGGCGCTGCCGGAAGTCTTGCCCGACCGCTCGGTTTATTTCGCCTTCCTGCCCGATGGGCTGGACCCCGATGATTTGCTCAAGACCAGCGACGGCGCTCAGCGGATGTCTGGGCTCTTGACGGGCGCAGCGCCGCTCGTCGATGTGGTGTGGCAGCGCGAGCGCGACCGCGAGCCGCTGGCGACGCCCGAGCAGAAAGCGGGCCTGGAGGCGCGCCTACAGGCTTGCGCCGGCCAGATCGCCCATGGCGGCGTGCGCAGCGCCTATCAACGCGACCTCTTTCAAAAGATGCGCGAGCATTTCTGGGCCCTGCGGCTGGCTGCGCGCGACGGCGGGCCGGGCGGTGCGGCGGCTGCCAAGCTCAAGGCGCCGCGCAAAGCCCCGCCGGCGCTCGGCCAATTGGTGCGGGCGGCGTCGAGCCCAGAGCTTGTTGAGGATCAGTCGGAGCGTTTGGCCGCGATCCATTTCGGCCATCCGATCTCCGACGCGATTTGCGATGCGATCATCGACGTGCACTGCCAGACGGGCACGGTGGACCCTGCCGGGGTGGCCGCATGCCTGGCCCAGGCGGGGGCCCAGGCCGCTCTGGAGGCGTTTCAGGCCTATCCGAGCTCAGGCGAAATTCGCATTGGGTCCCAGGACGCAAGGGAATGGGACCTGTTGCTGCGCCTTTACCTGGAAAAGCCGGCGGAGGCGGCGGCCGGCGATACACTTGGCGACCGGGGCGCCTTGTCAAAGGATGCGCGCAGTTGGGCCGCCCTCCACCGCGATGTGGCTGAACGCCGGCGGCTTCTATCGGACACCAGCGAGGCCCAGATTGCGGCCTATGAAGCGCGAAAAAAGGGCGCGCCAGGCAGCTGAAAGCGCCCAGACCTGTGGCAAAGTAACAGTTTCGTCAGGCCCGAGGTTGACCGCGCGGGGCAGACCGCCCATTTCGTGTGGGCTGCGAGACACATCCCAACCGACTGATCAGCCGCCAGAGCGCGCGCCACACAAGTCTTGGCCCAGGGCCATCTGGTGCGTTCGCAAGCGAGATGACGGCCCCAGTATGGGGCCATAGGCTGTGTTGTGCTGGTGATAAGGAGCTTCGTCCGGCCAAACCCCATCTCGTAATCCAGGGTTCAAATTTATGTTTCGCGCGGCCGGCTGTGTCCGCCATGTCGATACGGGAGACAATGCATGGCGAAAGCCAAAGTGGAAGAGCAAGAGACCGAAACCGCAGACGGCCCCGTGCTCGACATGAGCGACACCGGCGTCAAGAAGTTCATCAAGGACGCCAAAGCCCGCGGTTACGTCACCCATGATGAGCTGAACAAAGTCCTGCCCCAGGACCAGCTCACGTCAGACCAGATTGAAGACACCATGTCTGCCCTGTCTGAGATGGGCATCAATGTCGTAGAGTCGGAGGAGGAAGCCGAGGCCGAGCGCACCGCTCTGACCAAGGCCGGCGAGGCCAAGGCCCCGGTCAAGAAAGGCAACGCCCGCGGCTCAGAGCGCACCGACGACCCCGTTCGCATGTATTTGCGCGAGATGGGCACTGTGGAATTGCTCTCGCGTGAGGGTGAGATTGCGATCGCCAAGCGTATTGAGGCAGGCCGAGACGCGATGATCCGCGGCCTGTGCGAAAGCCCGCTCACCTTCGAGGCCATGATGGTGTGGCGCGACGAGCTCGTGAACGAGCGCATTTTGCTGCGCGACCTGATCGATCTTGAAGCGACCTATGGCGCGGAAAACCCGCCGCCTGAGCCCGAGGAAGACGAAGAGGACGAAGCCGAAAACGAGGCCGATGGCGAGACCTCCGACGACGATGATGATGACGAGGACGATGATGAAGGCGCAGCCATGTCCATGTCGGCCATGGAGGCCGAGCTGCGAGACGGGGTGCTCGGCAAGCTCGACGCCATTGCTGCCGACTTCAAATCCTACCGCAAGCTTCAGGAAAAGCTGATTGACCGGCGCCTTGAGGGCAAGGCGCTGACGCCGAAGGACCAGGGCAATTATGACGGCGCCCAGGCCGCCATCGTCGAGAACCTCAAGACGATGCACATCAACAATGCCCGCATCGAAGCCTTGGTTGAGCAGCTTTACGCCATCAACAAGAAACTCATGACCCTAGAGGGCAAGCTCATGCGCTTGGCCGACAGCCAGGGCGTGCCGCGCCGGGAGTTTTTGCAGAACTATTTTGGCCGCGAGCTGGACCCCAACTGGGTGGAAGACCTGCAGGAAAAGTCGAAGAAGTGGGAGCGGTTTTTCGAGCGGGAAGGCGAGAAGGTGGCGTCTCTTCGCGGGGAAATTTCAGGGCTCTCCCAGGATCTGGGCGTGCCAATCGACGACTACCGCAAAATCGTCCAGCGCGTGCAGAAGGGCGAGCGCGAGGCCCGCATCGCCAAGAAGGAAATGGTCGAGGCCAATCTGCGCCTCGTGATTTCCATCGCCAAGAAATACACCAATCGCGGCCTGCAATTCCTCGATCTGATCCAAGAGGGGAATATCGGCCTGATGAAGGCGGTGGATAAGTTCGAATATCGCCGCGGCTATAAATTCTCGACCTATGCAACCTGGTGGATCCGCCAGGCGATCACCCGCTCGATCGCCGACCAGGCCCGCACCATCCGCATCCCGGTCCACATGATCGAGACGATCAACAAGATCGTGCGCACCCAGCGCCAGATGCTCCACGAGATCGGACGGGAGCCAACGCCTGAGGAGCTGGCGGAAAAGCTCGGCCTGCCGCTGGAGAAGATCCGTAAGGTGCTTAAGATCGCCAAGGAGCCGATCAGCCTGGAGACGCCCATTGGCGACGATGAAGACTCCAATCTGGGTGATTTCATCGAAGACAAGATGGCGCTTTTGCCGGTGGACTCAGCGATCCAGTCAAATCTGCGCGAGACGACAACGCGGGTGCTTTCATCCCTGACGCCGCGTGAAGAGCGCGTCCTGCGCATGCGCTTCGGCATCGGTATGAACACCGACCACACGCTGGAAGAGGTCGGCCAGCAATTCAGCGTGACACGAGAGCGCATCCGCCAGATCGAAGCCAAAGCACTGAGGAAGCTGAAGCATCCCAGCCGAAGCCGGAAATTGCGCAGCTTCCTGGACACGTAGGCGGGAGGCGGCCCGGGCCTGCCCCGGGTTTTAGGCCTCCTCGCTCTCGGTTGCGTCTCTCACGGCGGCCAGGGCCACCGCGCTGCGCAAATGAAGGTCGCGCTGCGGGAATGGGATTTCGACGCCGGCCTCACGGAACGCTTTGAAGATCGCGACCCGGAGCGCCGTGCGGGCAATCAGGCTGTTGCTGACATCGGACACAAAGGCGCGGATTTCAAAGTCGAGCGAGCTGTCACCGAATCCGTTGAATGTGGTGATCGGCGGCGGGAAATTGAGGATGATGTCCACTTTCTTAGGGATGCCGTTCAGGATTTCGATGATGCGGTCGGGGTCTTCATTGTAAGACACACCGACGGCGACCCGCACGCGGCCGAGCTTGTTCTTGTGGGTCCAGTTGGTCACGCTGCTGGATATCAGCTCAGAGTTGGGCACGATGATTGAGGCGCGGTCGAAGGTCTCGATTTCTGTTGAGCGCACCGAGATGCGCTTCACGATGCCCTCGCCCGAGGTCGTGACGATCCAGTCGCCGACCTTGATCGGCCGCTCGAAGAGCAGGATCAGGCCCGAGACGAAGTTGTTGACGATGGACTGGAGGCCAAAGCCGATGCCGACCGACAGGGCGCCGGCGATGATGGCCAGGTTTGACAGATCGAAGCCCAGCATGCCGACGCCGGTCATGAAAGCGATCACCAGGCCGATATAGCCGATCAGCGTTTTCAGCGAGTTCTGAACCCCAATGTCCATCCGCGTTTTGGGGAAGATGCGCGTCTCGGCCGTGCGCTGGACGAACCGGGTGACGGCCAGGAGCAGCGCAAACAGGCCGATCGAAGCGAGGATCTGGAGGATCGAAATCCGCACGTTGCCGATCTCGAAACCGAACAGAGCGTCTTGAATGACCGCGCGGACATCTGCCCAATCGGAGCCGTAAAGCAGAAACAGGACCGGCAGGGCGGCGCTGATCACGATCACATCGACAAGGGTGCCGACCCAGAAAAACAGGAGGCGCTCACTGTCGTTTGCGGTGGATTTGGACGAGCGAAAGCGGCTGTCCAAGGTGCGCACGCCTTCGCGCAGGAGCGCGCGCACCGCCATGGCCACAGCAATGAGGGCGATGGTGTGGACAGCCCGCGTGGCCACGAAATGGGCGGCCGCAGGATACCCAACCAGTGAGGCGGCCACCACGCCGCCGCCCAAAACGATGCCGACCGGGGAAATCCATTTGCGCAGTGAATTGTGACTCGGGGAGGCGTGTCGCCCGTGCGCTTGGTCTTCGGTGTCGGAGGATGTTGCTTGCGCGTCGCCAGCTGGCAGGCGCCAGGCCCAGGCGCGCGTTTGAGTCAAGATCAGCGCGCCCAAAACGATGGCCGCTAGCCCGCGCAGTGTCAGGCCGACCTCCACATTGTCCTCAGATAGGGCAACCATGCCCCGCAGCAGCCCATCAACGGCCATCACCGCGGCGATCCCAATGGCGAAGCTTCTGATCCAAAAAGCCCCCCGGTCGGAGACTGAGAAGATGCGCCAGGCCGGGCTTCTCGGCGAGAATACAGCCGTGGTCGCTCCGTCCACCAGGATAATCACGGCGATGCCGATCCAGGCCTGTTGCAGGAGGGCCGTCCCCGAAGGTCCGACAAGTCCGACCAGGATGATCGCTTGGTAGAGGACAAATCCGCCAATAATGGCCGGCGCGGCGCGGGAGATCGCCTTGCTGGTCGCTGCCAGGATGCGCCGGGAGCCGAGCGGTTCGAGCTTTTCGATGCGGTGCGTGACGCGCCTCTGGATCCAATTGCGGACCGGGATCGCCATGAGCAAGGCAAAGACGAGCGCTGCGCCAACCAGGCTGAGCCGGGCGGTGAGCCCGCCGCTGGTCTCGCGCGCCTCGACCCATGCGGTGATCCCTGTTCGCACGCCCGCCGCAGCTTGCCCGCTCGCGTCCGCCGCGTCGGCCAGCCGCCGGGGCAGAACGGGCGTGCCGGTGCGTTGAAAGACGTTTGAGTAAAACCGGGCGCGGCGTAATTCCGCGATCTCCCCGAGGAGACGCATCGCTTCATCGGCGTTGAGCCCAGCCTGCGCCGTTTGAGCATCCAGGGTCTCGCGCGCCCGCTGCAGGCGGGTCCGGCGCTCGGTCACGCCTTCCGCTTCGCCTTCGATAAATTCGCCCAGCCGGTCCAAATCCTCCAGGACTTGCTCGCGCTCACTGGTGAGCGTCTCGCGCAGGCGCAGGGATTCTCGTCGGCGATCTAACAAATCCTCGCGCAAACGCGTAAGATCGGGCGCGTCCTGTGTCAGCTCGACGCCAGCGGCCGTGATCTCGTCGGTCTGGGCGTCGAGCGTCGCGCCGATGTCTGGAGCCGGGGCGGGGCTCTGAGCCAAACCGCTGGCCGCGATCACGGCGAACGCCAGGGCGACAAGGAAGAAACGCATCCCGCGGCTCTTAATCTAACGCTTGGAAAAGTCGAGCGATCACCTCTCTCTGCAGCCCATGTTGAGCCAAGCAGCACGTGTGGCCCAGAAGGGATGTCCACGAAGGTGAGCCGAGAGACCCCGGTCCCCTGGCGTTCGGTTATGCGGGGGCCGCCGGAGCGCGCCGGCGCGTCGATTGGGCCGAGGGTTCCGGCATGCTGGCTGTGCCCCCCGCAGGCTTGCGAACAGTCTCGCGCAGATACGGCCGTGTGTAGGCGCAGCGGCGCCGAAATGTGGTAACCAAATTCTTGAGTAGGGCGAGATTTAGTATATCTGTTTGTGCAGTGCGTTATGAAATAATCAGAGGGCGCCATGGCCGCGATCACACTGCGACTTCCGGGCTTTGAACTGGGCGAGAAGTGGCAGTCGATCCTGTCGCGCACCCACCGCACCCTGCTTGCACTTATCGGCAGCTATTTCCTGACCAACGGTTTTATCGCCATGATCGCCGCGGGTCTTCCTCGGGTTGGCGTGCCCCCTGGAGAGGCAGCCTATCTGGGGTTGATGACCGGGCTTGTTCTATTTGTCGGCGCCGCCGTCTGGGTCGCCGCCACACGGTATCTGGGTAGGATAACGGCAGCCATCATAGGCCTCGCCCTGATGTTTCATTTCAGCGCGCCGCTGCTCGCGCCAGCGGGGGTCTAGCCGATGCAGATCACCAAGGAATTCCGCGCCTCAATGAACTGGTTTCACACCTGGCTCGGCATTGCCCTGGCGGGCATCTTGTTCGTCATCTTCTGGATGGGCTCGCTCACCGTATTCCACCTGGAGATCAATCGCTGGATGATGCCGGAAACCCGCACTGTGGTTGAGGTGGATGGCCCGCTTGACCCGGTCCTCATGCCTAAAATCGCCGAGATGGACATTCCCGAGGGCAGCTCACTTTTCATCGCGCCGGCGAGCGAGCGCCAGCCCTACGTGCGGCTTTTGCGGTTTGGCGGCGGCGCAGAGCGTTTCGATTATCGCCTACACCCGGAGACGGGCGAGGAAATGACCCTGACCGACACGCTGGGCGCCAGTGGGTTTTTCTATCCCTTCCACTATCGCCTGCATATCAGTTGGATGGGCCTTGGCTATTGGATCGTCGGCCTGGCCGCGATGGCGATGTTGATGCTGGTTGTGTCCGGCGTTTTCATTCACAGGAAGATCTTCCAGGACTTCTTCACCTTTCGCCCGACCAAATCGGCCCGTCGCTCCACGCTCGACCTTCACAATATGACGGCGATCGTGGCCTTGCCCTTCCACATTCTCTTCCCGCTGTCGGGCGTGCTCATATTCGCGCTGATCTACTTCCCCAATGCAATGACGGCGGGTTATGGCGGAGACCGCTCCGCCCTCATTAAAGACAATGCGGGTTTCTACGTTCCAGAAAGGGCAGGGGAGCCCGGCCCGCTGCCCGAGAGTATCGACGCCTTCCGGGCGCGGGCGGAGGCAATCTGGACCGAGCGCACGGGCCAGCAAGCGCGCGCTGACGGCTATCGAATACTCAACGCCGGAGACGCCAGCTCGGTCGTCATGGTCCAGCATGCCTTCCCCAAACGCACCGTGGCAATGATCCAAGGCAACATCACCTTCTCAGCGGCCACTGGCGAAATTCAAAGCGACTTCATTCCCCAGCCCGTGCAGAACGCATCGGCCTGGCTAGAGGGCGCCCATTTCATCCGCTTTGACAGTTGGGCGGTGCGATGGCTGTTCTTTTTTGGAGGGCTGGCAGGCACGGCCATGATCGCCACGGGGCTTTTGTTTTGGATGCGCGCGCGTATTCGCAAAGGCATGGAGGCGACCAGCGTGCGCGTCGTCCGCGCGCTGACGATCGGCACGACAACGGGTATCATGGTTTCCAGCGGGGTGTTTCTTGTCGCCAATCGCGCATTGGGTGCGGACGCGGCCGCTTTCGGGATGGGCCGCTCTAGCCTTGAGGTGGCAGCCTTCTTTGCCGTCTGGTTGGCCAGCTTCATCCATGGCGGCTTGCGCGATAAGCGCGCGTGGAAAGATCAATGCTGGGCGATGGCCGGCGTGTGCGGGCTCGCCGTCGCGCTAAATTGGGCAACCACGGGCGGCCATTTGGCCCAGACTCTAGGCGCGGGCCAGTGGGCTGTTGCCGGCGTCGACCTGACCCTCATGGCGGCTGCAGCCATGGCGGGCTATGCGGCGATTCATCTAAACGCCGTGCAGAAGACTGACCGTGAGATTGTCGGCGCCGCGCCACGCAAGCAAAGCCTCCAGGTGCCGGCTGAATGAGCCTTGCCGTGTCCCTGGCGCTGCTGGCTTTGGCGATTTCGCTCTGCCTGGCGGGCATGGTGCTGCTCGCCTTTAGTCTGAATCGGAATTGGCGTGATGTGGGAATGAAAACGCCGGTATGGCCCCGGGCTCGGATGGTGGGGTGGGGGCTTGTCTTTGCCTCGCTCGCCGCGACAATCGCCCGGGATGGGCCGAGCTTTGCGGCTTTGATCTGGCCCATGCTCATCGCCGGCGCTGCGATCCTGATTGGGATGGTCCTTGCCTACAGGCCGGCATGGCCTGGCGCGGTTGCGAGACGCTTGCCGGCGCCTGCCCAGGCGGGCGACTAAGGCGTGCCCCCCCGGGGCGTACGCGCGGCGAGCGGGCAGGGGATGAGATGACCCAGCGTAGCGGCACGCCGCCAAGTGAGCCCACTAAGCCCGTCGCCCTAGAGGCGCGCCAATCCAGCGCCGATGGGCGCCGGTTCTCGCCGTCGATTGCGCGCAATCGGGATGCGGTCAGATCGGTGTTCCAGGCCCACATGCCGGGCCGCGGAACCGTGCTCGAGGTTGCCTCTGGCACCGGTGAGCACGGCGCACACATCGTATCGTCCAGTCCGGACCTGTTCTGGCAGTATTCGGATATGGACGCCGACAGCCGGGCAAGCCAATCCGCCTGGCGGGCCCATTCGCGCTGCAGCGCGCAACTCGGCATGCCGGTTGATCTGGATGTCACCAGCCAGGATTGGCCCGCGGCGGGCGTGCCGGACTCCATTGATGCGGTATTCTGCGCCAACATGGTCCATATTTCGCCGATCGAGGCAGCCGTGGGCCTGTTTGCCGGCGCGGGGCGCCACCTTCGGCCCGGCGGCCGGCTGATGCTGTATGGCCCCTTCGCCCGGCAAGGCGAGATTGCCCCGTCTAATGCCGCATTCAGCGCCGACCTCAAGCGGCGCGATCCGGCATGGGGCGTGCGCGATTTGGACGAGGATCTCGGCCCCCTGGCGCGCGCGGCGGGCCTTGTTCGCTTGGCGGTGATTGACATGCCGGCGAACAATTTCAGCGTGATCTATCGCAAAGACTCGCCGGTCTGAGGCGGCTTAGCCCTCGCTGTCTTCCGGGCGCGGCGGGGCTTCCTCTGTCTCATCGGCCGACGCTCCAGGGATGGCGTAACTGCCCTTCAGCCAGCGCGACAGGTCCACATCGGCGCAGCGTTTGGAGCAAAAGGGCCGGTAGCCTGCCGCTGCCGGGCGGGTTTCACAAATCGGACACGGGCTTGCCATTATCGCCTCACCACATCCAAACGCCCCGTCGGGCTGGGCTCCACTTTGATGGATGCGCCATAGTGCCCGCGGATCGCTGAGGCAAGCGCGGCAAGCCCGCCGGGCCTGGCATCTGCCTCGGCGAAGGCGCCCTCGGGCAGGCGCAGCACAACTTCAGCAGCGGGTGCGCGCCGCAGCTCGCGCTCCACGCCGCGCAGTCCATCCAGCAAGGTCGCAATGGGGGCAGGCTCTGCCGCGCCGGGCCGCAGCCCAGTCTCGTGGCCGAGCACGTCGCCGATTGGGCATTCCGCCCAGGCCAGTGAGACCTCTAACAGGCCGAAGGGTGAGGGCGCCAACGCGGCTGCCTTGCGCGGGCTGACTGAGCGGAATGCCTCAAGGAAGGCGGCTTTCAGGGCGCTGCCGCCGCGCTTTGAGATCGGCGCAACGCAATCGATGACGCCCAGTCCGCCGATGCCGCGCAAGGCGAGCTGCGCTCCTGCCGCGCTTAAGGCGGTTTGGTTGAGGGACTGGGCGCCCCGTTTGCGGTCGGCCCGGGTGTCTCGCCCGCCGCTGTCCACGTCAATCGTGAACACCGCCTCCGTGCGCGCGAAGATCAGGCGCCCGCCGCCCTCTAGGGTTACTTTCGGGGCCAGGGCAGCGGCAAAGGCAGCGTCGATCTCCTCGCGCTCACCAGGCGTTGCGGCATCTTCCAGGTCGCCGGCAAATCGGAGATGGGTCGCCCAAGCCTCAAGGGCGTTGGCCCCCGCCGGCGTGTCGCCTTCGGTGTTCAGCGCACGCGCGCGCGCCGATTTTCCGGGCCGCGCTTCGGCAACGATCACCACATCGAGCTTGGAGCCCAAGGCCGGGCGCGGCGCCTTGCCGAAGCGCACATACACGGGTTCGCCGCCAGCGGTTTCGCAGAATCCACCGTCGAGGCCGCGCGGCGCCTCTCGAAGCGTCACGGTGTGAACCGCGCCGAGCCGGGGCCCGCGTGGGCAAAGCGGGCTTTCATGGAACAGGGCAACAGGCGCCCCGGCGCTAAACGCGGCGGCCCGGGTCTCCCAAAGGGTTGCCTCGACCAGGATACGGGTGACGGCCATTGTGCATCTGGACCGATTTCGCCGGGCTGCGCAATCGCAGGCTTGGGGAGTCCTTTGACGCGCTGCCAGGGCGTTCCAAACGCCATGGACAAGGCCCCGGCCAGCCGCTAGAGACGCCCCACCCAAGCCGGCCCGCCCGGGTAGCTCAGGGGTAGAGCAGCGGATTGAAAATCCGCGTGTCGGTGGTTCGATTCCGCCCCCGGGCACCATTATTGTTTGACCGCCCGCTCTGCCTGCGGCTTTGCGATGGATCGCGCCCAAGGCTGTCTTGTTTTATCACCCGCTGCGGCTTCGCCTCCGCGATGGTTTGAGCTTACCGCTGTTTGGTTTTGATCCTGGATCGCTTGGACCGCGGCCCGCGCCGCGCTTTGGCTTGCCCTGTTTTGAAGGGCTATGACGTTGGGGCGAGGCTTGCTGCGGCGGTGAAGGTTCGCCATGCTAGAGCCAGAGCAGAACAGCCGATGGCAGGAGGACCCCATGAAGACCAAGATCACCGAAATGTTCGGCATCCAGCACCCGATTATCCAGGGCGGGATGCACTATGTCGGATTTGCTGAGATGGCCGCTGCGGTATCGAATGCAGGCGGTCTCGGGATCATTACGGGCCTCACCCAAAAAACCCCCCAAGACCTCGCAAACGAGATCGCGCGCTGCAAAGACATGACGGACAAGCCGTTCGGCGTGAACATCACCTTCCTGCCCAGCCTGACGCCGCCGGACTATCCTGCGATCGTAAAGGCGGTGATCGATGGCGGGGTCAAAGTGGTGGAGACGGCAGGGCGCAATCCCCAGCAGGTTCTACCGGCGCTGAAGGATGCGGGCATCAAAGTCATCCACAAATGCACGTCGGTGCGCCACTCGCTCAAGGCCCAGGCCATTGGCTGTGACGCGGTCAGCGTAGATGGCTTTGAGTGCGGCGGGCATCCGGGCGAGGATGACGTGCCCAATTTCATATTACTGCCGCGCGCAGCCGATGAGCTGGAAATCCCCTTTGTCAGTTCAGGGGGCATGGCCGATGGGCGCTCCCTGGTCGCTTCGATCGCCATGGGCGCGGAGGGGATGAATATGGGCACGCGGTTCATCGCTACGAAAGAGGCCCCGGTCCACGAGAATGTGAAGCAGGCCATTGTGGCAGCAAGCGAGCTCGACACGCGCCTCGTCATGCGGCCGCTGCGGAACACTGAGCGCGTCCTTCACAATGAAGGCGTTGAGCGCCTGCTGGAGAAAGAGGCCGCGCTTGGCGATAAGCTTACGATCCAAGACATTCTCCCCGAAGTGGCCGGGGTGTACCCGCGCATCATGCAGGAAGGCGACATGGACGCCGGCGCTTGGAGCTGCGGAATGGTGGCCGGGCTGATCTACGACATTCCCACCTGCAAGGAGTTGGTGGACCGCATCATGTCCGAGGCCGAAGCGCTGATTGCCGAGCGGATGATGGGCCTGCTTGGCCGCGTGCCGGCCTAGGCAGGTCTCGGGCCGAAGGGAACGAGCCCATTGTGTATGTCATGGCCGATGGGGCTGTCGGCCATGACTTCGACGCCCGCGCGCGCGCACCAGGCGCGGGCGATTTCCTCGCCAGTCTGGCCAAAATCGATATTGTTCTCCGGGATTTCCGAAAACCGGCCAAGGCGCACACCCGCAAGGGCCGGAAACCAGGGCGTTGCCGCGAGTTGAGCGAAGGCTCGATCAATCCGGTAATGATACTCCCCCACATCCTCCAAGTGGAGGACGTGGCCGGCAAGGTTCGGAAAATGGGGGGCGCCGCAGAGCGCGGCCAAGATCGTCAGGTTGAATGCGGCCTCGGGCGGCCCGCTGCGCCCGGGCGGTGGCGGCGCGGAAAGAAACTCTAGGGTTCGCAGGATCGCGGGCGCGCCGCCCTCCAATCTGATGTTGGCCGGCATGGGCGCGTGGACGCAGGTTCCGATCCCTGCACCATAGAGGGTGGCCAGCAACGCGCCGGTATCGCTAAAGCCGGCATAGACCTTGTCGAGGGCTGCGGGGCCAAGCTCATCGGTAAGCCCATCGAGCAGACGCATCGAGCCATAGCCGCCGCGCGCAAACCAGACCGCGTCGAAGTCCGGCGCGTTGGCCACCTCGACCAAAGCTGCGCGGCGCACCTCATCGGCGCCTGCAAAATGTCCCGACCGCGCGAAACACTGGCTATGGAAGACAAGCTCCGCGGGGACGCCAGCCGATTTCGCCAGCTTCGTGACGGCTTCGGCGGCAGTCTCGTCCAGGCGCCTGGCCGGTGCGACAATGGCGATGCGGCGGGGGGCGGGCGCGGTTTGTCTTTCGGAATTCATGCAGCGTAGGGTAGGGCGAAGTGATGACAGACAGGAAGCGATATTTCTTTTGCGGAATCGGTGGCTCTGGCATGTTGCCGCTGGCCATGATCCTGAGCGCGCGCGGGGCCGAGGTTTCCGGGTCTGACCGCGCCCTCGACCAGGGCCACACACCCGAAAAGTTTGGTTGGCTGCGGGCCCAGGGCGTTGGGCTATTTGCCCAAGATGGCTCTGGCCTGAACAGTAAAGACCAGGTGCTAGTTGCCTCAGCCGCCGTTGAGGAGACCGTCGCCGACGTGAAAGCCGCCCGGGCCTTGGGCTGTGTTCGCCGCACGCGCGCGCACGTGTTGGCTGAGCTCTTTAACGAGGCGCCCATGTCTGTCGGCGTGGCCGGGACAAGCGGGAAATCGACGACCACGGCGATGCTGTCGTGGATACTCGATCAGGCCGGCTATGGGCCCACCGTCATGAACGGGGCGGTCATGAAGAATTTTGTAAGCGCCGAGACACCGTTTGCCAGCGCCCTTGCCGGGTCGCCCACCGGCCCGTTTGTTTCAGAGATTGATGAAAGCGACGGATCGATCGACTTGTTCTCACCTCAGGTCGCGGTGCTCACGAATGTGTCTGTCGACCATAAGTCTATGGATGAACTGCGCGCGCTCTTCGGGGCGTATCTGGGCCGTGCAAACGCCGCTGTGGTAAACGCCGATGATGTGGAAACGGCAAGCTTGTCTGGCGCGGGGAGCGCACAATTCGATTTCAGCCTGCGCCAAGGCCAGGCTTTTCTGTCCGCCGGGCCCATGTCGCCGGCGCCGTTTTCGATCGCGTTTGAGGCCCACTGGCAGGATCAGTCCGTCGATGTGCGCTTGCCGGTCCCCGGGCGCCACAATGTGGCCAACGCCTTGGCTGCCATGTGCGCGGCCCACGCCATCGGCATTCCCATAGCAAACAGCGCGGATGCCCTTGCGTCGTTCAAAGGATTGAAGCGCCGGTTTGAATATGTCGGCGAGGCCGCGGGCGTGACCGTCATCGATGACTTTGCGCATAACCCGGACAAGATCGCGGCGACCTTGTCGACGCTGCGGGATGCCCCTGGCCGGCTCCTTGTGCTGTTTCAGCCCCATGGGTTCGGGCCCTTGCGCAAGATGCGTCATGAATTGGCGGCCAGCTTCGCCGCCCATCTCACGTCAGACGACCGGATCTGGATGCCTGAGCCAGTGTATTATGGCGGCACGGTCGACCGCTCGGTGTCGAGCGCAGATTTGGTGGGCGACCTTCAAAAGGCCGGCATAATTGCGGCTGCGCTACCTAAGCGCGAGGCGTGCGGCGAGGCCCTCCTCACAGAGGCTCGGCCCGGCGACCGGATCGTCATAATGGGCGCCAGAGACGATACGTTAAGCATTTTTGCCGAGAGCTTGGTCTCTCGATTGGCCGGATGAGATTCCGCAAAGTGATGCAAATATGTCTCAGATTTAACACGTTGCAGTTGTCGCAGCCTTGCCCTGTTGTCGCGACTCACTTGTTGGTCTCTTTCCCCACTCAGACCTGACCGCGGCGACGGCCATCGCGCCTTACGCATGCGGAACACAACTAGGCTGGCGGCGCAGGCGGCCCTGGCCCCGAGGATATCTTCAAGAGGACTTTCATGAAAACGAGACTATTGACCACGAGCGCGCTGTTTCTTGGCAGCCTTGCTGCACCCCTTGCAGTGGCCCAAGAGACCGACGAGGCCCAAACGCGAACCCTGCAGACGGTGACCGTCACCGCCACCAAGCGTGAACAAACGCTGCAAGATGTGCCCGTTGCCGTGTCGGTCGTCGACGATAGTGTGATCGAGAAAGCTGAGATCCTCGATCTGCGCGACCTCCAGTCTGTGGTGCCGTCATTTTCCGTTGGACAGCTTCAGTCCTCGGCAAATACCAATTTCATCATTCGCGGCTTCGGCAACGGCGCTAACAATGCGGGTATCGAGCCCTCGGTTGGCGTGTTTATCGACGGGGTCTACCGCTCGCGTTCAGCGGCGCAAATTGCTGATTTGCCTAATCTGCAGCGTGTTGAGGTGCTGCGCGGGCCGCAATCGACCTTGTTCGGAAAGAATGCGTCGGCGGGGGTTATCTCCATTGTCACACAGGCCCCGCAATTCGATTGGGAAGGCAATATCGAAGGCACGGTCAGCAACTTTAATGGCTACCGCGCCAAGGGTTATGTGACGGGGCCAATATCCGATACCGTCGCCTTCAGCCTGGGCGGAAACTACAATGTCCGCGACGGCTATGCCGAAGACGTGGTGCGCGACGTTGATATCAATGAGCGCAACCGGTGGGGTGTCCGCGGCGAATTGCTGTTCGAGCCGAGCCCTGACCTGAGCTTCCGCCTGATCGGGGATTATGACGAAATCGACGAGATTTGCTGCGTGGCGGGCAACCTGGTCAACGGACCAACCGGGGGCATCATCCAGGCGCTGGTTGATCCCACGGGGCAAGTGCCGGCCGTGTTCTTCGAGGACCCCTATTCCTATGAAGTGGCCTATAATTTCGACAGTGAGAACATCGTTGAAAACGCCGGCGTGTCGCTTCAGGCCGATTACACCGTCAACGATAATGTTTCGCTGACCTCGATCACATCGTTTCGCACGTCTGATCTGGAGCAGAATGCCGATTCTGACTTCACCGCAGCCGACATCATTGGCCAGAACTCGAACGTCACAAACATCGAGACGTTCAGCCAGGAGCTGCGCCTAGACTTCACCGGTGATGGGCCGATCGATATCTTGCTCGGCGCATATTACTTCGATGAAACCGTCGAAATCGAGAACGAGTTTTTGGCCGGGGCAGACTACCGCGCTTACCTCGACATCCTGACGGCGGTTGGCGCCAATCCGGGGCTCCCGGCTGACCAGGTGGTGGGCGGCGTGCTGCTCGGAGCGATTTCCAGCCCGATTGCCGATCTCGAAAGTGGGCTCGGTTTGCCGGCCGGGACATTTGCTGCGGCTGGGACTGGGACACTGGAGTCCTTTGGTCAGGACAACACCGCGTTCTCCGTGTTCACCTCGCTCGATTATCGCTTCACGGATCGTCTGACGGGCACGATTGGTTTGAACTATACCCGAGACGAGAAGGACGCCTTTGGGCAGGGGCTGACCACTGAGCCGCTCTCGACCTTGGATCTCAACCAAACGGGCTATGCCGTTGTTCTGAGCGGCCTGTTGGCCCAACAAGGCGTCGACGTCACCGACCCTGTTGCGATTGGCGGCTTTATCCAAGCCAATCCCCAAGCCTATGGCGCGCTGCAGCAAGGCGCCCTCGGCGTGATTAACTCTGCCAATCCGCTTGGCGGCCTGTCGCCGGTTCAGTTTCTTCCGCAATTCCTGAATTATCCCAACGCTGTGGAAAGCGGGAGCTCCAATGATGAGGACGTCTCCTTCAATCTCAGGCTGGCTTTTGACGCCTCTGACAACGTCAACGTCTACATTTCATACGCCACTGGCTTTAAAGCTACCTCGTGGAACTTGAGCCGCGATGCCAGGCCGTTTCCCGCCGATTTCGTACCAGGATCGACCATCGTCGACCCATTTACAGGCCAAGTGGTGCAAGCGGCGCCTGGCTCGGCCATCCAGAATGCGGGCCTGGCCGTCCCGAACCTCACTACAGGTACGCGGTTTGCGGGGCCGGAGGAGGCCGAAGTGATCGAAATTGGCGTGAAGGCCTCATTCGACACATTTGCCTTCAACCTGGCCCTGTTCGACCAAACGATTGAAGGCTTCCAGTCGAATGTGTTCACCGGCACGGGCTTTGCCCTTGCAAATGCCGGCGAGCAGTCAACTCAAGGCCTGGAAATCGACGCCACATGGAGCCCGATCGAAGGCCTCACCTTGGGCTTTGCGGGCACGTTCCTAGATCCGATCTATGACAGTTTCGAAGGCGCGGCCGAGGGCGATATCACAGGCACCGTCCCGTCGGGGATCGCCGAGACCGCCTTGTCGACCAGCGCACTTTACGAATGGCCGGCCACCAGTGCGCTGGACGCGTTCGTACGCGCCGACTGGCAGTATGAGAGCGACAGCGCCTTCTTCGATGGGGGGCCGACGGCGGACAACAATATCCTCTTCGATGATGCGTTTGGGCGCGACGTCAACAATGTGAACGCTTCGGCCGGCATCACCACCGAGGGCGGGCTCGGCGTCACGGTGTGGGGGCGGAACATTTTCAATCATGAGCGGGTGACCACTGCCTTCCCATCGGTGGCCCAGGGGGGCTCCATTTCGGGCTATCCGAACCAGCCGGCCACCTATGGCGTGACCGTGCGCAAGGCATTCTAAAGCCCACGCTTTGAAGCTCAGGCTGAAGCGCCCGCGCGGATCGCCGTGCGGGCGTTTCTTTTTGTCTCGGCAAGGCTAGGCTGCAGGGCGAAATCGGTTGGACCGAATAAGGGAGGCGCCCGGCAATGGCAGGTCACATCTTGGTCATCGACGAGGGAACAACGTCGACCCGGGCATTCGTTTTCGATCGCGGGCTGGTCCCGGTTGCCATGGCTCAACAGGAGCTTGAGCTGACCTATCCCCAGGATGGCTGGGTCGAACAGGATGCAGAGCGCATTTGGCAGGCGAGTTTGGCCGTGGCGAAAGAGGCGCTGGAAGCCTGCGGCGGGGCGGGCGAGGTTGAAGCGGTCGGGATCACCAACCAGCGCGAGACCACCTTGATCTGGGAGCGCGCAACCGGCCGCCCCATCGGCCCTGCGATCGTCTGGCAGGACAGGCGAACGGCGCCGCTCTGCGAAACACTGCGCGGCAAGGGCGTGGCGGATGAGGTTGAGGCGACCACGGGGCTGCTGGTTGATCCTTACTTCTCAGCTACGAAAATTGCATGGTTGATTGAGGCCCATGGTCTGGATCGGCAAGAGTTGGACGCGGGCCACTACGCCTTCGGGACGATTGACAGCTGGCTGATATGGAAGCTCACCGGCGGGCGCGTGCATGCCACCGACTGCACGAATGCTGCGCGGACGGCCCTGATGGATTTGGAGACAAACCGATGGTCGCCAGAAATGGCGGGCATTTTCGATGTCCCGATCGCGCTGCTGCCTCAGATCAGGCCGAGCGGGGCGGCTTTCGGCACCTGCGATGAAGCGGTGCTGGGCTCTGCTCTGCCGATCAGTGCTGTGCTCGGCGACCAGCAGGCCGCGCTGGTGGGGCAAGGGTGTTTATCGCCAGGCCAAGGCAAGATCACGCTTGGAACCGGGGCTTTTTTGGTGGCCAATACGGGCCAGGTTCGCCCGCGCTCGGACCACGCCCTGCTGGCCACACGGGGCTATGACACCGGGCTCGGTCAATCGGCCTACGCCCTTGAGGGGGCGATTTTCAATGCGGGCACGGTGGTGAAATGGTTGCGCGATGAGATGGGTCTCATCGATGCCGCCGCCGATAGCGAGGCGATTGCCAAGCAGGCCGGGTCGGCAGGAGGGGTTCACTTCGTGCCCGCTTTCACCGGCCTGGGCGCGCCCCATTGGGACGCGGGTGCGCGCGGCGAGATTACCGGGATCACGCGGTCT
>JBCDJY010000021.1:0-35016 GCA_038747245.1 Pseudomonadota bacterium | reverse complement strand
TCGCGTTCACAATTGCCAATCCTTCCAAATCGTCATTCGGCCAGCCGGTGGCGCTGGCCTACTGTGTGAGTCGCGTAGAGGGAGCGGGCAATGGCGGCGATTGCGGTTCTGGACTGTGTGAATTCACCGGGCAAACTGGGCTGCACAGGTGATGACATCGGGCAAGACGGCGCCGCCATCAATGCCTTCCAGATCAAAGAACACATCGAGACCCATCGCCTCGAACCGCGCCTTAAGCGGTTCGACCATGGCGCGCTGGCGACGCGCATAAGAGATGAACACATCGACCACGGGGTCCCTCCAGCACCGGTCGGCATAAATAGGACATGCGACAAGGGCTTGTCATCTTAGAGGACATCAATCGTTCCCATCTTGCTGTGAGACGCAGCCTTGAAATCGCTCGTGGATCGTCGCCGTGGGCCCACAAAATTTTGCCGGGCCCTTGGCATCGGGGACAGGCGGCGCCGGAAAAATGGCGCCTTGGGCGTGACGTTTGGGGCCGGCGCTCTAGGTCGAGTGTCAAGGGCAGCTTATCCCCTGCTTGCCCGCTTGCGCTGCCTTTTCGAAAGGCGGCGCTTTTTTTCGCCGCCCGGCCGGCTACGATGCCCCAAAACCTATGGAGGGAGCCGGCAATGGGCGTGCTTGAAGGCAAGACAGTATTGGTCACGGGCGGGGGGAATGGCATCGGCAAGGCCTGCGCCCTCCAGGCGGCGGAGGCGGGCGCGAACGTCGTCGTCAATGATCTCGGCGGCGGCCTTGGCGGGGGCGACAGCGGCGATGCCGGCCCGGCCGAAGCGGTCGCCGCTGAGATCCGCGCGGCCGGCGGCCAGGCGGCGGCCAACTCCGACAGCGTGACGGACTACGCCGCCGTGGAGGGCATGGTGGCCCAGGCGCGCGACACGTTTGGCGGGCTCCACGCCGTGATGAACCCGGCCGGCATCCTGCGCGACACCATGTTCCACAAGATGGACGAGGCCGATTGGAAGGCGGTGATCGACGTTCACCTGAACGGCGCGTTCAACGTGGCGCGCGCGGCGGTGGAGCTGTTCCGCGCCCAGGAGGACGGCGCGCTGGTCTTGTTCACATCGACCTCGGGGCTGATCGGCAATATCGGCCAGGCCAATTACGCCGCCGCCAAGATGGGCGTGGTCGGCCTGTCGCGCATCGTGGCGATGGAGGGGGCGCGCAAATCGGTGCGCTCGAACGTCATCGCGCCATTTGCCTGGACGCGGATGATCGCCTCGATCCCGGTTAAGGACGAGGCCGGCGCCGAGCGCGTGAAGCGGATGCAGGACGGGATGCGCGCCGACCAGGTGGCCCAGCTGGCGGTGGCCCTGTGCGCTGACGGCGCGCGCCATGTCAACGGCCAGATCTTCAGCGTGCGCGGCAATGAGGTGGTGGTGTTCGACCAGCCGCGGCCGGTCAAATCCCTGGCGCGCCTGGAGGGCTGGACGCCGGAGACCCTGCTGTCCGAGGGCCTGCCCGCCATGGAAGGCAGCTTCACCGACCTCGGCGCCACCACCAGCGTGTTCCCCTACCCGCCGATTTGAGGCAGCTAACCGAAGACCTTGAGCAGGATTGCGCGGATGTTTTCAGCAATGGTCTCAGGCGCGTCGGCGACGGCCAGGATCTCCAGGTGGCCGCGGATATCGTAGGGGGCGATGCTCTCTTCGAAGGCGGCCTTCTGGCCCTCAAGGGTTGTAAGGATTTCTTTGTAGTTGCTGTGGAGCGCGCCGGCGTCCTCGCGCACCAGGGCCGGGTGGCGCGCGCGCAGGCCAAGGGCGACCGCCACGTCGTGGGCCGCGCCACCGAAGCCGCCAAGGGGAACAAGCAGCTTGCCTTCACGGATCGAGCAGGACGCCTCCTGCATGATCCCTGGATACTCAGTCGAGTTTTGGCCGACTGTGCCGCCGATCACAATTCGCGCGTCTTCATAGGTCGCCATCCGCGCCCGCATGCGATTGTAGGAGGCGAAACGGTCGCGAGGGGAGTCGCTGGCTGCGCCAAGGGCGTCGTATAGCCGTTGAAATCCCCCCGCTTTAAGGTCTCTTAGATCAGGATTGCCCAACGCTTTGGCCGCAAGACCGCCCTCGCCGTTGACCTCGGGATACAACCCCGCGGCGGTATCGGTACACGCTTGTAGGCCCACCAGCGTGTCATCGGGCAGCACCAAGAGCACAGCGCCGTCCTCGCCAAGATCCATGACATGCTGGTGTAGCGCGGTGGGGACAACGTAATGCGCCCCGGGCTCGGTGCCGTGCCAAGCGCCATACGCCAAGATGTTGATGTAGGGAGGTTCATTGCTCTGGCGTTCCTGGACACGGTAGGCATCGGACAAGTCCTGGAACACACGCTGGGTGAGATTGTTTTCAAATTGCACCTCGCCGCCATAGATCAACCGGCCGCCGAGCTGCGCTGTTGTGGTTATAACCTCTGACATAGCCAGCCAGGTCGGTGAGATCTGGTTTTGCCGAACGCTGGACCCCTCGGGCACAAAGGCAGGCTCAAGATAGCTAAAATAGCCAAGGCGTTCGAGCTCGCCTGGCGTGTCCACGCCCGCCGAAATGCCGACCCGCACCGCCCGGCTCGGCTGCTCGCCGCCTACCTCTTGGCTGCGGTCACCTACTGCGACCCGCAAGCGATGATCCAGGGCCGCCCGGTTGCCGGACACATAGCGGCGCACCCGCAACTGGGACAGGCTCATGGCCTTGTAGGGCATGGAAAGCTCATTCACCAAACGCGCTTCCTCAGCATCCAGCGGCGGATCTGGATAAACAATCAGGGCGTTTCGCAGCGGGCCCGCCTCGCGTGTCCGCTGGGCGTGTAGCTCGGCAACATCCATGAGTTCCGGAGGCCGCGACAAAATCGCAGCTGGGGTCTCTTTCAGTTCATTGGCGACCGACCAGGCTTTTGCGCCGAAGATCTTGAAGCGAAGGGTCTCTGACAAGACGGAAATCACGATGAATTCGATTTCCGCAGCCTGGGCATCGGTCAGTTTAGGCGGCGCTTCGACTTCCCTTTGCGAGGTGGGCTCGATTTGGGTGCCAGGCACAAGGTCGCGAAGTTCTCGCTCGGGAACGGCAAGCGGCGTGTTGCCTGAATAGGGAAACGTGCGCGCCTCGCCATGCTTGAGCATGTGGACGACCACAATCGGGCGGTGGTAGCGCTTAGCGACCAGCATTTCCCATCGGCAATAGGACCGGGTTGCGTAATCCTCGGTGTGGATGGCAACGAACACGCCATCTTTGATCGTATCCTCAAACGTCTTTCGGTAGGATGCGCCATAGGGCGTCTCATAGCTGTCGAGATAGGGTTCGACACCGCTTTTGTTGGATTGGAAGGCGCGCATTCGCTCGCGGATCGCTAAGGCCGTGGCGCGGCCTTTGGACCGGGTGTGGCTCAGGAAAACCTTGATCGGTGTTTCTGGGTCCCAGGTCACTTGGGAGGAAGGCGCCTGCCTGTGCAATTGCCGGCGCGCAAAGGCGCACGCGCGGCTCAGCAACAGGGTGAGAAGATAGCGCACCGCCTTACTCGGCAGCCCCTCTTTGGTGTCGATATCATAATGGTTGTTATCTGTCTCAAAGTACGGAACGCACTCGATTTCAGGCGTGTCCGAAATGGGATGGGCAGACTTCTGCATCGCGATGCTGAGCAGCATCGTCGTGTCCGGGTGGCTGCGCAGGCGGGCGCAGACATTCTGGTGAAACGCGCTCCAAGGATTGGCGCCAGAGACCGCCGTTTTCAGCCCATGCTCGGCCAGATAGATGATCAGGTGGGCGTCGGCGCCGTTCCAGTCGATCATGTCGGGCGCAGAGCTCGGATCAATCGCCGTGCGTATACGCACAGGAACGCCCAGTCGCCGGCGCTCGCGCACCATGCCAAGGCTTTCAAAAGATTTGACGATGTGGCGCGTATAGGCGGCGCCATGGCTGAAATTTGGGTGCCACGCGACGATGATCTTGAGCGGTGCCTCGTTCACAGTGTCCCCTCCTGCGCCAAGCTGGAGCAGACCCTAGGGTCCACATCTCGTCAAGCCGAGCGGGGCGTTTGGATTAGCGGCTGCGCGAGACTTTCAGGTCGCGGATTTCGTCGCGCAGTTCGGCCAGGACGGAGAGAATTTCCTCGCGCTCGTCATGGGCCTCCTCGGCCTCTTCTTCCAGCTTGTCGATTTGCTCCTCCTGGAGGGCTTCCTGCTCGGCTTGCAGGGCCTCGACGATCAGGGCGATGAACAGGTTGAGCACCGCGAAACTCGCCAGAAAGATAAAGACCATGAAGAACGCCCAGGCATAGGGGTGGCCGTCATCAATGACTTTCTGGACCACTTCGAAGCGCCAGCCATCCATGGTCATCACCTGGAACAGCGAAAAGGCCGAGCTTGGCAGGTCGCCGAACAATTGCTGGACCTCAGGCGTGTCGGTGTTGCCGAACATATTGGTCGCCATGACGGCGGCCACATAGGTGATGAGGCCCAGCACGGCCAAAATCGCGCCCATGCCCGGCAGGGCCTTGAGCAGCGCTTCGGTGATCCGCCGCAGCATCGGCACCACATGCAGCAAGCGCAGCACGCGCAAGACGCGCAGGGCGCGCAGCACGCTAAGCCCCTCGCCCATCGGCGCGAGCGACACGGCCACGACGAGGAAATCGAACCAATTCCAGCCTGAGCGGAAGAAATCCAGCCGGTAGATGACAAGCTTCACGGCGATTTCTGCCGCGAAGAGATAAACAATCAACTGGTCCAGAGCGCCCAGGAAACGGGCAAGGTCTGGCGGCAAGTCAAAGGTCAGGGCGCCCAGGATCAGGGCATTGGCGATAATGAGCCCGGTGATGACGCTCACAAACCACGGGCTCTCGATACCCTCGCGCAGGGGCGACGCGCCTGGGCCTGGGGCGCGCGCTGCCTCGCTCATGGCCGGACCTTCATGCTGGATTGAGCCATGGCAGCGCCCCCGATTTGCTCCACACTGCGCTTGCGCGGGCCCGCGCAAGCGCTGGCCACATTAACGCGGCAAGGCGGCCGCGATCAATCAGCGGACGTTGTTGTATCGCTGACGATTTGCCACTCGCCCGCCGGCGATTGGCGCAGAACCAGGGTAAACAGGCCCGACGGGCGATCGGTTTCCCGGGCAAGCTGCCAGGCGCCGTGGGCGACGGCGGCATCATCGCTCAGCGCGACGATCTCCAAATCGCTGAAGGTGAGCGTGCCCATGGCGGCGCGGTCGCGGTAGCGGGCTTTGTAGCGCGCCAAGGTGGCCGACCAGCCGCGGGTGACCGCGCCGCCTGAGGCAAAGCGCAAGGCATCGCTGCGGGCGTAGCCGTCCATGAAGCTATCAATGTCGCCGCGGTTCCAGGCCTCGGCCTGCTCGGCCAGCAGGGCTGTGATCTCGGCTTCATCGCCGGCATCGCCGGGGCCGGCGGCGGGCGCCATCGCGACGCAGGCCGCCAACACCAAGCTTGCCGAAGCGACGAGGCCAGCGCGCCAGGCCATCACTGGGCGAGCTCGAACAGGGCGTTGAGTTCAACGGTGTAGCCAACCTCGCCGCCAGCGATCGGGGTTGGGGCCACCGCGCCGACCGGCATGGAGCGGGCCATCTCCATCATGGGCTGGGGCCCGCTGCGGCCGCCAAACTCAGAGACGCTGACGAGGCGCGTGACGCGGTATCCCGCCGCTTCGGCGTAAAGCTCGGCCCGCGCAAGCAGCGTCTCCATGGCGTTCTTGCGGGCTTGATCGAGCAAGCCTGCATCGTCGTCGACGGCGAAGACGATGCCGTTGAATGTGTTGCCGCCGGCCTCGGCAACGGCATCGAGCACGCCGCCAAGGGCGTCCAGGTCGCGCACCCGGGCGGTCACCTGGTTCGACACCTGGAAGCCGCGCAACACCTGCTCGCTCCCGCCATCCCGGCGATCGATGAAATCATAGACAGGCGACATGAAGAAATTCGAGGTCTGGACATCGCGGCCGGTAATCCCTGCAGCCTCCAATGCGTTGAACACACCGTTCATGGCCGCGCGATTTTGCGCCATCGCCTCGCCGGCCGTCTCAGCCTCGTTTCTCACGCCGGTCGACACGATGGCCATGTCGGGCTCAACCAGCACCTCCCCGGTCGCTTGCAGAGACAAGGTGGTCTCCGGCTGGATCGAATTGGGGTGGGCGAGGGACACGCCGCCGCCCGCCTCGCTCACCTGCGCGCACGCCGCCTGGGCAATGAAAAGCGCAAGCGCCCCAGCCAGGCCCGCCAAGCGCGCCGGCGCTGAAAAAAAGTGTGCGGTCATGGGTGTTCCTTTTGAAATCAACGGGGGGAGCGTACAGAACCCATTGCGGCGCAATCAAGGCCGGGGCATGAAGAAACGGCGCGCTGCCCCAGCGGGCACGGGCCTGTAGCTCAGTTGGTTAGAGCGGACCGCTCATAACGGTTTGGTCGCAGGTTCAAATCCTGCCGGGCCCACCACACTTCAATTTTGCCATGTCTACGCGCCGGGGGATGGGACATTGACGGGCGTGTTTGTACCCGCGTTCTGCCGGCCGGAATTGGCGCCATGTAAGCTCTGCAAGGGCTGTTTTGCGTCCCAGTGAGTCCAGGCCCTCACAGGCAAAGGCCTGCCAAGGGCCGGGGCTGTGTTTACTTCAACTGCCCCAGTTCTCAGAGGCAAGCCTCCTTTCCCTACGTTTGCGGGCGCGTCATCCCAAAAAAAATATAATTATATTCACACATGACGCAGCGTGAGTTTGAGCTAACTCTTCTCCCCGGTCAGTCGTTTCGGTGTCGAAACCGCGCGTAGAGGAAGTCGTGTTTAATGGCGTCATCAGTAGATTTGGCCGGGCTCGACTTTCGCCAGCCCGTCGATATCGAGCCGTCGGCGCCCGCTGCGCCGCGCCAGTCTTTTCCCGCGCTTTATCCCGAATGGCTTGGCGACCGGACCTTTTCTGAGACCCATGGCAGCCGGTTCAACTATGTGGTCGGCGAAATGGCCCGGGGCATCGCCACACCGGCCATGGTGGTCGCAGCCGTCAATGCAGGCTGCGTTGGGTTTTATGGCAGCGCAGGGCTACGCCCGGAGGAAATCGAACGCGGCTTCGGCAAAATCAAATCCGAGCTTTCGCCAGAGAATGTGTCCTGGGGCGCAAATCTCATACACTCGCCCCAGCAGCCAGAGTATGAGGCCCGGGTCGTTGACCTGTTCCTGGCCCAGAAGGTCAACCGATTGTCGGCCTCTGCCTACATGAAATTGTCACCTGAAATTGTCCGCTACAGCGCTTCGGGATTATCACGCGCGGGCGACGGCTCGATTCGCCGCACAACCCATGTCTTTGCGAAGATTTCGCGGGCCGAGGTGGCCAAGCAATTCATAGGGCCCGCGCCCGAGCCCATCCTGAAAGCGTTGGTCGCGGCCGGCCGGATCAGCGCCGCGCAAGCCGATCTCGCCCGCCAGGTTCCGGTCGCAGAAGACATTACTGCCGAGGCCGATAGCGGCGGCCACACCGATCGGCGGTCGATCGGGCCGCTTTATGCGTCTATTCGCGCTGTGAGAAAGAAGGTGTGCGCGGCGCAAGGCTGGCCATTAAGCCGGGTGCGGATCGGCCTGGCCGGCGGGATTGCCACGCCTCATTCCGTGGCGGCGGCCTTCCAGATGGGCGCAGCCTATGTGCTAACCGGCTCGGTGAACCAAGCTGCGCTTGAATCCGGGCTGTCGCAATCGGCCAGACAGTTGCTGGCAAAGGCCGGGCCGGCCGACGTGGCCATGGCGCCGGCGGCGGACATGTTTGAACAGGGCGTAGAGGTGCAAGTGCTCAAGCGCGGCACCCTGTTCGCGATGCGGGGACAAAAATTCTACGGCTTCTACCGCGCCGGCCATGGGTTTGAGACCCTGCCCAAGGAAGATCAGGCCTGGATCGAGACCGTTCTTGGCGAGCCATTTGATGCCGCTTGGGCAAAGACGCGCGAGTACATCGAACGGGTAAACCCGGCTGAAGCTGAGCGCGCCGCCGCCGATGGCAACAAGCGGCTCGCCTTGGTGGCGCGCCGCTATCTCTTCATGGGCGCCCAATGGGCCCGCGAAGGAGACCTGTCCCGGCGCGCCGACTACCAAATTTGGTGCGGGCCGGCCCAGGGCGCGTTCAATGAATGGGCAACAGGCACGGTTCTAGAGCCCCTCGAGCGCCGCACCGTGCGCCAGATCGCGTGGAACCTGCTGGAGGGCGCCGCCCAGATCACACGGGCCGGGCAAATGAGGGCCGCCGGCCTGAAGGTCGATGAAGAGGCCTTCGAATACACCCCCAAACTGTTCCTGTGAAACCCAGAGCCTAGGTAACCACAGTATGTCGAAATCGACCGTTGAACCCATTGCAATTATTGGCCTGGGCGCGATCTTTCCGGGGCGCGGGGACACGACGGGATTCTGGAGAGACATTTTTGAGGGGCGCGACCTGCTCGGTGCCGTGCCCCCCACCCATTGGCTCGCCGAGGATTACTTCGACCCCGACCCAAAAGCGCCGGACAAGACGTATGGCAACAAGGGCGGCTTCATTACACCGCTTGCCTTTGACCCACTGACCTTTGGGCTGCCCCCCGCTGCGATGCAAGGCACGGACAGCGCGCAGATGCTCGCCCTGGTCGGGGCCAAGATGGTGCTCGATGAAATCAAGGGCGATTCCGGAGGCAAGATCGATACGGCGCGCACAAGCGTAATCCTGGGGGTCGCGTCGGCCACCGAGTTGACTGCCCATATGGCCGGGCGACTGCAAAAGCCGGTCTGGATCGAGGCGCTGCGCCAAGCCGGCCTATCGGAAGATGATGTGCAATCGGTCTCGGAGCGGATCGAGGCGCACTACGCGCCATGGCAGGAGGCAACCTTTCCAGGGCTGCTGGGCAATGTGGTCGCCGGCCGGATTGCAAACCGGTTCAATTTGGGCGGCGCCAACTACGTCACCGATGCGGCCTGTGCGTCGAGCCTTTCGGCCCTGCAAATCGCCTTGCATGAGCTGCGGTCTGGCGACAGCGACATGGTTTTGACGGGCGGGGTCGACGCCCTGAACGACATCCTCATGTACATGTGTTTTTCCAAGACCCCGGCCCTTTCGCCCACCGGCGACTGCCGCCCCTACTCCAGCGATGCGGACGGCACCATGCTCGGCGAAGGGGTGGGCATGCTGGCGCTTCGGCGCCTGGGCGATGCCGAGCGCGATGGCAACAAGATCCATGCGGTGATCAAAGGCCTGGGCAGTGCCAGCGATGGCAAGGGGACTGCGATTTACAGCCCGCTGCCTAGAGGCCAGGCCTCTGCGCTGGCGCGCGCCTATGACCAGGCTGGATATGCCCCGAGCAGTGTCGGCTATGTCGAAGGCCATGGCACCGGAACGAAAGCGGGCGACAAGGCCGAGCTCGACGGCCTCCACAACGTGTTTGCCCAACCCGGCGCCAAGGCGCCCTGGTGCGCGCTGGGTTCGGTGAAATCGCAAATCGGGCACACCAAGGCTGCGGCGGGCGCAGCCGGCCTGATCAAGGTCGTCCATGCCCTGAGCCGCAAGGTCTTGCCCCCGACCATCAAGGTCGAGGCTCCAGCCGAAGTCATTGAGGCGGGCGGCACGTTTTACCTGAACACCGAAGCGCGGCCTTGGGTCTCACCGGCGCGCACCCCGCGCCGCGCGTCGGTCAGCTCGTTCGGGTTCGGCGGCAGCAATTTTCACGTGACCCTCGAGGAGTATACTGGGCCGCACGCAGCGCCGGTATACCGGGCCAATCCAAGTGAGCTCTTTGTGGTCTCTGCGGGCAGCGCGGGCGATCTATTCGCAAAGCTTGAAGAGATTGAGCCGGACCTGACCGAACAGGCTATGCCGGCCCTCGCAACCCAGTCCCACCGCGCCTTCGATGCCCATGCGCCGGTCCGGGCCGCCATCACCGCCCAATCTCCCGATGACTTTGCCGATAAGGCCCGCGCCATCGTCCAGCATTTGAGGGACGGCAAGCCGCTTTTGAAATCCGGCTGCGCAGCAAGCGACCAGGCCGGCGAGCCGGGCAAGGTCGCGTTTCTCTTTTCTGGCCAGGGAAGCCAATATGTCGGCATGGGCGCTGATTTGGCGATGGCGTTTCCCAAGGCCCGCGAGATTTGGGACATGGCGGCCGGCCATCGCAGTGTGCGCGATCTCAATCTCCCGGCTTTAAGTTTCCCGCCTGCCCCGTTCGACCAAATCGACGCTGCCAAAAGCACCAGCAGATTGACCCAGATGCAACACGCCCAGCCGTGTATTGCGGCGACGGCGCTTTCCCAATTGGCGCTGCTGGACGCGCTTGGCTTGAAGGCAGACATGGTGGCCGGCCACAGTTTCGGAGAAATCCCGGCGCTTCACTATGCCGGGGTGATGAATGCCAAGACGGTCTTGAAGATCGCAGCGGCGCGCGGGCGGGCCATGGCGGACGCTGCGGCCGACACCGATGGCGCGATGCTGGCCGTGCAGACCGATGCGCGCGCGATCCAGGCGATACTTGCCAAAGCCGGCCCCGGCGTTGTCTTGGCCAATGACAACGCGCCCAATCAGGTCGTCTTGTCGGGGCCCTCAGACGAGGTGGCGAAGGCCCGCGATCTTTGCGACGAGGCCGGCTTCAAGGCGCGGCTCCTGCCGGTGGCGAGCGCGTTTCACTCGTCCATTGTCGCTGGGGCCGTCGCGCCCTTTCAAGCGGTGCTCGCAAAGCAGAAGTTCAAGTCCCCGAAGCTGCCCACCTACGCCAACCAGACCGCCAAGCCCTACGCCGTGCCGGTGGCCAAGCTGGCAGATAAGATCGCGGCGCAAATTGCCCATCCGGTCAGGTTCCGGGAAATTGTCGAGGCGATGTATGCAGGCGGCGCGCGCACCTTCGTTGAAGTCGGGCCGGGCAACGTCCTGACCAATCTGGTCGGACACATTCTCGAAGGGCGTGCCCACCAGGGCGTCGCCCTTGACCAAAAGTCGGCCAACTCAGCCGTTCAATTTCTCAACGCCCTCGGCGCCCTCAGCGTGTCGGGTCACGTGCTGGATTTCGAGACGCTGTTTGCCGAAACGCCGCCCGAGCCAATGCGGGCCGCGCCGGCAAAGCATGCGGTGATGATATCGGGCGCCAATCACAACAAGCCCTATCCGCCCAAGGCGGGCGCAGCCGGGCGCACGCCGCCCAATCGCCCGGCGCCGAACCCGCCCAAAATCGATCAACGCCAGACAAGTACAGGAATCGCGATGACAGCTTCAAACGAGGTCCGGCCACCGTCCAAGGCCAATGGCCACCAGGCTCCAACGGCTATGAATGGACATGACCCGGCGCCCCCGGCCCATGATCTGGCCGCCGCGGTGAGCCAAACCCACAGCGTCTACATCAACGCCGTGACGACCGCCCACCAGGCCTATCTCGCTGCGATGTCGCAATTGAGCCATGGCGGGCCAGGCCTGGCCATGCCGAAGCCTGCGAGCATGCCGTCGCTGCCGGCAGCGCCCATGGCCTCCATCGCGGCCACGCCCCCTGCCCCAGAAGCCGCACCGGTGGCAGCGGCCGCGGTGCCCGCGCCGCAAGCTGCGCCTGCGCCAGCAACCCCCATCGCCGCGCGGCCACCTGAGCCCGCGCCGCGCCCGGCCCCTGCGCCACAGGCGCCAAAATCGGCGCCGTCAGGGCTGATGAATGGCGGGTCCGAGGCGCTGGTCAGATCGATCATCTCGGAGAAGACCGGCTATCCGGAAGACATGTTGGAGGCCGACCTGGACCTTGAAGGCGAGTTGGGCGTCGACTCGATCAAACAGGTGGAGATCCTCTCGACCCTGCGCGAGCGCGTGCCCGACCTGCCGGAGATTGATCCAGAGCGCTTGGTTGAGCTGCGCACCATTGGCGCGATTGCCGAGCTGCTGCGCGAGCACGCCTCCGCGTCTACAGCAGCGCCGCCTGCCGCCGCCGAAACGCCGCCCCCGCCGGCGGCTGCGCCCGCCCCCGCGCCCGCCGCAGAAGCTAGGGCCCTTGCCGGGATCAATATGGGCGTCGTGCAAGACCTGATCGCCGAAAAAACCGGATATCCCGTCGATATGCTCGAGCCGGATATGGACCTGGAAGGCGAGCTCGGCGTGGATTCGATCAAGCAGGTGGAAATTCTGTCGTCCTTGCGCGAGCGCTTTCCTGACTTGCCCGAAGTCGATCCAGAGGAATTGGTCCAGCTCCGCAGCATTCGGGCGATCGCGGATTTTTTCGCCTAAGGGGCGAGGCGGCTGCCCCGCCAACGGCTCGCCCCGAAGAGACATCACAGGCCGCTTCGCGAAGCCGCGCCCCCGTTTGGCGCCTGGACGAAGTTGATCTTGAGCCTGCATCGACGCCTGGGCAAATCTCTCGCGTGGCCCTTTCGGCGGCCAATCCCGAATTGGCCAAGGCGCTCGGCGACGCGCTGCGTGCCCGCGGCATAGACGCGGAGGTCACAGGCGACCCCGGCAAGGCGCGGGCAGGCCTCATCGTGCTGACCGAAGGGGTCCAGCCCGGCAACGCCGCCACCGACCGGCACTGGAATGTCTTGAACCAGTGCAAGAACCTGCGGGATTGCGGCGTCCCGATCATTCTGCTCGGCTGGCATGAGCACGCGCGCGCCGCAGAGCTATCAGGCCTGCACGGCCTAGCGCGAACCTTGCGCCAGGAATGGCCAGATGCCCGGATTTCGGCGCTTGATGTGTCGACAGAGTGCAGCCCGCAAGACATGGCCCGCGCGATGCTGGCGGGCGTTCCCGATGGTCGCCTTGCCCAAGGAAAGCTGTCGGTCGAGCAGATATCCGAGCGCGCCCTCGCCCTGCCGGCCGCTGCACCGGCCTCAAAAGGCGGCAATTGGTTGATCACGGGCGGTGCGCGCGGCGTGACAGCGGCCTGCACGATCGAATTGGCGCGGCATTTCAGGTCTGGCACGATCTTTCTGGCTGGACGCTCGGAAATTGTCGATTGGCCCGCCGACCTGCCCGTTTGCGACGATCTGAAGACCCTGCGCAGCGCCCTGGTTGCGCGCGCCCGGCAAAGGGCAGAGCGCCCGCGCCCCGCCGAGATCGACCAAGAGGCCCGCGCCCTACTGGCCGGCCAGGACGTGCGCCGAACGCTTGCGTCATTATCCGATGCCGGCGTGTGCGCGCATTACATCCAACTCGACATTTCCAAGCGCAAAAAGGTCGCCGCGCAAGTGAAGCGATTGGTCGACACCCATGGGGCCATAACCGGCCTTGTCCACGGCGCCGGCGTCCTTGCCGACCGGCTTGCGGCGCAAAAAACCAAGACCGATGTCACCCGCGTGTTCGCGCCCAAGGTCGACGGATTGCTGAACCTGCTGAGCGGCTTGGACCTAACGTCATTGCAGTATTGCGGGCTGTTTTGTTCGGCCGCCGCCGTGTTCGGAAACCCGGGCCAGTCAGATTATGCGATGGCCAATGCCTGGCTGAACGCAGCCGCGCGGGACCTTCACGCAAAGCATGATCATTTGACGGTCAAGAGCTTCTGCTGGGGGCCATGGGCCGGCGGCATGGTCGATGAGACCCTGGCTGCGCAATTCGAAGACCGCGGTATCCCCCTGATTGGTCTGCAGGACGGCGCTGAGATTTTCGCGCGCCATTTATTGTACGCAGGCCGCGGCAGCGTGAACCTCCTCATCGGTGAGCGCTGGCCATCATGACACAGACCGGCGGATTCGACCCGATTGCGATTGTTGGGCAGGGCTGCGTGCTGCCACAGGCGGCAACACCAAAAGCGCTTTGGGATCATATCCTCGCCGGCGCGGTCCTATACAAAGACGTCTCGCCCGGCGCCCTTGGCCTCAGTGATGCGGCCCGGGCTGGGCGCAGGCTGGTCTCCGCGACCGTCGATGATGGCCCCGCTCACCCCGGCGATCTGGACCCGGTCTGCCGATGGTCGCTTGAGGCGGCGCAGCAAGCATGGCGCGATGCCAATCAGCCAGAGGTGGAGCCGGGCCGCGGCGGGGTCTACTGCGCCAATCTCGCCTATCCAAGCCGAGCCCACGCCGCCTTCGCCGCCGACATTTGGGCGGCGGGCACATCGACGCTGGCCCCGCAGAGCATTCTGAACGCGTCGGCGCCGCCCCACCTGATCGCCCAGGACCTTGGGCTGAGCGGGCCGGCCTACGCGCTGGATGCGGCCTGCGCCTCGTCTTTGTATGCGCTGGAAATTGGCTGTCGGCGCTTGCAGTCTGGCCAAATTGACTGCGCGGTCGTAGTGGGCGTGAACGCGGCCGACAATCTCATTCTACATATTGGCTTTGAGGCGCTGAAGGCCCTAAGCCCCACGGGACGGTCGCGTCCGTTTGTTTCCGGCGCCGATGGCCTGGTCCCTTCGGAAGGCGCCGTGGCCGTTGTCTTGAAACGCCTCAGCGATGTCGGCCCCGGCGAGACGGTTCACGGCATAATTCGAGGCGTTGGCCTATCGAATGATGGCCGCCGCAAAGGCTACCTTGCGCCATCTGTGGACGGTCAGGTCGAAGCCATGGCCCGGGCCTACGAGATGGCAGGGCTGGTGCCCGACCGTATTGATTATCTGGAATGCCACGCGACCGGGACCGGCGTAGGCGATGCGACGGAGATTGAGGCCGCCGCGCAGATTTTCGGTCAGGCAAAGCCCCTCCCCATCGGCTCGCTCAAGGGCAATATGGGCCACCTGATCACGGCGGCGGGATTGGCCAGCATCCTGAAGATTACACAGGCGATGGCGGCCGAGACTTTGCCGCCGACCCCCTTGGATGGCGCTCTGATCGATGAATTGGAGGCCGGGCCATTCGAAGTGCTGGAGCGCCCCGCTGCCTGGCGCCGAGGCGACCATGCGCGCCGCGCGGCCATTAGCAATTTCGGGTTTGGTGGCAACAACGCCCATCTGATCCTCGAGCAATTCGAAGACCAAGCTGACTGGCGCCACCGGCCGCGGGAGCGCAAACGCATGCCGGCCGTTAGCATCTGCGGCGTCGGCCTGCGCGCAGGCACAGACCGCGGCTGCGAAGCGGTGCTGCGCCGCTTGACCAATACGCCGCTCAAACCTGTCCCCGCGACGCACAAGATTGGCGCCGATCCCAGGCAAACGCTGATCCCGCCCAATGATTTGATCCAGGCCGAGCCCCAACAATTGGCGATCCTGGACGTCGTTGACGAAGCGCTTGCCCATATCGCCGATCTGCCGGCCGAGCGGACCGGTGTGTTCGTTGCCATGGAGTGCGCGTCCGATTCTGCGCGCTGGCTTTTGCGCGAGCGCCTGACCAGCCAGTTTGGCCCGAGCGCCGGCGATGCAAACACCCTCGACAAGGTCGCCCCGCCGCTGGAGGCGGCCGCCGTTCTGGGCGCGATGGCGAATATGATGGCCAATCGCGTCACAAACAGCCGCGACTTGCGCGGACAGGGCTTTGCGGTGTCCGCCGGCGCAGCCTCAGGCCATGCCGCGCTCGATGCCGCCATGGGCGCCCTGCGCGCCGGCACGCTGGACGCCGCGATCGTTGCGGCGGCCGATTTCGCCACCGAACCCGTGCGGGCCGAGGCCTTGGCGGCGATGGGTGAGGTCGGCGCGCCCGGCGACCAGGCCGCAGCGCTGGTGCTCAAACGCGCCGCCGGGGAGGGCGAGCCTGTCATCGGCAAAATCGGCGAGGTGGCCTGGCGCGCGCCGAAAGCGAAGGCCGAGCCGGTATTCGCACAGGTCTATGGCCATGCGCCCGTCGCCGCATCCATTTTTGAGATCGGCCTGAGAAGCCTTGCAGGCGCCAGGGGCATAGAGGTGAGCGATACCGGCGCCCACCCCGCCTTGAAAGACGCGATGCCGAAAGTGGAGATCGGCGCCCAGCCCGCGCCCTACAGCCCGCCGGCGCGCCTTCAGATCAAACCGAAACGGGCGGTTTCCTGCCCCGATCCCCTGCGGCCGCCGCCCCACATCTTTTGGGCGCGCGCGGCCTCGATGAAGGCGCTGGCCAAGCGCATCGGCGCGGCGACAACCGGCGGCAAAGGCCGCTTCCGCATTGCGATTTGCAGCCCCGATGAGGCGGCCCACCGCGCGCGCCTGGCGGAGAGTGCCGGCGCGCTGACGGAAGGTCGCAAGCCCAGCGGCGAGGGCATCTACTTCGGCCAGGGGCCAGCGAGCGGCGAGCTTGCCTTCATGTTCACCGGCTCGGCGGCTGTTTATCCGAGAATGGGGCGCGGCCTGCTGGCGGCATTTCCAGACGTTTCAGCGCGATTAGGCGGGCTGGAGAAGGCCAGCGAGATCGCCCAATTGCTCGCGAAATCGAGCCTGACCGAGTTTGAACAATTGTGTACGGGCACGCTGCTGGGCCAGGCCCATGCGCGCCTGTTGCTTGAGGGCCTGGGGCTTAAGCCCGATGCGGCGCTGGGGCTCTCCCTCGGCGAGAGCAGCGCGCTGTTCGCGCTCGGCGTGTGGGACGACCCGGGCGCGCTCCTGGGCGAGATTTCCGACGCGGCCATGTATGAGCGCCACATAGGCGGCGCCTATGAAACGGCCCAGTCCGCCTGGGGATCGAACGTGCCGGCCCATTGGAGCAATTGGCGCGTCCAGGCCCCAGTGGAGCGCGTGCGCGCCCAGCTCGGTGACTTCCCGGGCGTGGAAATCACGATCATCTATACCCATGCAGAATGCATGATCGGCGGCCCGGCCGACGCCTGCCGCGCCTTTTGCGCTGCGCTTGGCGAGGGCGCGCGCAGTGCCAAGATGAACCAACATCTGATCGTCCACGCCGAGGCGATGCGTCCCTTCGCGGAAACATGGCGGCGCCTGCATACGCGCAAAACCAAAACGAGCACCAGCGTGCGCATTTATGCCAATGCCATCAACGGCGCCTACGAGCCAACGTCCGAACGGATCGCCGATATGCTCACCGAGCAGGCCCTCACAACGGTCGACTTTCCGAAGACGGTGGAGCAAGCCTGGGCCGATGGCGTGCGCACCTTTGTCGAATTGGGCCCGCGCGATACGCTTGCGCAGAGCGTCGACACGATCCTCGATGGCAAGCCGCATTTGGCGGTCGCTGCTGACCGGATCGACCGCTCCGACCTTGGCCAAATCGCGGAATTGGCGGCGGCCTTGTACGCCGATGGGCGCAAATTGGACATGGATTACATCGCGCGCCATGTGGAGGCGGCGCGGCGCCTGGTTCGCCCGGCGCGGCCGGCCTTCAAGATCACGCGGCCCGTGCCCTATCGGCTGCCGCAACTGCCCGGTAAGCCGGAGGCGGCAGCCCTGCCGCCGGCCCCGCCGCGGCCGCGTCTCAAAGAGCCAATGGCTGGAGCCGGCGCCCGGCGCGGCGCCGAACAGAGCGCGAGGCTCGAAGCCCCGCCCATGGGCGACCCCGCGCCGCCGCGCAAATCTGTGTCGGGCACCCAGCCGCTGAAACTGAGATGGCCCACCGGACCGGTTTGGGACAAGGCCGCCCTGGAAGCTTCAACCCGCGGTAAGATGTCGGACTTTTTTGGCGCCGAGTTTCGGGCCCAGGACCGGTACGACCGCCAGGTTCGGCTGCCTGCGCCGCCGCTGCTGCTGGTAGATCGCATCACCGGCATCGCCGCCGAAGCCGGCGTCGAGAGCACCGGCGTGATCTGGACGGAGACCGCGCTCGATGCCGATGCTTGGTATATCCACAACGGGAAAATCCGCCCCGGACCGCTGATCGAGTGCGGCCAGGCCGATCTCACCTTGATCGGTTGGATGGGGGCCGATTTCAAAAATCAGAATGAGCGGGTGTACCGGCTCTTGGGGTGCGAGATCACCTTTCACGAAGGCGGCTTGCCGGCCGCCGGCGAGCAATTGAAGTTTCAGATTGAGATTACGGGGCATGCGACCCTGGCCGGCGTTCGCATGTTCTTCTTCCAATATGATTGCCGGGCAGGCGACCGGCGCATCTTCTCAGTGCGCAATGGTCAGGCGGGTTTCTTCACCGATGGTGAGCTTGCGTCTGGAAATGGGGTGATCTGGGACGCGGCCGCGGAGCCGGCGCCAACGCCGCATCCGGCGGATTTCCGCGCCGATGGGGCGAGCGCGCGCCGCGCATTCAGCGCGGCCCATTTGGCCGCCTGGCGGAAGGGCGACGGGCTCACCTGTTTCGGTGATGGCTTCGAGCTGCTGGCAACCCAGTCGCGCCCAGCCCACCTTCCAGGCGGGCACTTGCAGTTCTTTGACGAGATTAGCGCGTTTGACCCCCATGGCGGCCCTTGGGGGCGGGGATATCTGAAGGCTGAGGCGCATGTGGCGCGGGACGCCTGGTTCTATGCCGGCCATTTCCACAACGATCCCTGTATGCCGGGCACCTTGATGGCCGAAGCGGCGGTTCAGGCCATGGAATTCTACGCCGCTGCGGTCGGCCTGACCAAGGCGCGTGATGGCTTCGTCTTCGAGCCCCTGCCCGGGCAGACCGCGAAATTCATATGCCGAGGGCAGGTCATTCCCGACAGCGACCATGAGGTGTCCTACGAGGTGTTTGTCGATGAGATCATCGATGGCGACACGCCGGAGATCTACGCCAGCCTGCTGGCGAGCAGCGATGGGAAGAAGGTATTCTATTGCCCGCGCTTTGGGCTCCGCCTGCGCCGAGACTGGCCGGCTGCGCGCCGATCAGACGCCCCGCTGCGCCTTGGCCCTGCTGGCGAAAGCCGCGGCGACGAGGCCGCGCTCCTTGATTGCGCCAACGGGGCGCCGTCGGCTGCATTTGGCGCCATGTACGCGCCGTTCGACACGGCTGGGATTGTGCCACGCTTGCCCCAGCGCCCTTACCACATGATCTCGCGCATCACCGAGGTGACCACGCGTCCCGGAGCGGCGAGCGAGGGCGCCAGTGTGATTGCCGAATACGACGTCCCGCCGGAAGCCTGGTATTTTGACGACAATGCCAATGGCGCCATGCCGTTCGCGGTGTTGTCTGAGATCGCCCTGCAACCCTGCGGCTGGCTGGCGAGCCATTGCGGCTTTGCCCTGTCGGGCAATTTGCGGTTCCGCAACCTACAAGGGGATGGCGTCGTGCACCGCGAGGTACGCCCGCAGGCCGAGCGCCTCGTGACGTCGGCCACGCTGACATCGTTTTCACGCGTCGGCCCTATGACCATTGTGAACTTCTCAGTTGAGGTGCGTGACCGGTCAGGAGAGGGGGTGTTCGATCTTTCGACCCAGTTCGGTTTCTTCCCTGCCGCCGCCCTCGCGCGGCAGGCCGGGCTGCCGCCGGCGCAGCACTTTGACGCTGCGTTTGCTGTACCCGCCAAGCCGATTGACGCGCCCGCCGCACTGCACCTTTTGGCGGGCGGAAAACTTCAGATGATCGATGCGGTCGACCATTTCGATCCAGAGGGCGGTGAGGCTGGCCTTGGCCTGATCCGAGGGCGCCAAGGGGTCGACCCCCATGCCTGGTACTTCAAGGCGCACTTTTTCCAGGACCCCGTACAGCCCGGCTCGCTGGGACTGGACGCGCTCTGCCAGCTTATGGGCCGCGCGGCGCTCCTTAAGGGACTGGCGGCAGACATGGCGGCCCCGCGCTTCGAAACGCTGGCGACGTCAACGCCGATCTCATGGAAGTATCGCGGCCAGGTCATGCCCAATAAGGACACTGTGACGACTGTGGTGGAGGTGACGAGGATCGAGGCCGAGACCGATGGCTTCCTGATAGAAGGCCGCGGCAGTCTGTGGTGCGACGACCTGCGCGTTTATGAGGTGCCATCGATGGGCCTTCGCCTTCGAGATCTCGGCTAGGTTGCCGGCTTTTCAGGTTGTCATGCCGGTTCTGGTACTTGGCCGTCTTCGGAAAAGTCCGTCGAGGGGCTCTTGGGCACCGGAACAAAGGACGATTTCGCCTCGCCGGGCACAGGTGCGCGCGCGCCCATGCGGACCAGCACAAACGCAGCGAAGGTCCCGTACACCGAGGCGATGTAGACAAAGAGCCATGCCGGTTTCCCGAATGACATGACCAAAGCGCCGGCAAAAGCGCCGACCACGGCGCCCACTCCATGGAGCAGCAAGAGACCGCCACTGGTGGCCACCTCATCGCCGCGCGCTGCATGGTCGTTGGCGTGGGCCGCGCAAAGGCCAAACGTCGGAATGATCAGTCCGCCGAAAAGAAAGCCTGCGCCGAACAGAAAGTTGACCGAGCGGGCGCTAAAGAACGCCAGGGACAGCGCGCTGAGAATGCCAAGCGTCGCTGTGAAAAGAATGACTTTTCGGCGGTCTATCCGGTCGGAGACCCATCCAAGGGGAAACTGGAAGAGCGCCGCACCGACGATGCTCACGCTCATGAATGCGCCAACAATCGCTGGTTCATACCCTGAACGTTGCACGAAAACTGGGGCTAAGCCCCAGAACGCTGCGTTTGCCAATCCGGTGGTCAGCGCGCCCGCGGCGCCGACAGGCGACACAGCGTAAAGGCGGGTGAGGTCCAGTTTCGCCGAGTGCAAGGGCGCCGGGGCCTCGCTGCGCGTCAAGGCGAGCGGAACCAGCGCAAGTGAGATAAGGATCGAGACGAGCGCGAAGAGGTGAAACGTCTCAGGGCTCGCAAAGCCGAGAAGCGCGTTGCCCAATGTGACCGAGCCAAGATCTACAATTCGGTAGATGGAAAGCATCTGGCCGCGATTCTTGTTTGTGGCCCGTTCATTGATCCAGCTTTCCAGAACCATGGCGAGCCCGGAAAACGCAAAACCGGTTACGACGCGGAGAGAGGCCCAGATGAACGGGTCAATGATGAGGGCATGGGCAAGCGCGCTCGCAGAGGCAATCGAGGCCAATGCGACGAAGGTGCGGATATGGCCGACCGATCCTATGATGGCGGGCACCATGCGGCAGCCGAGGATAAAGCCGGCGAAGTAGGCCGACATGAGCAGGCCAATCAGCGTCGTCGAAAACGCCTCAAGGTCGCCGCGCACCGACAGCAAGGTGCCCTGAAGGCCATTACCGGCATACAAAAACCCCGTTGCCAATAACAGCGCGG
This sequence comes from Pseudomonadota bacterium, assembly GCA_038747245.1. Taxonomy (GTDB): domain Bacteria; phylum Pseudomonadota; class Alphaproteobacteria; order Caulobacterales; family Hyphomonadaceae; genus UBA5336. The sequence goes on along the minus strand of JBCDJY010000021.1, from coordinate 14,088 downwards.
AAATCGCCGCAATCGTCTTCAGCACGACAGCCCCCGTGAATATGCGCTTGGGGCCACTATCGTCAGCGTCTGCAACAAGTACAGCCCCTCGCCGTCTTAGCTCGCCGGAAGATCGCATCACAGGGCGTCGAGCGCGCCTTGCGGTGACCGAAGCACCGTCTTCTTTTGCGGCCCGAAGGTCATTGACAAGCCGGCCTTTGAAACAGTGTAACCATGGGCAGCTGAGGCTGTGAGCTTGTCCACAAAAAGTCTGGTGTCCAGCCACAACACCGGTCTCATTTAAGGAGCGCCTTATCCATGACCGCCGCGCTGGAAGCTGCTGCCCTCCATGTCTCACGGTCGGGCCAAGCCGTGCTCAAGGACGTCTCTTTCTCGGTCGCGGCTGGCGAGGTCTACGCCCTGCTCGGCGGGAACGGGGCGGGGAAGTCGACCACGCTGCTCACATTTCTTGGGTTTCTCGCCCCGCAGGCCGGCGGCGTGCAGCTGCTGGGCGCCGATGTACACGCTGATGTCCAAGCCGCCCGGCGCGCCGCGGCCTACCTGCCCGAAGCAGCCACGCTGTATGGCCATTTAAGCGCCCATGAAAATCTGAATTACTTGCTGTCCCTTGCGAGCGTAAAAGCCGGCAAGGCGGCCATAGACGCAGCGCTGGACCGGGTTTCGCTGCAAGCTGAGGCGCGCGGCAATCGCCTGGCAACCTATTCAAAAGGCATGCGCCAGAAAGTGGCCATCGCGCTTGCGGTTTTGCGAGACACGCCGATCCTCTTGCTTGATGAGCCCACATCCGGGCTCGATCCCGTCGCGATCGACGAGTTCAACGCCCTGGTGCGCTCGCTCGCCAGCGAGGGGCGCACTGTTTTGATGGTGACCCATGACGTCTATGGCGCATGCCAAGTGGCTGACCGCATCGGCCTCCTTCGAAAGGGCGAACTGGTGGGCGCGTTCGACCGGCCAGACGGGGGCCTTATCGACACGTCCTCGGTCCACGCAGCCTTCACGACGCGTGCGGCGGCATGAGCGCGATTTTCTCCGTCGCAGGCGATGAATGGCGCCTCTGGCTGCGCTCCAAGGTCGCCATGTTTGCCCTCGGCGTGATGGCCCTCATCATCACGGCAACCAGCGTGTTGACCGCCGTCCAAATGGCAGAAGCGCGCCACGAGCGCCTTCACCAACAAGCGGTGGCGGAGGAGACATTTCTCGCCCAACCCGACCGCCACCCCCATCGCATGGTCCATTACGGGCATTATGTTTTCCGCGCGCCGCCGCCGCTCGCCATTATCGATCCCGGCGTCGATTCAGTGACCGGTCAGTCGATTTTCTTGGAAGGCCACCGGCAGAACACGGCCATGTTTGCCGACACGCGGGCAAGCGCCAATGTCGGCAGCTTTGAGGGCCTTGTGCCCGCAGCTGCCTATCAGCTTCTCGTCCCGCTCGTCCTGATTGCCCTCGGCCACGGGGTGTTTGTGCGCGAACGGGAAGCCGGCACCCTGGCCCCCCTGCTCGCCCAGGGCCTTTCGGGCCGGAGCCTGTTTGCTGGAAAATTCGCAGCGCTCGCGGGCCTCAGCGCCGCCCTGCTGGTGCCGCTCGCCGCACTTGCAGCGATCGCCGCCATTATGGGGGAAAGCCTTGCCCTCGGGCTTGCCGTGACGGCGGGCTATGGCCTTTACCTCCTCGTCTGGTGCGCGCTCATCGCTTTGGTCTCGGCGGCTGCGCCGACACGCGGGCTCGCGCTTGGCGTCCTGGTTTTGGCTTGGCTTGCTTGGGCACTGGTTGTGCCGCGGATGGCCGTGGCCACGGCAAGTTCGGCTGTACCCGCCGAGGGCAAGCTGGAAACCGATCTGCGCATGAGCGCAGACCTGCGCGCGCTCGGCGACGGTCATAACACCGCCGATCCGGCTTTCGCCCAGCTTCGCGCCAACCTGCTAGCCCAGTACGGCGTCGAGCAGGTTGAGGACTTGCCGGTGAATTTTCGCGGCGTCGTCGCTCAAACCTCAGAAGCCGAGCTGACCCGCGTAATGAACGAATACGCCGGCCAGCGCATGGCCCTAGAGACGGCCCAATCGGCCGCCATGGCCAAATTTGGCTGGCTGTCGCCCGTGCTGGCTGCGTCTTCGGCCTCGCGTATCCTGGCAGGCACGGACCTGACAACGCACCACCGGTTCCTGCGAGAGGCTGAAACGGTGCGCTATGACTTTGTGCGCGGCCTGAATGAAGCCCACATTTCGAAGCTGTCCTACGCCGATGATATCAACCGCAACCAGAGCGAGGCCGCCTCGCTTCGCGCGCGGGTTTCGTCTGAAAATTGGGCCGTGCTCGATGCGTTTGAGTTCGCCCCTAGCCCAGCGGCGGCGCGCTGGTCAGCGGCGACGGCGCCGCTCACTATGTTGGTGGTGTGGTTGGCTGGCCTCGTTGCCGCCGGCGTCTTTGCCGCCTCCAGGCTGAAGCCGTGAGCGGCCCTTTGCGCGAGCTTTGGTTTCTTTCGCGCGACCGCGCAGCGCTGTTCTGGATCGCCATTGCATTGATCGCGGCGAGCGTGTCGGTCAATTTCGGCCTCGCAGAGGTCTCAAGCCAGCGCGCAGAGATTGAGCGGTTGAAACGCGGCGATCAGATCGAACGCGCCGTTGCCCTGGAAGATCACCGCGATTGGGGCAGCGCGGCCTATTACACCTTCCATCTCACCTATGATCCGCCATCGGATTTTGCCTTTGCCGCGCTAGGCCAGCGCGATGCAGCGCCGTGGAAACACCGCGTGCGCATGCTCGCCCTGGAAGGACAGATATACGAGACCGATGCGGCAAACCCCGATTTTGCCCTCATCGGCCGCTTCGATTTTGCCTTTGTGGCCGCAATCCTCTCGCCGCTTCTCGTCATTCTTCTCGTCCAAGATCTTCGCGCGGCAGAGCGCGCCGGAGGCCGCTATGAGCTGCTCAGCGCCACATCGGCGACCGGCGCAGGCCTTTGGTTTTCCCGGGCGGCATGGCGCATGGGCGCCCTGGCGATTGCGCTGTTGGCGCCGCTCTGGATCGGCGCAGGGATCAGCGGCTCGGGGCCCGGCGCGGCGCTATTGGCGAGCGGGGCTGTGGTCGCCCACCTCGCATTCTGGTGGGCGATTACGGCTGCGGTGAACCGGCGCGATTGGAGCGCCCCGGTCAATCTGACAGCGCTTATGGGGGTCTGGCTGGCGCTGGCGATAGTCCTGCCGGCGCTGTTCAAAGCTGGGGTAGATGCGGCTATCCCCGTGCCAGACGGCGGCGACATCGTCCTGGCCCAGCGCGAAGCAGTGAACGACGCTTGGGACCTGCCTGTATCTGCCACGATGGACCCCTTCCTTGAGCGCCACCCCGAATGGGCCGGCCATACCGGGATGGAGGGCACATTTGAATGGAAGTGGTACTACGCGTTCCAGCAGGTCGGCGACCAAACCGCTGAGCCTTTATCGCAGGCCTATCGCGCCGGCCGCGAGCGCCGGGAGCGGGTTGCCGATGTGCTGACTTGGGCGCTGCCCCCGGCCAAGGTCGAGCGCGCGCTCCAATCCATCGCGCGCACCGATGCGCGGGCCCAGGCGCGCTATGAAGCCCAGGTGCGCGCCTACCACGCAGCGCTTCGCGCCTATTACTATCCGGGCCTTTTTCTCGACACGCCCTTTGATGACGCGGCCGTGGTCGAGCGTCCTAATTACACGCCACCCAGCAGCTAGCGCGGCGTATGAAAGCCGCAACGGGCGGGCACTGCATCTGCGTCCGCCGCGATTATTCCCCTACGGAGGCCGCGACCAGGTCGAGCCCCTGTTGGCGCGGTATCTCCCAGGTCAATTCATAGGTTGCGCCCGTTTGCATTTCGAAGGTCGCGCGCATGTGCGTGGCCGCCTCCAACTCGGCTGCTGACAGTCTGAGGAAGGCTGGCTGGAGCACCGCCGCAACGCGGAAGCGCCTCTGTGCAGGGTCTTCCTCGCTGCCGAGAACGCCGCTTTCATCCAGTAAATGCACCGCCATCGTCTTCAGATTGAGGCGCCCGGCCTCCATTGGATCTTCCGCGGACGCGCCTTGAACAATTACGAACCGAACCTGGCCCGTCGGTTGGCCATCGCGGCCCCTCTGGAGAAAGGCGTCGGCCTGGACCGGTCCATCGCCCAGGCGGGCCAACACAAGCTCGTCCTGCGGCCTATGGGGGTTCTGGATCAGTGTCGCGTGGGCGGCGCCAGCCCCCATGGCGAGCGTCAGCACGGAGATGGCGGCGTTCTTGAACGTGAACACCGCGCCGCGTCTAACCCGGCGTGAGAGCCACCAGGCGCACAGCAGGGTTCCACCTGCGAGGAATATCCCGACCACAAACCAGACATAGGGCATAGGGTTGAGGCCCGCGAAAACGGGAAGATTGGACAAGCTGTAGGTGATCGAAGCGAACAATCCGGAGATGACCAACAGTGGCATCGCTGCGATCTGCATACTGCTGGCACCGCGCGATTTCAGCCGCCTCCAGGTCAACCAGACGCCGCTCACCGACAGCCCGGTCATAAAAAGTCCGAATACAAAATAGACGAGCTTGAGCGGAAGACCGCCAAAGTCTCCAAAATGGAGCGGGTCGGCGATCTGATTGGTCCATTGCACAGCGGGTAGATCCCGCGAGCGTTTGATGTAGAGCACCTCGAGCGTTTCGGGATGGAGGTAGACCGCATTGGCACGCTGCCTCACAATCGGGTTGCCGACTTTGCCCATGACGCGAATGGCACTGCCCTCGCCCATGCTGAAGTTGAACGCCGTGACGTTTAATTCGGGATAGGCCGCTTTGGCGACGCGCAAGATTTCCTCGGCTGGCGGGTCGACAATCACGTCGCTGGAAAACGCGCTGATGTTCCTGAGCTCATCGGGGACTGGGGGCTCGAAATCCTTGCCGAGAAACTCAGCATAGTACCAAAGCCCCGTCGAAATCATCAGCACGAAAAACCAGATGCTCCAAAGCCCTGCGGCTTTGTGGGCATCGCCAATCGCTGTGCGCGGGCCTTTGGAGAAACGGATGCGCGTCATCAGGGTGCGCCAATTCCGCGATGTCTTCAGGCCCGTATAAAGGGAAATGCTGAGAATGATCGCCATGGAGCAGACCAAGGTGAGGCCGACGATCTTTGGCATGTAGAGATAGCGGTGAAGGTCGCGGAAAAACCGCTGCAAGGTAAAATAAGGCGTTTGGCCAGTGACCTCGCCCGTCCATTGATTGACGTGGATAAACTTCTGGGTCGCGTTCTCATCGAACACCGGCACGCGATAGGCAAAATGGTCGCCCATCATGTGTTCGACGCCGAGAATGGTCGCCGACGGATCATACGCCCGCACAGCCTCCAGCATTTCGTCATAGGAGACTTTTTCGGTGCCGGGACTGACGCGCATATCGTGCTGGGTCAGCCAATCGAGTTCGTTGGAGACCGTGGCCATCGTCCCGGTAAACAGGACGACGACCATGATGATTGCCAGGTGAAAGCCCACCCAGGTATGCAGTTCGTAGAGCCGTTTTCGCGCACTCTTCTTCTTGCGCGGCTTAGCGCCGCTCTGGTCGTTGCCAGCCGAAGATCTGAGCGACAAAAGCCCCATTAAAAACTCACATCTATCCCCGCACCAAAAACCCGGGGTTGTTGGACCGTGAAGCCAGGCGCCTGCAGGCTGACTTGTCCCGATGAAGACCCAACATTTCCGAAGAAGCGTGAGGTGTACCGGTCCCCGTCGAGCAGGTTCGATCCGAAGACATATAGTTGGAACGTGTCATTGCGCCATCCAAAACGCCCTGTCAGATCGTAGCGCTCTTCCCCGCCGATCTCCAACCGGCTCACCACGCTGGGGTCAGCGCCCGCTGTGGCCAGGTCGGTGGTGTCGAGATTGGGAATGCCGCCGACGGTTTCGCCGGTGTAGCTCAGGCTCGCATTGCCAAACAGCCCGTTGTCCCCCTCCCAGTCTCCCCCGACGGTGAAGGTCAGATTGGGCGCGCTGGGGAAGGAGTCGCCAGCCAGGTTTTCAAATTGAGGATCGCCGCCAGGTACCAAGTCACCGTTTGAGTCAACGGCGAAGGGAAAGTCATCAAACTCTGTTTCGAGCAGGCCGACGGTGACGAAGGCGCCGATGTTTTCGGTCACTTCATAATCGGCGGTGAACTCCAGGCCATAAAGCGTGCTCTCACCTGCGTTGACGATCAGATTGTCATCGGCACGGCTCGGATCGAACCCATCGACCAGCACCTGTTGGTCTTCATACTGGGAATAGAAGATGTTGCCGTTCAGGGTCAGGCGCCCGTCGAGGAGGACGTTGCGCGTGCCGACCTCGAATGTGTTCAGGAATTCAGGATCATACTGACCCACAAACTGGGTGAAGCCAGCCACGAGGGGGTTTTCCTCAACGGCCACAAATGCGCCGCCTGCGCGGTAGCCGCGAGACAGCGAAACAAAGACCGATGTGTTCTCGTTCACATCATAGGTAAGCGACGCGCGCGGCAGAAACGCTTCGAAATCGGCTGCGGTTTCAGGTTGCGCCGTCGCGCCGAAAAACTGCGATACGGCCAGGCCGCAGGGCAGGGTGGTCACCGCGGTGCTCGGCACGCCAAACAGGGCCGCCGGCGCCGAGATGACACACGTTGGAATATCGACGCCGGTCTCATTGAAGCGGCCGCTCTCGGCAAATTCCTCGGTGTCATATCGCACGCCTACGCCAAGGGTCCATTTCGGCGCAAAGCGCCAGTCGAACTGGCCAAAGATTGCATAGTTCTCCGTGTCGAAGGTCTCTCCGCTCCTGAAAACCAGGAGGGTCTCAGGCGGGTTCACATCGACCAGAGGCGCGAAGGGCCCGGCAACAGACCGCGCTTGATCCAGTAGCACGGCCTGGGTGTTGCGATCGGCCGTGCGCTCTTCTTCAAGATAGTAGGCGCCGAAGAGGCCTTGGAAGTTCTCAAAATCAAACTCGACGCGGGCTTCTACGGAAAGAATGGTCTCGTCGAACAGGTTCAAGGTGGACCCGCCAAAGCGGGCGACGTCGTTCTCGTCGCCGAAGAACCGCTCGGTGGAATAGTCCTCATAGGTGACGATCGCGCGGCCCGTCAGCGCCTCTGAGAAATCATATTGGGTTTCGCTGACGAAGCGGAGGCCCTCATTGTCATTGCCGACGATTTCATTACGCGCAGTCTCGCGCTCACGCGGGTCAAAGTCGAAAAAGGTCGGGTCATCAATTCCCTCGGGCGTGCGCACGAAAATGCTGTCTTCGCCAAAGACCTCGGACTCGCCGTAATCGACAGTCAGCTTTGTCGAGAACTGCGGCAGGCCCTCGGGTGCCAGGAGAAGCTTGCCGCGCACGGTGAGGCTTTCGGTGTCGTTGAAGTCTGCGCCATCGAGCACCTGGCTGGTCAGGAAGCCGTCCGAGCCTTGGGTATCGATCGCCAGACGGCCTGCCAGAAGCCCATCAATGATCGGGCCGCCAAACGCACCGGCGACCTGGTAGGTGTTTCCTTCCGCCAGGGTCGCGCGAAACCTGCCTTCGGGCTCAAAGGTGGGGTCTGCGGTTTTGATAAAAATGCCGCCGGCGAGCGCGTTGCGCCCTTGCACCGAAGATTGCGGACCCCGGAGCACCTCGACTTGCTCAGTGTCCCATAGGCCCAGCGGGCCGCGGTTGAAATTCAGGCTCGTGATCGGCGAGCCATCCACATAGACGCTGGAGGTGACGCCCTGGCCGGCTCCGCCGACCCCTGCGCGACCGATACCGCGAATTGAGAAGTTTGCATCGGCGCCGCCAACTGTGGTGACGTTGGGCACTTTCAGCAGGAGTTCGGACAATTCGGTGATTTGCTCACGGTCCAGCCTCGCCCTGTCAAAGATCTCGGCGGAGACTTCCACGTCTTGCAGCGATTGCTCGATCTTGGTGCCCAGCACGATGACGGTATCTTCGACGCGTTCTGCCTCATCGGGGGCGGGAGCCTCCTGGCCGGAGGCATGGCCGGCAAAGGCTGTGAGCAACGCGCAGAGCGCGACCTGAGATTTGGCGGTTTTCATCGCATGGATTCCAAGTTGTCAGACTGAGATGCATTCGCGATAGAGGCTTGCCAATAAAACACAAGCAGACAGTCCCTGCCCGGCCGCGGAAACGCGTAAGTGTTGCCATTATGCTTCGGTTGCAGGCGGTGCCCAAGCGCGGGCAAAGCCGATGTTCTTGGGTTCGACCGCGCCCGCCAGATCTTTATCGCTTAAATGCGCGGCGGCTCTGTGCCATCGGCGTCATCGCTGAAAACGACTGTCACGACGTAGCGATCATTGTCGGCGCCTTCGCTCAACGTGCCGCCGAGTTGTCTTACAAAGCCAGCAATCAGGCTCGCGCCTATCCCTGTCCCTTGGGGAGGGCCAGCCTCGGGCGCCGCATTGCAATCATTCGACACCGTCAACACGATGCGGCTGCCATCGATCTGCGTGCTGACTGAAATCGCGCGGGCGTCTGGGCCGCCGCCATGTTTCAGCGCATTGGTCAAAAGCTCATTGACCAGCAGGCCAAAGGCGATCGCGCGGTCCGTCGGCAGCGAGACCTGCGCGGCTGTGCACGCGATATCTGCGCAGGTGTCACCCGCTCCAACCGATCGGCCCAAAGCGTCGACGATGTTCTTTAGGATCGCATCGATCGGCGCCCAGGTGACGTCGCCGCCAAGGTAAATGCCGCCATGGACCTCGGCGATCGCATCGACCCGGGCGTTCGCCTTGGCCAAGACAGATTGTGTCTCAGGATTTCTGGTTTTTCGCGCCTCCAGGCGCAGAATGGACGAGGCCAATTGCAGGGAGTTTTTCACCCGGTGATTGACCTCGATGAGCAGATTTTCCTTCTCTCGCAAGGCTTGCTCCAGACCTTGCCGGGCCTGTTCGAAGTCGGTCATATCGACCACTACGCCGACCAATTTACGCTGTTGATCCTCGGGATCGATGACCATGGCGCCGCGCAGACGGACAGTTCGCCCGGCGCCCTGCCCGGGCCTGCATGTTCTAAAGTCAATGCGAACCGGAGCGCCGAGGGGTTGAGATCGTGCGCGCTCTAATTCGCGGCGCACCGATGGTGCGTCTGCCGGATCGATACGCGAGAGGAAAGGGCCAGCCAGTGGGCCCGCTTCCCCTTCCTCAAAGCCAAACAACAGGTCAACAGCCTCAGCGCGCACCAGCCGCTCGCTTTCGGGCTCGTAGGTGAAATAGGACACGGCCGCCGCATCTTGCGCGGCCAGGCGTTGGGCCCTGCTGAGGGCATCGGACAGGGCTTTCTCGGTGACATCTTCGGAGGTTTGGAGAATCGCGACCACCGCGCCGTCTTCAATGATTGGGGCGTGGGTGATCTTCCAGAAGTGCGTCTGCCACGAGCCATCACGAGATTCCAGGGCGTGCTCTTGCACCGGCATCAAGTCTGGCAGGCCGCTTGCCCAGACCCGTCGAATTGAGGCGTGGATAGCGGCTTCAGCGCTCGGCGCATCGGGGCCGGGTTCGGCTGGAAATGCGTCGAACATGTACCTTCCGACGACATCGCCGCGCTGCCGGCCTGTCATCGCCTCATGGGCCTTGTTTTGCCCCATAAACACAAGATCGCGGCCAAACACAGTCGCCGGCGCAGACATGGCGTCGAGCAGGCTCTGCCAAGTGGCGGGCGCTATGGACGCTTCAGTTTCGGCATGTGCGGCCATGGTCATAGCGGGGTCTCCCCAATCGAGCATCCACCAAAAATCAGGTATGCCCGCTCCCATGCGCGGCAACCATTACGAGTGCTTCCCATGATGAATAACCGTCCAGGTCATACAAGTTCAACTGCGGATAGGGAACCAAGACTTAAGTTGCACGTGCCGGTTTAATGGAAGCTTTCAAAAATCGTATCGCCCAGTACGTCTCATCTCCTGACGGCGTGGTTGATCTGGTGGCCGGCCTGGCCTCGGCTCGGCAGACCTTTGAGGCGGGCTCAGACATCGTATGTGCCGGCGACGATACGCCGAGCCTATTCATCGTCGAGTCGGGATGGGCCATTCGCTACCGGACGATAGAAGACGGGCGCCGGCAAATCCTGAATTTCATGCTCCCCGGGGATCTCTTCGACCTGCAGGCCCTTGGCGATCTCAAAGCAGACCATTCGGTGGGCGCATTAGACAGGGTGCAAGTAGCAGTCTTCAACGCCCGCCGGTTTCTCAAGGCGCTCGAACAATCGGGCCCGGCAGCGACAGCCTTCTGGTGGTCTGCCGTCCAGGAAGAATCCGTCCTGCGCGAGCAAATCGTCCGTATCGGGCAATTGTCAGCCCGTGAACGGATCGGCCACTTGCTTCTGGAACTGCAACGCCGGCTCAGCGCGGCCCTAGGGGTGGACACCCTTTCAATGCGGCTGCCTCTGACGCGGGCAGATATCGGCGACGCACTCGGGCTGACCCCGGTGCATGTATCGCGGACGCTGTCCGGGCTTAAACGCATGGACCTTATCGAAGAAGACCGCCTTTCCCTGCGTATCCTCGACAAGGCGAAGCTGGAGGCGATCGCCAAATTCGATCCCAATTATCTCCACACCAGCCGCCTCGATGTCGGCAGCCACCTGACGATCATCGACCCGCCCAGCGAAAGGCAGCCGAGCTAACCTAGGTTAAGGCCGGCGGCGCCGCCCTACCTTATCAAGCGCTCCCTTCGACGCGGTCGGGAGCGCACTCTGAAGACGTCACACCCAATCTCTCAGCACGCCCTTGTCGTGCTCGATCGGATCAGAAGAATGGGATGGGTTCTGGCAGGCAGCCTCAGCCTCGCCGACCGCATTCTACTCAATACGTTCGAACGTGATCGCACGGTCGATTTTCGTGGCCCAACCCATGACACTTTCGAGAATCTGTTTGTCTGGGCGTTCAATGCCCTGGATCAGGCGTGCTACGATGGCGGGCGCATCCGCCCACTTTTTAGCGCGCTTCAGGAGGTGGATCTGGCCTTCCGGCTGCACGCCCTGCCCTATGAATTGCGGGTCGCCACGCTTCTAATCACTATTGAAGGGTTCACCCCAGAGCTTGGCGCGAAAATTTCGGGCCGGACGGCGGCGAGGCTGGCATGTGATGCGGCAGCAGCGGCCCAGCGCCTTGATGACGTGTGATAAGCGCTTGGAACCCTCGCAACTCGCCCGCGTTCTTTCCCGATGAAAAAGACAGACCCCGACCCGCGCACGATAGAGACGCCCGAGGAGGCCCGCCAAGGAGAACGGCAAAAAGGGATGCCGGCCGTGCTCGGCGTATCGACGGCGCTGGCCGTTATCGCCCTCGGCCTGCTTATGGTTTTGTTTTTGTCGCGATGAGACGGGCTATGTGTCAGTCGTGAAAAAACAGGGCTTGGGCAATCGCTGCTTTGACGCTGTCGGGTTGGAACGGCTTGGTCACGAGATAGACCGGCTCTTTCCGCTCGCCGGTGAGGAGGGCTTCAGGAAACGCGGTGATGAAGACGATCGGGACCTGTTGCTCTGCGAGGATTTCCTCCGCCGCCTCCACACCCGAAGAACCATCAGCCAGTTGGATATCGCATAAGATCAGCCCTGGCGGGGCCTTGCGCGCCAGTTTGACCGCGTCTTTGTGGGTCGCGGCGTTGCCTGTCACGGCATGGCCCAGCTCGCCTACGATCGCTTCCAGATCGGCTGCGATGATCGGCTCGTCCTCAATGATGAGCACGGAGGTTGCCAGATCAGCTTCGATTTCTTCCAGAGCTTTTGCGATCAACGCGTCGATTTCCGCAACGTTTGTATCGAGCACCTGCGCTGCTTCCGTATGGGAGAAGCCCTCCATCGCTGTGAGCAAGAACGCTTGTCGCTGGCGCGGCGCCAGGGCCTGAAGCCGGGCATCGTGTATCTCGTCGGCGCCGCTCTCTTCAAGTCTAGCCCCCGTGCCGTCCCAAATGACGTGGCAAAAGCGGTAGAGCGCAATCCGGTCTGGCAGGGCCGAGTCAATGGCCTCAGGCGCGTTTGCCAAGGCGGTGAGGGCGGCTTTCACATAGGCGTCGCCGCTCTCCTGGCTGCCGGTAAGTGCGCGGGCGTAGCGACGCACAAATGGTAGGTGTGGGGAAAATCGTTCAACAAAACCCATTGGCGAGCTCCTTTGCGTGTGGACGAACGCCCGAGTCGCGGCCCTGTTCCGACAATCCATAGATAAAAACCATTCGTTTGGAACCTATCCGGGATTAGGTCGTTACTTCACGGTGTCCTCAAACTGACCAGAGCTGGCATACAATGAATGATACGAAACGCCCAACGAAGACGGACACACGCGGCGCAGCGAAGCGCCAGAAACGGATCGGCGACCAATTGCGTCAGCTGTATGATGAAGTGGCCAGCGAGCCAGTGCCTGACGATTTCCTGAAATTGCTGGAAGAGGCCGACGACGACGCGGACGAACCTGGCGAGGACAAGCCAATATGAGTGCGCCCAACGATGACAGGGCCTTCAAGGCTGAGTTAGCCAGCCTCATTCCCCATCTCAGAGCGTTCGCACGCAGCCTGTGCGGCGATGCTACCCTAGCCGATGATCTCGCCCAGGATGCCATGCTGAAGGCGTGGAAAGCGCGCGCATCATATAAGCCTGGGTCGAATATGAAGGCCTGGGCATTCACAATCCTGCGCAATCTTTTCTACTCGGAAAAGCGCCGGAGCTGGCGCCGGCAGCCCCTCGACCCCGACGTTGCCGAAGCGACCTTGGTGGCCAATGATGACCCTTCTGGCTCGATGGAATTGCTGGCGCTCCGCAACGCAATCAACCAACTGCCAGACGACCAGCGCGAGGCCCTGATCCTGGTTGGGGCGGGCGGCCTCGCCTATGAGGAGGTTGCCGAGATCTGTGATTGCGCTGTCGGGACAGTGAAGAGCCGGGTGAGCCGGGCGCGAAAGGCAGTCGCAGAAATTCTGGACGCGAATGAAGCCAGTTTCAGCTCCGACGATGCGCTTCAAGCAGGCGATGTGTTCGACGACCTTCTCGGCCAGGTCGAGGACTTGACCAAAACGGCCTAGGGGCGGAGAGCTTAGTCCTTCGCGTCGGCGTGATGCGCAGCGCTGTCGGCGCGCCGTAAAAGATCCATAAACTCCTCACCAGCCTGCTCATTCGGAATGGCGTCATAGGACTGGCGCAGGCGCTCGCCCAGCGCCGAGCGCTTAGCGCGGTCTTCACGCTTTTGAGCGGCGTGGAAAAAGGCTCTTTGTCGATCTGGCATAAGAAATCAATGAAGTAGCACGCCGTAAGTTCCCGTCGAGGGAATGTGTCGCGGTGTTTCACAGGGTCGTTAAGTCCCAGCCTTCAATGGCTGCGACAAGCATGGCAACTCAAAAAAATTGGCGCTCCAGCCAAGTAAGGCCAGAGCGCCAGGTCTCGCAGGTAGAACTTGAATCTATGCGTCGGCGTTGAGCGCGTTCAGCATCCAAATGGCTTCCTCATGCCACGCCATGCGCTCGATCATCATGTCGGCGGTCACGAAGTCATTCTTGTCTTCACACCACCCGACAGCGACGCGCATGTTAGAGACGGCGGTCTCATGGTCAGCGATGAGCATGGACAGCATGTCCGTCACGGATTTGGGGTCGTCTTCGTCCTTGATCGACGAGAGCTCGCCATACTTGGTGTAGCTCGCGGGCGCCTTTTCGCCGAGCGCGCGGATGCGCTCCGCCACATGGTCAATGGCGGCATACATGTTCTCATACTGGCCTTCGGTGAGCTCATGAACGCTTACGAAAGCAGGGCCGGTCACGTTCCAGTGCACGCCTTGGGTTTTGATAAACAGCATGTATGTGTCTGCCAGCACGGTGCCGAGCGCGCGGGCAATCGCGGTGCGGTCTTCGGGCGCGATGCCCGTTTTACGACCGAATTCCGGGGTCGAGATGTTGAGCGCTTGGGCAGTCATTGGGTCTCCTTAAATTCCTATTGCTGCGGCGTATCGACGGCGTCTTCAACGGCATCGGCCGTCTCTTCCATTTCGTCGGCAGCATTCTCCAGCTGGTCTTCAGCACTTTCGATGCGCGGCTCCACGACGTTGTCCACGTCTTCGGCGAACTCTTCGACCGGACCATCATTGGCGTCGCACGCTGTCAGGGACAGGGCGCCAAGGGCCAAGAGG
>JBCDJY010000020.1:0-40566 GCA_038747245.1 Pseudomonadota bacterium | reverse complement strand
CGCGCCGGCTGCCTCTGCGGCACAAAGTGGAAGCTTCGACTTCGCAAGCCTGCCCCTGGCCAAACTCCGCCGGGAAATCCTCGACACCGATATCGCCGGTGTCGCGGAAGCCCCCGCCTCTGCCACGCCCCCCGCCCCGGGCGCAGACCAGACAGACTTCGATTGGACAAGCCTCTCTCCGCTCGCAGACCAGGACTGGGCTGACGCAGTCGCCTAACCAACCCAAGCGGGCAACTCGTTCAACGCTTTAGGGAAAGTGCGATTGCCAATTGAGTACACAGCCAATCAAAGGCTTCGACCACCCGGGGAATGTTGCCAGGCACCGGATTTGCCTTTGTTCAGCCTTTTTATTGCCGTGGACGCTTCCATTTTGTAGGCCACTTAACCATGTCGTCCCCTTCCTAATTCACAGGGTAGCTGTCTTGTACCAGAAGAAAATTCACCGGCTTGCGCCCCGGTCCTGCCGGCGCGCATTGCTCGCCGTAACGGCGGCGGTTCTCATGGCGAGCTGCGGCGAGCCGGCAACAAATGGCGTTGCTGAAGGAGCGAACGCATCGGCTCCGGTTGCCGAAGAGCCTGCGATAACCGCTTCACCTGAAGAGCTTCATGCAACCCGCATTGAGGATCTCGCTGTTGTTCAAGCAGCCGTTGAGGCGTACTTCAATGCAGAGGGAGCCTATCCGAGCACGGACGAGAACTGGCGGGGTGTCGCATTCGGCCACGCTCCCGGCGCGAACTGGATCCCCGGCCTAGTGCCTGACCACATCGACGAACTGCCGCGTGATCCAGAGCTCGGTGAAACGAAGGCGGAGCCGCAATACATCTACATATCCAATGGGGCCGGCTACAAACTGATCGTTCACAACGTCAATGATGTTGAAATGCTCAGCGCGGAAAGCGGCTTTGAGATCGATCCAGTGAGGCCAAACTCCGGATATGGATTTTGGACAGAAGATATGGTGGACTTCTAGTCTCTCCATCCCCAAACGCATGACCTCGACTGAGAGGAGTACCCTGGAATGTCGCAGAATGTGCAAGGTGAGCGCGAAAGGCTGCTCAGCGACATCCGGCGCCACAACCAAGAACGCTACGAACTCATGACCCGCGCCTTGAACCTGTCTGGCGTTGAGGACGCCCACAAGTTCATCGCAAAGGGCTTGCCCCAATCGCAGCTCTTCATGGTGGAGATCATTCCGTTTCTTCACAGGCTTTATCTTCACGAACCGGAAAACACGACGAAACGGCTTTTGGATGTCGGGCCGCAGAACTTCGCCGGCACTGCGTTGTTGCGCGACGTCCACAGGAAAAACAGCTTCAACCGGCTGAAGCTCGATGTCACTGCTGTGGATATCGTGGATGGGTTCGACTTGCTCCGCGAGATCGTCGCACCGGGCCTGCCGTTCCTGAAGTCCGATATCTATCAGCTTGAGGGAAAGACCTGGGATGCCATCGTCTGCTCACACGTGATTGAGCATGTCCCAGAGCCGGGCAGGTTCCTGGCCCGGCTTCAGGATCTAGCCCATGATTTCGTGCTGGTGGGATGTCCCTGGAATGAGGACCCGATCACGACCCAATCCCACATCAACACAATCAACAAAGAGAGTATCCTGGCGTTCGGCGGCCGGGATTTGCAGATCTTCACGAACTACTGCTGGGGCAAGCAACGCGAGGTGTGTCTGTTCTGGCTGCCCGGAAAGGCCAGCGGGACTTGATGTCTGCACAGTGGTTTCCGAGCCGCTGGACAGCGCCTACACTCCCAAAGCACCTGTCGAGTATCGAGGAGAGCTTCCTTGCCTCATAAAGCCCTTATCTTTGGCCACTCCCACGCGTGGTCCCTGAAGCGCGCGATTCACGCACAAACCTATGTATCGTCTCGCCCGGACTACGGCGTCGAGCTGCTTCTTTGTGGCACGCGAGAGTTTCCGGGTCCCCTCATCTCCACAGGGCTGAATGGTTACACGGCGATCAATGCCTGCCTTATAGCGTCTTTGTCTGCTCATCCTCCCTCACCGGAAACCTGGCTGGTATCGGCCGTACAGGGCAATTACTACAACATCGTCGGCATGATCAGGCCCGAGCCCAATTTTGATTTTGTCTTTCCCGGTGCGCCTCACCTGCCACTGGATAATGACGCTGAGCTCATCCCCTACGATTTGGTGCGCCAAATATTTAAGGACCAAGTGGAAGAGTTAGGGCTGCTGCTGAAACAGCTTCCGAAGCTTGGCCACATAAATATCGCGCACATCAACGCACCACCGCCGATAGAATCTGAAGAGTTCATTCGCGAGGACCTGGTGGGCAAGGGGGCGCTTGATCCACAAGCCGATAAGATTTCTCCCGCCGCCCTGCGTCTGAAACTGTGGCTTGCACAGAAGGACGTTATTGGTGCGCTATGCCGTTCGCTTGGCGTTGCGTGTATAGATGCGCCCGTTGAGACGCAGAATGAGCGGGGGTTTCTCAGAGAAGCGTTCTGGAAGGACGCCGTCCACGCCAATGAGCAGTATTCGGCAATCATCCTGCGGGAACTTGAACGCAGCGTCTTTTCGAGAGCCACAGCCAATGCATGACACCGAGACTGAGCCCTGTCCGTACAAGTCTCTGCCGGACTATGCCTTCTGGCGTCGCTCCGTAGCCGCGCCCCGGGAGGCGTTGCTGGATCCAATTGTCTCCACGCGATTCAAGATCACGCAGCAAGACAGGATTGCGACTGCGGGGAGCTGCTTTGCGCAGCATATCGCACGTTTTCTTGCCCAGAGTGGCTACAACTACCTGGTCACCGAAAAGGGCCACCCGCTGCTGAGTGAGGAGTCCCTGAAGGCCTACAATTACGGAACCTATACGGCGCGATACGCCAATCTTTACACCACGCGCCAGCTCCATCAGACGCTTCAAAGGGCCTATGGAGAGTTTGTCCCGGAGGAGCGGGTGTGGAGAGACGGGGGCCGCTGGATCGATCCGTTCCGGCCCTTTATCCAGCCCAAGGGGTTTTCGAGCGAGGCCGAATTCGAAGCCGACCAAACAGCACACTTCCGGGCTATTCGCAGCATGGTCGAAAACCTTGACGTGTTCGTGTTCACCCTGGGACTGACGGAGGCATGGCACTCGACCCGGGACGGGGCCGTTTTTCCGGTTTCGCCAGGTTGTGGCGCCGGTGAGCACAGTTCCCAGCGACACGCATTCGTCAATTTCACGATTGACCAGGTTGTAGCCGACCTTCGCGCAGCGATCGACTTCATAAAGGCCCGCAATCCAAGTGCACGCTTCCTGCTGACAGTCTCGCCCGTACCTTTGATTGCGACCTATGAAGCACAGCACGTCTTGGTTTCTACCGTCTATTCAAAGTCTGTGCTCCGCGTAGCGGCGGATACATTGAAGCAAGAGGATAAGAACGTCGATTATTTTCCATCATACGAGATCATCACTGGGAATTTTTCGGCTGGCCGATATTATGAAGACGATCTTCGCGAGGTCCGAGAAGCTGGTGTTCGGCATGCGATGACCTGCTTCTTCAGGCACTATCTCGGCAAGGAAATCGCCCCACCCAATGAAACAGTTTCGCGCGATAAAGCGCCTTCAGCCACCGTGGCCCGCGCTGGCACAACATCCAGATCCAACGTCCGCGCCGCTCAAGTCATCTGTGACGAAGAAAATCTCGATAAGGCCTCCTAGTTCAATAGATCATTCGTGATCGTCCTAGAGCATCGGGCGTAAAGCCAGAATCGCTTTGGACTTCTCAGTCCGCTCCCAGCTGGCGCTCAGCCCGCCCCCGGCGACGCCGTAATCTTTGATTTTATCTGCATTGAAAGACGCCCAGGGGCCGCCGCCGCCCTCGCCGACCGCGGCGCCCAAGTGTTTCGCGGCTTTCGGCAATCGATCCGCTTCATTCCGGCCTATAACGCCCCCCGGCCAGCCATTGGTGAAAACTGCAAGCGCTTCACCCGAGATGAGCGGTTTATGCTCCTATTGGATGCCGGGTGGATTCCGACGAGCTCACCGACGCTCTAGCCTAACTCGCTGATCCAGTCGTCGTTGAGGCTGACATCGAAAACGTCCCAGAGCGTCTGCGAGGCCGCATCAAAATCCGCGAAATCGCTCCCCGGAGCGACGCCTGTTTCGGGAACCTCAAACGAGGACACAACGCCAACATCCCATGTGATCGTTTCCCGTCTCGAACCGGCGGGAGACAAGGCTTCGAAGTCGAAGCTTTCTCCGAGTGCCACCGGTGCGGCAGGCGGCGCGTCGAAGAGGAAGTCGCCGGCATCGATCGTGGAGATATCGGTGTTCAACAGGCGGATGTCGTTGCGGATGTCGCCGGTCACCGAGATGATCGCCGTTGTTCCGTCCTGGACAATTGTTAGTTTTGCGAACGCGTCGGCGTTGCTCTCGCCAACGCCTTTGAGGCCGAGGGCTGACAGGTCGATGGTCTCGCCTTCCGTCCAGTCTGCAACGGTATCCCGGCGCCAGTTCCCCGCGAACACAAATGTGTCAACGCCATCCTCGCCGAACAAGGTGTCGAAGTCGCCGCCACCATCGATCCGGTCATCGCCCGTGCCGCCGGTAATGAAATCATTTCCCGCGCCGCCGAACAGCGTATCGTTCCCTTCGCGCCCACGGATATTGTCGTTGCCGGCCTCGCCATACACAAGATCATTACCTTCATTGGCAATCAGACGATCGTCCCCGTTTCCGCCGAACATGCGGTCATCATCTTCCATGCCGAAGAAGCGATCATCGCCATCGCCGCCATAGATCAGGTCATTGCCAGAGTAGCCAGCCAGGAAGTCGTTACCGTCGCCGCCGTAGATCTCGTCATCGCCTTCAAAACCGTAGAACTCATCATCGCCGGCTTCGCCAAACAGACGGTCATTGCCTGCCCTGCCTTGCAAATTGTCATTTCCATTGCCGCCGACGAGGAGATCGTCGCCCGCATTGCCGACAAGGTAGTCGTTTCCTTCGCCGCCGAGGATGTAGTCGTCGCCGTCCAGGCCAAAGATGCGGTCGTTGCCGTCATCGCCGCGCACGCTGTCATTGCCATCGCCCGCATCGATCACGTCATTGCCGTCGCCGCCACGGATAAAATCATTGCCAAGGCCGCCGCGAATAACATCGACGCCGGCGTCACCCCGCAACACATCCGCGCCAACGCCGCCCTCCAGCACGTCATCGCCGGCACCGCCGGTTACCGTGTCATCCCCGTCACCGGCAAAAATGGTATCGTTCCCATCGCCGCCATCCAAGATATCAACCCCGCCAAAGGCCCGGATGGTATCGTTGCCGCCGTCACCGCTGATCACGTTGCCCAGATTGTCCCCGTTGAGGCTGTCGCTGAAAATAGAGCCGACAATACTCTCAATGTTTCGGATCACATCGGTTCCACCGAAGCCATCCTGGGCAGAACGTGCCGCCAGATCTACAACCACGCCGCCTGTTGCACCGTCGAGATGGTCGAGCGAAAAGTTGACCGTGTCGATGCCGCCGCCGCCATCAAGCGTATCGTCGCCCGCGCCGCCGCCGAGAATGTCATTATCGCCTTGGGTGGCAATCGTGTCATCGCCTGCGCCGCCATAGGCGGCATCATCACCATCACCCAGCACGATGACATCGTCGCCGCCACCGCCGGTGCCGAGGTCAGCACCCGCGCCGCCGGTCACATAGTCAGCGCCTTCTCCGCCGTCGAAGAGATTGTCGCCGCCGGCATCGAGAATGATGCGGTCGTCACCATCGCCGCCCTCGGCGGTATCATTGCCAAGTCCGGTTTCGAGCCGGTCATCGCCGGCGTCACCGGTCAGGGTGTCGTTTCCGCCAAACCCGAAGAGCGTATCGATACCATCGCCGCCGACAACAAGGTCATCGCCTTCGCCGCCGCGCAAATCATCATTACCTTCATCGCCGGTGATGACATCGTCGCCTGCGCCGCCATCAACAAAATCATTGCCGCTGCGGCCGCGGATAACGTCGTTGCCGTCGCCGCCCCGCACGACATCACTGTCGGCACCCGCATCGATGTAGTCGTCTCCGCCATCACCGCGCAGGTCATCAATGCCATCCTCGCCGAAGAGCAAGTCGCGTTCGGCGCCGCCCTCAAGGCGGTCGGCCCCTGCCCCGCCGCGAAGATCGTCTTCGCCATCGCCGCCAAGCAGAGTATCGTCGCCAACATTGCCGAACAGCGTGTCATTGCCCGCATTGCCGCGCAGGTCATCATTGCCTACATCGCCGGTCACGACATCATTGCCGTCGCCGCCTTCGACAAAATCGTCTCCGTCGCGCGAGCGGATGGTGTCGTTTCCGCCTTCGCCGCGCAGAACATCGTCCTCGGTCCCGCCATCAATGAAGTCATTGCCATCACCGCCGCGGATGCTGTCTTCACCGGCATCGCCGTAGAGGATGTCGTCGCCTGCGCCGCCTTCAACGCGGTCATTGCCGTCTCCGCCGCGCGCGTCGTCTTCGCCGTCACCTGCCAGGAGCGCATCATCGCCAGCGTCGCCGCGCAGCTGATCATCGCCCGCATCGCCGCGCAGATCATCGTTGCCATCGCCGCCGATGACGGTGTCATTGCCACCGCCGCCTTCAACGAAGTCGCTCCCCGCACCAGCGAGGATCACGTCGGCGCCGTCAGCTTCGCTTGACTCAGCGTCGGCATCGCCCCGGATAATGTCGTCGCCTGCCCCGGTTTCAATCCGGTCGCTGCCGGCCCCGCCGCGCACATTGTCGACGCCGTCGGCCCCGAAGATGCGGTCATTGCCATCATTGCCGAAGATGAGACTATCGCCTTCTCCGCCGCGAAGGACATCATTGCCGGCGCCGCCGAACAAGGTATCGGTTCCAGCATCCCCGTCGATTGTATCATTGCCGTCATTGCCGCGTAGGTCGTCATCGCCATCGCCGCCACTGATCGTGTCCGTACCGCCGCCACCTTCGACGAAATCATTGCCCGACTGGCCTAGAATCTGGTCGTTGCCGGCTTCACCTCGCAGGACGTCGTTGAGACCGCCGCCATCAATATCGTCATCGCCGTCGCCGCCGCGGATGTTGTCGGCCCCGTCCCCGCCGGTGAGAACGTCATTGCCCGCCTCACCGCGAATGTCATCATTGCCGGCATCACCCGAAAGCTGGTCGTTACCGTCGCCGCCAAGCAGCGTATCGCGCCCGTCACCGCCATTGATTGTGTCGTCTCCGATGCCGCCGCGCAGGTCGTCATCGCCGAGCCCACCTGTGATCGTGTCGTTGCCGGCTGCGCCATAGACCACGTCATCGCCCGCGCCGCCGTTGATCGTATCGCCCGATCCAATGGTGTCGCTCGTGCCGGTTTCACCGAAGATGATGTCGTTGCCGTCGCCGCCGTCAATTTGGTCCGCGCCGAGGCCGCCGCGCAGGCCCACATCGTTGCCCGCCTCACCAAAAATCTGGTCGTTGCCGTCGTTGCCCTCGAGCGCATCATTGCCATCGCCGCCGCGCAGGATGTCATTGCCATCGCCGCCCTTGGCCGAATCATCGCCCGCGCCGGCGTTCAACAGATCGTCACCTGCATCACCGCGCAGGTCATCCTGGCCGATCCCGCCATTCACCGTGTCAATCCCGTCGCCGCCCTCCAAGAAGTCGTCACCGGCATCGCCGTTCAGAACATCATCGCCATTCTCGCCGCGAATGCGGTCATCGCCGTCGCCGCCGCTTAGCGTGTCATTGCCCGTATTGCCGCGGATGACATCATTGCCGGTCCCACCATCGACAGTGTCGTTGCCCGCATCGGCGTTTACCTCATCATCGCCGATGCCGGCATTGATAACATCGTCGCCAGTCGTGCCCTCGAACCGGTCGTTGGAGTCTGTGGCGATCAGATCGATGTTGACGGAGATGAAATCCGTCTCGCCGCCATCGGTGGCGGAGAGGACAATGGCAATCTCCGTCGTATTGCCCACTGGCACCGACTGGTCTTCGTTCAGGTAGCCCAGCGCCTGGATAAATTCGTTGACGAGGGCCGTGGTGACCACCGTGCCATTCTGACTTGTGAAGGTGGCGGTGTAGACCGTCCGCTCAATCCCCACGGGCGAGGTCTCAACCGTGTCACTGAGCGTTGCGATGACATTGCCGCCCGCGAGCACCTGCTGTGCGCTATTGAAGGTCAGATTCGCCGTGGGAAGGAATTCGATCTGGTCAACGGCATCATCCTGGGCTGGCGTCGTTGTCGAGATCGACCGGCTGATTGTCACGACGTAGCCGTCATAGTCACCCAGTCCGCCATTCAGCGCATCGGCGTCGGCATCGGCCAGGCTGATTTGCTGGGCAAAGCCGACAAGACCATCGCCCTCGGTGTAGGAGATCGACGGCGTCGCGCCGCTGAACTCCGCCGCGTTAGCGAGCTCGATCTTCGTCGTTGTCGCGGCGCGCGCATCCAACTGTGCTTTAACACCGGCATCGATGGATGACTGCGTGATGCCATCGACGCTGGAGAAAATCTTGATGTCGCGCTCGGTATTATCGCGGTTTCCCTCGATGAAGACTTGTGTCCCGATCACCTCGCCGGGCGATACTAGGGGATCAAAGTAGATGTCGTCGAATTCGAACTCGCCATAATTGTCGGTGAGGACATCGAAATCGTTGTTGTAGATAACGAAATTAGAAAGAGTAAGCGGGTTGGCGGGCGTTCCGCCAAAGGAGGAATTGTCGAGCTCCACATAATAAATGGGATTCTTTTCCCCATCGGTGTCAGACCGGATGGTCTCGTCCGTGGTATCTAGGGTGAAGGTGTTGTTGAAAACGTAAGTGTTGGTGAACTCAAGCGGCGTCAAATTCTCGTAGGTGTAGGTAAGAAGGCTGATTTCATCGAAATAATTATTGTAGATCCAGCTTTCTGTGCCGTTGCGAACCTTCACCCCGCCAGAGCCATCATTGTACCAGCCGAAGACATAGTTCGAGGAGAAATCGAGACCGTCATAATTGCCGAAATAGATCGCGTGGTCGCGCACGAAGCTTTCGTCGGTATGCTGGGGGTCGCCGACGAGATAATTGTTGGCCTGATTGCCCACGATAATGTTGCCGCGCATCAAGACATTTTCGATTTGGTTGCCCTGAATTGCAGACGTGTAATATCCGGAGTCGAAGATATCGATGGCCGGGTTCGCTGCAGCGAAGGCCTCAATGCGGGCGCGCAAAGTGCCCGTGTAGATTTGCGTATCGGTGGCGTTTTCGGTCAGACCGCCGAGAATATTGTTCTCGACGACCGCGTTATCTGCATTGAAGAACTTGATGGCTTCGCCGCGCGAGCGCGGATCATCGGGATTGTCATCGGTTGTGAAGGACTCGTAGGGTCCATCATAGACTTCGGTGCGCAAGAACACATTGTCCTTGATCGTGAACTCACCGTTTCGACCATTGAACTGGTATTGGTTGTAGGTGTTGTAAAACACGTTATTGGAGACGGTCGCCGTGCCGACATTGCCCGTTATTTCGATCATGACATTATCGAGATCGAAGCCACTAATCGTGATCGCGGTGATCGCGTTGCCAGCAAAGTCATTGTTGCTGAGTTGCGCGGCGCTGCCGCCCTGGTCGGCGAAGAGGCGGGTCGTTCCGGTCTCAGCACCGTAAAGATTAACACCGTCATCGAGCAGGATCGTGCCCGAGACCTTGTAGTCGCCCGCATCGAAACGCAGCGAAACACCATCGATACGCGCCTGCGCGATCGCAGCGTTGATCAGCGACGACACATCAGCGCCGGTGTTTGCCAGGACGCCGTAATCGGAAATATCAACGATAGGGGTCGCTGAAGCAGGCGCGAGCGGCGCTGCTGGCTGAGCCCCGAGGACAGAGTCCCCGATGACCCCGGATGACGGTGTACCGGACACCGCTGAGAAAGGCTGATTTCCCGATCCTGACTGTCGCATGGAACCCCCGCATGGTTTTCAAAGAGCATGGGGTTAGGAGGTTTCTATTCCCCTGCCAAGCGATAGTCAGTCAGATCATTCTCTTTCACCGTGCATTGATGCGCGCGCCGCATGCCGAGGCCAGTCCGCTGCCCATTCGACTTGGGTGTCTGTCGATAGGGAGACCGAAAAGATCTCTCCGCGCCGGGTATCTACAAGCAAAGGAAAGTGACGACCGACGAACAGCTCCTGTTCGCCTATCTCCAGATTGGCCTCAGCTCTGGAATGCAAAAGCATCCCTGTAAACCACAAGAAACCGAGACGGCTGTGGACTGACTCGGCAAGCCATCCTTCAAGACGACACAGCCTATGCTGCAGTTGGACGCATCAGCCGGAATGCGGGCTTAAGCGGGCGAGCGTGTGGCAGCCGAAGCCAAGATATCAAAGCGATTGAAGGCCGGCGCGGGCAACGACAGGCTTTGCGCCAAGGCCGAACAGCGCAGCTGTTTGAGGGCGGCTTCGCCAGACCTTCCTATCCGCGGCCCGCTTGCATGGGTCAGGTGTTGCGCCGGAGACCGTTGTCGGCCGTGATCTCCGCTTGGTCCCTCGGCCAGGAAAAGGCCCCCTATTCCTCGGCCTTGTCCGGCGCTTCACTGGGGCGCTCAGCATTGACCCGCCGGCTTCGTCGATGACGTGCTGGGCAAATTTGCTCCGGGTTGTCGCTGCTTTATGGGCACCGCGCCAAACAGGGAGAGGGCCTCGCGTGCCATTAGGATGGGCGCAAGCCGCCCCCCTGTTTTACCGCTTAGAGGCCGCTATAGGCGCGGAACCAGTTGATGAAGTCTGGAAGACCCTCCGAGATCGCGGTCCTGGGTGCGTAATCATAGTCTCGCGCCATCGCTGAAATGTCGGCATATGTTTCCACAACGTCCCCGGGCTGTGCCGGCAACATTTTCATAATGGCCGGCTTTGCGATGGCGTTTTCAAGCGTTCGGATGACGTCAATCAATGGCTCGCTGCGGTGGTTGCCAAGATTGTAAATCGTGTGGGGCCGATCGCTTTGCGCAAAGCGCGGGGCCTTGCAGACCGCCGAGACGATTCCCTCAACCACATCATTAACGTGTGTCATGTCACGGCGTGTTCGCCCATGATTGAACACGTTGATCGGCTCGCCGCGCAAGATCTTCTCGGTAAAGATCCAGTAGGCCATATCCGGGCGCCCCCAACGCCCGTAAACGGTGAAGAACCTCAACCCGAGCTGCTTCAGGCCATACAAATGGGCATAAGCCGAACTCATCAGCTCGTCGGCGCACTTTGTAGCCGCGTACAAGGAGACGGGTCGATTGACGGGCGCGGTTTCTGTCAAGGGCAGCGGCGTGTCATCGCCGTAGACAGAGCTTGAAGAGGCATAAATCAGGTGAGACAGGGCCGGCGCATGGCGGCACGCCTCAAGGACGGAGAGGTGGCCCACCAGATTGGCTTGGGCGTATGCAAACGGGTTTTCGATCGAATGACGCACACCCGGTTGCGCCGCCAGATGGATCAACACATCCGGCGCCTCGCGCTGGACGAGCGCTTGAAAAGCCTCATGGCTTGCAATGTCGAGTTCCTCGAACCGTATGGCCTTGGGCAACTCAGCAAGCCGCGCCTTTTTCAAGCCAATATCATAATAACCGTTCAAATTATCGATGCCGACAACATCGACCTGGCGGTCAAACAGAGCGCGCGCGGTGTGAAATCCAATGAATCCGGCGAGTCCGGTGATGAGCGCTTTCATGGAAAAACCTCAACCGCGGGCTCTTCGAGGCTCCCGCATATCGTGCAGCCGCAAAGCTCGCGCGCGACAAACACCAGCTTGTTTAGGCGATGTTGCAACATTCGCCCAGCGGATAAACCGAAAGCGCGGGCCGCTCAGGCCAACAATCCGGGTTGAACGTAACTTGATCCGGCGAAGCGTGCCTACCAAGCAGATGTTTGTGCTGGAGGGTTTATCCGCAAGGCCAGGGCCCCTGAAACAACATCCCTAAACCAATGCCCGGGAACGATCAGTCTTCGGCCGTTGGCACTGCCGCCGCACAAACCCCGCGCGCCGATGGCCAGGTATGGGGCTACAACGACAATACGAGCCAAACCGCACCCCCACACCAAGTTCCCTCCATGTGGGCCAAGCGGACGATCAAACGAGAATGGCGCCAGAAGAGGACTCGAATGTACGCGAAACACGTTTGAAAAACTTGATTGTTTTTCAAACCGGCATTTAGCGTACCAACGAATGTACCAACAAACTGCCTAAGTGATGCTGCAATGGAGCGTTGTTAGGTTGGGCCTGGAATATAGCGCCGCTTGAGTGGAATGATCGTCTGCCATTGGGGTTCGAACTTATCATAATGATCGAACACGAGCTGCGTAAGCGCGGCTCCGTCGATGAGCCTGAGATTGGGCCGCGTGCGTTCCGCATCCAGCGCCTCACGGGTGAAGCCACCCAGCGTGACAAACAGGCCGAATTCCTGCTGCTCAGTCGCGCCCATAAGCTGTTGGACGTCGGGTCTTCCAATGTTGGAAATGACCTGCTTGCACTGCACCTTTATGACCGGCGGCTCGAAGCCAAGCTCGTCCTTGTGCGCGATTATATCAATTCCGCCATCGCCCGAGTGTTGCGTCAAGCGGGCATGATATCCCATGCACTCAAGCAAATGCGCGACGAAGTGTTCGAACTTCTCGGCCGAAATCGCATTCTTCAGACGGCGGATCACAAAGTCTTCTGTAGTTTCTTCGACTTGGTCCGAGGCGGCTTCGGTCTCGGCCGCATCTTCGTCTGGGCTCTCAATCGTTTCACCGCGTAACGCGGCCAAGAACTCATCAGCGTGGTTCCTGACCTCAATAAGCGTGATGAAAGAGCCGATTTCATGAAGCGCCGACTGACTGAAGATGGTCCGAGGGAAATCGCCCAACCACTTCACAGGTCGTTGATGGCAGATCTCATCATCCACTTCATTTGAAGCGGCGGCATCGGTAGGCTGAAACGCATAAGGGCCTGCGATCTCGCCGATGTAAACCATGCGATCCAATTTTGATGGGAACAGAACGTAATCGCCGGTTTTGATCTCGTGAACGAACCGGAAGAGCGTCCCGGCATTCACCGGGATCGCCCCTTTCTTGGTCTCCGGATAGGCTTCGGCAATTCTCGCTTTGAATGCGTCGCGGTCGGGTGGCAGCGCGGAGAGGTCGCCCATCGCAGGCCAGCCGATCGCTATGTAGCTCTCATCCAGGGGGCGCGCCCCGTGATGACGGCCCATATGGATGCTCCAGAGGGTACGCTGGCTCATGCGGCTTCCTCCTCCTCGTCTGGGTATGCTTCGACCAGTGCCGTATTCATCGAACTGGGTCACTTGGCTTTCAGTCAAAGGTTCGCGGTCTGCCTTTGTTGGTCCCGCATCTTGGAGCGGGACACGAGAGAAAGGATTGCGACGCGTGATGTCGTGGTCTTGATCATAGCGGTTGAGAACTGCACCAAGTGCTCCAAGGCGGCGCTTGATGGTCGACTCCGACATGTCCCTCCGGCGGCATTCAGCGACAAACTTCATCACATGATCGCGCTTGATCTCCTCAATTGGTAAATCGCCGTTAACGGCCATGAAATCGCGAAAACCGATCGACTGGTGTTTTTGAGAGCGAACGGGATAGAGCGTCTGATCGCGTTCCAAGGCTTCCGAAACGCGGGTCTTACCTGAAAGTTGAATGCGCTCCTTCGGCAATAAGCCTGAATCGACGGCTGTGCTGAAATCATTTTGGTAGAGTGTTGCGGCCGCTTCAATACCTCCTGCCGATTGGATGGCTCTCGCAAACGCCTGATCGTAAATCGCTTCGCGGTCAGACGGTTGAAGTGTCTTCGCCAGCTGCGCTCTGGCTCTAACCATTTCAGCGTCAGTTGAACGCTTAAAGTGGTCGGCCGAACGAATTGCTGCTGCTTGCGTCACCGACCCGAGGCTAATCACCCATTCGCGTTTCCCAATTATGGAGCGAATGTCCTCTGGTACGCGGCGCCGAAACTGCCAGGAATTTCCGCGTTGAAACAAGTGTTTCACAGTAATCTGCATGGCCGTCAGAGCGACCACTCCCGAGCGTTTGTGTAGCAAATGTGTAGCAACACTCGCGCAGATTTGTGAAAAATACGTTTATATACAACGAATTATTCGCAGATTTTTGGTGCCCAGAAGAGGACTCGAACCTCCACGCCTTGCGGCACACGGACCTGAACCGTGCGCGTCTACCAATTCCGCCATCTGGGCACGGTTTTGACAGGCGCTGATCGGTAATGCGCCCACGGCGCGGCGTCAACGCCGGCCAAGCTGTTGCCGTTTGAGGGGCGTTGCGGCGCCGTGCTTGGGACACAAGAGGTCCGGGCGCCATAGCGCGCTTAGGATTTCCCTGCCCTGGGTCTTACGCCCGACCCCATCTGAGGGTCTCAGAATCTCCCCGCCCCGCGAGGCTTTGGCCCATGGGCCTGCCGGAACGGCGCAGCAACGCTTACTCCAGCGGGGCGCTCGACAGCGGATGGTGAGCGCTGACCAGATCCATCAGCGCCTCGCCGCGCACATGGGTGTAGATTTGCGTTGTCGAGATGTCGGCATGGCCGAGAAGCGCTTGAAGGCTGCGCAGATCGGCCCCGCCTTCCAACAAGTGGGTGCCATAGGCGTGGCGTAGCGCATGGGGGTGCACGCGCGCTCGGCTGAGGCCCGCTTTTGGGGCAAGGTCGGCAAGCATCTGCCCCAGGCGGCGGCGCGTGAGGTGGCCGGATTTGCCCCGGGATGGGAAGACAAATGGGCTGGCGCGGCCAGGCTTTCGGGCGCCCGGTCCTTCGCCCGGCTCGCTTTCGCCGCGTGCATCGAGCCAGCAAGACAGGGCGTCCAGGGCCGGGGCGCCCAGCGGGCACATGCGATCGCGGCCCCCCTTGCCCCGAATAATGAGCGCCCGGCTCTCCCATGTGCCGCCGCGCCGGCGCGGCAGGGCGCCCATGGGCAGGCTGACCAGTTCCGATGCCCGCAAGCCTGCCCCGTAAAGTAGCTCCACAAGGCAGACGAGACGCACATCTGCCTCGCAGGCGTCAATGAGCCGAGCCACCTCGGCCCGCGAGAGCACATCGGGGATCTCGCGGCGGCCATTCGGGGATGCAAGGGCGGCTGTCGGGTCCTTAGCCCGCACCTTATCCTGGAACTGAACCTTGAAAAAATGGCGGAGCGCGGCGCGCTTGCGCGCGAGGGTCGATGCCGCGCGGCCGGCGCGCGACAGGGCCACCATGAACGCAGACAAATCCTCGGCCTGGGCGCTCACGAGCCCGCCGCCCAGAAAGTGTGAGGCTTCTTCCAGGTCGCGCCGATAGGCGTCGAGGGTATTGGCCGAGGCGCCTTTAGAGGCGGCAAGCTGCTCCAGGAACGCGTCGATACGGGCAGCGTCACTGGGCACTGCGCCTGCAAGCTCACCCAAGGAAGCGGATGCCCGCATCGTGGGTTTCCTGCCACACAACCTCTCCCGTGCGCGCGCCGGCAAGGCCCTCAATTTTAAGGTCCAATCGACCGGGCAATTCACCGCGCTGGGAAAACCGCACGCGAAGACCTGTGTCGGACAGATCAACCACAATGCCCTTGCGCACATAGCCTGACGGGTAGGTAACCGTGACCACTTTATAGACGCCCGGCCGATCGTCGGAGCGTTGCTCCGAAGGCTCCTCTGATATCTCGGCGTCCAGGTCGGCTTTGCCGGATTTCCAGCTGATGAGTTTACTTAAGAAGGACACGCCGCGCCGCCTTTTTCGTTTTCGATCAACGCGTAGTTGGTGCCAAAGAAAAGCAACCAGAAGGTTAAGCCGCGGCCTTCAGGCAGCTGAAAATAGCTGGGTCAGGACGCGTCGCGGCGCGGCGCTGGCGCTGCGCCGGCCTCATCAAGGTCGACTTCGAAGCCCCAAAGCGTCTCGACATGTTTCAGCACCGCATCGCGGTCCTTGTCGGCCAACCGGGCGCCGTCGCTCGTTTGACACTTGAGAAAGAGGGCGCGGTCGCCAAGGAAATCGACGTCGACGACCTGGATGTCCGGCTCAATCACGCTGAGGTCGTGGTTTCGCGCGAGCGTATCGCGGATCATCCGAAATCCGCGCTCATCGTGGATTCCTCCGACCGTGTAGAACCGCGATCGCTCGCTCGCCTCCAAGGCAAACATGTGGAAATCGCGAACCACTTTCGGGCTGAGAAACTGCTGAATAAAGCTCTCATCGCGGAAATTTTGCCAGACATCCTTGAGCACGTCTTGCCAGGCGCCCTGGCCGGCCAAGCGGGGAAAATACTCCCGGTCTTCATCGGTGGGCTCTGTGACGATGCGTTTGATGTCCATCATGATCGCGAAGCCGAGCGCGTAGGGGTTGGTCCCGGAAAATCGCGGATCGTCAAAGTCAGGCTGGGCGATCACGCCGGTGTGCTGATGCAAAATCTCAAACAGGGCGCCGTCCGTGATCAGGCCTTTTTCGTGGAGGCGGTTGACGATGTAATAGTGCACAAATGTGGCGCACCCTTCATTCATCACCTTGGTCTGCCGCTGGGGATAGAAATACTGGGCGATGTGGCGGGTGATGCGGATCAACTCGCGCTGCCAATTGGCAAGGACGGGGCTGTATTGCTCCAGAAAGTAGAGCAGGTTTTCTTCCGGCAGTTGAATTTCGCCCCGCGGATCCATATCCGCGGCCTTTGGGCGGCCCTTCCGGCGCGCGCCGCGATCCAGGCGCTCCCAAAGATAGTTCACCTCGGCTTCCTCTTGGGCGAGCCGTTCGCGGTGGCGCAGGCGCTCTTCATTCAGGGACGGGCGCGCCGGGCGCTCATAGCGGAACACCCCGTTCGGCATGAGGGCATGGGCAGCATCCAGCACCCGCTCGACCTCCCGCTCGCCGTGTTTCTCTTCGCAGTCGGCAACAAAACCGCGGGCATACTCAAGGTAATCCAATATGTGCTCAGCGTCGGTCCACATACGGAACAGGTGATTGTTCTTGAAGAAATGATTGTGGCCGAAGGCAGCGTGCGCCATGACGAGCGTCTGCGTCGCCATGGTGTTGTCTTCCATATTGTAGCTGATACACGGGCTTGAATTGATGATGATTTCATAGGCCAGCCCGCGCAGGCCTTTACGATAGAGCCGCTCCTCGCTGAGAAAGCTCTTTCCGAACGACCAGTGATTGTACATCAGCGGCATGCCCGTGGAGGCATAGGCATCCAGCATTTGCTCAGAGGAAATGATCTCGATTTGGTTGGGGTAGAGATCGAGGCCGAGCTCCTCCAAAGCAATCCTCTCGATTGCCGCATAGGTCCGGTTCATCGTTTCAAAGGTCCAGTCTGGACCTTCGAACAGAAACTTCGGGCGCTTCGGCGCGGCCTTCTTCTGGCGGCGCGGCGTGCGAGGGCCGGCGGGCGCATTCGTGGCCGGTTCAGGCATGGGCCGCCTCCCGCTCGGATTTGGCAAACAGCTCCCGAAACACCGGATAGATGTCGGCCGGTTTGGCGATGCGCTTCATGGCAAAGTTTCGCCAGTCGCCCGTGATCTTTTGATAGGTGGTCCAAAGCTCGACACCGGTGTCGTCCGACAAGAGAAATTCGGCCTCGGCTTCATCGATGATCTCAATGTAGGCGAAGTATTGAACGAGCGGCATCACCGCCTCCCGCATCAGGGAGAGGCAAGTTTCGCTGTCGCCGGGAAAATTGTCCCCGTCGCTGGCTTGGGCTGCATAGATGTTCCAGTCCGTGGCGGGATAGCGCGCATCGATCACGCGGCGCATTTCCTCCAACGCGGTCGAGACCACCGTTCCACCGGTCTCGCGGCTGTGGAAAAACGTGTCTTCATCCACTTCCTGGGCATTGTGGGTGTGGCGCACAAAGACAAGTTCGATCTTGTCGTAGCGCCGGGTCAGAAACAGGTGCAAGAGCACGAAAAACCGTTTGGCCAGGTCTTTCTCGCGCTCGCCCATGGAAGCCGAGACGTCCATCAGGCAAAACATGACCGCGTTGGCGTTGGGCTGGGGCTCCTTGTCGAACTGTTTGAAGCGCACATCGAGGGGATCAATGTAGGGGATCGCCGCTTGGCGCTTGGCCTTGGCCTCGATCTCCTCGCGCACTTCAATCAGCCGGGCTCTTTCCTTAGGCCCAGGGTTGGAAATCCGCTCGAGCTCGAACAGTTCAGCCTTGAGGTCGGCAACCTCCTGGCTGCTGGGCCGCCGTAAGGCGATGCGCCGGCCCATGGCATTTTTCATCGTGTTCACAACGGCCAGGTTGGACGGTGATCCGGTGACCGAATAGCCGGCGCGGCGGGGCTTGAATGTCTCAAGCTCCTTCATGGTGTGCTTGACCAGATCGGGCAATTCCAGGTCCTCGAAGAACATGTCCAGGAATTCCTCGCGCGACAACACAAAGGCGAATTCGTCTTCCCCTTCGCCCTGGTCGGCGCCCTCCTTGCCGCTTTCGCCGCCGCCCTGGGGCGGTTTTCTGATCCGGTCGCCGACGCCAAACTGCTTATTGCCAGGCAGCACCCGCTCGGTGCGCCCGCTTCCGGATTCATAACGAAACCTGGGCTCGCGAATACCATCGGCGGGCACGCCCACCTTATCTCCGCGGTCGATGTCGGCGATCTTTCGGTGCTTGACCGCCTCGTCCACAGACGCCTTCACCTGGCCGCGCACCCGGCGCAGAAATTTGCGCCGATTTCCGAGGCTCTTATCCTTCGGATTGAGGCGTCGATCGATGAAATTCTTCATGGATCATCCCGCCTTGTTCACCCGCATGTACCACTCCACCAGTCGGCGCACCTGGCGCTCGGTGTAGCCGCGTTCGGTCATCCGTTTGACAAACTCATTGTGCTTGGCGTCTGAGTCCTTGTCGCGCTTGGCGCCGAATGAGATCACGGGCAACAAGTCCTCGACCTGGCCGAACATGCGCTTCTCAATCACGCGGCGGAGCTTTTCATACTCGCGCCAGTCGGGATTTTTGCCATCATTGCCGGCCCGCGCGCGCAGGACAAATTTCACCACCTCATTGCGGAAGTCCTTGGGGTTAGAAACTCCGGCGGGGCGCTCCAGCTTTTCAAGCTCGGTCTCAAGCACATCTCGGTCGAACATCTGCCCAGTGTCGGGGTCTTTATAGTCCTGGTCCTCGATCCAGGCATCGGCATAGGCGATGTAGCGATCAAACAGGTTTTGGCCGTAATCGGTGTAGCTTTCCAGATAAGCCTTCTGGATCTCATAGCCGATAAATTCGACATAGCGGGGCGTCAGCTCGGTTTTGATAAAATCGAGATAGGCCTCCTCGGTCTCATCGGGGTATTGCTCGCGCCGGATGGCCCGGTCGAGCACGTAAAAGAGGTGCACCGGGTCAGCGGCGACCTCGTCCACGTCATGGTTGAACACCTCAGACAGGACCTTGTAGGCAAACCGGGTCGAGACGCCCTCCATGCCCTCGTCGGGGCCGGCGCCGTCGCGGTACTCCTGCATGGATTTCGCGCGCGGATCGGTGTCCTTGAGAAAGTCCCCGTCATAGACGCGCATCTTGGAATAGAGATTGGAATTCTCATGCTCGCGCAGCCGGGTGAGCACAGAGAACCGCGCCATGATGTCCAGGGTTTGCGGCGCGCACGGGGCCTCAATCAGCTCTGATTGCTCAAGCAGCTTGCCGTAAATCTCCGCTTCTTCCGTGGCGCGTAGGCAGTAGGGCACCTTCACCACCGAGATACGGTCGAGGAAGGCTTCATTGTTGCGGTTGTTCTTAAACTGGCGCCATTCGCTCTCGTTCGAGTGAGCGAGGATGATGCCTGTATAAGGGATTGCGCCAATGTTCTCCGTGCCGACATAGCTGCCCTCCTGGGTGGCCGTCAGCAGGGGATGGAGCACCTTGATGGGCGCTTTGAACATCTCGACAAATTCAAGCAGCCCCTGCGTCGTGCGATTGAGGCCGCCGGAGAAGCTGTAGGCGTCAGGATCGTTCTGGCTGAGGTGTTCCAGCTTGCGGATGTCGAGCTTGCCAACCAGGGCCGAGACGTCCTGATTGTTCTCATCGCCGGGCTCGGTCTTGGCAATGCCGAGCTGGCGCAAACGCGACGGGTAGAGTTTCACGACCGAGAATTTCGACAGGTCGCCTTCAAATTCGTCCAGGCGTTTGACCGCCCATGGGCTCGCCGGGCTGCGCAGAAGGCGCCGGGGCACGTGATACTTGTCCTCGAGCACGTCGCCCATCCGCTCAGGATCGAACAGGCCCAGGGGGCTTTCGAAGACCGGGCTAATCTCGTCGCCGGCCTTGAGCACGTAGATCGGCTCGGCCTCCATGAGCAGTTTGAGCTTTTCAGCCAGCGTGGATTTTCCGCCGCCGACGGGGCCGAGCAGGTAGAGGATCTGTTTGCGCTCTTCCAGGCCCTGGGCGGCGTGGCGGAAGAAGCCGACAATCCGCTCAATCGTCTCTTCCATGCCATACATTTCGGCGAAGGCCGGATAGATCTTGATGGTACGGTTGAGAAAAATGCGCCCGAGGCGGCTGTCCTTTGAGGTGTCGACCAGTTTGGGCTCGCCAATGGCTGCGATCATCCGCTCCGCCGCCGTCGCCCTAAACGAGGCATTATCCCGGCAGCCTAATAAATAGTCCTGCAGAGACAGCTCTTCAGTCTGTGACCGGCTGTAGGTTTCAGCAAAGCGTGCAAACACGTCCATTGGACATCGTCCTCTTTTTTCTGCCCCCCAAGGCGTCGTCGGTCGTCTCTCCTATGCTCGCGCCGCTTTTGGGCGCTCCTATGATGATGTAATGCACCGGCCTCCCAGGGGCAGGGGGGCGCGCCAGAAAAGGCAGTTTCGCTGTGTGATTTTTACCGCGATGAGCCGGCTCGGGCATTGCTGCACAGAACTCAGGCATGGGTCGGCGCAATGCTCTGGCCCGCGCGCCTAGTCGCCCCCTGGGCCCAAGGCAGCGCCGAGGTGCTGGAAGTCGTCGATGAGCGCGTGAACCCCTGACCAATCATCGCGCCCATCAATGTCGGCCCAGGCTGACTCGATGGTCTCGATGACCAGGTCTGCCGGGCGCGCGCGCTGGAAATAGCTGTGGCCGAGCCGCTCGGGACGGTCGGGCACCCGGGCACGGAGCCCGGCTTCGACGGGTGAAAAGTCAGCGCCCGAATAAAGCGCTGCCTGGGGACTGGTGCGCCAGCGCGCCTCAGAGGCCGCGCCGCCAAAGAGATCGAAAAAGGTCTGCGGCCAGTCGGCCTCCGATTGGGTCATCCAGCCATAATACGTCTGGAGAAAGGCAAGGTCGGAGGCCAGGTCAGCGCCATCCTTCACTCCAAGAAGAAACAGGGTGTGACGGGCAAACGCCTGCTGATAGGCCGCCTCGAAACCCGACAGGGCTTCTGCCAAGGCCTCGGCGGGCGCCAGGGACAACAGCGCGCTGCCCAGGCGCTGCAGCGCCCAGAGCGCTTGGGTGGGTTGGCGGCCAAAGCGATAAAGGCCTGTCTCATCGAAATAGGCAGCGACGAAGTTTGGGTCGCTCCGGGGCAGGAACCGGTAGGGCCCGAAATCGAACGTCTCGCCGATGATGTTGAAATTGTCGGTGTTCATGACGCCGTGGACAAAGCCACTGGCCATCCATTGGGCCACCATTCGGGCCGTGGCCGCGCTGACCTGGGCGAGGAAGGCGGCGGCCGTCTCCGCTGGCGCTGCGCGTTTTGCGCCCGGATGGTAGGTGGCGACGCAGTGCGAGAGCAATCGCTCCACACCCGCAGCGTCGTCTAGATAAGCCAGCCTTTGGAATGTGCCGAAGCGAATATGGCTCTGCTGCATACGTACCAGCACGGCGCTGCGCGTCGGGCTTGGCTCGTCGCCCCGCCAAAGCGGCTCGCCCGTCTCAATGATCGACAAGGTGCCCGACGTGGCCACGCCGAGCGCCTCAAGGTAGGAGGTCGCCAGCAGCTCCCGCACGGCGCCCTTTAGCGTCAGCCGCCCATCGCCTTGGCGCGAATAGGGCGTCTGGCCCGATCCCTTGGTGCCCAGATCAAAGACGCGCCCGGCTCGGCCCGGCACCTGGGCAAACAGGAACCCGCGTCCATCGCCCAATTGCGGATTGTAGCTGCCGAACTGGTGACCATGGTAGCGCAGCGCCAGGGGCTCGGGGAGGTTGCCGGCCAAAGGCTCGAACTTCGCAAAATGATTGATCCAGGCGGCGTCGGAGAGCCCGGCAAGGCCGATCTCTGCGGCCAGGCGCTCATTGCGCCAGCGCAGCCGGGTCTCTGGAAACGCGGCCGGGGCCACCGGGTCAGCGATCAGATCGGCGATGTCCAAGAGGGGCGGAGTGAAGGTCACGGGCCGAACATAGGCCAGCCGAAACCGGCCGCCATTTCGAAGAGCGCCGAGCCCTTCTTGCGCCGCTTGAAAACGGCCCTGTCCGGGCGGCCCCCGGAGCGATGCGTTTTGCTTTGACAACGCCGATTTGTGGCTGTTTTGCAACATCTACTGCAGCGCACAATAGAAAGGGCCTATTCAGGACCCTGATTCGAGCGTTAGTCTCCCTACAAACGACGCCGAAAACGGCGCATCCAAATGGGAGAGAACCAAGTGAATTCCTTCAAGACAGTCCTGGTGTATTCAATTTCGGCGGCCGCCATGGCGTCCGGCGGCGCGGCGATTGCCCAAGAGGCGCCCGAAGAAGAGGCGCGCCAACAAACCGTGGTGGTCACCGGCTCCTTTATCGCCGGCACGCCCGAGGATGCGGCCCTGCCGGTCGACGTGCTCACCGCCGCTGACCTCCAATTGGAGGGCTCGCCCACGGTGACTGACCTGATCAAGAATCTGGGCGTGTCCTCGGGTACCGATGGACGAACCAACCAATTCGCCTCCAACGGCCTGGAAGGTACAGGCAACGTCAACCTGCGCGGCCTCGGGCCGGGGCGGACGCTGGTCCTCATCAACGGCCTGCGCCAAACCTTCTCGCCCTTCCCGGTCGGTGAACAGTCCCAACTGTTTGTTGACACCAACATGATCCCGGCCGCTGCAATCGGGCGGATCGAGGTGCTGAAGGACGGCGCCGCAGCCCTTTATGGCTCTGACGCGATCGCCGGGGTGGTCAACTTCATCACGCGCACAGACCTCGATGGCCTCGAACTGTCCGGCAGCTTCCAGCAATATGATGGCACCGATGGCGAGTACGAACTGTCGGCGGCCTATGGCTGGCAGGGCGATGATTGGAATTTCCTGATTTCAGGCGGCTACCAATTCGAAAACGAAGTGCCGCTGCTTGAGAAAGACTGGGCGATATCCGACATCACGGAAAACCCGGTGGGCGGCTTTTCCTCGCTCTCGAACCCAGGTCGCTATGTGGCGCTAGGCGCCACCGGCGTGATTGGCGCGGTCAACCGCGAGGCAGGCTGTGAGCAAGTCGGCGGGGTGGTGAACCCGGCCAATGATCAGTGCTTCTTCCAATTCACCCAATTCGACAATCTCGTAGAGGAAACAGAGCGCTTCCAAATCTTCGCAGAGTTCAACCGCGAATTTGCCGGCGGAACCACGCTCCACCTCGAAGCCTTGTACGGCAACACTGATGTGCCGGAATGGAAAACCTCGCCCTCTTACCCGCCCCAGGAACTGGCGACTCAAGTCGTGCCGGTGACCAATCCCGGTTTCCAACAATATATCGCCGACAATCCGGGCGACTTTCCAGACGGCACGCTCGCCGCTCTGTTTATTGGTCGCAGCTTCGGCTGGGGCGGTTTCCCCGGAACGGGCGGCGCCCAAGTCGGCCAGCGCGAAGGAGAGACATGGCGCCTCTCCGGCGGACTTGATGGAGCCTTCGACAATGGCGTGAGCTGGGATGTCGACCTGTCCTACTCCACCGCCGAGACCTCTAACCTCACCAACGACACCTATATTTTTGGCTTCACCGCCGCGCTGAATGGCTTTGGTGTCTGCACCGAGGCCGCCACCGGTAATGACCCAGCCACCGGCACCCAGCCCTTCGCGCCTGGCTATGCTGGCGCCCTGGTGGCGGGGCAAGGCGGGTGTGAATACTACAACCCGTTCGGCAATGCGATCGCGTCCAACGCCATCACCGGCCAAGCCAATCCCGGCTTCGTGCCTGGCCTGGAGAACACAGTCACGCTTGCCGACTGGCTTACCGATGGCGGTACGGACCAGACGCGGACAACCCAGCTGCTCGTCCTGGACGGCGTCATGTCCGGCCAGTCCAATGTCCAGGCGGGCGGCGGATCGGTGGGCTGGGCGGCCGGCTTCCAGGTGCGCCAGGAAAACTATGAGCTGGACCCAAGCGACCTGACCAACCTTGAAATCACGCCTGGGCCAAGCGGCTCGGGGGTCTTCTCATTCCTTGCCGGTACCAACCCCCAAGATGAGGAGCAGACGATCTACGCCCTCTTCGGAGAGCTCCAGGTTCCGCTCTACGACAATGTCGATGTCCAAGTCGCCATGCGCTACGAGGATTATGGCGGCGACGTTGGCTCGACCTTCGACCCGAAGGTGGCGGCGCGCTGGCAGGTCAATGACGATTTCGCGCTGCGCGGCTCGGCCCAGACCTCGTTCAAGGGCCCGACCCTGAACCAATTGTCGGGCACCGGCACCACGCTGCAATTCGTGGCGCCCACGTCTGCCTTTAAGGCGGTCGACCAGAACGGCGACCCCGGGCTCAGCCCTGAAAGTGCGTTCAGCTTCAACCTGGGCGCTCTTTACCAGCGCGGCGGTTTTTCGGCGTCGATCGACTATTACAACTTCGACTTCTCCGACCCGATCATTGTTGAAGACCAGGCCTCAATCGTCGGCGCGGCCATCGCCGCCCTCGGCGCGGGGGACTTTGACAACCCGATCCTCAGCCGGATTACCTTCACCGACAATAACGGCAATGGCATCGATGAAGCCGCCGAGATTGCCCGGATCAATACCAATATCGTGAACGGGCCGAGCATCGAAACCTCCGGGATCGACATTCGGATCGACAACACGTTTGGCCAGTCCGTGTTTGGCGGCGAGGCCTCTGTCGGCCTAGATGCCTCTTACATCATCGAATACGTCGTCGATGATTTCGAGATCGAAGGCGTCCTGATCGAAGGCGGCGACCGGGTCGACCAATTCAACCGGTCGAATTTCTCCCGCTCCCTGCCCCAATGGAAGGCCAATCTCTATGCCAACCTGGCCATCGGGCCGAATAATTTCCGGGCCGTGGTGCGCCACATCGACAGCTATGACGATGAGCGCGGCGACCTGGGCACGGGCCAACCTGAGATCGACGCCCAGACCACGCTGGACCTGTTCTACAATGTGGAGCTGCCAGCCGAGTTTGACCTGGGCCTGTCCGTCGTCAACGTGTTCGACGAGGATCCACCCTTTGCCCAGTTCGATCTCAACTATGATCCCTACACGCACAATCCGTTTGGCCGCACATTCAAGATCGTGCTGACCAAGCAATTCTCCGGGCTCGGCAGCTAAGGCCGCTCCCCCACCTCTTGGAAAGCCGCTCCCAATTGGGGGCGGCTTTTTTTGCTTGCTCGATCGGGCGCGGGCTTCCACGCTTGTTGGAGAGCCGCGGCGAGGCGCGGGCGATGGGCGGAGAGGGCTATGGCGGCACAAGCCAAACGGTCGCGATTTGGCGCCAAGGCGATTGGGATCGGCGCGGTCGTTTTGGCAGTCTTGGCGCTGGCGATCGGTCTCGGCGTCTCGGCGACAAGATCGATCATGGGCGCGCTTAGCGCGGCGTCTGCCCAGGGCGAGATATCGCGCAGCTTTGTCACAACGCTCGCAAGCGACTGGAATTCGAAGCGGGTTCAGGCGGTTTGGTCGAGCGAGGTCCCGCTCGATCAACGCGCCCTCGATGAGCTGATGGCAATGGGGCGCGCGATTGGGCCGGTGTCGGAGCCCGCCGGCGAGGCCAACTGCACCTGGCGCACACACACCGGAACCGGGGCGCTGAACGGCACCTTCATCGATTGCGATCTCACCGCTGAGCATGTCGACGGGGCAGCGGACTACCGCCTCGGCTGGCGAAAGGAGAACGACGTCTACCAGCTTTACAATCTTCGGATCCGTATACGTACAAAAGCCGACTAACACGGCCAACACCTTAAGCGGCGCTCGAAGCTGGGCCGTTGTAGCCCTACATCGGGCTGTATTGCTGCCCAGAGCGTTGCCCGAAGGAGCTTGCTGAATGGATCGCCTCGACGCCATGCGCCTGTTCATGCGGGTCGCCGATGCGGGCAGCTTCTCCAAGGCCGCCTCCGATCTCGGCATCGGCCAGCCGACCGTCTCGCGGCGCATCCAGGACCTGGAGCACAGGCTGGGCGCAGAGCTGTTCCAACGCACGACCCGGGCGCTCAACCTGACCGAAGCGGGCCAGAAATTCTACGAGCGCGCCGGCGGGATCCTGGCCGAGTTCGACGACGCCGAGGCCGAAGCGCGCGGCCTCGACCATGAGCCCATGGGCCTCCTGCGAATCTCGGCGGCCAACTCCCTGGCGCGGCGCCTGATCGCGCCCCAGATCTCAGCCTTCCTGGAGCTTTATCCCCACATCACCTGTGATGTGATCGCCGAGGACACGCTGACCGACCTGGTCGAGGAAGGCGTTGACCTGGCCTTCCGCCTCGGGGACCTGCCCGACAGCCGCATGATGGCCAAGCGGATGGGCGCGGTGCAGCGCCTGGCCTGGGCCAGCCCGGCCTTCCTCGCCAAGCATGGCACGCCGCAGACCCCAAGCGAGCTAGGCGCGCTGCCGGCCCTGATCTTCCGCCAATCGCCCGCTGCGCGCGTGTGGACCTTCCGGCGCGGCGCGGAGGAAGTCAGCGTCAATGTCGACGGGCGCCTGTCGGCCTCGTCTGGGGAGGTGCTGCTCCAGGGCGCCCTTGATGGCCTTGGGGTGTTCTACGCCCCCGATTGGCTCGTATGCGGCGAGGCCGAAGGCGGGCGCCTTGTGCGCGTTCTGCCGGACTGGACCGGAACGCCCCTGGCGGTCCATGCCGTGTGGACCAGCGGAAAACTGCGCGGCAAGGCCAAACTGTTCGCCGAGCACATGGCCGACTGCCTGCGCTTTGCCACGCCGCTGTGCGGCTAGGGCACCAGGACGCAGGCATCAAGCCCCTCATTCCGGACGACGCGCATCCTAGCCTCGATCGTGGCGGCGCGCTGGCGGACATAGGGGCCGGGCGGGTCGACGCGCCAGCGGTTCGGGCTCGGCAACACCGCTGCGAGCAAGGCCGCCTGGCGCGGCGTGAGATCCCGTGCGCGGGTCTTAAAGCGCAGGCGCGCCGCCGCCTCGACGCCGAAAATCCCGTCGCCCCATTCGGCAACGTTAAGATAGTGCTCCAGAACCCGGCGCTTGCCCCAGACCGTGTCGGTGGCCAGCGCCATCCAGGCGTCGCCGGCCTTGCGCGGCAGGCCGCCGCCATTCCAGAAGAACAGGTTCTTCGCCGTCTGCTGGCTGATGGTGGACGCGCCGCGCAGGCCTTTGCCGGCGCGCCATTCCTCCACCGCCGTGCCCACCGCCTCAAAGTCCACGCCCCAATGGTCGCAAAAGCGGGTGTCCTCGGCAGCGATCACGGCGCGGATGAGGTGTGGGCTCACCTCTTCCAGGGCGACACGGTTGCGCCACAGCGTCTCGCCCTCCACCGCGCGCTGGGCCATCAGGATCGTGGTCGGCGCCGGCGCAAACCAGAGCACCAGGGCGTAGGCGTGGAGCGCGGCGAGGTAGAGCGCAGCGGCCTGGATGAGGCGCAGCGCGGCGCGGCGGCCTGCGCGCTTAACCGACGGCCAGCTCCTCAGCCCCGGCGCGCCATTCCTCTCGGACATCGCCGTCTTCCTCCGTGTCTGCGCGCTGGGCCCTTTCCTGTTCAAACATGTCAGCATCAAGGCGCGACAGCGCCCAGACGGCCGCGCCGCGCACCAGGGCAGACGCGTCGCCAAGCCGCGCGGCCACAGCGCCGGTAAGGGCCGGCGCGCCGCTATTGCCGGCCGCGATCAGAACGTTGCGGACAAACCGGTCGCGGCCCGTGCGCTTAATCGGAGAGCCGGCAAACCAGTCCCGAAATGCGCCGTCGTCGAGGCCAGACAGCTCGGACAAGAGCGGCAGGGTCATCGCCTCGCGGGCCTTGAGTTTTGCCTCCTTGGCCGTGGCGGCGAATTTGTTCCAAGGGCAGACGCTGAGGCAATCGTCGCAGCCATAGATCCGGTTGCCCAGGGCCGGGCGCAGGGCGCGCGGGATCGGCCCCTTATGCTCGATCGTCAGATAGGAAATGCACTTGCGCGCATTCAGGCGATACGGCGCCTCAAAGGCCTTTGTCGGGCAGGCATCGATACAGGCCGAGCAGCGCCCGCAATGGTCGCGCTCGGGCGCATCCGAAACCAGCGGCGCACTGGTGAGGATGGCGCCCAGGAACGTCCAATTGCCGAGGCGGCGCGACACCAGATTGGTGTGCTTGCCCTGCCAGCCGAGGCCGGCCAGGGCCGCAAGCGGCTTTTCCATCAGGGGCGCTGTATCAACGAAGATCTTCACCTCAACGCCCTCTTCTTCGGCAAAGCGGCGCGCGAGCTGTTTCAGGCGCTTTTTCATCAGCGTGTGATAGTCCCCGCCGCGGGCGTAGACCGAGATGTTGCCGCGCTCGGTATGGGCCAGCGTGTCCATGGGATCATGGTCTGGGCCATAGGACATGGCGACCATGATCGCCGAGCGGGCGTCCGGCCACATGGCGGTCGGCGCTTGGCGCCGGGCCAAGGTCTCCTTCATCCAGGCCATGTCGCCATGGTGGCCGGCCTCGACAAAGGCAGCCAGGCGCTCTCCTGCGCTCCAGGGTTGGTCAGCCGGGGCAATCCGGCAGTCGTTAAACCCCAGATCGGCCGCATGGGCCTTAAGACGCGCCTCGCGGGACTCAAGGCCGCCAAGCGCGTTTGCCGCCCCGCGCCGCTCCCGGGCCCGTGGGCGCGCCTTTGGCAAATCATCCAGGATGCGCATGGGCGCCGGCTCCGTATGTGTCCGCCTGCCACACTTGGCACACCCGCCCAGCGGATCAAGCCGGCGGCATTTTTGTTTGACCGCCCGCTACGCTGCGCTCCGCGATGGGTCGCGCTCTTCGCAGGCGGTCTGCGCCAGCAGACCAATCGATCCGGGGGATCGATTGGAGCCGGAGAAGGCCCCGGCAGGGGCATGTTTGCTTTGACCCCCGCTACGGCTTCGCCTCCGCGATGGGTCGGGCTCAAGGCTGCTTCGCGTTGAGTGAGAGGGGTCAGGACGTATCCAGGTGCGCCGGGCCGGGGAAGGCGCCCAGGGCGAGCCGGGCGCGGCCGCAGGTTGCGGCACGGGGGTTGGGGAGAACGCCAGCCAGCGCCGCTTTGGCCTGGGCGACCAGCGCCTCGACATCGAACGCCTGATCGGCGGCCCCACGGCCCAGCGCCCAGCCCACGCGTTTGGCGCAACCCTCAAGCGCATCGTCCCACAGCTCAGGCGTCGGCGGCTGCATCCAATGGATCCGGATCACGCCGTACCAGGTCACCTCATAGATGAAGACGCCCTTCGGCCCGACAGCCGCTTTCTGCTCCTGCATCAAACGCAGAAAAATCCGCAGATTCCAGAAGAAGACCGGCCAGAACAGCGGCCACACGAGCGCGCGCCAGTTCTCCAGCGTCGGGGCCACTTGGCGGCCTAGGGATGCAGCAGGTGCGTTCATGGGCCGGAGTATAAGGCCGTGCCCAACCCCGTCGAATTGCGCGCCGCTTATCCTCCACCCGCCAGCGCCGAAAAGGCCGGCGCGCTAGCCCGCATCCGGGCCTGTCAGCATATCGGCCACGTCTATATCTGCGCCCAGGGCGCGCCGCATGGCGTCGATCTCGGCCTTGCGCCCAAGGAATGCGGCGAGCTCTTCAGGCGTCTCAGCCAATTTGCGCCCCGTGGGCAGGTCCAGGGCCATGGCGTTCACATGCATGCCGCGGATCATCACCTCATAGTGCAAGTGCGGCCCGGTGGAGGCGCCAGTGGAGCCGACGTATCCGATCACATCGCCCTGGCGCACCTGGGCGCCGGCGCGAATGCCCGGGCCATAGCGCGACAGGTGGGCATAGGCGGTCTTGTAATTGTTGGCGTGGCGCAGGCGCACATAATGGCCATAGGTGCCCCAGCGCGACGCACGCTCCACCGTGCCATGGCCTGCGGCATAGACCGGCGTGCCGGTGGGCGCTGCAAAATCGGTGCCCTTGTGCAGGCGGGTGTAGCCGGAAATCGGATGGCGCCGCGTGCCGAACCCTGAGGATAGCCGCGCGCCATTGATCGGCGTTTTCATCAGAAAACGCGTGGCCGACGCGCCGTCAGGGTCGAAATAGTCGCTGACGCCGTCATCGCTGGGCACATAGAAGTAGAAGTCCCGCGTCAGGGTGCGCCCATCCAGGCGCGCGAACAGGACTTGGCCGAATTGCACCGGCCGGCCGCGCTCGTCCACCAGGCTTTCATAGACCAATTCAAACCGGTCGCCTGGGTGAATTTCCCTCTGGAAATCAATATCATACGCAAAGATGCTGGCGAAATCGACCACGTGTTGGTCATTGGCCCCCTCGGCCAGGGCGGCCTCATACAGGCTGGTGGACACTTCGCCGGCCACACGCTGGGGCCGGGGCGTCAACCGGGCCGAGAGCTTGGCCGCGGTGAAGGCGCCGTCGCCCATGCGCCGGGTCAGGACGGACTGGCCCGCCTCGGCGCGCAGGCTAATGCCGAGCAGGCGGCGCGTATCGCCTGCGCCGTCAAAGGTCAGTGTCGCCGACAGGCCGGGGCGCACGCGGCGCGCGTCCAGATGGCCCACGGCAAAGACCGGCTCCAGGGCGCGGTGGGCCTCGCTGCGGGTGGCGCCAAGGGA
Source organism: Pseudomonadota bacterium (assembly GCA_038747245.1). Lineage (GTDB taxonomy): Bacteria > Pseudomonadota > Alphaproteobacteria > Caulobacterales > Hyphomonadaceae > UBA5336. Next base: position 9,820 of record JBCDJY010000020.1, on the reverse strand, counting down.
GATCAGAAGATCAGACAAGGCGCCGCCGCGGCGCAGCACCCCGCGCTTTGTGTCGAAGGCGCGCGGCGGCCGGGTCAGCTCGTCGGCCGCCACCTCCCTTAAGGCAAGATCGGCAAGGGCGTCGGCGCTGCGCTCGGCCACTGGGGCGGCCGGCAGCGGCGCAGCAGGCGCGGCGCTTGGCGCGCTGGCGGCTTGCCAGGCAAACAGCCCTGCGATGCAGCAGGCGGCGAAAGCGCCGAGCGCGATGCCGGCGGCGGGAAAACGGGTTTGGTCCGGGTCGCGATTGGGCGCCATATTCAAACCTCACACTCTACACATTTGCGCGCCCAGCTGGGGTGGACACGCGGGCTACAACGCAAAGCCTAGGCCGCGACGTTAAAAATTCCCCAAATCCGCACATTTTTCAATGGCCCAAGGCGCGGCAGATGCGGCGGCATGGGCGCGGCGCCGTGGGCGATTGACGCGGCCCGGCAAGCACGCAAACTGGCGCGGTAATGAGCGTGACCTCCTATCGACCAGGCCCCCGCCCTGCAGTTTTGGCGCCATGACCCGCCAGCTGGCGATGACGGCGGCATTGATCGCAGCCTGCGCCTTCATTGTGGGGGTCATCGCGATCGGCGCATACCGGGCAAGCGGCCTGGCCAGCACGGGGCTGCCGCCGACGCTTTGGCTGGCCTATGGGGTCGGCGCCGTGGCCACAATTACGGTGGGGTCTGGCCTGTTCTGGCTGACGTTTCACAGCGCCCGGGCCGGATATGACGATATTGATAGGCCAGAAGACGGCCCCGACGGGTGATTTCCGTCGCAAATCGGCTTAGCCAGATGGTGTTGGCATAAAGGACCGCGGCCAGGCTGGCCCCGCGTCCGGTTCATGGAGACCCGATCGTGATCGACCCTGCCCTGCTGTCTGCCTATATCGCCTCGCGCATTTGCCACGACCTCGTCTCGCCGGTCTCGTCGATCACAAATGCCCTCGACATGCTGGAATCGCCCGCCGATGCGGAGATGCGGCAGATGTCGGAAGACCTGCTCAAGGACGGGGCCAAAAGCGCCTCTACGCGGCTGCAATTCCTGCGCTACGCCTTCGGCTCGGTGGGCCTGTCGGATGGCGCGGCCGACATCCACGAGGCCAAGACGATCACCGAAGCGTTCGTGGCCTCCCACAAGCCCTCGCTCTCCTGGGACATCGAGACCGACCACCTGTCATTTTCCCATGCCCGGTTGATGATGAACCTGGTCATGATCGCGGTGGAAAGCCTGCCCCGGGGCGGGGTCATCCATATGCGCATCCGCAATGAGCAGTCCGGCATGACCATGACCCTCTCGGCCAAGGGCCTGCGCGCGAAACTGCGGGCCGATACGGTCGAGGCCCTGGCCGGCGGCACGCCTGCGGGGGGGTGGGAGCCGCGCAACATCCAAGCCCTGTTTGCGCGCATGCTCAGCGAAGGGCTGGGCGCCGAGCTCAGCGCCAATGCCGCCGGCGAGGAAGAAGTCATCATCATGGCCCAGGGCGTGCGCCCGGAAGGTTAACGCCTCCCCGCCCCGGCGTTTACAAATGGGCAACCTCCGAGCCCCTAAATGGGGCAACGCTGCGGTGGAGGCCCCATGAAAACCTGTTTGATTGTCGATGACAGCCGTGTGGTGCGCAAAGTGGCCGGACGGATCGTCTCCAATCTGGATTTCCAAGTCGTCGAAGCGGTGGACGGGGCCGAGGCCCTGGCCAAATGCCGCGATGCGATGCCCGATGTGATCTTGCTGGATTGGAACATGCCGGTGATGAATGGCCTGGATTTCCTGCGCGCGGTGCGCCGCGAAAAAGGCGGCGGCGCGCCCAAAGTGGTGTTCTGCTCCACGGAAACCGACCGGGACCACATCACCGAGGCGCTGCGCTCGGGCGCCGATGAGTTCGTCATGAAGCCCTTCGACAGCGAAATCCTCCAGTCGAAACTGGCCGAAGTCGGCCTCATTTAACAGCGCCCAACGCCGCCGCGCGCCCCGGAAAGACCCGATATGCAGGAAGCCACATTTCACGCCCTCGCCGACCTGGCGCTCAACCAGACCGGCCAGTACATCGCCCCGGCGAAGGCCTATCTGGTGGCAACGCGCCTGTCGGCCCTGGTGCGCCGGGAGGGGTTTGCCTCCTGCGACGAGCTTGTGGCCTGCCTCCAGGCCCGGCCCAACCCCGTCTTCGAAGCGGAAATCGTCGCCGCTTTGCAAACTCGCCAGACCTGGTTTTTCCGCGACCGCGACGTGCTGGCGCGTCTGGTCGGCGAGATCATCCCGCAAAAGCTCAAGGGATCGAAATCGGGGCGGCTCAAGATCCTGTGCACCGGGGTGTCCACTGGCCAGGAGGCCTATTCCCTGGCCATTCTGCTCGGCGAGCACAGCCAGGTGCTGCGCGGCGCACGGATCGACATCACCGCAACAGATATCTGCAAACAGTCGCTCAACATCGCCCGGGCGGGCACCTATGGCCATTTCGAGATTCAGAATGGCCTGTCCATCCACCGCTTGCTTGACCATTTTACCCAATTGGAAACCGGCCAGTGGCAAGCCAGCGAAGAGCTGCGCCGGGGCATCGGGTTCAGGTCGCACAATCTGCTGGACGAGACCGCGCCCCTGGGCCATTTCGACGTCATTCTCTGCCGCCATGTCCTCAGCGGCATGGGCCGCGCCCAGCGCCAAAAGGCCGCCCATCGCCTCACCGACAAACTCGCCCATGGCGGGCTCGTCTTCCTGGGTGAAGGCGAAACGCTCACCGGGGCGACCGACCGCCTGGAGCCCTCCCACCGCCACCGCGGCGCCTGGATCTACGTGCCCGAGGGCCAACGTCAGGTGGCCTGAGCCGGTGGCCGCGGCTTAGACGGGTGCGCTTTCCGGGCCGGCGCGATCAGCTCGGCTTTACGGGTATCGTCCAGGTGGTGAAGCGCGCGGCGACTGCCTCATAGACTGGGCGCTTGAACGGCACGATCAGGCTGGGCGCTTCTTCCAGGCGGGCCCAGCGCCAGGCGTCAAATTCAGGCGTGTGGCGGTCTAGGCGCACTTCGCCGTCCGAGCCGCGAAACCGCAGGGCAAACCATTTCTGCCTCTGGCCCAGATAGGGCCCGCCAAGCCGCCGCTTCAGATCAGGCGGAAAATCATAATACAGCCAGTCCTCTGTCTCTTCGAGGATATCCACCAGCTTTCGAGGAACGCCGATTTCTTCTTCCAGCTCTCTCAAGGCTGCGGCATCGGGGGTCTCACCGGGATCGATGCCGCCCTGGGGCATCTGCCATTGAAACGCGCCGCGGCCATGGATGCGGCGGCCGAAGAAGACGTGCCCGGCTTTGGAAAACACCGCCAGGCCAACATTGGGCCGGTAGCGGTCTGGGTCTCGTTTCAGTGCACTCATCGCCCGTCAATAGGCGATCCGCGTCAGGGAAGCGAGACCGGGTTGTCGGTTGACGTCGACAGGGTTTCCAAGGCCGTCGGCTGGGGCGCGGGGGGCACGGCCGGCAAAGCAGAGGCCGGCGCGAGCACGATGCCTTTGGCCGCCAGCGTCTCGGTCCATGCCTTGATCACGTCAATGGTCAAGGGATAGGCGATGGCGGTGCCCAGGGCGCCGCCCTCTTGGCGCGCGGCAGCTTCCAGGGCCTGGAGCTGGGCATTCATGGCGTCGGCGGCCATGCGGGCATCAATCACATAATCGGCCTTGGCATAGCGCGCGCCCGCCCCCGCGGCGGCGGCCTCCAGCGTGCTGGTGGGCGGCAAGCTGCCATCATCGATGAAGGCAACGCCCCGGGCCTTGAGGGCCGCGAACAGGGCCTGGGCGGCCGCCGGATCTGCAGCAAATTTGTCGCCCTGGTAATTCACCACGCCGAAATAGCCATGGCCGAGGGCGAGAATGCGCTCGAGGTTCGACGCATTGGTCTGTTCGGCAAGATCGGCCGACAGCATATGCGCGTGGGGGCGCACCCGCCCATGATTGTGAGGCTCAAGCGGCAGCTCGATCAGCACATCGTGGCCCGCCTCCCGGGCCCGGCGGATCCAAGTTTGCAGGCCCCGGGCATGGGGCGCAAAGGACAGGGTAACCTCGGGCGGCAACTCGTCGATGGCTGATTTGGTGTGAGTGTAATTGATGCCAAGGCCGCCAAGGACGAGCGACACGCTGGGCTGGCCACTGCGCGCGTAAAACGGCCTTGCATAGGCGTCGGCAATTTCGCGGCCATCGTCTGCCACCACGGGCAAGCGGCCAAATCGGGTGCGCTCGTGCAAGCCCGCCAGGGGCGACGGCGGCAAGGCGCCAAGATTTGCCGCTTCCGAATACGCCTCGCCCGGATACACCGTTCGGCCATTGATCCGCACACCGAGGCGCGCGTCGTTGGCTGCCTCGGCCTGTAACGGCGCATCGCCCTGCTCCAGGGGCAGCGCGGCGCTGGGGCCGGCGGCAGGCTCGGGCACGCCAAGGCTTGGCTCGGGCTGAGAGGGGGCCGGGGCCGGCGCCAGGGAGGCGATGCGGATTGGCGCAAGGCTCGGGTCTGCAAAGCGCGATTTCAGGCCTTCGACGCGCTCTGGCGCCGGGGTATCAAACAGGGCGATCTGGTAGCGCGGGCCGGCATCCTGGGGTTGGCCGATCAGGTGGATGGCGCCGCCCCCGGCCAGGGCCGCGGCGGAGAAGACCGCCACGCTGACGCCGAGGTGAACCAGTCCCGATTTCAGGACTGAAGGGTGCGCCGAGCGCCGTGCGGACATGGTGTGCCTCGTAACCAAGCAGGGAAGCCCGCAAGGTGCGCCATGACCGTTAACAAGAGGCAAAGGCGCCTTAAGACTTAGCCACCTTCCGGGCGCGCCCGACGCGCGTCAGCCCGCGTTTGGCGACACTTCGGCCCGGCGATAGGCGCCCTTCAACACTTGGATGGCGCGGTCGAGTTGATAATCCTCGCCATCATAGGCCTCAGGGGGCTGGTCATCGGGGATGTGGGGCCCGCGCCGCGCCTCGCCGGTTTCATTATCCAGGGCGTTGGGCAGCTCGGCTTCTGACCAGGTGCGCGCCGATGCCAGCTCGTCTTCGCTGACGCGCCGCTGGGCCACTTCCAGGTCAGGCTCGATGCCCGTGGTCTGGATCGAGCGGCCAGCCGGCGTGTAGTAGCGCGCCGTCGTCAGGCGGATCGCGCCTTTTTCCGCGCCGAGGGGGATGACGGTCTGGACCGATCCCTTGCCGAAGCTGGTCATGCCCAAAACGGTGGCCCGGTCCCGGTCCTGCAGGGCGCCGGCCACGATTTCCGAGGCCGAGGCGCTGCCGCCATTGATCAGCACAACGATGGGCACCGAGCGAAACACCTCGCCGGCGCGCGCATTGTAGCGCTCAATGTCGGAGGCGCGGCGGCCCTGGGTGGAGACCACCTCACCGCCGCTCAAAAATGCATCGCTGACCGACACCGCCTGGTCCAGCAAGCCGCCGCCATTGTTGCGCAGGTCCAGCACAAGACCGGCCGGCCGGCCCATGTCGGCTTCGATGGCGTCGACCACTTCGTCCAGCATGGCGGTGGTGCGCTCGTTAAAGGTGGAGATGCGCAGATAGGCGAGGTCGTCTTCAAGGGGGCGCCATGTGACTGATTTCGGACGGATTTTTTCCCGGGTCAGGGTCACATCGAACGGGTCTCGGCCCTCGCGCAGCACCGTCAGGGTCAAGGATGTGCCGATCTCGCCGCGAATCTCGCGCACCGCATCGCTGGCAGTCTGGCCAACAATCGGGCGGCCATCGATCGCTGTCAGGAGATCGCCGCTCTCCAGGCCCGCGCGGCTGGCGGGCGTGTCGTCCATGGGCGTGACCACTTTCAGGACGCCGTCTTCGGTGGTCACCTCTATGCCAAGGCCGCCATATTCGCCCGACGTCTGGACCTGCATGGCGCGGAAATCATCGGGCGAGAGATAGCCGGAATGGGGGTCGAGGCTCGACAACATGCCGTCAATCGCCGCCTCCATCGCCTCGGCCTCGTCAATTTCGACGACATAGTCGCTTTGGGCGCGGGCCAGGATTTCGGCAAACAGATCAAGCTGTTGATAGGTCTGGGCGCGGCGGTCCGATGCCGCAGAGTCCGGCCAGGCAAAGCTGGACACACCGACCGCGAGGCCGCCCATGACCACGCCGATTGCTGCCCCGGTTAACATTGCCCGCATCTATCTGTTCCTCCTGCGCGCGGCCGACCGCTCAGCCGCCTCTCATCCACCGGGCCGGGTTCAGCGAGACATCGCCCTGCCGCAATTCCAGGTACAGCTCCGGTGGCGGGGTGCTGCGCCTTCCCATTTGGCCGACGGGCTCGCCCGCGCGAACCACCTGGCCGACCGAGCCATAGACTTGGCCCATGCCTGACAAGATAACATGGTAGCCATCGCTTGTCCGCAAGATCAACATCTCTCCATAGCTGCGGAATTTGCCGGCATACTCGATGCGGCCATCGGCGGGGGCGAGAACCTGGGCGCCGGGGCGGGCTTCCACATGTATCCCCTCCGAGGTGCCGCCGCCGGGCAAACGCTCGCCATAGCCCGTTACCACAAGGCCCGACACCGGCCGGCCCAGCTGTCCAAGGCTTGATTGGCCGAGGGCCGCCAGCGCGCGGGGGCGCGCAGCGCCAGCGCTTGGCCCAGGCAGATCACCGGGCGTTGCTGCGGCAAATTGGGGCCGCAGGGCCGGCTTTCGGCCGGGCAGTCCAGGCGCGCTCACCTCCAGATCGGCGAGCAGATCGCGCAGGGATGCGGCCTGGGCACCGAGATCGGCCACCCGGCGCCGCAGCGCTTCGGCATCGACCGTGACCGTCTCGAAGGCCACGCGCTTTGCCGTTGTCAGCTGCAGGATTTCCTGTTCCTTCAGCGCGAGCACGGCCTCGGCCGTCTCGAGCCGGGCGCGCTCCCGGCGAATGCCCATTTCCAATCCGTTCAGCCGTTCGATTTCGCCGGCGAGGGTCTCAACCCGCTCGGCCAGGCGGGGCGCTGCGTCGCCGGTAACGATGGCGCGGCGCACGGCCTCATTGGCCCGGTCCGGCGAGACGATCAGGGCCGGCGGCGGCGTGCGGCGCGCCGTGGCCATGATGCCGAGCACCTCTTCAAGGGCTGCGCGGTCTTCAAGCAGGCTGTCGCGGGTCGAGATCATGCGCGTGCGCAAATCAATCAGGGCCAGCTCTGCCCGGCTGGCTTCTTCTTCCCGCCGGCGGCTTTCCATGGCGGCGGAGATGAGCTGGGCCTCCAGCACGGCCAGATCATCGCTGGTGGCGATCCGGGCGGTGGTGATGGCGGCAAGCTGGGCCTCGGCGGCGCGTTGCTCGGCCTCCAGAGCCTCAACCTCGTCGACCGTGAAGGAACGCGGCGCTGTGGCCAGCAGCGCAGCGGCGCAGGTCATCGCTAGGAAGGCGCGCGCAACCAACATGTCATCAGCTTAATCGGCCTGATGTGACCGCCGCCTTAACAAACTCTGTCGCGAAGCGCGGTCAGGTGCCGGGCGATCTGGCCCTGCCAGGGCTGAAAACTTGCTGCGGGAAACGCCGGGTGGAGGCACACCAAATGGGTCATCAACCGCACCGGCCCCGGCAGCAGGCGCGGCACATCGGACAGGTCTAACCCGGCATCGGACAGATCCACATGGACGGCGCGGTTGCGCAACTCTACCAGGGCAAGGGCCTGGCGCTTGGCGCCCGACATGGCGCCCAGGCGCTCGGGATCATTGAGGACCTGGCCTGAGGAGGCGCGGCGGAGCAGCGTTGCGATCGGCGCCACTTTTGCCAGGTCAGGCCCGGCCTCGGGGTGCAACACGTCGCCGGGGTCAGCGGTGTCATATCCGCTCAAGGCCGCCACCAGGGCGCCCTGGAGCGCCATGCATGAGGCGATCGCGCACCAACGCCAGGCCCCGGGCGCCTCGGCGGCGGCCGCGGCCTGGAGCTCTGCAAATTCAAGCGCTTCGGCGGTGCGGATCAGGGCTGCGCGGACGCGCCGGTCATTGCGTGCCAAGGCCCTGCTCCGGCGCCGGCGTGCGCAAGTCCCAGCCCGTCCTGGCGACCACGTAGGTCATCGCCGCATAGGCCGCCACGTTCTGGCGGAAGGCATCGGGAACAATCTTGTCGAACGTGTCGTCCGGGGTGTGGTGGTAGTCGAAATAGTCCTGGCCGTTCTGGCGCGGTGTCACGACGGGCACGCCTGCGCGGCGCAATATTCCAATGTCTGGGCCGCCAAACGCTTCATTGTTTCCGCGCAGCACGCCGAGGGGGGCAAGCACATCCTGCAGGGCGCGGGCATAGCCAAGGGCGCCCTCGCCAAACCGGGTCTCCAGCCGCCAGATCCGGTCGGCGCCAAAGTCGCTCTCGGAGGCAAAAACGTGGTTGTCGAGTTCGCCCACATGGCGGCGCGCATAGGCGTCGGCGCCAAGCAGGCCGACCTCCTCGGCGCCGTAAAGCACGACGCGGATCGTGCGGCGCGGAGGCGGGGCGTGGTCCATGATCAGCTTGGCCGCGCCCACGACAATGCCGCAGCCAGCTCCATCGTCCAGGGCGCCAGTGGCCAGGTCCCAGCTGTCGAGATGGCAGCCGATGAGAACAATTTCATCGGCCAGGTCTGTGCCCGGTATCTCCGCGATCACATTGCCCGAGGGCGCGCCGGTGCGGGTCTCCACCTGGATGTTGAGGCGCACTCGCACGGGCCCGCGGGCCATCAGCCGGGCGAGTTGGTCGGCGTCGGGCGGGCTCAAGGCAGCGGCCGGCCCGGCGCCCAGGGCCTGGCCGCGGGCCATCATGCCGGTGTGGGGAAACCTGCGCGCCTGGGTGCCGACGGAGCGGATCAGGCAGGCTGCGCCGCCGCGCTCGGCAGTCAACGCAGCGCAGGCGCGCCGCTTGGCCACCGCCGGGCCATAGCCCGACCCGTCCATGGTGCGCGTCATCGGCTCGTCGAGGAACACAATCCGGCCGGATACTTCAGCAACGCTCGCCGCCTCCAGCTCGCCAAGGCGCTCGAAGCGAACGAGCTCGGCCGTCACGCCGCCATTTGGCGTTGCGGCCGATCCGCCAAGCGCCGTGATCACGAGGGGCTGGGGCGCGGGGGCGGTGACCTCGGCTTCGTCAATGATGCGCGACCAAAAGGGAATGGCGAAGTCTTCGACGGCGACCTCTGAAAAGCCCAGCGCGGTAAGCTCGGCAACGGCCCAATCGCGGGCCCTGGCTTCGGCGTCGCTGCCGGCAAGGCGCGGGCCGATTTCAGTCGTCAGGTCCTCGGTAAAAGCAAGGCCCACTTCCTCGCCGGCGAGCGCCTTGTCGATCAAGGTCTCGGCGACGGCGCGCACTTCCGGGGCCAGGGGCGCGGCGGCCTGGGCGGCGGCCGGGCGCGGGGCAAAAGCGGCCGCCAAAGCGAAGATGGCGGCGGCCAGGGCGATGGGCTTGGTCATCTGGCGCTCCAAAGGCGGTGGGTTGGGCGCGGCGCGGCCACGCTGCTTACGGCCAAAGTAATGTCGCCGGCGCCCGTCTTTGGCAAGGCGGCCAGCGGCGACCATGCGCGCGCGCCAAAGCCAAGGGCGTGGGGCGCGGGCGAGGGCCACGGTGCGGCGACCTCTGCGCGCGAGGGTCCACGGCTCGGCAGGCATCGAGCGAGCCAGGTTGCCAGGCTGCGGGCTGACCTTAGGGCATGGCGCCGCCACGGGGAATCGCACGCCAATCGCCGCCACCCCCTTGAACCGCCACGCGCTTTGAGCTTTACACACCGCTTGGGCGCAAGCCCCACCCCAGGACGCGGGCGTAGCTCAGGGGTAGAGCACAACCTTGCCAAGGTTGGGGTCGTGAGTTCGAATCTCATCGCCCGCTCCAGT
>JBCDJY010000019.1:0-40581 GCA_038747245.1 Pseudomonadota bacterium | reverse complement strand
GAGGCGCCCGAGCGCTATGCCGCCCGCATCGCCCGGCGCCTGGAGCGCCGCCGGCTGGGCCTTGTCCGCAGCGCCGCGCGCCGCGTGATCCGGCTGGGCTATCCGCCAGCCCTGGTGGGGCGCCGCGCCAGCGTGCTCGATTTGCCGCGGAGCTCCTACTACGAGGCCGAGCGCCTGGCCCTCCTCACACTCAACCGCGGCCCGCCGCCGGGCCCGCCATGATGGCCGCTCTGCCCCGCCGGCCCACGCCGCGCGGGGGCGCAGGTCGTGGGGCATGGGCGTCGGGGCGTTACATCTCGGCCAGGGCGCGGTGCACATCGCTGACCACAACTGAGCCCTCGCCAACCGCCGAGGCGACCCGTTTGACCGAGCCCCGGCGTACATCGCCGACGGCATAGACCCGCGGCCAGCTTGTCTCGAAGGGGGCTGGCATCCGCTCCAGCGCCCAGCCGGCCCGCACCAATTCGGCCGGGCCAAGCTCGGCGCCGGTTTTCACAAAGCCCTTATCATCGCGCGAGACGGTGGCGGGCAGCCATTCGGTAAACGGGGCCGCGCCGATAAACAGGAAGACAAAGCCGAGGGGATGGCGGGTTTCCTCTCCGGTGACGGTGTTGGTCCAGGTCACCTCGCTGAGCCGGTCGTCCAAGGGATCGGCGCCGGGCACGCCCGTCAGCGCGCTGATCTGTTTTTGGGGGTGGAGGTGAATGTTTGGCGCCTCTTCCAGGCGGCGCACCAGATATTCCGACATGGTCTCGCGAATGTCGGCGCGCCGGAACACCACGTGGACCGCCTTGGCGGCCGCGGCCAGGAACATGGCGCCCTGGCCGGCCGAATTGCCTGCGCCCACCACGGCGACCTCTTGGCCGCCGCACAATTGCGCCTCCATCGGGGTCGCGCCGTAATAGATGCCGCGGCCCTCGAATTGCTGGAGATTGTCCAGGGGCAGGCGGCGATACTGGGCGCCCGTGGCGATCACCACCGCGCGGGCCTTGAGCGTGCGGCCATCGCGCAGGGCCATGCAGTAGGAGCCGTCCTCCTCGCGTCTCAGGGCCTTGGCCTGGGAGGGGCTGGCGATCCGGGCGCCGAATTTCTGGGCCTGGACACTGGCCCGGTCGGCGAGTTCGCGGCCCGACACGCCCATGGGAAAGCCGAGATAGTTCTCGATCTTGGACGAGGTGCCCGCCTGGCCGCCGGGCCCTTCAGTGTCCAGGGTCAGCACCGAAAGCCCTTCGCTGGCGCCGTAGACCGAGGCGGCCAGGCCCGCCGGGCCGGCGCCGACGACGAGCACATCGGCCTGGGCCCCGTCGGGCAGGAGGTCGAGCCCGAAGGCCTCCGAGAGGTCTTCAATGGTGGGCTTGACAAGGACCCGGGAGGCGCCGCGCACGCAGACCGGCAGGTCGGCCTTGGCGATGCCGCGCGCCTCCATGATCGAGGTCGCCAGCGCGTCGGTCTCTGGGGCGAGCCAGCTATGGGGAATGGCATGCTTGGTCAGAAGATCGCGCGCGGCGAAGACAGATCGGTCCTGGGCGTCGCCGATGATCAGCACCGAGGAAATCCCGCGCGAGCGGCCGAAATCTCTCCGCGCCGTCAGGGTGCGGATAAAGACATCCGACAGGGCGGAGTTCTCGACCAGGAGCCGCTGGAACCGGTCAAACGGGATGTGCAGCAGCTCGCCGCCCTCGCCCATCTCGACGCGGACCAGAGAGGCCTGGCCGGTCAGCACGCCGAGGTCGCCGGCAAACTGGCCAGCCTCCATATAGCCAAGGCGCGTCGGCCCGCTGCCTGGCTTGTCGACGATGATGTCGGTCTGGCCCGACAGGGTGACCAACATGTCGATGCGCGCCTCGCCTTCATTGACGAGCACGGCGCCTTTTTCATGGGCGCGCACATCTCCGAAGGGCCTCAGCTGGTCGAGCTCAGCCTCGGAGAAGGTGTAATTGACGTTGGCCGGCGGCGGGCCTTCGCGCTGCGTCACGGGGCATACCTCCTTGGCAGGGCGCGGCCCTGCGATAAGCTCTGGTGCTACATAATCATTTGCGGGAGGAATGCCATGTCGAACGAACTGGTCTTGGTGGAACGTGATGGGCCGGTGGCCATCGTGACGATGAACCGGCGCGATGCGTTGAATGCGCTGAGCCGGGCCCTGCGCGCTGAAATTGTGCGCGTCTTCGCAGACCTTGGCGCCGATGACAGCGTGCGCGCCGCTGTGCTGACCGGGGCCGGGCGCGCCTTCACCGCCGGCGTCGATTTGAAAGAGGCGGGGGAGACAGGTTTTGCCCTCGGCGCCGACGGCGGCTCGATCGATCTGAATGAGGGCCTGGCGGCATTCCCCTGGCCGATCATTGGCGCGGTCAATGGCTTTGCGATCACCGGCGGCTTCGAGCTTGCCTTGATGTGCGACGTGCTGCTGGCGAGCGAGGCGGCCAAATTCGCCGACACCCACGCCCGGGTCGGCATCATGCCCGGATGGGGGCTGAGCCAGAAACTGTCGCGCCTCATCGGCATGTCCCGGGCCAAGGAGCTCTCCTTCACCGGCAATTTCCTGGACGCCGATACCGCAGCCGCCTGGGGCTTGGTCAACCGCGTCTACCCCGCCGGCGAGCTGATGCCCGCTGCGGTCAAGCTCGCCCACGATATGGCGAGCTGCGACGCGGCGCTGCTGCGCCAATACAAGCGGGTGATCGATGACGGCTTCGCCATGACCTTCGCCGACGGCCTGGACGAGGAGGTGCGCCGCTCGGTGGCCCATGCCCAAGACGTGACAGCACAAAGCGTGGAAGCGGCGCGTCAGAAGGTGACCGCCCGCGGCCGCCAACAGGAGGGCGCTTAACGCGGCGCGTGGATCGCTGCGCCGGAGGGGTTTCGCAGCAGGTGGAATTGACCTTTGAACCTGGTGGGAGGACAGCATGTTCGCGGTTAAGGCTTCGCCGCTCAGGGTCACGATTGCTCGCGGCGCTCGGCCAACGGGGTTGAGCGCAAGGCGGCTAGGGTCTGTCCCACCGGCCAAACCCTCAATCATCGCGCCGCAGCCCTGGGCGCGATCCATCGCGCGGCGCAGCGAAGCAGGCGATCAAACAAGAATGGTGCGGACGGCCGGACTTGAACCGGCAAGGCCTTGCGGCCGACGGATTTTCTTACCCGCTACGGCTTTCGCCGCCCTGGCGCGGTCGTCCGCTTAAGCCAGGTTTGGGGTCTGGACTATCCCTTCATCTTAGGGCGAACGTCGTCGCCCCTTAGATGCTGCCCGTCTAGTCTCTACACCTTCCCAAACACCGCCGGGCGGCCTGGGCTTGGCTCGGGATTAGCTTCGACATTGAGATGTCCTTAGCCTTCCCCGAATTTGAGCAGTTCTACACCTAGCGTTTCCGCTAGAGCACTCAAATTAAACGTTTAAGTCCGTTGTGTTTACCACTTTCACCACGTCCGCACACGTCTTGTCTTAGCCAAACTCAAGTCGCCAAAGCAAGCTTATTGTTCCCGAAGCAAATGAATGCGGCGGACGCCTCGCCGCGCTCCAGTCGAAGGCAGGGCGGGATGAAACGGGCCGCGGCCCGCGGCAAACGGGCCGGGGTCTGCGAGCCCTACTTGCCCGACAGGCGCAGGAAGCGGTTGCGCAGGTCGTTGTCGGTTTTGAACACGCCTGTGAACTGCGTGGTAACCGTGGAGACGTGGCGGTGGTGCACACCGCGCGTTGTCATGCATTCATGCACCGCATCGATCAGCACCGCCACGCCCATGGGCGCAAGACTGTCTGTGATCGCGTCGCAGATCTGCTGGGTCATGGTCTCTTGGGTCTGCAATCGTTTGGCAAAGATCTCGACCACGCGGGCGAGTTTCGAGATGCCGACAACGGCCTGGGTCGGCATGTAGGCGACATAGGCTTTGCCCAGAAACGGCGCCATGTGGTGCTCGCAATGGCTTTCGACCTCGATGTCGCGCAGCATGACGATGTCATCATAGCCCTGAACGTCCTCAAACGTGCGCGACAGATATTTCACAGGGTCTTCGGTGTATCCGGAGAACCACTCCTCATAGGCTTTGACGACACGTTTGGGCGTGTCGATCAGCCCCTCGCGCTTTGGATCATCCCCGGCCCAAGCCAAGAGCGTTCTAACCGCGTCTTCGGCCTGCTCCCTGGTGGGGCGTTCGACATCGTCGGCACGCACAATTGTACTCTTAGATGTAATGGCATCCATAGCCATGGCGGCGTTTCCTTACTGAGGGACGAGGGTCGAGCCGGGGCTTAATCGGGGACAAATGTGTGCCCTCCCAAAGCCCGGACTTAACGCCCGCCCGAGTTGCTACCCTCAGGGCGACACCTCTTATTTAGGCACGCAGCGTGCCATTTTCCAGCATTTCGCTGGGGAAGGTGCTCCCGTGTTCTGCATGACAGACTTTGTTATATTATAAGTCAAACAAAACTATAGCGAGTTACGCACACACCTATAGGTTGGATCAAGCCCATGGGCGGAAATTGGCGCCTAAAAGCTGTGCGCGCGACTTGATCGCGGGCCGGGTTCTCGGCCATGCAAGGCGCCATGACGCTTTACCTGTACAACATGCTTGCGCGGAAAAAGCAGGCCTTCGTGCCCGTCGATCCCGCGCGCGTGACGATGTATGTGTGCGGGCCGACCGTTTATAACTACGCCCATATCGGTAATTTCCGCCCGCCCGTGGTGTTCGACACCCTGTTTCGGGTGCTGCGGCGGCGCTTTGGCGAAGAGGCGGTGGTGTACGCCACCAACATCACCGACATCGAAGACAAGATCATTGCCAAAGCCGCCGAAGAAGGCGTTGAGATTGGCGACGTGACCGGGCGCTATGGCAAGGCCTACGCGGTAGACCTTGAGACGCTGGGGGTGCTGCCGGCCTCAATCGTGCCCCGCGCGACAGGGCATATCTCGGAAATGATCTCCCTCATCGAGACCCTGACGGCTAAGGGCCATGCCTATGTCGCCAATGATGGGGTGTATTTCAGCGTGCCGAGCATGCCCGATTATGGGCGGCTTAGCCGGCGGCGACAGGAGGACAATGCCGCCGGCGCCCGGGTCGAGGTCGACCCCAACAAGCGCGACCCGGCCGATTTTGCGCTCTGGAAATTCGCCAAACCGGGCGAGCCCTCCGAGGCGATTTGGGACAGCCCATGGGGCGCTGGGCGGCCGGGCTGGCACATTGAGTGTTCGGCCATGGCGGCCACTCACCTCGGCGATACGATCGACATCCATGGCGGCGGCATCGATCTTCAATTTCCCCACCATGAAAACGAGATTGCCCAGTCCGAATGCGCCTCAGGCGCGCCGATGGCCAATTATTGGCTCCATAATGGCATGCTGGATATGTCTGGCGAGAAGATGAGCAAGTCCCTGGGCAATATCGTGCTGCTCAGGGACCTTGCTGAAGCGTGGCCGGGCGAGGTGATCCGCTTCGCGCTCCTGTCTGGGCATTACCGCGCGCCGCTAGACTGGAGCGACGCCCTTTTGGCCCAGGCCCGCACCACCCTCGACCGGCTGTACGGCGCCCTGCGCCGCGTATGGCCCGAGACCGGCGGCGCGCCCTGCGATACGGGTGTGCTCGAGGCGCTCTGCGATGACCTCAACACACCCGCTGCCTTGGCCGAACTCGCGCGATTGTCCACCCAGGCCAATACGGCAGCAGACCAGAAAGACCCAGCCGCCATGGCCGAAGCGCGCGCCGACCTTCTCGATGCGGGGGCTCTGCTTGGCCTGTTGCAAACGGCGCCCGCCGAATGGGAACAAACCGGCGATGCGGAAGACCGCGCCCGGATTGATGCGCTGGTCGAGGCCCGGGTGTCGGCCAGGGTCCGCAAGGATTGGGCAGAGGCCGACCGCATCCGCGACACGCTTGCAGAGCAGGGGATCGAGGTCATGGACGGGGCAGGCGGATCGACGTGGCGCCGGCGCTAAACCCGGGCCATCCAAGAAAGGCGTGGCGGTTGGTTAATGCGGTCTTGTGAAGAGGCCCAATGTCTGCTCTTTCATATTCCGGGAGCCTGGCGGCGCCCTTCCACATTTTCAAGGGGAAACCGTTATGAAACATGTCTTGATCGCGCTTTCGGTGGCGCTGGCTGCGGCGGGCTGCGCCAGCTCGGGGAATGAAGTCCTCAAGGACGCCACAGCCGAGTCTATGGACGAAATCCTAAGCGTTGGGATGGACAAGTCCGAGGTGCGCGAAGCCCTTGGCGACCCCATGGCCGTGAGTTTTACCGACAGCGGAAATGAAATCTGGAATTACACGTTCACCGAAGCCCAGATGACCGCGCAGAGCTTTATTCCGTTTGCGTCCATGCTTTCGAGCGGCATGGACGGCACGCAAAAGCAATTGGCGATTTTCTTCGACCAAGGCGGCACGCTCCAGCGGTTCTCGATGACCGAAAGCGATGTTCAATCGCGCTCGGGGATCATGAACTGAGCCGCCTGATCACGGCCTAAAAGAAGGCTGGGCGCGCCTGCGCTCAGCCTTTTTTATGGGCCGGGTTTTGGCCGTCCATGGGCCAGGTCAACAATCTTTCATCCTTGATGCGGTCCCTGATGGAGGAAACATCGGGAGACACGGTCACGGCCGGGGACCTCATTCGTGCAGTGGGCATGAGGTCCTATGGGCCAGTCTTGCTGCTATTGGGCTTCATCGCCGTCAGTCCGCTGACGATCATTCCCGGCGCCACATGGCTGGTCTCGTTGATCATCTTATTGGTTGCTGGGCAGATCCTCATCGGCAAGCCGAGCCCGTGGGTCCCTGGCCAATTGCTCGCGTTTGAGTTTCGCCGGGAAGACCTTTTGAAAGGCGTTGAGATGTCCGAGGGTCTGGTGCAGCGGGTCGACCGGGTGTTGCGCCCCAGGCTCACAGTCTTGAGCGAGCCGCCCTTCGCCCAGTTTGTGGCGCTCATCTGTATCGGCGCGGCGCTGGTCAGCTTCCCCCTCGGCTTTGTGCCCTTCGGTCCTGTGCTCCCCGGTGTGGCGGTGTTGTTGTTCGGCCTTGGCCTGACCGCGCGCGACGGCTTCGTGATCCTGGCGGCAGCGGCAAGCCTTTTCGCTGCGGCGCTTGTTTTGTTCAGGCTGTGGGGCCGAATTTCCGGCGTACTTGGCATCGGGTGATCGCGGCCGGCTCCCCGGAGCTGCCTGCCCCTTGCCAATCTCCGGCAGCCGAAGTATCCGCACGTGTCCCGGCGCGGGTATAGCACAACGGTAGTGCAGCAGCCTTCCAAGCTGAGGATCTCGGTTCGATTCCGTGTACCCGCTCCAGGCCGCCGCGCAGCGCCACGCGGCCAGGTCTGGACGCCGCCGCCTCTCGCCGTCATACAGCCCCCCAACCCGGCCAAGCCGAAGTGAGCGCCCCATGTCCAAGCAAAAGCTGAAAGCCCGCAGGCCGAGGGGGTTTGAAGATCGTTTGGGCCGGGCCATGGCCGCTGAAGGCGCGCTCTTGCAGCGGGTCGGCGCATGCTTTGCGTCCTGGGGGTTCCAGCAATTGGAAACGCCGGCACTGGAGTTCACAGACGCGCTCGGCCAGTTCCTGCCCGATAAAGAGCGGCCGAATGCGGCCGTGTTCTCACTCACCGACGATGACGACCAGTGGATGTCGCTGCGCTATGACCTCACCGCGCCGCTCGCGCGGTATGTCGCCCAGAACAGCCAGAAGATTACGCGCCCGTTTCGCCGGTGGCAGGCCGGGCCGGTGTGGCGCAATGAAAAACCCGGGCCCGGGCGGTTTAGGCAATTTACCCAATGCGACGCCGACTCCATAGGCGTGCCCGGCCCCGAGGCCGACTGCGAAATGATCATGGTGGCGTGCGACGCCCTGGAGGCAGCTGGCCTTGCCCGCGGCGAGTATGCGTTGCGGATCAATTCTCGAACGGCCCTCGACGCGCTGCTCGGCCAATTGGAGACACAGGGCCCTGCGCCCATCGGCGCTGCGGCCGGCACAATCCTGCGCGCGATCGATAAACTCGACCGTCTGGGCCTGGCAGGCGTTGAAGCGCTTTTGGGCGAGGGGCGGCGCGACGAGTCTGGCGACTTCACGCAGGGCGCAGGGCTCACCGCCCCCTCCATCGAAAAAGTCCTCGCCTTTGTTGCGGCCGGCGAGGGCGATACCGCCGGTACGCTCTCGGCGTTGGGCGCGCTCCTCGGCCAGGGCGAGCTCGCCCGAACCGCCATTGATGAGCTGACGACCATCGCGAATGTGCTCGAGCAGGCCGGCTATGGCACTGACCGCGCCGTACTCGACCCATCAATTGTCCGCGGCCTCGACTATTACACCGGCCCGGTCTTTGAAGCCCAGCTTGCGCTGGGGGGCCAAGATGGCGCGGAGCTGTCGGTGGGCTCGGTTGGCGGGGGCGGGCGCTATGATGATCTGGTGGCTCGCTTTACCGGCCAATCGGTCCCGGCGACGGGATTTTCCATCGGCGTCAGCCGCCTGGCCGTGGCGCTTGAGGCCGCCGGCCGGGGCGCACTTGAGGCGACCGCGCCCGTGCTTGTGCTGGTGTTCGACCGCGCTGATCTCTCGGCATATTTCGACCTTGCCCGCCGCATCCGCGCCATCGGCGTGCCGGCCGAGGTGTACCTCGGCGGCGCGGGCCTGCGGGCGCAGATGAAATATGCCGACCGCAGGGGCAGCCCCCTCACGGTCATGTACGGCGCCGACGAGAAAGCTGCTGGCATCGTCAACGTCAAAGATCTCAGGGCAGGCGCTGAACAGGCCAAGACCATCACCGACCACAAGACCTGGCGCGAGGAGCGGCCGGGCCAGTTCCACGTCCCCATTGGTGATCTGGAAGCGGCGGTGAAGATGGTCCTGGAGCGCAGGCAAACGCCATGACCCCGCTTTTTGCCGATGATGCCCTTGATGAGGTGGCCGCAGGCCTGCGGCGCGCGTTCAACGACCCGCCGGCCGAACGCGTCAGGACCGACACGGTGCAGCCGCTGGCGCCCTATGTGGACTTTCTTGGCGAATTCTACCGCGACACGCTGGTGGAATACTCCGTCGATGGGCAGGACGAGTTCTGCCTACGCCCCGACCTTACCCTCGCCATCGCTGCGCGGGTTGCTGCCGGCGAGTTGGCGCCGGGGCGCTACGTTTATGACGATTTGGTCTTCCGCGGGGCGCGCACCGCCTCCCGGCGCGGCGATGCCGGCTTTGCCCCGCTTCAGCGCCAGGTCGGCCTGGAAATCTTCGGCCCCGGCGCCGATGTCGGTGAAGACGCTGGCCTGGTGTTGCAAGTCCACGGCGCCCTTGCCGGCCTTGGCCTGAGCGGGCTTCACATACGCGTCTCCGATGTGGCCTTGATCACCGGCGTGATTGACCAATTCGACCTCCATCCGAATTGGAAGCGTCGCCTGGCGCGCACCCTGTCGAGCAAGCAAGCCTTCACCACAGCGCTCGATGCCGCCCGCCGGGCGCCAGAGCGCGCATCCGCCCTCTCCCAGGCCTTGGCCGCCATACCGGCAGAAGCGGCCCGTGAAGCCGTGACTGAGGTGTTCGCCATGTCGGGCATTGAGCCGATCGGATCGCGCTCGCTGGAGGATATCGCCGACCGCATGGTGGCGAAGTCCGCCGAAGCACGCGCTGGCTTGCAGGCCCGCGACGCCGAAACCCTCTGCGATGTGTTGGCCATTGAAGGGCCCTTCGGTGAAGCGCTTGACGCGATAGAGGCGCGGCTTGGCGCGGCGGGAAAATCAGATCGCCTGGGCAGCTTGCGCCAGTTCGCAGACACTTTGGAGGCCGGCGGCATCGCGCCGGGCCAGGTCTCTTTCGACGCCGACCTCACCCGCCATATCAGCTATTATGACGGCCTGATCTTCGAAATTTTCGACGAAAGCGGCGAGGTTTTCCTTGGCGGAGGCGGGCGCTACGACATGTTGGTGGAAAGCCTGTCGAAGGGCGCCGTCTCCCATCCAGCGCTCGGCGCAATGCTCCGCCCCGGCGCCATTGCCGGGCTGGCGTGAGGGGGCGGCAGGTGCTTTCCATCGGAATTGCCTCAAAGGGCCGGATCGAAGACCAGTCCTTTGCCTACCTCGCCAGCATTGGCATCCCGGTCACCAAGGCCGGCGCCGGGCGCAGCTATGCGGCAGAGATCAAAGGCCTTGCAAACACCAAGGTCTGGCTTTTGCCGGCCGACGAGATCGCAAAACGCCTCCATGCGGGCACCCTCCATGCCGGGATCACGGGCCTGGATTTGCTGCACGAGCACGGCGCCCTGGACGCGCGTGTCTTGCCGCTGGAGCGCCTTGGCTTTGCCCGCGCTGACCTTGTCGTGGCCGTGCCGCGCACATGGATCGATGTGGTAGATACCGGCGACCTTCTCGATGTGTTCGGCGATCTGCGCGCGCGGCTCCAACGCGCGCCCAAGGTCGCCACAAAGTATCGCCGGATCACCAAATCGGCGTTTTCGAAGCTCGGGCTGCGGGACTTTCGCATCATCGCCGACCCGGGCGCCACAGAAGCTGCGCCGGCACGGGGCAGCGCCGATGTCATTGTCGACATCACCACCAGCGGGGAGACCCTGCGGGCCAATCAGCTCAAGCCCCTGGGGCCTGCGCTGCTGGCAAGCGAGGCTGTGCTTGCCGCGTCTCTCACCGCGCCGGACTGGAGCGAAGAGGGGCTCGCTGCGCTTGGCCGTATCCTCGACCGGATCGCCAGCCATGGCGACGATCACAAGCTGATCGAGTTTTCAGTCGGCGGGAACACCGCGCCCCTCGCCCGGGATTTGAAAGCCCGGTTCGGCCTCGAGCTTCAGGCTGCGCCGGATGACACGCGCGCCGCGCTCTTCGTTGCCGAGGCCGACGCCTTCGAAGTGGCGGCCTTTTTGCGCGGGCAGACCCAGCGCCCGGTAAGCGTCCTCGACCTGGCCTATCGCTTGTCTGAGACCGGCAGGCCGCTTGGCGCCTTGAAAGCGCGGCTTAAAGACTAACCGCGCGCGGCAGCTCGGCCGGCGCGGTTTCTGCAGTGGGCGCCTTGGAAGACCAGGCCTCGCGCTTGCGATACAGCGTTGATGGCGAGACCTGCAAAGTATGGGCGGCCCGGCGCAGATTGCCGTCACAGACCTCAATCACAGCCTCGATCACCTCGCGCTCAATCTCGGCCAGGGGGCGCATGACCGCGAGCACAAGGCGCCGAGCCAACGGACCCGGCGATCCAGGCAATCCGGGCGCGGCGATCACCTCGGCCCCCGCCAGGTCCGGCGGCGATGCCTCTAGGGCCTCGCCTTCGCTGAGACCAGCGGGGAACAAATCCCCGGCGGTGAGGTGCCCGGTCTCCGACAAGATCACCGCCCGGCGGATTATATTCTGCAATTCGCGCACATTGCCCGGCCAGCGGTGATTGGCGAGGGCTTCAAGCGCGTCGGTGGCAAAGCCGCCGCCGGTGCGTCCTTCTTCGGCGCAGGCTGCACTGCGGAAATGCGAGGCGAGCTCGATGATATCGCGGCCCCGCGCGCGCAGCGGGGGCATGTGCACCGACAGGATGTTCAGCCTGTAATACAAATCCTCTCTGAACCGGCCGGCTGCAATCTCCCGGGGCAGCAAACGGTTCGTGGCGCACACAATGCGCACATCGACCCGTGTGACGGCGTCGCTGCCGACGCGTTTGACCTCGCCCGTTTGCAGGAAGCGCAGCAGCTTGGCCTGGAGCGAGATGTCCATCTCGCCGATTTCGTCGAGAAACAGCGTGCCGCCATTGGCCGCCATGGCCGCGCCAACCCGCTCGCTGTCAGCCCCGGTGAAGGCGCCGCGCACATGGCCGAATATCTCCGATTCCATAAGCTCCTTAGGCAGCGCTGCGCAATTCAGGGCAACAAAAGGCGCGGACGCCCGCACGCTGCGGCTATGCAGCGCCTGGGCGCACACCTCTTTTCCGGTTCCAGATTCGCCGGTCACCAGCACCGGCGCCGTGGACGGCGCGAAGCGATCAATCAAGCTGATGACGCCGCGCATTGCCGCAGAGCGGCCAAGCAAATCAGGCGCCTGGCGCGCCTCAGCCGCCTTGGCAGGGGCGGCTGGCTTGATCGGCGCCGACAGGGCATCTTTCACGGCCCGGCGCAGCCTTGCCGGCGAGGCGGGCTTGGCCAAGACATCGGCGCAGCCAAAGCGCATTGCCGCCACAGCTCCAGAAAGCGTGCCATCGGAGGTCACGCAAATCAGGGCGGTTCCGGCGTCGCGCGCCAACACGGCCTCCATGAAGGTTTTCGCTTCGGGAAACTGGGCGGCATCGAAAATGACGGCTGCAAAAACATGGGCGCTGAGGCGCGTGCGGGCTTGGTCTTCGCCATCGGCAAGTTGAATACGGTAGCCCGCCGTGGCCAGGGCGTCGGCCTGGCTCCGGCGGATGGCCGGGTCTGTGTCGATCACGAGAAGCGTTTGTTGTAGCGCGCCTGACATGTCCCCAATCGTCTCCCGGTGTGTCTGGCTGGGGGCTTAAACGGCCAATGGTTAATTTTCAGCCCAAGGTAGAAAAATGATCGAGATAGGCATTTTGCATGCGGCGCGTTGCAGAACGGGTTGCGAAATGCGTCGCCCAAAGAGGGCCTGCACGGCTCACATCGCGCATATCATTGAAAAGACGACGATTATTCGAAGATCCGCTTTGGCACGCGACCTGAATTAGGCGGCCTATCAGGCTTCCCGACCTGCCAGGGCGCCCCTGGCGACCCCACCTGGCCCGCGCAGGCCCTGCATCCCGCCCTCCCCTGGGGGTCTGCGACGGGAGGCCCGGGGCGCCTTGGCAGATGTTGGCTGCTGTGCATCGACCGGCGCCGCTGGCAAGCCCAGCTCCATCTCGGTGTGGCCTGCCGCGGGCTGGGCCAGATAGGTGGCAAACAGGCGATCCCAAAACGATAGGCAGAAGCCAAAATTGCGGTGGTGCTCGCGCGGGCAGGTGGAATGGTGGATACGGTGCATATCCGGCGTCACCAGCACCGCGCGCAGGGGCCGATCCAGCCAGCGCGGCACAGCCAGATTGGCATGGGTAAACAATGCGCAGGCATTGAGCAGGATTTCGAAGGCAATCACCGCGGCCGCGCTGGGCCCAAGCAGGACAACCCAAGCCGATTTGTAGATTGCGGAGACAGCGATCTCCAGCGGATGGAAGCGCAGCGCCGTGGACGCGTCCAGATCCTCATCACGGTGGTGCAGCGCATGAAACTGCCAAAGCAGGCCCACCCTATGGCTGAGCACATGCTGGAGCCAGATTGCAAAATCCAGGGCAACCACGGCGATGATAAAGCTGATCGGGCCCGGCAGCGCGGCCAGGTTGAGAAGGCCGAACCCGCTGGCACCGGCCCAGATCGCCGCGCCCACCGCCAGCAAGGCCGGCGCGAAAAAGGACACGCCCCGGATGAGGAGGTTGGCTGACATGGCCAAGGCCAGGTGGCCAGTCCACCGCCGCCACCGTGGCCGGCGCCGGCCGCGGCGCGGCCAGGCGGCCTCCAACACCAAAAGGGCGGCCAACACAGCCAGGAACACGCCGATGCGCAGGGCCGTTTCGGACTGGAGGAGCCAGGCTTGCATGCCTAGCGCGCGCCCAGACTTGCCCGGTCGCGAATGGCTTTCCAAGCCAGGACCTTCACCAACAGCTTGCCATCGCTGCGGCGCCATTCCGCTTCCACATAGCCGGTTGCGCGCGAGCGATTGATGACCTCGGCTGTGATTTCGATGTCGCCATGGGCGATGGGCCTGAACATTTTGATTTGAAGATCCTGGGTCGTGAAGCCTTCATCAGCCGACAAGGCCGAGGCCATGCAGATAGACACGACATGGTCCGAAAGCGCCCCGACCCAACCGCCAAAGGCCCGGCCAGGATTGATGTCGTGGTCGCCAGTATTCGGCCAGATGTATCGCACCCGCCCGGGCGCCACGTCCTTCAGCCAGGCTTCCGGCATAATCGCGAGCTGTTTGAGGGCCGGGGGTTTGTCTTGCCAAGTGCCGGTCTGTGCGGCCGCCAGAAAGCCAGCGAACCAGGGCGCGTAATCTGCCGGCGTGATGTTCATGGACATGGCAGGGGGCCGCGCTCTGGAGGGCTAAGAGATCGTCACGCCGCCATCGACGACCATCATTTGCCCGGTCATGTAACTTCCAGCCGGCGAGGCCATGAACACAGCCGCTCCGGCGATCTCATGGGGCTCTCCAATCCGCCGCATCGGCGTGGTTGCCAGCGCCATTTTCAGCGTGTCCGGGTTTTCCCAAAGCGCGCGCGCAAAGTCGGTTTTGATCAGGCCTGGGGCGATGCAGTTCACGCGGATATTGTCGCGGCCATACTCGGCCGCCAGGTTGCGCGCCAATTGGAAATCGGCGGCCTTGGAGATGTTGTAGGCGCCGATCACCGGGCTGGCCTTGAGCCCGCCAATCGAGCTGACGAGGATGATGGCGCCGTCCTTGCGCTCGCGCATTTGCGGCGCGCACATTTGGATCAGCCAGTGGTTCGAGATGATGTTGTTTTGCAGAATTTTCTCAAACGCCTCGTCCTCAATGCCTTCCATTGGGCCGTAATAGGGGTTCGAGGCCGCATTGCAGACCACGATATCGACCTTCCCAAAGGCCTCATTGGTTGCGTCGACCATGGCCTGGAGCTGGTCTTTTTCCGAAATGTTGGCCGGAAAGGCGATGGCGCGGCCCGGTCCGTGGGCGTCATTGATGGCGGCGGCCACCTCTTGGCAGGGTCCAGGCTTGCGCGATGAGATCGTCACATGGGCGCCGTGGTCGGCAAACGCCTCCGCAATGGCCTTACCGATCCCCCGGGAAGACCCCGTAATGATGGCAGATTTTCCGCTTAAGTCGAACAGGTCCATGGCGCGCCTCCAATGCCCCATCACACTAGGCCCCTGGAGAGCGGGCACAAGCCGCGCCGCTGCGTCAATGGCCGCTTATTCCGGCAGGAACGCGACACCAATGTCAAAGTCCTGGCGCCGAACAACCTCAGCCGGGCGGTTGATGCCAAGCTTCGGCGATTGAATGCGAACCCTGTTTGGAAGCGCGCATTTGGTCTTAAAGCGGATGCGCATTCCTGAGTCAGAGTGGTCCAGCACGACCCCCGCCACGCAGGCATCGCCGGCATAATGCACCCGGCAATCGGCAAACGTCGCCTCGCGCGCCGCGCGTTGGGCAACCGCGCGCCGCTGCACGGGGGGCGATGGTGGGGGCCGGTTTTTCACCGCCTCCAGCCGGCTGGTCGGCACACGTGGCTTCTTCTTAAAGAACATGGCTTCGTCTACACTCCTAGATTGAATATAGGCGAAACATCCCTACAGAGCCTTAACGGGGCCGGGACGCAGCCGGCGGTCAACCGCCGCAGATCCGGTCCATCTCGGCCACGGCCACATAAATGTGGTAGCCGGTGGCAGCGGTCATATCGTCCAGCACCGGCGCGCCGTCGGGGCCATAGCGGTCGAGCCATCCGCCTTCCGGCGCCGGCGCGATGTGGCGGTCCCACATCCGGTCAAACGTCTGCGTGGCTGCGGCGCCCGCGCCGGCGTCGCCGGCTTCCAGGCGCGCCAGATGTGCCTTGAGCGCTTCGGTCAGGCCCCAGGTGCGCTCGGTCGCATCCAGCACATGCCCGTCGAGCCCGTGGGCCAGGGCCACTGCGCCGTCGGCGCCGGTGAGCGCGCGCGCCGTGCGGTAAAGCCCGTCGACTTCGGGCGGCGGCGCTGCGCCTTGAATTCGGGCGTGCTCTGAGAGCAGCCAGACCCACTCATACTGGTGGCCCGCCTCGAAATGGTCGCCCTCGGCCGGGCCCCAATCGGGGGCAAACACTTCTCGTAAGGCGCCGCTTGGCGTCAGAAACCGGCTGGACAACAGCCTGTATATCGCGCCGGCGCGGGCCAGCGCCGCCGGGTCGCCCACGGCGTTAAACAGCGCCAGCGAGCTTTCGAACAAGTGCATATGCGGGTTTTGCAAGCGCAGTTTTGGCGCCGGCAGCGCTTCCCGGTATCCGCCTTCGGCCGGCGGGCGCCTGAGCTCGGTCTCGATGGCCTGGCTTGCGGCCCGGGCGTGGTCTTGCGCTGCGTCGACCCCCGCAGAGGCCGCCCAGGACAGCGCCAAAAGGGCGAAGGCCGTATCGTAAAGGTCGGCTCTGGCATCCGACAGGCCGCCAGCATGGGCCATGCGCGCCCCGTAAAGCCCATCTGGGCGCCGGCACGCGTTCACAAGCACATCCACGCCGCGGGCAATCAAATCGCCGGCCCTTGCGTCATGCCATCCCAACGCTTTGCCAAAGGCGAAACAAAAGGTCTGGCGCGCTTGCAAGCGCACCCGGCTGTCGGCGTCTTCGATCGGCGCGCCGTCCATGGTCAAGCGCTCGCGGAAGCCCAGCTTTGGGTGGAGGCCGCGTTCAGCCCAAAATGGCAAGGAGGCCTCCAGCATCCACGCCTTGGCTTTGCGCGCCCGCGCCTTTAGTCCTGCATCCACCATTCCTGTCCCCTTCTCCGCATTTCGGCCAGGCAGGCGAGCCTTACACCGCGCGCCGCGGCCCGGCCATATTTGCTCGGCGCGCGGGATGGGCTAGGCATCGCCTGATTTCACCGCCGGGGATCCCTTCATGCGCGACTACCAAACCGTGATCTGCATGCGTTGGGGCACGCGGTATGGCGCAGATTTCGTCAACCGGCTCTTTGCCATGGTCAAACGCAACACTGCCCGGCCCCTGCGCTTTGTGTGTTTCACCGATGACGACACGGGCTACACGCCCGGGATCGAGGCGCGCTCCTTGCCGGCCATCGATTTACCGGAACGGGTGAAATGGTTGCCCTGGCGCAAAATTGGCCTGTGGCAGGCGCCCCTGGCGGATATCGAAGGCGACGCGCTGTTCTTCGACATCGATTTGGTGATCACAGGATCGATCGATCCATTTTTTGACTACGCCCCGGATAAAACCTTCCTGGTTGCCGAAAACTGGACCCAGCCCGGCAGCGGCATTGGCAACACGTCCTGCTACCGGTTTCGCGTCGGCGCCCACGCATACCTCTATGATGAACTCATGGCCGACCCCGCCGCAAAGGTGGAGGCCCACAAAATCAGCCAGGTCTACATATCCCGCGAGATACGCGAGATGGAATTTTGGCCTGCGGGCTGGTGCCAATCGTTCAAACACTCGCTTCTGCCGAAATGGCCGCTGAACCATTTCCTCACGCCGAGGCTGCCGGGCGAGACCCGGATCGTTGCGTTCACGGGCAAGCCAGACCCAGACGAGGCCCGCGATGGACGCTGGCCGGCGCCTTGGTTCAAAAAAGTCTACAAGGCCGTACGCCCCACCCCATGGATCGCAGAGCATTGGCGCTAAGGCCGCGCGCGGGCGCCGGCGCGAATCGCTAGCAAAACGTAAATTCCCGGACCAAGACTCACTTGCCCCGTTGAGTAAAACCCCAATCGTTTCAGTGTATGCAACGGGTATGGGCGGAATAGAAACAAAGAAGCTACACACGGACAGCCAGCGCCGGCGCCGCGCCGCTGCGCTCTTCATCGGCATTGTCGTGGTCGCCGTAGGCTTGTCGGGCCTGTTCGCATCGGCTTTGTCGATGAGCATCGGTATTCCCCAGGACCAGTCCGCCTTTTTGATGACAGCCCTGCAAATATCGACCCTCGTGGTTGTGCCCCTGGCGGCTTTCGCGGCCCAGAACGACTATCGATTGTCCAAGTACCAGGCCGAATTGGAACAATTTGCCTCAACAGATACGCTGACCGGCCTGCTGAACCGGCGCTACTTCCAGTATCGGTTGAGCGAGGAACTCCAGCGGATGGAGCGCAAGGGCGAACAGGGCGCGATCGCGCTGTTCGACATCGACCATTTCAAAGAGGTCAACGATACCTTTGGCCATAAGGCCGGAGACGCGGTGCTGAAAGCGGTCGCCCTTGCGGTTAGCTCTGAACTACGCGGGCCGATGGACCGCCTGGCGCGGTGGGGCGGCGAGGAGTTCATCATCCTGCTCAGCGACCTGTCGCCGAGTGAGGCTAAGGGTGTGTGCGAGCGGCTGCGCACCCGGATTGAGCAAACCATAGTCTATCACGGGGCGAAGAAAATCAGCTGCACGGCCAGCTTCGGGGTCTCGACCCTGCTCGCGGGCGACGCGCCCCAGGACACAATCGATAGCGCCGACGTGGCGCTCTACACTGCGAAATCCCAGGGCCGTAACCGCACCGTAGCGGCGCCCGCGCGGGCGGCCGACGCAATTGTGGCGGCCAATGATGCCACCTCGCCGAGCGCTGCGCGCCGCGCCTAGGCGAGGGCCTTGCCGATCAGGTCGCGCACGCCGCCGGAAATTTCGCCATGGTCCAGGGCGTAGGCGAGGACGGCCTCGAAATAGCCAAGCTTGGAGCCGCAATCATAGTCTTGGCCATCATATTCGAGCGCGTAAAAATCCTGCATTTCCATCAGCTTGGCCATGGAATCGGTGAGCTGTATCTCGCCTCCGGCGCCGCGTTCCTGGGTCTCCAACAGGTCGAAGATCTCCGGCTGGAGGATGTATCGCCCGGTGATCTTTAGGTTTGACGGCGCTGCATCCGGGCTGGGTTTTTCGACCATGCCGGACATCCGCACCAGGTCTCCGTCGCGGCCAGATGGCGCCACAACGCCGTATTTCGAGACCTCTTCCTGGGGCACAGCGTCCACCGCAATCAGGTTGCCGCCGACCCGGTTATAGGCCTCGACCATTTGGGCCGTGCAACTCGTCTCAGCCTTGATCAGCACATCGGGCAATAAGATCGCGAACGGTTCATTTCCAATCACATCCCGGGCACACCAGATTGCGTGGCCCAGGCCGAGCGCGCCCTGTTGGCGAATGAAACTGGTGGACCCGGCGGGCCGGTGAATGCGCGCGAGCTCCTCCAAGATGGCGGCCTTGTTCTTGGCGTCCAGCGCGTGGTTCAGCTCGAATGCAACGTCGAAATAGTCCTCGATCGCGCCTTTGTTGCGCCCGGTCACGAAGACGATGTGCTCAATGCCGGCCTCGATGGCCTCGTCGACCACATATTGGATCGCTGGCCGGTCCACCACTGGCAGCAATTCCTTGGGAATGGCCTTGGTGGCGGGCAGGACGCGTGTCCCGAACCCGGCAACGGGTAAAACGGCCTTTTTGATCGACATGAGGCGGGGTCTCCAGGTCAGGGGTTAGGCCGCGCGAACCGCGTTTGGCGGGGCGTCAGGCGGCGGTTCAATGTCCATGCCAGTTTCAGGGCCTTAGAGGGTATCGCCAAAGCCGAAGGTGTTGACTTCGCCAGAGTGGCTCACCGTCACAAGCCGGCCGACCGGGCTTTCCTCCCGGCGCAGGATGGCCAGCGCCGGGCCGTCTGCCGCAGCCAGGAAGCGGCCGCCTGCTGGCGTCTCGCATAGGGCGAGGCCCCGCTCCGGTCCGCTGCGGCCATGGATAACCGTAAACGTCTTGATCACGCCGCGGGTCGGCGCGGGGTCGATGTCGAGGGACGGGCCAGGGGCCTGCGGCGGTGCGGCGGGGGCAAATCTGGCCGGTTTGTCGGTCGAATAGACACCGGCCGCTTCCTTCGTCATCCACCCGCCATTGGCGAGCACCAGGCCATAGGCCCCCGGCGCGGCGCGAAGGCGGTCTGCCATCGTGGCAATGGCATTCAGACTATAGGTGTTGCCCGGGCCGCCGAAGAAGGGCAGCCCGCCAGTGACCGTTAGGGGGCGAGGGTCGCGAAATGGGTCAAGCCCTAGGGCGCCGCAGGCCGAAAACACCGCGCAGGGAAAGCATGAGTAGAGATCAAACAGGGCGATCTCATCGACAGAGCGCTCTGCCGCCTCCAGGGCGCGCCCCAGGGCGACCTCCATGGCCGCAGACCCATCCAGGCGCGGACGCACGCTGAGAAAGTCATCGCCGGCTTCCCCCGCGCCGTGCAGATAGACCCGCTTGCCCCCTGGAACGCCCAGGGCGTCGGCCTTGCTCTGCGACATCAACACGACTGCCGAGCCCTGGTTCACCGCGTCCTGGGCGACGTGCCATTTCAGGAACGGGTCAGCCAATTCGTAGTTTTCAGCGCTCGGCGCAGCCAGCCATCCGGCCTCTCGGCGCTCGGGGAACTGGCTGAGCGGATTATCGGCCGCAACCGCGCTGAAGCGCGCGAACAGGTCTGACATGGCCGCCCTGTGGGCGCTGCGCGTGCGCCCTTCGCGGGCCGCAATCGCGTTTTCGAACAGGCCGTAGAAATAGGGCGGGCTGACCAGGCCATGTTTGATCTCGTGGCGCGACAGCAACATGTCGCCGAGGCCCCGGTCTTCCACGGCCGCCTCGGCGCCGTCTTCCCAATCGAGGGATATGCCTTTCCGGCGCGCCGCCTTTGAGGCCCCGTTGGCCTCGCTGCCGGCAATCAGAACGCAGTCTGCGCCGCCTTCATGGATCAGGGCGGCGAACTCATTGACCAGGGCCTGGGGGCTTTGCCCGCCAACGGACGAATAGATCAGGCGCCGGGGCTGGACGCGCAGCTCACGCGCTAAAGTGCCCGGCAGATTGGTGTTGTGGCCATGGGGGTGGCCGCCGCCCGGAATGGAATCCTCGAAGATGCGCACAACGGCCAAGGTGTCGATCGAGGCACCGACGCGCGGCGCGCCGCAGTCGGCAATCGCCGCTTCACAGGCGGCATGGGCCAGCGACAGGGGCGAGGGCGCGCCGGCCGGCCCGTCATCGCCGGCCCAGCGGCTGGTGAACTGCCCCGCGCCGACCAGTATCGGCATATCTCCCTTGGCCATCGCCGTCTCCAGACTTGCCTGCCCCCCGTGTCCTAGGCCGCGCGCCGGATAAAATCGAGCGCCGGCGCGAACATAGATATGAGGCGGGCGTGGCCCGGTCGCCGGCAGGCGCGACTAAAACGCCTTTTGCCAGCCCAGGGTGAACGTCAAATCGGTCTCCAATTGCGGGCCGTTGAGATCGCGCGACAGGGGCAGGCCAATCTCTGCGGCCAGTCGGTGGCCGTCCAGGGCGCCGCCGTTGAATGCCCAATTGACGCCGACGAGCGCCTCGAGCGTTTCGCCGCCATAATTGTCCGGATTGGCGGTTTGCACCGGCGCCATGATTGCCGGGTCGATGCCGTCAATCTGACCGGTCGATGTGGCCAGCAGGCGCCCTGACAGGCTGATGCTGGGCGTGAACTCATAGGCCGCCCATGCCGTCGCCGAGACCACATCGCCTAGGGTGTAGCCCTCATCATTTTCGCCCGTTCGGATGACGCCGGAGACCTGCCCGCCTAGGGACCAATCGCCATAGCGGTTATAGGCCGTCAGGCTGGGCTTGAGGTCGAGCGTGCCCGAGCCGAGTTGCATGGAATAGGGCAGGCGCACGGTGGGCTGCGTGTTCATAGGCGTGAGGATGTCGTCGGTTTCGTCGATGCTGCCCGTGGGCAGGGACACCATGAGGCCCAAATTCACCTGACCATGGGGCATGCCGCCATCGTCCAGCCCGAAGATCACGCCGAGAGAGGTGTCGCCCAGCCCGTCGACCTCGGTGGTGAACCCGCCAAGCCGATCGGTCCCCATCGGGCCTTGGAACACGATGTGGTCCATCTCCTTGGCGATGTACATGCCCATGGCCATCAGCGTGATCCGGTCGGTCAGGCCATACATGCCGCCGACCATATGCATCTGCATCGGCATGTCGGTGGGCACGACGCGCAAGTTCGGCGGCATCATTGGCGGATTGGCGAACCGGTTCGGGAAGGTGATGACCTCCTCGGGCGACAAGCTGTCGGTGCCGTTTCTGCTGCCGCTCATATCCATGTACATAAAGCGGTAGGAGGCCATCCATTCGCCTTTCTCATGGCGGTGGTCGGCCATGACGCCGATGGGGGCGTGGTCGGCGGCGTAGGTGACCTTGCCCTCATCGCCCTCATGGGCGCTGGCAAGTGGAGCGAGCGCAAGGCCGAGGGCCGCGCTGGCGAAAAGCGTGTTCAGTTTCATTGTGTAACTCGCAAAGCTGGGCGCGCGCAGGGGCGCTGCGCGGCCGGAAATCAGGGGTCATTAGGGACTAAGCTTTGCGAGCGGTTGGAGGGCCCTGGGGCGGGGCCCCGGGCCACAGGGGAGAGCTGGGATGGACCTGCGGCGCGGCAGGGCTGCCAAGACCGATTGTGTGCCCGGCAGGGGCGGTAAGCCGAGCAGGCGGCGCGCTGGGCACCGCGGCAGCGATCGTACACGCTTCACAGTGCGTGTGGGTGGGCTCGCCCGGCGGGCCGCCGCCGCCCACGTCAATCGTCATGTATGTGATGTCGCCGTGCAAGCTGCAGATCGGCACGGAAAGGGTCTCGCCAGGGGTGACGGCGACACGCGCTTGGGCCCCATTCACGGCATAGGCGAACAGGGCCAGCAGTAAGGCGAGCAGCCGAAAGGTCAGGCGTGTATGCGTCATCCCTAAGCCTTGGACTATCCCGTCACCTGTGCATGTCAACCGGCGGCCCGCACGCCCCGGAAGAGCAAGCAGGGCAGGATCGACCACGCCACCAGCACGGCAAAATAGACGGGCTCAGGCACGGCCCCAAACCAGCCGCTTGCGATCATTCCCCCGACCATGATGACGTGCGCCAAGGCGCTCCAGACCAGGCTTGCAACCACCAGTCCGCGGCGCGCCTGACCTGCTTGCAGCACCATGGCGTAGACGGCCATTGCAAGGGGAACAAAAATGACGATGGAGGTCACCAGCCCGGGATTGTATGCCAACCTCAATGCACCGGCTGCGATGTGGCTGAAGGCGTTGAACAAGACGATGGCGGCCATGCACAGGGTCGGGAATGCGTGCCTTGAGCCCCGCCAAATCGCCAGCGAGGCCACCAGCCAGACCAGCGATGTGTTGATCATGAAGACGCCGGCATCCGACAGCGCTTCGACCGGGCTGTCTGGACGTCCCATCGCTGTGCGGATCAGGCCATTCACATAGGGCTTGAACGCGTAAATTTCGCCAGTCAGGTCCACCCAGTGCTCTTCGAATTGGTGTATGATGTATGCCACGAGCAGGACCAGCGAGACGAACCTCAAGTCTCGGAAAAGCGTTCCCGGGGCGTCGCTGCGGCATGCGACCGCGACAAAAACAAGGAACGGGGCCATGAAGGTGCCGACCTTCATCCAATGGGCGTGAAGAAATTCGTGCTGACCCAGTGGGACCCACAATGCTGCGAAGGTGACCACCAGCGCCGCCAGGGACAGGCGGGACCGGTCAGCGCTCTGTGTGGTGTCCAGGGACGGCGCGCTCACCTTGTAAAATCTGACACCGCACTCACCACACGGTCCTGGGTGGCTGGGTCGAGATAGGGATGCATCGGCAGCGCCATGACCTTGGTGCTTGCGGCCACTGTGTGGGGCAAGCCGTCGGGGCTGCGCGGATACCGCACCGCGAAATCCTGCTCATGGATCGGGATGGGATAGTAGACCGCCGTGGGAATGCCCGCCGCGCCGAGATGGTCCTGGAGCGCGTCGCGGCTCGCCACTTCCACCACATATTGCGCCCAGACCGACTGGGCCCCGTCGGCCACCTTGGGAACGCTGAGCACATGGCCCGAGAGCCCCTCATTATAGCGCTCGGCCACCTGCTGGCGCGCGGCGATCTCCTCGTCAAAGATCTTGAGCTTTTCGAGCAGAACTGCGGCCTGGATCGTGTCGAGGCGCGAATTCATGCCGATCCTGAGGGACATGTATTTCGGGTCGTGGCGAAACTGGCGCGCTTCAATGTCGGCCGGCATGGCCTTGCCGTAGACCCGAAGGGACTCGCACAAATCGCCGAGTTCCGGGTCATTGGTCAGGATCGCGCCGCCATCGCCGTAACAGCCTAGGGGCTTGGCCGGGAAAAAGCTCGTCGTCGTCACATCGGCCCAGTGAAGGGGGTGGCGCGCCTCCAGCGTGCAGCCAAACCCCTGGGCGCTGTCAGCGATGAGCTTGAGGCCATAACGGTCACAAATCGCCCGGATTTCGGGGTAGTTGGCCGGCTGGCCGAACAGGTCCACCGCGATCACCACTTTCGGCTTCAGGCGCGTCTCGTCGCGAATGGCACAAATCGCCGCCTCAAGGCTTGCCGGGTCCATCGTATAGGTCACCGGGTCGATGTCGACGAAACACGGGATCGAGCCGAGCCAGGGCACCACTTGGGCTGTGGCGACGAAGGTGAAGCTCGGGCAGAACACCACATCGCTGGGCTTCAGGTTCCACGCCATGAGCGGCAGGGCCAGCGCTTCGGTGCCATTGGCGCAGGTGATGACCCGCTCGGCCGCGCCGTAGCGCCCAAGCGCGGCCTCCAATTGCGCGACTTCCGGCCCCATCACGAACCGCCCATGCTCGACCACCGCTTGGATGGCGGCGTTGATCTCCGGTTCAATCCGGCGGCGTTGGGCTTGAAGGTCTATGAACTGCATCGGGTGCGCGCCTTTTTGCCGGCCGCCTCAGCGCTGGGCGCGGGGCGTGAATTGAACAATGAGCGCGGCCATTTCCGTCAGCGCGCAATCGGGGTCGCCCTCACAGGCGGCCGACTGAACGGGGCGCTGCTCAACCCGCGCGATCTGACGTGTGCCGGCGATGGCGGGGTCGCACGCATCAAAATCAGCCTGCCACACCTCGCCTGAGGCGGCCTCGACGTAACATGACAGATCGCCTTGCTCGACGGAGACAACGTCCAGCGCCAGCATGGAGAACAGTCGCTCTGGTTCGGGCTCGCCCGCGGGCGCCGCGCCGGCGCAGGCCGCCAACGCCGGCAGGCCGGGCAGCGCAGCAAGCTTGAGAAGGGTGACAAAACGCATAGGCGGCTCCAACTGCGCTTTGGGTAGCCTCCCTCCTCCGGCCAGCCAACTCAACTCTTATGGCCGAATGTTTCCAAAAATCGCGCAGGTTAACCCCAGCGCAGGGTTTGGTTTACGCCCTCGAAACTTGGCGCGTGGTTTAACCCTTTCACCGGCGGAGTCGAGGCGAGAAACGCCGACTGCGGTTCCGGGTTCACCGACGAGACGGACCGGCGCCTTGCGGCAACCGGCCCCGGGGTGCGGCCCTGACCCGACAGTGCGGCTGCGTCTTTACGTGTTTAATTTGGGGTAGAGTAAGTCATGAAAGTTCTTTGGGTCGAAGACCATGAGCCGGTCAGAGACATGTTGGCCATTGCCGCTGACAAGGCCGCCAGGGCCCGGGTCCAGGTGGACCTCGTCATGGCGAGCACCTTGATGGAGGCCGAAACCCGGCTGCGCCTTGAGCGGTTTGACCTTGTCATGGTCGACCTGACCCTACCGGACAGTTTCGACCCAGACATGACCGTGGCGCGCATCGCGAATATGGGCGACCACCGCATTGCCATCGCATCGGCCGGCGAAAACCGCGACCAGGTGAATGAAACGGCGCGCCGTTGCGGGGCAAACATCGCCCCGAGCGCCATCGGCAAAGGTAGCCTGCCGTTCAACCGGTTTATCCAGCGTCCCGACGCCTTTGAGGACTTTTTCCTGACCCAAATGGAAGACGGCCCGGTGAAGGGCACCGTGGCCGCCTAGGGCGCAGCGTCCCGCGCCGGCAAGTCTGCCACCAGGCGTTTGCGCAGCCGTTTTGGAAAGAACCGGGCGGCAAAGCGCGCGCGTTTCGCATCCTTGCCGACCATGTAATGGACGTCGTCGCCATGGGCCGCCTCCCACGTCATCTCGGCAGCCATGGAGACGGGGTACACCTCGGCGCCGCGGGCGCGGATCTGGTCGGCCATGCGCTCATTGCTCTCGCTGCTCGCGCCCATATCCAGAATCGGCGTGTCGATGAACCACGGCATCAGGCTCACCACCCGAATGTCGAGGGGGCTGAACTCCACATCAAGCGCTTCGGTGAGCCCGCGCACGGCAAATTTCGTCGCTGAATAGACCGCCAGCTGCGGCGCGCCGACAATGCCGGCGGTGGAGGCGGTGTTGATGATGCGCGCGCCGGGCGTGGCCTTCAGCGCCTCCAGGCAGGCCTCCACGCCCTGGATGACGCCCTTCAGATTAACGTCGATGATCCAGTCATTGTCCTTGCCTTCAATGTCTTCAAACCAACCATGGCGCCCGACGCCGGCATTGTTGAACAGCACATTCATCTGCCCGCCGGTCGCCTCGCAGAAGCCCGCGACCGCGCGCGTCCAGTCGCCCCGGTCGCGCACGTCTAGAGCGCCGGTATGGCAATTGTCTTCGCCTATGGTCGCGGCGACCTCGGAAAGGCGCGGCGCGTCGATGTCATAGAGCCCGACAAACCAGCCCCGCCCGCTAAAATACCGCGCCGTTTCCGCACCAATGCCGCTGGCCGCGCCGGTGATGAAGATCGATTTTCGTCCGTTTGCCTGGCCCATTGGCCTCTCCTCCCGACGGCTTGCCTGCCGTGAAGGTCAAACCACATCGAGGCCCACGTCAACATTCGGGGCCGAATGGGTCAGCGCGCCTGAGGAGACAAAGTCGACGCCGGTCTCGGCAATCGCGGCAACCGTGTCCAGGGTCACGCCGCCTGACGCCTCGGTTACGCACCGGCCCGCCACCATGTCTACGGCCGCGCGCAGGGTGATTGGCTCCATATTGTCGAGCAGCACGGCGTCGGGCCCGGCAGCCAGGGCCTCTGCCAATTGCTCCAGCGTATCGACTTCGATCTCGATCATGCGCAGGTGTCCGGCATAGGCCTTGGCCCGCTCCAGGGCGGCCGTGACCGAGCCGCATGCGGCAATATGATTGTCCTTGATCAGGATCGCATCATCCAGGCCATAGCGGTGCGAGGTGCCACCGCCGCAGCGCACGGCGCGCTTTTCCAGGGCGCGCAGGCCAGGCGTGGTCTTGCGCGTGCACACGATCCTTGCGCGGGTGTGGGCGATGGCGTCGGCAAATGCGCGCGTCAGGGTGGCAACCCCGGACAGGCGTCCCAAGAAGTTCAGTACGGGGCGTTCCGCCATTAGGATCGACCGGGCCGGCCCCGAAAGGCGCGCCAGGGTGTCGCCGGCTGTCACGGCCGCGCCGTCTCCGCGCTCAATCGTCAACTGCACGTCGGCGTCGACAAGGGCGAGGGTGTGGGCAGCCGCATCGAAGCCCGCGATCACCGCCGGGCCGCGCGCGCGGATCACTGCGGTCAGGGCGGCTCCGGGCGCCAAGGTGGCGTCGCTGGTCAGGTCGCCGGCCCGGCCGAGATCTTCGGCCAGGGCAAGGCGCACGATCGGGTCAAGCACGATCCCTGGCAAGGGCGGCGGCGCCGGCGCGGTCAAGGCAGCGCGGCCTCGGCCCGTGTCGCCATGGGCGCGCGGCGCGGCGGGGCGGGCGCGGCGCGGTAGCTGCGTGTGGGCGTCTCCGACAGGCCTGGATAGTCTGACCGGGCATGGCCGCCGCGGCTTTCCTCGCGCGCTGCCGCCGAAGCGGCGATGGCGCGCGCCGCGACCAGGTCGCAGGGGGCGCCGTGCTCGGCGCTCAGGCGCTCAAGCGTGCCCTCAAGCTTGGCAAGGCCGTCGGCATGCCGCGTCACGCCGCAATGGGCCTGCATGCCCTGGCGCAGCTCGGTTAGGGCGGCCGGCGCCAGCGGGTCGGCGACGCGGCCGGCTGCGGCTCCCGGCGTCTGAAGCTGCCCGCCAGTGAGGCGCTCGGCGATGCGGCGCGCAAAGACAACCGCCTCCAGCAGCGAGTTTGAGGCCAGGCGATTGGCGCCGTGGGCGCCGGTCGAGGCGCACTCGCCGCAGACCGACAGCCCGGCGACGCTGGAGCGGCCCCAAAGGTCGCTTACGACGCCGCCCATATGATAGTGGGCCGCCGGCGCCACGGGGATCGGTGTGGCGCGCGGGTCGAAGCCGGCCGCTTGGCAAGCGGCAAAGACGGTCGGGAACAGGTCTGGAAACGCCGCGCCAATGGCAGCGCGCGCGTCGAGAAACGCGCCGCGCCCGGACAGGCGCTCGGCGTGGATGGCGCGGGCGACCTCGTCGCGGGGCGCCAAGTCGCCGCCGGGGTGATAGCGCGCCATGAAGGCATCGCCTTCGCCGTCGACCAGCACAGCGCCTTCCCCGCGCAGGGCCTCGGTGGCAAGCGGCGCCGGGTCCAGGCCCACATCCATGGCAGTGGGGTGGAATTGGATAAACTCCAGATCCGACACCAGCGCGCCGGCGCTGAGCGCCATGCCCAGGGCGTCCCCGCGCGCGCTGGCTGGATTGGTGGTGACCTCGAACAGGCCGCCTGCGCCGCCGGTGCACAGCACGGTCTCGCGCGCCTTGATCGTCGACAGCGCCCCGCCGCGGCTGCGCGCCACCACGCCTGCGACGCGGCCAGTGGTTTCATCCTGCAGCAGCGCCGCGGCTTTGACGCCGTCAATGACGGTGATGTGCGGGCATGCGGCGACTGCTGCGGTGAGCGCATCCATGATCGCCCGGCCGGCCAGGTCGCCGGCGACCCGGGCCACGCGGGGGTGGGAGTGGGCCGCTTCGAGTGACAGGGCCAGGACGCCGTCTTCAGTGCGGTCAAACGGCACGCCGAGCGCGATGAGGTCGCGCACCCGCGCGGCGCCTTCGGAGGCAATCAGGCCCGCCACCACCGGGTCCACAAGGCCGGCGCCGGCGGCCACCGTGTCGCGGGCATGGGCCTCTGGGCTGTCGCCCGGGGCGAGCGCTGCAGCCAGCCCGCCCTGGGCCCAGGCCGAGGACGCCGACTGGCCAAGCGGCGCCGGCGTCAGAACCGTGCACTCGTGCGGCGCGGCCTTGAGGGCGAGGAACAGACCGGCAAGCCCCGCGCCGACAATCAGAACATCGGTGCACGGCGCGTCGGCATCGGCGCGGAGATGTTGGGTTTGCCCGGCCATCAGGACGTGGCGCCGCCTCGCGTGCGCCAGAACTCGACCTGGTCGGCGTAATTGCGGT
This sequence comes from Pseudomonadota bacterium, assembly GCA_038747245.1. Taxonomy (GTDB): domain Bacteria; phylum Pseudomonadota; class Alphaproteobacteria; order Caulobacterales; family Hyphomonadaceae; genus UBA5336. The sequence continues at coordinate 11,795 of JBCDJY010000019.1, read as the reverse complement.
CGAACCAGGTGCCTGACATGCGCGCGGCGCCGGTTGGCCGGATGGTGAAATGGTCGGGCAGGTAGCCGTCAATGCCGCGCCCCGGGGTCAAAGAGGCAAACACCGTTGAGCGGATTTCCAGGAAGTCGCCTTCAAAGGCGATGGTGCAGATCTGGTCCATCTCGATGGGGCTGGGATCGGCGGGCCCGCAGGTCTCGGCGCTGGCAAACCGGCAGGCCCGCTCGCCGGTGACGGGATCTGCCAGGCCGATCGACATTACGCCCTGTATGGTGCAGCCCTTAGACGCGATGTCGGTGCGAAACTCCCAGCGCCCGGCCGGATCCTCGCCATAGGCGGCGCCGGCAACTGCGCCGGCGGCCAAGGCTGCAAGCAGGGGCCTGCCTGTCATGAGATGCCCTCAACTTCGCGCTTGAACTGGGTCGCGTGGGCGCCGTGGGAGATTAGCGACCCTGCCATGAAGTCACTGGATTTGACCTTGAGAACGAAATTGTCCGGCCAGTAGGACGGCGTCGGCTCGCCGACAAGAAACTCCTCAATGGTTGAGCGTATGACAAGTTGGTTGCCGGTGCGGGTCGCCACACAGGATTGGCGCACCACCCATTCCACATTGTCGATGGGGCAGACCTGCTGGGCGGTCAGCTCACACGGGTAGGTGCCGTCGTCATTGCGCAGGCCGAGCCGGGCAACGCCGCCGAACTCGCAGGCATCTCCAGTAAACGAGACAAATGTCCAACTGCCCGAAATGGGATAGGCCGGCCCGTCGCCGCCTGGCCCGCCCGGCTCTGCGCCGGCTTGGCCAAAACAAGACGCCGCCATCACGGCCAGGCACGCCAAACCCCAACGCGCCATCATGAGATGCCCGCCGTTTCACGCCTGAAGGTCACAGGTGCGTTCACCGCCGAGAGCAATGAGCCAAACATGAGCGAGTGGCTCTTGACCGTCAGGGCGAAATTGTCCGGCGCGTAATTGAACGGCCCCTCGGAAAACGCCCCTTTGCGCTGCAACACCTCGGCGATCTGCGAGCGCACGGTCAATTGGTCGTCCACCCGCGTGATGTCGCAGGTTTGGCGCACCACCGACTGGCCCCACTGGGTGCACACTTCCAGCGCGGTCAGCTCGCATTGATAGCCGCTCTGCTTGCCGCTGACCCCGCTCCAGAGCCGCATTGTGCCGCTCATCACACACTGGCCGTCCCGGTAGCGGTCGGTCTCAAACGACCAGGCGCCCAGGATGTCGCTCGGTTCTGCGCTGGCCTCGGGCGGTGCGGCCAAAACGGAAAAAAACACCGCTAGGACACCGACAATCGCTCTGGCCATGTTCCGTGTCCCTATGCTCTGCACGCCCCATTAAGAGAGTGTGGCCGCATGCCGCGCGAAGTCAAATTCAGGCCAAGGCCGGCTCTGGCTCGATGATGTCGATGTCCATGGGCTTCAGGCCCGTTTTGAACGCCAGCGGCCGGGCCATTTTCGGCAGGTCGAGCATCGCATCGATCGCCGCTTTGGCGCGCACGCGCACGTCTTCTTCCATCACCACCTCGTGGCGCATATGCACCAGGCAGTCGTAAATATTCTCCAGGGTGATGCGCTTCATGTGCGGGCAGAGATTACACGGGCGCACAAAGTTCACCTCGGGGTTCTCTGCCGCCACATTGTCGCTCATCGAGCATTCGGTGAGCAAGACGACCCGGGCCGGCTTATGCTCGCCAACATAATTGGCCAGCGCAGCGGTTGAGCCAGCAAAGTCGGCCTCTTCGAGCACGTCCGGCGGGCATTCCGGATGGGCGAGGATGACCACGCCAGGATGCGCCTCGCGCAGTTGCACCACGTCCTCGGCGCTGAACAGCTCGTGGACTTCGCAGGCGCCTGGCCACGTCATGATGCGAATCCCCGTCTGGGCGGCCACATTCTTGGCCAGGTACTGGTCGGGCACCAGGATGACGGTATCGGTGTCCCACTCTGCCGCGATGGCCTCAACCACTTGGGCTGCGTTCGAACTCGTGCAGGTGATGTGGCATTCGGCCTTCACATCGGCGGTGGTATTCACATAGGTGACCACTGGATAGTCTGGATAACGCGCCTTGATCAGCCGCACATCCTCGCCTGTGATGGACGAGGCAAGCGAGCAGCCCGCGCGCATGTCCGGGATCAGCACGGTTTTCTCCGGCGCGAGGATTTTCGACGTCTCGGCCATGAAATGCACACCGCCCTGGACAATCACGCTGGCCTCGGTTGCGGCGGCCTCACGGGCAAGCTGGAGGCTGTCGCCGCGAAAGTCGCCGACGAGCTGGAAGATGTCGGCGGTCATGTAATTGTGGGCCAGGATCACCGCATCGCGCTCGTGCTTGAGCGTGTTGATCGCGTGCACGAGGGGCGCAAGCGCAGGCCACTCCATGGGCGTCACGAAATCGCGCACCAGCGGATACAGCGCGTCCGTGGCGGCCTTAACTTCGGGCGTATAGGCCAATCCGCGCGCTTCGGCGCCAGATGCGGGCCGCATCGGTGTGGGCGTGGGGCAGCCCGGTCCGCTGTCGATCAGTCTGGCCATGTCTCACCTCCAATGGGCGCTTTGGATCCTGCGCCGTCTATTTTGCTCAATCTGAGTATAACCTAGTCAAACGCAATTGAGGGTTCAAGGGTCCCGGCTTGGCAAACCACCAAAAACAAGGCCCTCTGGTGTTAAAACGCCCCTTTTGCGCAATCTGAGCATAAGCTCTTAAGCGACCGGCGCGTTTTCCACAAGGGAAAAGTGTCATCGATCGATCACGTGGTGGGTGAACCCCTGCCCGGGGTGCCCAGGGTGCCCGGGGCGCCCCGGCGCTGGCTAGGCGGTGATGCCGCGCCGGGCCAGGGCATCGGCGCGCTCATTGCCGGGCTCGCCGGCATGGCCTTTCACCCACACCCAAGTGATGTCGTGGCGGGCGGCCGCCTCGTCCAAGGCGAGCCACAAATCCTTATTCTTGACGGGCTTCTTGGCCGCGGTCTTCCAGCCGTTGCGCTTCCAGCCGGCCATCCACTTCGTGAGGCCGTCTTTCACATAGGTGCTGTCTGTGTGCAGGGTGACGCGGGAGGGCGCCTTCAGGGCGTTGAGCGCTTCCAGGGCGGCCTGGAGTTCCATACGGTTGTTGGTCGTCTCCGGAGCGCCGCCCCACAGCTCTTTTTCCTGGTCGCCCGCCTTCAGCACAGCGCCCCATCCGCCCGGGCCCGGATTTCCCGAACACGCGCCGTCTGTCCAGATCAGGATCTGTGTGGCCATGGGCGTTGTCCTTGCTCCCATCGTTGGCGGCCTAAAAGGCGGCGGCCGGATCAGCCATTTTGACTTGGGATTTCGGGCGCACGATCAGAAGAAACATGCCGGCCACGGCAAGCCCGGCGATCGCGCCGATGGCAGCGCCTGTCGCGCCCGCTCCGATGAACACTTGAAGCGTGTCCCCGCTGCCCCCGCCCGCGCGGCCCACGGTACCGATCCCAAACATGATGTAGCCGCCGAGCATGGCCGGCAGCGACACGAGCAGGCTGCCGAGGATGACGCCCCATTTCAAGTAGGGGCCGTGGGTCGCAATGCCCTTGCCAGGGAAGCGCCCGAGGGAAAAGCGCAGCACCAGTGTGGCGATCGGCAGGCTGATGAAAAACACATACCAGTTAAGGATCGAGGCAAAGATCGCCCCGGCTGCGCCGATCAGCAGGGGCGAGCCTTCCCAGCTTGCGTCCCATGAGCCGCCGAAGAGGACCTCGCCAATGGTCCAGGCGACGGTTGCAAAGATCAAGGCAACAAAGGCCACCGCGAGAATCGCGGTGACTGCGCCGAGGAATGCGCCCAGCCAGAGCCGCTTGACCTTGGAGCGACCGGACGCGGCATAGGCCGGCTGGGCGCCCGCCATGGCCGGACCGCTGCCCCCGCCGGGCGTGGACACCTGGGTATCAGCCATGCCAGCGCCCTCCTTCAAAGCCCATAACTGTCCACCTCCGCTGCACTGCGATGGAAGCGGAGCCGATGCACATATTCAAGCGGGTTTTTCGGCCGCACAAGGGCGGTGGCCGGCGTGGACACCCAATCGGCCATGCGTGTGAGGAAAAAGCGCAGCGCCGCGGTCTGGCACAGCGCCGGCAGGGCGCGCCGCTCTGCCGCCTCAAGCGGGCGCACCGATTGGTACCCCGCCAGCAACGCCGCCCCGTGGCTGAACATGTATTGCAGCCCGCTGGACGAGCCCATGTCGTCAAATGCCCAGGCATTCAGGCAAATCGCCAAATCGTAGGCGAGCGCATCTGTGCAAGCGAAGTAAAAGTCGATCACGCCGGAGACCTTGCCACCGAGAAAAAAGGTGTTGTCGGGGAACAAATCGGCATGAATAGGGCCGCGCGGCAGGGCGCCGGTCACATCGCGCGCCGCCTTCACCTCGGCCAGCACCTGGCTGAGCTCGGCCTCCAGGCCCGCTTGCAGCGGCTCGACGTGGGCGCGGCAGGCCTGCCAGAGGCCGTCAAAGCGCGCCGGCCCCATGGCGTTGGCGCGAACGCCCGGATAGTCCGCCAGCGCCAAATGCATCCGCGCCAGCGCTGCGCCCAGGGCCCGGCATTGGTCGCGTTGGGGGCGCTGCGGGCTGATCCCATCCAGGAAGCTCACCAGCAGGGCCGGGCGTCCGCGCAGGGCGCGCAGGGCTGCCCCGTCGCGGCCCGTGATCGGCCGGGGGCAGGGAAATCCCTGCCGCGCCAGGTGCTCCTTAAGGCTGATGAAATATGGAAGGTCGCGCGCGTCGACGCGCTTTTCGAACAGGGTGAGGATGTACCGGCCCGCGTCGGTCTCCAGATAATAATTGGTGTTCTCCACCCCTTCTGCGATGCCCTTGAAGCTGCGCGCCCCCCCGACGTCATAATCGGACAGGAACGCGTCTAGCGCCTCCGGGTCGACTTCGGTGTAGACCGCCATGGCGCGGGTTTAAGCCGGCGCGGCGCCAATGCCCAGCCCGCAGCGCCCAGGCACGTCTCAGGCGCGCAGCTTGGCCAAATCGTGGTCAATCGTCTTCATGCCGAGCAAAAAGAAGATCGAGCCGATCGAGAACAGCAGGCATACCATCGACAGCCCCACCCGGATCGCGCTGAGCTCGGCGCCCTGGCACTGGCCGATTTCGCTGGCCGTCAGCGTCTCCGAAGTGCGACAAATCTCGGCCGTCAGGCCCGCCACATCCGCCAGGTTGGCCGAATAGAATATGTCGATCACCACACCGGCCGCCGGCGGGCCGACGCCGTAGCCGATCAGATTGACGACAAACAAAAGTATGGCGATGGCGGTCGCGCGCATCCGGGCATCGACCACCGAGCCGGATACGGCATACATCGGCCCAAGGTAGAAATACTGGAACAAATTGGCCGCGATCAGGATGCCGAGCACCACGGTTGCCCCGGCCACCAGGTTGAGGGCGAGGATGTGCAGGCACGTGGCCACGGCCAGGCCAAGGGCCGGCAGCCAGAGCGCTGACTTGCCTTTGAACACGCCCGCCAGCGCGCCGCACAGCCAGGTGCCCACCGCCCCGATCAGGGCCAGCGGCGCCAAGAAAAAAAGCGCCGCCTGGGGCACGGTCATGGCAAATGCCTTGGTCAGAAACTCCATGGTGAAGGTGACCAGCGCATAGCCTACGAAAGAGGCAAGCGTGCCGCCAAGCGTGACGTACCAGAACGAGGCATTACGCGACAGCGCGCCCAGCGCCTCACCAATCGTGGGCGGCTTTGGCCGCACCGTGCCCGGCGGATCGCTAAAGCCGCGCGGGGGCTCCTTCACCGTGAAAATGATCGCCAGGCCAACGGGAATGCCAGCCAGGCCGACAATGAGAAACGTCGTGCGCCAATCGACAATGCCGAGGGCAAATCCAACAAAAAGCGCTGCGCAAAACGAGCCGATTGTAATGCCTGTCGAATAGATCGCCAGGGCCGGCGCACGTTTCTCCGGCTTGTAATAGTCAGCGATCAGGGAGTTGGCCGGCGGCGTCAGCCCGGCCTCGCCCACGCCCACGCCGAGCCGAAAGATCAGCAGCATGGCAAAACTGGTCGCCACGCCGCACAGGGCCGTCATCACGCTCCAAAACATGATCGACACGCCAATGATAATCGTGCGGTTGAAGTGCTCGGCCAGGCGCGCAATCGGAATCCCGAGAAAGGTGTAGAAGGTGGCGAAGGCAATGCCGCTTAGCAGGCCAAACTGCCAATTGGCCAGGTCGAACTCGGCTTTGATCGGCACCGACAAATAGGCGATGATCACCCGGTCGATGAAATTGAAAATATAAGCCAGCAACAGGGCGCCGAGCACATAGCTGCGATAGCCCAAGCCGCCGAAGGATTGCCCCAAATCTGCCGCGGGCCGCGCGCCCGCTGTCATGTCGGCCATGCCGTGCCTCCCAAAAGGCCGCGTCTTCGCGCGCAGCTTTGTTGAAAAGGCACCGTACCGACGCGCGTCCCATGGGCAAGGCTTTTCCCGTTTCGCGGGTCCCGCCCGCACCCTCACCGCGCCTAGATCAAGCCTGCGCTTTTGAAGCTGGTGACCCCGCCGCGCCCGACGATCAGATGGTCATGCACCGTCATCTCGAGCGGCGTGAGCGCGTCGATCACCTCGCGGGTCATGTCGATATCGGCGCGCGAAGGCGAGGGGTCGCCGGAGGGGTGGTTGTGGACAAGGATCAGCGCGCTGGCCGCCACTTCCAAGCCGCGCCGGGCAATCTCGCGCGGATAGACCGGGGCGTGGTCAACCGTTCCAATGCCGAGCACTTCATCGCAAATCAGCTGGTTTTTCCGGTCCAGGAACAGCACGCGAAATTGCTCCCGCGTCTCGTGCTGGAGGGCCTGGGTGACATAGGCAATCAGCGCGCTCCAGGACGAGATCACAGGCCGCGCAGTCATCTCTTCCCGCGCCGCCCGCAGGCGCAGTTCGTGTACGGCGCAAAGATAGGCCGCGGCCGCCTCGCCGATGCCGCGCACCGCGACCAGATCAGTTCTCGGCGCGCTGAGGACCGCCGAGATAGAGCCGAAGCGCTCGAGCAGATCCTTGGCGACCGGCTTAACGTCCCGGCGCGGAATGAACGCGAATAAAAGCGCCTCGAGCAGTTCGTAATCGTCCAGGGCGCCTGGTCCGCGTGTCAGCAATTTGCCGCGAAGGCGCTCCCTGTGGCCTTGCCAGTGGGGCTTGGTCTCGCTCAGCCCTTCGCCCCCAGGTTTTGGGCCCCCGGGATTTGGGCCCCAAGTGTATCGGCCCCAACGGTATGGGGCATGTGGTATCCCGCCGGGCTGGCGGTGAAAATCTCCACGCCGTCTTCCGTAACGCCAACCGAGTGTTCAAACTGGGCCGACAATTGCCGGTCGCGTGTGACGGCCGTCCAGCCATCTGACAGTATGGCGGCGTCCTTGCGCCCGAGGTTCAGCATCGGCTCCACAGTGAAGAACATGCCGGGCTTTAGAACGTGCCCTGTGCCGGGCTTTGCCGTGTGCACCACATTGGGCTCGTCATGGAACAGGCGGCCGAGGCCATGGCCGCAGAAGTCCTCAACGACCGCCAGGCGGTTCTTGCGGGCGATCGCCGCGATGGCCGCGCCAATGTCGCCGAGATGCGCGCCCGGGCGTATGGCGGCGATGCCGTCCATCAGCGCCTGATAGGTCAGCTCCATCAGCCGCTCGGCTTTGCGCTTTGGCGTGCCTGCGGCGTACATGCGCGAATGGTCGCCGTGCCAGCCATCCACGATCAAGGTGACGTCGATGTTCATGATGTCGCCATCCTTCAGCACCCGCGGGCCCGGGATGCCATGGCAGATCACATGGTTGAGCGAGATGCATGAGGCATGGCGATAGCCGCGATAGCCAATCGTGGCCGAGACGGCGCCGTGGTCGAAAATGAACTGGCGGATGAGATCGTCGAGCCGGGCTGTGGTCACGCCAGGGTTTACTTCGCCGACGAGCATATCCAGGCACTCGGCCACCAGGCGGCCGGCGCGGCGCATGCCGTCAAATCCCTCCGGCCCGTGCAAACGGATTTCGCCGGTGCGCATGGGCATCAGGTCTGGGTCGCTAAGGCTCATCTGTGTGCAAGGCTCCTGGCTTTGGCTTCGGCTCTGGCGCGTCGCTGCTGCGCGGCGCCGGTGTCTGCCAAGGCAGGGCGGCGCCAACTGTGATCTCAAGGGTGGTGATATGGCAGCCATGGACCAGAACTTCCACCCCCGCCCGCGCGGCGGCCTCCAGGCCGGCGGCATAGGTCGCATCCAGGTCCGGCGCGGTCGCAAAGGCGTGGCAGTCGGCCCGCTGCACAATGAACAACATCACCGCGCGGTGGCCCCGGGCAGCTTCGGCGGCGAGATCTTCTAAATGCTTGGCGCCGCGGGCGGTGACACTGTCGGGAAACTCCGCCAGGCCCGGCGTGCGCATGAGGTGGCAATTCTTGACTTCAACGAACGTCGTCGCGCCCCCGCCCTCCAGCACAATGTCGACCCGCGAGCGCCCGGCATAGGGCACCTCCCGGCGCAGGCGCTCAAAGCCCTTAAGGGCGCCAATCGTGCCCGCGCGGATCGCCTCCTCGGCCAGCCGGTTAGGATTGTTGGTGTTGATCGCCACCAGCCCGCCATCGGCCTCAACCAGCTCCAGCGTATGGGCGAGCTTGCGCTTGGGATTGTCCGAGCGGGAGATCCACACCCGGCTGCCCGGCGCCTTCAGGCCCATCATGGAGCCCGGATTGGGGCAATGCACCGTCAGCGCCGCGCCGCTCGCCTCCAGCGTGACATCGGCCAGAAAGCGTTTGTAGCGCCGCACCAGGCGGGCCGGCTGAAGCGGGGGCAGCTGCATCGCCCGAGCCTTGCCTTGGCCGGCGCTGCGCGGCAAGGGAAGACAAACGCGAAAGGGGGCCCCGATGTTTCGAGCTTTCACTGCCCTGGCCGGCGCTGCGCTTGTGATGGCCGCTTGCGCCGCGAATGGCGCGCCCGCCCAGCCTGCGCCGCCGGCCGAGACAGAGGCGCCGGCCCAGGCGCCCGCGGCATTTTCAGCGGAAGGCCTGGCCGCCCTTGAGGCGCGCATGGCCCAGTTCGTGGCCGATGGCGATACCGCCGGCATCTCGACCCTCCTGGTGCACCAGGGCCGCGTGGTCAGCCAAATGCAGGCCGGCATCCGCCGCGCCGAGGATGGCGCCCCGGTGACCAGCGACACGCTCTACCGTATCTATTCGATGACCAAGCCCATCGCGGCGGTGGCCTTGCTGATGCTGTATGAAGACGGCGCGGTGTCCCTGGATGATCCCATCACCGATTACATCCCCGAATTCGCCGGCCTGACCGTGCATGTCGAGGGCGCCGCCCCGCGGCCTGTGGCGCGCCCGCCCACGGTGCGCGAAGTGATGAGCCATACGGCGGGCTTCGCCTATGGCCTCTTCCCGGCAACCGTGCCCGATGAGCAGCTGCGGGCTGCCCGCGCCCTGCAACAGCCCGACATGGACGCCTTCATCAATGTGGTTGCCGGTATTCCCCTGCTGAGCGATCCGGGCGAGCAATGGTATTATTCCATCTCCAGCGACCTGGTCGGCGTCCTGGTCGAGCGGATCAGCGGGCAATCCTTCGGCGCCTTTCTAGAAGAGCGCCTGTTTGCGCCCCTGGGCATGGACGACACCGGCTTTGCGGTCCCGGCGGGCGAATATGACCGCCTGTCGGATGTCTGGTCCTGGTCTGAGCGCACGGGCGATTATCGCCCGGTGCGCGCGCCGCAATTTGCTTTTCGCGAGGACACGCTCGCCATGGAATCGGGCGGCGGCGGGCTGGTCTCCTCCATGGCCGATTATGAGCGCTTTACCCGTATGTTGCTCGCCGGCGGCGCCCTAGGCGATGTGCGCATCCTCCAGCCGGAGACCGTCGCGCTGCTGACCACCAATGTGCTGCGCCCAGACCAGACGCTGTTTGCCACCGCCACCACTGGCCAGGCCGCCACCGGCATGGGCTATGGCCTTGGCGTGGGCACCCTGGACGGCCCGCCTGCGACCCGGCGCGGCCATGCCCCGGGGAGCCATTTTTGGGGCGGGGCGGCCGGTACCTGGTATTGGATCGACCCGGAAAACGAGCTTATCTTCATCGGCATGATCCAGCGGTTTCGCATCGGGGCCCCGCCCGTCGATTTTCGCGGCATCTCTGCCGAGCTTGTCTACCAGGCCCTGGCCGCCGATGGCTGAGCCGCGCGCCGCCGTCCTGCTGATCGGCGACGAGCTCCTGTCCGGGCGCACCCGGGACGTGAACCTGCAAACGATTGCCGGCTTCCTGGCGCCCATGGGCATTCCCGTCGCCGAGGCGCGCATCGTCAGCGATGACCAGGAGGCGATTGTCAGCGCGGTCAACGCCCTGCGCGCGGCCCACACCTATGTGTTCACCACAGGCGGCATCGGCCCCACCCATGATGACATCACCGCCGATGCCATCGCCGCTGCCTTCGGCGTCTCAATCGGCAAACACCCCGGCGTGATGGCCGACCTCGCCCGGCGCTACGCCGCCATGGACACTGAGTTTACCGAGCCGCGCCAGCGCATGGCGCGCATTCCGGACGGGGCGCAGCTGATTGCCAATCCGGTGTCCGGCGCGCCGGGCTTTCAAATGGACAATGTGTTCACCCTGGCCGGTGTGCCTGCCATTGTGCGCGCCATGCTGGGCGATGTGGCCAGCCGGCTGGAAGGCGGCGCGGCGATCCATTCGGCGACCCTGCGCGGCCGCGGCCTGCGCGAAGGCGACATTGCCGAGGCCTTGAGCGCCTTGTCCGAAGAGATGCCCGAGGTGAATTTCGGCTCCTATCCCTGGTTCAGATCGCTCCAGGACAGCGGCGTCCAGATCGTAGCCCGGGCCCGCGACACCGCCGCGCTCAGCGCCGCCGCGGCGCAGATCGCAGATCTGATGCGCGGCGTGGGCGTTGAGCCGGAAGCCATAGACGACCCGTCGGCCTGATGCTGCGCCGCCTGGGCACGCTTCCCGTTCTGGCGGTGTCGGGCACCGTGATGGCGGTGATGCACGGCGCGATCTACATTTTTTTCCTGCCGGCCACGGGCGGCACGCTGCTCGATTTCGCCCTGACGGGGCAGACTGCGGCCGACGCCCTGGCCGCGCTCAAGGCCAGGCCAAACGCGGTGGGCATTCACCTGTATCTCTCCGCCGGCGTCGATATGGTCTATGCCGCCGCCTATGGGATATTCGTGGCCGGCCTGTGCTTTCGCTATGGCGGCGCGGGCGGGGGTTGGTTTGCCCTACCGATTGCCAGCGCGGCCCTGTGCGATCTGGCTGAAAACACTGTCCAGGTGATTGCCCTGGCCGGCGACCCGGACGTGTTGTGGCTGAAAGGCCTTCTGACGCCGGCCAAGTTTGCCCTGGCCGCCATCGGCTCGGCCCTGGCCATATGGCTGTGGGCGCGCACCACTTTTGGCCGGCGCCCCCTGGATCCGTTTTTCCATTTTCCCGGCAGCCCGAAACCGGGAAAGGACCGGGCCAAATCCCTCTAAATCCTATGGACAGCCCCGCGCCTATCCGACCGGGGTGGGCGCTGGGTTAGTCTCTCGGCCATGGACACGTTGGATCGAGAGAGCCTGGCCTGGAGCTTTGGGTTTGCTGCCCGAAGGCTCGAAGGCGCGCGCGAGCTGGCCGGCCCCCAGGGCCTGGCCTGCGGCTACATGCTGCGCGCGGCGTGGCGGGCGGCCTGCCGCGAGGTGTTGTATCTGGAGATGTTCGTGCGCCGGTTGCTGGTGGCGATGGCCGGCGACGTGGTGCTGGCGCCGCGGGCGAAGACGCCGGCCGCTGAGCCGGATCCCAAAGCAGG
>JBCDJY010000018.1:0-41924 GCA_038747245.1 Pseudomonadota bacterium | reverse complement strand
TCCTCGGAGCCGATCAGGATTCCATCACTGGCCAAGCTGCGCAGCCGCCTGAGGAGGCGCATATTCTCTGGATCAAGCGCGTTCTCACGAATTGCTTCAGGGGCTTCGCTCGCTTCTATAAGTGTGAGTGGCTTCTTATACGCAGGTTCGGCTCCAGATTTGTTAGCCTGCATCATTGGCTCTGACGGCGGCGCGAATTGCGCAAACATTTCCAGAGCTTCTGCGATCAAGGGACGATGCCCGAACTGGCGTCGAATTTCAGCAAGTTCCGAAGCGGCTGTGTGGATGTACTTCAAGATTTCCAATTCAGATCTCATGCCCAGCCCTCATTTGCTCTATTTCCTTGCCTTAGCAGAATTTACTCTCCACCAGCTTACCAGGAATCCGGTAACTTGATTTTCGTCGAGGCGTGCAAACAAGCCTTGGAGTCAAGCTTTCAGGAATGATGGTGACCTACCCGCACACGGTAGGCGTCAGCGATAGTTCCGACGGTCGTTTCTCGGACCCTCGTGCGTCACTAAGATAAAAACGCGGAAGACTCAGCTAAGGGCGAATCCCCGTTACCGAGGGCATCAACTCCTTATGTCTGTTTTTGCGCCCATGGCCGACGTCTGCTCTGTCGCTGAAAACTGACCATGGTCTCGAATTTGCTCGCGACAGCCACGTAAATCAGAGAAAGACCATCAAAACCCAGCGCGATGCGGCCATCCTCGAATGGCGTCGGCTCTTGGGTGCCTAGTGACCCGCCCCCTATAGCGCAGCCAGTTTCTGTTTAGTGTTTGGGCGTTGGATTTGGAATGGCGATTTCGGTTCTGGTGCTGGCGGTTGGTATCTGAGTGACGAGTTCGGTCGCACCGTATCGTAGTGTCGGCACCATTGCTGGATCACCGTCCCGGTCTCTTTCAGCGAGCGGAAATCTCACCCTTCAGCAGCTATTGGCAAGTTAGGAGCTTAGCCAATCTGTGTCAGATCAAATAGTATCTAAACAGAAGTCCTTGCACGCAGGCTTGTCGAGATCAGTATTCTTCCGGAAACATTGCTCTGGCCAAATCGCCACTTTCGTCGAATTCCGCACAGGCTTGGATGCTCGACAGGAATGCCGTGTTCCATTCTTCAGTCTCCACAGGACGAGGCCTTGGAACATATCCAACTCCTGTAGCGCGTTCCTGTTCGATCTCGTCAACCCGAGCTTTAGAGTGTCCAGCCCGTGTGGCGCAATTCGTAAGTCCTTCGGACGTCGAGACCATAATCTCTTGCTGTTGCCAGCCGGCATCTTCGCCGCTTCGGTTCAGCACTGCGAAGCTCACGCGCCACAAGCTCCCTTCAGAGACGGCCTCAGCTGTACATTTTTCAAGACCGACGGCGCGCTCACGGTCACCCTGCCGCCGACGCCGCTCGTCGTATCCTTCTATGGTGAGTGAGCAGACTTCAGACGGCTCGCGGTCAACGTACTCAACCTCGTCGCGTTGACCGCTGGATGATTGGTGAAGTCCGTTCGCGAAGCCTTCAGCTAGCGCTTCTGCTGCTAACTCTGCAGTGCTTTTGAGCTGATGTGCGTAGTGCAAGCGACCGCCGACATACCCAGCGCCAAGTAAGGCAATGGCACCAACGGCGAAAACGATCCTATTGATCCTAAGCATTCATTAGACCTCCGAAATGCGATCTATCCTTGAATTGAACAGGTGAACCCAGGTTCACACCCCCCAGTTCTGAAGAGGCGTTAGTCTAGGATTTGCGCTTCTGGGCAGCCTCGCGTTCCGCCAACGATGGCCCGGGTGACGCCGAGCCAGTCTTTGACTTCGCCGTCACGGATGATGAGCGCGCGCGTTGACCATCCTGCATATCCGCCCATTCGGTTTCTGGCGTTGAAGGTCACGCACACCTGATAGCCGCCACCCTCATAGTAATTGTCCCAGTTCACCGGTTGAGGCTCAGAAATCGCTCGGTAGCGGATGCTCTGTGGGTCGACCGCGCTCATCTCGAAATGGTTTTTTACGATCGCTTCGTAGTCGTTTGGATACGGACCAAAATCAGCCTCGTCTGCCGAGGCATACCCGCTGGTGACGAATAGGGCTACTGAAGCTGCAGCAACAAGTCTCTGAGTCATGAATCACTCCGATTATCCTAAAATGGGATAATCCTAATTTCGACTTACGAGGCAACCGATTTCTCCTTCGAGGACGGTTGTGGCCAGAGACCTTCGCGCATCAGCGTATCAGCTAGTCATTGATGAGCTTCGCGGGGCTCGCGAGTCTGCGGATATGACTCAGCAAGCCCTGGCGGATGTGTTGCGGCGCCCGCAGAGCTACGTCGCAAAGATCGAAACTGGCGAACGCGGCATCGACGTTATCGAATTCGTTGAATGGGTTTTAGCTACAGAACATAAGCCTGAAAAAGTGATAGCTAAGATTTCGAAGACGATTTCTGAGTAAATTCTCGGCCCAGGTCTTTTCTTACGGCAACTATAATCGTGCTCATTCGATTGATTGAGCGTGGGTATCGATATGACTGACCCCATCAGATTGCCTGTCGTCACATCGGATTTTGACGATTTGATGGATCAGAATACGAGACCCTGGGTAGGTTTGGCAGGCTCCCGTGATCTACACTGGCTATCGGAACGGTAATGAAGACGCTTTTGATTGCACCTAGCTGCACTAGCAAGATTATGAATCACTCTGCTAATACTTACCTATAATTCAGGTACAGGTCGGTGTCGTTCTGATATCCTTACCGACAACTACATAAACTAGGCAAAGTGGTGAGTTTCGGGATGGGTGAGTCCGAAGAACTTCAGTCCGATACATGCTTGAAGGTTGCTCAGTATGTGCGGATGTCCACCGAGCATCAGCGCTATTCAATTGACAATCAGGAAGCCGTCATTGCGAGCTACGCAGAAGCGAATGGCATGGAGATCGTACGCACCTACTCCGACAGTGGGAAGAGTGGTTTAAGCGTCGAAGGTCGTAGTGGCCTCAAGCGCCTCATCGTTGACGTGGACCTCGCCGACACCGACTTCGAGGCCATCCTCGTGTATGACGTAAGCCGGTGGGGGCGGTTTCAGGACGCAGATGAATCCGCATATTACGAATACATCTGCAAACAGGCAGGTATTGCCGTCCATTACTGCGCAGAACAGTTCGATAATGATGGCAGTCCAGTCTCCACGATCGTCAAAGGCGTCAAGCGGGCTATGGCTGGCGAGTATAGTCGCGAACTATCGGCCAAAGTCTTCGCCGGACAGTGCCGGCTCATCGAAAAAGGATTTCGGCAAGGTGGGCCTGCTGGCTATGGCCTTAGGCGCATGCTTGTTGATGAGGCGGGTCGCACGAAAACAATTTTGCAAAGGGGAGAGCACAAGAGTCTTCAAACCGATCGCGTTATACTAGTGCCAGGTCCCGATTCTGAGGTTGGAGTTGTCAATCGCATCTACCGTGCGTTCACAAATGAGGGAGTCGATGAAGCAACGATTGCCAAGCGCCTCAATAGCGACGGTATCAAGACTGATTTCGGAAACCCATGGACACGTGGAACGGTTCATCAGGTGCTCACCAATGAGAAGTATGTAGGCAACAACGTTTTCAATCGCACCTCAACGAAGCTGAAACAGCCTCGCCGTGCCAATGCGCCTGAGGATTGGGTCCGTTCAGAAGGAGCCTTCGAAGCGATTGTTCCGGTCGATCTTTTTCATATGGCCCAGGGCATTATACGCGAGCGTGCTCGACGTTTCAGCGATGAGGAAATGCTCGATCGGCTGAAACGTCTTTATGAGAAGCGCGGAGTTTTGTCCGGCATCATCATTGATGAGTACGAAGATACGCCTTCAAGCTCAGCCTATGCTCACCGCTTTGGAAGCCTGCTTCGCGCCTACTCTCTCGTGGGGTTTGAGCCGTTACGAGACTACAGATTCATCGCGATCAATCGCCGCCTTCGTGTCTATCATCAGGATGTCGTACGCAGTGTTGTCAGCCAGATTGAAGCCCTCGGCGGTCATGTCGAAGTAGATAGCGATACAGACCTGTTGATCATCAATCGTGAGTTCACTGCTTCGGTTAGTATTGCTCGGTTCACCGAAACAGGCGCGGGTTTGGCACGTTGGAACATTCGATTTGATTCTGGCTTAAAGCCTAATCTGACAATCGGCGTTCGCATGGACTCAGAGAATGCGAAGGCGTTGGACTACTACCTTTTGCCGGCCATTGATTTCCGCGGGCCTGCAATCCGCCTCGCTCTACGAAACGCCTTTTCTCTCGATACCTATCGGTTCGACACGCTTGCACCGTTCTTCGAGATGGCACGGCGCGTCCAGCTTTTGGAGGCCGCCTGATGGAAGGTAAGGGGCAAAGAATTGAGCAGATACCTATCGACCAAATCTTTGTCTTGAATCCTCGTGAGCGGCACCGAGGGAAGTTTCGCGAGGTGGTCGATAGTATCGCCAGTGTTGGTCTCAAACGACCCATCAAGGTGAGTGATTCTGCTGATTGCGCTCGAACCGCGGGCAAGACTTACACCTTGATTTGCGGGCAAGGTCGAATGGAGGCCTTCAAGCTGTTAGGTGAGACCGAAATTCCAGCTATCGTTGTCTCGCTTCCTGACGATGAATGCTATGTCCAAAGCCTAATTGAAAATCTTGCACGAAGACGTCCGACAAGCCTCGAAACGGTAAAGGAAATCGGGGCGCTCGCCGACAGCGGTTATAGTGCTTCAGATATTGCGAAGAAGACGGGTCTGTCTGGTAAGTACGTCAATGGACTAATCGATCTCTATAGGACCGGAGAGGAGCGCCTACTCGCTGCCGTTGAGCTTGGGAAGCTCCCAATTAGCGTGGCTGTCGACATCGCTTCACATGCGGATGAGGAAGCGCAGGATGCTCTAGCGCGCGCGTATCAGAGCAAGGAGCTGCGCGGCAAGAAGCTCCAGACCGCTATGAGAATTCTCAACGATCGCAAGCGTTGGGGAAAGGCTGTCACGCGGAATAGCTCAAGTGACAAATCGCTTTCGCCGAAAACTTTGATCAAACACTACAAGCGGGAAACTGAGCGCCAACGGCTACTGATCAAACGAGCAGACATGACCGAAGCACGTCTCGCCGTCATCAAATCAGCTCTGGCGGCCCTCTTTGAGGACAGCCATTTTCGCACCTTGTTGCGCAATGAGGGGCTCGACTCGCTGCCACTCCAGATCGCCGACTACGTGCCGGGCCATGTGTCAGTGGAATGAGTGAAGACGTTCGGCTCGCCTTCGAACTTGGGTGGCAAACCATCGAACTCGATCAAATTTTGCCACGAAAGATCGTCAGCGAAAAAACACTCAAAGCAAAAGTGCCTCAGCAGATTGCGGATTCAATCCGTGAAGTCGGCCTGGTAGAGCCTTTGGTTGTCTACCCGGTCGGTAGCAAGAAGACTGGCCAGTACACCCTAATTGATGGACACTTACGCCTGGCTATACTTAAGGCTCAAGGGGCGACTGAAGCAATTTGTATCGTCACAAAAGATGATGAGGCCTACACTTACAACAAACGAGTCAACCGCTTGTCGTCGGTACAAGAGCACTTCATGATTCTCCGCGCGCTAGAAAACGGTGTGTCTGAAGACCGACTTGCCTCTGCGCTTGGCCTCAATATCACGTCGATCCGACGCAAACAGGGCTTGCTGAGAGGAATTTGTCCTGAAGCGGTGGCGATACTGAGTGAAGCCCGCTTTTCCCACGCGACGGCGGCTATATTCCGGCGAACCAAGCCGATTCGGCAAATTGAAATGGCTGAACTCATGCGTGCCGCCAACAATTACTCGATTTCATATGCTCGCGCGCTATTCGTTGCGACGCCCCCAATACAGCTCCTGAACCCGACCCAAAAACAACCGAGGTATGGGCTAAACCCAGAAGAACGGGCCCGGATGGAAGCAGAAATGGACAAGCTGCGTCGAGACATGAAAGCTGTCGAAGACCAGTTTGGCACCAACATGCTGCGCCTTGTTGTGGCTAATGGTTATATCGGTCGCTTGCTCGAAAACGACACGATCTGCAGCTATCTGCGGCAACACCATGAGGTAATCCTCGATCAACTTCTCACACTACAAGACAGCATTGATGGGGATATGGGCCTCGGAGCGGAGTAGTTCTGACGACCTGTAGTACAGCGCTAACGGCTCAATCTTCTGGTGGGTATTGCATGCGCGCATCCCAGATGCGGTCCACATCCAAACGGGTCGCGTCGGCCATGGAATAGATGAGGAACAGTGATGTGCCTGGGATGATCAACTCGTAAGTGCCTTCGATCCGGCCTGGTTTGCCCATGAGCGGGAACGTCTCAAGGTGTTGCAAGGTCGTAAAAACTGCCGAAATGATGCGGTCCAGGCCTTGGCGCGAGCGCGGCTCCAAATAGTCTCTGATGTTATCAAGGTCGGCCTTTGCATCAGCCGTAAGTCTAACGTGCATGAAAGCCGAATTCGCGCATCACGGACTCCAAGCTGTGATACTCCATCGTCCCAGCCGCTTTGGCATCAAGCGTCTTCTGGGTTTCCGTGCGAATATGTGCGTCCAACTCCGCGCTCATAGTAAAACCGTCTTCGAGCGGCGGGTAATGCTCTGACAAAAAAGGATCGGCAATAGCTTTTGCGTCTGACATGAGCTGTTCATACCAGAAGTTGGTGAGCATAGGGAAGATTGTTTTCGTCCCGAATGTCAGACCTCTCTAGATATCCACGGCCAGAGTGCACTTAGACGTTCAAGGGCTAGCGTCGGACTGAGCAACGACGCCCCTGTGCACCTGGGTGCAATCCGAGATGGTGGCCGTGGTCAACAGCCCGAATGGGTCAAATTCGCCTCCAGGCGGTGGCTGCATCTAGGTTCACTTCTGGCATCTGAATTGCTGGCTTTGTGGCAGACGATGTCGCGAAAACGACCAAGCGCATGATTTTATTGTCTATTTCAACTCTAACGACTGGCCCGAATCAGGTTATTCTAAGGGAAATAAGATGCGATGCCGGTCAAGCTTACTAACTATCTTGAGCCAGAATATAAGACCTTGTGCTGTAACACTACGGCAGTAAGTCTTCATCTGAACAAAATATCCCACTGGATACCGGGCTCCCCTTCCCCTGGTGTCGTTTTGAAGCCCATAATCGACACTCTTTCGCTAACCATCAGCGCAGAAAAAGCCTATGCCGCTTTGCCAATAACGCCAAAGAAGGCGGGCACCGGGGAAGTTCTGGACCGTGATCTGTGGTGGAACACTGTCGTCCATCGATTCGAAGCCGCGGCGAAGTCAGCAGATGAGGTGCACCTAGGTTCAGGATCACGTCGGCCACGCCCTTATGACCGCCACTTTGACATGATCCTAGAAAGCAGCCGTGCAAAGCCATTGTTCAGCTTTCGATCCAAACCTGGCCATAAACGGCGTCTCCGTCTTGAAACCAATATCCACACTCTTGGCTTGAAAGGACTAGAAGAACTGGAAGCGCGCTGGGCCCAGTTGGCTGGACCGTTCGTTCCATTCAGGGCTCTACTCCCTGACGCTCCGGTGACCCGGGTGGATGTTGCAGTCGACTTTCTGAATGTGAGCCTTGCCAATGTTTTTGCTCATCATCCGAAGCTTTGGAAACTCTGGTGCTGCTCAGACCCCGATACGGGCGCCCAAACCCTACTGCACTTCTTCAAGCCACCGGGAAAGAAATCCGAGCATCAAAGCTTCAAGAAACCCGCTGAGCTGAGCATTTACGACAAGAGAGTAGAACAACTCTCGCGGGACACAGAACCTGAATATGGCGATTTACCGCACACACGCATTGAGCTGCGCCAGAACACCCAAACCTTTCTCCAGAACTTAGGCAAGAGCTTTCAAACCAAGCTCGTTGAATGGTCGATTGTACGAGCGGGTCTTGAGGATACCGCTGAGCAGGCAGCACAACGGCGAGCCCTCGATAGCATTCGTGTTCGCGGATATCCCGACGCAAGATGATTGCACGACGCTCTGCCGACAACGCCACCTGAGTTGGTGGTTAAATTTCCTGCCGACATCCTACCTGGCGATCTTCATACACTCGTGAGAGGAGCACTTGAAAAAGACGCCGTCGGCCGACTGATTGAGTTGGCAAATACCAACATGAAGACGCTCTTAGAAACCTAGTTTACGCTTGGAAACAGCTCGAATGTCACGAGCGAGCAAACCATGACAGTTCGAGGAAAGCGCACCAGTCTCAATCAATTGGAAAATTGAGACTTTTCATCTTCTGCGCCGGTTCAAGATGCACCGTTTAAGACCTTTCATTCAGTGTGTGAGTCATTTCTTCCTATTGCGTCGAAGCACTGTGACAATTCGGGCTGGACTCTCCGTCAAGAAGGAGTGAAACTATCATATATTCAGTGGGTTATGGGTGCGCAAATGGAAGACCGAGAGTCCCTGTCTCTCCGCCATCCAGTCTGCGGATTTCCGGGTGTTTCGAAGCCGCTCAAATTAGTCCCGACGTGTCCGGGACTTAGCCGGATGTCACTCAACGGCATTGTCGCCGGAACGTCTGCTTAATCTGGCCTAATAGGGTCGGGGATTGCCAAATCCCCGTTTGGCTATTTCAAGCCATCGCCCGAGCTCATTCAGCTTGCGATGATGATGTACGTTCGATTTCCATTGTCGCTCCGGAATGTGGAGGATCTGCTCCACGAACGCGGCATTGATGTTTGCCATGAAAGCGTAAGGCTCCGGGTGGACCGGTTCGGCCCAATGTCCGCGGGCAAGATAATGGTGCGCCGGGCCAGCCTCATGCCCCAGGTTCCGCAATGGCGGTGGCACCTGCATGAGGTGTTTGTGGAAATCCGGGGCGACACACTCCCTTTGGTGAGCTGTCGATCATGAAGGCGAAGTGCTGGAAAGCTACGTCACCAAAACCCGAGACCGTTAATGCCTACCGGAGGCATGGAAGATCGTCTCGGGTCACCGTGTCGTCTTCGAACCTCACTGACTGGGTCGCCTCGCGATCAGGATGCAAAACCCGATTATCTGACGCGAGGATCAATGCCGAAACGTATTTGGCGGGCCTGAAAAGCTACTCAGACTAGCAGTCGATGAGCCAATATGCTTTCTCTGTCGTCAGAGAACTCTTCCTTCCCAGATGAGAACGAGCTCAGTCATAAATGCTTCGGAGATGTAATCGGAATAGTGTTGCGTGCGTGAGGGCGCCTGAAAGTGTCGCAGTCGACCGAAGACGCACCACAAACACTTTCAAGTGCTGGGGGCTAACAGCCATCTTCCTAGCGGCGACAGGGTGCACGCCCGAAATCGAAGTCAATCCAGTTGAAGCAAGCTCACCGTGTAAGATAGCATTTGCAGCCACCGGCCAATCGAACATGCTTGGCTCAAATGATGATCAGTCCGGAACCAACCAAACCAATGATCAAGTGCAAATGTGGGATTGGCGCGATCGCGTTTGGCTCACCAGCCAGACCGATACCTATTCCCTTATGGCAACTCTTATCCAGCAACCAACAACCTGGCGCATAATTTTGGACTACGAGTCCACGCCGAAACAGGCTGCGAAGTTTTCATTATCCTCCGTGCACGCGGACGGATGTTGATCACAGAGTGGGATGCGGCCGATGATGGCCAAAGTCACGAGTACAATGTGCTGAACAATGAGGTCGCAGCCGCACTGGAAACAATTGGTCTCGAAACTGTAGACGCAATCCTCTGGGGGCAAGGCGAAAGCAACGCACACAGCGACCCCGCAGCGTACAAATCGGTCTTCTTGCAAGTGGCCGCGAACATGGGCGCTGAAACCTGGGGCCACAACGCTCCCATACTGGTTATGGAGCTCCCTCAAAACACTGATCTTTCGGCCATGAATGCTGTGCACTCACAATGGGATGAAACCGAACCCGCGCACATTGTGACTGCCCATAGCGATGGACTATCTGTTGATAGCTCGGGGGTTCATTTCACTGGTGAGGCTCTCCAGGAAATGGGATACGTTCGGATGTGGGATGCTTGGCAGCGCGTCTTAGCATCTAAATAAAACAGAATGCCGATCCCAACGCGTGAAGACATAGCAGCGCTATTCTAAAAAGAGAGGTCATCGACATCTATCGTAGACGAAAAGATATCGTCGCGCTGGATCAAGTTATCTGTATCTCCTGTCATCGTAACCTAGCCCCTATTTCCAGACACGTTTTGCTATTAGGAACTGGCAGCATTGGAGGCTGAGATGGCGAGGAAGCGCTACACGACCGAGGAGATTATCCAGACACTTCGGGAGGCGGGCCGATATATCCGCCGTGGACGAAGGAGAGGCTGGTGCCATCGGACCAGCCGACCATGAGATCACCGATCCCTTCGAAGGCGGTTCGCTTGAGCGGAGGATTTGATCCATTGGATCAAATCCAGCCAGAGAAGGCCCCGGCAGGGGCGTACTCGCGCAGCACCGCGCCGGTGGTGCCATCATGCTCGGCGAGCGGCTTGCCCGACACGTCGAAGAGAGAGTGGACCGTGCCCGCCCCGGCGACGCTGCGCGCCGCACGCCGGCCAAAGGCGTCATGGCCATAGGTGGCGGCCAGCGCGCCATTCTCGCGGATCGCTGAGAGCCGCCCGGCCTGGTCATACTCATAGGTATAGTCGGGCGCGGCGGTGTAATCACTGTCGGTGAGGAGATGGCCATCGCCGCTATGGGTGAAGTCGCGCACCACGATGCCGGCGCCGTCGCGGATGTCCCGGAGCTGGTTAATGGTGGCGGGGTAGGAGTAATCGGCCTCTGAAATCAGCGCGCCGGAGCCGTCATAGAGGTCTTCCATCATCCGGTTGCCGACCCCGTCATAGGCCCACCTAAGATCGCCCCATGGCCCAATCGCCTGGGCGAGGCGCCCATCGGTGGTATAGGCATAGGTCGAGGTGTTGGCGGGGGTTAGAGCATCCGTGATGCTGGTCACGCGGCCGGCGCCATCATAGCCAATGGTCTTGTCGAGCACAGCGGCGCCGCCTGCGCCGACCCGGAGCGCGGTGAGGCGATAGTTCTGGTCCACCGCGCGGGTCACCGGAAGACCATTGCCGGCATCATAGCTCACCAGCGGGCCGAAGGGCTTCCAGCTCATATTGCTGGTGACGGCCTGCCAGCTGCCACCGGCCATGCGGGTCTGGATGCCCGTCACCTGGCCGAGCGGTGTTCGGGTATAGGCCACTTCGCGGCCAGACGGATAGGTGATCGAGGTCACCTGGCCGAGCGCGTTATGGCCGTAGGAGGTGGTGTAGGTCTGGCCGCCGAGGGCCCGCTGTTCACTCAGCGTGTCGCCAAAGCCATTGCGGGTGTAGGCGATTGATCCATGGGTATCGGTCACCGTGGCCAAAGCGCCGGTGGAGCCATAAGTGAACGCCATGTCGAGCGCCGCGTTGCCGGGGTGTGTCCGCGCGATGAGGCGCCCGCGCGCATCATACGCAAAACTCACCGTTTCATTGGCATCGCCGCGCGAGGTCAGC
Organism: Pseudomonadota bacterium; assembly: GCA_038747245.1. Lineage (GTDB taxonomy): Bacteria > Pseudomonadota > Alphaproteobacteria > Caulobacterales > Hyphomonadaceae > UBA5336. The sequence continues at coordinate 30,466 of JBCDJY010000018.1, read as the reverse complement.
CGGCCTGCATTGTCATAGGTATAGGTGGTGGTGCCCCGGTCCGGGCTGGTTTCTGTTAGCACCTCGCCGAACCCATTATGGGTGAAGCTTGTGGCCAGGGAACGCCCATCCTGGAAGCCGGTGACATTGCTGGACGTGTCATGGGTATAGGCTTCGGTATCGGTTTGTGGATCGGTGACGCTGAGGATCCGGCCGAGGCCGTCAAACGCATTGCTCCAAGTGTGACCGCCGGGATAGGTGATCGAGGTCAGGTCGCCCGCGGCGTTGTAGGCGTAATTGATGGCATCGCCGGTGGCGTTCACGCTGCTGATCAGGCGGCTGAGATCATCAAAAACAGATGTGCTGGAGAACTGCACGCCGCCGGCATTCGAGATGGTACGGCCCGTAATGTTGCCAACATTGTCGTGGGTGAAGGCGAGCGTCTCACCGTCGCTGGAGGTCGCGCCCGTCAGCCACCCATTGCCATCATAGGTGTAGCTATAGCTGCCACCGCCAGGAAGCGTCATGAGGGTGACATTGCCGACGGCGTCATGGGCAAAGGTGATGGTGCGGGTGGATGCCGCGTCGTTCAGTGAGACCGAGGTCAGCCAGCCGCGAGGAGAATACGTAAGAGCGGCTGACAAACCGCCCGGCATCTGGGCGGCCAAGGGGCGTCCCATTGCGTCATTAGACGTTATTGTGGTCGCAAGCCCATTGGGGTCGCTCACAGAAGCGAGATAGCCTTCAGAGGTGTAGGTAAGACTGGTGGTATCCGCGGCGCCAGGTAGCGGGCCGTCGATTGAAGTGACCAGCCCGCCGGCCTGATAGGTGAAATCCGTTGTCCGCGCCGGGCTGCCCGCCCAAGTGTCGGTGTGGGTCACGCTCAGCAAGTTTCCGTTGGTGTCGTAGGAGAAGCTGCTGGACGAGCGGGGGCGTGTGATGCTGGTGGGTTTCGGGAAGTCCGCATGTGAGCTGGTCTGAACGCTAATTGGAGCGCCCGAATTGGCCGCATAACTCGATTGGATCGCAAGGCCGCGGCTGTTTCGTGTCCAAGTGGTCTGGGACGCACGCTCATCGGTAAGCGCCGTATAGTGACCGTTTCCAGAGTTGAACGTCTTGGTTCTCGGGATTTCGGGCGGGGCGAGAATGGGCCATCTCGTTTTCTGGTTGCTGCAGAGCGGGCACGCCGAACGGCCACCCTGCCTCCGCGATGGAGGGCGCTCTTCGCAGGCGGTCTGCGCCAGCAGACCCATCGATCCGGGGGATCGATTGGAGCCGGAGAAGGCCCCGGCAGGGGCATGTTTGTTTTGACCCCCGCTACGCGATGGGTCGGGCTCAAGGCTGCTTTGTTTATCCCCGTATCGCTGCGCTCACATGGGACGGGCTCAAGGCTGCTTCGCGTTGAGTGAGAGCGTTAGGACGTGTCCAGGCGGCCTGGGCCGGGGAAGGCGCTGTAATTGATACGGGCACGGCGGCCGGTTGCGGCACGGGGATTGGCGAGAACGCCAGCCAGCGCCGCTTTCGCTTGGGCGACCAGAGCCTCAGTCGCGAACGTCTGATCGCCGGCACCACGGCCCAGTAGGCGGCCCACGCGTCTAGCGCAGCTCTTAAGTGCATCATCCCAACGCGCAGGCGTCGGCGGCTGCATCCAGTGGATGCGGATCACGCCGTACCAGGTGACTTCATAGATGAAGACGCCTTTTGGGCCGACGGCCGCCTTCTGCTCTTGGATCAAGCGCAGGAAGATGCGCAGATTCCAGAAGAAAACCGGCCAAAACAGCGGCCACACCACCGCGCGCCAGTTCTCCAGCGTCGGGGCCATTTGGCGGCTTAGGGGTGGGGCGCTCTTGTCCATGCCCAGCATTATGGGCCCTGGGATAGGGGGGCGGAGAAGTTTTCCCCGCGCGCCCGCCCGGCCGGATCTTGGTGCGCCCAAACGGCTGGACAGCGGCGGGGATAGGGCGCCCAGCGCGGCCTATCCTTAGGGCGCGCCAGGCGGCGGCGTTCGTCGGCGGAGTGTTTGTCTCGTGGCCTGCGCCCGCGGGCTGGCGGGCTCCGCTCGCCTAGTCCAGGCTTGCCACCTCCAGGCCGGTGGGCTCGCCGACGACGACGAAGGTGAAACGCTCGGGCTGCAGATAGGTGGCCGCCACGCGGTTCACATCCTCCAGCGTCACGGCCATGACGGCGGCATTGCGCCGGTCGAAATAGTCCACGCCGAGGCCCTGTTGGCGCACGCCCATCATGTTGCCGGCAATCTTGGCGTTGCTGTCAAAGCCGAGCGGATAAGCGCCTGTGAGATAGGCCTTGGCGTCGGACAACTCCTCGGCCGAGACCCCCTCGCCGGCGATCCGCGTCATCTCCGCCTTGATCAGGTCGACAAATTCGCCGGCGCTTTCATTCTTGGTTTGGCCCCGCCCGCTCCAGGTGGCCAGTTCGCCGCCAAAGCCGAGCACCGTGCCGATGCCATAGGTGAGGCCGCGCTTGACGCGCAGCTCTTCCATCAGGCGGCTTTCAAATCCGCCGCCGCCAAAGGTGTAATTCAGCACGAAGGCCGGGAAAAAGTCCGGATTGTCCCGCTGCAGCCCAGGCGCAGTGAAGCTGACCAGGCTTTGGGGTTGCGGCAGGGCCACGGTGATCGGCTCTGCCACGGGATCGGCCATGGCCAGTGGGCCGGCCGGCTCCAGGCTGCCCGCCTCGGGCAGGGCGCCCAGGGCGGCGTCGATGAGGGGCGCAAAATCATCCGGCGAGATGGCGCCGACGACCGTCACCAGCATCCCCTCCTTGACCATGATCTCATCCTTGTGGGCGCGGGCGGCCTCAAGGGTCATCGCCGCAAGGCTCTCGCCAGAGATTTCGCGCGCATAAGTGTGGCCCGGATAAAGCGCGGTCTCCATGGCCTCGCCGGCGAGATAGCGCGCATTCGTCTCGCGGCGGGCGAGGGCGACCTCGCGGCTGCGGCGGAAGCGGCCGAACGGGCCCTCATCGAAGCGCGGCTCGGCCATGGCAAGGGCGACGAGATCCATCGCCTCGCCGGCGTTTTCGCGCAGCATTGAGGCCGAGCAACTGGTCCAGTCCCGGCCGGCATTGCAGCCAAAACTCATATTCAGCGTTTCCATGGCCTTCTGGAATTCCAGGGCCGGCAGGTCGCCCGCGCCCTCATTCATTTGGTAGGTCATCGCCCCGGCCAGGCCTTCCAGGCCGGCGGGGTCAGACGCGCTGCCGCGGGGCCAGGCGACCTGGAAGGAGACGATGGGGATCGATGGCTCATTGACCAGCCAGACCGAGACGCCGGCCGGGGTGGTGAACTGCTCGATGCGGGCAAAGTCGCCCTCGTGGACCGTCACCGCCATGGCCGGGGCCTCGCCGGGCGCCATCTCATCGGTCAGGGTCAAGCGCTCGGCAGCGCCCGGGGCATCCTCGCCCGGAACCGCCTCGCAGGCGGACAGGGCCAGAAACGCGCTGGCGGCAGCCGCCAAGGTCAATAGAGGTCGGTTCATGGGGCGGTCTCCTCGGCGGGCAGCAGCCGGCCGTTCACATAGCGCTCCTGGGGGCCAAACACGGCGCGCAGGGCGGCGGTGGCCTCCTCAGCGGTGACGGCGCGCACCCGGTCTGGATACTCCAATATGTCATTGACGGTGCCACCATTAGCCAGGACGCGGCCGTAAAGATTGGCCATCCCCGTCTGGCTGTCGCGGCCATAGATGGAGGCGGCCGCCAGGCCGTTGCGGGCCCGGGCGACGTCTTCCTCAGCCAGCCCCTCGGCGAGGATGCGGCGCACTTCGGCCATGAACTCGGCTTCCAGCGTGTCGAGGCTGACGCCCGGGGCTGGGCTTGCAGAAAAGCCGGCCGGGGCGCGGTCGCGAAGGGTGAGCCAGCCCCAGGCCGAGGCGCTGACGGCGACTTGCTTGTCTTCGACGAGGGATTGGTAGAGCAGGCTCGTCTGGCCGCCGCCAAGCACGTCCAGCCCGACCTGGAGGGCGTAGGCGAGGTCCGGGTCGCGGGTGAAGCTGGTGGCGAGATAATACCGGTCCCATTCGGGCTGGCGCACCTTCAGATCTGAATAAGTGAGGGTCCGGATTGCAGCCAGGTCGGCGACCTCGGCCCAGCCGCGGGTGCGGTCAATTTCCGCGCCGGTCGGCTCAAGCTGGCCATAGGTGCGCTCGGCCATGGCGCGCACTTCATCGGCGGTGACGTCGCCGGCGACCACGAGAATGGCTTGGTCGGGGGAATACCAGGTGGTGTAGAAATCGAGCCCATCCTGGGGCGACAGGGCCGCGACCTCGTCCATATGGCCAATGATCGGGATGCCATAGGGATGGTCGGGATAGAGCTTGGCCATGACGCGTTCAAACAGGATCGAACCCGGATTGTTCTCAATCACCTGACGGCGCTCTTCCTTCACCACGTCGCGCTCGGTGATGTAGGCGCCGTCGGGGTCGTCATCGATGACCAGGTTGCGCATCCGGTCGGCCTCAAGCTCCATCATCAGCTCCAGGCGGTCAGACGCGACGCGTTCGAAATAGGCGGTGTAGTCCCAACTGGTGAAGGCGTTGAGCTGGCCGCCATTGCGCTGGACGATCTCGTCGAATTGGCCCGGGGCGAGGTTTTCCGTCTCCTGGAACATGACGTGCTCCAAAAGATGGGCGATGCCTGATTTGCCGGGCGCCTCATCCACGGCGCCGACGCGGTACCACACCATATGGGTGGCGACCGGGGCCCGGCGGTCGGGCAAGACGACGACCTGCATGCCATTGTCGAGGGTGAAGGTCTGGGGCGCCCCATCGGTGACCTCGGCGCGGTCAGCATGGGCCGGCAGGGCGGCGGGAAGCGCAGCGGTCAGGGCCAGGGCGGCGGCGGCCGCGCGCGCGAAATTCAGCATGGGGCTCTCCTTGAATAACAGGCCGCAGCGCGCGGCGCGCAGCAGGCGGGGGTCACGTGCCGGGCAGCTTCACGCGGCCGCTGCCGGACTGGATAGTCACAGCGGCGCCGCCGGTGGCATTGTCGCTTTCGGCCACGGCCCGCGCCTCGGCGTCATCCTCGCGCCAGAACAGGACCCGGTCGGCCAGGCTCGGCGGTTTGCGCAGCATGCCGGCTTCCTCGAAATCCACCTGGGCGCGGATCACCGGGCTGACGGCCTGGGCATTGGCGGCGCGGATCAGCGCCTGCTCCCCGGCCGAGGCGTTTTGGCCGAGGCTGGCGCCAAAGGCCGACACCAGGGCGCGCTCCTCCAGCACTTCGCGCGGCAGGGCCTGGCCCGGCGTTGGCGGGCGCAGGCTATAGTCCGGCGGCACGGTGAGCGGCGCTTTGGTGACGACGCGGAACTCATCTGATTGGCTGGTGTTCAGGCCGCGGTCGGCCGGGCCGCTGGAACAGGCCGCAACCAGGCCAAGTGCGGCGCTTAGACATAGGCAGCGTGCGGTCGGAACCATGGAAACCTCTCTTTTGGAGCGCGTCAGCTGCGCTTTTCGCGTGACAGTATAAACTGATCGAAAAACAGCAAGACCGCGCCGACACTTATTGCTGCGTCGGCCACGTTGAACACGTAATTGAAAAAGTAGGGCGGCCAGATCCCGCCGAAATCGAAAAAATCGACAACGGCGCCGAACCGGATCCGGTCGATCACATTGCCAACGGCCCCGCCCACCACCAGGGCCAGGGCAAGGGCGCTCAGCCAGCGGGTGACCTGGACAAGCCAGATCGCAAAGCCCACGGCAATCGCCAAGGTCATGGCCACGAGCACCCAACGCATGATCCCGTCCGATTGCAGCAGGCCAAAACTCATCCCCCGGTTCCAGAGCATTTGCAGGTCAAACATCTGGCTGACTTCAATCCGGCCGCAGCGCACGGGGCCATCCAGGCAGTCCAGCGCGCGGAACCGCGGCTCGCTGAGAACCAGATACTTGCTCCACTGGTCCACAATCACCACGGTGGGCGCGAGGATGAAGGCCAGGGCGGCGCGCGAGAGGGGGGTCATGGGGGCTCCAGGTCGCAAGGGTCCCTAGGCCTGGCACATCGCCCCAGCCCCGCCGGCGGTCAAGTGGCGCGCCGCGATCCTAACGGCCCAGGCCGCTGAGCCGGCTGCGAATACCGGAAAACCGCGCTGTCTTGCCGGGGGCCACAACCACAAAGCGCCCTCCGCCCGCCACCGGGCCGGTGGCAATGTCGGCCCCAACCCCGCCGGTGAATGAGGAGAAATCATATTGCGGCGCGGCGGCTGCCTGGGTCGATGGGCCGGCCCGGCGCACCACGCGCCGCGTCACCGGCGGGGCAAGGCACGCACCGGGCGCGCATACGCTCTGGGCCTGGAGCGGCGGGGGCCCGGCCAGCGGCGGGGCGGTCTCCCGTCCATCGGCCAGGGCAGGGGCGGACAAGATCGCCGCGGTGAGCGCAACGGCGTTGAGCCTTTTCAAAGGTGCCATGTGCTGCCTCTCCATGCGCAAACTCCAAGGAAGGAAGGTTGCAGCCCCGGGGCGCAATGGCAACGCGGTTCCCGGCCTGGGCGAGGCCGCGCCGGCGCGCCTAGGGCTGTAGGCGATATCCGCCGCTATCGGTCAGCAACAGGCGCGCGCTCGCCGGATTTGGCTCAATCTTCTGCCTGAGGCGGTAGACATGGGTCTCTAGCGTGTGGGTGGTGACATTGGCGTTGTAGCCCCAAACCTCCGACAGAAGCTCATCGCGCGGCACGGTCTTCCCGCCGGCGCGGTAGAGATATTTCAGGATGCTGGTTTCTTTCTCGGTGAGGCGGATCTTTCGGTCTTCGCCTTCGTGGAGCACTTTCATGGCGGGGCGAAATTCATACGGGCCAATTTTGAATGTGGCGTCTTCGCTTTGTTCAAAGCTGCGCAATTGGGAGCGTACGCGGGCCAGCAGCACGGCGAATTTGAACGGTTTGGTGACGTAATCATTGGCCCCAGCGTCGAGGCCGAGGATCGTATCGGCGTCGCCATCCTGGCCCGTCAGCATGATGATGGGCACATTGATCCCATGGGCGCGCATCAGCTTGCAGGCCTCGCGTCCGTCCATGTCCGGCAGGTCAACATCAAGAAGAATAAGGTCGATGCGGCCCTTTTCGGCCAGGGCCACACCTTCGCCGGCCTTGGGGGCCTGGACGGTTTCAAACCCCTCATGCAGCTCAAACTGCTCGGCCAGGGCCTCACGCAGGTCGTCATCATCATCGATCAGCAGGATGGTCTTGGTTGCGGTCATCTCAAGCTCCGGGCCAACGCGCCGACCATGCGAGCGCCGGGCGGCGTCTGTCAAATACGCCGGGGCCCCGCGGCGGCCTTCGCGTTTAAATTCTCCGTGAGGTTCGGCCAGGCGCCCGGCGTTCAGCTCGGCCGGGGGCCAAAGATGCCGGTGCCCACGCGCACAAAGGTCGCCCCAAGCCGGGCGGCCAAGGCGTAGTCCCCGCTCATGCCCATGGACAGCTCGCAAAGCCCCTCGCGGCGGGCAAGTTTGGCCAGCAGGGCAAAATGGGGGGCGGCCGGCTCGCCGGCTGGGGGCAGGCACATCAGCCCCTCAACCGGCAGGCCGGCGCCGCGCGCCGCGCCAAGAAGCGCCGGAAGGCCGCCCGGGAGCACGCCGGATTTCTGCGGCTCCTCGCCCGTGTTGACCTGGATGAAGAGGCGCGGGCGCCGGCCGGTCTTGTCCATGGCCTTGGCCAAGGCGGTCACCAGCTTTGGCCGGTCGAGACTGTGGATCGTATCGAACAGGGCAACGGCGTCTTCGGCCTTGTTGCTTTGCAGGGCGCCGACCAGGTGCAGGTCCAGATCGGGGCGCTCAGTGCGCCGGCGCTGCCAGCGCGCCTGGGCCTCCTGGACCTGGTTTTCGCCGAACACGATTTGGCCTGCGGCCAGGGCTGCGTCGATGCGCGCGTCGGGCTGGCGCTTGGAGACGGCAATCAAGGTCGGCGCGGGCGCAGCCGCTGCGTCCAGTTCGGCCAAAATTGCCTGGCGTCTTTCGGCAATGGTCATTTCGCGGCTATGGCCCATGGCCATGGACCTAACGCCCCATAGCCCCGCCGCAAGGGCGCTGGTGCGCGCCGCGCGGCGCCGCCTGCGGGCAGGCGCGCTGGCCTTGCCGCCTGTGCTGGTGCTGACCGATCCAGGGCGCAGCGCCCATCCGCTGGAGCTCGCGCGGTGTATGCCCGCCGGTTGGGGCCTGATTTACCGCCATTTTGGGACGCCGGACCGGGCTGAGGTGGCCGGCCGCCTGGCGCAGCGCGCGGCGACCGGCCGATTTACCCTGCTGATCGGCGAGGATCCTGAACTTGCCGCCCGGGTCGGCGCCGACGGGGTGCATTGGCGCGGCGCGGGCGGGCGCTACCGGCCGGGGCGGGCGCGGGCGTTTCGGCTCAATACGATGAGCGCCCACCGCCCGGGCCAGGTGCGCGGGCCCCAGCCAGCCTGGATCGCCGCGCGCGTCTTATCGGCGGTGTATCCAAGCCAAAGCCGGTCGGCAGGCCCGCCCATGGGGCCCGTGCGCTTTCGCCTGGCGTGCCTGGACGGGCCGATATTTGTTTATGGGCTTGGCGGCATTGACGGGCGCGGCGCTGGCCGGTTGGGGCCGGGCGCGGGCGCAGCAGGCGTGGGCACGCTTGCGCCTAGAATTTGAACGCCGAGCGAACCCTAACGCCGGTTTCCACGTCTTCGCCGCTCCAATCGCTGCGATCTTCAAGCTCATCGGCGCCGACGCTGACGTCGCCGCCGACCGAGAAGCGCGGTGTGACCTGGAACATGGCGCCAGCCGACATTTCCTCGCGGGGCAAAGCCGAAGCGCTGGGCCGGCTCGTCAAATCAATCGAGAACTGCCAGCGGCTGCCCTCATTGAAATTGAAGCTTAATTCCTGGCTCGGCAGATTGCGCAGGGCCGCGGTCTCACCTGTGGTGTCGGGCGGCGCGGCAATTGTAAATTGGTGGTACCAGTCGGGCGTGGCCGCCTCAGTTTCCGCAAGCGTGGGCGCGTCGATATTCAGGGGATCAAGAAACGCAGCCTCCTGGGCCGCGGCGGGCGCTGCCACGGCCAGAGCACAATACGCGAGGATGATCCCTAACCGGTGCACCGCGATCTCCAAACTTGACCCCTAAGATAGCGCCAAATCCGCTAAACAGAAGATTAACATTGCGATACCAGACAATTTTCGAAGGCGAGTGTGATTTCCACCACAACGCCGCGCGAATTGGCCGTTGGGAGGCCTGCTTCAGACGCGGCCAGGCCCATCGGCGAGACCTCGCGGTCCTGCCAGGCAACGGCGATGGTGGCAGCATCGGTCAACGGTCTGGCGATGGCAAGGGACAGCGCCTCGGTCTCGGCGCCGGCCGCGTCGGCCTCGGCGCGGCCATAGGTGAATGATGCCCGCCAGTTTGCCAGATCGTAGGCGAGGCCAGCCGACCAGGCGGTGTAGTCTCCGCCCCCTGTCAGGCCCTCATCGGCCCAAAGCCAGTTTGCCCCAAGGCTGAGGCCGCCCCGCCAGGAGACCTCCCCGCCGGCGGCGACCTGGTCGACCGCGCTGGCGTAGACGCCCTCCAAGCCGCCCGGCGGGTCAAGCTCGGCGCGGGCATAGGACAGTCCCGCGCGCAGGCGCACCCCGCTTTCGCGCAGGCGCCTGGAGACGTTGACGGCGACTTCCACGGCGTTGTCGAGCTCTGGACGCGGCGGCGCGGCGCGCCCGGTCGCGTCCCGGTCGAGGCCGCGCGTGTCGGCCCGCGGCGTGAGCGATACCCCGGCGCGCACGCCCAGAAGCCGAGGACTCGTGTAGCTGAACTTTGACGATGGTCCGGTCACGTCTGGCCGGGTGTGCACGCCGGCCAATCCCGACGGGTCGAGAAACGGGCTCGCCAGGCGCGCGCTCGACAGCGCGCTGACATCGCCCTCGTGGAAGCGGGCCGCCACCCCAGTGTCGCGGCCCAAGCTGAACTCGCCATAGCCGGTCTCCAGAAACAGATAGGCGCTTTCCAGGCTGCCGCGGGGCCCGGCCTCGGCCAGGCCAGGCCCGCGCGAGAGGCGCGACAAGGCCCCGGCGGGGGATTGCACACTGGCCGGGACAAGATTGCCGGTGCCGGCCGGGCGGGTTGGATAGTCTTTCGCAACGCGCAGCGCGCCGCGCCCGCCCAGGCTCCAGCCATTGCCCAGCAAACGTTCTGCGCGCAGGCCCGCGCTGACTTCATAAAGCGCGCGCTCCCTCGGCCGGTCGAAGACGGCGCCTTCTGGCGCCTCTCCGCCTGGGGCCAGAACCAAGGCCGCATCGAGGTCTTGGGTCACAATCCAGGCGCTTTCAGCGGCCTGCGCCGATGCCTGGGGGCCAGGCAGTGCGGCGGCGAAAACCACCAAAAGCGGCCAGATCACACGCATGGAGGGTCCTTTCTACACGGCTTTGGGCAGGCGATTGTCACGTGCCCACTGGCCCGCATGTTTTGGGCTTGGTATAGCCTGGCGCGTCAATAAGCGGTTTCCACCAGGGTGTAGCGATGAGAATGCGGTGTTTTTATGCGGTCGCGGCGGGATTTGCGCTCCTGGGCGGGTGCGGGTCGAGCGGGAATACCGACCGGCAACTCGTCGAGGAGGTCTCCGGCGGCGTCAATCCGTATCTCTGGCGCGCCTCCCTCGATACGCTGGAGGACCTGCCGCTGGCGGGGCAGCCAGACCCCATAGGTGGGGTGATCGTTTACGATTGGATGTCGTTTCCAGAAGCGCCCGATGAACGATTGAAGGCGACGGTGTTTATCCTCGACACGCGCCTGCGCGCCGACGGCGTGAAAGTGTCGGTGTTTCGACAGGAAAACCGCGACGGGGTGTGGGTCGATGCGGTGGTTGATCCGGCGACGACCATCCAGCTGGAAAACCGGATCCTGGAGCGCGCCCGGCGTTTGAAGGTCGCCGAGGTCAGCTAGGCGCGCAGCCCCAATAAAGGAGCGGGCCATGGCCTCTCGATACGATCCGCAGGTGGCGGAGCCGAAATGGCGCGCCGCCTGGGAAGAGGCAGATGTCTACCGGGCCAAAGCGCCGAGCGAGGCCGGAGACGCGCCCAAGGCCTACATTTTAGAGATGTTTCCCTATCCCTCGGGGCGACTGCACATGGGCCATGTGCGCAATTATGCCATGGGCGACGTGGTGGCCCGCCACAAGCGCGCGAAAGGCTACAATGTGCTCCACCCCATGGGCTGGGACGCCTTTGGCATGCCGGCGGAGAATGCCGCCATGAAGGAAGGCGTCCATCCCGGCGCGTGGACCTATCAGAACATCGCCGATATGCGCGCCCAATTCGCGAAATTGGGCCTTTCCTTGGATTGGAGCCGCGAATTCGCCACGTGTGACCCGGAATATTACGGCGCCCAGCAGGCGCTGTTCCTGGACCTTTACGAAGCCGGATTGGCCTATCGCAAAGCCTCCAAGGTCAATTGGGACCCGGTTGACCAGACCGTGCTGGCCAATGAGCAGGTCATCGACGGCAAGGGCTGGCGCTCGGGCGCGCCGGTCGAGCAGCGCGAGCTGACCCAGTGGTTTTTCAAGATCACCGATTATGCCGAAGACCTGATTGCCGGCCTAAAGACCCTGGAGCGTTGGCCTGAAAAGGTGCGCACCATGCAGGCCAATTGGATCGGCCGGTCTGAGGGGCTGCAAATGCGCTTCGATTGGGCCGGAGAGGCCCCCAAGGGCGCGCCTGGTCGAGGCGTGGAGGTGTTCACGACCCGGCCGGACACGCTCTACGGCGCGAGCTTTATTGCCCTGTCGCCGGATCATCCCCTGACGGTGAGCCTTGCGGCGGGCAATGGCGAGCTGGAGGCGTTCAGGGCCGCCTGCGCCGCGACAGGCACCTCCGAGGAGGCGATCGAAACGGCCGAGAAGATGGGCTTCGACACGGGGCTGCGCGTGCGCCACCCGTTTGAAGCGCGCAGCCTGCCGGTCTGGATCGCGAATTTTGTGCTTATGGGCTATGGAACAGGCGCGATATTCGGCTGCCCCGCCCATGACCAGCGCGACCTGGACTTTGCCCGCAAGTACGACCTGAGCGTCATTCCAGTGATCCAGCCGCCCGGCGCGCCGGAGGGCACCGATAACGGCGCCAACGAGACCGTCGCTGAGGCCTATACCGGCCCGGGCCGCGTGGTGAATTCGGGCTTTCTCAACGGCAAAACCATTGAGGAGGCCAAGGCAGCGGCGATTGACCGGATCGAGGCCGAGGCGCGCGGAACGCGCACGGTGAACTTTCGATTGCGCGACTGGGGTGTGTCGCGCCAGCGCTACTGGGGCTGCCCGATCCCGATTGTGTATTGCGAGACCTGCGGCCTTGTTCCGGTCCCGAAGAGCGACCTACCCGTACGTTTGCCCGAGGACGTCTCTTTCGACGTTCCCGGCAATCCGCTTGAGCGCAATGAGAAATGGAAGTCGTGCACATGCCCGGCCTGCGGCGGACCGGCGACACGCGAGACCGATACGCTGGACACATTTGTCGATAGCTCCTGGTATTATGCGCGCTTCGCCTCGGGCGAGGATTTGCAAGAGCGGGCCTATTGGATGCCGGTCGACCAATATGTCGGCGGCGTCGAACATGCCGTCTTGCATTTGCTCTATGCCCGCTTCATCGCCAGGGCCATGGGCAAGATCGGCCTCATGGAGCCAGCCCATGGCGAGCCGTTTGCGGGCCTGTTCACCCAGGGGATGGTGACCCACCAAACCTTCAAGGACGCCGCCGGCGACTGGGTGCGCCCGGCTGATGTGGCAGAGGGGGAGGCAGGCCCAATTGTCTTGGCGACCGGCGCCCCAGTCACGGTAGGCGCCAGCGAAAAAATGTCCAAATCGAAGCGCAACACCGTCGATCCGGACGCCATGATCGCCGCCTATGGCGCCGATGTGGCGCGGCTGTTTACACTCTCCGACAGCCCGCCCGAGCGCGATGTAGAGTGGACCCAGGCCGGCGTGGAGGGTACCGCGCGCTTTGCCCAGCGTGTTTGGGCGAATTTCGACGCGCTCCCGCAATCGCCGACCCAGATGAAACCGAGCGGCGAGGGCGCCCTGCGGCGGGCAAGCCACAAGGCGCTGGCTGCCATCGACCAGGCCGTCGAAGAATTCCGGTTCAACTCGGCCGTGGCGACGCTTTACGACTGGACCAATACGCTGAAGAAAGCCGCCGGCGACGCGCCAGAGGCCGACCGGGTCGAGGCGTGCAGCCTGTTTGCGCGCTGCCTGCACCTGTTCATGCCCCATTTGGCCGAGGCGTGTTGGGCGCGGCTCGGCCAAACGGGCCTGGTCGTCAATGCGCCCTGGCCTGAGGTCGACGCCGCCCTGCTTGAAGAAGACACCGTTACCCTGCCGGTGCAGGTGAATGGCAGGCGCCGGTCCGAGATTAAGGTGCCCGCCGCAGCCGGGCGCAATGATGTGGAGGCCGCCGCCCTGGCCGACCCTGCAGTGGATGCCCACGTGGCCGGCCGGGCGGTGAAGAAAGTGATTGTGGTGCCCGGGCGGATCGTGAATATCGTCGTGTAATGCGCAAGATTTACGCCGCCTTCGCCCTTGCCGTGGCCGCCGGCCTGCCGGTGGCGGGGTGCGGCTTCCAGCCGGTCTATGCCCCGGCCTTGAGCGCGGCGGCCTCTCCGATCCAGATTGAACAAATCGACGGGCGCGCGGGCCATGAACTGCGCAAAGCCCTGTTGCAAGAGACCGCCAATGGCCTGCCCGGCGCCCCGCAAGGGGGCGTGCTGACGGTGTCGCTGCGCGAGACCTTGATCAATACCGGCTTTCGCTCCGATGGCTCCACGTCCCGGTCGCGGCTGCGCCTGACCGCCGACTATGTGATCGACCTGGGCGATGATGCAAAGTCCGGCCGCGAGCGCGTCGAGATCGCAGTGAATGTGCCCGATGAGATCTTCCAGGACATCAGCAACCAGACCAATGCCCGCGAGGATGCCGCCCGGGCCCTGGCCCGCCAGATCACCAACCAACTTATCCTGGATTTGACCGACACGGGATGAAGCTGTCCGGGGGCGCTGCCCAGACCTTTCTAGACCGCCCGCCGCCGGAGACATGGTGCGCCCTCATTCATTGCGCCGATGAAGGCGTCGCCGCCGACGCGGCTGCAGCCCTGGCGGGCGCTTGGGCCAAGGCCTCCGATGCGGGCGGCGGTGCCACAGAGCGGCTGGTGTTGACCGAGGAGGAGATCGCCAAGTCCCCGGCGATCGTCTTGGACACGCTGGAAGCACGGTCCCTGCTGGGAGACCGGCGTATCCTAACCGTGCGCCTCTCAAATGAGCGCATTTCCAAGCACTTGGTGGCTGCGATCGAGGCCGGCGATGGTGCAGGCGGCGGGTTTGAAACCCGGTGCGTCTTGGTGGCCGGCAGCCTCAAGAAAAGCTCGAAGCTGCGCAAAACCGCAGAAGCGGCACGCACCACGGCGGCGCTTCAGCTGTTCGAAGACACCGATCAAGACGTGGCCGCGCGCCTGGACGCAACGCTCAGCGCCCAAGGCGTTGCCCTGGAGGATGCGGCCAAAGCCCGGTTTCTGGCCGGCCTGCCCAATGACCGGCGCTTGGTGCGCGCCGAGATGGAAAAGCTGTGCGTGTTCGGCCATGGCCTTGGCCGGGCGCTGACGCCCCAGGATGTGGAGGAGATTGCCGCATCGGGCATCGATGCCGCCCAGGGCCGGCTGGTGACCTATACGCTGACCGGCCAGGCGAGCGCCGCCTTGGGCGAGCTGGACCGGCTGGAGGCGGCGAAAACCTCACCGATTACGCTGCTGCGGGCATTCCAGAGGGAGGTCGACCGGTTGCTGGCGGCCCATTCCGAAGGGGTCTCCAGCCCTGCGGCGGCCCAGCGCCTGCGCCCCCCGGTGTGGCGCGACCAGTGGCCGGCCTTTCGCGATTGCCTGCGCCTTTGGCCGCCGGCAAGCCTGGTGCGGGCACTGGCGCGCATCCGCGACACCGAGGCGGACGCAAAACTGGCCGCAGCGATGTCGGCGCCGTCCCTGCGCCGCCTGGTGGCGAGCCTAAGCCAGCATGCCGCCGCGCGCCGGGCGGCCACGGGCGGAGCGCCTAATTGAGGGCTGCGTCCATGCCGGTCTCTTTGAGGAACGCGTTCAGCTCGTCGGGCGGTTTCATTTTACCAATCGCCTTCTTGACCGATTTGAACGCCTTGGCGGCATATTTTTGCGTGTCCTGCTCGAAGGGCTGCCCGCCAATCTCAATCTTGAGCTTTTTGCGCCGTTTCGATGCGTTTTCAGAGTTTGCCGCCGCCCAGGTCAGGTAGGTGGGCGCAACATGGTCGCGAAACAGAGGCAAAAGGGTCGCCTGCAGCGCCTCAAGCGGCTTGAAGCCGTCATTGGCCTTGGGCGCCTCCATCAGGCCGCACCATTCGGTAACGAATGGGGCACGCTCGCGCAGCCATGCGCCGGGGGTGGGATCGCTCAGCATCTGGCGGTATTGGGCCGCAAGCGAGAAGTCGGCTGCCGAGGGACGCCCGCCGAAGATATACAGCGTGTCCTTCAAATGGGCGTCCAGGCCCAGGGAAAACGCCTGGAATGACGCGCGCAGCACCTCGCCATTGCTGCCTCCGGCGCCGACGAGCGGCAGGCGCCCGGCCATGCGGTCTACGATCTTGGCTGTTTCCTCGCTGCGGGAGGCCGGCAGGTGGCCGGCAAACAGATTTTCCAACAGGCGCTGGGCGGCCGCCTCCTGGTCAGGCGATTGGCCCCACCGCTCATTGAACATGGCCTTGTTGAGCCATTCATCGCCGAAATCCTCAAGGATCAGCGATAGGGCCGCGCAGGCAGGGTCGTCAGGCACCGTGGCCGGCTCGGGGTGGCTGACCTCAAGGCTGGCCAGCATCGCGGTGGAGTCCTGGCTCGCCACGGCGTCCGGCGAAATCAACAGGGGCACGGTGGGCACGCTCGCCAAGGCCTGGAAATCCGCCTCGGTCTTCACCGAGCGCGGCACCCAGTCAAACGCCACGTCTTTATAGACCAGCGCTGCGCGGACCTTTTCTGAATAGGGCGACGTCGCAGCGCCATACAAGCGGTATTTGGCCATTTCAGGGGCCCTCTGGGTTGGGAAGGCCGCGGTGTAGCCTAAGGGCCGTGCTGCGCCAAGGCGTATGTTGGGCGCCCTTGCGCGGCCCCGGCCCGCCGACTAGGCAAACGCCATGTCCGAGCGGCCCCATCTCCTCGCCTACAGCGATAAATTATTCACGCCCTCGGAGAGTTTCATCCCCCGGGGCTATTCGGCGTTTGAGCGCCTGAAGCCTGTCTATTTCGGCCATGAGTTGAAGGGCCCGGCGCCCGAGGGTGCGGAAATGGTGCAGATGGGGCCGCTCCATGGCCCGGGCGGCGAGGCGGCGTTTAAACAGCTCGGCACGATCTCGCCGGCACTTGAGGCGCGCATCCGCGCGCTCAGCCCGGTGGCCATCCATGCGAGCTTTGGCAAATCGGGCGCCTACGCCCTGCCCCTGGCGCGCAAGTTCAACCTGCCTTTGGCGGTCACATATTATGGCGGCGATGCCACCAAGACGGCCAACACCAAGGACAGCTTTATCCGCGTCTATAACCGGCGCCGGGCCGCCTTATGGCGCGAGGCCGACCTGATCCTGCCCTGCTCTGACTTCATCCGCCGGGAGCTGCGCGCCAAGGGGGCGCCGGAGGACAAGATGGTCGTCCACCACAACACAGCCGATCCCACGCGCTTCCAACCCGGCGAAAAAGCCAAGATCATTCTCTTCGCGGGGCGCTGGACCGAGAAGAAAGGCATCGACACACTTATCGCTGCCCTGGCCGCCCTGGGCCCGAAGCTTGCGGGATGGCGCGTGCGCCTCCTGGGCGATGGCGCGCTTAGGGGCGCGCTCGTCACCGAGCTGCGCGAAGCCGGCGTCGATGCCGAAATGCCCGGCTGGATCCCGGCCGATGAGATGCCGGCCCATTTTGCCGAGGCCATGATTGTATGCGTGCCATCCAAACGCGCCGCCTCGGGCGATGCGGAGGGCCTGCCGCTGGTCTGCGTGGAGGCGATGCTTTGCGCCTGCGCCCTGGCAGCGACCCGCCATGCTGGCATCCCCGAATGCGTGAGCGATGGGAAGACGGGCTTTCTCGTCGATGAGGGCGATAGCGCCGCGCTCGCAGAGCGCCTCGACCAGATGGTCTCGAACGCGGAGGCGACCCGGGCGATGGGCGAGGCCGGCCGGGCCCTGGCGCTGGAGCGGTTTAATCTGATCGCGCAATCAAAACGCCTTGAGCGCCACCTGGTCGCGCTGGCCGAGGCCCGCGGCCACCTATAGCGGCCCGGTTGATCGGCCTGGCCCGGGACGGCGCGGCGGTCAGCGGCCTTGGAGGAAGGTGTTGACGGTGAGGCGGCCCTTGCGCGGATCCTCTGACAGCGTCAGGCCGTCGGGGATGACGCCCGAATGCAGCCGGCAGCCGCGATAGATCGCCATGCGGTTCCAGGCCGCCGAAACGCGGCCAACCTCCTCAAACATCGTCGTGGTGCCCGCGATGTAGCCGGCGCCGGGCAAGTCAGCCGCCTCGCCCTGGAGGGCTGCGGTATAGGGCCCGTGGCGCGCCGCTGTTATCTTCTCAAAGCCCGTCGCGCGGTGGCGGTAAAATGCGGTTCCGCCGGCCGAGCCATCGCAGAGATAATGCAAAAGCGCGAGGCGTTTGGGATCGGTGGAGTCAAAATGGGGGATGCGCTGGATCGGCGTCAGTGCCCCGGGCGGTGTGGTGACGACGGAAAAGGCGCACTCCACCAAATCGGCCCCTGCGGCGAGGCCAAAGACGTGGGTGAGCACGTCCTGCAACACCTCCATGCGCGCGCCCAGATAGGCCGGGTCGGCGCCTGCGCGCACACCTGGATAATGGGGCCCCTTGCGGGCATAGGCGCGCTCGGTGGCAACGGCGAAAAGCCGGTCCGGGTCAGGCGAGAAGTCATCGATGATGACCAGGGGCTCGGCCTCCTCGCCCATCCGCTCGATCGTATACTCCTGGGTCATGAGCTTTGTTTACGCCGCTGCGCCGGCAAGCTCCAGCGCCCGGTGTGGCGCGGGGCCTTTGCGCGCTGCGCAATTGTGCGCTTTATCGGCGCCATGGCCTTCCAAGTCAGTGTTTTCACCTTGTATCCGGAGGCGTTTCCAGGGGTGCTCGGCGTGTCCCTCCTGGAGCGCGCCCGGCGAAGTGGAATTTGGACGCTTGAGACGGTGGACATCCGGAATTTTTCACACCATAAGCACCGATCCGTTGACGACACGCCCTTCGGCGGCGGCGCAGGCATGGTCTTGCGCGCTGATGTGGCGGCGGCGGCGGTGGGCAGCACGTCCCTCGGGAAACGGCCGCTCATATATCCCAGTCCCAGGGGCAAACCGTTGACCCAGGCCCGCGTCCGAGACCTTGCATCGGGTCCAGGCCTGGCCATTTTCTGCGGGCGCTTTGAAGGGCTGGACCAGCGGGCCATTGAGGCGTGCAACATGGAGGAGGTCTCGCTGGGCGACTATGTGCTCGCCGGCGGAGAGGTGGCCGCCCAGGCGCTTATCGAAGCCTGCGTGCGTCTCCTTCCCGGTGTTGCGGGAAATGCCGGGTCGCTGGACGAGGAGAGTTTTGAGACGGGGCTGCTCGAATATCCCCATTATACCCGGCCTCGGGTATGGGGCGGGCGGGCGGTTCCAGAGGTGCTGATATCGGGCGACCACGGCAAGGTCGCCCAGTGGCGGCGGGCAAAAGCCCTGGAGATTACGCGCAACAGGCGGCCAGACCTCCTGGAGCAAGACGAGTTTAAGACGACACAGCGTCCGGAGACTGGCGATGAATGTGATTGAAACCCTCGAAGCCGAAGAGGCAGCGCGCCTCCACGCCGACAAATCCCTTCCAGCGTTTTCACCGGGCGACACGCTTTCGGTGAATGTGCGCATCAAGGAAGGCGAACGCGAGCGCATCCAGCGCTTTGAGGGCGTGTGCATCGCCCGCAAAGGCGGCGGGCTCAACGAGACGTTTACGGTGCGCAAGATCTCTTTTGGAGAGGGCGTTGAGCGCGTATTTCCGATCTATTCGCCCAATGTTGAGAGCATCGAAGTCAAGCGCAAAGGCCGTGTGCGCCGCGCCAAGCTCTATTATCTGCGCGATCGCCGCGGCAAGTCGGCGCGGATTGCGGAGCGGACCACGGGCCATGGCATTGAGCAGGTCGAGATTGCGGTCTCCAAGACCGACCGTAAACGCCAGCGCCAAGCTGAGAAGCTCGCCCGTAAGGAGGCCGCTGCCGAGGCGCGCGCGGCCGCAATCAAAGCGAAAGCTGCCGAAGATGCTGCGGCGGCCAAAGCTGCTGAAGCCGCCGAGAGCGCCGCGCCAGATAGCGCCGCGGACTAGGCGCCCATCCGCGCTTAACGCGTTTTCATGATTTAAACGCCCGCGGCCTAGCCCGCACGCCTTGCAATGGTGCCGGGTGGGCCGATCTCTGGAAGGCTGGGGTGTGCTGGGCAGGGGCCCTGTCCACGCCTTGACTTGGGGTGCGCGCCGCCGTGGACACGTTTGCAAGGGCAACTTGCCTGATGATTGCGCTGGCCGCGGCCGCTTGCAACCAAGCTCCGGCAGACGATGATGCGCTGATCGAAGTCTGCCGCCCTGCCGGCGTTGAGGCCGCCACGCTTGGCATTGGCGAGATTTCGATCCCCCACGATTTGGCCATCGCCCGGGTGCAATACACCGGTGTGACCGGCGAATATGCCGTGGCGGTGCGCCTCAGCCAGGACCATGCCGAGGCGCTGACCCAACTGACCCGGGAGCAGCTCAACCAGCCCATCTCGATTTCCCTAGACGGCGTCGTCCTCACCGCGCCGGTGGTGCGCACCCCGATCCTGGACGGGCGGATCCTCATCAGCGACAATTATACCCGCTATGAGGCCAGCGAAATTGTCGCCCGCCTGTCGGGCCCATGCCCGCCGGCCACCCCTTAGCGCGGCCTAAAGGAAGGGACCAAGCGCGCGGGCCCGGGCGCGAAAACGGCCTGCGTTTCGACTGGCAAACCCCGGCGTTCTAGGCCATAAGATCGGCCATGACCGACGCCCCTGCCACGGCCGCCGCGAAACGTCTTTTCATCAAGACCTATGGCTGCCAAATGAACGTCTATGATTCCGAGCGCATGCGCGATGTGTTGGCGCCGCTGGGGTATGCGCCGGTGGACACGCCGGAAGGCGCAGACCTGGTGGTGCTCAACACCTGCCACATCCGCGAGAAGGCAACGGAAAAGGTCTATAGCGAGCTCGGCAAAATTAAGAAGATGAAACAGGCCACCGGCGGCAAGATGACGATTGCCGTTGCCGGCTGCGTGGCCCAGGCCGAGGGCGAGGAAATCATGCGCCGCCAGCCGGCGGTGGACCTAGTGCTTGGCCCCCAGGCCTACCACAAATTGCCCGAATTGGTGGCGCGCACGAGCCGGGCCATCGGCGAGCGTCTGGAGACAAATTTCGAAACTCTGGAGAAGTTCGACGCCCTGCCTAAGGCGCGCGCGCCCGGCGGGCCGACCGCCTTTTTAAGCGTGCAAGAAGGCTGCGATAAATTCTGCACATTCTGCGTGGTGCCCTATACGCGCGGCGCAGAAGTGTCGCGCAGCGTCGATGACATTACACTGGAGGCGCGGTCCCTGGCCGCCAATGGCGTACGCGAGGTCACGCTCCTCGGCCAGAATGTGAATGGCTGGCACGGCGCGGCGCCGGCCATTGAAGGCGGCGGCGACTGGACGCTGGGCGCCTTGGCGCGGCACCTGGCCAAAATCGGCGGCATCGAACGCATCCGCTATACCACAAGCCATCCGCGCGACATGGACACCGACCTGATCGCCGCCCATGGCGACACGCCTGAGATGATGCCTTACCTGCACTTGCCGGTGCAGTCGGGATCAGACCGGGTGCTCGATGCTATGAACCGCGCCCATACCGGGGGCAGTTACATGGCGCTGATCGACCAGGTGAAGGCCGCCCGGCCAGACATTGTCCTTGCGAGCGATTTCATCGTCGGCTTTCCGGGAGAGCGCGACAGGGACTTTGAAGACACGATGGAACTGGTCAGGGCCGTCGGCTACGCTTCGGCCTATTCCTTCAAATACAGCCCGCGGCCCGGCACCCCGGCAGCCGACATGGTGGGCGGGGTGCCTGAAGCGGTGAAGGATGCCCGGCTTCAGCGCCTGCAAGCCCTCATTCGAGAGCAGCAAACCGCGTTCAACGCCTCAAAGGTTGGCCAGACGCTCAAGGTGCTGGTCACCGGCAAGGGCCGGCTTCCCGGACAGCTGCATGGGCGCTCGCCCTATCTGCAATCGGTGCATTTCAATGGGCCTGAGGCCCTGCATGGACAGATCGTAGACGTGACGGTCGTCGCATCGAGCCTGAACTCCCTTGCCGGCGAGCTGTGCATGGCCCAGGGCGTGGCCGCTTGAGCCCTATACCCCGCCAAGCTGCGTCCCCGGACGCGCCGATCAGCCGTTTCTACCCGGTCGCCTCGCCGGAACGCCTGCGCGACCTGTGCGGGCCCCACCATCGCAACCTGCAGCGCTTTGAAGCCCGGCTGGACGACCACGCCGTTCGCTTGGAAAGCCAGGGCGGCGGGATCATGATTTTTGGCACCGCCGAAGGCGTGTCCCTGGCCGAGGCTGCGCTGGCGGAATTTGAGCGGCGCCTTCTGGCCGGCGCAGACGCAGGAGACCTTGATGTTGATGGCTCAGTGGCGGCCACCCTGCCAGGAGCCACAGCGTTTTCCGAGCTTGGCGGCCTGCGCAAAGCCGTCAGCGCGCAAACCTCGGGCCAGGCGGCCTATCTGGCCCAACTGGCCACACCCGACCATGGGCTTGTGTTCGGCGTCGGCCCGGCTGGGACCGGAAAGACCTATCTGGCCGTGGCCGCAGGGACCTCGGCGCTGGTGCAGGGCACCGTTGACCGTCTGATCGTCACTCGGCCCGCCGTGGAGGCCGGCGAGAAACTGGGCTTCCTGCCAGGCACGCTCGAGGAAAAGGTCGACCCCTACATGCAGCCGATCTGGGATTCGCTGCGCGATTTCATGCGCGGCGATGAGATCGAAAAGCGTATGGCCGGCAAAGCGCCGACCATTGAAGTTGCGCCCCTGGCGTTCATGCGCGGGCGCACATTGAAAAAGGCGTTTGTCGTCGTCGATGAGGCCCAAAACACCTCTATCGCCCAAATGAAAATGCTTCTAACCCGCCTTGGCAGGGGCTCGCGCATGGTGGTGACCGGGGATCCGGGCCAGGTGGATCTGGCGCGCGGCCAGACCTCGGGTCTCGCCCATGCCTTGGGCATTCTCGACGGGATGGACGGGGTGGCGGTATCGCGGCTGACCCCGGCTGATGTGGTGCGCCATGCCCTGGTGTCGCGCATCATAGAAGCCTATGGGCGCGATGAGGCGGCGCAGGCGGCCAAAACAGCTCCAGCGAAATGAGCACGCTCTCGATCGATCTCAGGGTCGCCGACCCCGCCTGGCAGGCCCTTGAGGCGCCTGAACCCCTCGCCCGCCGCGCCTTTGGCGCCGCAGCCCAGCAGTTGAAAGGCCCAGTTTCCGGCGAAGTGGCGATCCTCCTGACGGGCGATGCGGAATTGCGCGCGCTCAACGCCAAATGGCGCGGGCGCGATTATGCCACCGACATCCTGTCATTTCCCCCCGGCGATACGGGCGAGGCGTTTCTCGGCGATCTCGCCTTAGGATTTGGCGCCTGTAGCCGCGATGCCGGCGTCTTGGGCCTCACCCTGGCCGACCATATCACCCACCTGCTGATCCATGGATTTTTCCACCTTCGCGGGCTTGACCATGAATGCGACGACGAGGCGCTGACCATGGAAGCGATGGAGGCCGCAGCGCTTGCCAGGCTGGGCCTGCATAATCCATATAGGCGCGGCGATTGAAGCGATGGCGATGACCGACCCCGACCCTCCAGATGTTTCTGCCCGCGCGCCGCGGCCTCTCAGCCGGTTTTTCGGGTTTGTGCGCCGCAGCCAGGCGCCCGCCGCTGCGCCGCCCGAACTCAATGGCCATGGCGACCCTGGGGAGATGCGGCTGCGCGTGGCCCGCTTCGAGCAAGCCACCGTCTCCGATGTCATGATCCCCAGGGCCGACATTGTCGCAATCGAGGATCAGGCGAGCCTTGCCGAAGTGCTGGCCGCGTTCGCCAAGGAAGCCCATTCCCGCTTGCCGATTTACCGCGAAACCCTCGACCAGCCGCTTGGCTTTGTTCACATCAAGGACGTGGTGGGCGAGATTGCCCGGGGCGGCGACCCGGCGGAGTTCGACTTGGACGCCCTGCGCCGCGAGGTGCTGTATGTGCCCGATTCCATGCCGCTTGCAGACCTGCTCCTGAAGATGCAGGCGTCACGGATCCATTTGGCCCTCGTGGTCGATGAATATGGCGGCACCGATGGCCTGGTCACCCTGGAAGACCTGGTGGAGGAAATCGTCGGCGACATTGAAGATGAGCATGATGAGGAAGAGCTGCCGCTGCTGCGCCGCAACCGCAACATGTTCGAAGTCGACGCGCGCATGGAGATCGACGATTTTCGCCAGGAGACGGGCTATGACCTCGCCTTGGCCGGCAATGAGGCCGAAATCGATACGCTGGGCGGGGTCGCCTTCGCCCTGGCGGGCCGCGTGCCGGTGCGCGGTGAGGTCTTGCGCCACCCCTGCGGCTTGGACGTAGAGATCGTCGAAGCTGACAGCCGGCGCATCAAGCGTTTGCGCCTGCGATCTGGGGCAGCGCCCCAACCCGCCCCCGATACAACGGCCTGAACCTTGGACGCGGCCATGCAAAGCCAGGGCGTGCCCCTCCTCGGGCCGCTGCATGAAAGCCTCGCGCGGATGACCGGCATGAAAGCGCTGGGTTTTTCAGCCCTTCTCGGCGCATTCGCCGCCTTGGCCTTTGCCCCATTCCACCTCACAGCCGCCTTGGTGGTCAGCTTCACCGGCCTCATTTGGATGATCGACGGCGCCCGGGGGCAAAAGCGCTGGGGCAAGGCGATCTTTGCCCGGGGCTGGGGCTTCGGCTTTGGGTTTTTTCTCGTTTCGCTCCATTGGACGGCCCAGGCCTTTCTGGTTGAGCCGGAGAAACACGCAATTTTCCTGTGGATGCCGCTTTTGCTGCTGCCGGGCGGCCTTGCGCTGATTTGGGGCGCGGCCCTGGCCATGGCAGGCGCGTTCTGGAGCGCGTCGCCGGCGCGGCTGTTTTGCTTTTGCCTGTTCTTTTCCATGGCCGAGTTTGCCCGCGGCACCTTGTTTGGCGGTTTTCCTTGGAATCTCGCCGGCACAAGTTGGGTCGCCGGCGGAGCCATCTCCCAGGCGGCGAGCCTGGGCGGGGTCTATTGGCTGACGGCCATGACTGTCCTTGTCTGCGCTGCGCCGGCAACCCTGGTCGACACGCGCCCAGAGCGGGCCATGGTGCTGAGGTTTGCGCCGTCCATCGCCGCGGTGATTGCTGTTGCGAGCGTATGGGGGTGGGGCGGCCAGCGCGCTTCGGCGCCGCCCGAAATGACCGAGACCCAAATCGTCCTCATGGATGTCGGCGTGCCCCAGACCGAGAAATTCATCGATGGCCGGGCCAACCCAGCCGTGCTGCGCCGTTATCTTCAATTCCTCAATGACGTGCCCGGCCGGCCTGGAGATTTGATCGTTTGGCCGGAAGGGGCCGTTGGCTCGGTTTTGTTGGAAGCGCGCCAATTGGAGCCAGTGGCCGCTTATCTCGGCGAGCGCACGCTTATTTCCGGCAGCGCGCGGCGCAAGACCGGCCCGGACGGCGCGGCCTGGTTCAATAGCCTGGCGGTGGTCAATGCCGAAAGCGCGCGCACCGGCGCGGTTGGAGTTTATGACAAACACCGCCTGGTGCCCGTGGGCGAATTGCCGGTCTCTCAGATCCTGCCGTTCGGCGAGGCGATTTCAGCCTGGCTTCCCGGCGCGCTGCAGCAACTGGCGAGGTCCGGCTTCACCCCGGGGCCAGGGCCAAGCGTGGTCTATGGCCAGGACGTGCCGCCATTCATCGCCATGATTTGCTACGAAGCCCTTTATCCCAGCGTCGCGCGCCAGGCCCAGACCGCGGCCGGCCACCGCGCTGATTGGATCGTCATCGTCTCCAATGATGGCTGGTTCGGCTCAGTAGTTGGGCCCGATCAGCATTACGCGCAGAACCGCTACCGCGCGATTGAGACCGGCCTGCCCATCGTGCGGGTGGCCGCGCGGGGCACCTCGGCAGTGATCGACGGCTTTGGCCGCGAGGTCGCGCGCACCAGCGGCCTGCGCGAGGATTTGCCTGGTTGGCGGGGGCAAATTGGCCGCTCAGCCCTGCCCGCCAAGGTTCAACAACCCTTCTTCCTGTCTAGGGGCGGGCAGATATTGTTTCCTTTTACGCTAGTGCTGTTTTCAGTATTCGCGTTTCTGGTTTGGCGGCGCTGAAGATAACCCAAGGTCAATGGCATGAAAAGACAGTTTCTTTTTGCCGGAATTGCATTAATGGTGCAGCCTCACTGCATGCGAGTTGTTGAACCTGGCCATGTCTGAGAGCAAGCTTCCCAGCGACATTGATCGCATTGTCGGCCAGCGGGTGCGCTGGCGCCGGCGAGAGTTGAAGCTGACCCAGGAAAAGCTGGGTGATTTGCTCGATCTCACATTTCAGCAAGTGCAGAAATACGAGAAGGGCGTGAACCGCATTTCGGCGGGTCGCCTGTATGAAATGTCCGGCGTGCTCGGCGTTCCAGTCTCGTATTTCTACGATGGCGCAGAAGACCATTTGGAGAAAGCGCGCATCACCGTCCATGAAGGCGAGACGGCCGTGGTCGCGCCAGTCATTTCCACAGAAACCATGGAATTGATTGCCGCGTTCCAGAAGATTGAAGATCCTGGCCTGCGCAAATCGATCCTTGCCACGGTGCGCGCCGCAGCGCAGGCCCTGGCGCACGATCCCTAGGGGGACGCGCGGTCAGGGGGAAATCTTGACGCTGATCGGGGCATGGTCGGACGGCTTCCAGCCGCCGCGCCAAGCCAGGTGCACCTGGAACGATGCCAAATCCACGCTCGGCGCGAGTTTTGGGCAGGCCCACAAATGGTCAAGGCGCCGGCCGCGATTGGAGGCTGCCCAATCCCGGGCGCGGTAACTCCACCACGTGTAGAGCTTTTGCGCCTCGGGCACTGAGGCGCGGGCAAGGTCTGTGAAGCTGCCGGCAGCCCGCGCAGCCTCCAGCGCCTCGGTCTCCACCGGCGTGTGGGAGACAATCTTCAAAAGCTGTTTGTGGGACCAGACATCGTTTTCGTGGGGCGCCACGTTGAGGTCGCCGGCCAGCAAAAGCGGCCCGGCGCTGGGCTGTTTGTAATGGGCAGCCATGCGCGCAAGAAAATCGAGCTTGTGGTCGAACTTGGCATTCACAGACCGGTCTGGGACATCGCCGCCGGCGGGCAAGTAGATGTTGTGGATCTCCAGGCCTTCCACACGCACTGACGCGACCCGGGCGTGGCCTTCCCGGCAGAGGTCAGGCGCGTCAATCGCCTCCATGGGCCGGCGCGAGACAATCGCCACGCCATGGTGTCCGCCGCCCTGGCCGACGGCGTGTACGTGCGGGTAACCCGCCTCACTGAACGCCTTGGCCGGAAACTCGGCTGCGCGGCATTTGGTTTCTTGAAGGCAAATGACGTCCGGCGCTTCGCGCGCTGCGAAGGCGATCACATTGGGCGCGCGCAAACGCACCGAGTTGATGTTCCAGGACACGATTTTCAGTGCAGACATTCCCGGCGCATGCCATGGCGCGGCCGGGTTGGCCAGGCAGGCGCCCTATTGCCCGCGCGGATGGGCCGACGCCACAACCGAGGCCAGGTGGGCGCCATCAACTCCGGTGTAGATCTGCGTTGTCGAGAGGCTGGCATGGCCAAGAAGCGTCTGGATTGAGCGCAAATCGGCGCCGCCGGACAACAGGTGGGTTGCAAATGCATGTCGCAGGGCATGGGGCGTTGCCGTGTCCGGCAAGCCGAGGGCGCCCCTCAATTTCTGGACAAGCCCTTGCACGATCCGGGGGTGGAGCGGCCCGCCGCGCACACCGCGAAACAGCGCACGCTCAGATCCTAAGACGAACGGCGCGATATCGCTATAGGCATCGATGGCCTCCCGCACCGGCGCGATCAGCGGGACTTGGCGCACGCGCCCACCTTTTCCCACCACGCGCAGAAGGCTGGGCGCCGGCACGGCGTCGCCGGTGATCGCCAGGGCCTCTGAAATGCGCAGGCCCGCGCCGTACATCACCGTCAAAACCGCAGCATCCCGCGCGCCCACCCATGCCCATGCCGCCTCTTCGCCGGCATGGGCGATCATGTCCCGCGCCGCCGCCGGCGAGACCGGCCGCGGCAGATTTGCTTTGCGCCGCGGGCCCTCGAGATAGGCGATATCCGGGTTGTCGACGCCGTGGACCCGGTGGAGCCAGCGATAGAGCGCCTTGATGGACGAGAGCGCGCGCGCCGCGGTGGCATCGCCAATCCCATCGCGTCGACGCCGCGCGAGATAGGCGTAGATATCGCGCCCGCTCAGCGCGCCCAGGCCGGCCGGGCCCTGCTGGGCGCCGGTGTGTTCGGCGATGAAGCTGAGAAAGCTGGCCACATCGGCGCGGTAGGCTTCCACGGTGTTGTCGCAAAGGCCCTGCTCGTGGCGCAGGGCCGTGGTGAAGGCCTCCAGAACGGTCATCGCGATTTGCCTAAGGCCACCCACATTAACATCGGCTTGCCCGGGCCATGATTGCCGTGGGGGCGCTTTTCGGGCACTTAAGCGCGCATGACCAGACCCATTCAAAAGTCCCAGGCAGGCCTCGCCACCGAGATGATGGCCATGGGCGGCCGGGCCAGGGCTGCGGCTGCCCAATTGGCCACCGCGACGCCCGATGAGCGCACCGGGGCGCTGCGCGCTATGGCCGATGCGATTGAGGCTGCCGGCCCTGAAATCCTGGCGGAAAACCGCCGCGATCTCGACGCGGGCCGCGAAAAAGCCCTGACACCGGCCCTGATGGACCGCCTCGCCCTGGATGAAGGCCGCGTCGCCGGCATCGCATCGGGGCTGCGCGCTGTTGCCGACTTGCCCGACCCGGTTGGCAGGGAACTCAGCCGCTGGACCCGGCCCAATGGCCTCGACATTGCCCGGGTGGCCTGCCCCCTCGGTGTGATCGGTATCATTTTCGAAAGCCGCCCGAATGTCACCGCAGATGCCGGCGCGCTGTGCGTGCGCTCGGGCAATGCCGCGATTTTGCGGTGCGGTTCGGAAAGCCTCCACTCATCGCGGCGGATTGCAGCGGCCATGGCCGAGGGCCTGGGCGCGGCCGGCCTGCCAAAAGACGCGGTTCAGCTGGTGGCCACGCCAGACCGGGCCGCGGTGGGCCATATCCTGTCCGGGCTTGGCGGCCAGGTTGATGTGGTGGTCCCGCGCGGGGGCAAAGGCCTTGTCCAACGCGTCCAGGACGAGGCGCGCATCCCGGTCATCGGTCATCTGGAAGGCCTCTGCCACATTTACGTCCATGCCGATGCCGACCCGGCCAAAGCCCGCGACGTGATCTTCAATGCCAAGATGCGCCGGCCGGGAATTTGCGGGGCGGTCGAGACGGTATTGGTTGACGCTGCGATCGCTGCGCACTTGCCAGACATGGTCGCCGGCCTCGCCGAGGCGGGGTGTGAGCTGCGGGGCGATGCGGGCGCGCGCGCCGCGCTGGAGGCGGCATCTGTGCCTGTCTCAGCCGCGACTGAAGCGGACTGGCGCACCGAATATCTGGCTCCAATCGTATCGATTGCCCTGGTGGAAAATCAAACCGCGGCCCAAGGCCATATCGCAGCCTACGGCACCCAGCACACCGAAGCGATCATCACCGAGGCGCCCGCGGCGGCAGAGCGTTTTTTGCGTGAGGTCGACGCCGGCATCGTGATGCACAATGCCTCGACCCAGTTTGCCGATGGCGGAGAGTTCGGCATGGGCGCGGAAATCGGGATCGCCACCGGGCGCATCCACGCCCGCGGCCCCGTCGGCGCCGACCAATTGACCATTTTCAAATATGTGGTGCGCGGGCGTGGCCAGACCCGGCCATGATGGGGCGCTAAGGCGGGCATAGGGCCAAGACCAGATGTCTGTTTTACCGCGCCTTCCAGGGCCGTATGCCGGGCTCAGGCTTGGTCTCTTCGGCGGCAGTTTCCACCCCGCCCATGGCGGCCACCGCCATGTGGCCGTCACCGCGCTAAAACGCCTGGGCCTAGACGCGGTTTGGTGGAGTGTTGCTGCGGGCAATCCGCTTAAGTCAGACCACGGACCGTTCCAGACCCGGCTGACCTCAGCGCGCGAGCTGGCGGCCCATCCTGCCATGCGCGTCACCGCGCTCGAGCAGGCCTTCGGCACGCGCTACACCGCCGACCTGCTCGCGCGCCTGATGCCGCGACTGGCAGGGGCGCGGCCCGTCTGGATCATGGGCGGGGACAATCTGGCCACCTTTCAAGCCTGGGGCCGCTGGACGCAGATCGCCGAAACGCTGCCGCTTTGCATCGTCGCGCGGCCGGGCTCGAGCCCGCGCGCGGGCCTGTCAGTGTTTGCCCAAAGGTACAGGGCCGCGCGTCTTCCCGAATATGCAGCCCGGGCCCTACCGACCCGTGTACCGCCGGCCTGGGTCTATCTCAAAGCGCCGCTCCAGGACATTTCCTCGTCCTGGCTTCGCGCCCAGGACGCGCCAAATTGACCAGATGCCATTGATCTAGCGGCGCGGCCTCCGCCATGGTACTTTGGAGTTCAGGAATCAGCACAAAGGACGTGAGACCTCTGACCGCCAGCACCCAGCGCGATGCACGCCCGGAGAAACCGGCCCCGCCCCTAGAGAAAATCTTCGACGCGGTGATCACCAGCCTTGAAGATGACAAAGCTGAAGACGTCCTCGTCCTCGATCTCGAAGGCAAATCGACCTTGGCCGACCAGATGATCATCGCTTCCGGGCGATCGGCCCGCCACGTGGCCGCGCTGGCTGAACATGTTCAACGGCGCATCAAGGATTTGGGCGGGCAGCGGGCCCGCGTTGAAGGCCTACCGAATGCCGATTGGGTGCTGATCGACGCTGGCGACCTGATTGTCCATTTGTTCCGCCCCGAAGTGCGCGAGTTCTACGATTTGGAGCGGATTTGGGCCGCGCCATCCGGACAGGGCCACCTGCGCCACTAGGGCCCTCGGGTGCGCCTCCATATCATCGCCGTGGGCGCCCTCAAGCGCGGGCCCGAGCGCGAGCTGGTCGCGGACTACCTCTCTCGCCTTCGCCGGATCGGGCCGTCCATAGGGATCCAGAACGTGGTTGAGTATGGCGCGCGCGCCGGGGGCGGCAGCGCCGCGGAGGCTGAGCGCCTTGCCGGCCGCATACCTGGCGGCGCATCTGTCATCACCCTCGACGAGGGCGGTGATCTGCTTTCGTCAAAGGATTTGGCCCGCCTCCTGGCGCAGCGCCGCGATGGTGGGGCGGGGGATTTGTGCTTTCTGATCGGCGGCGCCGAGGGACATGGGCC
>JBCDJY010000017.1:0-44083 GCA_038747245.1 Pseudomonadota bacterium | reverse complement strand
CGGACGCATCATCAGAGCAAGCGGAGCCTAAACTATGCGCATTCTCGTGGTCGAAGATGATCCAGATCTACGCCGTCAACTCGCAGACGCGATGTCCCATGCCGGATATGCGGTTGACCTAGCCGCCGATGGCGAAGACGGTCATTTTCTGGGCGATACCGAGCCCTATGATGCGGTGATCCTGGACCTCGGCTTGCCCAAGCTCGACGGTGTGACGGTGTTGGAACGCTGGCGCGCCGACGGGAAAGATTTTCCGGTGCTAATCCTCACCGCGCGGGATCGCTGGAGCGAAAAGGTAAAGGGCTTTGATGCGGGCGCCGACGACTACCTTACGAAACCCTTTTATACGGCTGAACTTCTCGCCCGCCTACGGGCCTTGCTGCGTCGGGCCACGGGCCACAGCGCTGCGGCCTTGGAAGCCGGCGGCCTGCGCGTAGATACGCGCTCGGCCCGTGCCTCGGTCCATGGCGAGCCGATCCGGCTTACCGCACATGAATACCGCGTTCTCGCCTACCTGATGCACCACCAGGGCCGCGTCGTCTCTCGCACCGAATTGGTTGAGCATATCTACGACCAAGAGTTTGATCGGGACTCCAATACAATCGAAGTCTTCATTGGCCGGCTACGCAAGAAAGTGGGTTCGGACCGGATCGAAACGGAACGCGGCCTGGGTTACAGGCTCGTTGTGCCGAAAAATGAGCAACACCTTGCGGGATAATTGCTTCTGAGGTCACGTCAGCGCTGGCGACCCGGAGACTGCGTGCTTTGCTCCTGAAAACCTACCTGCCCCGGGGCGGCTCCCTGGCCCAAAGGCTCCTGATTGGCGCCGGGCTCTGGAGTTTGATCGTGCTCTTTGGCGGCGCGTTCGCCTTATCGGCGCTTTACCGAGCAGAGGCGGTCGAGTTGCTAGAGGAAGAGCTCGACGCAACGCTGATGGCGTTGACCCGCGCTGTAGAGGTTGGCCCGCGGGGCGCCATCGTTGCCGACCGATCGCGGTTGCCGGCCGATCCGCGCTATGAAACGGCATTGGCCGGGCGTTACTGGGCCATTGTCCAGGTCGACGCCGACGATGCGCCGCTCATGGACATCCGCGCTGACAGCCTTGAATTCAGTGAATTGCCGCTTCCGGTCGAGATCGCAGAAGCCGCGCTGGCGAATCTTGGCGAGACGTTTTTCGCCGATACGGATGGCCCGGCCGAGGGCGAGCGCATTCGCTTGGCCGTCCGCGCCGTGGTCCTGTCGGAAGCGGGCGCCCGCATCGTGATCATGGCGGCGGCCGACCGGGGGGCTTCAGATGCCGGAGCGCGGCGCTTCCTTTTTTCCATCATTATCGCCATGATCTTCCTTGCGGGCGGCGTGCTGCTGGCGATGGCCCTCCAAGTTCGAGAAGTGCTGAAACCGCTGGGGCGCATCCAAGGTGACCTCGCAGAAATCCGCGCCGGCCAACGCACCCAGCTCAGTGGTGAGTATCCCGCAGAAGTGCGCCCGCTCACGGAAGAGCTGAACAAGCTTATCGACCATAACCGCGCGGTGGTGGAGCGCGCGCGGACCCATGTCGGCAATCTCGCCCATGCGTTGAAGACGCCGCTTGCTGTCCTGCGCAATGAGGCAGGCGGTTCGACACCGCTTGACGATGTTGTGCGCCGCCAAACCGAGGCGATGCACGGCAATGTGCAGCACTATCTCAAGCGCGCTCAAGCCGCTGCCCGGGCCCAGAGTTTGGGCGCGCGCACGCCGATTGCGCCGGTTGCCGGCGGCCTTGTACGTTTGCTCAACCGTTTGTTTGCGGAAAAGCGCCTGAACGTAAGCGCCGATTTGCCTCCCGAGCTTGTCTTCAGGGGGGAGACACAAGACTTGGAGGAAATGTTAGGCAATCTCATGGAAAATGCATGCAAATGGGCGCGCGCGCGGGTAGTCCTCACCGCAACTTTAGCGGATGACCAGATGATTGAGTTGAACATTGACGATGATGGAGACGGTTTGGGGCCCGATCAGCGGGAAGCGGCGCTTCAACGCGGCGTCAGGCTGGACGAGACCGCTCC
Source organism: Pseudomonadota bacterium (assembly GCA_038747245.1). Classification (GTDB taxonomy): domain Bacteria; phylum Pseudomonadota; class Alphaproteobacteria; order Caulobacterales; family Hyphomonadaceae; genus UBA5336. The sequence goes on along the minus strand of JBCDJY010000017.1, from coordinate 42,041 downwards.
GGGCACGGGGCTGGGATTGTCAATCGTGACGGAGTTGGCCGAACTCTATGGCGGCAGTCTGTCCCTGCTTGAAAGCCCTGTTGGCGGGCTACGCGCCCAACTGCGGTTGCCGGCGGCTTGAATGACGCGGGTCGAGGGCGCTCTTCTTGCCGGCGCGATTGTCTTGGCGGGCGCGATTTATCTCGCGATTGGCCGTCCAGGCATGGCCGATCAGCCCATGGCTGTGCGCACTGCCGAGCTGGAGCGCAAGGCGCCGGAGGAGATGACCCCAGACGAATGGCTGGCGCGGCTCGGGGAGTTTACGCGCCAGCGGCCCGAAGATCCTCAACCCCATTTCTTTATCGGCGAGCTTCTCGCCAGCCAGGGCCGAGATGAAGATGCCGTCCGGGCCTTCCAGTCGGCCCTGAGGCGCGACAACAGCCATGTGCCCGCGCTCATGGGCCTGGGCGACGCCCTGCTTAGGATGTCGAATGGGGAGGTGTCTGGCGAACTGGCCGTGCTCTTTGCCAGGGCTTTCGAGTTAGACCCAAGGCAAACACGATCCGCGTTTCTTGTGGGCGTATCTGCCTGGCAGCAGGGCGACCGTGCCGGCGCCGAAGAGACCTGGGCGCGCACTGCGCAAAGCCTGCCCGAAGGCTCGGTGGAGCGCCGCCGCTTCGACGCGCTTGTCGGCACATTCATTGCTGAGTCCGAGGCCAATTCAGCCGCAGTTCCTCCTGAACCGAAATAACTTATATCCTTGGCTATGAGAGCGCGCACGAGGCGACTTTGGACAGTAACGGTTTCGGCAGCACTTGTTCTGGCCGCTGCCGGCCTGACCGTGTTTGCCCTGCGCCAAACTGCTGATCTGTTTTACACGCCTGGAAAGCTCGCAGAGATTGGGCTGCCCGATGTCGGCCGACGCGTCAAAGTTGGCGGCTTCGTTGAGCCCGGCTCGCTGTCCTATGCCCAAGGGGCGCAAATCGTCTTTACCGTTGTCGATGATACGCCGCACTCCATCCGCGTGCGATATGTTGGCATTGCGCCGGATTTGTTTCGCGAGGGTTCCGGCGTTGTGGCGACTGGGGCCTTCGAAACATCCGGCGATTTTGCAGCGACACAGTTATTGGCCAAGCACGACGAGACCTACGTGCCCCGCGAACTCAAAGACATTGAGGCGCCGGACGCATGATTGAGCTCGGCCATTTCGCGGCAATCCTTGCCCTCACCTTGAGCATCGCCCAAGCCATACAGGGGCTGCGCGGCGCCCGCCGGCAAGCGGCCATGTTTGCTTTGGCAAGCTTTGCAGCCATGGCGATTGCGTTTGGCACACTCATACTCGCCTTTGTGCAGTCCGACTTCTCCGTTGCCTTGGTCGCAAACCACTCCCACACCTTCAAGCCGATGCTCTACAAGGTTGCCGGTACATGGGGAAACCATGAAGGCTCTATGGCCCTATGGTGCTTGGTAACCCTCGGCTTTGGCGCAGCTGGCGCTGTTCTTCTGCGTACTGAAGACCGCGCTTTCGAAGCCCGCGCCTTGGGCGTCCAAGCGCTCGTTGCCGTCGGTTCGCTGAGCTACCTGCTTTTCGCATCGAGCCCGTTTACGCGCCTGGATAACCCCCCGCTGCAAGGCGCAAGCCTCAACCCGCTCCTCCAGGACCCGGCCTTGGCGCTGCACCCGCCGCTCCTTTACCTTGGCTATGTTGGCTACTCGTTCGTTTTTGCATTGGCTGCCGCTGTCTTGATCAGAGGCCAAGTGGACCGCGCATGGGCACGAACCGTGCGCGGATGGTCCATGGCCGCTTTTGTGCCCCTGACGGGCGGTATCCTGCTCGGAAGCATCTGGGCGTATTATGAACTGGGCTGGGGCGGGTGGTGGTTTTGGGACCCGGTTGAGAACGCCTCGCTGATGCCATGGCTCATCGGCGCAGCATTGCTGCATTCCTTGATCGTAACTGAGAAACGGGGAAGCTTTGCTGCATGGTCTGTTTTGCTGGCGGTTCTGGCGTTCTGCTTCTCCATTCTTGGTGCCTTCCTGGTCCGCTCCGGCGTTTTGACGTCTGTGCACGCCTTCGCTGTCGATCCCATGCGCGGGCTTTGGCTGTTGATTGGGTTGCTGATTTTTGGCGGCTTCGCGCTCGGCCTGTTTGCCCTGCGCGCCCATACCATCAAGGCTGGCCCAGCCTGGATGGCGGTGAGCCGCGAGGGCGCTCTTATGGGCAACAATCTGATTTTCGCCGTCGTCACAGCCACGGTCCTGCTCGGCACGCTCTTCCCGCTGATCGCTGAGGGTTTCGGCCGCCAGATGTCGGTCGGCGAGCCCTATTTCAGGATGACCTTTGTGCCGATCATGACCCTCGCGCTCGTCGCCCTTCCGATCGTGCAGTCTTGGGCGTGGGGACAAATGCGCGTCGAAGGCCTTTGGAAATGGGCGGCAGCCTTTGTCGGGATTTGCGCATTCTTCGCCGTGTTGGGCGTCGGCTTGTTCGATATACCCCTGTTTGCGGGATTGGGCGTTGGCCTAGGTGCTTGGCTGGTCGCTGGCTCCGTTTGGGAGCTCAAGCGCCGGGCCATTGTCTGGGAGCGCGCCTTGAAACTTCCCGCGCGGGTCTGGGGCATGACCCTCGCCCATATCGGTCTTGGGCTGTTCACAATTGGCGCCGTTGTAGAGACCTCTGCCCGGTACGAGACAACGCTTGACCTGGCTGAAGGCGAGCGGGCCCGCGTTGCTGGATGGACGATCGTTTTCGAAGATATGAACACAGTCGAAGGGCCGAATTGGTACGCTGACCGGGCGACCTTGCGCGTGCAGCGCGGCGGGGGAGATTACGTTCGTCTCGAGCCCGACAAACGCTATTATCCGGCGGCGCGCATGCCCACCACAGAGACAGCGATCCATAAGGCACTGATCGGCGACCTCTATCTTGCCCTTGGCGATCGGCGGGTCATCGATGGTCAGGTGCGGTGGACGTTTCGGGCATACTACAACCCGCTGATCGACCTTGTATTCTTTGGGGTCACGGTGATGGCGCTTGGCGGCTTGTTTGCTGTTTGGCCGCGACAGGTCCGCCGGCGTGTCGCCCGGCCTGAGGCGGCCAAACCGGTGCCTGCGGAATGATGAAGGCCGCCCTCGCAGCGCTCCTCCTTTTGGGCCAGGCCGCCGCTGTTCCGTTGAGCGACAGCCAAGAAGCCCGTGCCCAGGCCCTCATGCGCGAGATCCGGTGCGTCGCCTGCGAAAACGAACCTATCTCCCAGTCCGCCTCCGACATCGCGGAGAACATGCGTGTGCGGGTGCGCACGATGATTGCCGAAGGCGCGACGGACGGGGAAGTGCGCGACTGGTTTGCTGGAAGATATGGCGAGTTTGTCTTGTTCCGGCCAAAGACCAGAAATCCCTTGGATTATGTGCTCTGGCTCGGCCCGTTCGCCTTACTGCTTATCTCTGCCGGCCTTGTTTATAGTGTCCAGAGACAGCAGCGTCGGCGAGGCGGTGTCGTCGACGCTGTGGCGCCTGAAGACTTGACCGATCCTCTTTAGCGGCCAAGGCTCTCACTTGTGCTGTGCAGCGAAGGTGCCGCCGGCGCGAGAGGGACGGCATGGAACTCAAGTCAGGTCGCGTGGATTTTCCAGGCTCGAGCGGTGAGCGCTTGGCCGCCAGGCTTGATGTGCCAGAGGGAGAGATTGTGGGGTGGGCGCTTTTCGCCCACTGCTTTTCCTGCTCGAAGGACATCCTGGCAGCCCAGCGGATCGCCCGCCGCCTCTCGTCTCGCGGGATAGCTGTGCTGCGTTTCGACTTCACCGGCCTTGGCCATTCAGAAGGTGATTTCGCAAACACCAATTTTTCCTCGAACGTGGCCGACCTGGTGGCCGCGGCCGATTGGCTGGGCAACGCGGCAAGCGGCCCTGATATGTTGATTGGTCACTCGCTTGGGGGCGCGGCAGTTATTGTTGCCGCAAAACACATCGCTTCGGTGCGCGCCGTAGTCACCATAGGTGCTCCGGCGGACGCAGAGCATGTGATCGATAATTTCGGTGAGAAGATCTCTGAAATCGAAAGCCGCGGCGAAGCCACGGTGAGCCTTGCCGGTCGACCCTTCACAATCCAACGCCAATTTCTCGAAGATGTGCGCGGCGCCGCAGTGCGCAGCGCAGCGGCCGCATTGGGAAAGCCGCTGCTTGTCATGCACGCCCCGCTGGACGGCACTGTTGGGATCGACAACGCCACCGGATTGTTCGTGGCGGCCAAACATCCCAAGAGCTTCATAAGCCTTGATGATGCCGATCACCTTATGTCGGGTGACCGCGATGCGGTCTTCGCCGCCGACGCCTTGGCCGGTTGGGCTGGCCGCTATCTGGCCGCGCCCGAGGGCGCCGTTGGGGCCGCCTCCGACCAAGCGCTCGGCACTAAAGTGCGTGTGACCGAGACGCGAAAGAGCGCTTATCAAGTGTCCGTGGCGATTGGCGGGCGATCCTTTTTTGCCGATGAACCTGTGGCTTTGGGCGGCGCCGGAACGGGTCCCGACCCGTATCAATGGGTATCGGCCGGGCTTGGCGCATGCACTGCCATCACGCTGCGCATGTACGCCAACCGTAAAGGCTGGCCGCTGCGCCGCGTCAGTGTCGAAGTCGATCACGATAAGGACCACGCCGAGGATTGCGCCGAATGCGACGCGGGCCGCAAAGTCGACATTTTCGAGCGCAACATTGAATTCGACGGAGATTTAGAGCCGAGCCAGCGCGCTCGGTTATTGGAGATTGCCGATATGTGCCCTGTTCACAAAACGCTGACGGAGCGCGGGCATGTGCGCACACAATTGTCATCGCCCGGGGATGGGCGTGCAGGTGGCGACTAGCTAAATGAAACTTAATGCCCATCTCGGGCAAACACGAGATAAGCAACATTAACGCACGCCTAACCCGTGCAATTACAGGAGTTTGAGACCTGATGTCCAACCGCTTCGGAGTGTCTAGCCAGGCTTTGCTCGCAGGATTTATCGGCGCAACGGCAATGGCGGCCTTTGCCTTTGGCCCTCAATTGATCGCCCCCGCCGAGGCGCGTCCCATAACGATCGAGGCGCCAGGAAATGCGCCGGTCAGCTTCGCCGATTTGGTCGAACAGGTTAGCCCGGCCGTGGTTTCGGTGAATGTCGTCTCTTTGCGCGATCGCGGTGCCAACTTTGAGGAGTTCATGGAGCGGTTCCGGGATATGCCGGGCTTCGATGATTTCATGGACCGGCGCCGGAACGATGATGATGAGGCACCAGATCAGGAAGAAGCGCGCTCCCTCGGATCGGGATTTTTCATCTCGTCGGATGGCTTCATTGTCACCAACAATCACGTCGTTGATGGCGCAACCGAGATTGAGATTGTTCTCGAAGATGGCCGCGAACTGGTCGCTGAAATTGTCGGAACAGATGCGTCAACGGATCTGGCCGTTCTGAAGGCCCAGTCTGGCGGGCCATTTCCCTATGTTGAATTTGCAACCGCAACAGAGCCGCGGCGCGGCGACTGGGTGGTTGCACTGGGCAACCCATTTGGCCTCGGTGGCACTGCGACTGCTGGGATCGTGTCAGCTGATGGGAGAAACAATTCCCGCATGGGCCGGTCGAGCACCTACACTGACTTTTTGCAGATTGATGCCGCCATTAACCGGGGCAACTCCGGCGGGCCCACATTCGATCTGAACGGCCGCGTTATTGGCGTAAACACGGCGATCTTCTCACCGACGGGCGGGAGCGTAGGTATCGGCTTTGCGATCCCTGCCGAGCTGGCCCAGCAGATCACCCAGACCTTGATCAGCGACGGGCGCGTGTCGCGCGGCTGGCTCGGTGTCATCATCCAGGACCTGACCACCGATATGGCCGATTCCCAGGGCCTCTCCGATGATGAGGGCGCAATCGTTGCGGACGTCACAAATGGAAGCCCAGCCCAGCAATATGGCCTGGAGCGCGGCGATATTATCCTGTCGGTCAATGGCCGGGATGTGGAAGACTCCACCCAGCTCACCCGCGTGGTGGGCGGCCTTCTTGCTGGATCGACCAACCAATTCGGAATCCTGCGTGATGGCGAACGTCAGACCGTTTCCGTCATCGTCGGCGAGCGCCCGGAGAACGCCGGAGCGCCATCAGGCGACCCGGATGTCGACGACCAGGTGACTGAAGACAGCACAGGGCCCCTCGGCGTGAGTGTTGCGCCCTTAGATAACGAGAGCCGGCGTTCATTGATGCTTGATGCCGATGAGGCTGGCCTGGTGATCACCGAAATGGAGGCGGACAGCCCGCTTAGGGAGGTTTTGATCCCCACCGGCGCTGCCATCCTTGAAATCAATGGCCGGCCCTTGGAAAATCAAGACGATATGGAACGGGCCATACAAGCCGCGCGCGATGCAGGGCGCGACAAGGTGCTCATGGCCGTTCGGGTCGGCGAGATCACCACATTCCGAACAGTTGAAATTGGAGCGGCGGACGATTGATCCCGCGTTGCAGGAAAGGCAGCCTCAATGATGAATGTCCTTGTCATAGAAGATGACCGCGAGAGCGCGAAGTTCATTGGCCAAAAACTCACCGAGGCCGGCCACCAGGTCGATATCGCCAATGACGGCGATCGTGGGCTTGAGTTGGCTAGGCTCGGCAGTTTTGACGCGCTTGTTGTAGATCGGCTTCTTCCACGCAAGGATGGCTTGACCCTCGTTCAGGAGTACCGCGATGCGGGGGGCGTGTCTCCGGCACTCTTCCTGACGGCCTTGTCCGATGTGGAATGCCGTGTTGAGGGCCTTCGTGCAGGCGCCGATGATTATCTGCTCAAGCCTTTCGCGCCCGCCGAACTTGTTGCTCGGGTTGAAGCCCTTGGCCGCCGGTCCGCGAGTGAGGCGCCCGTGACCCATCTCAAGGCCGGCGAGTTGGAGATGGATCTGCTCAAACGCCGGGTGACGCGCGCGGGTCAGCGCATTGATTTGCAGCCGCGCGAATTCCGGCTTCTTGAGTATCTGATGCGCCATGCGGGTCAGGTCGTGACGCGTCGCATGCTGCTCGAAAAGGTTTGGGAATACCATTTTGATCCACAAACCAACGTCATCGATGTGCACGTGTCCCGGCTTCGGGCGAAGATTGACAAGGACTTCGATCAGCAGCTCCTCCACACCGTCCGCGGCGCGGGCTATCGACTCCAGGCCTGACCGATGGACCTGCGGGGGGTGCGTCTGCCGTTCGCGCGCACGACAACCTTCCGGCTGTCGGTCCTCTACGTCATTCTGATCGGGATCACCGCCAGCGTCCTCTTCATCTTTCTCTACCAGACCACAGTCGGCTTTCTGAACGAACAAACAGAGGAGCGGGTCGAGGAGGAAATAGGGGTCCTCTTGCAAGGCTATCGCGAAGGCGGCTTGTCGCGTGTGACCCAGGCCCTGTTCGAACGCGCCTCGACGCCGAACAGATACTTCCTTTACCAGCTTGAGACCCCATCGGGGATCAAGCTGGACGGCGACCTTTCAGATATGCCGCCTTATGAAACGCCTGGGAAAGTTCAGTTCGAACTGGACGTGCGCGGGCCGGGCGGCACGGTCGAAACGCTCGACATTACCGGCCAAATCGTCCCCCTGGGCAGCGAGGCGCGCCTTCTGGTGGGATACAACAGCAGCGAAACCGATCTGATCATTCAGCGCATTAGAAGCGCGATCAATTCAGCGGCATTGCTCGGCATCGTGGTCACTGTATTTGGCGGCTGGTATCTGTCGCGCGGTGTGTCGCGTAGGGCCGGAGAGCTGGTGGCTACAGCCGAAATGGTCAAACGCGGCAACCTCGACGAGCGGGCGCGTGTGGGCCGAGCAAAGGATGAATTCGACCAGCTCGCCGCGCGAATGAACGATATGCTCGACCGTTTACAGAAACTGGTCAAAGCTTCGCGTCACACCGGCGATGCGATTGCCCACGACCTGCGTTCTCCGCTCTCGCGCATGCGCAACAGGCTCGAGAACGAACTTGCCAAACCCGACCTCGATCCCCATGCGGTGCTCGCCCAAACTATTGATGAGGTCGACCGGGTGCTCGCTACGTTTAACGCGATCCTGAGGTTATCACACTTGGATACCCATTCGGACGTGTCGCTTGTCGATACGAATATTGGCGAGGTGGTCCATGAAGTCGCCGATCTTTTCGAACCGGCGGCCGAGGATCAGGGCCTGTCGTTCAAGGCCGATGCCTTGCGCGTTCCCAATGTGGTCTGCGATCCGGCGATGATCGCCCAGGCGCTGTCAAACCTCATCGACAATGCGATCAAATATACGCCAAAGGGCGGCTCAATCTCGGTGAGCGCTAGGCGGGCCAACTCTAAGATGGTCGATGTGGTCGTGGCCGATACCGGAGACGGTATACCCGAGGCCGATCGCGCCCGGGCGAAGAAGCGCTTTGAGCGCCTCGATGAGGCGCGGACGCTGCCGGGGTCTGGGCTGGGCCTGGCATTAGTGGACGCTGTGGCCGAGGTGCATCGCGGCGAGTTTTTGCTGCAAAGGGGGGATGGTCCGGAAAGCCAGCCGGGCCTGAAGGCAATTTTGAGATTGCCTCGGGCCTGATAGGTTCGAGTTTATGGCTTTATCTCCACGTCCCCTCGCCGACACGCTGGATGGGGTCGTTGAACGCGCCGCGGCGCTCTCACCCTATTTGCGCGCTGTGATCGCGCGGCACGGCGGCGATGTGGATTGGACAAGTGTTGGCGCACTGGAATCGCAAGTCGCTTTGGAGGCGGCCAAGCTCAACCCAGGCCACAGACGGCCGTTGGACCTCGACGCGTTGGCACCCCTGCTGCGCCAAGCGAAACAGCGCGTACACCTGATCCTCGCGCTCTTGGACCTGTCTTGCGCCTGGGATCACGCGAAGGTCACCCACGCACTTACGGTTTTTGCCGACGCCTGCGTAGGCGCAGGATTGAACAGCGCCCTGGCGGCGCGCGGCCTTTCCGGCGATGGATTGGTCGTCTTGGCCTTCGGTAAAATGGGGGCTTTTGAACTCAATTACTCCAGCGACATCGACGTGACTGTCTTTTTCGATCCGGAGCAATTCGAAGGCGGACCCAAAGGCCCTCAGGATGGCGCGGTGCGGGTCGTTCAAGACCTTTGCGGCCTCCTCGAGCGCCAAACGGAAGATGGCTATGTGTTCCGCACCGATCTCAGGCTGCGACCCGACCCATCAGCAACGCCGATTGCTGTCTCCACCGCACGCGCCCAGCGCTACTATGAAAGTGTCGGCCAAAACTGGGAGAGAATGGCGTGGATCAAAGCGCGATTTTGCGCCGGAGACGCTGCGGCATCGGCTCACTTCATGAAAAACATGACCCCGTTCGTATGGCGCCGCCATATGGACTATTGGGCCATCGATGATGTCCACGCTATCAAGCGTATGATCAACGCTAAGGTCGGCGATCCGGACATGGACACCGTGGATTGCGACGTCAAACTTGGCGCCGGCGGGATTCGCGAAATCGAGTTTTTTGTCCAGACCCAGCAAGTGATACATGGCGGCCGCCGTCCAGCTCTAAGGGTGCCCGCCACGCTGGATGCCTTATCAGCGCTGTCTCGTGCGGGCTGCATTGATAGCGGTGAAGCCGGCGAGTTGGCGCGCGCCTATGGCGGGCTACGCGCCTTGGAACACCGCATCCAAATGCTCGATGACAATCACACCCATTCCGTCCCATCCGATCCGGACGCGCGCCATCGCTTGGCACTGCTCATGGGCTTGGACGGCGCCGATAAGCTTCGGCAAGAGCTGTTAGACACGCGCCGCTCTGTCCATCGCCTGTACAGCGGCCTTTTTGAGCAAGATGCAGATCATGCCGCCGGGCCTGTGCCTGGCAATCTCGTCTTTACGGGCGTTGATAAAGACCCGGGCACGGTGCGCACCCTCGGCCAGATGGGCTTCACGGCGCCAAGCCGTGTGATCTCCGCGATCCAGAGATGGCATAGAGGCCAGGTGCCGGCGACCCGCAGTGCCCAAGGCCGCGCCTTACTCACGAAGATGACCCCGCGGTTGTTGCTGGCGCTTTCATCGACAGGCGACGGCGATACCGCGTTTGAAAATTTCGAGCGATTTTTCGATGGCCTGCGCGCCGGCGTCCAACTCTTATCGATGCTGGATGCCGAAGAGAACATCCTGGAAGACTTGGTCTCAACCCTGGCAGCCGCGCCAAAGCTAGCGGCGGTGCTCTCACGCGAGCCCAGCCTTCTTGAGAGCCTGATTGCTGGGCAGTTACATACCGATTTCGAGGCCACCACCGATGCCAGTTTCGAGGCTCGGATGGGTGAGGCGCGCCGGTTTCACCGCGACCAATCCTTCCTTATCGGCCATGCCTTGTTGAATGGCGTTTTGTCGCCCGCCGAGGCCGCGGCAGCCTTTACGGGCCTGGCCAACACCATGGTGTGTGCCATGGCGGAGGCCGCCAGCGCCGAAACCGAGCGCAAATTTGGCGCGGCGCCCGGAGTTTGGTGTCTCTTGGGCCTCGGCTCATTCGGTGGGCGCGAGCTGACGGCTGTGTCGGACTTAGACTTGATTTTGGTGTACGAGCCGAATGATGAGGCAGCTGCGGGGCCGTGGTTCACACGGCTGACCCAAAGACTGATTACGGCCTTGTCGGCGCCCACTGAAGAGGGCGCCCTATATGAAGTAGACATGCGTTTGCGGCCATCGGGGCGCGCTGGGCCCGTTGCGGTCAGATACTCGGCCTTTGAGGCCTACCATTTTGGTCCAGCTTGGACGTGGGAGCATATGGCGCTCACGCGGATGGCGCCCGTCGCCGGCGATCACGAATTGGGCCTTCGCTGCCGCGAAGCCGCCTGCCGGGCGATCGATCAGAGGAAAGCTCGTCCAACCCTCGCCGGCGAGATCGATGATATGCGAGCGCGGCTGCGGCAGGAGCGGCGCCCTTGGGGCGGCTGGGATACAAAACGGTCCGAGGGCGGCTTGGTCGATATAGAGTTCCTGGTGCAAAAACGGTTGCTGCAACTCGGCGGACGAAATGCGATCACACCGCACACCCATGATGCGCTCGGGCGCCTTGGCGAAGCGGGCGCCGCTGCTTCGGACACGATTGAATGTCTGCAATCGGCCTGGCGCTTCCAATCCGCCGCGCGCCAGCTCCTCCAACTCGCGCTTGATGCGCCGGTGCGTTCAGATGCCTGGCCGGACCTCCTCAAGGCGCGCTTGTGTGCGGCGCTTGGTGCGCCGACATTTGAAGATTTGTGCCGCGCTAGGGACGAGCATTACGAGGCGGTGGTGGCCGCCCGGCAAGTTTTTACATAGGCGCGCGACGGACTCTTGAACGCCGCGCGTTGAACGCGGTGACAGACAAAAAGGAGACTGTCCCATGCTCTGGAACCGATCACCCATTCTCGCTCTTCTCTTAGGCGGATCACTGGTTGGACTGGCATTGCCTGCCTCAGCCGATGACCATGGCAACACGCGCGCCGAGCGCTTGGCTGCCCTTGACGATAATGGCGACGGCGCCATCAGCCGGGCGGAGATTGATGCCAGCCGGCTATCAAGGTTCCAGGCCGTCGATACCGATGGAAGTGGAGCGCTGTCGGAGGCCGAGTTCGCGGCAGGCGCGGAAGCGCGCGCCGCGGAGCGTCGAACCCAGCGCCAAACGGCGGCCTTTGAACGCGCCGACAAGAACAGCGATGGACAAATCACCCCGGATGAAACGGGTGGCCGAATGGCACGCCTCTTTGAGCGATTGGATGGCGATGGCGACGGCTTGGTGACCGAGGCCGAGCGCGAAGCAGCGCGCTCGGCGCTGCGGGAGCGACGCCGCAGTGGCCCCTCCAGCGCCAACCCAGACGGCACGCCCTAGGCCGCCCACTCAGCATTATGGGCGCGCGGCATAGCTTGACGGCAAAGGCCAAGTGCGAATCCCATTAGAGGAACCAGCGCACTTGGCCGAAGCCGCAAACACGATGACTGTCGACAATGCTGAGGATGATCTGGCAGACATAAGGGCCGGAGCCGCAGGCAACCGGCTCGCCCAGTCAGCCTTGGTCACGCGGCACTTGCCGCGGGTTTACGCGCTTGCGGCGCGCTTGGTGGGCAACCCGGCGACGGCCGAAGATATTACCCAAGAAGTATTCCTGAGGGCTTGGAAACAGCTGCCGCATTGGGAGCCCAAGGCGCGGTTTTCCACCTGGCTCTACCGCGTGACGGTGAACCTTTGCCGGGATCATTTCCGCAAGAAACGCGAGGTGACCATGGACCTGCTTCCCGAAAGAGAAGAGCCAAGCCTAGGCCCGGAAGAGCGCCTGTCTCAAAGCCAAACGTCGCGGCGCCTGCTCACCGCCATCCATGAACTCCCTGAGCGCCAGAGAGCCGCCTTGGTCTTGTGCGCACTGGAAGGCCATTCGAATATCGAAGCGGCCGAGATCATGGAAGTGAGTGTCGAGGCGTTGGAGAGTCTTTTATCCCGAGCGCGACGGAAACTGCGCGCCCATGCGTTTGAACGATCATGAGGAGCCCTGGATGACGCGGCCTGACGATTTCTCTGAAGAGCGGCTGATTGAGCTGGTCGCCGCCTTTGGGGCCGACCCAAGGGCCTGGCCGGTGAAACTTGGCGACGCCACAATTGCGCGCCTGTCTTCGCCGCCGCCTGCATTGGCTAAAGCGCTAGCCGAGGCTGCTGAGCTGGATACCGGCCTTGCCGGGCTGCCGCGCGTTGAGCCACCTACTCGTCTTTTCGCAGACATTCTCGATGCTGCGCCTCAGGCGAACGTGGATAAGCCAATGGCCTGGCGGCGCATCGTGGCAGGATGGGGCGCACGTCTCGCAGCGGGAGCCGCTGCCTTGGCCATGGGGCTTTCCTTGGGCCTCGGCACAGCTGCCGCCAGTGCGCCTGCAAGTGACCCCTTTGCCGACCTAGAAAGCGTGATCGCCGATTATGAAGCCTTCGGGCGCGCCGGCGGGATGGAAGACCGATGAGCGAGAAGACGCGCCCCCTCCCGCTTTGGTTATCCCTCTCGGTATTGGTCAACATTCTGCTGATAGGTCTGATCGCAGGGTTTCTGATCGGCAGGCCGTCTGGGCCTAGCCTCAGCGGAGGTGCCGGCCCACCTGGCCCTCTGCGCGGTGAGATATCCTTAGGGCGGGGTATCATGGAGGTTGTCGCCCCGGCAGAGCGACGGTCTTTTTCGCGCCGGTTTCGACAGGCCATGGGCGGTGGGCGCGAACGGGTACTCGATCGCCTCGAAGCGCGGCGCGAAATCATCGCGGCCCTGCGCGAAGCCACCTATGATGAAAACAGGATTCGAAGCGCCCTGGCGCGGCTGAAATCGGCTGACCAAGATCTGCAAAACGGATTGCAGGAGGAAATGCTGACCGCGCTGGGAGAGCTCTCTCCTGATCAACGCTCGGCGCTTGCTGAGTTCATGTCTAGGGAGCCTGATGGCCCACGCAGACCCGGCCCTCGCCCCGCACCTGAGCGGTAGGGCGCCATGAGGGCCATCACGGTATCACGTAGGGTCCCGACACAAGCGTTAGCCGACCCAGACCGGTGGGCGCCGTCCAATCCATGGCGCGGCCTTCTCAAGCTGGCCTGCCAGGCACAAAAGATCTCGTTCGCGGCCGCATCGCGCGCCGAACATCATCCCGAGCGGCAGGCCATCCGGCGTCCAATGCAGTGGCACCGACATGGCCGGCGCCCCGATTTGATTGAACGCCGCGCACCAGGGGGCAAAGGTCGTCACCGCTTCGCCATAGCTGTCGAAATCGACCGGATCGAGGGAGAGGACGCCGAGCTTCTCCGGCTTGCGTGACAAGGCCGGCGAGAGAATGAGGTCATATCCGCCCGCAACCATGAAGTGGTCAAAATCCAGCCCCGCCTGGATTGAAGCTTGGTTTGCAGCCATCAGCTCGACCATGGGTACCGTGTTGCCCAACTGATAAAACTGTTCGGTTACGGGCTCTCGGTCGTCCGGGCCCAGGGCGCGGCCCAGCTCTTGTTCGCGGGCCCGGTAAACCATGGCAACGGCGGCCGATACCGTCATCAGAAGACCCTTGGCAAGGGCCTCGCCATCAAGCTCGGGGCTGGCCTCAACAACGGTGTGGCCGAGGCGCTCTAACAGTGCGCCGGTGGCATCAAGACCCGCCTTAGCGTCTGCGTCGGGAAGCGTTCCGTTTGGCGCGGTGGCCCAAAGCGCAATCCGAAGGGGTGCTGGATCACAATCAAGCGCCGACAGAAAGGTGCCCCCGGGCGGCGCGGCGACGTAACGCGAGCCGATTTCAGGGCCATGTATTGCATCCAGCGCCGCGGCGCTGTCGCGTACGGTTCGGGAGACAACGCCGTGGCAGGATTGGCCATTCCAGCCCTCGGTCGTGCCAGGCCCCATCGGCGTGCGCCCGCGGGACGGTTTCAGGCCAAAAAGCCCAGTGCATGCCGCGGGAATGCGGATTGAGCCTCCGCCATCGCTGGCATGGGCCAGGGGTAAAACGCCGGCCGCGACCGCAGCGCTTGCCCCGCCGGACGACCCTCCAGAAGTGCGCGATGTGTCCCATGGATTGCGCGTTTGTCCGTAGAGCCGGCTCTCAGTGGAGGTCGTCAATCCGAATTCGGGGCTCGTCGTTTGCCCGAACAGGACCAGCCCTGCCTGTTTGAACCGGCTTGTCAGGACGCTGTCTTCTTCGGCGACATAGTCTTTCCAGGCCTTGGCGCCGTTGGTAAGCGGCGCGCCTTTGACGCCGGCGCCGAGGTCTTTCAACAGGAAGGGCACGCCGGCGAAAGGACCTTCTGGGAGGCCGTCGTCAATTTGGCGCCGCGCGTGGTCTGCGAAAAAGGCGGAAAAGCAGTTGAGTGCTTCTTGGGCGGCTTCTGCCCGTGACAAGGCCGCTTCCAGCAGCTCGCTCGCGGTGACCTCTCCTTTGGCCACAAGCGCCGCCAGTCCGAGGGCGTCGTAATTGGCATAGTCGTCCATGGCAGGCCTCCGTGAATTCAGTGTGTCTCAACCTGCTGAGCAGGTCAAAAAGCGGGTGCGCCCCCAGCGGCCCCCCCGTCGCCCAGCGGCCCTAATGCCCCGCCAGCGCGTAAATTTCCTCGTCAGACCAGCCGAAATGGTGGCCGAGCTCATGGATAAAAACGTGGGCCACGAGATCGCCTAGCCCCACGTCGCCGCGTTGGCACCACTCAGCGAGAATGGGCTGGCGATAGAGAAAAATCATCGGGCCAGATTCGCTCGGGAACGTGGCGCTGTCATCGATCAGTGGGATGCCTTGGTAGAGACCGGTGAGAACAAATGGGTCTTCTATCCCCAAATCCGACAGGATCGTCGGCTCGGCGAAGTCTTCGACACGCGTGCTGACCCTGGCCGCGGCGCTGCGGATGTTGTCAGGCATCGCAGAGAACGTCGCCTGGGCAATATCCATGATTTGACTGGCGCTTGGCGCTGTATCCTCAGCCACGGTCTACTCCAGTACAACGGCCGTTCCAGAGACCGAGACCATCATCATCGAGCCGCCCTGGCCGACGACCTCATAGTCAATATCGACGCCAACCACGCCATTGCCTCCGAGCCCCGCAGCTTCTTCGACCATTTCGCGCACGGCGGTTTCCCGTGCCTCGCGGATTGTCTTTTCATAGGCCTCCGATCGGCCTCCAACGATGTCGCGAAGCCCCGCAAACAGGTCCTTGAAGATGTGGGCGCCGATGATGGCCTCGCCGGTAACAAGGCCTTTGTAGGCCGCGATATGGCGCCCCTCGATATTTGGGGTGGTCGATACAATCATGTGCAAACCTTTCGATCATGGATGTGGTATCGTCGCGCTCTGGGCGGCCTGCCGCAAGGGGACCGCTTCAAATCTCTTTCCCGGGCTGCCAGTGTATCGGGATGGCGATTTCAGAAAGACTGACTTTCGACGGCCTCAGGCCACGGTGTCCGTGGATGGAAGATACCCACGAGATATGGCGCGCCAGCGTCCGCGCTTTCGTGGAGGCGGAGATCACGCCCAATGTGGACGCCTGGGAAGAGGCGGGCCGCATTCCGAGAAGGCTTTATCCCAAGGCCTCGCAGGCCGGCTTGATTGGACAGAATTTGCCGGAAGCGTATGGCGGCGCGGGCACGGAAACCGATGGGTTTCATTCCATTGTGACCAGCGAGGAACTGGCGCGGATTGGCGCCGGCGGCATCGCGGCTGCGCTCATGATCCACGGGATTGGCCTGCCGCCGGTGATGGCGCTCGGCAGCGAAGAGATGAAACAGCGCGTCGCGCCCGATGTTTTGGCCGGCCGCGTCCAGATCAGCCTAGGCATCACCGAGCCCTCTGGCGGATCGGATGTTGCCCAGCTTACAACCAAAGCGGTCCGGGACGGCGAGGGTTGGCGGATCAACGGCGCGAAAACCTACATCACAGGTGGGATGACGTCGAAATGGCTGACGACCGCCGTGCGCACGGGTGAGCCTGGCATGAAGGGCATATCCCTCATGTTGATCGATCTGGAAGCAGAGGGCGTGAGCCGCACCGAACTTCCGAAAATGGGGTGGTGGTCCAGCGACACCGCGACAATCCATTTCGATGATGTCTTTGTGCCCGCAGAAAACCTTATCGGCGAAGAGAACCGCGGCTTCTATGGCATCATGGCCAATTTCAACGGCGAGCGCCTCGGCATGGCCGCCCAGGCTGCAGCCTATGCCCGCGTGTGTATCGAAGATGCGGCTGCATGGGCGCAGGAGCGCCAAACCTTTGGTAAGCGCCTGGCAGACCATCAGGCCATCCGCCATAAGTTCGCCAGCATGGCCCAGCGCGTCTGGGCGACAACGACGATGCTCGATAATCTTGCGTGGCGCGTGAGCCAAGGGGAAAGCCCGGTGGCAGAGCTTGCCATGCTGAAAGTGCAAGCCACTGAGACCATGGAATACTGTGCGCGAGAGGCGATGCAGATCCTCGGTGGCGCCGGGTTCATCCGCGGTCACCGGATCGAGCGCATCTACCGCGAAGTGCGCGTCATGGCGATTGGCGGCGGCAGCGAGGAAATCATGCGGGATTTGGCAGCCCGGCAGATGGGGATTTAGGAAGGGCCCTAACGTTGGGCTGATTTGAGCATAGTCACTCCGCCGCTACGCCCGCTCCGTCGTCGCCGTCGAGCGCCTCCAGCATGGCGAGTGCGGCATCGGCGATCACAGTGCCCGGTGGGAAGATCGCTGCGGCGCCGGCAGCGCGTAGGGCTTCGAAATCATCCGGTGGGATCACGCCTCCGACCATGATCTTCGTGGCCATGGCCCCTTCATTGCCGAGGGCGCGTTTCAGCTCCGGCACCAGTGTCAGGTGTCCTGCGGCAAGCGAAGACGCGGCGACAATGTCCACGCCAGCCTCACGGGCGGCTTTGGCGGCCTCTTCAGGGGTCTGAAAGAGGGGGCCGATCTCGACCTCCCAGCCTAGGTCCATGAGGGCGGATGCGACCACCTTCTGGCCGCGGTCATGCCCGTCCTGGCCCATTTTCGCGATGTAGATCTTTGGCTTCCGGCCCTGGCTGGCTGCAAATTCCTCGGCCAATGCCTTGGCTGTTTGCGCTTTCTCGTCCTTGCCAACGCCGCCGCCATACACGCCCTGGATCGAGCGGATCACAGCCTTATGGCGCCCTTGGCTGCGCTCGACCGCTTCTGAAATTTCGCCCACCGTGGCCTTTGCCCGGGCGGCGTCGACAGCGAGGCCAAGCAGATTGCCCTGGCCCGACGCTGCGGCGGCATCGATATTCGCCAAGGCAGAGGCGACTGCGGCCTCATCTCGCTCTGCCCTCAACCGCGCAAGCTTGTCGAGTTGCATCCGGCGCACTGTGTCATTGTCGACTTTCAACACGGGGACGTCTTCATCTTCATCCAGCAGGAATTTGTTGACGCCGACAACGGTCTGCTCGCCGCTATCGATCCGCGCCTGGGTGCGGGCGGCGGCTTCTTCGATGCGTAGCTTGGGCAGGCCCTCTTCAATCGCTTTCGCCATGCCGCCCATGGCCTCAACTTCATCGATATGGGCCATGGCGCGCAGCGCGAGATCATTCGTCAGCTTTTCGACATAGTAAGCGCCGCCCCAGGGGTCGATCGTTTGGCAGGCGCCCGCCTCTTGCTGCAAGAAGAGCTGGGTATTTCGGGCGATGCGGGCCGAGAAATCCGTTGGCAAGGCCAAGGCCTCATCGAAACTGTTTGTGTGCAGAGACTGGGTCTGGCCGCCTGCGGCCGCGATCGCCTCAAAGCAGGTCCGGATAACATTGTTGTAGACGTCTTGGGCTGTGAGAGACCACCCTGATGTTTGGCTGTGGGTGCGCAGACTGATTGATTTGGAGTTCCTTGGCGTAAACTCTTTTTCGACGAGCTTCGCCCAAAGCAGCCGCGCGGCCCGCATCTTTGCCACCTCCATGAAGGTGTTCATGCCGATGGCCCAGAAAAACGACAGCCGCGGCGCAAAGGCATCCACGTCCAAGCCTGCCGCCACGCCCGCGCGTATGTATTCAATCCCATCGGCCAGTGTGTAGGCGAGCTCAAGATCTGCGGTCGCGCCGGCCTCTTGCATATGGTAGCCCGAAATCGAGATCGAGTTGAATTTTGGCATGTTTTCAGAGGTGTAGGCGAAAATATCAGAGATAATGCGCATGCTGGGGCGCGGGGGATAGATATAGGTGTTGCGCACCATGAACTCTTTCAGAATGTCGTTCTGAATCGTGCCGGCCAGCTTGTTTGGCGCGACGCCTTGTTCCTCCGCCGCTACGATGTAAAGCGCCATGACGGGCAGAACCGCGCCGTTCATCGTCATGGATACTGACATCTGGTCTAGCGGAATGCCGCTAAACAGGGTGCGCATGTCATAGATGCTGTCGATTGCGACACCGGCCATCCCCACATCGCCGACCACGCGCGGATGGTCGCTGTCATATCCGCGGTGTGTGGCCAGGTCGAACGCCACCGAAAGCCCTTTCTGTCCGGCGGCCAGGTTGCGGCGGTAGAAGGCGTTGGAGTCTTCGGCCGTTGAGAACCCGGCATACTGGCGGATCGTCCACGGGCGTTGTGGATACATGGTGGGGTAGGGACCCCGCCCAAAAGGCGCAAGGCCAGGAAAATCGTCCAGCCAATCTAGCCCAGCAGCGTCTTTCGCGCTGTAGGCCGCCTGCACGTCTATGCCCTCGGGTGTCTTCCATGCGGGGCCTGGCTCAGGCGTGCGGCCTGAAGTCAGCTGGGCCAACGACACGCCCTTGAACTCCGGAAACTCTGTCATGACGAAAGACCTAGCTCGGCATGGGCCAGCTCCAACGTCGCCACCACATCGACGCCCACATGGATGAAACTGTCTATGCCAGCTTCGCGCCAGGCGGTTTCGAGCGCGCCTGGCTTGCCTGCAAGATACAGTCTCTGAACGCCTGCACCTTTCAAGGCCCTCGCTGCTGCTTCCGCTTCATCGCCGTATCGCGCGTCTGAGCCACAGATCACGGCGAGCGCGCAGCCCGATTTTGCCGATGCGGCGGCGAGGGCCTTTGGGCTGTCGGTCAGGCTCGGCGCCGTCTTGGCGTCAATTCCGCCGGCTGCAAACAGATTGCGGGCAAAATCTGCCCGTGCAGTGTGTTCCGAAATAGGCCCAAGAGTGGCCAGGAAGACCGCGGGGGGCGCACCGTTGCGTTTCTGGCTGCGGCGCGCATGGTCGCGCAAGCGCTCAAAGGGCTCGGCCAATCTGATGGGCCAGAACGGCTCGCCCTGGCTGTCCTCACCCGGCGACGCGCGGTACGCTGGCACCAGCGCTTTCAGCCCGGCATCGGAGATTGGGCACGCCTCGTTCGGGGGCGTCGCCTCCGCGACCGGCGGGTCGATTTCATCCAGGAGCGGGAACTCGCTGACCCCGGTGATGGCGACTTTGCGGCGCGCGACGTCCTTTTGTTGCGTGGCGCGCGTTTCGGCTACGCGGGCTTGGAAGACATCTGCCATGAGGCTCGCGCCATAGCCGCCTTCTGCTTCGATCTGTTGGAACACTTCCCATCCGGCGGCGGATAAATCATCGGCCAGTTTCTCGGTGAACCACGCCCCGCCTGCAGGGTCGGCGACGCGGCCCAAATGGCTCTCTTCCTGGGCGATAATTTGGGTGTTGCGCGCGACGCGCCGGCCAAGCTCGTCGGGGATGCCGAGAGGCTGATTGAAGGGCGTGACAGAGACAATGTCTGCGCCGCCTACGCCGCCGGCAAAGCACGCAGCCGCGCCGCGAAGCATGTTCACCCACGCGTCATAGCGCGTCAGCATCAACGAAGCAGTACACGATTGGATAACCAGCGGCGCCGGCGCGAGACCGAGCGTGTCAAGGCACTGGGCCCAAAGCCGCCGCGCAGCGCGCAGCTTGGCGATTTCGAGCCCATAATTAGCCGTCGCCGAGAGGCAGAACATCATACGCGGCACGACCCGGTCGGGCGTGACCCCGATGGTATCGAGCCGTCTTAACGTATCGATTGCTGAGGCGATCACGGCGCCGAGCTCCTGGGGCGCGCTGCCGCCCGCCTCGCGCACCATGCGCACATCGATGCGAATTGTGCGCGCGCGGGGAAATCTCAGCGCAAGCGCATCATGAAGGCCGGCTAAGCGTTGGAAGGCTGTGTCCAGACCGCCCTCCACAACGCCAAGACGCGCGAGGCTGCCTAGGGGATCAATATTGTAATCGAGCCTTAGGGCTTTCGCATTCTCTTGTGTGTCAGCCCACATTCCGAGCAGTGCGGCCGCGCTGGCGCCGGTGCCGCCGCCATGGTCAAGCGCGATGGGGGCAAGGTCGGCCCGGACGCCCTCAAGGGCGATTTCAAAATCCTCGACCGTGCACAACGGCACGCCAGACTGACCCGTATTGTCGAGTTTCAATTCAATCGAGCTAACCCCGCGCTCAAGGTCGCGCAGAAGTTCCCTGTTGGTTGTCTGTGCATCCGGAAAGGTGAAAACCTGCCGGATATCCCATGGAAGATAGGGGTCTCTATGGGCCTCACCGCCCCTGATAAATGGCGCCGCGCCGGGATGGCCCAGCGGATCCGATGAAGCAGGAAAATCCGTTTCGCGGTAGAGCGCCTTAATCGACACACCACCGGGCAACGTCCGCTCCAGTGTGTCTAAACCGCGGCCCTTGAGGGCTTTTTCGAGCGCCGATAGCCAATCGGCTTCCGAGGTGGGCTCAAAGACATCTGAAAGCGAAAGCGGGTCTTGCATGGCATTCATTTACAGGACTGCCGGGGTTGTTGTGAACCTTTTCCCTTGCGGGATCGCGCTGCTTTTGTTCGACCGCGGGGCGAACGGGTGTTTATAACGCCAGAGCCGGGGTGGTCAGTGCAACAACCGGGAGGGGAGCATGCCAAGATTTTTTGAGATTCCCGATGTGGGCCGATTTGATTTCGACCATTTGGTGAGCTTCCTGCCCGGGCAGCGCCGTATGTGGCGGTTTTTCGCCAATCGAACCCAAGGCCGCTACATCCGCGCAATGCTGGCCTCCGAGGATGTGCTCAGGGCTAACGGTATCGATAGCGCTCTGCGCCTGGCTCATTTCATCGGCCAGGGCCTGATCGAGACCGGCTGGCTGCGCTATCACACCGAAAACCTCAATTATTCGGAAGAGGCGTTGAAAGCGACGTTCAGCTTCTACCGTCGCAACCCTGACCTGGCGCGCCAGCATGCGCGTAAGCCAGAAGTGATTGCCAACACAGTCTACCAAAACCATCCCAGCCTGGGGAACCGGGAACCTGGTGACGGTTGGCGTTTTCGGGGGCGCGGCTTCATCCAACTCACCGGCCGAGACAATTATGAACGCTACGCCGAGGCCTCAAAGGTCGATGTCGTTCAGAAGCCCGATATCCTGAGCCAGGACCTTAAGAAATCGATCGAAGTAGCAGCTGCATTCTGGCGCGTGAATGGTTTGAGTGCCTTTGCCGATGCCGATGACGCCGCCAAGGTGTCGCGCGGCGTCAATCGCGGCGATCCACATGCATCGGCAGCGGCCCATGGCGAGGGCGAGCGCATCGCTTGGACCGCGATCGCGTTAGGCGTCGTGCGCTCCCCACAGGCCTTTACCCAGGATGCAGCCGCGCCCGAGCCTCCGGTCTCTACAGTGCTGAAACAGGGAGCCTTCGGCGAGGATGTCCGGGCGCTTCAGGAAAAGCTCGCAGCCTTGGGATATGAAATTGGTGTGGCTGATGGCGCCTTTGGCCCGGCGACCCACCGGGCGGTGCTGGCCGCCCAGCATGATCTTGGGCTGGCCCAAGATGGAATCGCAGGACCCGCGACGCTCGAAGCGATAGATGCAGAGGTCGACGATGCGGTGCGGGCAAGCCGGGAGGCGCGGCGGCGCGAGGGCCCAAGCGCGTTCGATTTCCCGCCTCCCCTAGCGTCAGAACTTGCTGGCGCCCGTGATCCATTTATGTCGCACTGGAAGCCATAAACTGGAGCCCACACCCATGGCCCTGCCTCCCGTCCTGCAAAACCTCCGCATCCCGGTCATTGGGAGCCCCCTTTTCATCATCTCAAATCCGGATTTGGTGATCGCCCAATGTAAGGCTGGGATTGTCGGCAGCTTTCCGGCGCTGAATGCGCGGCCGGAGAGCATGCTCGACGAATGGCTGGACCGGATTTCCACCGAGCTTGCCGAATATAGTGAGAAAAACCCCGATCGCCCTGCAGCGCCCTTCGCGGTCAATCAAATTGTGCATCGATCGAACAATCGCCTCATGCACGACGTGGAAATGTGTGTGAAATACAAGGTGCCCGTCGTGATCACCTCCCTCGGCGCTGTGCCCGAGGTGAATGATGCGATCCACTCCTATGGCGGCATCGTGCTGCACGACATTATCAATGTGCGCTTTGCCCACAAGGCGCTTGAGAAGGGCGCCGATGGCCTCATTCCGGTGTGTTCGGGCGCCGGCGGCCATGCCGGAGCCATGTCGCCATTTGCCCTGGTCCAGGAGCTGCGCGAGTTCTTTGATGGTCCGGTGGCGCTGTCAGGAAGCATCGCCAATGGGGGCGCCGTGGCTGCTGCCCAGGCCATGGGCGCCGATTTAGGCTATATCGGCTCGGCGTTCATTTCCTGCCACGAAGCCAACGCCAATGATGGCTATAAGGATGGCATCGTCGCCTCAAACGCCGATGATATTGTCTACACCAACTTGTTCACCGGCGTGCATGGGAACTATCTGAAGAGTTCGATTGAGAATGCCGGCCTTGACCCCGATAATCTTCCCGAAAGCGACCCATCGAAAATGAATTTCGCGTCCGGTGGCAACACCGAGGCGAAGGCCTGGAAGGATATCTGGGGCTCTGGCCAGGGGATAGGCGCGATCAAAACGCGGATGTCTACGGCGGAGTACGTCGATAAGCTTGACCGAGAATACCATGCAGCCATCGCAGCGCTCAATGCGGGGCAAGGCTTCTCAATGGCCGCTGCTGTCGCGGCGGAGTAGCGCCGACGACCTTTCTTCTAAGGCAGCTGAAAGTCCCAGAGCGACGGTGGTGCGAGCTGACAGCCCTGCGCCAAATGGCGCGCGAGCCGGTGCGGAACAAGCTGGAAATACAGGGATAAGCTGGGTCGAACCCGACGGGGCTCACTAGGGGATACTGTTGCTCCCCTAGCCTCGGAGGAACGCGCAAATGTCGGATATGATTGGACTGGCGGCGAGCGCCGCTGGCGGCGGCATCTTCGGGCTGGCCGGAACGGCGCTAGGCCGGGTGGCCGTCTTTTTTGAGCGCCGTCAACAACACGCCCACGAACAGGCGCGATGGCGCCACGAGACCGAACTGGCGGTGCACCGAGATAGGGCCGCAGCGCAGGCGAGGGCTGACCAATTGGTGCAAGCCCAAGCAGAGGGCGCGTGGCGCGGCCTTTCGGCGTCGATTGAAGCAGACGCCGCGATTGGTCCAAGCTATCGCTGGGTTAACGCTGTGCGCGGGCTAACCCGCCCCTGCCTCACATTCACGCTTTGGGCGATCACATTCGCCATCTTCGTCGGTGCATCTGATGAAAGCCGGATGGCCATAACTGAAACAGCAACATTTGCTGCCACGGCGGCAACCTTGTGGTGGTTCGGTGACCGGGGGCCCCAGGCCAAGCAGGTGCCGCCAGCCTAGGCCGCCGCCGCCGTCGGGGTGCGGCCCGCTTTAAGCTGAGCAAGCACGCGAGCTTCTTCGTCGGAGAGGGGCGGGCTCTCGGGCACGTTTTCCCATCCGAGCAATTCAACCGCCTCTTGGACGGTCGGTCGCTCGCCTTTCCGGCCGATCAGCCTGCCAACAGACATGCCCTCGGCGATGAGGGTGTCCTCTCGCAAGAACCGGTGGCTGAAAAAGACATATGGGCCATCCCACGCCGAAAAGCGGCTTTCGACGCGGTAAGCTTGGGGGAATTTCATAATGCGATGGTAGGCGCAACTTTTATAGACCAGCACCGGTGTGATCCCTTTTCGCCGCATCGGTTTAGCCACGCCCGTGCGCATCACTAGATCGATCACAGCGAGATCCGCGATCGACATGTAGCGGGAATTGTTCATGTGCTGAAACGCGTCTTGGTCTGTAATCCAAACCCGAAATTTCAGCGTGGCAAGGTCCAGATAGCCTAAGGGCTTTGCAACGGTGAGATTCTTGATGACCAGGTACAGAAGCCGAAAGAAGAGGTTCATGGCCGCGCGCGCGCCGGTTCGAGCGCCGCTTTGCGTTCCACCAACATTTTCTTGGCCAAGCGCGCGTTGAAGTTCGAGATGTGGGAGACGGCCTCGAATGAGAATGTGGCGCCCGTGTACCAGGTGCGCGCCTCGCCCTGCATATCGCGCATCACGGCCAGCAATCCGTCTTTGACCGCTTCTTTCTTGTATTGGGCGAAGTACTTCCAGTTCATCTGCATGATGAAGTTTTTGACATCGGCGCCTCGCCGCGCGAGCTCAGCTTCAGCCATTTCGCGCAGTTCGCTGTCAGGCAAACCCCGCGACAGTTGGCCGGTAACGTAAAGCTGTCCGCCCAGTTCGGGTTCATAGGTTTCCTTGCGCGCCCCGACCAGTCGCCCAAGGGGTGCGCCCGGCACCACGGTGTCGCTATAGCCTTCCACGTGCCAATCGGTGAACCAATTGTCGGAGGCCACTAGAGAGGTGGTGTAGCCTTGCCACTCAACCGAGGCGTTGACGTAGGTTTCCGCCTCCGTCGGAGCGGCGACGAGCTTGGTAAACTCGTCGAGGGGCATCGCGCAGACCACGTGGTCAAAATGCTCGCGCCCCTCCGGCGACACTACGGTGACGCCGTATTCGCGCCGCTCAATCTTCTCAACGGGGCAGTTGGTTTTAACGTCTAGCCCTTCGCTGAGGCGGCGCCAAAACTCCCTCCAGCCCTCTACTGGCATATGAAGTTGGTTGAGTGCACCTGATACAAACAAGACGATGTCACACCAGCGGTGGGCTTGCACGGCGGGCGTCTCGTCGAGGAAGCCGTAGCCCATGATCGTGATGATGCGGTGTAGGAAAAGCTCAACCTTTGGTAGATCGCGTTGGCGCAGCCAGTCGAGGATCGACAAGGAGGCTTCGTCAATTGTCGCTTGGCTCGGATTTTTCTGTGCGAGCCGGCGCCTGAGATCGGCGCCATCCCAAAAGTATCTCAGTGCCTGTACAGCGAATGGGGGCCCGCCGCCCTGGCGCACATAATCCATGAAGCTGCGACCATCGAACAGGACTTTGCCATTTCGCTTAAGCGAGATCCCCGTTTGGCGCATCCAGCGTTTCACATGCCAATGGGACAGTGTGGTGTAACACGTGCCCATTTCCGCTGTGGCGGCGCCTTCATGGATCGTCCACGACCGCCCGCCCGGTGTGGGCAATTTCTCGAACACCGTGACATTTTTGGCGCCGGACTCGTCGAGCAGCTTGGCGAGGCTCAGGCCGCTCGGGCCGCCGCCAATAATGGCGATTCGGTCGTCGTGTCGCATCACTCGCTCCATCTCCACGGCCTCGCCGCGCCAAGGGATAAATAAGGTCTTGCTGGGGCGCGGTTCGATTACGCCCTCTGACTTTTACTGATGTTAAACTTAAGCGCGCAGAATTCCACGGATGAGTCGCAGAGATCCCTTGACGTATTTTGTCGCGTTTCTGCGACCGCAACGAAATGCTGCGACCGCGCTCGACAATGCCGTGTTGCGCGCGCAGCAAGAGCAGCTTTCACAGATTTCATTGCTTTCAGCGTGCGTGTCGTTCGTCAACGCCGTCGCCATCTACACCACCTATTTGCTGACCGGAGCCACGCTTTCTGCCCATCTCTGGTTCGCAGTTGCATGCCTTTCGGTCTTAATGCTGCTGCGTCGCTGGATGCGCGATCAGGGCCGCTCGTTGCCTAAAAAGGTGTCGGGGCGTTACATGCGGATCGCAGAATACAGCGGCTGGGCCCTCGGCGGGTTCTGGGGCCTTGCTGTCTATGCGTCCAATCCGGAATCCATGGTCGCAAGCCTGTTTGTGTTTGTGGTTGTAGTGTCTATGGCGACGGGTTTCAATGCACTGACGGCATCGGCGCCGCGGGTGAGCTTGCGCTTTGCGATCCCCTGTTTCGCCGTGTCATCCTCATATTTTATCGTCCAAGGCGGTGTGGTGGGCGCAATGACCGGCACGCTGATCTTTGTCTTACTGTTCGCGATGATCATCGGCGGCATTCAAACCCGGAACCAACTCGTCCAAAATGTGAAAAGCGTCGCCGACGCAGAGGCAGCGCGAAAGACCCTTGATGATGCCCTGGAAGCCATCAATGACGCGTTTGCGGTGTTTGACGCCAAGGGTGAGCTGCTGATGGCCAACTCGCGCCACCGCCAATGGTTTCCGCAGGATTTCTCTCTGGACCGCGCCTATTCCGGCAAGATTGTACGCATGCCGGATGAGGCCTGGGCGATGACTTCAAAACTAAGCCTGGAAGACGGCCGAACGGTTTGCATCCACAAGGATGTCACCAGCTTGAAGCAGCGTGAGGCGGAGCTGATTTCGGCGCGCCAGGAGGCCGAAGACGCCAACGCCGCCAAAGCTCGGTTCATGTCGAAGATGTCCCATGAGCTGCGCGCTCCATTGAACATTATCAACGGCTTCTCGAAGATCATGTCGTCATCTTCGAAGGTGATCGTCACAGCGACAGAAATGCGAGAATACTCTGACTCCATGCTCGACGCTGGCGAACATTTGCTGGCCGTCATCAACGACATCATCGAATTTTCTCAAGTCGGCACGGACCGCTATATCCATGATCCCGCGCCGGAGGACGTGGGAGAGCTTCTCGCGAAATCAATTTCCTTGTCGGCAAAGTTCCAGGGCGTCTCCGACATTGCCGACTTGGATGTTTCGATTGCCGACAATCTCGGAGAACTTGTTGTCGACGAAGCTGCGTTCCGACGTGTTCTGATCAGTTTGCTTTCCAACGCGTTTAAATTCGGCGGCCAGCCGGCGCGGGTGGTGGTGCGTGCTTTCCTCGGCGGTGATGGGCGCCCTGTCATCTCGATCAGGGACTTTGGGTTCGGGATCGCGGAAAACGAAATCAAGCGCGTCTTCGAGCCGTTCTACCAAGGTGAGAAAGTGCGTGCGGCCCAATTCTCCGGCACTGGGCTGGGATTACCTCTGGCCCGGGAATTGATGCGTCTTCACGGCGGAACTGTCGAAATCAGTAGCCGGGAGGGCGTTGGCACCACGGCATCGCTTGTTTTGCCCGCCTCAGCGCACCTACCGCGTCGCAAGGGCGAGGGATCTGAAGCAGAGAACACCTTGCCTCGGCGCCACGTTCGGGAAATTGCCTAGCCAAACGTCAGTCGGAATTCCAATAGGCCTCGAGTTCAGCAGCGATTTCTGCTGCCTCCTTGGCGATTGACGCAGGCACCCGATAGGCAATCAGCGCCGAGCCGCACAGGGCTGTGTCTTTGTCGCTGGTTTCAGGCCAACGTGCGCCGGCGACGATGCCCCGCTCAAGTTGAGACAGAAAGGCTCCGAACGCCTCCTCACGCCCATCTTTGAACAGGGGAAGCCAGACAATAATCGTTGCGGAAGGCCACCGCGCCAAAGCGCGGGGCGTCCAATCGGAAAGCGCCTCCATATCCTTAAGCGTTTCATAGCTGGGGTCGGAGAAGACAACGAGATGTTCGCCCCGCCGCGGTGCCAGGCGAAGGGCGCCGGCATAGCCATCTTCCCGCTTAACCTGCACGGCAGGGTCACCGTCGAAAACCGCTGCGAGGGCCGCGGCTTCCGCAGGATGCTTCTCAAACAGAACCAAGCGCCCTTTTTCGGTAAGCCGTGCGCGGGCCAGCGCAGGCGAGCCGGGATAGGCTTTGTCTCCGGCCGCGTTGACAAGACTGAGCCAGGGCGCGAGGTTGCCGATGGCCGCAGTCGGTTCAAGCAGAGCCTGAACGCCGGTTTGAGCCTCGCCGGTCTTCATCGCCTGGGGCCCCGTCAGGTCGTAGCGGCCTCGGCCAGCGTGGGTGTCGACGAAAAGGAAGCGGCGATGCTGATCCAGCAGGCCGCGCAAGATAGCATCGAGGGCGGCATGCTTGAGCACATCGGCTCGATTGCCGGCATGGAAACCATGCTGGTAACTCAGCAAGGCCTAATCCTGTTCTGCGCCCGGCAGCGCGCCAGACTGTGCCGCGGCGCCAGCCGCATCTGCCAGTGACGCCGCACGGATGGCTTCAAACTCATTGCCTTTATACCAAGTCGGCCAGTCCGAAGACTGGGCAATGCCTCGTCCCACCTGAAAGAGCGCCGAGACATCCTCAACCATGCCGTCGAGGTTCCACGTCTCGTCGTATTCATCCATCGGCTTGTGGTAGCGGCGGGCGGTATACACGTCAGCGAACGCGCGGCCGACCGACTCGCCGCCTTCGCGCGCATCGGTGCCGCCATCCGCATAGAGCATAGGCACGCCCATTTTGGCGAACGACACGTGATCAGAGCGATAAAAATAGCCTGCTTCGGGGGTGGGGTCCGGTTTGATCACCCGGTCCTGGGCGACGAGCACTTCGGCGAGAAGGTCCTCTAATTCAGAGGCGCCGTAGCCGACCACCACCATATCTTTTGTCGGGCCGACCGGTAGCATGGCGTCCATGTTGACCCCGGCCACGATCGAAGACATCGGCACCGTGGGGTTTTCGGCATAGTAAGCCGACCCGAGCAGCCCTGATTCCTCAAGGGTTACGGCCAGAAACAGCGCTGAACGGCCAAGCTCCTCATTAGCCATCGCTTCAGCAATTTCCAGCAGTCCCGCGACGCCAGTGGCGTTATCGACCGCACCGTTGAAGATTTCGTCCCTATAAAAATCCTGTTGGGGACGACCGTCTCTTTCCTCCGATTTCCTGCCGAGGTGGTCCCAATGGGCTGTGAAAAGGACATGCTCATCGGGGGCCACTTGTCCCGGCAACACACCGACCACATTGCGTGACGTGCCGCGTTTGACGGTCTGTGCCAGACGCCCGCTTGCGCTCACGCCGCCCATGCTCACCGGCTCGAAGCCTTGCCGCTGCGCAGCGAATTTCTCAGCCTCGAAGTCCAAGCCCGCCTCTGCGAATAGCTTCTGGGCGGTTTCGGTCGAGATCCAGCTTTCCATGACCGTCCGGCTTGCGCCGCCATCAGCCCGGACCAAATCGGCCTGTGCGCCTGACCAGGAATTGGCGACAACGTCCCAACCATAAGACGCAGGCGCGGTTTCGTGGATAACGATGGCAGCTTCAGCGCCCTGGCGCGCAGCTTCTTCAAATTTATAGGTCCAGCGACCGTAATAGGTCATGGCCTTGCCGCGAAAGAGGTCCGCGTTTCCGGTTGCAAAGCCTGGGTCGTTGACCAGCATGACGACGGTCTTCCCGCTGGCATCCAGGCCGGCATAATCGTCCCAGCCATACTCGGGCGCCACGATCCCATAGCCGACAAAAACGACCTCGCTGCCCTCAAATTCAGCGCTGGAGACCTCCTGCTGTTTCGTCCAGACCACCGCGTCTTCGCCCAAGGTCAGCGGAAACTCGCGGCCGGAAAGGCCGCCGCTGAAAACAAGGCTGGATGCGGCCTCATCGATGGTTTGCTCAACCATGCCCACGTCTTGGAAGAAGCTGCCGCCGGGTCCGCCGGGCTGCAAGCCTATCCGTGCCATTTCCTCAGCGATCCAATCGGCGGCCCGCTCTCCAACCTCCGCACCCGGTGCGCGGCCCTCAAAGGCGTCGTCGGACAAGGCCGCGATGCGCGCGTGTAAGTCTTCCTTGCGAATTTCCGGCTCTGTGGAGGTTGGCAGCGGCATCGGCAGAGTTGTCGGATCCGCCGTTTCTGGTGAGCCCGCGTCGGGGCGCTCTGCAGGCCCGGGTGTGCATGCGGCCAGGGCCAACGCGGCGATGACGGCTAGACCTCGTTTGGAAATCAAAACTCAACTCCAAGGCATCGACTGTTCTGCGCCGCATTTATCGCGGCTGTTTCCGTGCTTCAACCGCCGGGGAGAAGGCGTTTGACATCATTGGGCAGGGCGAGGGCGCCATGGGCAATGTCTCGATTGAAGTAGGTCAGGTGCCCGTTGAGTCGGTGGTCTGTGTCAGGCGCTAGAGACGCCGCCATCGACAATAAGCCCGCCGTCCAATCGCCGGAAATGTAGAACGGGCATGGCATCAGAACGGGCCGAAACGAGGCCCATCTGTTGGATAGCCGATTGAACAGCTCTGCCATTGCAGGCCGATAAAAGATGGTCGAGCCCAGCATCTGCATCGCAACCCCGCCAGGGCCGAGGCCCGCCTGGAGGCGGTCGTAGAAGGCGTCCGTGGCCAAGGGGCTCGCCGGGCCTGTGTCAGAGCCCGCGTCGTCGGCGCAAATGTCGGTGCTGTCGATGATAATCACATCGAATGGATCCGGCGCATCATTCAGGAAGGCAGCGCCATCGCCGATATGGATCGCCACCCTGGCATCGCTGAGACCCGCCGACACGTCCGGCAACCATTCGCGAGACACTTGGATCACCGCTTCGTCGAGCTCACAAAGCGCAATCTGCTCAAGGCAGGGATACTTGACCAACTCGGTGACCGTCCCGCCGTCGCCGCCGCCAATGACCAAAGCGCGGCGCGGCGCTGGATGACACGCCATGGGGATGTGGACCATGTGCTCGTGGTAAACGTGGTGCGTGGACTGGGTCAGCATGGTCACGTCATCGATGAGCATAACGCGCCCGTGGCATTCGGTATCGATGATTTTGATGTCTTGGTAGGCGCTCTCTACATGCGCCAAGAGGTCAACCGCGTCGAAATATAGCCCGTGGGAGGCGTCGTGGCGGTCGAAATATCGGGTCGGTGGAGCCATTGCGCTGCCATAAGCACGTGCGACGGGGGCGGCAAGGCGCGCGCCTAGGGCAGACCCTCAACGCGGTGAAGGAATGTAGTCTTGCTCGCCTTCAGGCAGCGTAAACCGTGTATTGCGCCAGCCGTTTTCAGCGCTGTTCTGCCAATCGCGCTTTGCTGCCTCAATCAGGCCGCGGTCGGTCGCGACCAGGTTCCAGTCGATGAGCCGGCGCTCGGGATAGGGAGCGCCCCCCGCGAGCATGAATTTCGCGCCCGCACCAGCCTGAACAAACGCAGCGCATTCGGGCTGAAGGATGCCCATGGCGCCGGTGTCGAGGGTCTCTGAGCCAACCGTCACAGTGCCATCGGCCACATAAACCGCCCGCTCTGCCGCCGCGTCGGCGGGTATCTCAAAGGCAGCTCCGCCAGGCGCGTCGCCGGCCAAGTACCAGATCGGATGGGGAAACTCGACCGGGGAGTTATGGCCCCAACCCGCGCCCGCAATCAGCTGCATCTTCGCGCCGCCGAGGTCGAAAACCGGCAAGCTATCTGCCGGATGGTGAACAAAGTCAGCTGGTATGTCTTGCAGATCCGCGGGCAGGGCGACCCAGGTCTGTATGCCGTGCAAACGCTGACCTGCCGCGCGCTCGGGCGCCGGCGTGCGCTCTGAGTGGACGATACCGCCCCCTGCCGTCATCCAATTGACCGCCCCGGGGCGGATCACCAGGTCGCTGCCGACGGTATCCTTGTGGGTGATGGCGCCCTCGAAAAGATAGGTGACCGTGGACAGGCCGATATGGGGGTGGGGCCGCACATCAAATCCGGTGCCGGGGGCGTATTCAACGGGCCCGAAATGGTCGAAGAAAATGAACGGGCCCACCATCCGCCGTTTGTGGAAGGGCAAAAGGCGGCGCACAACGAACCCATCGCCCAGATCCTTCACACGCGGGCGGATGACCAAGTCCAAGCTGTCGCAATCCGGGGTCGAAACGTCGATGTCATCGTCAAGGTTGAGCGCCGCATTGCTCATCGATTGCCTCCTTGGAAGACCTGAGTAGTCATCCAATTTTATGGCGATGGATGAAGACCTCCAGTCGTTTGCCGCGCGCTTGAAAGCTTGCCGCCTCTGCGCCGGCGAGATGCCAAACGATCCCAATCCGATTTTTCAGGTCAGCGAGACAGCGCGGATCCTGATTGCTAGCCAGGCGCCGGGCAATCTTGCCCACCAATCCGGCAAGCCGTTCGATGATCCGTCCGGCCGGCGCCTGCGCCAGTGGATGGGTGTCACCGAGGAAGAGTTCTATGATGCGTCCAAGGTGGCGATCGTGCCCATGGGGTTCTGCTTTCCTGGCTACGATCGCCACGGCGGCGACCTTCCGCCTATGAAAAAGTGCGCTAAGGTTTGGCGTTCGGGCCTGCTGGAGCGCTTGCCCGATTTGCAGGTCATTCTGCTCATTGGAGGATACAGCCAGGCGTGGCACTTGGGATCCAGGCGGGAGAAAACCCTTCGCGCAACCGTTGCCAAATGGCGCGATTTTGCTAGTGAACAAATGTTTACAACGCCCCATCCAAGCTGGAGAAACAATGCATGGCTCAAGGCAAATCCCTGGTTCGAAGAGGAGGTTTTGCCGGTCTTGCAAGCCTCGGTTCGCTCCTGGCTTTGACGGCGCTTTTGGCGCTTCCGGTGCCTGGGTGTTCGCCAGTGACGAAGGGGCAAGCCGGCCTGGCAGGCGTATCGATGCCGACCTTTGATGTGGAGGGTGAGCGTTTCGTGTCCTTCGATGGCGCTGAGCTTGGGCTGACCGTGTGGCAAGCGGCCGGCGCGCCGGAAGTCGTCGTCGTCGGCCTGCACGGTATGAATGATTGGGCCAACGCGTTCTTCATGGCAGCGCCCTATTGGGCCGAGCGCGGTGTGACGACCTACGCCTATGATCAACGCGGCTTTGGGCGATCCCCCCATAAAGGCATCTGGCCCCAGGAAGAGCTGATGCGCGAGGACCTTCGCACAGCGGTTCGACTGGCCCGCGCGCGCCACCCCGCCGCGCGCATCGCCGTTGTCGGGATTTCTATGGGGGGAGCGGTGGCTGCGTCCGCCTTTGGCAGCCAGGACCCACCAGACGCAGAGCTTTTGGTCCTTTCAGGTCCTGGCTTTCGTGGTTGGGGCGCTTTGCCGGCCGCTTACCGCGCAAGCCTTTGGATTTCGGCAAGGGTGCGCCCTGGATGGGTGGTTACCCCGCCCCGGCGCGTCGTTCGGATCGAGCCGACCGACAATGTAGAGATGTTGCGGGAGATTTGGGCCAGTCCCAACATGACGCGCGAAAACCGGATCGACCAGGTCCACGGGGTTGTCTCCTTGATGGAGCGCGCCCATGACCGCGTTCCGAATTTGCCGTCGAACGTGCCTGTGCTGGTGACCTATGGCGCTAAGGATATTGTCATCCCCCAGGCCGCCATGGCCCGCACGGCCCGCATACTCCCGGCCCATGTACGCACTGCCTACTACGAGGCCGGCTACCACATGATCATGAGAGACCTCCAAGCCGAAGTGGTCCATGCAGACACCTTGGCCTTTCTGATGGACCCTGATGGGGCCTTGCCCAGCGGCGCGCCGCCCATTCCATGGGCGCCAGAAGCGGCGGCGTCTGCCATGGCCGAAAGGGCGGATTGACCCACCGGCCCGCCTGGCGCTAAGCGCGGGAGATGTTCGACCATCCCGCCTTCGAAGCCCATGAAGGGGTGCATGCGTTCCATGATCCAGACAGCGGGCTTCGCTGTTTGATCGCGATACATTCCACCCATCTTGGCCCGAGCGCGGGCGGATGCCGGATGTGGTCTTATGCCAATTCCGGCGAGATGGTGACCGATGCCCTGCGCCTGTCCCAGGGCATGAGCTACAAAAACGCCATGGCCGGTCTCGATCTCGGCGGGGGCAAGGCTGTGATCTGGGGCGACAGTCACCGCGATAAATCGCCAGAATTGTTCCGCGCTTTTGGCCGCGCGGTCGAGCAGCTGCAAGGGCGCTACTACACCGCAGAAGATGTCGGCATCGATGTGGCCGATATCCAGATCGCAGGTGAAGAGACGCGGTTCGCCGCTGGGCTTGGCGTCGGCGCAGATGCCAGCGGAGATCCCTCGCCCGTCACCGCGCTCGGCGTGTTTGAAGGCATGAAGGCCGCTGCCGAGCGCGCTTTCGGCTCAAGCGATCTGGCCGGGCGCACCGTGGCGGTGCAGGGCGTGGGGTCGGTTGGTGGCTACCTATGCAGCCACCTCGCCGAGGCCGGCGCGCGCATTCTCATCTGCGACGTGGACCGCGCTGCGCTTACGAGCGTGGCTGAGGCGACCGGAGCTGAGATCATTTCGCCTGAGGAGATTTACGACCAGGACGCCGATATCTTTTCGCCCAACGCATTGGGCGCTGTCATCAATGAAGGCACGTTAGAGCGGCTGAAAGTCAGCGTCATCGCTGGCGGCGCAAACAACCAGCTCGTGATCCCCGAGATGGGCGAATTGCTGCGCCGGCGAGGGATACTCTACGCACCTGATTATGTGATCAACGCAGGCGGCATCATCAATGTGGCCGCTGAAATCCGCGGCGGCTATGATCGGGCATGGGTCGACACCAAACTTGAGACCATGGTGTCGACGCTCTGCCACGTCTTGGACACGGCGTTACAAGACGGCGTTGCCACCAACCGCATCGCAGACCAAATCGCGCGCGAGAGGATCGGGCGCGGTTAACCGCTTTAGACCGCGTTTCAAACCTCAGAGTCTCAAGGGGCCAAAGCGCCCTTAGCGTTCAATCAGGGTCGGCCCTCGGGCTTGAACGGTGCCCGAACGCGTCGCCGCCAGCTCGTCCAAAAGCGCTTTCATTTGGGGGTCATCCATAAGCGCGTTGAGGCGTGCAGCGCTTTCAGCGGTTTGGGCGGACACGCCAAACACGCCCTCTAGCGCCTCAAGCCCCGTCCGCCGGGCTGGATAGTAGACCAATTGGACATCGGTTTCGACGTCGATGCCGGCTTCTGACTTGGCGACATCAATCGCGTCGCGAAAGCCGCCTATGGAATCCACCAAGCCGTTTTCCAGTGCATCGGCGCCTGACCAGACCCGGCCTCGGGCTTCGACATGGACTTCCTCCTGCGTCATCCCCCGGCCCTCGGCAACGATGCTGGTGAAGCGGTCATAGCCGCGCTCGAGCAAGGCGATCATTTCCGCGCGTTGTTCATCGGTAAACTTGTTGACGGAGAACGCATTCGTCCAAGACCCGCCAACGGTGACGGCCTCGACATTGACGCCGATCCGCTGGAGTCCCTCGCCAATGGCCAGCTTGCCGCCAAAGATACCTATCGAGCCAGTGATCGTGCTCTCGCTGGCAAGAATGTGGTCAGCGCCGGCCGATACATAATAGCCGCCCGACGCAGCGACAGAGCCCATCGACACAATCACGGGAATGCCATCGGCGCGAACGGTCTGGACGGCGTTCCAGATCTGGTCGGATGCGGTCGGCGAGCCCCCGGGGCTGTCGACGCGAAACACGATGGCCTGGATGTTGTCGCCCGCGCCGGCATCCAATATCGCCTTCGCCACCCGGTCCGACCCGAAGCCCGCCGAAGTTGCAAACGGATCGCCCCCGCCGCTGCCGGTCAGGATTGGGCCTTCGCCGCCCACAATAGCGATCATCGGCGCTCCAGGCCTGACGCTTGGCGGCGTATACGCGCCCAGGGATACAAATTCTGCATCTTCCCCGGCGCGGTCCTGGGCGGCCGTGCGCGCGTCTTCCGGCCAACCCAGTGTATCTATGAGCGCCCGCTCCTGCGCTGTTGATGCGGGGATTGGGCCGGCCTCCAGCAGGGGGCGCAAGGTCGCTGCTTGCAGCCCGCGATCTTCGGAAATGTCTTCCAAGGAAGCTGTCCAAATCGACCCTGCGAGCGCCGCAAGCGCCTCGCGGTGGGGCTCGGTATACGTTTCATTTTTATAGCTGTTGGGCGAGTTTTTGTACTCATAGAGCGCTTCGATTTCCGCTGTGATCGACAAATTGTCGAAGAGCCCCTTGAGAAACTGCGTCTCGAAAGACAGCCCCGTCACGGCGAGGTCTGTTCCGGGCTGCATCCAGATTTCGTCGGCCGCAGAGATCGCGCGCAAGGCCGACGGCCCGGACGACAACAGGGATCCTTGGGTGTGGGCAATCACAAACTTCTCCGCCGCCCTGAAGTCGATCAAGGCGTCGCGCAACTCCTCCGCCCGCGCCGAGCCGACCGAGCCCTCGCTGGCGCGTATAAAAATGCCTTCCACAGCGTCATCGCCGGCTGCCGCGTCGATCTTGAGTAGGAGATCGGTAAAGCCCTGCTGGCCTGAGAATGCGGCAAGCCCCGATGTCGGCGCCTGGTCTGTAAAACCCTCGCGCAGATCGAGGGTAAGCACCATGGTGCCCGGTTGCGGATCGCTGCTCGCTGCGGCGCCCACCAAGGCGCCCACGACGCCGATGGCAATCAGGACGAAAAGAACAAGCGCCACAAATGCGCCGGCCAGCGACAAGAAGAAGGTTTTCACCGCGATGGGCTCCTTTGACTTAGGCGCACAAGCCGCCCAGCGTTTATCGATAAATGATAAGTATGAACACGCCTACTTGTAAAGGCCTGAAACTGCGATGCAAAGGCGGCTCTGCGGGCCGAAACCGCGGCAGATTGGATGGTTGCAAGCCCACTCAGCTTTGGGTAAGCCCTTGCGCTCTCGTGATGGGGCGTGGCCAAGCGGTAAGGCAGCGGTTTTTGGTATCGCCATTCCCAGGTTCGAATCCTGGCGCCCCAGCCACGCGTGTCCCCCAAGAGGCCTGCTCGATGCTTGAGCTTTTCGGCCTAACCGGCTGAAAATCCGCCGGTCTTCCCCCACCGCGTGCACCCGGAGTGTTGCTATTTCGCTCCGATCTGGTCATTTTCTTAATCGTTTGTTTAACCGAGTTGATCCGCCCGTCCCCTGTTGATAGCGTTGAAGCGTCGCAGGGGTGCCGCGGGCGCGGTCGAGGCGGCGAGAAAGCAAGAGACGAGGGCGAGAAGCTCCGCAACTAGTGTCGGGAGGCGGTCGGTATTCTGGATCCGCATGTCCTGATGACCTCCACCGGCCTGTGTGTGTCCCGGTGTAAATAGGCGCGCCGATCTAGCGCGTTAGAGAGTTTTTGCAGGCCGTGGCGCGCCGAGGAAAAGGTGCCCAGGGCCTGCGGCGATAAAGAGAGCGAGTGAGAGGCAGACCGCATGAGACATTTTCTGACACCTGGCCGCGGCCTTGTTGCGGCCACGGTGATGGTGGCCATGGGAGGCGCGGCAGAGGCACAGCTCGGCACGGCGTTAGATACCGGCCAACAGGCGACAAGCCGGGCAGAACAAGTTCAGCGCCAGATCAACCAGCTCGACGATGAGCGCTCCGATATGGTGCGCGAGTACCGCACATTGCTTCAACGCCGCGACGCCGCCGAGCTGTTCGCGCGCCAGCAGGAACAAGTCGTCCAGAGTCAGCGGCGCGAAGTCGAAAGCCTGACCGAGCAACTCGGTCGGATCGACGAGATTACGGCCGAAACGGTTCCCATGCTGATCGACATGATCGCCGACCTTAAGGCCTTCGTTGCTGCAGACCTGCCGTTTAAATCAGACTTCCGGCAGGCCAGGCTCGATGGTCTCGATGCGGCCATGAATGACCCGCAGGTTTCCACGGCTGAAAAGTATCGCCTGATCATTGAGGCCTATCAGGCTGAGATGGAATATGGCTCAACGATTGATACCTGGCAGACCACCCAGGATGTTGGCGGTGCGCCGACCAATGTGGACATGTTTCAATATGGCCGGGTCGCGCTGGTCTGGTTGACGCCAGACGATCGTCAAGCAGCTCGATGGGTACGGGCCACCGCAAGCGAGCCCGGCCGGTGGGAGCCAATCACCGATGGAGGCATGCGCGCTGCGATACGTGAGGCCATCCGGGTCGCCTCGGGCAAGAAACAACAGGAAGTGTTGTTTGCCCCCGTCACGCCCCTGAGCATCACAGATTAGTCCGCCGAGAATTGGAGCAGACACCCATGACCCATCGTTTCCCCCTCAAGGCGCTCGGCGCCGCCGCCGCTTTGGGGCTTTCCCTTTTCGCATCTTCGCCCTTGACCGCCCCCGCCGAGGCCCAGGGCGCGAGTTCACTTGGCGAGATCCTAGACCGCGTTCGCCGGGACAGTTCGCAATTGAGCGCCGACAATCAGGCGCGCCTGCGCGACTTTCAATCCGCCCGCGATGAGCAGTCTGCACTTTTGGCAGACGCGCGCGCAGCCCTCGGGGCTGCCGAGGCACGCGGCCGCGCGTTGAGCGCAGAGTTTGATGAGAACGAGGCCAGGCTCGGTGAGCTCCAGGCCCAACTCGACACTGAAGCGGGCGACTTCTCCGAACTGCTCGGACAGTTCCGCACGGCGGCAGGCGAGACCATGCCGCAGATCCGCGCGTCTCTTGCAAGTTTTGACCCCTCTGCCGAACCGGTCGAGATTTTTGGCAGCGGCGGCCGGGTTGAGAAGCTGTCCGAAATTGCCCAGGCGCGCACATTGCCGACCCGCGCCGACCTGGACAGCCTGCCCAAGGCAATCCTGCAGGAAATGATCGCGCAGTCTGAGGTGAAAACCTTCACGGCAAGTGTGGCAAACATCGGTGATGACGGTGCCAATGCCAGCGTTGAGCTCGCCCGTGTTGGGGTGTTCACGGCGGCAACGACCGAGGGCAGCCCGCGGTTCGTAGAGGTGGAAGTGCCCGAACTGTCCGGCTCAGATCCGTTCCTCGTGGCCTTCGGGGCGCAGCCACGCGGCGAGTTCCGGTCCGCCATGGGCAATGTGGTCAGCGCCATCAATTCCGGGTCGACAAGCTTCGTGCGCGGGCCGGTCGACCCATCCAAGGGCGACCTTTTTGCGATCCTAGGCGATATTCCAAGTTGGAGCACGCGATTGACGCGCGATGGCGGGTTTATCGGTCAGATCATCCTCTTCGTGCTGATCCCGATCGGGATTGCCCTTGGTCTCTTCAAGATCGTGACGCTGTTCCTACAAGGAACGGCCATGCGGGCCACGGCCAAGTCTAAGCGCGGCGGCGCGGGCAATCCGTTGGCAAAAGTGTTTGCAACCTATGAGGACCACAAAAACGCAGACCTGGAGACGCTGGAGCTCAAACTCGATGAGACCATTCTCCAGGAGACGCCAAAGATCGAGCGATTCAACGAGATCATCAAAGTGCTCGCGGCCGTGGCGCCCCTGGTGGGCCTGCTCGGCACGGTTGTCGGCATGATCCTCACCTTTACGGCGATCACGAATTACGGCGCCGGCGATCCGCAGCTCATGGCGGGCGGCATCTCGGTGGCGCTTGTGACCACCGTGCTCGGCCTTCTGGCAGCGATCCCTCTGATCCTGATCCATGCCATCGCCGCGGCCATGGCCCGGGGCAATCAGCAGATTCTCGACGAGCAAGCCGCCGGGCTGGTGGCCCAGCGTGCAGAAGGCGAGCGCCGCGGAGCGATGGCCTAATGAAGGCCTCAATCCTGAAACAGGAGGCGCGACATGATTGGTGAGATCCAGGAGTTCCTCGACCGCGGCGGCCCCGTTTTGCTGCTGATCGCGATCGCCACCTTCTTCATGTGGACCCTCATCCTCGAGCGCATGTTCTACTTCCATGTCGCCCACAGGTCTGTCGCCAAAGGGGCAGTGGAGGAGTGGAACGCCCGGTCCGATCGCAAGTCCACGACGGCCCATTGGGTGCGCGATAGGATCGTCTCGGAAGTGCGCCAGAAGGCTGAGTCGAACATCGTCCTCGCCAAGGCTTTCGTCGCCCTGGCGCCCTTGCTCGGCTTGCTGGGCACGGTAACCGGCATGGTCACAGTGTTTGACATCATGGCGTTGACCGATGGCGCCGACGCCCAGGCCATGGCCGGCGGGGTGTCGCGCGCGACGATCCCGACCATGGCCGGCATGGTGGTGTCCATTTCGGGCATCCCCTTCGCCTCAGGCATGATGCGCAAGGCCAACCGGCTCGTTCAGGCGGTTGACGATGATTTGGAGATTGTCTGATGCGTGGACGCGCCCTGAGGAAGCCCGAGGAGGCCGAGGTCGACCTGACGCCCATGCTGGACGTGGTCTTCATTCTGTTGATCTTCTTTATCGTGACGGCGGTGTTCACCGAAGAGCAAGCCATCGCCGTAGAGCCCCCGCCGCCGCCACCGCCGGAAAACTCCAAGCCGCCGGAGACGCCGACCATTCTCATCTATGTGAATGAGGAAAACCTCATTCGGGTGAATGGCCGCGTTGCCGACATCGGCTCCGTTCGGCCCAACATAGAGCGGCTTAAGGCTGAAAACCCGGAAAGTGCTGTGATCATACAGGCAGACCGCGACGCGGAAACCGGTGTGGTCATCAGCATTCGAGACCAAGCGTATTCAGCCCAGGCCCAGCCTGTAAATGTCGTGCTGAGCGGCGAGTAGGAGGCGATCATGGCCAGACGAAGACGCGGCGGTTCATCAAGCGAAAGCGAAGGCGATGACGTCAATCTGACGCCCATGCTGGATGTGGTGTTCATCCTCCTGATCTTCTTCATCGTCACGGCGAAGTTTATCAGCGAGCCCGGCGTGGAGATCACGCGCCTGGACGTCGATAATGACAGCCGGGTCACGCCCCTCGCCATTTTGGTGGCCATCGATGACCAGGGCGATATCTACATTGATGACCGGCTGGTTGAGCCCAACGAGGTCGAGTTTACACTGAGAGAAATGCGCAAGGGCAATGCCAAGGGCGAGTTGGTGCTCCAGGCCGACAGCAAGGCCCCTGCCGGCGCGACCGTGGACTTTTTGGAGCTGGTGCGCGATCTTGAGAGCATAACGCGGGTCAATGTATCGACCGAGCAGGATTAGGAGACAGATATGGGTAATACCGGACTGCGTCTCGGAATAGCCACGCCGATCGCCGCGATCATTACACTGGCGTTGCTTTTATTTATGGCTGCGCTCATCGCCCAGGTGTTTGAAGAGCCCGACGGCAAGGAGCAGCGTATCCTCGAGGCGATCACGCCCCAGCAGGAGACCCAGGAGATTCGGCGCACTTCCCGCTCGCGGCCACAAAGGCTCGCCTCGGCAGACAAGCCGCCGCCGCCGCCTAAGCTGTCATCCTCGAAGTCCGACATCGACCTGCCAACCCCCAATATCCAAGGCGCGGCGCCGACAGAGCTGAATTTCGACCGGGTTCAGTCGATCGCTATTGATCCCGTGGCGATTTCTGACCGTGACGCCCAACCGATCAGCCCGCCCGTGGTGCAATATCCGCAACGGGCCGCCGAGCGGGGCATTGAGGGCCAGTGCGAGGTTCGCTTCGATGTGAATGCCCGGGGCGAGCCCTTTAATGTCGAGGCCGATTGCAGCGACAGCGTCTTCCGCAGAGAGGCCGAGCGGGCTGTGAGCCGTGTCCGGTTCGCGCCAAAGATCGTGCGCGGCCAGGCGCTCGAGCGGCGTAACGTGGTGTATCCGATCCAATTCAACCTCGACAGTTGATCGCGGCACAAACAGCGTCCCTGGGCGGACCATGCGGCTAGGCGCTCGTGCTTGACCTTACGGCAAGTAGGCTTACCATCTCATGTTGAAGCTAGGGCGCCCCCAAAGAGCGCCCGGCGATCTGGGAGGTCAGGCACAATGATTATGGTTGTCGATGCAGACGCGGGCCGTATTCCAGGAGATGCGGCACGTTAAATTCTGCGGCGATGTTCTGGCTTGAAAATACGGGCCGTTTCCGGTCAAGTGGTGGCGCGGTGAGTAGGGATATGAAGAGGACATAAAT
>JBCDJY010000016.1:0-57383 GCA_038747245.1 Pseudomonadota bacterium | reverse complement strand
GCTTGCGAAGTCGAAGCTTCCACTTTGTGCCGCAGAGGCAGCCGGCGCGGCCTCGAACAGGAAATCGCTTGCATCCAGGGTCGAGACATCGGTGTTCGCCAGGCGGATGTCGTTGCGGGTGTCGCCCGTGACCGAGATGATCGCCGTGGTGCCGTCCTGAACAAGCGTCAGCTTGGCAAAGGCGTCGGCAGTGCTCTCACCCGCGCCCTTCAGGCCAAGGGCTGAGAGGTCCAGCGTATCTTCGCCGCCAACCCAGTCGCCCACCGTGTCGCGCCGCCAATTGCCCTCGAACACAAACGTGTCCGAACCTGCCCCGCCGAACAGGGTGTCAAAGCCCGCTCCGCCGCTCAGCGTGTCATTGCCGCCGTCTGCGAGCATGAAGTCATTGCCCGCCCCACCAAACAGGGCGTCATTGCCGTCTCGGCCGCGCAGATTGTCATTGCCCTCGGTGCCAATGGTTTCCGGCTCGATTCTATAACTGTACCCCACAATACCAATGGCATCCAAAAGAAAACCTGTGGGCACAATACCAAATTCGCCATTAGAAATTGTCAGCGTCTCATCAGCTGAACCATCACCATTTATGTCCATCTCAAGTAGCGTTTGACCATCAATTTTCGAGACGATAAACTCACCGGCACTTCCGGTGTATTGCAATACAATAATAGGAAGAATGTTCTCCGTTGGTGAAATTCTGATAAACAACATATCGTCGGTGCTTAAATCAGTAATCGGTCGGAGAACACGTTAGTATATCAATTTGATCCGTAGTTGTATCTGTCTTCACCTGGACCACCGGTCAGTATGTCGCTTCCTAAACTACTAATGATCTGGTCGGACCCTCTCCCGCCGTCGATGGTGTCGTTACCATCTCCACCATCGATTATGTCATCGCCCCCGCCGCCATTGATCGTGTCATCTTCGGCACCGCCGGTGAGACTGTTGTCGCCATTGTCCCCGGTAACTGTAGCCATGATAGTATCCGATCCTTTTCGCTCACCCTTTTTCAGCATATTCAAAAGCATGCACTTCGATGGTCATTGAATATACACAGCAACACAAGGAAAATGTCTGCTTCGATACTCTGCAGACATTCGCTGCTCACACCCAACAAGGCTGTCTCCGGCGACTTCCCGCCTCTCTCGTTGCCGATCGCCCCTATAGCTAAAGCGCGCTGCTTGTATGGCCGCCGTCTACGGTGAGGCAGCTGCCGGTCATGTAGCTGGCGGCGTCGCTGGCCAGCAGGAGCAGGGCGCCGTCGAGCTCGCCCATCTCGCCGATGCGGCGCATGGGGATGCGTTTGACCATGGCGGCGGCGTAGTCGCTGCCGAGGAACGCGTCGTTGATCTCGGTCTGGAAATAGCCTGGCGCGATGGCGTTGACGCGGATGCCGTGGCGCGCCCAGTCCAGGGCGAGCAGGCAGGTAAGGTGCGCAACGGCGGCCTTTGAGCTGGCATAGGCGGCGCTGCCGGCGGCCGCGCGGAAGGCGGTGATCGAGGCGATGTTGATGATCGACCCGCCGCGGCCGGCCGCGATCATTTGCTGGGCGGCGGCCTGGGCGACCCAGAACACGCCATGGGCGTTCACATCGTAGACCCAGCGCCACTCCTCAGGCGGGGTGTCGATGGCGCGGCTGGCGCCGGCCACGCCGGCATTGTTGACGACAATGTCCACCGCGCCAGCGCCCGCGAAGACGGCCTTCACCGCGCCCGCGTCGCTCACGTCGAGGGCGTGGGCCTCGGCCGAGCCGCCAGCCGCTGTGATCTCGCCCACCAGGCGCTCAAGCCGCTCCACCCGGCGGGCGGCGACATGGACATGGGCGCCATTGGCCGCCAGCACCTTGGCGAATTGCGCGCCAAACCCCGAAGAGGCGCCCGTCACGAAGGCCGACTTGCCGGAAAGGTCGGCGCTCAGCATGCGCGCCAATCGGCGAGCAGGGTGCGCAGGCATGCGGCGAAGGCCACCGGCTGGTCCAGCATCACATGGTGCTGGGCGTGGGGGATGGACACAAACGGCACCCCGCCGCCCAGGCACGCCAGCATGAAGTCGCGCACATCATCGCCCATGAGGATCGATTGCTCTCCGCGCACGATCGCCCCGCGGCAGCCCGCCGCCCGCAGCAGCGCGCCCGGATCGTCCATGCCGGAAAAGTTCTGCCAGATGCCGGGGTCGAACTTCCAGGTCCAGCCGGTGTCGCCACCCTCGCCTTCGACCTCGCGCAGGGAATGGCGGGCGATGTAGTCCATGATGAAATGGTGCGCGCAGGGCTGGGGCGGGGCGAGGCGAAACCGGGCCAGGGCGGCGGCCAAGGTCGGGTAGATCCGGTTGCCACGGGGCCGCGAAGGCGGGCCCATCACGTCTCCGCCGGGCGGGTTCACGCGGGTGTCCACCGTGATCGTGCCGGCGAGCTGCG
The DNA here is from genome assembly GCA_038747245.1 of Pseudomonadota bacterium. Lineage (GTDB taxonomy): Bacteria > Pseudomonadota > Alphaproteobacteria > Caulobacterales > Hyphomonadaceae > UBA5336. Next base: position 54,970 of record JBCDJY010000016.1, on the reverse strand, counting down.
CGCCATAGGTGGCCGATACGAGGAACGTGGCAAAGCCGCCAAAGCTGTGGGCGCAGATGATCGGCTTTTCGGCCCGGTCAAAAAAGCCCGCATCGGCCATGACCGCCATCTGCTCATCGGCAAAGCCCTGGAGGGAATAGGCGCTGCGCCAGGCGCTGTCGCCCATGCCGGAAAACGTCATCGCGGCGACTTGGTGGTGCTCGGTCAGGTAAGGCGCAATGAAGTCCCACCAGTGGGCATGGGCGCCATTGCCATGCACCAGCAACAGCCCGGGCTTGTCCGGCGCGCCCCAGACTTGGTAGCGCACCTGGGCGCCGTCGACTTGGGTGAAACGCGTCTCATAAGGCGTGGCCACGGCGGCCTCGAACCAGCTTGGCGCGGGCGGGCGGGCGCCGCCATAGCTGGCCAGCGGGGTCGGGTCGAAATCGGGAGATGCGCTATCAGCCATAGGTTTAGTTATGGCGCGGCGAGCACTCGCGGCAATCGCTGACGTTGGGGAGGGGGCCGGCTGGGCGGTTTTGACGTTGCGCGCGCGCGCCACTGGGGTATCGTTATGCTTGGTTAATGAAGAGGGCGCGGGATGCGGCGAAGTGTGTTTAGGTCACGGGCATATGCCCGATCGGCGGCAATGACGGTGGCGGGCCTTGTTTCGGTCTCGCTGGCGGCGGGGTGTTCCACCGCCCAGGAAGCTCAGGAGGCGCCGGCGATTATCCAGCCAGGCGCGCCCGGCATGGCAGGCGTCACGCTCAGCGCCGAAGAGGCCAGCCAGATCGCGCGCAACAGCTATTCGATCGATGATGTCCGCTTCATGCAGGACATGATCCCCCACCACCAGCAGGCCGTCGAGATGGCCAATCTGGTCGAGGCGCGCACCAACACCGAAACCACAATCGATATTGCCGGTCGCATCCTCGGCTCCCAAACCGATGAGATCGAGTTCATGACCGGCTGGCTCTCCGACCGCGGCGAGACCGCCCCTAAGGTGGGCGCGCATGCTGGCATGGACCACGGCGCCGGGGACCATAGCGCCCATGACCACGCGACCCACATGTCCCACGAGATGATGGGCATGGCGACGCCCGAGCAGATGACGGCGCTGGCCGCGGCCGAGGGCGCCGACTTCGATGAGATGTTCCTGACTTTGATGATCCGCCACCATGAGGGCGCCGTCGATATGGTCGACGACCTCTTGTCCCAGCGTGGCTCGGCCTATGACCCGGTTCTGTTTGAGTTCGTCAACGGCATCGTCAACGACCAGACCTCCGAGATCGAGCGGATGGACGAATTGCTGGCCGGCCTGTCCACCGATCCGCGGGTTGGCCTGGCGGCGGGCTTTCGCGATTCCGGCGAGGCGATCTTGAACCTCACCAAAGTGGCGAGCCTGCCCAAGCCCGCGGGCTTTTTCGATCCGGACAACCCGGCCGGCGTGCCGCCGATCATCGAGCCTGATCCGGAAGAAGACGACGCCGAAGCTGAAATGGCCGACGATACCGGCCATGAAGGCCACGGCGATATGGACATGGCGGATAAAGGCGCCGGCGAAGGCGAAGATGAAGGCGAAGACGCCGGCGAGATGGTCATGGCCGCGGCAGAGAGCGAGGCCGACCCGGACGCGCGCGACGATGGCCAATCCAATGAAGAGACCCAATGGGGCACACGCTCGCCCCAGCTCAGCTTTTCCAACACCGACATGGCGTTTTCCGGCGACATGCTGATTGTGGGCAATTATCACGGCTTCAATATTTACGACATCGCCTCCGATGGGCCGCCTGAACTGATCAGCTCGGTGGTTTGCCCCGGCGGCCAGGGCGATGTGTCCATCGCCGGCGACCTGTTGATCATGTCCGTGGAGCAGACCCGCGGGCGGGTTGATTGCGGGCGCCAGGGCGTGTCGGAGGATGTTAGCGAGGAGCGGTTCCGCGGCCTGCGCATTTTCGACATTTCCGATCCGCGCCTGCCCGTGCAAGTCGGCCAAGTGCAGACCTGCCGGGGCTCGCACACCCATTCGATCGTCTCGGGCCCAGGCGCTGAAGGCAAGATCATCGTCTATAATTCGGGCACATCCTCGATCCGCGACGGCGATGAGCTTGAAGGCTGCGTCGGTGCGGTAGCGGGCGACAACCGCACGGCGCTGTTTCGCATCGATGTCATCGAAATACCGGTCGATGCCCCCGGCGAGGCGCGCATCGTCGACAGCCCGGCCGTGTTCGCCGACGATGAGACCGGCCAGCTGTCGGGCCTTTGGCAAGGCGGCGACCATGGCGAGGACACCCAGCGCAGCGCGCGCACCGACCATTGCCACGACATCACGGTCTTCCCCGAAAAACAAATCGCGGCCGGCGCCTGCTCCGGCAATGGCGTGATTTTCGACATATCAGACCCCTACGCGCCGAAACGCATCGACGCGGTGGTGGACCAAAAGTTCGCCTACTGGCACTCGGCCACGTTCAACAATGACGGCACCAAAGTGCTGTTCACCGATGAATGGGGCGGGGGCAGCCGCCCGCGCTGCCGGGCCTCTGACCCAAGCGATTGGGGCGCCAATGCGATCTACGACATCGTCGACGGCAAGCTGGAGTTCCGCAGCTATTACAAAATCCCCGCGCCCCAGAGCGACAAGGAAAACTGCGTCGCCCATAACGGCGCCATCGTGCCGGTGCCCGGCCGGGACATTTTCGTCCAGGCCTGGTACCAGGGCGGCCTGTCGCTGATCGACTTCACAGACAGCGCCAACCCCCAGGAAATCGGCTATTTCGACCGCGGGCCGCTGCACCCTGACCGGCTGGTGCTTGGCGGATATTGGTCGACCTACTGGTACGGCGGACGCATCTACGGCACGGCGATTTCGCGCGGCCTGGATGTGTTCACCCTGGCGCCGAGCGACATGATGAGCGAGGCCGAGATCGGTGCGGCAGAGGTCGCCAACCAAGGCGAGCTGTTCAATCCCCAGCAGCAATTCATGGTCACCTGGCCGGAGGGCTCGCCCGATGTGGCCCAGGCCTATCTCGACCAGCTCAGCCGCAGCGGCGGCCTGGATGAAGCCTCTGTCGGCGACGCTGAGGGCTTGCTCGCCTCGGCGGGAGATGCCCTGGGCAATGGCGGCGACGCCGGCCTTGCCGCTGACTTGGCCGCTTTTGCCGGCGACCTGGAGACGCAAAGCCCCGAAGACGCCGACACAGCGCGCCTTGCCGCGTTTCAGACCGAGCTCGACGCCCTGTCAGAGCGTTTGCAGTAGGCATTGCTGGGCCGCGCGCTCTAGTCGGGGCGCGCGGCCCGTGCTTTGCGCCAAAGCCGCAGGTCGGCTTTGAAGAAGACCAGGGCCTCCAGCGCTTCGCCGACGCGCTTGGCCTGCGTGCCCGGCGTCTTCGCCGAGGCGACATGCTGGGCCAGCATGCGTTTCTTGCCCGGTGTCAGGGCCTGCCAATTGCGAGAGGCGCCGGCGTCTGCGCCAAGTGCGGCAACCAAGGCGCCCGGCACGTCGACATGGTCTTGGTCGGCGACGGCGAAGCGCATTTCAACCCGGTCGCCGAGGCCCACCCCGCCATCCTTCAGCACATTGGGCGCCACGATGACGTAATGGCGGCCATCGCCGGTGGGCATGAAGGCGTTTGAAATCGGAACATCGGCGATCTCGCCCTCCACCCTGAGCCGCGGGTATTTGCGGAGCGGCAAGTCCGCTGCCAGGGCGCCTGGCAACATCAAAACATTATACCAGATCTTGCGCGCCTTTCCGACGCCGAACTTCTCGATTTCGGCCTCGAAACGGTGTGGATAGATCTCAGACACGGGCTCGCTAGGCCGCTTGGGTCACAGGCTGGCCGAGGTAGTCCTCGCCCTTTTCAACGAAACGGCGCAGACCATCGAGGTCCTTCATGTGCATCGCCCGGGTCCAGCCTACGACGCCAAAAAGGCGCAGCGCGACATGGAAAGGCGGCATTCGCCCTAGGCTGGCCCAGGCCCCGCCTCAGCCAGCCCCGCCTTATGCTTAGCGCGTTACGAACCCGCGTTTGCGCAAGAAAGCGATGGTCGAGGCGGCAAATCCCGTATCGGGGCCTTCGAACAGCCAGACCTCCTGCCCGCTCGGCAGGGTCAGGGCGCGTTCCTCGAAATTATAGCTGTGGCCGCTCTCTGGCAGGACGACGATCTCCACATCTGTCCCTGTGCCTTCGAGCGCGGCGACGTTTTCGGCCACGGGAACAATGGGGTCCTTGGCGCCGAACACGGCGAGGTAGGGCAGGGGGCCCAGGGCGGCCAAGAAGGGCGCCGGATCATAGCGGAACCGCCTGAGCCAGAGCCCGGACATGTCTTCGCGCGTGGCCGGGATATCATCGGGGCCAAAGCCCAGGTCGCGCCAGCCTTCGGCCTCTGCCGTGCGGCGAATGGCGTCCAATCGGGCGAAGGCTTCATCATCGGGCAGGGACGCATCGACAATGATGCGCGAGACCTCGGCCAGGCGCGCCTGGCGCTCGGGCGAGAGGCCAACGGCTTCGCCATAGGTCGCCGCGGAGCTGATTTGCTGGTCGATGATCGAGGTTGATGGGCCGATCCAGGTGATCAGGAAGGCGGCCTGGGGCGCCTCGCGCGCCTGTCTCAGCCGCTCGGCAGCCGCCTGTATAGTCCATGCGCCGGCCGATTCGCCGAGCAGGCCGACCCGGTCTGCATCGACCCTGGGATGTGCGGCGAGGTGGGCAAGGGCCGCCATGGCGTCTTCGGTAAGCTGCCCGAATGTGAAGGTGGCGCAGTCGCCCTGGGACTGGCCCGCCCCGCGCTTGTCATAGGACAGCACCGCAATGCCGTACTGGGCGAAGTATGCCGGTTGATAGACCAGCCGGGTTGCGCACCCGCGCCCGCGCACCATGACCATCCCGGCCACCGCGTCGCCAAAGTCTGGCAAGGTGACGGTCGCGGCAATCTCGGTCCCATCCGCGGAGGTGAACCGCGTCTCCAGCGACGAGACGAGCGGCCCGGGCGGGGGCGGCGCGCGCTTCAAGTGGATCTGCCGGCCATCATTGCCCACCGCGCCGAACAATTGCTCAAAGCGCGGCTCAACCTCCAGCACCGCGTCCCCCGACAACAGGTCTTCAATGATGATCCCGCTTGGGGTCGCGCGGACCGTTTCAAAGGTCGACGGCGTGTAGAAATACCAGTCAGGGAAGCGGGTTTGGGCGCGCAGGCCATCGACCGTTTCCTCGATTTCGAGGGCCACGGCCAGAACGGACCCGTCCTTGATGATGGCGCCGGTCCAATGTCCCGTAGGGTCGAATGCGCCGGCGGGCTCGGCAGTTGCGCCATGGCCGTGCAGCAAAACCAGGGCCGCTATCAACAAGATGCAATACCGCATTTCAGAACCTCAAGGCTGGCGCTGGATTGACTAAGCATGCAGGGCAGGGCGCAAACAAGCCGGCGAGCCTGGCCGCGCCCCACCGGTTTAAGGCTCGGCGCGGCTTTCATGGCCGGCAAGCGCGCGCCGCGCCCGCGCCAGCAGCATGTCGCGGCCATCGCCGAAATCGGCCCTGAAATCGCCAGGCTCTGCGCCGGCGCCCGGCATCCATTGGTGTCTTGGGGTGCCGTCCAAGTGGCGAAGGTCATAGGTCGGCAGCCACACGGTTAGCCCAGATTGAGGCAGGACCAGCGGCTCTGTGCCCCCGGCCAGGCCAGCCATCGCGCTGCCCATGACTTTGGCGCGGCGGGTCCCATCCAGGCCGATGACCATGCCCTCGCCCATGCTGCCGGTCCAGCGGCCGCACAAGGCGATAATAGGCGCGCCATAGGTCCAAGGCCCGCGCGGGGTGATCTGCGCCTGGGCCTCGCGGCCGCCCGGGTAAACCGCGACCTGGTAGGGCGCCAGCGCCGCGACGAGGCGCCCCAGGATGGGCTCGGCGACGCCGGTGTTTCCGCCGCTGGGCGTGTCGCGCAGGTCGAGGATCAGCCCGGCCGTGCCGCGCAGCGTCTCCAACGCGTCGTCAAAAGCCGCTACGGTCTCATCGGCGCCGAGGCTGTTGTTGAACCGGATATAACCAATTCGGCCTGGGAGGATGTCTGCCGTGACCGGCGAGGCGGCTTGCGCAGGCATGGGATCGGCGAGGTCAAACGCCAAAACCGCGCCCCCCCGGCGCACTTCAAGGCGCCGCGGCGCGTCATAGCGCCCAGCGATGGCGGCGTTCAGCGCCCAGCTCGTGCGCGCGGCAGGCAGCGGGTTTGACGGGGTGTGGATACGGCTTTGCCAGAGCGCTTCAGGGCTAAGACCGTTAAAGCGCACGAGCGCGTCCCCCAGCGCCACTCCGGCGCGCGCCGCGCCCGAGCCAGGGCGCACGGCAGCCACGACAAATTGGCCGCCGGCGTTTTCAAACCACAGATCGCTGCCCGACGGCACAAGCCTGGGCGAGGCGCGCGTATTCGTCCCCAGATTGATGTGCGGATCGTAGAGGTCGTCCAGGAGGCGCTCGACCACGGCGATCTGGGCGACCAGTGTGTCTGCGGTCTCGGCTTGGCCAGCGGCGTTGGCGCAGGCTGCGTCCCAGTGGCCGGCCCGCGCGTCGAAATAGACATATCGGTCTCTGATCTCAGAACACAGCACGTCGATGTCGAGGCGCGCTGGCGTCTCGGCGCCAGGGACACGCGCATCGGGGGCGGCCATTTGCGCACACCCCGCCAGGGCGCCTGCCAGCAGGATCGCTGCCGATCGGGGTGAAAGCCTCATCGTCAAATCCGTCTAGAAACGCTTGCGCAGCTCGAAGCGCCAGCCAAGGCCCACCGGGTCGATCAGGTCTTCCTGGAACAAGAGCGGCGTTTGCCCGCCCCCGTCGCGCACCTCTGTAACATCGCCGAGGGCATTGGCGATGCCAAAGGTGAGCCGGGTTTCTTCCAAGGCCGGCGCCACATCGAGGAGATCGTCGGCAAAATTCAGCTCGTAGGAGACGCTGAGGACAAGGCGAAGCGTGTCGGAAAACGAGAGCGACCCGCTTGAAGTGAGCAGCTCTGCCTCGCTGCGGTATTGCAGGCCGGTGTAGATGCCCCAGCCCTGGTTCCAGCGATAATAGCTGAAATCCACCACATGCTCCGCCGGCGGCAGCAGGGTTTCAAACGCGTCGCCGCCGAGGAGGTCCAAGGCCGGCCCGCCGTCCACAAGCTCGGCCTCGCTCTCAATCATCCAACGGTGAACGAAGGAGAGCCGCGAGGCGCCCGGGCGACCGCCCCTGCGGCGGCGTTGCGCGGCGGTTAGCTGGCGGGTGGCGCGCTGGGCCTTGATCGGGATGGCCCAGCTGAAGGTCGATCTCACCATCGTGTCCCGGGTCTCGGCCACCGGAATGGGGCGGCGATCAAACTCGACCAGCGCGCCATCGGGCCCGCGCATGATCCGCTCGGGAAAGGCGGCCTCAAGGCCGAGTGAGGGGTGTGTGACACCCGCGATATCATCGCTGGTTTCGATCATGATCAGATCGGCGCCGAAATTGAGGTCGCGCTCGGCCCAGGGCTTCCAGGCAAAGCCAATCTTCCAAGTGTCGCGCACGGCGATGTCGAGGTCACCATTGCCGCCCGAGATTGCGGTGACAAGCACAGTCTCCTCGCGCTGTGGATCATAGACGGCCTGGTTGAAGGCGGGCGATGCGGCCGCGTTCAGCTCGGCAAGGCTGGGCGCGGCATCGGCGGTGTCGAACGTGGCGATAAGGTCGAGCCCTTCAATCGGGGTGTATTTGGCCGAGAGCCCCCATTCGGTCAGCTGGCCGAGGTCTGACAGCTCAGAGATCCGCCCCGTGGCGTTGAGCGACAGCCAGCCTGTGGGAAGTGGGACCGGCTGGCCCAGCGTAACCTGGGCATAGGCCTCTTCGCGGGTGCGCTCGCCGCGCGCGCTATCCGCCATGAAGCGGCTGCCCGCCTCATTGGTCTCGCCGTTCAGCCCAGCGGCGCCGCTCAGGGTTGCGAACCGGTCGGCGGCGTCCCAAAGCCTGAGGCTTGCATTGCCGTCGACGCGCCAGGCCCGGTCCTGAGACGTGACCGTTAGGGCCGCGTTTGCGCCGGACACGTCGATGTCCGTCGTGGTGCGCCGGTCTTCATAGCTCGCCGTCAGGGACCAAAGGTTCTTGCCGAGCCCGCTATTGAGCGAGGCATCGGCTTCGAAGACTTGCCCATCGATGCGCCGGCCCAATTGCGCGCCGCCAGCGCCAAGGCCCGTGAGCAGCGTGGTCTCCTCATCCTGCCAGCGCAGGGACACCGTGCCTACAGCCCCTGCTGGCAACTCAAACGACCGCAGGCCGTTCAAGGTCAGGCGTGTGCTTTCCGGAAACAGGCTGCGCGCGCTCTGGTCCAGGCCCGCTTCAAAAGGTGTGATCGCGCGCTCGGACTCTAGCAGCGGAGAGCTTGCAGTGTAGGCGGCGCCGAAGCTGGTGCGGTCCCCGCCATCGATGACGACACGCGACAGCTCCAGCGTGTTGGACAGTGTGCCGCCCTGGCGCGGGGCCTGGGTGCGTGTGTTCAGCGGAATGATCTGGAGATCGGGCTTCAACACGAAATTGATGACGCGCTGATTGGCCTGGAAGCCATAGGCGAGGGAGGCTTCCTCGGGCAGCACTTCGACCCGCGCAAGGGCTTCGACCGGATAGTTATCAAGCTCGCGAAAGCCGCTGACCCTGCGCCCATTGACGAGCACCACCGGGGGCTCGTCGCGGCTGCGCTTGGCGCTGGAGGTCTCCGCTTCGATGATGCGCAGTAGCTCGCCTATGGAGGCAACCCCATAGGCGGCAATGTCGGACTCTGTCAGCACGATCTCAGGCTCAAACTCGGAAATGGAGCCACCGATGAGGCGGGTTCCATCCACGTCCAACTGATCGAAGACAAGCTCGTCCGGGGCCGGGCCGTAGGCGTCCTCCTCGTCTGTGTCGGCTTGGCCATAGGCTGCCGGCGCGGCCAGCACAGCGGCTGAACACGCCATCAGCTGCCAAACGGGCCGTTGCCTGCGCTCCGGGCTCGATTTTGCGCGTAGGCGGGGCATCAGCCGCCCAGGCCGGCGAGTTTGATATTGATCTGGTGGGGCGCGTCGCCGCCCGGGCCGGTGAGGACAAACTTCATCTGGTCAAAGCTTGGCGGTCCGAAAAAGCCCCTGGCATTGCCGCTATTGCCCGTCGGCTCGAACGGGATGCCGCGCGTGTCAAAGTCGAGGGCGCCATTGGCATTGTCGTCGTGGAAGGCGCTGATGGCATAGACGCCCGAAGCAATGTTCGGGAATTCCATCACCGCGCCTTCCACGGCGTCCACGCGGCCATAGGATGAGCAGGGCGCCTCGCCGAGATTGGCGTGCTCTTCCTCGGTGCACAGGCTTGCCCAAATCATCCCGGTCTCGGACTGCACCCCGGTGAAGGTCACGCTGACCTGGTGGGTGCCCGGCTCAATCACCGGATCTGCGACCGAGCATCCGGCCGAGAAAGCGACGGCCAAAAGGCCAAGTGCGGCGGTTTTGGCGCTTGGGTAAGCTTGACGAAATACGGACATACCGTTCTCCTTTTTCTTATCGGGCCAAGGGCGGCCTGACCGGGAGATCGCAGCACATCGAATGGATGGGGAGCGGGTTTGGAACAACGGCATTGGGAAACTGATCGGTGGTCGGCTTTGACCGCTCGTTTGGGACGAGCGGTTGAAGGCCGTTTGCCCAGCGGCCGTTCGGTCATGGTGATGGTGCTGCCCATCGTGCTGGGCATCGGCGCGGGGTTCGTCGGCCCCTATGGCACCTATGTCTACGCGCCGATCTTCGGGCGCCTGGCCTATTGGATCTTGATCATGGTCTGCTCGTTCGCCCTTTGGGAGCTGATCCATATTGCCGGAAACGCGCTTGTGCCCACCTGGCCGCGGGCCTGGTCAGGGGTGATCATCGCGCTGCCGTTTTCGCTGCTGAACCCGCTGTTGCTGGTGGGTGTCCATGCCAGCTTGAATGCGACGGTGGGCTCGCGCTTCCCCACCGATTGGAGCCAGTTTGTGGTCTCGCATCTTCTCTTGTCGATGCTGGTCATCCTGCCGACGATTGCCCTGTCGCGGCGTCTTCTGGATGATGCCACCAGCCTGGGCGGCGGCGAGGCGATTGACTTCCTGACCGAGAAATTGCCCCGGGGCCTGCGCGGTTTCCGGCCCTTCGCCATATCGGCTGAAGGCAATTATGTGCGCGTCTATACGCCAGCCGGAAGCGACCTGGTGCTGTCCACCTTCGAGGACGCCTTGCGGGCTGTATCCGGCATCCCCGGCGTGCAGACCCATCGCTCATGGTGGGCAGCAGCCGCGGAGATGAAGCAGATCACCCGGTCGGGCTCCAGCTTCGAATTGGAGCTCGACTCCGGCCTCAAAATCCCGGTGGGCCGGCGTCGACGCTCGGCGATACAGCTCATCTTGGACCAGACAGAGCGCTGAGGCCGGCGCGTTACTCCGCCTGCAACCGCGCAAGCAAATCGGACACGATGTCCTGAAAGTCCTCCATCGTTGCGACTTGGATCGACGCGTCATAGGCCGTCGATTTCAGGAGCCCTGTCAGCTCCAGATCCTCGGCCACCAGCCCATCAAGCGCTTCCCACGATACCTGTTCGTAAAAGGTGAGCCCATTTTCCTTGAACCGGGCCCTTAATCGGTCATGGGTGTTGCGGAAGGTGGTATCTTCCGTGTTCCGCCAATTTTGGGCGAATAGATAATAGGCGCGCAGATCCTCCACCAACTGGCGATCATCAGTAATGTCGAGTTCGCCGGTGGCCACCAGGGTGTCGTACACGCGCCGCTCGACATCGAATGTTGTGTATCTCTGGGAGAAAAACAGCGCGTCCGCCGCCTCCTCAGGCCAGGCTTGGCCTGGCCGCGCGAGGGGCACAGTCGTTCCGAATTCAGCGGGGAAGGCATCGGGCAATTGCCAGCCGGTGACCCGCCCGACCAGGGCCTCGGCGGCGGCAAACCGGTAGGCGGAAAACGAAATGTGTCCTTCGATTTCGGCCAAATCTGCCTTCAAATCCTCGGCGAGCTCCAGGCGCAGCGCCGCGCGCGTCTCCGCTTCTCGCCGAGCATCATTGAAATTGGCGACCTGGATGCCGACAAAAACACCGACCACCACGATGGCAAAGTCGAGCGCGACCGCGGTCCAATTCTGTTCTTTGACGTGCGCGCTGATGCGGCGGAAGAGCATTACGGCCTCCTGTCAAAACCTTTAATGGCTCAAGAGCGCGCCTGGAAGAGGTCTGCGCGGCGGCGGCCTGGCCATGTCCGGGGCGCGCAGGTAGCCTCGCTCCCAGAACAAACTGAAGATCGAGGCGAGGCGCATGGCACAGGACGGAACCGTCAGTTTTGTTGAAATGGGCACAGGGGACACGGCCGGCACGTCAAGGTTTTTCAGCGCGCTTTTCGGCTGGGACTTTCACGCCATGGGCCAGACCGGGCATGGCTGGTTTGAGACGCCTGGCGGGAGGATCGGCCTCCACGGCCAGGACCCAGGCTGGGAGATGGTGCCCTATTTCCGGGTGTCGGCGCTCGAGCCGGCCATTGAGAAGGTGCGCGCGCTGGGCGGCGAGGCGGAGGCGATTGCCACGGCCGAGGGCTTTGGCCGGTTTTCGAACTGCAAAGACCCCCAGGGCATGCGGTTTGGTCTCCACGAGCCATGTTGAGGCAGCGGGGTCTTACGCCGGCGGGTTAAGGAGCGCGATATGTTGACTGTGCTGGGGCGGACATGGGTTCTTGTGGCGCTGTTGGTGGCCACGCTGGCCGTTGGGTACTCATTCTCGTTCGTCCAGGCCGCCGCGGGCGGGCCGCTCTTGGATACGCTAGGGTCGGGCGATGCGGCGCGCGCCCGCCTGGCGGAGATGACACAGGCCCAGAAAACCGCCCATTTCTGGGGCACTGTGATCAACGACACCGCCTATCCGCTGGCCTACGGCGGATTGTTCGCAGGCCTGATCTGGCGCTTTGCCGGCGCCTTGCGCGGCTGGTTTGTGTGGCCAGCCCTGGCTGTGATCGTCGTTGATCTTGCCGAGAACGCGGTGCAGGCCGCGGCGCTGTCGGGCCACGGTGCGCTGCTTGGGCTGAAGGACATCCTCACACCAGCAAAGTTCGGCCTGTTCGGCCTGGCCGCGCTGCTTGTGCTGGCGAGTTTCGCCCTGGCGCTGGCGCGTAAACTGCGGCAGTGACACACCCATGCGCGGGCTTCTCATTGCAATCGTCTCACTCGGTATCATGGCAGCGCCCGCCTTTGCGGAGGCCGGCATGTGCACAACGCTGATCGAGCATTCAGACGCAGATACTGAGAACCCCTGGCGCACCATCAATGACGGCGTCATGGGCGGGCGCTCCAGCGGGGGATCGGCCCTTGCCGGCGGCGCGCTTGTCTTTCGCGGCGTCACCAACACCAATGGCGGGGGGTTCAGCTCGATCCGCCTGCCCATTGCGCGGGGCGCGCTGGCGGGCGCAGACCATCTGCGCGTGCATATGAAGCGCGACGCGCGAACCTATTCGGTCACCTTGCGGACAGACATCCGGCGGTTTGGGCGCCCGATTGCGTTCCGCGCCCCAATCGTCGATGCGCCCGAAGGCGCCTGGGGCGACTGGGCCCTGGTTTTCGACACGCTCAAGGCCTCCTTTGACGGCACGGCCGTGCCCGATGCGGTGTTCGATCCGGCCGAGGCCACCGAGATCGGCATCATCATCTATGATGGCAGGGACGGGCCATTTGAGATGGCGCTGAAACGCATCGAGGCCTGCGCAGCGGGCTAGGCCGCAGCCGTGTTAACGCAGCTCTAGGCCGGGGCGCGCTCGCGCACATAGGTCTGGGTCTTGGCGATCGCCGTTTCCGCCTCGCTCAAGAGGGCCGCCACAATGTCGGCCACCGGGCGCACATCGTTGATGCCGCCGGCGCTCTGGCCCATGGCAAAGCAACTTTTATTGGCGTCAAGGCGCGCCTCATCCGTCACCCCGCCTATGCCGCCGATCACGTCGGTCTGCACGCTCAGGGCGGCCTGCATCGGGAAGGGCTGGATGTCGCCGGGGCGCGACTCCCAGTCTTTGATGTAATCATTGGTGCGGCAGCGCATGGGCTTGCCCGAGTAACACCGGGTACGGGTCGTGTCGGTGTCGCCGGCGCCGACCACGGCCTCCTTATAGCTTTCGGCGGCGTGGGCCTCGGCAGAGGCGATGAAGCGCGTGCCCATCCACACGCCGACGGCGCCAAGGCTAAGGGCCGCGGCCACGCCCCGTCCATCATAAATCCCGCCCGCAGCAATCACGGGGATGTCCACCGCCTCCACGGCCTGGGCCACCAGGGGCAGCGTGCCCACCAGGCCGGTATGGCCGCCGCCTTCGCCGCCCTGGAGGATCACCGCATCGCAGCCGGCTTGCTCGGCCTTGACGGCATGTTTCACCGCGCCGCCGACCACCATCACTTTCACGCCGGCGCCTTTAAGCTTTTCCATGATCGGCAAAGGCACGCCAAGCCCTGCGATAAAGCTGTCGGCGCGGTTGTCGATCATCACATCGACGGCTGCCTCCAGGCTTTCCGGCTGGGCGGCGAGCAGATCGACGCCGAAGGGCTTGTCGGTCAGCTCCCGCGTGCGCTTCATCTGGGCGTCGATAAAGTCAGCGGTGGTGCCCGCCATGCCCAGCACGCCATAGCCGCCGGCGTTGGACATGGCCGCGGCCAATTCGGCGTAGGAGACCCCGCCCATGCCGGCCAGCATGATTGGGTGCTCAACACCGAGGAAATCGCAAAGGGGCGTGTGGAGGGGCATAGGCTTGTCCTTACTGTGTCTGGCTGGTGCGCGGTTTGGCGGCGGTGCAGCGTTAGAAAATGGCGTAGCCGCCATCGATGATCAGCGTGGTGCCGGAATGGTATTTCGAGGCGTCCGAGGCGAGGTAGACCGCCATGCCGCCAAAATCCTCAGGCTCGCCCCAGCGCCGGATCGGCACGCGGGAGATCACTTTGTTGGTGAACACCTCGGAGTCCTGGGCCATGGTGGTCATATCGGTGGCGATCCAGCCGGGAAGGATCGAATTGGCGCGGATGCCGTAGCGGCCGTGTTCAACTGCGATGCCGCGGATCATGGCTGGCAGGCCGCCTTTGGTGGCCGCATAAGCTTGGTTGCGCGCGGCTCCCTCGACGCCGGCCAGGGACGCCACACCCACCACCGAGCCGCCCGGGTCGCCCGCCTTGGCGCGTTCGACCATATGCTTGACGCTCTCGCGCAGGGTCCAGAAGGCGCCTTCCAGATTGACGGACATATTTTTGCGCCAGATCTCCGTCGTCATCTCCGAAAAGCTCGGCGCGCCAAACCCGATGCCGGCATTGGCGAAACAGCTGTCGATCCGGCCCAGATCGCTTACCACACCGCTCGTCGCATCGATGACGGCCTGCTCGTCGGCCACGTCCACTTGCCAGGCCTTCACCTCGCCGGAGCCGAGCCCCGACAGGGCCTCGACGGCGGCTGCGTTGGCATCGGCGCTGCGACCCCAGATCGCAAGGCTGGCATTGGAGGCGGCCATGGCCTCTGCCATGCCAAGACCGATGCCGCGATTGCCCCCGGTCACAAGGACGACTTTTCCAGTTAGGTCGAACGGGGTGTAGCTCACGGGCAGGGCCTCCAGGGTGGTATTTATCCCTGGCTTGCCCTGCGTCCCCTAAGGGAAATCAACGCCGCGTTTGGCCCGCCGCGCCGCCTAGAAGCGTGCCTGGAGCTGAAGCGAGAAGGTCTGCGGATCGCCAAACTGGGCGAACTGTGGATCGGGCAACACCGCATTTGACGCCGTGAAGGGCTGGGTGTCGTCGATCGGGCTGGATAGGTTCGGGAATTGCGAGATCACGTATTCCTCGTCGAACAGATTGTTGCCGGCGAGATAAATCCCGAAATTGTCATTTTCCCAGCCCGCCCGGAAATTGACCAGCGTGCGCGCGTCGATGTCCTTGCGCAGCTGGAAATCATCTGCGCGCAGGTAAGCATCGCCGGTATAATTCGCATTGGCGTTGACGATCCAATTGGTGGCGGGTCGCCAGGTGGCCCCGGCGTTCACAGTCCAGTTCGGCGCGGCTGGAAACTCGTTGCCCGACAGGTCGAGGACGAGATCGCCGCGGTTGACGATGAACTCGTCAAACTCGGTCTTGGCGTAGCCGATCGAGCCATACACGAACAGGTCGTCGCTGGCGTCGAAGGCAGTCTCCAATTCGAAGCCATACACGTTGGACGCGCCGGCATTCTGGATCTCGGTGTCAAACACATTGATCGGGCTCAACAGCACGCGCACTTGCTGGTCGGTCCAGTCGACATAGAAGACGTTGGCGTTGACGGTCAGCGCGTTGTCCATCCACTGGCTGCGCAGGGCGAGTTCGTAATTCCAGGTAAACTCCTGGTCGAATTGGAACGCCGTGGCCGTGGCCGTGTTGATGCCCGCGCCGCCGGAGCGGTAGCCGCGCTGGATGGTGAACGACAGGGATCGGTCTTCGTCGAAATCGTATCCTACGCCGATCTTGGGCAGGAAGCCGCCAAACTCATCGGACTCAAATCCGCAGGGCGGCGCCGTCAGCCCGTCGACGCAGGGCTCGGTGTTGGCGGCCTGGACCTCGGCGTTGATGACGCCGTTGACGGCTGCGAACACTGGCGCCAGGGGATCGGTCGCGCCCGCCCCCATCGGCAGGTCGGATTGCAGAGTGATAATCGTCTCATTGCCGTTGGACTGGGTCTCCACATCGTAGCGGAAGCCGCCATACAGCGTCCAATCGCCAAGCTCCCAGGACCCATCGGCATAGATCGCCCAGGTCTCGATCGTCTGGGCCAGGGTTCCAGATGTGCTGAGCACCGCTGGGTCAGGATATTGCGAGACGATGAATTGCTGGGTCAGCGGGTCGAGCGGCACCGGAAATGCCGGGTCGTTGAGGACCAGCAGGACCGGGCTACGCACGTCGACCAGTGTGGTCGCCTCGTTGAAATTGCCCGGCGTGTCTTCCTCGGAGATGAAGCCGCCGAAAATCGCCTCGAACGTGTCGCCCTGATAGACCACGCGCAGCTCTTGCTGGAAGGTTTCGGCCGATTGGTCTGAAATCGAGGTGGAGGGATCGACCGGGTCGCGGTTCACGTCGAAGATGAACTCATAATCGACCGTGTTCCAACCGGTCAGGGAGGTCACCGACCATCGGTCATTGATTTCATAGTCGACCACCGCATTGATGATCTCGACATTGGAGTCGTAGCGCGTCGCCGTGTTGAGCGGGATTTCGCGGGTCTCGCCGGGGTCGTCGACATTCACGGTGACAAAGGACTCCCCGTCGCTCGTCTCCTGGTCGCTATAGGAGAGCACCACCTCCAGGCCGGGGATGGCGTTGGGCTCGATCAGAAGCTTGCCGCGGAAGCTCTGGGTCTCGATCGGATCGGCGTCCACGCCCAACAGCGGGTTGAAGTTGAAGCCGTCGGATTCGGACGTTTCAGCGGCGATGCGGAAGGCGAGCTGGTCTTCGATGATCGGGCCGCCAATGGCGCCGGCAAAGCTCGTGCGCTCTTCCTCGGTGGTGTAGATCGCCCGGGCCCGCCCGCTCCATTCATAGGTCGGGTCTGCCGTGTTGATGATGATCGCGCCGGCAAGCGAGGCCCGGCCCTGGAGCGTGGACTGGGGCCCGCGCAGGAGCTCGATCTGGGAGATGTCCCAAATCTCCGTAGGCGCCCCGAACAGCGCGGTGCGGGGCAGGGCGACGCCGTCGACATAGATCGTGGCGAGGTTGCCCTGGCCGGCGCCCGAGACCGAGGCATTGTTCACGCCGCGAATGGTGAAGCCGGACCCGTCATTGGTGGTCACGTTGGCGGTGCGCTCAATCGCGTCCACCAGATTGATGATGTTCTCTTCGCGGATGTCGATGTCGGTGATGACCTCGACGCTGGCCTGGGTGTCTTGCAGCGAGCGTTCGATCTTCTGGCCGGTGACGACCACTGTGCCGAGTTCGCGCTCATCCTCTGTGACCGACGCCACTTGCACCGCTTCGCCAGGCTCTTGGGCGGCGGCGATCTGGCCCGATAGGGCAAGGGCAAGCCCCGAAGCTGTCATAAGACGTGATTTGAACATTCCCTGCTCCCACAAGTTCATCTGCCGGTGGCTGTAAATGCAAATCGTTCTTAAGAGAAGCGCGATTGTGCGTCTGGCGGGCGGGCTTTTCCACATGTGTCGATACGGCAACAGCCCGGTTGCCAACATGCCCTAGCGTGATGCGGTGCAACATTGGGGGCGGCATTGTGCTGCTCCGGCCAGCCGGGCTCTGCCGGTTTGATCATGCGTTGAAAGGTGCTAGTGATGCTGCGCTGCACAATTTGGCTGGGAGTGGCACGCCCGCTGCATTTTGGACGCTATGGCAAAGCGCAAACCGATCAGTCTGGCCCTGCAGGGCGGCGGGGCCCACGGCGCCTTCACTTGGGGCGTGCTCGACCGGCTTCTGGAAAGCGACCTGCTGAGCATCAAGGCGATCACGGCCACGTCTGCGGGCGCGATGAACGCCTTGTCCATGGTGTCGGGCCTGGCCGAAAACGGTACTGAGGGGGCGCGGGCAGCGCTTGAGTTTTTCTGGCGCGAGGTGTCCCGGCGCTCAGCGCCGCTCGCGGTTGCCTCGCCGCCGACCGGGATGGAGGCGATCAATCCCTTCACGGCCTGGACGCCCTTCAGCTTTGCCACTGTCTTGTCGAACTTTGCCAGCCCCTACGACCTCAACCCGTTCGACTTTAATCCCCTGCGCGATGCCTTGGAGAAATCGATCAATTTCGAGGCCGTGGCCCAGAGCGGCATCGAGATCCACCTGGCGGCCACCAATGTGGAGACCGGCCGGGTGCGCATTTTCACCGGTGAAGACATCACCCTGGACGCCGCCCTGGCCTCGGGCTGCCTGCCCCAGACCTTCAAGGCGGTGGAGATAGACGGCGTGCCCTATTGGGACGGCGGCTATCTCGGCAATCCGGCCCTGTTCCCACTGATCTACTCCAAAGCGCCCGGCGACATTCTCCTCGTCCTGCTGAACCCACTGACGCGCCAGGGCACGCCCAAATCGGCCGGCGCCATTCAGGACCGGCTGAATGAGATCAGCTTCAACTCCGCGCTGATGAGCGAAATGCGGGCGATCTCATTCGTGCGCAAATTGCTTGACGAGAACTGGATGGCCGACCGGATGCGCCAGGATTATCGCCGCATCAATCTGCACGCCATCCGCGGCGGCCAGGCCCTGTGCGATCTGTCGCTGGAGAGCAAATACGACACGCGGTGGAGCTTTCTCACCCAACTGCGCGACACCGGCCGCACCTATGCCGACACTTGGCTGGAGACCTGCTATCCCAAGGTGGGCCGGGACAATTCCGTCGATGTGCGCGAGGAGTTTCTCTCCTTTTCGAGCCGCAATGGGTCTGCGGCCTGATCAGGCCGCCAGCGCCGGCAGGCCGTTCATTGCGCGCTCAGCGGCGTCCAGGGCCTGGTCAATGTCGCCCTCGGTCATGGCCGCGCCGATGAACATGTTGTGGAAGGTGTGGAAGTAGATGCCCTGGCGCAGCATGGCGTCGACAAAGGCGCCGCCGAGGGCGAGGTCCTTGGCGCCTTCGCCGTCGAACATGATCAGCGGCATCTGAACAGGTCCGGTCTGGCTCAGGGGCAGGCCCTGCGTTTTGGCAAGACTGGCGAGCCCGTCCCTGAGGCGCGTGCCCAGGGCGACGGTGTGCTCCAGATAATTGGTGGTGCGCAGCAGCTCCAGTGTCTTGAGACTGGCCGCCATGGGTGCAGCGGCAAACCAGAATGAGCCGGTGACGAACACTTTGCTGGCCGCCTCACGCGCGCGGTCATTGCCGAGAAGCGCTGAGATCGGATGGCCGTTGGCGATGGCCTTGCCCCAGAGCGATAGGTCCGGCGCCACGCCAAGGGCGTGCCAGCTGCAATCGCGGTCTAGGCGGAAACCCGCGCGGATATCGTCGACCACTAGGAGCGCGTCCTTGGCATCGCAGACCTGGCGGGCAAGGCGCGCATAGGCCGGCTCGGGCAACTCCTGGTCGACCAGCACATCGTGCTTGAACGGGGCGCAGAAAATCGCCGCTAGATCATCGCCCGCCGCCTCCACGGCCTCCGCAAGGCTCTCGGCATTATTGTACTCGCAATAGATGAAATGGGCGCGGTCGTCGGCCACCGTGCCGGCCGGCAGCGGCGTGCACCAGGGCGCTGCGCCATGGTAGGCGTCCTTGGCGAAGATGATCTTCCGGCGCCCGGCATAGGCGCGCGCCACCATAAGCGCCATGGAGCTCGCATCGGTGCCGTTCTTACAGAACATCGCCCAATCGGCGTGGTCGATCATGCCAGTGAACGCCTCGGCCAGCTCGACCATGACCGGGCTTGGCCCCGTGGCGGCGTCGATCACGGCGAGCTGGCTGGTGAAAGCCGCGTCAATCTCGCGGTGGCCGTAGCCCAAGAGGTTTGGCCCATAGCCGCACATAAAGTCGATATAGCGGGCGCCGTCAGTGTCCCACAGATAGGCGCCCTCGGCCCGGGTGAAGAATTGCGGCGCCGTATCGGGCAGTAGCCCCGTGGCCTGGTGGCCATACATGCCGCCTGGGATGACCGCGTTTGCGCGTGCTTTCAAAGCTGTGTCCAAGGGTCCCGACATCTCTTCCTCCCGCATCCTCGAAAGACACGGTGCGCCAGGACCTGCGCAAAAGAAAGCCTAACCGACGATATCGGCCTCGGAAAAGAATTGGCCGATTTCCAGGGCGGCGTTCTCCACGCTGTCGGAGCCATGCACCGAGTTCTCGCCGATGGACTGGGCGAAGCGCTGGCGGATCGTGCCGTCGGCGGCCTCGGCCGGGTTCGTTGCGCCCATCACGCCCCGGTATTTGGCCACCGCGTCCTCGCCCTCCAGCACCTGCACCACCACTGGCGCAGACGTCATGAACGCCACCAGCTCGCCGTAGAATGGCCGCTCGGCATGCACGGCGTAGAAACGTTCGGCCTGGGCCTGCGTCATGTGGATCCGCCGCTGGGCGATGATGCGCAGGTCTGCAGCCTCGATCACCGCGTTGATCGCGCCGGTGAGGTTGCGTTTGGTGGCGTCGGGTTTGACGATGGAAAACGTGCGTTGGAGGGCCATGGCGGTTCCTGGAGGCTGTGAAATACGGGGCGCGAGCCGGCCTATAACCGCGCCGTCAGCCCGGGGCAACGGGCCTTGTGCCGCGCAGCTCCCCTCGCCTTGCGCGCTGTGCTAAACAGTGCGGCAAAGGAGACCGCCATGGGACACATCCTCGCCTATTTCAAAGTGCTTCTGGCTGCGGCCCTTGCCGCATTGCTGTATCCCGCCCTGTCGTTGATCTGGACCGGCGCCCTGCCGCCCGACATCGGCAAGCTCGCGGCCACATTCGCCCTGCTTGCCGCGCTCAGCTTCGCGGTGACCTTGCTAAGCCTGCCGGGCCGGCCGCCCGCAGACAAACAGCCGATCTAGGGCGCCCGCTATGGCCGAGGCCCTGAACGCCTTCCTGATGTTCGAAGACGCACAGGCCGAGCCGGCCATGGCGTTCTACACCAGCCTGTTCGAGGACGGCGACGTGCTTGAGGTGACCCGTTTCCCGGAGGGCGGGCCCGGAAAGGCCGGCACTATAATGACGGCGAAATTCAGGATGGCCGGCCAGGAGGTGATGTGCACCGACAGCCCCGCCGCCCATGATTTCTCGTTCACGCCGGCAACCTCTTTCTTCGTCACGTGCAGCGACGCGGCTGAGCAGACCCGGCTCTACGAGGCCTTGATGGACGGCGGCAGCGCCCTGATGCCCATGGGCGAATACGGCTTCAGCCAGCGCTTTGCCTGGGTCAACGACCGCTACGGCGTCTCCTGGCAGCTCAATTTGCCCTAGCGCGCTAGAGGCCGGCCTCCTTCCAGCCGCCTTGGGGGGTCTGTTGGAAATAGCGGCAGGTGTGCCCGGCATCCTTTGCGGCTTTGAATTGAGCCCGGGCAACCTTGCGGGTCTCGGTGTCGGCGCCTTCGAACATCACCATGCAGCGCGCAAACGGCGCGTCGGTGGGCGCCTCGGCGGCGTCCAGCAAAAGCAGCGCCTCGGCGGCGTTCTGGTTGTTCAGGTCCCCAGCGATCAAGACCGGCTGGCGGGCGGGATCAAGCCCCTCGGCCTCGGCCTGGCCATGCGGCAGGAAGCTCGCCTGGCTGTAGGTCCACAGCCCCTCATCCAAGGCCGCCCGGCGGTTCGCGTCGGCGCTGACGGCCAAGACCCGCCAGCCGCGCTCGAGGCACTTTTCCAGCAGCGGGCCCGCCGCGCGCTCAGGCCCGGTCGTCTCCAGGTGATAAAACCACCATTCGGGCCCGCCCATCGCGGTCAGCTCTCATAGCTGTCGGCGATCCACCGGCTCAGGAGGCGCGCGCCGAAGCCCGATGGCCAGCTTGGATCGGTGGCGGGTTTGGCGCTGTCCCGCCAGGCCACGCCGGCAATGTCCAGGTGGGCCCAGGGCGTGTCCTTATCGACAAAGCGCTGGAGGAACTGCGCTGCGGTGATCGAGCCCGCCGACCGCCCACCGATATTGCGCATATCAGCGAAACGCGACTTGAGCAGCGCGTCATAGGCCTCGCCCAGGGGCAGGCGCCAGACTTTCTCGCCCGACGCCTCGCCGGCCTTGGAGAGGGCTGTCGCCAAATCATCATTGTTGGAGAACAGGCCGGCATGCTCCTGGCCCAGGGAGATGACGATCGCCCCGGTCAAGGTCGCAAGGTCAACGATCGCCCGCGGCTTAAAGGTCTCCTGGGCGTACCAAAGCACGTCGGCGAGCACGAGGCGCCCTTCCGCATCGGTGTTCTGGATCTCAATCGTCTGGCCCGAGGCAGACGTGACAATGTCGCCGGGCCGCTGGGCATTGGCGCCGGGCATGTTCTCGACAAGCCCGATGAGCCCCACGACATTGGCCTTCGCTTTGCGGCGCGCCAGGGCCAGCATCGCGCCGGTGACGGCGGCGGCCCCGCCCATATCGCCCTTCATGTCTTCCATGCCTGGGCCGGGCTTGAGGGAGATGCCGCCGGAGTCGAAACACACGCCTTTGCCGACGAGGCAGACCGGCGCCTCCGCGCCGCCGCCCGACCAGCGCATAACCGCAAGCTGGCTGTCACGAACCGAGCCCTGGCCGACGCCGAGCAGTGAGCCCATGCCGAGCTTGGACATCTCTTCCTCGCCGAGCACGGTGACCTCGACCCCTTCGGCCTCCAGGGCCTTGGCCCGGGCGGCAAAGGCCTCGGGGTAGAGTATGTTTGGCGGCTCGTTCATCAAGTCACGGGCAAGGCAGGTGCCGGCGGCTTCTGCCGCGAGCGGGATGAACGCCGCTTCGGCTGCGTCCACATCGCTGGTCACGAGGGCGAAGCGCTCAAGGCTCGGCTTTTGGGCGGGCTTCAGCTTGGTGAAATAGGTGTCGAAGCGATAGGCTGCGAGCTCAGCGCCGGCTGCCGCATGGGCCGCATCGACCGGGGCGCTGACGAGGAATGACAGGCTCGAGAAGCCCGACATGCCCTGGGACTTCACCAGCTCTGCGCCCAGGCGCTCGAGCGTGTCGGGCGTGCGGTCTGCGCGTTTGCCCCCGCCCACCAGCACGACCCGCCTGGCCGGCGCCGATTTCGGCATCACCACCATGGCCTGTTGTCCGAGCTTACCTGTGAAGCGCTCTGCCGACAGCGCTTCGGCGATGAGGCCGCCCGACGCCTCGTCGAGCTGGATCGCCTCCTCGGGCAGCTTGGCGCCTTCATCCACGATCACGGCGTGGATCTCGCTGTCTGCGGATGTCTCAAAACCAATGTGCATCTGTCACCTCTTGCGCTACCTGACACTTAGCCATCGACGGGGCCGGTGCAACTCGCTACTTGGAATTGTCAGCGCAGGCGGGCGCGTTCCGCTGCGAAAACCGCCAGGAGACGCGTTCCGACATGAACCGGATACAGTCTTATCTGTTCGGCGAAGTGCTGCGCACCGTGCTCATGATTGTCGGCGGCCTCGGACTTCTGGCTCTGCTCGCCCAGGGCCTCTCCCAGACCGATCTCATCATCGAGAACCGGCAATCGGCGCTGACCTATTTCTACATCGTCATGCTCGGCGCGCCCCAGGTGATTGCCCTGCTGACCCCGCTGGCCCTGTTCATCGCGACGATCTGGTCGCTCAATCGCATCCATAAGGACAATGAAATCGTGGTCGCCCAGGCGGCCGGTCTTGGCCGCTGGCAGGTGGCCTCTCCGATCCTGCGCCTGGCGTGTATCGCGGCCGTGGCGCACTTGACGATCAATCTCTGGGTCCAGCCCACGGCCCAGCGCACTTTGCGAGAGAACGTCGCCGATATTCGCCAAGACCTGGTCGCCGCCCTCATCCAGCCGGGGCAATTCACCGAGGCCGATGACAAGCTGACCTTCTATGCCCGTGATAGCCAGGGCGATGATCTGCGCGGCATCCTGATTTCCGACGGGCGCGACCCGGCCCGCCCGGTCGACTATCTCGCCCAGGAGGGCACGGTGATCCGCGTCGATGGCAGCCCGGCGATCGTCATGCGCAATGGCCAGATTCATGACCGGTTCGAAAACCAGAGCCTCTCGATCCTCGATTTCGACCAATACACCTTTGACCTGGCGCCTTTCATGGCAGAGCAGGGCGAGGTGACCCTGAAAAGCTCCGACCGCTACCTGCATGAGCTGTTCTTCGTCGACCGCAAGAATTATCTGGAAGTGCGCAACGCCGATGGCTTCCTGGCCGAGGCCCATGCCCGGCTGACCATGCCGCTCCTCAACATCGCCATGGCGATGATCGCGATCCTGGCCGTGATTGGCGGGGATTTCTCCCGCCGGGGCTACGCGCGGCGCATTGCCATCGCATCGGCCGGCGCCCTGGGCCTGGTCACCGCGCAGCTATCGGTGCAGTCGGCAGCGGCCGACGATGCGCTGCTCAACATTGCCCAATGGGCCGTGCCCCTGTCGGTGATCGGCGGCATTGGCTGGGTGAGCTTCCTGCGCGGGCGGGTGCTCAAGCCGGCGCGCACGCGGCGCTTCCTGTTGCGCGAGCGCCTGGAACAGCCAGCCGAGCCGGCCCAGGCGGCGCAATGATCCTGTTTCCGAAAATATCGCGCTACATTCTCAGGCAGTGTCTGATGGGGCTTGGCCTGGTGCTGGCCATCTTCGTGCTCGCGATCATGCTGGTCGATGTGGTCGAGCAGATGCGCACCGTCGGCGGCGATGTGGAGCTGTCGGTGGGCCAGGCGGTGCAGCTTTCGGCGATGAAGCTGCCCATGTTGATCGAGCAGACCCTGCCGTTTGCCATCCTGACCGCTGCAATGATCGCCTTCACCCAGCTCAACCGGCGCGGGGAGCTGTCGATCATCCGCGCCAGCGGCATGTCGGCCTGGCGGTTCCTGACGCCCCTGGTGGCCATGGCCGCGGTGCTCGGCGTTGCCTCCATGACGCTGCTCAATCCCCTGGGCGCTTACCTAACCGCGAATTTCGAGGCGACCCGGGCGCAATTGCTCCAGGATGGCGCGCCGGGCCGTGCGGCGGCGACCATGGGCGGCGACATCTGGCTGCGCCAAGGCAACCAGCAGCGCCAAATCGTGATCTATGCCGAGGAGGTCGTCGGCGGATCTGAGCTGCGCGGCGTCAAGCTGCTCGAAGAAGAACGCGTCGTCGTCAACGGCCAGCCCACAAGCATGTTTGAGTTTGTCCGCCGCATCGACGCCGAGCGCGCCCTTATCCGCGATGGCTTTTGGCAATTGGAAAACCTGGTGGAAAACACGCCGGGCAGCGCAGGCGTGGCCCGCGATTTCCTGTCGATTCCCACCGATCTGGACGCCGACCGCCTGCTCGACCGGTTCGCCTCGCCCAACACGATCGGCTTTTGGGACTTGCCGCGCTTTATCTCCCAAACCGCTTCGGCGGGGCTGGACGCCTCGCGCTATCGGATGCGGTATTGGAGTTTGCTCGCCTCGCCAGTGCTGCTTGTCTCCATGGCACTGATCGGCGCGCTGGTCTGCCTGCGCCTGTCGCGGCTCGGCGGCACCTCGCGGCTGATCGCCATTGGCGCAGGGTGCGCGGTGGGGCTGTTTTTCATCACCCAATTGTCGTCCAGCCTTGGCTCTGCCGGGGCGGCGCCGGCCTGGATTGCGGCCTGGTCGCCGGCCCTGTTTGCCCTGTTTTCCAGCCTTGGCGTGATCGCATACCGCGAAGACGGCTGAATGAAATGCCGGCCAGACTCAAAAGTAATTATTGACTTTCAATATCACCTTATTGTTTATCAATCTGTATCGAGGCGCTGAGCGCCGGCCATCTTGAAGGAGTGACCCCATGTCAAAAGTCTTGATCGGAAGCGCCGCCATCGCTGTGACCGCCGCATGCATCTACGCCGCCGCAAGCGCGCCGGCCACCGCTGAGACAGTGAATGTGGACACCAATCTGGACGGGGTCACCACCCTCGCCACCTCCAGCGGCATCGACGTGATCTACGAAGTCTCCGACGTCTACACGATCGATATTGATGTCAGCCGCGGCGACCCCGACGAGCTGCGGATCGAGCGCGAGGGCAACACATTAAGGATCGGCCGGGAGCGATCGGGCGGCTGGAATTGGGGCATGAACAACAATCAGCTGCGGGCAAAGGTGACCGTGCTCGGCCCGAACCTGTCCTTCGTTGATGCCTCTTCAGGCTCCAGCGCGAAGGTCTCCGGCCTGGAGGCCGACACGATGCGCCTGGAAGCCTCCTCCGGCGCCGATGTCGATGTCGCTGGCACGTGCGCAACCCTGGTCGCAGACGCCTCCTCGGGCGCTGACATCGATGCCAGGGAGATGGCGTGCGTCGATGGCCGCTTGGAGGCCTCCTCCGGCGCCGATGTTGATGCCTACATCACGGGCAGTGTGGACATTGACGTGTCTTCCGGCGCCGATGCCCGGGTCATTGGCGGCGCAACGATTGGCAATGCTGAGAAATCCTCGGGCGCCGATTACAGCGTCGGCTAGTCCGGGGCCTCGCCTTTTGCCCGGCAGGGCACTAGACGGGGCAGATGAGTTTCCTCAACCCCGACATTGATGCCGGCTTCGATATTGCTGGCGCGGCGGCTGTGTTCCAGACCCATGGCCATGTGCGCCTTGCCGGCGTTCTGCCACCGGCCCGGGCCGAAACGCTCGCCCAGACGGTCGATACGCTGGGCGACTGGGTGCTGGCCTATGGCGCCTCGCAAGGGGTTGGCCGGGTTGCCCCCCAGGACATCCCGGCCTGGCCGGAAGACACACGCAAGGCCTTCAACCAGACCCTGATCGACTCGGCGCGGCGCGGCGAAGGCTTTGCCTATTTTGCCCGGCCCCTGGACGCGGCTGCCGGCGATTTGCCCGCCCCGCTTGCCGAGCTGCGCAGCGGGGTGATGGAGCCGGCAGTGCTGGACCTGGTGGCCCGTCTCACAGGGGTCAGCGGCGTGACCGGCGTAGATACCAGCGCGACCCAGTTCCGCCCGGGCCATTACCTGACCCGCCACACAGACAGCCCCCGCGGCCAGGGGCGCCGGCTCGCCTTTGTCTGGGGCCTGACGCGCAATTGGCATCCCGATTGGGGCGGGCTCTTGCAATTCTACCAGCCCGACGGCACGCCCAACCTCGCCTTTACACCAGGCTTCAACACGCTGGACCTGTTTTCAGTCGATAAGGTCCACGCGGTCACCTATGTCGCGCCCTTCGCCGGCGCGCCGCGCAGCGCTGTTTCGGGCTGGTACCTCGGCGGATAGGCGCAGGCCTATCCGCCCCTCCACCGGGCGGCGAGCCTGGCAAATGCCCCGCCCTGCCTGGCCGCACGGTCAGCCCCCCGCGCGGCTTATCCGACGGGGGATGGGGCGCAGGTAAGCTCCTGGCCATGGACCAGCGCGACCAAGACAGCCTCGATTGGAGCTTCGACTATGCCGCCCGGCGGCTGGACAGCGCCCGCGCGCTCGCCTTTCCGGCCGGCCGGGGCGAGGCTGCGATCCAGCGCGGAGCCTGGCGCGCAGCCTGCAGCGAGCTGCGCTATCTGGAAATGATGGTGCGCCGCCTGCTGATTTGCTTGGCCGGCGCCTTTCTCGACGGCCCGTGGCGCAGCCCGCGCAAACGCGGCGCGCCGCCCCGAGCACCAACCAAACCCTGCGCCGGCGACCCACGCCGCCCCTCCTTTGCCTTGAACGAGCGGTTGATGAGCCCGGCGCAGGTCCAGGCTGCCCTTTTCGGCAGGCCGACGACCCCCAAATCCGCAGACACACGCCAGGCCTGGTGGGCCGATGCGCCTGAGCCGCCCCGCGTCGTCGATGCCCGCCGGCTTGCAGCGCGGTTTGCCGCCCTCGCCCGCGTGCTGGCTCGGCCGGAACCCTATGCCCGCGCTTATGCCCGGCGGGTGCGCCGCGCCTGGCACCCGGCAAGCGGCGGCATTGGCGTGCGGCTCCGGCCGCGCGCGCGGCCGGGCCCAGCCAGGCGCACGGGCCGGGCGACCAGTCTCAGCCTGGAGCGCAGCGCCTTTGAAGAGGCCGAACGGCTCTCGCTGTTGACGCTCAATCGCCCGCTTCGGGTGGCCCCGCCTGGGCCGCCGGGTTAGCCTGGCGAATGGCCCAGCGCTTTGATTTGTTCACAACGCCGATCCTGACCGCAGAGCCGCCCGGCGCTGCGGCCCTGAATGGTGGATTGTTGGAGGTGATCGAGGCCGAGCGGGCGCGCGACCCCGCGGGCATTCACCGCTCCAACATTGGCGGCTGGCACTCGGCGGCCAACATGACCGCCTGGGGCGGCGAATACGCCCGCCAGCTGTCGGACTTTGCGATCAGCCTGGCCAGCGGCCACATGGAAGACATTGCTGCGGCCGGCAAGCGCGATTTCCGCTGGGGCGTTGACATGTGGGCCAATATCAACGCCGCCGGCCAGTCCAACCAGCTCCACTGCCATGTCGGCGCTTTCTGGAGCGCGGTCTACTATGTCGATCCCGGCGCGGCGGCGGCGCCCGGCCAGGGCGGTGAGCTGGTGCTGGAGGATCCGCGCTATCCCGGCGCTTACATGGCCGTTGCCGACCTGGTCTACCGCGACGCGCGCGGCAAGCCAGCGCGCAGCCAGCATGCCATTCGCCCGCGGCCGGGTCTGCTGGTGATGTTCCCAGGCTGGCTGCGCCACTCGGTGCGCCCGTTCCAGGGCGGCGGCGCGCGCGTCTCGGTGGCGCTTAATCTTTCGCTTTTTCCTGTGGGCTAAGCGCCGCGGCGGCGCCGGCCAGGCTAGCTGCGTGGACTGAGATGCTGCCGGCGCCCAGGCACACAATCATGGCGCCGGGCTCGGCAATGGCGGCAACCGCTTGGGGCAGGCCATCGAGGCTGGGCAGCGCTTCGGCAAAGCGGTGGCCGCTGCGCGCCATACTGGCCACCAGCGCGTCGTGGTCGATGCCCTCCAGCGGCGCCTCGCCTGCGCTGTAAACCGGGGCGATGAAGACATGGTCGGCGGCGTGGAAACACCCGGCAAAAGCTCCAAAGAGGTCGCGCAGCCGGCTGAAACGGTGGGGCTCGTGCACCGCGATGAGCTGGCCGGCGCCGACCATGGCCCGCGCCGCCTTCAGCACCGCTTCGATCTCGACCGGGTGGTGGCCATAATCATCGATCACGCGCGCCGGCGGCTGGCCGGCCTCGGGCTGCCATTCGCCCACCGGGGTGAACCGGCGCTTGACCCCGCCAAAGCCGGCCAGGGCTGCGCGGATCTCGTCGGCCTCAGCGCCCAGCTCCAGGGCGACGGTGATCGCCGCCAAGGCGTTCTGCACATTATGGTCGCCGGCCATGGGCAGGCTGAGCCCCTCCAGCAGGATCGGCTGGGCCGAGCCCGGCCGGCGCAGGGCGACATCGAAATGGGACCCGCTGAGGTCGGTCTTCACATTGACGGCCCGCACATCGGCTTGGCGGTTGAAGCCGTAGGTGATGCGGCGGCGGTCTGTGACGCGCCCGGCCAGGGCCTGGACTTCGGGATGGTCGGTGCACAGCACCGCAAATCCATAGAACGGAGTGTTCTCCACGAACGTGTCGAAGGCCTCGCGCAGCGCGTCCATGGAGCCGTAATGGTCCATGTGCTCTGCATCGATATTGGTGACGATGGCCGCGGTGGGCGACAGCTTGGTAAAGGTGCCGTCGCTTTCGTCGGCCTCCACCACCATCCAGTCGCCGGCCCCCGCCTTGGCGTTGGAGCCATAGGCATTGACGATGCCGCCATTGATCACTGTGGGGTCGATGCCGCAGCCATCCAGCAAGGCGGCCACCAGGCTCGTCGTCGTCGTCTTGCCGTGGGTGCCGGCCACGCACACGGTCCATTTCAGGCGCACCAGCTCGGCCAGCATATTGGCGCGGCGCACGACAGGAATGCCAAGGGCGCGCGCGGCCACCACTTCCGGATTGTCGCCGGTGATCGCGGTGGAGACGATCACGGCCCCCGCGCCATGGACGTTTTCCGGCGCATGGCCGATATGGATGGCCGCGCCCTTCTCGCGCAGGCGCGCGACGCTTTCGCTGTCGGTGATGTCAGAGCCTTGGACCTGGTAGCCCAGGGTCATCATCACCTCGGCGATCCCCGACATGCCGATCCCGCCAATGCCCACCAGGTGGGCCGGGCCCAGATCGAAGGGGGACGGATCGCGCATCACAAAGACCTTTTTATCCGACGGGGCAGCCTGGCCCCCTCTCGTTACGCCTACACGGCCTCGACGCCGCCAGCCACTCTGGAATTCGTCGCCCGAATGGAGTTAAATCAAGCTATGGAAGACGGCTTCATCAGCTATCACACCCGGCCGGACGGCGAGCGCTATTTCACCAATGCGGATATGGCCCGCATGGTCGCCCGCGGCTTGATCGACCCCGAAGACCGCTGGGAGCTGATCCGGGGGGCATGGTTCGACATGGGCAGCGAGGGCTTTGAGCATATGACTGCGCGGACACGGATCGTCCGAACAGTTATTGAACAAATGGTGGGGCGAAATGATGTGGAGATATCGACCGAAGCCTCGATCTTCCTGTCCCATGACACGGAGGTGCGGCCCGACGTGGTGATCTACCGCGCAGATGTCAGCAGCAATGAGATGACGGGTGATGACATGTCTTTGGTCATCGAGATCATGAAAACCAGCCAGCGCAGGGATCGAGAGCTCAAACTTCCCGTCTATGCCGCTGCGGGCGTGCCTGAGGTTTGGCTGGTCGATCTCGACGGAAAAACGGTAGAGGTGTGCCGCGCGCCGGATACGGCCGCGGCGGCCTATGCAAAGACGGCTACTGCCGCCTTCACCGAAGCGCTCTCGCCTGGAGCCTTTCCCAGCGTCTCCCTGCGCGTGTCGGACCTGCTCTAGCCTTGGCCGTCATCTTTCTGAACGGGTGCACCTCGGCGGGAAAATCGAGCATTGCCCACGCGCTGCAACAGCGCGCCGAGACCCCGCATCTGCTCACGGGCATCGATGATGGGTTTGCCATGCTCGCGCCCCGGCTTCACAACCATCCAGACGGGTTCTTTTTCGATCGCGACGCACGCGGGGCTGTGCGCCTCAATTTCGGAGCCGCCGGGCGCGCGGCGCTCCATGCCCATCAGCAGGCCGCGGCCGCGATTGCCGCGAGCGGCGTCGACCTCATTCTGGACGAGGTGATCCTATCGCCAGACCTGCTCGAGGCCTGGAGAGGCTGCCTGGCGGGGGTTGATACCTTCTGGGTCGGCGTTCACTGCGATCTTGAGGAATTGGAACGGCGCGAGATTGCCCGGGGCGACCGGGTGCCCGGGCAGGCGCGCGGGCAGTTCGCCCTCGTTCACGAAGACCTGGACTATGATTTTGAGGTCGACACGACGCACACGCCGGCGGGCGTCTGCGCAGCCGAGATCCTCAAGGCGAAGGCGGCGCGCGGCGAGGCCGCCGGGCGGGCACGGGCCTAGGCCGCGCTCGCCACCTGCTCTGCCATATCGGCCAGGTCCTTCGCCGCGGTCACGCTGCCGACCTGGCGGGCCGCAGCGGCCCGGGCTTTCAGGTCTTCCGGGTCGCCCAGGCGGACGGCAAGCAGCTCGCCGATGAGGTTTGGATAGAGGTTTTGCTCCACGATCAGGTCAGCGGCGCCCTCATCGGTCAGCGCGGCGGCATTGGCGGTTTGGTGGTCGTCCATGGCGATCGCCAGAGGGATGAGCAGCGACGGCCGGCCCACCGCCGAGAGCTCGCTCACCGTGCCGGCGCCGGAGCGCGCGATCACGAAATGGGCTGCTGCGAGCCGGGCCGCCATGTCGGAGAAAAACGTGTCGATCTCTGCGGTTATGCCGGCATTGGCATAGAGCTTCACCACGTCGGCGACTTGCTCTTCGCGCACTTGCTGGACCACCGTGAGGCGCGCCCTCAGCGCGGCGGGCAGATGGTTGCAAATCGCCAGCGGTAGGGCCTCGCCCAGGATGTGCGAGCCCTGGCTGCCCCCGGTGATGAGAATGTTTAGAGCGCCCGACGGGTCGGGATAGGGCAGGTCCCGCAGCGCTGCGATCGGCGTGCGTACGGGATTGCCCAAAGGCCGGTGGTCAGCCCCGCGGGGCAGCCGGTCCAAGCGCGCAAAGCCGCTCGCAACGATGTCGGCCCGCGCCGCAAACCGCCGGTTGACCCGGCCGAGCACGGCATTCTGCTCGTGGATGATCAGCGGAATGCCCATCTGCCGGCCAGCTGACAGCGCTGGATAGGCCGGATACCCTCCAAAGCCTGCCACCAGGCTCGGCCGCTCGTCGCCGAAGCGGCGCTTGGCTGTGGCCACGCCGCGCGACAGCTTCAGCGCGGTTGCCGGCAGGGTCCAGGGCCGGCGCAGATTTGGGCTCGCAGCCTGGACCTCCGCTTTCCAATCGGCGGGAAAACGCGCGCCGTATCGCAGGCCGCGATCGTCGCTGATCAGGCCCACGCGCCATCCGCGCGCGGCCATCTCTTCGGCGAAGGCGGCGGCGGGAAACATATGGCCGCCCGTGCCGCCAGCGCCGATCACCAGAAGCGGCGCATCGCTCACGCCCAGCCGCGCCCCAGGCGTTGCCGGCGCACCAGGGCAAGGGCCAGGCCCAAGGTCAGCGCGATGCCGGCAAAGGATGATCCGCCATGGGACAAGAATGGCAGGGTCATGCCCTTCGGCGGGATCAGGGCGACGTTCACCGCGATGTTGATCAGGGCTTGGAGCCCAAACAGGATAAACAATCCAGCAGCCGCCGTGCGGGGATAGGCGTCGTCGACGCGCGCCGCCAGGCCCAAGCCGCGCAGGGTTATAAAGGCAAGTAGGGCGATCACGATGAGCGCGGCCAGAAGGCCAAATTCCTCGCCCAGCACGGCGTAGATGAAATCATTATGGGCGTCGGGCAGGCTGCGCTTGACGGTGCCCTCGCCGGGCCCAGCGCCGAATAGACCGCCGCGCGACAGGGCCTCGGCGGCCTTGTCGATCTGGTAGGTGTCATAGGCGCTGGGATCGAGGAAGCTGTTGATGCGTTGGCGCACATGGGGCAGGGCGGCGTAAAGGCTTCCCGCCAAGACGATGCCCGATGCGGCAAACCCAGCCGCCCATCGCACGGGAAGGCCCGAGACGAAGAACGCCAGGATAAACGCCGCCGACAGCAGCGCGGCCTGGCCCACATCGGGCTGCAACAGGAGCAGCCCCAGGGTCGCGGCATAGACGGTGAATGCGATTGCCGCCCAAGGGCCTTCGGGCAATGCCGCGCGCTGGGCCAGCAGCCAGCCGATCAAGACCATGAGCGCAGGCTTGGCGATCTCTGAGGGCTGGAGCGAAAACCCGAAGATGCGCAGCCAGCGCTGGGCGCCTTTGGCTTCGTGGCCGGCGAGAAGCAGGATGGCCATTAGCGTCAGGGCGCCAAAAAACAGGATCGCGGCCGCCCGCCGGGCCATTTGCCGGTCCATGAGCGATGTCGCCACCATCAAGGCCAAGGCGCCGGCGGCAAATACGCTGTGGCGCACCACCAAGGCGTAGGGCGCGTCATATCCAAGGCGCGGCGCGGCGGGTGGCCCGGCGGCGAGCGACAGCAACAGGCCCACCGCCAGCAGCGCCATGGCCGCCACCAGGATTGGCCAGTCCACCGTGCGACGCCACTCGGTCAGCCAGGAAGTATCGGCCCGCGACAGGCCGGGGGCGGCCAGGGTGGTCATGCCGTCTCCACCTCGGGCGCGTTAATGGGAAGGGCATTGACGGCGTCTCGGAAGGCCTCCCCGCGCGCTTCGAAATCTGGAAACTGGTCAAAGCTCGCGCACGCCGGAGACAGCAACACCACGGGATCGGCCTGGCCGCTCGCCCGGGCGTCGGCGAAGGCGGCGGCCACGGCGGCCGTGAGGGTTCGGCTGCGGTGGATCGGCACTTTGTCTTGCAAGGTCGCAGCGAACGCAGCTTCTGCTTCGCCGATGAGATAGGCTTTTGCCACGCGGTTCAGGCAGGGCTCTAGAGCGGCGATGCCATCGGATTTTGCCCGCCCCCCGGCGATCCAATGGACCCGGTCGAAGGCGCGCAGGGCCTGTTCGGCGGCCTGGGCATTGGTCGCCTTGCTATCATTGATGAACGTCACCCCGTCGCGCACAGCGACGGTCTCCAGGCGATGGGGCAAGCCGGGGAAGCTTTCGATGCCGGCCAGGATCGTCTTTGTGTCGACGCCCAGGGCGCGGCAGGCGGCATAGGCAGCGGCCGCGTTCTGGTGGTTGTGGCGCCCGCGCAGGGCCGGCGCGCCGCTGAGGTCGCCCACGCCCACAGCCTTGCCCGACAGGCTATCGAAGAGGCGCCCGCCGACCACGCTGACCCCGCACCCAAGGGCGAACTCCGACGAGACCGTCCACACCTTGGCCGCGCCGCGCTTCATCTCCAGGGCTGCGGCCTGGCTGTAGACATCGTCGAAGCCGATGACGGCCGTGTCGCCCGTGTCCTGGCTGCGGAAAATACGTTTCTTCGCAGCGAGATAGCCGTCGATCCCGCCATGGCGCTCCAAGTGGTCCGGCGACAGGTTGAGGAATACAGCCACGTCGCAGTGGAGGGACTTCACCAGGTCGAGTTGGTAGGATGAAAGCTCCAGCACGTAGACCGCATTGGCATGCAGCGGCGCCATATCCAGCACGCCGGTGCCGATGTTTCCGCCCACCCGGGCGTCAATCCCGGCCTGGTCCAGGATATGGCCGATCAGGGCCGTGGTCGTGGATTTGCCATTTGTGCCGGTAACGCCGATGACTTTCGGGCGCCCACGGCTCGGCAGCGCCTGGACGGCGCGCGCGAACAATTCCATGTCGCCGATCACCGGCACATCCATGGCGTTCGCCATGCGCACCAGGCGGTGGGGCTGGGGAAACCGGAAGGGCACGCCCGGCGACAAGACCAAGGCCTCGAAGCCCTGCCAGTCGCGCTTATTGATGTCGCTCAGCACCAGGCCAGCCGCCTCGGCCTTGGCGCGGATGGCCGGATCATCGTCCCAAGCATGCACACGCGCGCCGCCGGCGACGAGCGCGCGCGCCGCGCTCAGACCCGTCCGGCCGAGACCGAAAACGGCGACATCGCGCCCGGCATATTCGGTGACAGGGATCATCGCGCGCGGGCTACCTCAGCTTCAACGTGGCCAGGCCGGCCAAGGAAAACAGGACAGACAGAATCCAAAAGCGCACCACGACCCGGGTCTCGGGCCAGGCCTGCTTCTGGAAGTGATGGTGCAGCGGCGCCATGGCGAAGAGCCGTTGGCCACTGCCGGTGAGCCGCCGCGTGACCTTGAACCAGGACACTTGCAGGATCACTGACACCGCCTCGAGCACAAACAGACCGCCGATCACGACCAGGGCAAACTCATGCTTGACCGCCACGGCGACCACGCCGAGCAGCGCGCCGAGCCCGAGCGAGCCGGTATCTCCCATGAAGACCTGGGCGGGGTAGGCGTTGTACCAGAGAAAGCCCATGCCCGCGCCGATCATCGCGCCGAGCACGACAGCAAGCTCGCCCGTTCCAGGCGCGAACTGGATGCCGAGATAGTCGGCGAACTGGAAATTGCCCGACAGATAGGCGATCAGCGCATAGGAGGCGCAGGCAAACATCATCGGCACGATGGCGAGCCCGTCCAGTCCATCGGTGAAGTTCACGGCATTGGCAGACCCCACGATCACCACAGCGCCGAACACAACAAACAGCCCGCCGAGAGGCAGAAAATAATCATTGACGAAGGGCACAGCGACGCCGCCGGAAAAGGCCTGGTCATTGGGCTGGATCGAGGTCACCGGCGCAAAGCCTGCAATCGATTGGGCAAGGCCATCCAGCGCGCCCCAGTCGGCATGGCCAAGCGGCGTATGGGCGCCGTGCAGGCCCATGATGAAGGCCACCGCGCCCCCGGCGATCAGAAACTCCAGCGCCAAGCGCATGCGCGCCGACACGCCGGCGTCCGATTGTTTGGCGACTTTCGCGGCGTCGTCGAGATAGCCGATGAAGGCGAAGGCCCCGGTTACAAACAAGATCACCCAGCTATAGGGGTTGCGCAGATCCAGCCAGAGAAGGGCCGACAGGAACAGGCCCAGCCAGATGATGAAGCCGCCCATGGTAGGCGTGCCGCGCTTGGCCATCTGGTCCTCGAAGCTCAAATCGCGAATCGGCTGGCCCGAGCCTTGGGCGCGGCGCAGCGCGTTGACGATGGGCGCGCCGGAAATCGCCGCCAGGAGAAAGGCGGTCACGACGGCAGCGCCCGTCCGAAACGTGATGTAATTCAACAAGTTGAATACGCCGCGCTCCGCAGCGAATAACTCATACAACATCGTCAGCCTGCCCAATGCCTTGCGCCTGGGCGCCCATCACACTTGCCGAACCTACAGCGCCCCACTCGCGCAACTCATCGGCCAGCCCTCGCATTCCGGAGGCATTCGACCCCTTGATCAAGAGGAAGGCGCCGTCTGTTAACGCTTTTTTCATCTCGCTTGCCAGTTGTCCTGCCGTCTCCGCAAAGGCCACGTCCACGCTTCCGCGCAATGCCTGCGCCAGCGGGGCCATGGCCGGGCCGGCAAGGAAGACCTGGCGAGCGCCGGTCTCAAGGATGGGCGCGGCGAGGCCGGCATGGGCGGCTTCGGTTTCGGCCCCGATCTCGCGCATCTCACCGAGGGCAAGCAGTCGCGCCCCACTCGGGCGCAGGGCCAGGGCGGCAAGGGCCGCGCGCATGCTCTCGGGATTGGCGTTGTAGGCGTCGTCGAGCAAGGTGGCAGCGCCGCCCCCTGGCAAGGCCAGTGCCTCGGCAGTGCCGCGCCCCGGGGGCGGCGAGAAGCCAGCAAGCCCGTCGGCCGCTTCGGCAAGGGTGAGGCCGGTGAGCGTGGCCGTGAGCAGGGCCGCGGCGGCATTGACGCCCCAATGGCTGCCCACAGCGTTGAGGTGGACGCGGGCCCGCTGCCCAGCCACGTCGATCTGGAAGCGCGAGGACACCCCGTCGGTCTCCACATCGATCACCCGGGCGGTGGCGCCGTGGCCTGCGCCGAAGCTCTCCACCGATGCGGTCGTGCACTGGCGCCGGCCTTGGTCAGCCAAATAGGCTTTGAACCGGTCGTCTTCGGGCACGATGATGGTACCGCCGGCTTCAAGCCCTGCAAAGACCGCTGACTTTTCTTCCGCGACCCCTTCTATCGAGCCGACCCCTTCCAGATGGGCCGGGGCAATTTTCGTGATCAAGGCATGATGCGGGCGCACAAGTTTCGAGCGCGGTGCAATCTCGCCCGGGGTCGACATGCCAATCTCGAAGATCGCGCGCTGGGTCGATTGCGGCATCCGCGCCAGGGTCAGCGGCACGCCCCATTGATTGTTGAAGCTGCTTTCGGGCCAGTGGGCGGGGCCGGCTGCGCTGAAGATCTGCGCGACCATGTCCTTCACGCTCGTCTTGCCGACCGAGCCGGTCACCGCTGTGCGGATCGCGCCGCACCTGGCCCGCGCCGCCACGGCAAGCTGGGTCAGCGCACCGAGCACATCTTTGACTTCAACAAACGGCCCCCGCGCAGCGACGGGCCGGCTCACTAAGGCGGCCACCGCGCCGCGTTCAAAGCCGGCCGCTGCGAAATCGTGGCCATCGCGCACATCGCTGAGCGCCACGAACAGGTCGCCCGGGCGCAGACGCCTCGTGTCGATGGACAGACCGCCGCAAGCGAACGGCGCGGTCACGGCGCCGCCCGTCGCGGCGGCGATGTCCTCAGAGGTCCACAGGGCGTCAGCCATCGGCGCGCTCCTCAAGCGCTTTGCGGGCGGTGTCCTGGTCGGAAAATGCCACCACCCGGTCACCGATCACCTGGCCCGTTTCGTGGCCCTTGCCGGCAATGACCAGCGTGTCGCCGGCCTGCAATTCGGCAATGGCGGTGTGGATCGCTTCGGCCCGGTCACCGATGTCTCGGGCATCTGGCGCGCCGGCGAGGGCCGCGCGGCGGATTTCGGCCGGCTTTTCCGAGCGCGGATTGTCATCGGTGATGATCACCCGGTCGGCTTGGCGCTGGGCGACCTTTCCCATCAGCGGCCGCTTGGTGGCGTCCCGGTCGCCGCCGCAGCCAAACACAACGCTGAGGTGGCCCGCCGTGTGGGGGCGCGCTGCGCGTAGCAGGGTGTCCAGCCCGTCTGGCGTGTGGGCATAATCCACGAAGACGCCGGCGCCGGCGGGCGTCGCGCCAACAAATTCCAGCCGGCCTTTCACTGGGGCGAGCTGCGCCAGCCCTTCGGCAACCACCGTGAACGCAAGGCCCAGGGCCATCGCGCAGCCGGCCGCCGTAAGCGCGTTAAGCGCCTGGAACTCTCCGATCAGAGGAAGGTGCAGCGTGTGCTCGGCGCCGCGCCAGTGGAGCAGGAGGTCCTGGCCCGATGGCCGGGGGGTCAACTCGGCAATCTTGAGGTCCCGGCCGCGCCAACCCACCGAGAGGACATCAAGGCCGGCCTCGCCCGCAGCGCGCTCGAACTGGGTATGGCTTGGATCGTCGGCCATGATCACCGCCGGGCACCCGGCCGGCGCCAATTCGGCAAACAGGCGCAGCTTGGCGGCGCGGTAGGCCTCCATGGTGGGGTGATAATCCAGGTGATCCTGGGTGAAATTGGTGAAGGCCACGGCGCCAAGCTTCACCCCGTCGAGGCGATGTTGTGCCAGCCCGTGGGAGGAGGCCTCCATGGCAAGGCAGGTCACGCCCTGGCCTGCGAGCGCAGCTAGGGTCTCGTGGATCGTCTCCGGCCCGGGCGTGGTGTGGCCGAGGTCCAGCGTCCCGTTCGGGCCGATGGCGCCGAGGGTCCCCATGGACGCGGCGGTGACCCCGGCGCGCGACCAAATCTGGCGCAGGAAATCGACGCTGGAGCTTTTGCCATTGGTCCCGGTGATCGCGGCGATGGTCTCCGGTTGGCGGCCATAGAAACGCGCTGCCGCCTTGGCGAGCCAGCGCCGCGCATCGGCTCGGACAATCACGGGCACGCCGCCGGTATCCACCTGCCGCTCGGCGATGATGGCGAGGGCGCCCGCCGCGGCGGCGTCTCCGGCATAGGCGTGGCCATCGGCGACGGCGCCGGCCAGCGCCACGAACACGCAGCCCGGCGCCGCGCGGCGGCTGTCGCAGGTCAAGCCCGACACGGGCGAGCCGGCCAGGGCGGCCGGGGTCTGGTCTCCGAGTAACTCGCCCAAGGTCATAACGCGCTCCCTGTCTCAGACACGGAGTCGGCCGGAGGGCTGGCCTCAACGCCCTCTGGCGCCAGGCCGAGCAGCGGCGCAATGCGCCCGATCACGCGGCCAGCGGTGGGCGCTGCGGTAAATGCAGCGCTTGTCCCGGTCATCACTCCGTCCGCCTCCTCTTGGTCGAAGGCTTGGGGTGTATCGAGCACGATCAGTAGGGCATATTCAGGGCGCTCGGCGGGGAACACGGCGGCAAAGCTGGAAACATTGTCGGTGTCGGAGTAGCCGCCCGCGATGGGCTTTTCGGCCGTTCCGGTTTTTCCGGCGATCCTGTAGCCGGGCACGTCGGCGCGCAGGCCCGTGCCGTCGAGCACAGCCTCGCGCATCATGGCGGTGACGCGCGCGGCGGTTTGGGGTGAGAGGACACGTCGGCGCGGGCGGTTTTCCGCGCCGTGCTGCAACAGACCTGGCGCGACCCATTCCCCGCCATTGGCGAAGACGGCAAAGGCGGCCGCGAACGATAGCGGCGTCACCGCCAGCCCATGGCCATAGCTCGTCGTTGCCACGGTCACTTCATTCCAGCGCTCGGGCAAAAGCGGGGCTGCACTGGCCGGCAGGTCGATCGGTGCGCGCTCGAGCAAACCCAGGGCGCGGTAAAAGCCGCTGAGCCGCTCACCGCCGGCGTCCAGCGCAATCTTGACCGTGCCGACGTTGGAGCTCTCTGCCAGGATCTGCGTCAGCGAGGCGCGCCCGCCAGGGACGGCGTGGTCATCAGTGATTTCAAATCCGCCTATGGCAAGCGGCTCGGCCACGTCGAAGATGTCTTCCGGGGCAACGACGCCGCCCTCTAGCGCCATGGCCACGGTCAGCGGCTTGTAAACCGAGCCGAGCTCAAACACCGCCCGGGTGGCCCGGTCGAGGCGGCCT
This sequence comes from Pseudomonadota bacterium, assembly GCA_038747245.1. GTDB lineage: Bacteria > Pseudomonadota > Alphaproteobacteria > Caulobacterales > Hyphomonadaceae > UBA5336. The sequence continues at coordinate 15,450 of JBCDJY010000016.1, read as the reverse complement.
GCTGCATCGCGGGGCATCTGGCCGGCGCGGTTGGGATTGATCGGCGGCCAGCTTGCCAAGGCGAGCACGTCGCCGGTGCGCCCATGGATCAAGACGCCGGCAGCGCCGGCAACGCTGTGGCGGGCGGCGGCGTCCGACAGCTCAGCTTCGAGGGCGAATTGCAGGCCGGAATCCAGCGACAGCGCCAGCGGCGCGTCGCTTGATTTGAGATGGGCGTCGACCGACCGCTCGATCCCGGCCAGGCCGTTGCCATCTATGTCGGTATAGCCCAGCACGTGGCCGGCAAGGGTGCCGCGCGGATAGGCGCGGCGGCGCTCTTCGCGAAAGCCCAAGCCTTCGAGCCCGAGGTCAAACACGGCCTGGCGCTGTCGCGGTGTCAGCCCCCGGCGCACCCAAACAAAGGCGCGGTCGCGGTTTTCCAGCCGCGCGGCCAGGGCGCCCGCATCCAGGCCTTCAAAGACGCCGGCGAGCTGCGCGGCCACATCCGCGGGGTCCCAAATCGCGCGGGGGTCTGCGAACAGGGAGTAGACGGTCACCGACGTCGCCAGAAGCTCGCCGCGCCGGTCGACGATATCGGCCCGCGTGGGCGTCTCGGCAAACGCGCTCGACACGCCGCCGGCGGCCGGGGCAGGCGACATGGCGAGCACCCCGCCCTTGGCTGCGACGAGTACGAACAGGCTTGCCATCAAGGCAGAGACCCAGCGCACGCGGGTGCGTTCGGACGAAGCGATCATTGCCCAGCCTCCGCGCTGGGCGCACTGGAATCGGCAAGCGCGGCGCCGAGATCCTCAAGTCGGACGAACTGGTCCGGGCGCGGCGGGCCCATGCCCAGCTCGCGCCGGGCATACTCCTCGATCCATTCGCGGCGAATACGGTGGGCAAGGTCGGTCTCCAGCAGGGAGAGCCGCGCTCTTGCCGCTGCGATGTCCTGGTCCAGCGTCGCCAGTTCCTGGCGCGCTTCGCTCGCGCCATACTTGCCGCGGTAAAGCGCCACGATCAGAAGCGCGACCAGGGCCAGGCCGAAGATAAAGGCCGAGCGGCTCATGGGCGCCCCGCAAACTGGCTGAGCGGCGGCAGGTTGAAGGCGGGCTCCAAATCGGCTGGCCGTGGCGCGGCGGCCGTGCGCCGCGCGGCACGGAGCTTGGCCGAGCGGGCCCGGGGGTTGGCGCGGCGCTCCTCATCGCTCGGGATAATCGCTTTGCGCGAGATGAGCTCGAAGGTTGGCTCGCTCGCTGCGGCGGGACCTGGCATGTGGCGCGAGGGCCCGCTCTCGGCCCCGGTGCGGGCCCGCAGGAAGCGTTTGACCGCCCGGTCTTCCAGCGAATGGAATGTGACCAGCACCAGCCGCCCCCCGGGCCTGAGGATCCGCTCTGCCGCCAGCAGGGCGCGCGACAGCTCACCAAGCTCGTCATTGACGTAGATGCGGACTGCCTGGAACACTTTGGTCGCCGGATGCGTGCGCGCGCCGCGGCGTCCGCCTAGGGCGTCGGAGACCACCTCGGCCAGGTCCGCTGTCGTCGAGAACGGCGCCTGGGCTCGGCGCTCGACAATGGCCCTGGCCACGCGGCGGGAGGCTCTTTCCTCGCCCAGGCGGAAGATCAGCGTCGCCAGATTGGCCTCGTCGATTTGGTTGAGAATGTCAGCCGCGCTCGGCCCGGACGCCGCCATCCGCATGTCGAGCGGGCCGTCCTTCTGAAAGGAGAATCCGCGCTCGGCCTCATCGATTTGGAAAGAGGAGACGCCGAGGTCCAGCACGACGCCATCGAGGGCTGGGTGGCCCGCCTCGATCGCCAGCTCATCCAGGGCGCCGAAGCGGCCAAGCAGGGGCCGCATGCCCGGGGCGGTCTTTGCCATGTCCTCGGCGCGGGCAATGGCCGCAGGGTCGCGGTCAATGGCCAGGAGCACGCAGTCGGCCGCAGCCAGCAGCGCGCGGGCATAGCCGCCGCCGCCAAAGGTTGCGTCCAAATGAACCTCGCCATCTTCGGGCGCCAACGCTTCGAGCACGGGCTCGAGTAGGACGGGGATATGGCCCATGGCTCAGCCCTCCCCCGGCATGCGGGCCAGGCCGGGGACGCTGCCCGCGCCGATGGCCGCGTCGTAGGGCGCGGCCAGGGCATTGATCACTTTGGGGTCGCTAACCGCGCCGGCCATATCGCCCTCATAGGCTGCGTAGGCCTCAGGGCTCCAGATCTGAAAGCTCTCCAGCGCGCCGACAAACACCATCCGGTGATCAATGCCGACGCGCGCAAGCATCTCCTCGGGGATCTTCACGCGCCCGGGCTCGTCCATCTTGAGGTCGGCCGAGCGCGAGACAATGGCAAGGGTCAGCGCTTTGCGCTCGCGCGACTGGAGCGGCAGCCGGGATATGGTTTGACGATAAAGCGCCATCAGGTCTTCGCCGCCGCCTTCCAGGCATTTCGAGCCATCCAGGGCCGGCCACAAAAAAATGCGCGAGCCACCCCCAAGGGCAGCCCGGAAGGGCGCAGGAACGCTCACGCGCCCCTTGGCATCGATCGCACTTTCATAGGTGGAGACGAACACTGCCCCGCCCTTTTTTCATCAGCCGTTTGGAAAAACCCAACTGCGAAATGGGCTACCATGGGACGCTGTGGGAGCCAATGGGCAAATCTGGCAAACCCTTCGTATGGGAACGATTGCCATAGCCCCCATCCATGAACATTCGCGGACAGCCATCGAACAACACGCGAAAACGATTTCCACAGGCATTCGCCTGCGGCATCAACGCCGTTGGTTTTCAAAAGGTTAATCGGTGGGGCGTGGCTTATTCGTCACGGATGAAATTTCTGACGTCCTCGGTCAGTTTTTCAGCCTCGCCCTCGACCAGGTACATCATGTGGCCGGCTTCATAATAGGTGTAATCGATCCGCCCAGGCACCACGCCGTTCTTCATGAGGGACATTTCGGCGCCGAAGAAGGGCGTGGCGAGATCGTACCAGCCAGAAGCAAGCAGGACGCGGTAGTCGGGGTTCTCGCGCATGGCTTTGCCCAGCCAAGGGGCCACGTTCACATAGGCCGGCCAGCCCCGTCCGTAGATGTCCCAATTCCAATTGCGGCCGGGCTCGCCGCTCAGGATCTTGTATTCCCGGTCGAGCTGCTGGCCCGAGGGGCGGCCGTCTTCATCGGGGCTTCGGAAATCGATGCCCAATTCGCCGGTGAGATAGGCGTTGACCGTCGCCGTGTAGGCGCCGTCCATGCCGTAACCAGAGGGATCATTGTCGGGGCTGTCGCCCACGCTGCTCGCATCGATGCCGGTATAGCGGCTGTCGAAGCGGCCCACGGTGAGGTCCTGTTCGCGTAGCAATTCCTTGCGGAAATGGGTCGCTTCGATGCGCAGATTGGCGTCTTCAATCCACGCTGGCGCAACGCCGAGATAGCCGGCCATCTGCTGTGCCATGGCCGCCTTTTCATCGGGCGTCAGCGTGTTCCCGCGAATGAGGGCCGGCGGCAGGGTGAAGGTGGCAAAGGCGCGGGCGTCATCAATGAACGCATCGAAATCCCCGCGCCATTGGCCAGTGTCGATTTTGCCATGGTGCCAGGCCGTGGCGGCCATTGTGGGAAAGAAGGCCAGGTGGGCTGTGTCATTGCCCGGCGCAAACCGGGCGGTCTGGAAGTCCAGTATGGCCGAGACAAGGATGACCCCGTTCAGCGCAACCCCGTTCCAGCCACCCTGGAGCTTTTCAGACACGGCCGCCGCGCGGGTGGTTCCATAGCTTTCGCCGGCGAGATATTTTGGGCTCTGCCAGCGCCCATTGCGGGTCAGCCAGATGCGGACGAATTCGGCAATGCTCTCTGCGTCTTCATTGACGCCAAAAAAGGTCTCCGGCTTGGTGGCGCCGAGGGCGCGGCTATAGCCTGTGCCCACGGGATCGATAAAGACAAGGTCGGCCACGTCCAACAGCGAGTGGGCGTTGTCGACAAGCTCATAGGGCGCCGCGCCCGCGCCGGTGGCGTCAGGCGGGGTGACGACCCGGCGAGGGCCCCAGGCGCCCATATGCAGCCACACCGAAGACGAGCCGGGCCCACCATTGAAGACGAAGACCACCGGCCGGTCTTCCAGCGCGTCCACGCCGTCCTCCAGATAGGAAATCGAGAAAATCGATCCGGTGGGCGCATCGTCCTCGCCGCGCAGGTAGATCTCTTCTGCCCGCACCGTGTAGTCTACCTCACGCCCGCCCACTTCCAGGCTGCGTTTGACGCTGAGCCGATACGGCGGCGGCACCGGCGCCGCGGCGGCCTCGCCGTGCTCGTCGCTCCAGCTTTGGGCTGGCCACGCCATGCAGAGGCACAGGGCAAGCGCCGCTTTAAGACCAGAGATCGTCATTGCCGCTGCGCCTTTCCGTTGGCCGTTCAGGGCTCTCCGGCTAAAGCATCGTGGCTTGCTTGCAAAGGGGTGGTCGGCTCTGCCGCGGCCACGGGCTGCTGCGCGGCGAGGCCAGGAAACCAGACACCGAAGGCTGATCCATGTCCCGGCGCAGTCTCCACGATCAGCCCGCCCCGGTGGCGGGTCATCACATGCTTGACGATTGCCAGGCCCAGGCCCGTGCCCGTGCGCTCGCCGCCGCGGCTTTCCTCGACGCGGTAAAAGCGCTGGCCGAGGCGCGGCAGGTGTTCGCGGTCAATTCCGGGCCCGCGATCCTCCACGCGGAGCCAAAGGCCAGGCCCGCCGCCGCGGTCGCTTGCTTGAAGGAGGGTTATGCGGCCTGCCTCGCTCCATTGGCGACCGGCCTGGGCTGAAGCGGCGTCCAGGCTCTCGCCAAGCCCCCAGGAGACCACAACTTCGTCGCCCAGGCTCGAATACTTCACCGCATTGGAAATCAGGTTTTGGGCAACTTGCGTAATTTCATCATAGTCCGCCACAGCCAGCAGGCCTTCGGCTGGGCCGCTCGACGCGAGGGAGACGCCGCGCTCATCGGCCAGGGGCGCCATAGTGGCCAGGACCTGGGCCAGCAGGCTCGCCAAATCTTCTATGGTGGAGGGCGGGGTGTGTTCCCTGAATTCGATCCGCGACAGGGACAACAGGTCTTTGATCAGCCGTTTCATGCGCTCGGTCTGTTCGAACATGATGTCCAGGAAGTGGTCCCAGGCTTCCGGGTCCTGTCTGGCCGGTCCGCGCATGGTTTCGATAAAGCCCGCCAGGGAGGTCAGCGGCGTGCGCAGCTCGTGGCTGGCATTGGCCAGGAAGTCTGACCTTGCGCGCTCGGCCCGGCGCAGGGGCGTGTGGTCTTCCATGACGATCAAGGCGCCGCGGCGCTCGCCTTGTAGCGGGGCGACATGGGCAAGCCAGAGCTCATCTCCGCTGGGGCCCCAGGGCACCTCGGCGCGGCCGGGGCGCGCCATTTCCGAAAGGGCGGCCTCTAAGCAGTCCAGCAGCGCCGGGTTGCGCATGACAGAGGCAGCGAGTGTTTTCTGGTCCTCGCGCAGGCGAAAAAGGTCGCGGGCTGGCGCATTGGCGAGCGCGATGCGCCGGTCCGTCCCAATGTAAAGCGCCGGTATGGGCAGCGCGTCGAGCGCGCCTTCCAGGTCGGGCCCAGCCCAGCGCCCGGCCCCAGTGCGCCCGCGCGTGCGCCGGTCTGCCCGCTCCAAATCAGGCGGCTGCGAGGAGCCTACGAAGTATGCCAGGGCCGCTGCGGACAGGACGAGGACTGCGGTGACCGCCTCGACCCAGCCGAGCGCGCCGGAGATCGCCAGAAGCGCCAGGATCGCTGCGGCGATGGCTGTGATGACGCCCAGATCCCGGAGGCGACGCGGCGGATCTGGCCGGTCGGCCGCGCGCTTTCGTGTCGCTTTTCGCGGCAGCTCAGTCATAGGCAAAGCGTTTAGACCAAGGCGCGCGCGGCAAAAAGGTGAAAGGGCTCGCAGCCCCCCGAAGCCGCGCCAGATTCAGGCCTAATCACATTAATTAATGTATAGAGAACACATATTGATTTTCGATAATTGTTCATTGACAGTCAATCATGGCCAGCGTAAGCCGGCGATGGAGAAGAGGATCGGGACTGTGCGATGAAGCGCCCCACATGTCTTGTTGGGTCACTTGTTGTGACTGGATGTGCGTCATTCGACGCCTTCACCATGGGTGAGATCGATCCGCTGCCGGTGGCGCCCGATGCGCCGCAGATGTGGGCTGCGGCGGGCGTGTCCGGGGAGGTGGAAGAAGGCGACTGGGTTTCCGGCTTCAACGATCCGGAATTGACGCGCCTGGTCGGTGAGGCCCTGGCCAACAATTATTCGCTGCAATCCCAGGTGGCGGTCGTTCGCGCAGCCGGCGCCGACGCGGTGGCCGAGCGCGGCACGCTGTTGCCTTTTGTGAGCGGGGGGCCTTCGGCGGGCGGGCGGCGCACGGTGTTTGAAGATAGCGACGGCGACGCGGTCACCAGCGACGACCCGACCTATGGCCTAGCGGTAAATGCAAGCTGGGAGATTGATCTTTGGGGGCGCCTGGCCGCCGGCGTTGATTTGGCCGAGGCAGACCTTGTCATCGCCGAGATTGACCTGGCCAATGCCCGCCTGTCCATCGCCAGCCAAACCGCGATAGCCTGGATCAATCTCAACGCGGCCGTGGCCCAGCGCGACGTGGCCCAAGCCACGCTGGACGCCCGCCAGCGCACAGCTGATCTGACCGAGCGGCGCTTTGCCCGCGGGCTGTCGACCGCCCTTGATGTGCGCTTGGCCCGCAGCGCCTTGTTCGGCGCCGAGGCCAGCATCGCCCAGCGGCGCCAAGCCCTTGATGAAGCGGCGCGGCGACTAGAGGTGCTTCTGGGGCGCTATCCGGCGGCGGAGATTCAAGCGCCGGCCACGCTTCCTGGCCTGGCGCCCATTGAGCCGGTCTCGAGCCCGGCGCTGCTCTTGTCCCGGCGCCCCGACATCGCCGCTGCGGAAACCCGTATCGTTCAAGCTGGCCTTAGGGCTGAACAGGCCCGCTTGGCGCTCCTGCCGAGCCTGAATTTGACCGCCGGCATCAGCACCAATTCCGACGATGTGTCCAAGGCCTTTGATCCGGCCTTCATCGCCGCAAACGCGGTCGCCAATCTGACCCAGCCGCTCTACGCCGGCGGCCAGCTGACCGCCCGGGCCGATGCGTTTCTTGAGCGAATCGAGGTCGCCCTGGCCAATTACGCTTCGACGACCCTGATTGCCTGGCGCGAGGTGGAGGACGCCCTGGCGGCTGATTTCTATCTCGCCGTTCAAGAGGACGCCCAGAAACGCGCGCTGGAAGAGGCCGTGTTCGCCGAAGACTTGGCCGTGCGCCAATATCAAAACGGGCTGGTGTCGATTTTTAACCTGATCGATGCACAAACGCGCCGTTTGAATTCGGAATCTGCCCTCGTTACCGCGCGCTCCAACCGTGCGGTCAACCGGGTCCAATATTTCTTAGCCCTTGGAGGCGGCCCCGATGGGGCGATCCTGCCCCAGGGGAGCGCATCTGGCGGGAGCCCCACACCATGACCCGTATCCTCGCAATCGTCCTTCCGCTGATCATCCTGGCCGGCCTGGGCGGATTTGGTGCGTTTCTCCTGGCCGAACTTGCGCCGGAGCCAGAGGAAAATGACAGCCCGCCGGTTGGCCTGTCTGTCTTCGCCGAACCCATCGTCTCTGGCGATCTGACGCTGACGGTGGACGCCCAGGGCGAAGTGGCGCCCAAGCGACAGATCATTGTCTCGCCGCAAATCGCCGGGCGCATCTCATTTGTCTCGCCGGACTTTATCGATGGCGGCTTTATTCGCCGCGGCCAGGTCCTGGTGCGCCTGGAGGCGGCGGACTATGAGTTGGCCGTGACGCGGGCGCGCTCATCGGTGGCGTCCGCCGAGCAGCGCCTCGCCAGAGAGCAGGCCGAGGCGGAGATTGCCCTGCAAGACCTGGAGGATTTGGGGATCGCCGATGCCAGTCCGCTGGCGCGGCGTGAGCCCCAGCTTGCCGAAGCCCAGGCGTCGCTTGACAGCGCCATGGCCCAGCTCGCCGAAGCCGAACTCGCGCTGAACAGGACGGCGATCTTTGCGCCGTTTTCCGGGCGCGTTTTTGAGCGCAGCGCCGACATCGGCCAATTCGCGAGCCCCGGCACATCCCTCGGGCGGATCTTCGCCACCGATGTGGTCGAGGTATTGCTGCCGATCACCGACACCCAGCTTGGCCGTATCGGCTTGCCGCTGGCCTTTGCCGCCAGCGAGGAAACGCCGGGCCCGCGCGTGGAGTTTTCAGCCCAGGTCGGCGGCGTCACGCGGCGCTGGCAGGGCAGCGTGGCGCGCACGGCCGCCGCGCTCGACCCGCGCTCGCGCCAACTGAATGTCATCGCAGAACTGGAAGACCCCTATGGCGCGGGTTCGGACAATGGCGTGCCCATGGCGCCGGGCCTGTTCGTCAATGCTGAAATCCAAGGCGAGGTGGTGCGCGACATTATCATCGTGCCGCGCGCGGGCCTGCGCAGTAATAATGAGGTCTATGTCGGAAAACCCCAGGAGGGTCTTTTGGAGGTGCGGCCGGTGGAGCTGATCTATTCAGATACGGGCGGGGCGTATGTCACCGCCGGCGTGGCGCCCGGTGAGCTGGCCGTTGTCTCTCCTGTGCAAGCAGCCTTTGATGGCATGCGGATCAAGGTGTTGGAGCGCCGGCCTGACGGAACTGTGATTTCCCATGAGCCGGGGATGGACAAAGATGACACGATCGCCCGGGCGGGCGGAGAAGCGGAAGGGGCTGGCCAATGAAGGGTATCGTTGCTTGGTTTGCGCGCAATGCCATCGCGGCAAACCTTCTGATGGTGGTCGCCTTTGTCGGCGGCATCTTCTCGTTTTTCAGCCTTGAGCGCGAGCTGATCCCAACGGTGTCTGTCGCCGGAGCGACCGTGTCGGTGGCCTGGCCAGGCGCCTCGCCGGCTGAGACCGAAGAGCAGCTGATCCTGCGGATCGAAGAAGCGGTGGCCGATCTTGATGGCATCGACCGGATCACGTCCATCGCCACCGAGGGCGCAGGTATCGTCAACATTCGCGGCCGCGATGATCTCGATATGCAAGAGTTCATCCGCGACATTGAGCGCCGGGTGAACCAGATCGACAATCTGCCCCAATCCTCATTCCAACCCCAAATCACCCAGTGGGAAGAGCGCAATTGGTATTTCGGCATGGCCATTTATGGCGAGGCCACGCCGCGGGAATTGAAGCGCGTCACCGACGAAGTGCGCGATGAAATCGCCAATATGGCCGGCGGCCAATTGGCCGTGGTGCAAGGCGTGCTGGGCGAGGAGGTCTCGGTGGAAGTGTCGGAAGAGACGCTGCGCCGGTATGGGCTGACCTTCTCCGACGTGGCCAATGCGATCCGCGCTTCGTCTTTGAACGCCTCGGGCGGGCGCGTGCGCACCGATACAGGCGAGGTCTCGATCCAGGCGCGCCAATTGGCCGACACCGCCGAACAGTTTGAGCGCATCATCGTCACCCAGACCCCCGAGGGCGCCACCATCCGTGTCGACGATGTCGCCACGGTGATCGACGGCTTCATCGACGCTGATCTCAGCTCCCGCCACGAAGGGCGCGAGGCTGCCTTCGTCATGGTGGTTGCCCCCGACGATATGCAGATTGTCGACTACACAGACGGCTTTAAGGAATTCATCGAGCGGGCCAACGACCCCTCGTCGGGCATCCTGCCCGAGGCGCTCAAAATCGATATTCTTTGGGACGATTCTGAAGCCTTCAAGGCGCGGATGACGACCATCGGCCAGTCGGCCCTGCTCGGCGGACTTTTGGTGTTGATCGTCCTGGTCCTGTTCCTGCGGCCCATTGTGGCCTTCTGGGTCACCGTTGGGATCTTCACGGCCTTTGCCGGCGGGATCATGCTCCTGCCGTTTTTTGGCGTGTCGCTGAATATTCTGTCCTTGTTTGCGGTGCTCCTGGTCATCGGGGTCGTGGTCGATGATGCCATCATCGTCGGCGAGAACATTCACAAGGAAGTCGAAAGCGGGCGCCGGGCCGGCCTGGACGCGTCGATCATGGGCACCCAGCTTGTCATGAAGCCGGTGATCTTCGGTGTCTTGACGACGATCATCGCTTTCGCGCCGTGGGCGTTTCTCACCGGGCCGACCCGCACGTTTACCGAGCAAATCACCTTCGTGGTCGTTGCGGCCCTGACCTTCTCGATCATTGAGTGCCTGCTGATCTTGCCGGCGCACCTTGCCCATTTGAAGCCTCAGCGTTTTGACGGTCCGGGCGGCTCGCTCATGAAAGTGCAGCGCTCGATCGCAGACTCGCTGCTCTGGTTTGCCGACAATATCTACCGGCCGACCCTCGAGGCGGCGGTGCGCTTTCGCTATGCGACCTTGGCGTTTTTTGTCTCGGTGCTGATCCTTGCGATCGCCCTGGTCCAAAACAATTATGTGGCGTTCGCATTCATGCCGAGAATTGAAAGCGACCTTATCCAAGTTGAGGTCGAACTGCCCGACGGCACGCCGTTCTCGCGCACCTCCCAGGTCCAGGGCCAAGTCCAGAACGCCATCGATCTCATGAAGGTGGAAACCCTTGAAGAGTATCCGGAGATTGGCGGTTTGATTCAGGACGCATCCGTTGTCGGGTCCGGGCGCCGGGTCCAGGCTTGGATCGGCCTCACACCGCCGGAAATCCGCCCAGAAACCCTGTCCTCGGAAGATATCTCCAACCGGTTCCGGGAATTGATGGGCCCGATCCAGGATGCTGAGGAAATCAGCGTTGAGGCGACCTTCAACCAAGATGATAGCGGCCTGCAATTTGCGCTGAACAATGACGACCTGGATCGCTTGCGCGCCGCAGCCGAAGAGGTGAAGGCCCAGCTTCAGACCTACAACACCGCCTTTGATATCAGCGATAATCTCTCCTCGGCGGCCGATGAAATTCGCGTGGAGCTGAAGCCGGGCGCTGAAGCCCTCGGTCTTACACTGGCCGACGTCACCGGACAGGTGCGACAGGCCTATTTTGGCGAACTCGTCCAGCGCTTGCCGCGGAATGGCGATGATGTAGAAGTGCGTGTGCGCTTGCCAAAGGATGTTCGCCGCGATCTGGACTCGATCGGCGAGCTGCGCATTCGCACGCCCGATGGGCGCCAAATCCCCATCAACCAGGTGGCTGAGTTCTCCACTGCGCCCGGCATTAATGTCATCATTCGGCGCAACCGGACCCGGTCGGTCACGGTGCGCACCGAACTGGAGGGCGATGTGCGCGGCCAGATTGTTGCCGACATGGAGGAGAATTTCTGGCCCGGCTTCGAGGAGCGCTGGCCGGATGTCTCCCGGCGCAGCGCCGGCGGCTTCGAAGAGGAACAGCGCTTCTTTGCCGAAGTGGTCCTGTTCATGTGGCTCGCCCTTGGCGCCATGTACATCCTGCTCGCCGTGGCGTTCAAATCCTATTTCCAGCCGATCCTTCTTTTGACCGCCGTGCCGTTTGCTTACTGCGGCGCCGTGCTCGGACATTTGGTGACCGGTGTGCCCATGGCCATGTTCTCTTTCTTCGGGATCGCGGCGGCCGGCGGCGTGGTTATCAATGACAATCTGGTCCTGGTCGACCTGATCAACCGGCGCAGGAAAGAGGGTGTCGGCGCGCTCCAGGCGATCGTGGACGGCGGCGTATCGCGCTTCCGGCCGATCCTCCTGACATCGGTGACGACCTTTGTCGGCGTCCTGCCTTTGATGATGGAGCGGTCGGTCCAGGCCCAATTCCTCCAGCCCATGGTTGTGTCTTTGGGCTCGGCGGTGATCTTTGCGCTGTTCGTGTCGCTGCTGCTCGTTCCCGCGCTGTATGCGATCGGGGTCGAGGTCCACCGGATCTTCAATTGGTCTTGGCACGGCAAACCTTACCGGCGGATCGGCGAGACCTATTCTGGCCAGGCCTCTATCGACGAGGAAGAGCTGATTGGCACCAGCGCCCTTCCCGGCGGCTTGAAGCCGGCGGAGTAGGCGGTCAAAAGAGATGAATGCAGCGCCCGGAAACAAGGGCGCGGGTGGGCGACGCGCCGCCTGCCCATCAGGCAAGAGGTGATGATGAAACAGGTTTTGTTTGGAACTGCGAGCGTAGCCCTCTTTTTCATGGCCGCCTGCGGCGATGCGGGCCAGGCCAGCCAGGCCCAGCCCATGGCCGGCGACCAGAACGCAGCCGCGGGCGAGACCGGCGCTGCAACCCAGCCGCTGGATTTTGATGAGCCCGCGCTCAACCTGGCCACCCCCGACACCTGGGGCGACTGGGGCGTCAATCTGGAGACCATGGACCTGACGGTTCACCCGGGGGACAATTTTTACCGGTTCATGCACGGCGCCTGGCTCGACGCTTTTGACATGCCCTCTGACCGCTCCCGCTATGGTGCGTTTTCGCTCCTAGCCGAGAAATCCGAGCAGCGTGTGCGGGCCATCATTGAGGCGCTGGCCGAGGCCGAGCCCGACCCCGCCACCCTCGAGGGCAAGGTGGCCGCCCTGTACAATGCCTATATGGACACCGCCGCGATCGAAGCGGCGGGCCTGGAGCCGGCCAGGCCTATGCTCGATGCGATCGCAGCGATCGAGACCCGCGAAGATTTGGCCATGGTCTTTGCCGCCAATGGTTTCGGCGCGCCCGTGGGCGGCTGGGTCGACATCGATTCCAAGAATACCGACGCCTACATTTTCTACGTCACGCAGGCCGGCCTCGGCCTCGGCGACCGGGATTATTACCTCAACGACACCGACAAAAATCTCGAATACCGCATCGCCTATACAGACATGCTCGCCCTACTGCTGAGCGATGCGGGCTACGCCGAGCCGGAAGCGGCAGCCCACTCCATTCTGGCCCTGGAAACAGAATTGGCCAAGGCCCATTGGGACAGGGCGGCGGGCCGCAACCGCGACCTCACCTACAACAAAATGAGCCGAGCGGAGATGGAGGCGCTGGCTGGCGACTTTCCTTTGCCGGTCTTCCTCGATGGGCTGCTGCTGAGCGATCAGGCCGAATTTGTCGTGCGCCAAGTGACCCCGACGGCAGACGAGATCGCCGAGCAGGGGCTGAATGAAGACCAGGTCGAGAAACTGTCCGGCGGCGGGGTCGAGAAAATTTTCGAGGTGGCCGCCACCTATGATCTCGACGCCTGGAAGGCATGGCTCGCCGCCCAGTTGCTGATCGACCATGCCGATGTTTTGCCCAGCCAGATCGATGAGACCGTGTTTGATTTCTACGGCCGTACCCTGCGCGGGCAGGAGGAGCAGCGCGAGCGGTGGAAGCGCGCCGTGACGACTGTGGAGCGTTCGGTCGGCGAGGCCGTCGGAAAGGTCTATGCTGAGCGGTATTTCCCCCCGCAAAACAAAGCAGCCATGGATGAACTCGTCGCCAATCTCAGGCAGGCCATGGCGCTCAACCTGGATGACATCGATTGGATGGGTGAAGCGACCAAGGACGAGGCCCGCGAAAAGCTCTCCAAATTTACGCCCAAAATCGGCTTCCCTGAACGCTTTGAGACCTATAACGGGCTTAGCGTTGGGGCGAGCGCGTTTGAAAACGACCTCGCCGTGGCCCAGTGGCAGTATGAGGACATGATCGGCCAACTTGGCCAGGAGATTGACCGGACCGAATGGTTCATGCTGCCGCAAACGGTCAACGCCTATTACAGCCCCAACCGCAACGAGATCGTGTTTCCAGCCGCGATATTGCAGCCGCCTTTCTTCAATCTCGATGCCGACCCGGCGATCAATTACGGCGCCATTGGCGGCGTGATCGGCCATGAGATCGGCCATGGCTTTGATGACCAGGGCTCGCGCTCGGATGGTGACGGTGTGCTGCGCAATTGGTGGACCGATGAGGACCGGGCGAATTTTGAGGCCCTGACCGGCGCGCTGGTGGCCCAGTATAACGGCTTTTGCCCCCTGGATGAGGGCGAGACCTGCGTGAACGGGGCGCTCGGCCTCGGCGAGAACATTGGCGATCTCGGCGGGCTGTCCATGGCCTACCGCGCCTATCAACTCCACCTCGACACCGATGGCGACGGTGTTGTCAGCGCCAGCGAACAGGCCCCGGTGCTGGACGGGTTCACCGGCGACCAACGCTTCTTCATGGCCTGGGGCCAAGTGTGGCGCAACATGTACCGCGACGACGCCTTGCGCCAGCAATTGGTGCGCGGCCCGCACAGCCCGCCGCGCTACCGCGTCAATGGCATCGTGCGCAATTTCGACGAGTGGTACGAAGCGTTCGACATCGACGAAGACCACGCGCTGTACTTGCCGCCCGAAGAGCGCATCCGGATCTGGTGAGCCGGCCTGGGCGGCGAGCTTACACAAATGTCATGCGCGGGGGCCGGGCCTGCGCGTTAAACCGGGGCCATGCCCATTCGGCCCTGGCAACCGGTGAGATTTGACGCCCACCGTGTTGGCGCCTGGGCCTGCGTGCTCGCCGGCCATGGGCTTCTTGCCTGGGCCTTCGCCGCGGGCCTTGGGCGCGAGGCGCCGCGCGCGCCCGGGGCCCCCCCGCCCCTGACGTTGATCGAAATCGTCCCAGCGCCAGAGCCCAGCCCGCCGGCAGGCCTGCCCAGCGATGCGCCGCCCTCCGATGGGCCAGCCGAGGCGGCTGGTGCTGCGCCGCGGCCACCGCAACCGCGCCTCCCGGCGCCTCCAAATCCGCGGCCGGTTGCGCCGCCCGGGCCAGCCATCCCGGCCGGCGATCGAGCTGGGCCCCCGGCTGAGGGCGCCCCGAGTCCCCCAAGCGGGGTTGCGCCCGCGGCCGGCGCCGATGCGCCGCTACCATCGGCGCTGCGACGCATTTTCTGCCTCGACCTCAGTGGCGCGGGCCGGCAGGGCGCCCTCGACTGTCCTGAGGAGGCTGCAATGGCCCCGGGCCCGTTGGCGCTGGACGGCGCAGCGCCCTACCCAGAGCGCCAGGCCCTTGCCGCGCAAAGGCGCGCCCAACTTGCCCCGCTGGCTTCGCCCCAGAACGCCCTTGAGGCGTTTCTCACCCGTCCGCGGCGCCCACCCCCCAGAATTTGGGCCATCGATAATTCCATTTTTGTCGATGGCCGGCCCCAGAGCGAGATCGATCTGGGCCGGCTGCGCCTCGGCCAGCGCCCGGACTGGATGGCGGAGATTGAAGCCCTTAACCCGGCCCATCCCAGCCACCAGAATGGGCCGGCCGCAGACCCCGGCGGCGAATAGCGCCCCGCGCCCATCCTCCACGCACTGCGCCCCCGCGCGGCGTGGGCCGGCGGGGCGTGGCGGTGGTCATGGCGCGGCCTGCGGCGGACCGCGGTTGAGTGTGAGGAGGGCCAGGCGCTCGGCCTCGTAATAGGAGCTCCGCGGCAGATCGAGCACGCTGGCGCGGCGCCCCACCAGGGCCGGCGGATAGCCCAGCCGGATCACCCGGCGCGCAGCGCTGCGGACAAGGCCCAGCCGGCGGCGCTCCAGGCGCCGGGCGATGCGGGCGGCATAGCGCTCGGGCGCCTCTAGGGCCGCGGCGAGGGCGGCAAACCGGGCCG
>JBCDJY010000015.1:0-58499 GCA_038747245.1 Pseudomonadota bacterium | reverse complement strand
TATGGTTGTCGATGCAGACGCGGGCCGTATTCCAGGAGATGCGGCACGTTAAATTCTGCGGCGATGTTCTGGCTTGAAAATACGGGCCGTTTCCGGTCAAGTGGTGGCGCGGTGAGTAGGGATATGAAGAGGACATAAATTCATGAGAAGGTTGAAGTTTATGAAAGGCCTCGCGGCAGCGTGCACTCTAGCCGCGCTCGCAGCAGTCCCCGCCCAGGCCCAGGGCTGCGACACCACGGAATTTACGTCGAAAAACGGACAGCTCTACCTCCAGGCCGAGAACGAGCTTCTTGTGAATGATGATCCGGCCGCTTCACTGGCGAAGCTGAACGAGCTGCGTAATCAGGACATGAACTGCTATGAGGAAGGCGCCGTGCTGCGCCTTTCGGCGGCCGTTAGGGTTGAGACAGGCGACTATACCGGCGCCGTGCGGGATCTTGAGACGGCGATCAATCGCGGCTACGTCCCGCCTGCCGAGCTCGCTCAGACCTATTACAATATCTCGCAGCTCTACATGAACAGCGAAAACCTGCCCCAGGCGCTCGCCTATATGAACCGGTGGATGCAGGCCGGCGGCCAGCCCGACAGAACTCAAAAGTGGCAGCTCGCCGTTTTAAATCACAAAGCCGATGACAATCGCGAGGCCCTTCGTTGGGCAGAAGAGGTCTTCCGTGAGGACGGCCCCAATGCCGAGCGCGAAGTCTATGATTTCCTGATTTATCTTTATGATCAAACGGGCCAGCTCGCGAAGAAAGCCCAGCTGTTGGAAGCGCTGCTCCAGCGCAATCCCACAGAGCGCCGTTTGTGGGATGCGATTGCCGGCGATTACTTCCGCTCGGGCGATCAGCGCCGCGCCTTCGAGGTCCAGAAAGCGATGTATCTCGGCGGGATCCTCCAAACCGAAGATGAAATCATGCGGGTTGTGAATTTCTACAACCAGTTCGATGTGCCCTTCCAGTCGGCCAAAATCCTCGAAAAAGAGATGAATGCCGGCCGGATTGAAAAGACCTATGAGCGCTTGGAGCTCCTGGCGAACCTCTATCAAGTGGCCCGTGAGTTCGAGCGGGCCATTCCGGTCATCCGCGAGGCTGCCCAACTGCGCAACTCTGGCGAAATGTATGAGCGGCTCGGCCGGTCTTACGCCGAGCTGAAGGACTGGGAGCAAACCGAGGCGGCCCTGACCCAAGCGCTGAATGCCGGTGGCGTCAGGGACCGCGGGACGGTTTGGACCCTGATCGGCCAGTCCCGCTACGAGCGGAATGACACCGAGGGCGCGATCAGTGCGTTCCGCGAGGCCAATAATGCCGGTGGTCGTGGTTGGCTTTCCTTCATCGCAGCTGAACGGCGCACCGAGCGAGCCCTCCAGTGCTTCACGCTGCGCACGCCCTTCCTCGAGCTTGAGAACGAACAAAAAGCCTGCGATCAGCTGACTGTGTTCGGCGAGAGCATGCCGGACAATTGCACCACCATCGAGGCGCGCTACGAAGAGGCGTTCACGGCTTACACTGACAGCGGCTGCGCCGACGAGGCCTAGCTCAACGGGCAGCGGGGTGTTCAAGCCCGGTCGATCTCAGCTGGGTGGCCCCTGGCCGGCGCACCGACCAAATGGCGGGAAGCCGGGCGCTTTGTAAATCGTAGGCAGCGCCTACATCCCAAGGGATGATTTCCCTCGTCCACCATTCGGCCTACGACGCCGAAACCGTGCCAGATGGGCACAGGTTTCCGATGCGGAAATACTCCCGCGTGGCCGAGCGGCTACGCGCCGCGGGCCGGACGTTTGAGGCGCCGCCCCTCGCCAGCGCTGCGGCGCTTTCGTCGGTCCATGACCACGATTACGTTCGCGCCATCCTTGACCAAAGCTTGGATGCAAAGCGCGCGCGGCGGATCGGGTTTCCGATCACCCCGGCAATCGCCCGGCGCTCGCGCGCCGCGGTTGGTGGCACCGGGCTGGCAGCTCGACTGGCCTTGGCCGAGGGCTGCGCGATAAACCTCGCCGGGGGCAGCCACCACGCCGACGGACAGGGCGGGGCTGGCTTTTGCGTGTTCAACGACGTCGCCGTTGCCGCTGGTGCCTTGCTGGCTGCCGGCGCTGCAACCCGGATCGCCGTGGTCGATCTGGACGTCCACCACGGAGATGGCACGGCGCGCATCTTTGCCGACACGCCCGAAGTGTTCACCTTCTCGATGCATTGCGAGGCGAACTGGCCGCGGGATAAGCCGCCATCGGATTTGGATGTCGGCCTGGAGAAGGGCGCCGGCGACGCGGCGTACCTGGCGGCCCTTGCGCCGGCCCTGGCGGAGACGCTGGAAGCGGCTCGGCCAGATCTCGTCTTCTACAATGCGGGCGTGGACCCGCATGAGCAAGACCGGCTCGGCCTTCTCGCCCTATCCGATGCCGGTCTCTATCGCCGCGACCGCATGGTGGCGGAGGCTTGCCGCGATCAGGGAGCGGCCCTGTGCGCCGTGCTCGGCGGAGGCTACAGCGCCGACGCAGACGCCGTCGCCAGGCGCCATTTGTTGCTCGTCGAAGCGCTCGACACCGTTTGGGCTTAATGCGCCGCGCGGCGATGAGTTGGGGAATTCCTCGCCGGGCATCTTGTGGTTTGCTTTCCTGTTCGGGTATTGTTCCGTAATGGAGGGTGCTGAATTCAAGGTCGCTCGGGACATTCTGCAAAGGGTGTACGGCTATGGCGGGTTCCGCGGTCTCCAGGCCGAGGTGATCGGCGACGTCCTGTCCGGGCGGGACGTTCTGGCCATCCTGCCGACCGGGGGCGGCAAGTCCCTGTGCTACCAGATCCCTGCCTTGGCGCGGCCGGGATGCGGCATCGTGATCTCGCCCCTCATCGCGCTGATGGCCGACCAGGTCGACGCGTTGAAGGCCCTGGGCGTGCGCGCCGAACGGCTGGACAGTTCCATGCCGCCGGAGACGCGTCGCGAGGCCCTTGAGGCTGCCCGCGCCGGCGAGATGGACCTCCTCTACGTCTCGCCCGAGGCGATGGCGACCCGGCTCGGCGAGGCCCTTGCCGAGCTTAGCCCGAGCGTGATTGCCATCGACGAGGCCCATTGCGTCAGCCAATGGGGCCATGATTTCCGGCCCGACTACCGCGCCCTCGGGCGCCTCGGCGCGCTGTTCAAGGGCGTGCCCCGAATTGCAGTCACGGCGACTGCCGATGCACGCACGCGCGAGGATATCGTGGCCGAGCTCGCCTTGGATGCGCCGGCCGTGCACGTGGCGAGCTTTGACCGGCCGAATCTGCAATTGTCGGCCGAGCCGAAACGGGGCGAGCGCGCGGCGCGGATCGTGTCCTTGGTCGAGGCGCGGGCCGGCCGGTCGGGCATCGTCTATGCCGCCACGCGGGATGGGGCCGAGAAGCTCGCCGAGGCGCTGAACCGGGCCGGGCTGAAGGCGCTGGCCTACCATGCCGGCCTGGACGCTGAGACCCGCGCCGTCCGCCAACGCCGCTTCCTCCTGGAAGAAGGCCTGGTGATGTGCGCCACGGTGGCCTTCGGCATGGGTGTGGACAAGCCCGATGTGCGCTTTGTGATCCATGCCGATCCGCCCAAGACGATTGAGGCCTATTGGCAGGAGGTTGGCCGGGCAGGGCGCGACGGCGACCCGGCAGAGGCGGTGGCGCTTTTTGGCCCGTCGGATTTGCGCCGCGCCCTTTCATGGATTGAGGGTGCCGATGCGCCCAGGGATGTGGCGGCGGTGCAGCGGGCCAAAGCGCGCCAATTGTTCGCCTTCTTGAATTCAGGCGCATGCCGGCGCCAGGCGGTGCGGGCCTATTTCGGGGAAACCGGCGCCCAGGCCTGCGGCGTCTGCGATGCGTGCCAAGCGCCGCAAACCGAGCGCTTCGACGCCACCGAGTGGGCGCGTATGGCAACGGCGGCTGCTGCGCGCACGGGCGAGCGGGTCGGGCGCGGGCGGTTGACGGCCCACCTGCGCGGCGAGGCCAAGGACGCGTTCGACGAGGCGCTTTCGGCGCACTCCACATTCGGCGTGGGCGCCGGGCTGAGCGCTGCGGCCTGGCGCGCCGTGCTCGATGAGCTCTTGTTTTGCGGGCTGCTGGAGGAAAAGGGCGAGCTCCTGCGCCCGGTGCTTGGCCTTGGCCAGGCCGATGGTGTGCGCGCCCTGTGGAAAGGCGAGCGGCAGGTCTATCTGCGCGCCGATCCGGCCGTGCGCCAGCCGCGCAAGTCAAAGCAAACGGCCGGCGGCGGCATTGCAGAGGCCCTGTCGGGGCGCGATCAAGCGCTGTTCGATGCCCTGCGGTCCTGGCGCCTTGGAGAGGCAAAGACGCGGGGTGTGCCGCCCTATGTGATCTTCCACGACCGGACCCTGGCAGCGATCGCGTGCGAGCGGCCAGCTTCGCTTGGTGCCTTGCGGGGTGTGTCGGGTGTCGGCGAGAAAAAGGTCGAGCGGTTTGGCGACGCGCTGATCGAACTGGTCGCTGAAGCGGCCTAGGCCGGCCCCACGCACACTGGCCCCGCGCACTTTCTCCACGAACTGGGCCCCCGCGCGGCGCGGGCCGGCGGGGCGGGCGGGGGTCGTCATGGGGCGCCCGGCGGCGGCCCGCGGTTCAGCGTCAGCAGCGCCAGGCGCTCGGCCTCGTAATAGGAGCTTCGCGGCAGATCGAGCACATTGGCGCGCCGCCCCACCAGGGCCGGCGGATAGCCGAGCCGGATCACCCGGCGCGCAGCGCTGCGGACAAGGCCCAGCCGGCGGCGCTCCAGGCGCCGGGCGATGCGGGCGGCGTAGCGCTCGGGCGCCTCCAGCGCCGCGGCCAGGGCGGCAAACCGGGCCGCTAGGCGCTGGGCCGACACGATCGGGTCTGGCGCTGGGCCAGCCAGCATGAAGGCGGCGCCCGGCCGGGGCGTGCCCGGCAGGGGCAGGGCCGGCAGCGGGGTGGCGGAGACGAAATTGAGGCAATTGACCGGGGCGTAGGGCGGATCGGTGATTGAGAAGCTTGGCAGGTTGGGCGCCGCAGTGGTGGGCTTGGGGCCTGCTTTGGGCTTTAGCCGATCTGCCTGAGCCGCAGGAACGGGCGTCTTCGCCAGCACCACGTCTGCGGCCATCGCCACCAGCAACCGGCGCACGAACATTTCCAGATACAGCACCTCGCGGCAGGCCGCCCGCCACGCCGCGCGCAGCATGTAGCCGCAGGCCAGGCCCTGGGGGCCGGCCAGCTCACGCGCACCCTCCAGCCTGCGGGCGGCAAACCCAAAACTCCAGGCCAGGCTCTCTCGATCCATCGTGTCCATGGCTGCAAGCTTAGCCCAGCGCCAACCCCGGTCGGATAGGCGCCGGCCTATCCACGATTTGCGGGCCCGCAGCCTTATCCGGGAGCCGCGTTGAGCGGGACGGCCCCCCCAGGGCGCCGCCACGGCCCTCGGCTAGGAACCGCGCCTCAAACCAGCCCTTGCCTACTGCCCTATACAGGAAATCGCACAATGAAAATTTTCGCAAAAAGCTTGGCATCTGGCGCTTGGTCTGGAACCCTGCCGGGCAAATCAAGCGGGCAAACCGCCCCCAAAAGGGAGATCAAGCATGGCACGATGGAGTGCAGCCCTTTGCTTCTTGGCCGCAGCGTCCTGCGCGGCCAATGGGGGCGATGGCCAAGGCGAGGCGGCCTTTGATTTCGGCGGCGTGTTCGATGACACCTATGCCGGCGAGATCGACCGGACGGTGGTTCCGCGCCGACCGGATGGGCCGCCAAATGTCGTGTTGATCATCGCCGATGATCTGGGCTGGCCTTATCTCGGCTTTCTGGGCGACGAGAATGTCATGACGCCGAACATGGACATTCTCGGCAATGGGGGCGCCGTCTTTGAGGTCGGCCATGCCACGTCAAATTTCTGCCGGCCGACCCTGCAAAGCCTGATCACCGGGCTGTATCCAGTGCAGTATGAAACGGCGATGGGGGAGATTGCCGATGCGGCCATGGCCGCGGCCGATTTGCCGGCTGAGGCCGAGACGCCGCGCGAGCGCCAGGCGCTGCGCCAACAGTTTGAGACCGCAGCCATAGAAGCCTTTGAGACGCTGCCGCGCCGGCTCGCCGAGATCGGCTATGCCTCGCACCAGAGCGGCAAATGGTGGGAACAGTCCTATGCCCATGGCGGCTTTACCCATGGCATGACCGGCACGTGGACCTGGGAAGACGCCGCCGCCCTGGGCGACCGCTGGTTTTTTACCTTCATGGGCGGCCAGGGCCAGCGCATTGGCCGCGAGACCATGGCGCCGGTCACTGAATTCATCGAGGACCATGCCGAACAGCCCTTCTTTGTGTGGTATGGGCCGGCCTTGCCCCACACGCCGCTGAACCCGCCCGATGCGTTCTACAAATATTTTCAGGACCGCGATGACCTCTCCGCGTCGGCCAAGCTCTATTATGCCAACATTGCTTGGTTTGACTGGGGGGTGGGCGAGCTCCTCGACACGCTGCGCGATGAGCGCCTACTGGACAATACGCTGATTGTGTACGTCAATGACAATGGCTGGGAGCAGCCCGCCGACGTGGACTATTCCCAGGACAATGTCACGTTTGCCAATGGCGGGCCGCGGGGCAAGGGCTCCTTCTTCGAGACGGGGTTCCGCACGCCGATCATCTTCTATTGGCGCGGGGAGATCATGGCGATGCGCGACAAAGCCACCTTGGCCAGCGCCCTGGATATCATGCCGACGATCCTGGATTATGCTGGGCTGCCGGCGGGTGATGACTTGCCCGGGTATTCGCTGCGGCCTGCGATTGAGGGGGCGCAGCTGCCGGCGCCGCGCGACTATTTCATCGGCCGGATGACCCAGCACAGGGCCGGGACCGATTTTCGCGGCGCGCCAAGCGATTTCACCGAGGACCATATGGGCGCGCCCATGGGCGGCTATTACCGGCGCGATGTGCGCTGGCACTTTGTTTGGCTGCCCGGCAGCGGGGAGACCGCGCTCTACGATCTCAGCGCCGATCCGGGCCAGCTGGTGGATGTTTCGGCGCGCTATCCCGGCCTGGTGGCTGGCTTTAAGGGCGATATCGAGGCATGGCGCGCAGAATTTGAGGCGCCATGACGTGGCGGCGCGCGGCGCTGGTGGCCGCCGGCCTTGCCCTTTGCCACGGGGCGGCCGGCGAGGACGCGACCATCGATTGGGTGTCGATCCAGGGCGGCTGTTTCACCATGGGGCAGGCGCGCACCTATGCCGAGGAGGCCCCGCCCCACGAGGCGTGCGTGGCGCCGTTTGACCTGGCGCGCACCGAGGTGACCAACGCCCAGTTTCGCGCATTTGTGGACGCGACGGGCTATGTCACGCGCGCCGAGCGGGGCTGGCAGGCCGGCGATCCGGACGGGCCGGGCGCGGCAATGCCGCCGGGCTCGGCGGTGTTTGCGCCGCCTGCAACAGGCCCGGTCGAGGCGTTGGCCTGGTGGCAGTTTTTGCCCGGCGCAAGCTGGCGGCAGCCATTTGGCGAGGCCGGCGCAGCGGGGGAAGCGGCGCGCGCAGATCACCCCGTTGTGCATGTGACGCGCGCCGACGCCGAGGCGTTTGCCGCCTGGGCCGGCGGGCGCTTGCCCAGCGAAGCGGAGTGGGAGCTGGCCGCCCGGGGCGGCGTCGAGGGCGCCCTGATGGCATGGGACGCGGAGGCCGACGCCGACCGGCCTGCCCAGGCCAACACCTGGCAAGGCATCTTCCCCATGGTGAATGTGCGCGCCGATGGATTTGCCGGCACGGCGCCGGTGGCGCGCTTTCCGGCCAATGGCTTTGGCCTGTTCGACATGGTCGGCAATGTTTGGGAATGGACGGCCGGTCCCTACACCCCCAGTCACGCCGGCGCTGACCGGGCCCGCGCTGGCGCAAACGGCTTGGATCCCACCCAGCCCGGCGTGCCCGTGGGCACCATCAAGGGCGGCTCGTTTCTGTGCGCGCCGTCCTATTGCTTCCGCTTCAGGCCCGCTGCGCGCCAGGCCCAGGACCTGGCGTTTGGGACCTCCCATATCGGCTTTCGCATCGCCCGTAGCGCCGACAGCGCCAGCGCGCCCGAAGACGCGCCTCAATAACCCGCCTAAGCGCGCGAGGCCACGCTGCAAATTGATGCAAACCCCGCCGCGGTCTGGGTGTTATACAGTGACAAAAAGATCACATATTCGCGTTGTCTCAAGTAAAATGTTAGTGATCGCTTTACAGCGTAATTATGCGATTGACTTGCAATTGCATGGGTCCTAGCGTCCGGCGTCGTATCCTAAAAACAGGGGACATTGATGACACGGAAACTACGCGCGCTCTTGTTGTCGAGCGCACTTGTGATCGCCGCGCCGAGCGCGCTCGCCCAAGGCTCTGACGCTTCTGAAGACACCGCCGAAGTGCTCGACACGGTGATCGTCCAGGCCGCGCGCCGGGACGTGCCAATCGAGGCGCTGCCGCAAACGGTCCAGTTGATCGACACAGAGACGATCCGCGCCCAGAGCCTGCTGTCGACCAATCTGGTTGATGTGATCGGCCAAGTCGTGCCGAGCTTCTCGCCGAGCCGGCAGAAATTGTCGGGCCGCGGGGAGACGTTTCGGGGCCGTGAGCCGCTCTACCTGATTGACGGCGTGCCCCAGTCCAATCCGTTGCGGAATGGCGACCGCGACGGGTTCACCGTCGACCCGGCCGTGATTGAGCGCATTGAGGTCCTGTTTGGGGCCAATGCCATCCAGGGCCCCGGCGCCAATAGCGGCATCATCAATTATGTGACCGTGTCGCCCGAAGACGGCGAGGACTGGTCTGTGCGCACCGAAATCGGCGCGACCCTGTCATCGGATTTTGACGGCGACGGAACCGGGTATCGCGGCGCGGTGACGGCCTCGCGCGACTTTGGCCAGTTCGACCTTGTGGCGAATTTCGCAGGCGAAACGCGGGGCGCTTTCTACGATGGCGAGGGCCGGCGCATCGGCGTGGACGCGACCCAGGGCGACATCCAGGACAGTGTGACGACCAATTTCTTCCTCAAGGCCGGGTTCGATATCGACAGCAACACGCGCATCCAGGGCTCAGTGAACCTGTTCGAACTCGAAGGCGACGGAGATTATGTCCAGATCGCCGGCGACCGCGCCTTGGACATCCCTGCGATCAGTGTCCGCGGCGACGTCGAAGGCCAGCCGCCGACCAATACGGTGGAGACCTACAATCTGACGTTTGAGCGGCGCGAATTGTTCGGCGGCCGGTTGGAAGCGCAGCTGTTCTACCGCACGTTTGAATCGGTGTTCGGCGGCGGCACGTTTGGCGGCTTCTTCAATACCGGCAACGAGCCGGATGGGGTGCTGACCTTCGACCAATCGGCAAACAATTCAGACAAGACCGGCGCCAAGCTCACCTACAGCCATTCCGACCTTGCCATAGAGGGGCTGACGCTGACCGGCGGGCTCGACTATTTGGAAGACGAGACCTTCCAGGAATTGATTGCCACCGGCCGGCTTTGGGTGCCCGAGACGACCCTGAAAAGCCTCGCGCCGTTTGTGCAGGTCGACCAATCCTTCCTCGATGGGCGCGGTGTGGTCTCTTTCGGTGTGCGCTATGAGGACGCCGAAATCGAAGTGGGTGACTACCAGACCATTTTCAGCTCCGGCGCCGTGGACGTGGGCGGCGGCAATCCAAGCTTTAGCGAAACCCTGTATAATGCCGGCGCCAGCCTGGAAGTGCTCGAAGGGGTGAAAGCCTATGTCTCCTACGGCGAGGTGTTTACCTTGCCAGACGTCGGCCGCGTCTTGCGGGCCGTCAGCGAGCCCGGCCTAGACGTGGACAATCTCCTCGATGTCAGCCCGATCGTGACCGACAATATCGAAGTTGGGGTCACGGTGGAGCGCGGCGGCCTTTCGGCGAACATTGCTTACTTCCAGTCGGAGAGCGATTTCGGCCAGCGCCTTGCCCTGAATGATGCAGGCATCTTCACCGTCGAGCGGGAGGCGACCGAGATCTCCGGTTTCGAGATTTCGGCCGACTATGTTTTCGATGCGGTCCCGCTGTCGATCGGTGCCGGCTACGCCGCCCTGGACGGGGAATCCGACCAGGACGGGGATGGCAGCGTCGAGACCGAATTGGACGCAGTCAACATCGGGCCTGACCGGCTAAACCTTTTTGCCGAATATGAGTTCTCGCCGGCCTTTTCTGGGCGCGTCCAGGCCTCCTCCTTCCTTGATAAGGAATTCGATGACGGGCGCACCGACACAGACTTCGATGGCTACACCCTGATTGATGTCATTGGCATCTATGATTTCGGGACGATCGGGACGCTGCAATTCGGCGTGCAGAACTTGGCGAACGAAGACTACACCACGTATTTCAGCCAGTCCTCAAGCCAGGCGGTGACCCGCGGTGACCGGTTTTTCCAAGGCCGGGGACGCACCTTCAATCTACGCTGGGTGAACGAGTTCTGAGGGGCGCCTTCGGGCAGAGTGGCTGGCGGTGGCCCGGAGGGCGCCGCCGTCAGCTGTCCCTCGGGCCGTGACGCTTGCGCCCTGCCAAGGACCTCGCGCGAGATCGCCTGCTTGACAGATCGCCCCCGGGCCCGCCGCCTGGCCGAGTGGGCGATTTGGTGGTCGATGCCTGGCGGCTTATTCCCAGGTGCCGCCTAGGGCGAGATTGAGGCCGACATATTCCGACAACAAGCTGCGCTGGACCGTGGTCAGATTGCTCTCCGCGGTGAACACGCGGGTTTGAATGTCGAGGACGTCAATAAGGTCGGTTTCGCCCTCATCGAAGCGCAGATTGGCCAGGCGCAGGGCCTCGCGCGACTGGTCCACAGCGGTTTGCAATTGGGCCTCTCGCCGGCGCAGCACCACCGATTGGTCCAGGGCGCCTTCAACATCGGAAAACGCATTGAGCGCGGCCTGGGCATAGGCGGCAACGGCCGCTTCCACCTCGGCCTCGGCCAGGTCGACCTGGCTGTCCAACCGCCCGCCATCAATCACGGGCGCCAGCAGGCTGGAGGCGGCAGACCATGCCAAATTGGTCGGGTCGAGAATGTTGGTGAGGTCGTTGGAGGCGCCGCCGAGGCTACCGGTCAGGCTCAGCGAGGGCAGCTTGGCGGCCTTGGCCTCATCCACGCTTTTGATCGCAGACGCGATGCGGCGCTCGGCCGCGATAAGGTCCGGCCGGCGCTCCAGCAAGTCAGACGGCAGGCCCGCTGGCGGCGCAGGTGGCACGCCCGGCAAGTCCTCGCGCACCTCCAGATCGGCGGCGGGATACCGGCCCAGCAAAACCTCCAGCGCGCGAAGGGCATCGCGCTCGGCGCCGGCCAATTGCTCAAGTGAATTGCGGGCATCGGCGAGTTCAGAGGCCGATAGCGCGACATCCTGGGCGGTGCCGATGCCATTTTCGAAGCGTACAATCACGATCCGGTCGATCTCGGCCAGGGCGTCGACCTGGGATTGGGTGACGGCCAATTGGCGGTTGGCCTCGATGGCGAGGAAATATGTATCCGCTACGGCAGCGGCGATGGAGTATTGGGAAAACAGAAAATCGGCCTCTGCCGCCTCAAGGCTGCGCAAGGCGCTCTCCTGCCCGGACCGCAGGCGGCCCCAAAGATCGACCTCCCAGCTGGCATCGGCGCCAAGGGAGTAGTCATTGGTGTCTGGGCCATCCAGCAGGCCGGAATTGCTGGTGCCGGCGCCGACCGAGACCTGGGGCGATAAGGCGGCGCTGGCGACCCCGGCCAGGGCGCGCGCGCTGCTGACGCTGGCGGCGGCGGAGGCGAGGTCTTTATTGTTGGCCTGGGCCTCGGCGACAAGGCGGGTCAGCAGCGGGTCTTGGAAACTCCCAATCCAGCCCACGGGTTGGCCGACTATGCGGGTCTCGGCGGCTTGGAATTCTGCTGGCAGCTCGGGCAGGGCGGCTTCGGCGCGGCTGGCGGCCTCCTCCGTGCCCGCAGAGACCGTGGCGCAAGCTGCGAGCAGGAGTGCGGCCGGCAGGCTCGCGAGGAACGCTTTGGATGGGACCGTCATGATGCCTCCTGGGGTTGGCCGGCCGTTTCCTTGGACGAAATGCCGAAGTAGATTGCGTAAATCACGGGCAGTACGATCAGTGTGATCAAGGTGGCGAAACTCAGCCCGAAGGCGATCACCACAGCCATTGAGGCAAAGAATACGTCGGCAAACAGCGGAATGACGCCGAGCACCGTGGTCAGCGCGCCCATCATGACCGGGCGCACGCGGCTGGCTGCGGAGTCCACCACCGCATCGAAGCGCGGTTTGCCCTCGCGGATTTCCAGATCCATCTGGTCGACGAGGACGATGGCGTTCTTGATCAGCAAGCCGACCAGGGAGAGCAGGCCCAGGATCGCCATGAATTCCATGGTTGTATTGGTCGACAAGAGCCCAACGACCACGCCGATGATGGCCAAGGGCACGATGGTCCAGATCGCCAGGGGTTGGCGCAGGCCGTTAAACAGCACGATCAGCACCAGCACGATCGCAAGCACAGCCCAGGGCAGGGTGCCGGCCAGCTGGCTGTTGGCCTCGGTGCTGTCGCCGATTTCCCCGTCCCAGCGCAGGCTGTAGCCCTCCGGCAGGGGGATGGCCTCGATCGGCGGCTGGACGCGCGCAAGCACCGTTGAGGCCAGCACGCCGGCCATCGGGTCGGCCTGGGCCTTGAGCGTCCAGACCCGGTCTTCGCGGCGCAGCTGGCTGTCGCGCCAGATAAGTTCAGGCTCTTCCAGAACTTCTGAGATGGAGACCGTGCGCCCGGTTCGGCTGCTCAAGACCTGGATGGTCGAGCCGGCGCTGAGGTCGCTTCGCTCGCGTTCCGGCGCGCGCGACAGGATGGGGATGAGGTCGTCGCCCTCTCGGTAGACGCCGATGGAGGTCCCGGAAAAATTCGTCGCCAGCGCATTGGCCACGTCCTCGCGGGACACGCCCACGCGCCGGCCGCGCTCGGCGTCATATTGCGGGCGAATGACCGGCACTTCCTGGCGCCAATCGGTTTTCACGCCCTTGGTTTCGGGATCGGCCTGGAGGATTTCCTGGGCCTGGGCTGCTAATTGGCGCAGCACACTGGGATCGGGGCCCTGGAACACGGCTTCGATCTTGGAGCCTTGGCTCGGCCCGAGTTGAAAGCGCCACGCCCGGGGCTGGGCGGCTGGGAACGTCTCGTCGAGATAGGCTTGGAGCTCAGGCAGCACCGTCTCGATCCGCTCCAGAGCGTCGAGCCGCACCAGCACCTGGGCAAAGGCGCCATTGGGATTGGGCGGCTGGTAAATCAGCATGTAGCGCAGCCCGCCCTGGCCCGCGACCGTGTGGACCCGCTCGACGCCCTCGCGCTCAAGCAGCCAGTCCTCAATCTGCAACAGATCGGCCGACGTCGTATCGATGGCGGTGCCTTCGGGCAGCCAATAGTCCACGGCCAATTGGGGTGTGGTTGAGGCCGGGAAAAAGCCCATCTGCACCGAGCTGAAGCCGACAATCGCTGCGCCAAAGGCCGCCAGCGACGCGCCGACCGCCAGCCAGCGCAGCTTCAAAACGCCGGTCATGAAGCCCTTATAGAGCTTCGTCCAACGCCCATCCTCGATCACGCCGACTTCATCGGCGGACTTTTCCTTGAACAGAAGGTCAGCCAGCATCGGCGCGAGCGTGATCGCAAACACCCAGCTGAAAAACAGCGAGATCAGCACCACCCAAAACAGATCGCCGGCGTATTCCCCGGTGTCGCCCGGCGCAAAGCCGATCGGCGCAAAGGCGACGATGCCGATAATGGTGCCGCCCAGCAGCGCCCATTTGGTGCGGTCGACAATGTCTCGGGCAACATCGATTTTCCGCCGCCCCTGCTGCACGCCAACCAGAATGCCTTCGGTGACCACGATGGCGTTGTCGACGAGCATCCCAAGGGCAATGATCAGCGCGCCCAGGGAGATGCGGTGCAAGGGGATGCCCGATGCGTTCATCACCGCCAAGGTGGCTGCGATGGTCACGAGCAAGACCACCCCGATGATGATCGCCGAACGCAGCCCCATGAAGAGAAGTAGGGTCACCAACACGATCACGAGCGCGGCGACGACGTTCCAGGCAAAGCTCTCCACGGCGGCATTCACGGCATCGCCTTGGTGATAAAATTCAGAGACCTCGATCCCGATGGGACGCTCGCCAACGGTCTCATCTATCTTGGCGCGCACGGCTTCACCAATCTTGCCGGCATTGGCGCCAGTAACGTTGGAAATGCCAAGGCCAATGGCCTGGGTGCCATTGTACCGCACAAGGCTGAGCGGAGGCTCGATATAGCCCCGGCGCACGTTCGCCACCTCTCGCAGATAGACCAGGTCGCCGCTGTCTGCCGTGCTGACCACCGTATTTGAAATCGCCTCAACAGAATCGATACTGCCGGTCGGCGTAATGAAAATGCGCTGTGGACCGACCGTCACGTCACCGGCCGATAGGACCGAGTTTTGCTGGGCGAGATCGTCGAAGATGGTCCCTATGGACACGCCGAGGGCGGCGGCACGGTCGCGGGCAATCTCAACATAGATCGCCTCGGTTTGGGTGCCGCTCAGCTCGACCTTGGCGACCCCGTCAACGGTCAGCAGGTCCGTGCGCAGGGCTTCTGCATAGGTCTCCAGTTCCTTGATCGAAAAGCCGGGGCCGGTGACGAGATAATACAGCCCGAAGACATCGCCATAATCATCGTTGACCAGGGGTGTGCCGGCGCCGGGGGGCAGGTTGGCCGCCGCATCGCGCACCCGGTTGCGGAGTTTGGTAAAGGTCGCCTCTAACTCGCCCTTGGTCGGCGAAAACTCGTTTTTGATGTCAACGGTGATGATCGACACCCCGTCAGAGGAGGTCGAGCGGATCTCATCGATTTCTTGCATGCTCTGCAATTCGGTTTCGATGGTGTCGCTGACTTCATTGGCGACTTCCTGGGGTGTGGCGCCGGGGTATTGCGTGATGACCTGGGCCGACCGGATCAGGAATTCGGGGTCTTCGAAGCGCGGCATGTTCAAATAGGCCAGCGCGCCGCCGACCACGGCGAGGACAATGACGATCCAGCTGATCAGCTTGTTCTGGATGGCGTAGACGGCAGGGCTCATGGACCCGCCTGCCTATTCTTCATAAGCGCGAATTTCCGCGCCTTCGGTGAGATAGGCCCCGCCGGCGCCGACGATGAGGTCGCCTTCGCCCAGCCCTGCCGTGACAATCACGTTTTCGCCAACGCCTGGGCTGACCGAGACGCCGGTTCGCGTCACGGTCATCTCGTCGGGGTCAACGCGCCAGACGTAGGTGTCGCCGGCTTCTGACAGGATCGCGCTGAGCGGTACTGAGACGCCGCTGGTATCTGCCTCTTCGGCGGGCACACGGAAGCGGCCGTTGAGCAGCCCGGTCATGCCCGGCAGGATCAAAAGATCTGGGGGCGGCGAGAAGGCGAAACGCGCCTCAAAGGTCTGGGTGGTTGCGTCAGCGACCGAGGCGGATGAGACGAAGGTGGCTGGCAGGCGCAAATTAGGGGCAGCGTCCAATTCCAAGAGGAGCTCAATCGGCTGCAAACGTTCGACATTGACGACAATGCTGGCGGGCACCTGGATGACCACCTCGGCGTCGCCAGCGCTCTGCAGCGTTAAGATCGGCTGCGACGGGGAGACGGTCTCGAAGCTCTCGACATGGATGTCGGCCACGACGCCGTCAAAGGGCGCGCGGATCACAGTATCGTCGAGGGATTTAAGCGCGCTGTCCAAGGAGGCGCGGGCCACATCGCGCTGGCTCCTGCGCTGGTCGAACACGCTTTGGGCGATGGCGCGTTCAGAGATGAGCCGCTCTGCGCGGGTGAACTCGACCTGGGCATTGTCAAAGGTCGCCCGGGCGCTGGCCACGGAATTGCGAAAATCCCTTTGGTCAAGCTGCGCGAGGAGCTGGCCGCGCTCGACTTCGGTGCCCTCGATGATCTGCAATTCCTGCAGCAGGCCGCCGACCTGGAAGGTGAGGATCGAGCTGTCCGCCGCGCCGACAATTGCGGGCAGACGGAACGAGCGCTCCAATTGCGCGCTCGACACTTCGATAAGTTTGGCGGGGCGCACGGTCGGCGCCTCCAGCGGGGCGACCTCGGCCTCGCTACACCCGGTCAGAATGACGGCGCTGCTCAGCGCACTGGCCCAGGCCGTTCGCAGCCATATTTCTGCGCTGTTAAACGGGTTGCCCATTGCGATGATCCTCGCCCCAAGTTTGGTAAATTTCCGACGACGCGTCGGATCGCTTTCGCACTTGGGCGGGATTTGTCAAGCGCGCCTAAAAGTGGGACGAAGGCGCTATCTTGGCTCAGGGCAAAAGAAAAAAACCAGGCCCGCTCGGCGACTTGCACACAGCGCATCAGGTCAAGTCCCGCAAAGGGTTGCGCACGCGCACCGCGCTGATGGATGCCGCGTTTGATGTGA
The DNA here is from genome assembly GCA_038747245.1 of Pseudomonadota bacterium. GTDB lineage: Bacteria > Pseudomonadota > Alphaproteobacteria > Caulobacterales > Hyphomonadaceae > UBA5336. The sequence continues at coordinate 42,135 of JBCDJY010000015.1, read as the reverse complement.
TTGCCGAGGCCGGCCTGGCGGGGCTGACCATTGCCCAGGTCTGTGAGCAAGCAGGGCGCAAGCGCAGCTCGTTCTACACCCATTTCACGGATTTGAATGATCTCCTCACCGGGTTGTCCTACCGCCTCCTTGGCGACATTGGGGCGAAGACGAACCATGCCTTTGCCCATCGTGACCACGGCGTTGTGCTCGGGTTTCGCATCGATTTTGTCTTGCAGATGGTGCGGCAAGAGCCCGCTTTGGGCCGGGTGATTTGCGAGCTGCACCAGGCCCACCCGCCGACGGCCGACGCGTTCACGAAGCTGATCTTATTTGATGTGCGCAATGCGCGGCGCGCTGGGCATTTGTCGATCTCCCGGTCCGATGCGCCGACCTATGCCCATATTCTCGGCGCTTCGATCGTCTCGCTGATCGCCGATCAGAGCGCGCCAGGGGGGCGCAAGGTGAAGCCGAAAGTGGCCGTTGATCTTTTGCTGGGCATGGGCGGATGGCGCGCGCCATCATGAAAGTGCGTGACACAGTCGGCGGCCCCATGGGAGTGGCGGGCGGCATCAGCGCACACCCGACGATGAGCGCACCCTAACGACACGATGACCTCCCAAGACCGCCTCTTCTCAGTCGCCCCCATGATGGAGTGGACCGACCGCCATTGCCGGCGGTTTCACCGCACATTGAGCGGGCGCGCGCGGCTCTACACGGAAATGGTGACCGCCGACGCAGTGATCCATGGCGACCGGCGCCGGCTGCTTGGCCATGATGCTGGCGAGCACCCGCTGGCGCTTCAGCTCGGCGGCGCCGACCCCGGCAAGCTCGCCCAAGCCGCGCGCATTGCCGAGGAGGAAGGCTACAGCGAGGTCAACCTGAATTGCGGCTGCCCGTCGGACCGGGTCCAGTCCGGCGCCTTCGGTGCGTGCCTCATGCGCGCGCCGGAGACGGTGGCAGACTGTGTCGCGGCCATGGCCGCGGCGGTGTCGGTTCCAGTCACGGTAAAGTGCCGGATCGGCGTGGATGAGGATTGCCCGCGCGATACGCTGTTCGGCTTTGTCGAAACGGTGGCGCCGGCCGGGTGTGAGGTGTTCATCGTCCACGCCCGCAAAGCCTGGCTCAAGGGCCTCAGCCCGAAGGAAAACCGGGAGGTGCCGCCGCTCGATTATGACCTTGTGGCCCAGCTGCGCGCGGCGCGGGGCGACCTGGCCATCATTTTGAATGGCGGCCTGGGTGATCTCACGGCGGCGGCCGCGCAGGCGGCCCGGTTTGACGGCGTCATGCTTGGGCGCGCGGCGTACCAGACTCCGGCGCTGCTGCTGGGTGTCGATGAGTGGCTCGAGACCGGCTGCGTGCCGGGGGCGCCGCCGCTTGCGGCCCTGCACGCCGCTGTTGAGGCCTACCGCCCCTACATGGCGCGCCAGCTGGCCGCCGGCACCGGGCTGCATGCCATGACCCGCCATATGCTCGGGCTTTTTGCCGGCCGGCCGGGCGCCCGGGCCTGGCGGCGCACCCTGTCTGAACAGGCGCCGCGCCCTGGCGCGGGGCTGGACGTGCTGGACCGCGCCTTGGAGTGCCTCACCAGCCCGGCGCACTGACGGCGCTGCGCGCTAAACGGCCTTGATTAGGGCATGACGCTTTTTGCCGGCCGACAATTTTGCCGTGGCATCATCGTTCAAGTCGGCGGCGGCCAGCACGGCATGCTGGTCGGACACGGCGGCATCGTTGACCCGCGCAGCGCCCTGCTTGATCAGGCGGCGCGCTTCGCCATTGGTTTTGGTCAGCCCAGCTGCTGTGAACGCGGCGGCCACCAGCATGCCCTCAACCTGCGCGCGCCCCACCTCTACCGTCGGCAGGCCCGCGCCCGACGCGCCCTCGGAGAAGACGCGCTCTGCCGTCGCCGCAGCCGCACGGGCCGCTTCCTCTCCATGCAGCAGCGTGGTCGCCTCATTAGCAAGGACGATTTTGGCTTCGTTAATCTGCGCGCCCTCCAGCGCCTCCAGGCGGGCAATCTCGTCAAGCGGCAGGTCGGTGAACAGGCGCAGGAAGCGGCCAACATCGCCGTCTTCAGTGTTCCGCCAGAATTGCCAATAGGCATAGGGGCTGCACTTATCCGCGTTGAGCCAGACGGCGCCATCGACGGTCTTGCCCATTTTTGCGCCCGACGCGGTGGCCAGGAGCGGCGAGGTCAGGCCGAATGCGCTTTTGCCATCAATCTTATGGATCAGGTCTACGCCGCCTAGGATGTTGCCCCACTGGTCCGAGCCGCCCATTTGCAGGCGGCAATCAACCCGCCGTGACAGCTCCAGAAAGTCATAGGACTGGAGCAGGAGATAGTTGAACTCCAGGAAGGTGTAGGGCTGTTCGGCGGCAAGGCGCCGGGCGACCGTGTCCTGCTTGACCATGGTGTTGATCGTGAAATGCCGGCCGATGTCGCGCAGGACCTCTATGTAGCCCAGGGCGTCGAGCCAATCGGCATTGTTGACCATGATGGCGTCTGTCGGCCCGTCGCCGAAAGTGAGAAACCGGCCATAGGCTTGGCGGATCCCGTCGGCGTTGCGGGCGATCTCTGCTTCGGTGAGGATCGGGCGCGATTTGGTCTTGTCGGTCGGGTCGCCAATCTTGGTGGTGCCCCCGCCGATCAGAACGATCGGTTTGCCGCCGGCCCGTTGCAGGCGGCGCAGCATCATGATCCCCATCAGATGGCCAACATGGGCGCTGTCGGCTGTCGCATCGATACCAATATAGGCCGCGGGCACGCCGGACGCGCAGTAGGCGTCGAGCTCATCAGTGTGGGTGACATCCTTGATGTAGCCGCGCGCCTCAAGCGTGCTGAGGAACCGGGACTTGTACTTGGCCATGACCACCTCCAATACCTTGTGCCGGGGCCGGCCGGGGTAGGGCCTCGGGTGATAGGAAAGGCGAGCCAGGTGAGCAATACGGAAGCGGGCTTTGAGCCGGTTTGGGCGGCGGGTTTCATGTCGGGCACGTCGCTCGATGCGGTCGACGGCGCGCTTATCCTCACCGATGGCGTGGGCGTCGTCGACTTCGGCCCGGCCGTGGAGGTGCCCTACACGCCGGCCCAACGCGCAGTCTTGCGCGAGGCAACCGATGCCGCCCGGGCTTGGTCCTGGCGGGGCCAGGCGCCAGAAGAAGAATTTGACGCCGCCCGCCAAGTCATCGTCGAAACCCACCTTGCGGCCTACCGCGCCCTGACCAGCGGGGCCCCGGCGCCTCGTCCAGTGATCGCCGGTGTCCACGGACAGACCGTGCTGCACCGCCCGCCGCGATCTGGCATGGCGGGCGCGACGCTGCAGCTGGTCGATGCGCCGGCGCTGCACGCGGCTTTTGGCATTGAGCTGGCCTATGATTTTCGCTCCGCCGATGTGGCTGCGGGCGGGCAGGGCGCGCCACTCGCGCCGGCCTACCACGCCGCGCTGCTCGACCGCCTCGGCCCTGGCGCCAGCGCGGTACTGAATCTGGGCGGCGTCGCCAATATCACTGCGCGCATGGCGGGCGGCGAGGTGATGGCCTTCGACACCGGCCCGGCCAATGGCCCAATAGATGAGTGGGTCGAAGGCCATGGCCGCGGCACCCATGATGAGGGCGGGCGGATCGCGCGCCAGGGCGCAGTCCATGAAGGATTGATTGCCCAGCTGTTTGAGCATCCATTTTTCGTGGAGCGCCCGCCAAAATCCCTCGACCGCTATGACTTCAACGCCAATATGGCGCGCGGTCTCTCCCTTGAAGACGGCGCCGCCACGCTGACCGCGTTTAGCGCCCGGGCCGTGGCAGTGGGCACGGCGCTCCTGCCCGAGCGGCCTGAGCGCGTGGTGGTGTGCGGCGGCGGGCGCCACAACCCAGCCCTGATGGACGCGCTGCGCAGCGCCGTCGACGTGCCGGTATCCGCAGCCGAAGATGTCGGCTGGCGGGGCGACAGTGTTGAGGCCGAGGCGTTTGCGTTTCTCGCGGTGCGCTGCCTACGGGGGCTGCCGATCGGTTGGCCGGCAACGACGGGTGTGCCCCGGCCCATGACCGGCGGGAGGCGGCTCGGCGGCTGACTATTGCGGCGTGTCGCCCTCGTCCTCATTTGACGTTTGCGGGCGCCGATTGCCGAACAATCCGCCCAGGGCCTCGCGGGCCGCATCGCGCGCTATGCCCTCCACCACGTCCTCTGTGTTGCGGGGCGCCTCGGATGCGGGCGCCTGCCCGGTGTCACTGCCCTCATCGCTCGGCGCTGGGCCGCTTCTGCCGGAGCCGAGCACGCCCTCCAGGAGGCCGCCCACGCCATCGCCGGCCTGGCCGCGCAAGGCATCGCGGGCCCGGTTCTCCACATCTTGGCGCAAGATCGATTGGATCATTTGCGTGTCCGGGCTCAGCCCCGGCGAAAGCCACGACCCGCGAATGCGAAACGGGATGGGGATGCCGTTGAGCTGGAGCGCATTGCCGCCGCCTTGGCCGCTTGTGTCCAGGCGCGGCACGATGCCGACATCGAGGGTCTGATTGAGGAGGTCAATTGTGCCGTCCCCTTGAAGCGAAAGCACCGGCGAGATGAGGTCGAACGCGTCGATTTCAGCAACGCCCCCTTCAACCGACAGGCCGGCCAGGAGCGACGAGAAATCGGTCTCCGCTTCAGGCTCCAGCGCCAAGGCAAGCGAGCCGCTCGCCAGGGATTGAACCAGCGTTTCGCGTGAGCGGACCAATTGGCCGACATTGATGCCCTTAAGCGCGCCGTCGGCCACATCGGTGCCCAGCTCCCCGGTCAGGCCCTCGACCAGGGCCTTCAGGCTCTCGCCCTGCGATTCCACATCAATGCGCAGGCTGCCGATGCCGCTCAGGGCGCTGAGGCCAGCAAGGCTGGACAGCGCGTCTGAGATTTGGATGGTCTGGCCGGTCAGATCGATATCCAGGCGCGGCACCGCGCGGCTGGCGTCAAGGTTGAACAGGCCCTGCCACTGGCCGCCGAACAGGCCCATGGAGTTGATGTTGGCGTCCAGGTCGCCGGCCGTGAGCGCGACGCCGAGGTCTGGCGCCTCAAGCGCAATGTCGCCGATCAAAATCCGGTCGGCCTTCAGGGTCACGTCAGCGTCCACCGTTTGAAGGCCCGTCAGGTCCAGCGGGGCATCGCTCCACCCGCCGCCGCCTTCGGCAGGGGCGCCATCGTCCTGGCCAAGAAAGGGTGACAGGTCCAGCAGCCCCGTGGTCAGGGCCCCCGACACAGCAGGGCGCGGGCCCGATAGGTCGAGGGTCATCGCGCCGGCCGCGTTGACGTCATCCAGGGTGGCGGAAAGGTCCGACAGCCGGATTGAGGTCAGGTCGCCGGCGACGGCGGCGGAGACGTCAAAGGCTTGCAGTGTGTCGCCGGGGGCAAGCGCGATGTCGGCCGCCGCGAGAAGGCCGCGCAGCGCATCGCTCGATGCCGAGAGACGCCCGTTCAGGGATGAGGCCGCGCCGAGCTGCGCGCCGCCGTTAAAGTCCGCCTTGAGAAGGGGTCCATCCTGGCTGATCTGCGCCTCGGTGACGGTCAAGGCATCCAGGGGCCCGGCCAGGGTGGCGGCCACGGTCACGTCTTTGAGGATATCGACTGCGCCGGGAACCTCGAGGCCAAGACTCTTGATCCAGGCGCCGAGATCGCGGGAGTCCAGCTCGGCCCTGCCATTGACCGACAGGGCGTCACCCAGCGTGATGGCGCCGGCATAGCGCCCGTCCAGGCCGCCGCCGGAAAGCGCGAAGGGCTCAAGTGTGATCGACGCGGTATCCAGCGGCCCTGAGATTTGGCCCGCGACGGTCACCTGCCCCAGGGCAGCCAGGTTGATGGGGGCCTCCACGCCGGCGAGGGCGGCCAGGGCGGTGAGATCGCGGCCCTCCACGGCAAATCCACCGTCCAGTTCAACCACGTCTCCCTGGCGCAGGGTGCCATCATATTCCACCCGTCCGCCCTGGGTCTCTAGCGCGGCTTGCAGGCTGGCTGCGGCGCCGTCGAGCAACGCCTGGGGCGCGTCGAGGGAGAGGTCGACGTCGAAGCCAGCGTCTTGGAACAGCCCGCTGGCCTCCAGGGTCAGCGGCGCTGCAAGGGATTGCAGACTGGCTGTGAGATCGAGCTCCGACACTTCATAGAGGGCGCCGGTGGTATCATCGCCGTAGACCAGCCTGGCGTTTTCCAGCACGGCGCGGTCGATGCCGGTGTCTATGGCCGGTGCGCCGCCGCCGCCCTCGCTCGCCGGCTCGGCGGGCGCCTCACTGGCAAATTCCCAATTCACGGCGCCGTCTGCGCGCCGCTCTAGGCGTACATCGGCGTCGACAAAGGCGATCTCGGCGACTTCAACGCGCCGCGATAGAAGCGGGGCCCAGCGCACCTGACCGCGTAGCTCGCCCGCCTCCACCATATGATCGCGGGAGAACCCTTCCGGATTGGCAACGGTGACCTGTGAGACGGATGCCGAAATCCGCGGCAAGATGGACAGCCGAACATCGCCCTCCAGGCTGACCTCGCGCCCGAGCGCCTCGGTCGCCGCCGTTTCAATCTGGGTTTTGTAGACCTCGTTGGGAATAAGGAAGGGCACGACCGCCGCGGCAATGATCAAGAGCGCGAACGCGCCGCCACCGATGAGCAGAATGCGTTTCATGGCCACCTCTCCCTTGGTTAACAAGCCTAACTGTAGGCAACGCGCGGCGAATGCGAAAGCTCCACATGTGCGCTGTGTCTGCGCCCCAAATTCGCCGACGGCGCCTTGACCGCACATGAACGGAGAAGTATCGACCGGTTTCCCAGCGTCCTGGGGCCCTGCGCGGGTGTAGCTCAGTTGGTTAGAGTACCGGCCTGTCACGCCGGGGGTCGCGGGTTCGAGCCCCGTCACTCGCGCCATTTTTGATGTTTGGTTGACGATGATCGAGCGTCGCTCTCAGGGTCTGCGCGGCGCCGGCAGTCACGATCAGTCGGCGAGAAAATTCTCAATTATTGCGACGACCTCGGCTGCGCGGTCTAGCCCCATATCAGGGGCGAGGCGATCTATCTCCGGGGACAGGCTGAAGATCGTCGCGGCGAGCGAAATGATCGCATAATAGATAAGTGTCGGATGGCCCGGGCGGGCGGCGCCGTCGGCCTGGGCCTGGGCAATCAGCGCAGTGATCTGATCGTGGGTGGCGCGCAGATGGGTCTCAACCAGCCATTTCAGCCGGCCCGTATCGGCGCGCCCTTCCTGCACCATGAGACGGTGCAAATCGGCATCGGCTGCGCAAAAGGCCACAAAGCCGCGCACACCGGCCATCAGCTGGGCCATGGCGGGCTCTGTGCTGGCGACCAAATGCGGGGCGACAGCGCTGCGCGCCTTGCTGAACAGATCGTCCATCATGGCCTGCCACAGGAGCTCCTTCGACGAAAAATGGTACAGCAAAAGGCTCTGCGCGCAGCCCGAGGCTTCGGCGATGTCGCGGGTGCTGGCGCCGTCATATCCAAGGGTTGAAAACCGCTCTTTGGCGGCCGCCAGGATCTGCGCTTTCGTGGTTTGGCTCGATCGCGGCACGACCCGGCCCCTCCCATTCAACACCGCCTCGCTTCGATCAAATCGACTGGCGCGGCTTGATGTGTTGATACACACTTGGCATAACTGATCAAACGATCAGTTACGATTGCGGCCGCGGGGTACGGCTGCGCGTGCTGGGACGGAGGCGGCCATGCAGGTTGAAACGCACTTTCTAAACGAGCTCCACGCCTTGCGTTATGTCGCCGCGACGCCGGCACGTTACGCCCTCATCATCTCCCATGGGCTTGCCTCCCATGGCGGCATCTATGGCGTGTTTTGTGAGCACCACGCCGCGCGCGGTGTGGACATTTGGAGCTATGATGCGCCCGGCCATGGCCGCTCGACGACCAATCGGCCGCGCGGGACATGGACGATGGAAGAGTGGGCCCAGGCGAGCCGGGATTGGGCAGCGCATGTGGCGCGGGTGACCGGTGTTCCGGTGTTCACTCTCGGCTCCAGTCTTGGCGTCGCGGCGGCGATATCTGCAATCGATGCGCCCAGCGTTCGCGGCGCCATCGCCATGGGCTCGCCGGCGGTGCCTGGAAGTCCGGGGGTGAAAATGCTCGGCGCCTATTGGCGCAGCGATGAGGTCAAGCAGATGCTTGCCACCCTTGGCCGCGCGGCGCGCTTGGACATTCCGACGTTTTTCGATTTCGACGAGGACTATGGCTACAAAGGCGCCAAGGAACAGAAGATGATGGACCCCTGGAACACGTGGTCCTACGACCTCGCCTCCTGGGCCTCGCTTTTCCAATACGACCCGCCCGTGCTGGCTGAGAACACCAAGCCGGTTTTGTACACCGCCGGCGAAAAGGATCCGTCCTTCACGCCCGAGGTGATCAAGATGGCCGCGGGCGCCATTGGCGGACCCGTCGAGGTGAAAATCTTCGAAGATGCAGGCCACCAGCTCATGCTGTTCCACACCGAGGCGTTTTCAGACGCCGTCCACACCTTTTGTTTGGCGCAAATCTAAGAAAGAGGAGGGGCCCATGGGCGCACTGAACGGACTGCACCATCTGGCGATTTCAACCGGCGACATGAAAACCCAGATCGCCTTCTTTACCGACGTGCTCGGTATGGAACTCGTCGGGCTGTATTGGATGCACGGCGTTGAGGGCGCGTGGCATGGCTTTCTGCGGCTCAATGAGACCTCTGCGGTCGCCTTTGTCTACAGCGACAAAATTCGCGACACGGCGCCCCAGAAGAACGTCACCTTTGCGGGCAATCCGGGCGATCCGTCCGCGCCGGGCACGCTTCAGCACCTGGCACTGAACGTCGACACGATGGACGCGTTGATGACGATGCGTGACCGGATCCGCTCGCGCGGGGTGCCGGTGTTTGGGCCGATCCACCATGGATTCTGCTCGTCGATCTACTTTGCGGGTCCTGAAAACCTCGCGCTTGAAGTGGCAACCTCGCACAAGGTCGAGCATCCGCTGGACGCCAACACCTGGATTGACCCGGACGTCCAGGCGCTTGCGGGAATCTCCGATGAGGAGCTTGCCGGCTATGTTGCCCCGTCCACATATGAGGGCGAAGGCGGAAGCCGGCCGCAGCCGGCATATGACCCAAGCAAACCCCACCAGCATTACCCTGAGGCCCAATACCAGATGATGCTCCAAGCGCCCGACGAGGTGATCACACAGATGGGCAGTTTCCCCGACCCACCGGCCAAGCCTGCATGATGGCGGCGCGCCGATGAAAGCGCTTATCGCAGGCGGCGGCATAGGTGGCCTCACAGCGGCGCTGTGCTTTGAGAAAGCCGGTTGGGAGGTTGCGCTTCTGGAGCGCGCGCCGGAGCTGTCGGCCGTTGGCGCGGGCATACAGGTCAGCCCGAACGCGATGAAAGTGTTCCGGGCCATCGATGTGGACCAGGCGGTCATCGACTGCGGGTTCATCCCAGAGGCCATCGAAATCCGCATGGGGCTGAGCGGGCAGACCCTGATCAGGACGCCGCTCGGCCAGACAGCGAAGGCACGTTGGCACGCGCCTTATGTGCATGTGCACCGGGCCGATCTCGCCAGCGTCTTGGCGCAGGCGGTCCGCGCGCGCTGCCCGGGGGCGATTGCACTGGGCGCTCCAGTCGCCTCTTACGAGGAAGACGGCGCAGGTGTGGCTGCGGTTTTGGCCGACGGCAGCAAGGTTAAGGGCGACCTGCTGGTCGGCGCCGACGGCATTCACTCGGCCGTGCGCGCCCAGTTGCTCGGCCCAGACAAGCCCGTATTCACTGGCAATGTCGCCTGGCGCAGTGTGGTGCCGGTCGAGCGGCTTGGCGGCCACGTCCCCGATCCGGTGGCGGCCGCCTGGATGGGCGAGGGCAAACACGCGGTGACCTATCTGCTGCGCGGCGGCACCTTGGCCAATCTGGTGGCCGTGGTTGAGCGCGATGACTGGGTCAGCGAAAGCTGGACCGAGCAAGGCACCCGCGAAGACGCGCTGCGCGACTTTGCCGGATGGCATCCTTCGATCACGACCATTCTGGAGCAGTCAGACGCCTTGTTCCAATGGGCCCTGTTCGACCGGCCGCCCTTGCGCACATGGGTGAGCCAGCGGGTCGCCCTGCTCGGCGATGCGGCCCACCCGATGCTGCCGTTTATGGCGCAAGGGGCGGCCATGGCGATTGAGGACGCGTTTGCGCTGAGCGAATTGGCAGCGCGCGGGAAGGATGATCTGGCCGCGGCGCTGCACGCCTACCAGGCGCTGAGGCGGCCGCGCGCAAGCGCCGTTCAGGCCGGCTCGCGCGCCAATGCCAAGACGTTTCACCAGCGCACCTCCCTGGGCAAGCTGACGACCTATGGGCCCATGTGGCTCGCGGGCCGGCTTGCGCCCGGCGTAGGACTAAAGCGCCAGGATGGGATCTACGCCTATGATGTGGTGAAGGCGGCCCGCGCCGCCTGAGGCCTGCCGGCAGCCCAGCCAATCGCGCCGCAGCGACCGCCTTCCGTTTCGGAATAGGCGTTATGTGGCTGGCTTTTCCGGAACGGACCCTACCTGAGAGCTATGGCTGCGAAGCATTTTCTGATTTTCCTCGCCTGCGCCGCGGGGCTAAGCGCGTGCGCCAGCGCGCCGGAGCCGCCGGAGGCGCCAGCGGTGTCGATGTCGCTTGCCGCTTTTGACAGCGCCGATCCGCTCAGCGGAACGTCCGAAGCGCCCGTGCCCGCCGATTGGTGGCGCACATTTGATGACCCGTTGCTCGGATCCCTCGTGGAAACCGCGCTGGCAAATAATCGCGAGCTTGCGGTGGCAGCGGCCAACATCGAGACTGCGCGGCGCACCCTGTCGCTCGAAGAACTTGCCCGCACGCCGTCCACCAATTCCACAGCCAGCGCCGATATCGGCCGGGCCACGCGCGCCGACGCAGACGTGGAGCTTTCCGGCCGCGGACAGATGCGCGCGAGTTGGGAGGCAGACCTTTTCGGTCGAATTGCTGCGGAAATCGCCAGCGCCGAAGCGAGCCTCGTGGCCCGCCAAGAGCTGCGCCGTGACGTCGCCGTCATCGTCGCCGCAGACACGGCCATCGCCTATGCTGAGCTGCGCGGCAGCCAAGTGCGCCTCGATGTGGCGCGGGGCAATGCTGACCTCCAGGGCGAGAGCCTGTCGCTCCTGCGCACCTTGCTCGAAAATGGACGGGCGACCCGCCTGGATGTCGAGCGGTCTGAAAGCCAATTCCGCACAACGCGGGCGCGCCTGCCCGAGCTGGAGGCCGACGCCCGGCAGGCCGCCGCCCGCCTTGTGACGCTGACCGGCAAGACCCATCTCGGCGCCGCGCCGCGCGTTGAGCGCGCGCTCGCCACGCCAGGGGAGATCCCGCGGCCGCCAGACCTGCTCGCCCTGGGCACGCCCGAGGCGCTGATCCGCCGGCGCCCGGATATCCGCGCCGCTGAGGCTGAGATCGCCAGGCGCTTGGCCCTCGGCGAGGCCGAGCGCGCGCGGCTGTTTCCCACGCTGAGCTTCAACGCCGATCTACTTGGTCTGTTTAGCGAGGGTGCTGAGATTGAAGATACGATCGGTTTTTCCATTGGCCCGGCGATCCAGTGGGAGGGGCCTGACATGCGCCTCGTGCTGGCCGATATTGATGTGGCCGACGCGGAAACGCTGGCTGCCATCGCAGCCTATGAGCGCGATGTGGTCGCCGCTCTAGGCGAGGTTGAGCAAGCCTTGATCGGCCTCGCCTCCGAGCGCGCCCGTCGGCAGGATTTAGAGGTGGCCGCCGCGGCCGCAGAGCGGGCGCTGGAACTCGCCACGTTGCGATTCGAAGAGGGTCTGGATGACTTTCTGGACGTGATCGACGCCCAGCGGGAGCGGCTGGACGCCCAGGACCGGCTTGAAATCAGCCGCCTGGAGGCAACCAGACAGGCCATTTTTGCGTATAGAGCATTAGGCGGAATTTGGCCCACACTTGAACTCGACGAGGCTGTTGCCCGCGGAAAGGTCCCCCTTGGCTAAGCTGTTTATGGCGCGATGGATGTCCGTGCTGGTCCTGCTTTGGGCGGCCGCGCCCGGTCTGCAGGCCGATGCCCAACGCGGCGGGCCCGCCAATGTGTTCGTACATACGGTGGAGGCGCGTGACTTTGCCCGTGAGATTGAGGCGCTCGGCACGCTTGAGCCGCGCGAGCAGGTGGCGCTTTCCTTGAACGCTGCTGACCGGGTCACTGCGATTTACTTCGAAGATGGCGAGCGGGTGCGCGAGGGCAAAACCCTGCTGTCCCTCGCCCAGCGCGAGCAAGCGGCACTTGTCGAGGCCGCCGAGGCCGGCGCCGACGAGGCGCGCCGGCAGCTTGAACGGGTTGAGCGCCTTGCCGAAGCGGATGCGGTGTCACGTTCTGAGCTGGACCGGGCGCGGCGCGACCTGGACGGCGCTGAGGCCAATCTCCGCGCGCTGCAATCGCGCCAGCGTGACCGGGTGCTGGTGGCGCCCTTTGATGGCGTTCTGGGATTTCGGCGGGTCAGCGTGGGCGCTTTCGTGCGGCCGGGCGATGAGGTCGCGACGCTGATTGACGACAGTGAAATGCTCCTCGATTTCGACGTGCCGTCGCTCCTGTCGCGGTCTGTGCAGATCGGGACCGTGGTCTTGGCCGAGACGGGCGACCTGCCCGGCATGACCTTTGGGGGCGAGGTGGCGACCCTGGACAACCGGATCGATCCTGTCACGCGCTCCCTGCGGGCCCGGGCGAGCCTGGCCAATCCCGACGGCATCCTGCGCTCGGGCATGTTCATGCGCGTGACCGTCAAGGCAGAGCCGCGCACGGGCCTGGCCATTCCCGAGTCAGCCGTCCAGCCCGTTGGGCCGCGCACCTATGTTTGGCGCGTCGTCGAAGAAGACGGCGCAGCGCTCGCGCGCCGTGTGGAGGTTGAAATCGGCCGGCGCGACGCCGGCTTTGTGGAGGTGCTTTCGGGCCTCAATCCAGGCGAGCAGGTGATCACCGAAGGCATCATCCGCGTGCGCGAAGGTCAGCCGGTGCGCGTGCGCGACCCGTCTATGCTGCTGCCCGAAAGCGGCGAGGCGGCTCCGATGGTGGCGCGCGGAGGCGGGTCTGGCCGGGCCTCCGGCGCAACCTCGAACTAAGGGGCGGCGAGGTGCTACTCTCCGACACTGCCGTCAAGCGCCCGGTCTTCGCATCGGTCATCTCGCTGGTGCTCGTCATCTTTGGCGTGGTCGCGTTCGACCGGCTGAGCCTGCGCGAATATCCCGACATCGATGCCCCGGTTGTGACCGTCGATACACGCTATGCCGGCGCCTCGGCCTCGGTGGTGGAAACCCGCGTCACCCAAGTCATCGAGGACCGGATTGCCGGCGTCGAAGGCATTCGGTTTATCGATTCGGAGTCCTCAGATGGCCGCTCGCGCATCTCGATCGAGTTCAGCGTCAACCAGGATATAGATGTCGCCGCCAATGATATTCGCGATCGCATCTCCGGCGTGCTCGATAATCTGCCAGAGGAAGCCGATCCGCCCGAGGTCGAAAAGGCCGACAGCAATGATGAGGTGATCATCTGGCTGAACCTGGCGGCAGAGAACCTGACGACGCCGGAGATCTCAGACTATGCCGAGCGTTTCCTGGTCGACCGCTTCTCGGCGCTCGACGGCGTAGCGCGGGTGCGCGTTGGCGGCTCGCGCACTTATGCTTTGCGGGTTTGGATCGATCGCCGCGCCCTTGCCGCGCGCAATCTGACGGTCGCTGACATTGAACGGGCCCTGCGCCGGGAAAATGTCGAAGCGCCAGCCGGCCAGATTGAGTCCGGCGCACGGGCCTACACCGTGCGGATTGATCGAACCTTCCAGACGCCGGAAGACTTTGCCCGGCTCGTGATCGATGAGGGCGACGACTATCTGGTGCGCCTTGCCGATGTCGCCCGGGTCGAGCAGGGCACCGTCGAAGACCGCAACATGTTCCGCGGCAATGGCGTGCCCATGGTGGGCCTCGGCATTATCAAACAGTCGACCGCCAACACGGTGGATGTGGCCAACGCAGCCAAGGCCCTGGCCGACCGGCTAAATCCGACCCTGCCTGACGGCATGGTCATCGCACGCAGTTTCGACAGTTCGGTCTTCATTTCTGCCTCGATCCGAGAGGTCTACACGACTTTGGCGATCGCCGTGGCGCTCGTCACCCTGGTGATCTTTCTCTTCCTTGGTAGCGCGCGGGCGACGATCATCCCTGCCATCACGGTGCCGATTTCCATCGTGGCGACATTTATCGTGCTGTATGCGCTGGGCTTGTCGATCAACTTGCTGACGCTGCTGGCATTGGTCCTGGCCATCGGCCTGGTGGTGGACGATGCCATCGTCGTGCTGGAGAACGTCGTCAGGCGGATGAACACGCTGGGCGAAACGCCGCTTGTGGCCGCCTTTCGCGGCACACGCCAGGTGGGGTTCGCCGTGGTTGCGACCACGCTGGTGCTGATTTCTGTCTTCGTGCCGATCACGTTTCTGGAGGGCGATGTGGGGCGGCTGTTCACCGAGTTTGCCCTGACCATTGCCGCCGCTGTGGCCTTTTCCAGTTTCCTCGCCCTGACACTGACGCCGATGATGGCCTCAAAGCTGCTGCGCGCCCAGGGCAAGCCAAGCGTTGTGACGGCCCTGCCACGGATGGTGGACTGGCTATTTTCAAAGGTGCGCGCTGGCTATGGCTGGCTCCTCGACCGGATCATTCCGCGGCCGATTTTGATGAGCCTCGTGCTGCTGGGCTGCCTTGGCGGGGCTTGGCAGCTGTCTGAAAACGTCCAGCAGGAATATGTGCCCCGAGAGGATCGCGGCGCCTTCTTCGTGTTCGTCCGCGGCCCAGAGGGCGCCTCCTACGCCTACATCGAGCGGTATGTCGACGAAATTGAACGCCGCCTCTTGCCATATACCGAAAGCCAGGATGGTAACCCTCCGGAAGTCAACCGGCTGCTCATCCGCGCACCGGGCTTCGGGTCGTCCTCGTTCAACCAGGCCTTTCTGATCGTGGTCTTGAATGATTGGAGCCAGCGCCGGCCTGCCGATACGCTCATCCAGGAGGTCAACAGAACGCTCAGCGACCTGCCAGGTGTGCGCGGCTTTGCCAGGATGCGCCAGGGGCTTGGCGGCGGCTCTGGGAAGCCGGTCCAGTTCGTCATCGGCGGGTCAAATTATCAAGAGCTGGTGGCGTGGCGCGATACCTTCGTGGAGGCGCTGGAGGCAGACAATCCCGGCCTGGTCGACATCGATTGGGACTATAAGGAAACCCAGCCCCAGTTCCGCATCCGGGTGGACTATGACCGCGCCGCCGACCTTGGCGTTACCGTGGCTGATGTCGGGGCGACGCTTCAGACCATGCTTGGCTCGCGGCGCGTGACCACCTTCATCGATGACGGTGAGGAATACGATGTGATCCTGGAAGGCCTGCGCTCGGACCAGAACACGCCGAATGACGTGGAGAATATCTATGTGCGGTCCGAGCGGACCGGGCGCCTGGTGCCCTTGTCGAGCCTGGTGTCGCTGGAAGCTCTGGCCGACAGCGCCAGCCTCAGCCGATACAACCGCGTGCGCGCGATTACCGTTGAGGCGAGTCTCGCGCCGGGCACCTCCCTCGGCGAGGCGCTCACGGAAATGGAGCGGATCGCGCGAGACGTGCTGCCGAGCGAGGCGATCCTCGATTACAAAGGCCAATCGCTCGATTTCAAAACGTCCGGGTCTTCGATCCTGTTTGTTTTCCTGGTCGGGATTGTCATCGTCTTCCTGGTGCTGGCCGCGCAGTTCGAGAGCTACCGCCATCCGATCATCATCATGCTGTGTGTGCCGGCGACCCTGGCCGGCGGCCTGCTTGGCCTATGGATCACCGGTGAGAGCCTGAACATCTACACCCAAATCGGGCTGATCATGCTGGTGGGTCTTGCCGCCAAGAACGGCATCTTGATCGTGGAGTTCGCCAATCAGCTGCGCGATGAAGGCCGGGCGTTTAGCGAGGCCATTCGCGAGGCCGCCACGGCGCGCTTGCGCCCCATCGTCATGACGGGCGTGACCACGGCGGCAGGGGCCCTGCCGCTCATCCTGTCGTCCGGGGCCGGGGCAGAGACCCGGGCGGCGATCGGCATTGTAATACTCTATGGGGTGCTTGCCGCGGTTGTGGTGACGGTGCTGTTCGTGCCGACGGCCTATGCCTTGATCGCCCGCGGCTCCGGCGCCCCGGGCGATGTGGCGCGCCGTCTGGAGGCAGAAGCCTCAGCCCAGCAGGTCGCGCCTGCCGAGTAGCCCGCTGCCGGCCAGCGCTCTGGAATCCAGAAGGCCGGCCTAGGCGGTTTGTTCCCAGGTTCGGCTTAGGCGCGCGGCAGCATTGATGATGCCGACCATGGAATAGGTCTGGGGAAAGTTGCCCCACAGCTCGCCGGTCTGCGTATCGATATCCTCAGACAGCAATCCCAGACGGGTGCGCTTGGCGAGCACGGCCTCGAACAGGCGGCGGGCATCTTCGGTGCGGCCCATCCGGGCCAAGGCATCGATGTGCCAGAAGGTGCAGGCGGTGAAAGCGGTCTTCGGGCGCCCGAAATCATCCTCGGTGCGGTAGCGGTAGACGTGGTCGCCCTCGCGCAGCTCCTCGTCGATACGCTCCACCGTGGCTATGAAGCGCGGATCGTGCGGGTCGATGAAACCGATCTCGGCCATCAGCAACACTGAGCCGTCCAGGGCATCGCCGCCGAATGCGCCGGTGAAGGCGCGGCGCTTTTCATTCCAGGCGCGGGCCAGGATCTCGCCGCGCATCTCCGTGGCGCGCCCGCGCCACAGCGCTGCCCGGTCCGGCAGGCCCAGATGCTCGGCAATGCGGCCAAGCCGGTCGCACGCGGCCCAGCACATCATCGCCGAGGATGTGTGGACGTGGGCAATGCCGCGAAATTCCCAAATCCCGGCATCCGGGGTGAGATAAACGCTGTAGGCCCGCTCGCCGACCTGCTCGAATTGTTCGAACTCCAGCCGGCCCGCTTTCGCCAGAAGGCGCTCATCGAAAAACGCCTGGCTGGCGCCGAGGATGACGTGGCCATAGACGTCGTGCTGAATATGCTCAGCGGCTTGGTTGCCGATGCGCACCGGGCCCATGCCGCGATACCCAGGCAGGTGCGGGGCCACCGCTTCGCTCAGGTCACCTTCCAGGGCAATGCCATAGACGGGCTGGATGTGGCCGCCCTTGGTCTGGGCGACGGTGTTGCGCAGGTAGGCAAGATAGCGCTCAAGCGTGCCCACGGCCGACAGCCGGTTCAGGGCGGTGACCGTGAAGTAGGCATCGCGCAGCCAGCAAAAGCGGTAGTCCCAGTTGCGCTGGGAGCCTTCATGCTCAGGGATTGATGTGGTGAGCGCAGCGACGATGCCGCCGGTTTCTTCATAGACGCAGAGTTTCAGCGTGATCGCCGCTCGGATCACGGCCTCTTGCCACTCTGGCGGCGTGGCGAGGCGGCGCGACCACCCCAGCCAGGTGGCGCGGGTGCGCTGCAACCAGTCCGCGGCCATCGCCCCGGGCGTGTCCGACAAGGGCTCGTCGGGGCCGAGGATGAAACTGATCGCGCCATCCAGGACGAACTCACGCGCCTCCATGACGTAGGAGACAGGCGCATTGGTGGTGACGCGAAACCCGCAGCTCTCGTCGAGATAGCGCATGTGCGTCACGCCGCGGCGGGCGGGCATTGGCGCGCGTCCAGCCGCCGCCTCGGGCGCGATCGACACCGTCACCTTGGGCATACCGGCCAGCGGGGTGATGATGCGCACGATCGAGGCGGGCCGGAACAGGCGCCCGCGCTCTTCAAATCGCGGCGCGAAATCGGTCACCTTTATGCGAGAGCCGTCAGTGGCTTCGAGAATGGTCTCCAGGATTGCCGTGTTCTTCTCATAGCGCTGCTCGGTCTTTGCCAGCCCGTCCAGCCCGATGGAGAACGCTCCGCTGCCTCCGAGCAGGGCGTTGAAAACCGGTTCACCGTCCAGGCGCGGCAGGCACATCCACGACACCGTCGCTTGCTCGTCGACGAGGGCCGCAACGGTGCCATTGCCCAGGATGCCAAGTTCGAGCGAGCTCATTGGGACCGCGTCTCAAGCCAGGCGAAAACCTCCCCTGGGCCGGCCAGGGTATAGGCCGCCTGGGTGTCGCCCCGCCCGACCTTCACGCCATAGCCGCCCCGAGCCATGGCCGCCGCCATGGCGTCCTCATCGGTGGTGTCATCGCCGACCATGACCGGCATGCGCCCGGCAAATGCGGCCTCACCGAGAAGCGCCTCAAGCGCGCGGCCCTTATGGGCTGCCTGGGGTTTCAATTCGAAAATCATCTTGCCCTGTTCAAGCCTGTAGTCTGGATCCGTCCGGGTGATCGCCTCCAGCGGCCCAGCGAGCGCAGGACCGTGGTGGGGCGCGGCCCGGAAGTGGAGCGCGAACACCGGGCCTTTCACTTCAAGTCGCGTGCCGGAATGGCGCGCGGAAAGCGCCTCTAGTGCGGCCTTGAGGCGCGCCGGCGCCTTTGGCGGCGCGGGCGCCGGCGCTTGGCCTGGCGGGCAGACCTCTAGGCCGTGGCCGCCGCCGCGCCAAAGCCCTGCCGGCAGGCGCGTTGACAGGTCGCGCAGGTCTCGTCCGCTAATCACCGCCACCGCGCCGCCAAGCCAGGCACTGAGCCGCTCGAGGCACTGGCCGCCGCCGCGCGGCAGTGCCACCGTCTCCGGGTCGTCCTGGATCGGCGCCAACGTGCCGTCAAAGTCCAGAAACAGGGCGATGTCGCGTTTCAGGGCAGGGGGCTGGGGACGGGGCGGCCTCATCCCTGATCCCTTGGCGCTAACCGCTTGGGAGATCAACCAAGTCGTCCAGGAACAGTTTGCGCCACCAGCTCACATCCTGGCGCGTGACGGTTTCATGCAGCTCCTGCCACCGCATGATCCGCTCCTCCAAGGGCATCTCCAGGGCGATCTTGATGATCTCGGCGAGCTTCCACGTGTCGTGGGGGTTGACGATCAGCGCCGCGGTGAGTTGCTCGGCCGCGCCGGCAAACTCCGACAGAACCAAGACGCCGGGGTCTTCCGGGTCCTGGGCCATGACAAACTCCTTGGCGACAAGGTTCATTCCATCGCGCAGGGGCGTGACCAGTGCGACGCGTGCGGTGCGGAAAAGGCCGGCCAATTCCTGCCGGTCATATGAGCGCGCCAGATACCGCAGCGGAATCCAATCCAGGTCGCCATAGTCGCCATTGATCCGCCCTGCGAGCCCATCAAGCGTCACGCGCAGTTGGCGATATTCCTCGACCTTGCTGCGCGAGGGCGGCGCGATTTGCGTCACCGAGACTTTGCCGCGCAGATCTGGATATTCGTCGAACAGTTTGCCGACCGCCTCGAACCGCTCCGGCAGGCCTTTGGAATAGTCCATTCGGTCGACCCCGATCACCAGGGAGCGCCCGCCGAGGAAGCGGCCGATTTGCTCAGCGGCGCGCTCGGCCCGTTTGGAGACGGCAGCGGCGGCAAAGCCGTCTGCGTCGATGCCGATCGGATAGGCGGCAACCCGCACGCGGGTGGCAAACACGTCCACGGTCTCATCGTCGATGCGCACGCCGCGGCAGTCTTCGACCAGGTAGCGGATGAAGTTGGCCTGGTCCTGGCTCGATTGAAAGCCAATCACCGAATAGCTGCACATGGCCCGGGCAATCCATTGGTGCTCGGGCAGGGCGCGGAACACCTCCGGCGGCGGAAATGGGATATGCAGGAAAAAACCAATGGCGCCTTCCCAGCCGGACCGTCTCAGATAATCGCCGACCAGCAGGAAGTGGTAGTCGTGGACCCAGACCGTATCGCCGTCTTCCAGCCTGTCGACCACATGTCCGGCGATCTTCTGGTTGACGGCGGCGTAGGTGTTGAACGCGTCGCCGTCGAAGGACGCCAGGTCGATGCGGTAGTGGAAAATCGGCCAGAGGACGCTGTTGGAATAGCTGAGATAGAAATCATGGTGCTCGTCTTCGGTCAGGTCCGTGAGGATGAATTCGACGCCTTCGTCGCGCACGACCTCCACGCCGCGCGGCGCCGCTTCCACCACTTCGCCCGACCAACCGAACCAGAGGCCGCCTGTTTCCTTAAGCGACTCCCAGACCGCCACAGCCAAGCCCCCGGCCCGCGCGCTGGGGTCAGCGGCCGTGCGATTGGATATGGCGATCAGTCGTCCCATAGGGGCCTCCGGGTGCGTCACGTCATTAAGATAGGGTAAACGCTGCCCAGGGGGATAAGCTTTTTGGAATGAGGCGCCGCGGCGCCCCCCGAGCGCCCCGATGCACTGACGGGCGCTCAGGCGCCCTGCTGGCTTGGGCCTGGCCTGGTCTTGCGGCGCCCGAGGCGCAGGCGCGTCCAGAAGCGCCGGCGCTCCGGCGGTGGCAGGGGTTGCAGATACTCGACAAAATCTTCTGCGCAGGCGCGCCAGCTATAGCCCTCGGCATAGGTGCGGCACTGGGCCCGGCTGAGGACTAGGCAGTCCATGGCCGCCTTGGCGAGGCCGCCGGGCCCGTCGGCAATCACCCCAGCATTTGAGCCGGGGATCACATCGCGCGGGCCCGTCGCGTCGAAGGCAGCCACCGGCGTGCCAGAGGCCATGGCCTCCAAGACCACCAGGCCGAACGTGTCGGTGAGGCTGGGGAAGACGAAGACATCGGCGCTGGCAAACAGCCGCGCGAGATCGTCGCCAAAACGCGCGCCGGTGTAATGCGCCCCGGGATACTTTGACTTGAGCGTCTCCAGATGTGGCCCGTCGCCGACGACGACCTTGGTGCCCGGCAGATCAAGTTTCAGGAAGGCCTCGATGTTCTTCTCCACGGCGACCCGGCCGACATTGATGAAGATGGGGCGCGCCAGGCCCGGGAACGGATCGTCCTCCGCGCCGGCCTCGACCCGTTTGCCGGGATGGAAGCGCGCGGTATCGACGCCGCGGGACCAGGCCACCGTGTTCTTGAAACCGCGCGCGGTCAGCTCGGCGACCATGGACGGTGTCGGCACCATGACCTTGCCGGAATATTGGTGGAACCAGCGCACGAAGGCGTAGCCCCAGCCAACCGGCACCGGCAGGCGGGCTGAGAGGTATTCAGGAAAGCGCGTGTGGTAGGCCGTCGAGAACGGATGCTTGAGCTTGAGGCACATGGCCCGGCCGGCCATGCCCAGGGGGCCTTCGGTGACGATGTGAACGGCGTCCGGCTCGAACTCGTGGAACCGGTCTTCGATTTTCCGCCGGGCAAATAGGGCGAGCTTGATCTCCGAATAGGTCGGCAGCGGCACGGTGGGGAAGCCGTCGGCGGGCGAGACCACCTCCCAGACATGGCCGGCTGCCTCGGTCTCCTCGATCACGCGCTTCATGGTCGTCACCACGCCGTTGACCTGGGGCTCCCAGGCATCGGTGATGAGCATGATTTTCATGGCGTCCTCGCCGGTGAAAGAATATCGTCCTGGATATAAACGTTCGATAGCCGAAGCAAACCAGCAGCGCGCCTGCGCGCGAGGAGGGGCGCCATGCCTGACAGCGGTCAAACCGTTCACGCCGAGCGGGCCCTTGATTGGAGCCGGGTCGACGATCTGAAGTTCATCGATGAAGAAGCGCGGGTCGACCAGCTGTTGGCGAGCGCGCCTCTGAGCGCGGCGCAGCGGGAGGCGGCCGTGCGGCGGGGCCGGCAGATCGTCGAGACGGCCCGGCGCGGGGGCCGGCCGCGCGGCATGATGGAAAGCTTCCTGGAAGAGTTTGGGCTGTCAAACTCCGAAGGGCTGGCGCTGATGTGCCTGGCCGAGGCACTGCTGCGCGTACCCGACGCGGAGACGCGCGACGACCTGATCGCCGAGAAGATCCGCTCCGGCGACTGGGGGCGCCACAAGGGCCAGTCTGACAGCTGGCTCGTGAACGCATCGACCCTTGGCCTCATGCTCACGGGGCGGGTGATCGGCCTGCCGAGCGCGGCGCGGCGCGGGCCCGGCGCGTTCGTCTCGTCCCTGGTGCGCGAAAGCGGCGAGCCGGTGATCCGCGCGGCGATGATGCAGGCCATGCGGATCATGGGCGAGCAGTTTGTCCTCGGCCGTACGGTGCAGGACGCGCTGAAGCGCGGCGCCAAGATCGTGCGCAGCGGAGATGCGGCCCATTTCAGTTTCGACATGCTGGGCGAGGGGGCGCGCACGGCCGGCGATGCCGAGCGCTACCTGGCGGCCTACGCCCGCGCCATCGATGCGGTGGCCGAGGCGGCCCAGCCGGGGGCCCCGCCGGAAGACGGCTCTGGCGTATCGGTGAAGCTGTCGGCGCTCCACCCCAGGTATGACGCCGTTCATGGCGAGGAGATCATGGCGGAGATGTATCCCCGGCTGCTTGGCCTTTGTGAGCAGGCGGCGCGGGCCGGCATCCACCTGTGCCTCGATGCGGAGGAGGCTGACCGGCTGGCCATCTCGATGGAGCTGCTGGACGCCCTGTGCGCGGCGCCGTCTCTGGAAGGCTGGACCGGATTGGGCGTCGCCCTCCAGGCCTATCAGAAGCGCGCGGTGGATGTGGCCGCATCGGTCGCAGAGCTCGCCCGGGCGCGGGGGCGCCGGCTGATGGTGCGCCTGGTGAAGGGCGCATACTGGGACGCGGAGATCAAACACGCCCAGGAAGGCGGGATGGAGAACTTCCCGGTGTTCACGACCAAACCGGGGACGGACCTGTCCTACCTTGCCTGCGCGCGCGCGTTGCTCTCGGCGGGCCCGGAGATCTATCCCCAGTTCGCCACCCACAACGCGCATACGGTTGCGGCGGTTGAAGCTATGGCGGCAGAGCTTGGCGACCCGCGCTATGAGTTCCAGCGCCTCCACGGAATGGGCGAGGCGCTCTATGCGGCCGCCGGCGGCGCCGGGCGCGTGCGGGTGTATGCGCCGGTGGGCGCCCATGAGGACCTGTTGCCCTATCTGGTGCGCCGCCTGCTGGAGAACGGCGCCAACACCAGTTTCGTCAACGCCTTCCTGGATGAGGACGTGCCCGTGGAGGATGTGGTCGCCGATCCGATCGCCCGGCTTGAGGCCGGCCCGCGGCGCCACCCCCAGATCGCCACGCCGCCGCGCCTGTATGGGCCGCGCCGAAGAAACGCCGCCGGCTACGACCTGACCCAGGCCCGGGTGCGCCGGCACCTCGCCGAAGCGTTTGCCGAGCTGGACGGCGAGCCAGCCCTGCAAGCGGTGCCCCAGCCGGGCCAGGGCGGCGGGGCGGAGAAGGTCCGCGCGCCCGCTGAGACGGCCCGCCACCTCGGCAGCGTGCGTATGGCCAGCGTGGACGATGTCGCCCGCGCGGCCCAGGCGTGCGCCGTGGCCCAGCCGGCCTGGGACGCGCGCGGCGGGCCTGCCCGCGCGGAGATCCTGCGCGCCATGGGCGACGGGCTGGAGGCGGCCGGGCCCCGCTTCATCGCCCTAATGGCGCGCGAGACGGGAAAGACCCTGCAAGACGGGATCGACGAGGTGCGCGAGGCGGTGGACTTCTGCCGCTACTATGCGTGCCAGGCTGAAGATCTTTTCGCAGAGCCCCGGCGCCTGCCCGGGCCGGCCGGCGAGACCAACCATCTGAGCCTGCATGGGCGCGGCGTGTTTGCCTGCATCAGCCCTTGGAACTTTCCCCTGGCGATTTTCACCGGCCAGGTTGCTGCGGCGCTGGCGGCCGGCAATACGGTGGTGGCCAAGCCGGCCGAGCAAAGCCCGCTGACCGCCCATGAGGCCGTCAGGGTGTTTCACGCCGCGGGCCTTCCCGGCGATGTGCTTGCCTGCCTGCCGGGACCGGGAGAGACGGTGGGCGCGGCGCTGGTGGCGCACCCCTCCATCGCCGGGGTTGCGTTCACTGGCGGCGGCGCAGCGGCCAAGGCCATCCAGCGCGCCCTGGCCGACCGGCCCGGCCCCATCGCGCCCTTGATCGCAGAGACGGGCGGGCTCAACGCCATGTTCGTCGACACCACGGCGCTGCGTGAGCAAGTGATCGACGACGTCATGCGCTCGGCGTTTGGCTCGGCGGGCCAGCGCTGTTCGGCCCTGCGCGTCTTGTTCCTTCCCGATGAGACGGCAGACGCGCTGATCGACGGCCTGATGGGCGCCATGGACGAGCTGAGGCTCGGCGATCCGTGCGACCCGGTCACCGATGTGGGCCCGGTGATCGATGGCGACGCCTGCGCCATGCTTCGGGCGCATATGGGCGCGCTGCCGGACACTGCGAAGATCTTGAAGCAGCTGCCGTTGGGCGATCTTGCCGGCCGGGGGCATTTCTTCCCGCCGAGCTTGGTCGAGCTGTCCAGCCTGGACCAGATCGATGAGGAGGTGTTCGGCCCCATCCTGCACGTGGTGCGCTACGACCCTGAAGACGCCGCGGCCGTGGCCGGCGCGCTGCGCGCCAAGGGCTTCGGCCTCACCCTGGGCATCCACAGCCGGCTTGAGCGCTTCTGGCAGGCGGTGCGCGCGGCCTGCCCGGTTGGCAACACCTATATCAACCGATCGATGACCGGGGCGGTGGTCGGCGTGCAGCCCTTTGGCGGTGAGGGCCTTTCGGGCACCGGGCCCAAGGCGGGCGGGCCCCACTATCTCCACCGCTTCGCGGTCGAGCGCACCGTGACCAACAACATTACAGCCCAAGGCGGCGACCCGGAGCTTCTCAGTCTGACTTAGACGCCCAGGCGCGCCCTAACTCGGCGCAAAAGCGGGCACTTCCGGCCACGGGCAGCCCCGGTTGAGCTCCATGAGAGCGAGCTGGTGGGCGTGGTGCAGGGCGCCCATGGTGAGGTCTTCAGTGGGCCCGCGGCCATTGGATGGAAGCCGGCCAAGGCGCAGAATGTAGCGCGCCCAGGGCCGGCCGAAGCGCCTGCGCCGGGCCATGCGCCGCGCGGCGCCCCAAGGGTTTTCCGCAACCTTCGCCAGGGCTTCAAGCCGCCGGAAAAGACGCGCGGCGGGCACACTTGGCGCCAGGATCGCGTTCGGGTCGTGGGCCCCGTTTTGCGCGCGGCGCGCAAACGGGTCGGCCGGGATCGGCTCATGCAGGCGAAAGCCTGGCAGGCGGACCTTGCCTGCGGGCGGGCTGGGCGTCGCGGGTGGCCCGGGCGGCAGCGCCGCGGGCTGACTTTCTGTACATCGCGGCTGCGGCGCACTGACCTCGACATGGGCAGACAAGACCAGCACCAGGCGCCGGGCCAGGGCCTCGAATATGCGCACCTCGCGCAGGGTGCGCCGCCAAACGGGGCGGGCGACCAGCGCGCCTGGGCCCTGAATCCAGCCCAACGCCTCCAGCAGTGCGGTGAGGCTGCGGGCGATAAAATCGAGGTTCCACTCAATCGCGGCTTTGGTGTCAGGGTCCATGGCCGGCAGTATAGGCCGGCGGCGCGCCCCGTCGGATAGGACGCGGCCTGTCCCCCGGCTGGGGCCGCTCGTCTTAGGCCTGAACCAGGGCCAAGGCGCGCTGATGGCGGGGGGCGGGGGGCTTACGCTGCCCGGGCAGACCCAGCGGGATTGGCCGGGCGTTGAACCGCTTTTTTTCGCCGCTTGGGAAAGACGGGCAGACCAACGGGCAAGATGGCGGGCGCGGGGGCAAAATGACTAAAGCTCATGTCAGACGCTCCTATGAAAAGAGGTGTGAAGACGATCACTGCGGATATATGCGTATTTGAGGATATTGTAGGTTAAAGCCCATGCGCCTGCGCATATGTGGCCTTCAAATTCGCGCGTGACGAGAGTGCCCGTGGGGCCGGGGAGGCGTCGTGGCATCGACGTGGCGGCGCCAGGCTCGTCCCCGTGCGTTGCCTGGCCGGGCAAGTCGGCGCCTGACCGTTCGTTGTGGGCACGGCCAGGAAATTGGCCCAGCCGCCTAAACGTCCACCTCGGCTTCCAAGGCGTTGTCCTGGATGAACTCACGCCGCGGTTCCACCAAGTCGCCCATCAGGCGGGAGAACATATCGTCTGCGTCGCCGGCATGGTCGATTTTGACCTGGAGCAGGGTGCGGGCATTGGCGTCCAGCGTGGTCTCCCACAGCTGGTCGGCGTTCATCTCGCCAAGGCCCTTATAGCGCTGAATTTTCAGCTTGGTGCCGCCATGCTCGCCGCGCGCCGAGGCCTTGATCAGGTCGAGCAGCGCGCTGGGGCCGTGAATGTCCCGGTCACCGAATTTCTCGTGGCGCAGGATGGCCGTGCCGCCATACATGGCCGTCAGCGCGCCGGCCCGTTCGGCCAGGCGCTGGCCGTCGGCGCTGGTGATCAGGCCGGCGTCCAGCACCGCTTTTTCTTCCACGCCGCGCACCTCGCGGCTGAGCACCAGGTCTCCCGCGCTGAAGTGTGCTTGCCAGGTGTCTTCGCCTTCCTCGGCCAGGGCGTTGAGGCGCGCGGCGGTGGCGGCCGCTTCCGGGGCGCCTGCCCCCGGCTTGAACGCACCTGCCAGGGCGGCCTGTTCGAGATAGCGCTCCGGCGCGCGCAGGGACAAGCGCCACAGCGCTTGGCGAAAGGCGGCGGCTTCGGCCACGGTTTGGCGCAAATCGGCGCCGGCGATCTGCTCGCCGCTGGCCAGGATGAGCGTTTCGCCCTGGCTGCCCATCTCGATGAGGTAGGCCTCCATTTCGGCTTCATCCTTGATGTAGCGTTCGGACTTGCCGCGGGTGACTTTGTAGAGGGGCGGCTGGGCGATGTAGAGGTAGCCCTTTTCGATCACCTCGGGCATCTGGCGATAAAAGAAGGTGAGCAGCAGCGTGCGGATGTGGGCGCCGTCGACATCGGCATCTGTCATGATGATGATCTTGTGGTAGCGCATCTTGGCGATGTCGAAATCATCGCGCCCGATGCCCGCGCCCAGGGCGGTGATCAGCGTGCCGACCTGGTCTGAGCTCAACATCTTGTCGAAGCGGGCGCGCTCCACATTCAAGATCTTGCCGCGCAGGGGCAAGATCGCCTGATTCTTTCGGTCGCGGCCCTGTTTGGCCGAGCCGCCGGCGCTGTCACCCTCAACGATGAACAGCTCGGACTTGGCCGGGTCTTTCTCCTGGCAGTCAGCGAGTTTGCCGGGCAGGGAGGTGATGTCGAGCGCAGATTTGCGGCGGGTCAGCTCGCGCGCCTTGCGGGCGGCTTCGCGCGCGGCGGCGGCCTCGACGATCTTCTCCATGATGGCCTGGGCGGGCCTGGGATTTTCCTCAAACCATTCCGCCAGCTTTTCGCCGATCAGCCCTTCAACCACGGGGCGCACTTCGGAGCTGACGAGCTTGTCCTTGGTCTGGCTGGAGAATTTCGGATCGGGCACCTTAACGCTGAGCACGCAGGTCAGGCCTTCCCGGGCATCATCGCCGGTAATGTCGACCTTTTCCTTCTTCGCGATGCCCGTTTCGCTGGCATATTTGTTGACGATGCGCGTGAGGGCGCCGCGGAAGCCGGCCAGGTGCGTGCCGCCATCGCGCTGGGGGATGTTGTTGGTGAAGCACAGCACGTTTTCGTGGTAGCCATCATTCCATTCCAGCGCGGCTTCGACCGTGATGCCGTCGCGCTCGCCGATGACGTGGATGACTTCAGGAATGAGGGCGGATTTTTGCCGGTCGAGATGCTCCACAAAGGCCTTGGTGCCGCCTTCGTACTCCAAGATGACCTCGACCGGGTCTGGCCCTCTCTGGTCGGTGAAGACGATGCGCACGCCGGAATTGAGAAAGGCCAGCTCCCGCAGGCGATGCTCCAGGGTCTTGGCGTTGTACTCCGTCATGGTGAAGGTCTCGCCCGAGGCCATGAAGCGCACGGCCGTGCCGGTATGGGGCGCGCCGTCTGCCTTGAGCGGGCTGTCGCCGACGACTTCCAGGGGCTTTTCGGTGAACCCGCCATCGACAAAGCGCACCTTATGGGCCTTGCCGTCGCGGTGGATCGTCAGGTCAAGCCAGACCGACAGGGCGTTGACCACCGACACGCCCACCCCGTGAAGACCGCCGGAGACCTTGTAGGAATTCTGGTCGAATTTACCCCCGGCATGGAGCTCGGTCATGATGACCTCGGCGGCTGAGCGGTTTTCGGTGGGGTGCATGCCCACCGGGATGCCGCGCCCATTGTCGGTGATTTCCGCTGACCCATCGGCGAAAAGCGTGACGGTGACCTCGTCGGCATGGCCGGCCAGGGCCTCGTCAATGGCATTGTCGACCACCTCATAAATCATGTGGTGGAGGCCCGAGCCGTCATCGGTGTCGCCGATATACATGCCCGGGCGTTTGCGCACAGCCTCCAGGCCCTTGAGAACCTTGATGTCTTTGGCGCCGTACTCGGACCCTCCAGCAGGGGTGTCGTCCATCGTGTCGGCCATGGGATTTTGTTCTCTGTGACGATTCGAAATTCCCAGTATTTATAGGCGGTTTGCCCAAGAAAGGGAAATCGCGCGGCCCTGGAAATCACAGCCGGATGGCTGGTCTTCAATCGGCCGGGTACGCCGGTGTCCCGGATCGGCCCAAGGCCGCTGTAAAACGCCCGATGAGACTGCGAATGAGTGGCAAAATGTTATAATGTTGCATTTCGTCAGGATGGGCGTAAGTCTGGCCGCGTTAACCTTTTCTGGAGGCGCCGCCATGGGCATTCGCGATGCAAAGCCAATCAGGCGATTGCCCGTGACGGTGCTTTCGGGCTTCCTCGGGGCCGGCAAGACGACCCTGCTAAACCGGGTCTTGAACAGCCGCCACGGGCGCCGCGTTGCGGTCATCGTCAACGACATGTCAGAGGTGAACATCGACGCCGACCTGGTCCGCTCCGGCGCCGAGCTGAGCCGGACCGATGAGACCTTGGTGGAGATGTCCAACGGGTGCATTTGCTGCACGTTGCGCGATGATTTGCTCGCTGAGGTGCGCCGGCTCGCCGAGGAAGGCCGGTTCGACTATCTGCTCATCGAATCGACGGGGATTTCCGAGCCACTCCCCGTGGCGGCCACCTTCGATTTCCGCGACGCATCTGGGCGCAGCCTGTCTGACGTCGCCACGATCGACACGATGGTCACCGTGGTCGACGCGGTGAACCTCCTGCGCGACTATTCCAGCGAGGATTTCCTGCGCGACCGCGGCGAAGCGCTTGGCGAAGATGATGCTCGCACTTTGGTCCACTTGCTAACAGACCAGATCGAATTTGCCGACGTGGTTGTGTTGAACAAGGTGGGCGACGCAGCGCCGGAACAGGTCCGCACAGCGCGGCAGATCATACGCAGTTTGAACGCCGACGCCGAGATCGTTGAAGCCAATTATAGCGACGTGCCGCCGAGCAAGATCTTCGACACCGGCTTGTTCGACTTTGAGAAAGCCGAAACCCACCCGATGTGGGCGAAAGAGCTCTATGGCTTTGCAGACCATACGCCAGAAACCGAGGAATACGGCGTCGCGTCCCATGTCTACCGGGCGCGTCGCCCGTTCTACCCCCAAGCCATCCACGACCTGCTGGAGCGCCCCTTGGCCAATGTGATCCGCGCCAAGGGTCATCTCTGGGTGGCCACGCGGCCCGAATGGCTGATCGAATATGCCCTGGCGGGAAGCCTTTCCAGCCTTGCCCCCATGGGCACCTGGTGGGCCTCAGTCCCGGAAAGCCGCTGGCCGGATGCGCCAGACCTGAAGGCCTATCTCAGCCGCCATTGGCAAGCGCCCTGGGGCGACCGCCGTCAGGAGCTTGTCTTCATCGGCGCGGGCATCGATTGGCCCGCTTTGGAAGCCCAACTCGACGCCGCCTTGCTGCCCGAAGGCGCCTATTTCGAGGGCATGGAGCTGCCCGATCCCTTCCCCATTTGGCGACGGCGCGAGGTTGCCTGAGACCGGCGCGGGATCACTGGGCAGGCCTCGTAAAGGCCAGCACGTCTTCGTCGATCTCTTCTTCGATAGGTGCGAACGCGTATGTCGCCTCTGCCGGATCATAACCGGCAATGGACAGGTGCCGGCTGCGTAAATCCAGGGTCAGAACGCCGTCATTGAGCACGCCGAGCACGCCCGAGACGCCCAAATTGGGGTCTTCGGCAAAGCGCCGGCCCGACGCCCACAGCGCGATTGGCCCAGCGCCCTCTATGGTCAGGCCGATCAGCGCTTCTGTGAACTGGAAATCGCCCCGGTCATAGAGACGGCGGCCAAACCGTGGCGCGGCATCAAGCGTTTCCGGGCCAAGCAGGTGGCCATAGGCGCCGGAGTCGAACGACAGGTTGGTGGTGCGCGCGCCTGCGGTGATCTTGAAGACCGGCGCGCGACCTGGATTGAGAATGTAATTGGTTGGCGGCGGCGGGCCCCCGGCCTCAACGGTGATGCGGATGACGCCGGCGTCCCAATCGAAGGCGATCACGTCGACGAAGGGGCGGATGGCGTCCAGTCCAGTGATCACCTCGGCGCCGCCTGTGGCCTCGCGCAGGGCCTCGGCGGCCGCGCGCTGGTCCTCGGGCACATCACCGAAATTGGCCGGCGCGTTGAAGATGGTGAGCCCGCCGATCTGAAACTCATCGATCAAGGCGGCATAAACGGGAAACTCCAGCCCATAGGCCGGCACGCGGGACGTGCGCGAGACGGACCGGTCCACGGTGAGCCCCAGGCGCTCGACCAATTCGGTTTGCAGGCCGATGTTCGGCGCGCCCGTGTCAAAGACCACCGTAACGTCAACGCCGTTGATGCGGGCTGGGATCTTGCCGTCCGAGTAAGGCACCTCAATCACATTCGTGTCGGCTTCGGCGCGCGGGGCAGGGAAAGCCCCATAGGCCCGCTGCACCGGATTAAGGGCCGCCGTTAGACCAAGCCGGTCGGCCGCCAACGCCGCCGCCCCATAGTCGTAATCGACAATATGCTCGCGCACGACGAGCGGGCCGAGGCGCGCGGTGAGGGCCTCATCGTTTTCCATGGCCAGCGCGGCTTCGAGGGCCGCGGCGGCGCCGGGCCGATTGGCGACGATCTGGGACAAGGCGCTTGCAACGCTGCCCGAGGCGAAGTCCCGGCGGAAATAGGCCGTGTCCGCATCGAAATAGCGGTCTGCAGCGACCTGCGGCGCCGCATCTGCTGGAGGCGCGGTTTCACACGCCGCCGCATTTAGAAGGAAGGCCAGAGCGGCCAGGGCGCCGGCAGGCCGTGCTGGCGAATGGGGTGGACTGGTCATCACCTACATTTAGGCCGCGCGCGCTGTGCTGGAAATCGCTGAGGCTCGGTTTGAAACCGTGCTGCGTGGCCAGGGGCGGCCATCGGGTTTTCCATTGAACGCAGCGGCAAAAGCGGATTTGTTGGCGCAGCCGGTGTGAGGTCGGGGCCTAGCCGTGGAGCTTGGCATGCGTCTTTCAGTGATTTTTCTCTCGCTTGGTCTCATGGGCGCGTGCGCCGCTGTTGGCGAGGAGGAGGCGCCCGCCGCCGACGCCGATTCGGTGCGGATCATGGTGATCGGCACCTATCATTTCGGCAATCCCGGTCAGGATCTCAACAATATCCAGGCCGCGTCCGTGCTTAGCCCCGCGCGGCAAGGCGAGTTGGCCGCACTGTCGGAAACACTGTTGTCATTCAACCCGGCCGTGGTGGCCGTGGAGCGCGTCGCTGAACCGCCCTATGACGACCCGGTTTGGCCTGACTTTGACGCCGAGATGCTGGCCAGCGCCGCCGATGAGCGCGTCCAGATCGGATATCGGTTGGCAGCGGCGGCGGGGATCGACCGCGTCTACGCCATTGATGAGCAATCGGCCGGCGATGAGCCGAGCTATTTTCCCTACGATGTGCTGTCCGCCTTCGCCGAGGAAACCGGCCGCACCGGGGAGCTGCAATCGGCATCCGATTGGACGGCTTACACCCAGGCGTTTGAAGCGGCCCAGGACGTGGAGACCGTGCCGGCCCTGCTCATGCGCACAAATGGCCCTGATTTTACCGATGATTTCTACTGGAACGTGCTGACCCTCGGCGAAGGCGAGCGCCAGCCGGGGGCGGAGCTCGCCGCCTATTGGTTCCTGCGCAATGCCAAGATCATGAACAAGCTCACCCAGGTCACGGAGCCGGGCGACCGGGTGGTTGTGGTCTATGGCGCCGGCCATGGCCATTGGCTGCGCCAGATGATTGAGGAAATGGACGGCTACGCGCTGGAGCCCGTTATGCCTTACCTGGAGCGCGCCGATGCGTTGGCGCGCAGGTCTGGCGGCTGACACAGCCCCTTTTGCAGCCCCTGCCTGGCATCGCCGGACGGCGATCGGTTATGGTCCTGGCGAAGCCGAAACCCCGGGAGATGTTGCATGGAATGGTTCAACGAGCTTTTTGACTTGGCCTCGGTCGCCGGCGGCGCGGGCCTGATCGGCGGCGCAGCGGGCACCGGCGTTGCAGTGCTGTTTTCGGGCGTGATCATGAAGTTCCTCGCCCGGGTGATCTCCACCGCGGTGATGACCGGAGTGGGCTATCTCGCGCTGCTCAATTGGCTCGGCTTCGAGATTATCCCGCCGGAGGATATCAAGATCCCGGCCATTCCCGGCATCGAACGCCAGGGCGATGCAGGCGGGGCGGGCGGCGCCGAGTTCGGCGGTCTGTTTGCGCCGTCCATGTTGCCTAATGGCCAAATGACCGTGCCCGGCGTCGAGGGCACGCTGGACAGCGATGATGTGATCTTGGAAGCAGAGGCGGCCAGCGAGATTGAAAACCGGGAGCGGGCCTATGTGGTCCGCTCTCCGTTTCGCCGCGGCCCGCGCAACACACGCTAGCGCCGCGCTGCAGTCAATTCCGCTTCCAGGGCCTTGCCGCGCCTGGCCACTTTCGCGGTGAAAACTCCAAGCAACGCCCCACATCCAAACGTGCAGGATGGGAGCCAACCGCCATGACCGAGCCCCTGAAACCCTTCAGTGAGCTGTTTGAGGACCCAGACCACGCCGCCGGCTACGCCGAAGGCCCGGCGCGCTTCATGCCGGGATTTCGCGCCGTCCAGCGCATGGCCGGGGTGTTGATCCGCGAGGCCGCGCCCAGCGATGGCCACATTATGGTCCACGGGGCCGGGGGCGGGCTGGAGCTTGAGGCGTTTGCCGTGGAAAATCCCGGCTGGAGCTTTACCGGCGTGGAGCCAGCCGCCGCGATGCTGGAAGAAGCGCGCAAGCGGCTCACCCCCTTTTCCGGCCGGGTCGCCTTCCACCACGGCTACGCCGATACCGCGCCCGCCGGGCCCTATGATGGCGCCACCAGCCTGCTGACGCTGCACTTTCTGAAGGCCGAGCCGCGCCGGGAAACAGTGGCTGACATTGTTCGCCGCCTGAGGCCTGGGGCGCCGTTTGTTGCCGCCCATGCGAGCTTCCCCCAGGCGCCGGCCCCCCGTGGCCAATGGCTTGCGCGCCACCGCGAGTTTGCCATCGCCTCGGGCATCGCGCCCGAGACGGCTGAGATTGGGCGCCAGGCCCTGGCCGAGCGGATCGATGTGCTCGACCCAGAGACCGATGCGCAAATCCTACGCGGTGCGGGCCTGCGGGATGTCACGCTGTTCTACTCCGCGTTCACCTGGCGCGGCTGGGTCGGCTACAAGGCGTGAGGTAGGGGGCGTGCCTCAGCGCTGCGGCGCCTTGGAGGTGCGCATCAGACAGACTGCCCAGCGAGATGCCAAAATCCTCGATTAGGATACAGGGGTGGCCACGCCGCCTGTCACCTCCACGCGTTGGGCGCGGCCTGCGAACGCTTCAAACAGGGAGGCTTCGGTGCCCGTCAGCCAGGCTTGGCCGGGCAGGGCGCAGATTTCATCGTAGAGCGCTGCGCGCCGGTCGGTGTCCAGATGGGCGGCGGCCTCGTCGAGCAGAAGGAAGGGCGCCGGCCCATCGGCGCGGCGCGCCAGGGCGCCCGCAGACGCCAGGATCAGGCCGATGAGCAAGGCCTTTTGCTGGCCGGTGGAGGCGTCCTTGGCCGGCATGGCCGTGGGGCGGTGCACCACGCCAAGGTCGCTGCGGTGGGGGCCTTTGAGGGTGCGCCCAGCGCGCTGGTCGGCGCCGCGCATAGTGGCGTAGAGCTCGGCAAGATGGGCAGCGATTGCGTCGGGCTCGGCCCCGTCCAGGGCCAGGGCTTCGGCCTCGCCCTCCAAGGTCAAATCGGCCTTGGGGAAGGCGCCCTCGGGCCGGGCGTCGACAGCCGCTTGCAGGTCGATCAGGATTGCGGCCCGCGCCAGCGCCATTTCCGCGCCTGCCTCTGCCATCCGCGCCTCGATGGCGTCGGCCCACCCGCGGTCGACATGGGGCCGCTCGAGCAAGGCGTTACGCTCGCGCATGGCTTTTTCATAGCGGGCCGCTGCTTGGCCGTGGCCGGGGCGGTGGGCCATGACCTGTCGGTCGAAGAAACGGCGGCGGTCGCTGGCCGAGCCGCGAAAGACGGAGTCCATTGCCGGCGTCAGCCAAACGACGCGCATAAGGTCCGACACATCGCCGGAGCTGGCGTTTTCGCCATCGATCCTGACGGCGCGCCGATGCCCCGCGCCGGCCCGCTCCAGGCCAACGCCGATGCGCCGCCCGTCGAGCACCGCGCTGACCGCCCAGCCGGCCTCTGCGCCCTTGCGGGTCAGGGCCTCCAGGCTGGCTGATCTCAGGCCGCGGCCGGGGCCGAGCTGGCTCACCGCTTCGATCAAATTGGTCTTGCCGGCGCCATTGGGCCCGAACAAACAAACATGGCGCCCATCGAGCGCAAGGTCGAGCTGGCGGTAGTTTCGGAACTCCGACAGGCGCAGGCGCGTTAGGGCGTTCATTGCAACTCGTCCATGCTCCTCGACAAAGCTCGGTGTCTTTGCTGTGGTCCGGCCAGAGTGGGGAGAGTAGATGAAATCCTATGGCCTGAGGACCACCACCGACCCGGTGGAGTTTGTCCTAAGCAACAGTTGGATCGCGCCAGCAGACGTTCAACGCGACTATCAGTGGGGGGAGGGCGAAGTGCTCGCCCTTTGGGACGATATCAGCAGCTTCGCCCGGGGCGGCGATGCAGCCGCCGGCGAGGTCTATTTTCTCGGCATGATCATCGTCCATGGCGGCGATGCACGCTACGCGATCTTTGATGGTCTACAGCGCATCACGACGCTGACCATTTTGATTTGCCTCCTGCGCGATGTGGTGGCGCCGGGGCCGCTGCGCGAGCGGTTGGCCGCATGTGTGTGCGACCTGCGCGGGGCGCCGCGCCTGACGCTGCTCGGGCAACAGTATCTGGCCACACATATCCAGCCGCCTGGGCAGTCGACCCGGCTTCAAGGCGGGCGCCTGGCGGGCCAGGCCGAAGCGCTGCGCCGGGCCCAAAGCGTACTGCGCGACGAGGTGCGCGCCCTTGATGAATCCGCCCGCGAGCGCCTTTCCCGGGTGCTGCTGGAGCAAGTGATCATGGCCCGTCTTATGGTCGACTCGCCCAAGCTCGCCAATCGTGTGTTCCAAGCCATGAACATGCGCGGGCTGACCCTGGAAGACGCCGATCTCATCAAGTCGCGCCTGGCCGAATTTCCCGGCACCGAGGCCGAAATCGAAGCGCTGCTGACCCAGTGGCGGACCATTCGCCAAACGCTCACAAGCCGCAGCCAAGCCCGGGTCGAGCAAGCCGAAGAGAGCCATAAATACGACCGCTATAGCGGCTTTCAGGGGTTTGTGCTGGCCCTTGAAATGATGGAACGGGGCATTGCCGACCGGCGCGAGGCGCGCCTTGAACCTGTCGACCGGATCGAAGGCTTCGTCGATTGGATGAAGGCGCGCCATGGCAGCGCCAACGGCCTGATGCGGTATCTCGGTTTTGTCGAACGCTGCGCGGAAAACTGGAATTTGATGAACCAACCGGCCATGGGCGGGGCGTCGAGCCCATTTCGGCCGCTGTTGCCGATCCGCTCGATTTGGTGGACGGAATGGAAGCCGCTTGCCCTGCGGATCATGGGGCTGTCTTTCCAGGACCAGGCGGGGGGCGCGGCTTGGCGCCGGGGCCTTTTCGACCAGATGCACCGCGCCGCCATGGCCATGGACCTGGCCGGGTTCAGCCCGCAAAAGCGCCACCTTGTTTTCGCAAAGGCAATTGGCGAGCTATCCAGCGATGCCCGGCCGGCGCGGCTGGCAGCCCTGGAGATGCGCGATGAGGATGTGGTGCGTATTTACCGCGCGCTCTCAGCGCCGCTGACCAATTATCACCTGCGCCGGTCGCTGATCCTATGGGCAGAGTATATCCACGCCGCGCCCGATTACCGAATGCTCGGCCAGGTGTCGGTCGAGCATATCCTGCCACAATCCACGGTGCCGGCGGCCGCCTGGCTAGAGGCCTTCCCAAACCTCGACCAACGCGACCAGCTCATGCACCTGGCCGGCAACCTCGTCCTCGTGCCGAATGAGATCAACCGCGCCCTGGGCGACACGTCCTTTGAGGAGAAACGCGCGCGGCTCAATCGGCGCGCTGCCGAGCTTGAAGGGCTTCACCTGGTCGATTGGGTGCGCGCGCGCAAGGATTGGACGCCCCAGCATATCATGACGCGCACCCATGAGCTGGTGTCCCAGATTTGGGACGCTCTTGGGGTCTCGCAACACCCGTTTACGGCCTATGGTGAGCAGCGGCGCTGATCAGACGCGCAGGGGCATCAACACGTATTGTGCGTGGGCGTCTTCCGGGTCCAGCACGAGGGCGGGGCTGGCCGGGTCCTGGAGCATGAAATGGGCATCGCCGGCTTCGATCTGGCCGCAAATGTCCAGCAAATACTTGGCGTTGAAGCCTATTTCCATGGGATCGAAGCCGTAATCCGCCTCGATTTCCTCATGGCCCTGGCCGGTCTCGGCATGGTTCACAGCGAGGGTGAGCCGCCCGTCTTCCATGGACATTTTCACAGAGCGCGAGCGCTCGGCCGAAACCGTGGCCACCCGGTCCACCGCCGCTTCGAAGGCCTTATTGTCTATGGTGAGCTTCTTCTGATTGTCCTGGGGGATCACCCGGGCATAGTCAGGGAACGAGCCGTCGATGAGCTTGGCGGTGAGCACTGCGGCGCCGGCGCGCACGACGATCTTGTTTTCCGAAATTTCCAGCTCGACCGGGTCTGAAGCGGTGTCGATGAGGCGGCGGGCCTCGGTGACCGCTTTGCGCGGGACGATCACACCGGTCAGGGCATCGGCGCCCGCTGGCGCGGGGGTTTCGGCCAGGGCGAGGCGGTGTCCGTCGGTCGCCACGCAGCGCAGGACCTTGACGCCGTCCTTGGTCTCGGCCGCGTGGAGATACACGCCGTTGAGATAATACCGCGTCTCTTCGGTGGAAATTGCGAAACGGGTCTTGTCGATGAGGCGGCGCAGGTCTCCTGCATCGACTTCGAACTTGGTGGCGCCAGGGTCAGCGCCCATGGTCTGGAAGTCCGATGCGGGCAGGGTGGGCAGGGCAAACTGGCTGCGACCGGCCTGGAGCATGAGGCGGCCATTTTCTGGATCGAGCGACAAGCCCACATCCGCGCCCGAGGGCAGTTTGCGAACCACATCAAACAAGGTGCCGGCCGGCGCGGTGATCGCGCCATCGCTTTCGATGTGCGCCGGAGCGCTGTCGACCGCTTCAATGTCGAGGTCAGTGGCCGTCAGGGTGAGCGCGCCGTCCTTCGCAGACATAAGAACGTTCGACAGGATCGGGATCGTGTTTCGGCGCTCGACGACGTTCTGGACATGGGACAGGGCATTCAGGAGGTCGCCGCGTTCTATGGTGAGTTTCATGGGTTCCGGGCGCCTTTATTCTGGGCGTTCTCTATCGTTTGCCTTTGCGAGCAAGGCGCCCCCCGGCAGGTCGCCGGGCAGGCCTCGTTAACGCTCTCTTAAGTCTCGTGACTCTGGAGGAAATACAAGCCCCGGCAGCGCTGAAAAGCCGGGACCCCGGGGGGCGCGTTCTAGGCTTGCATATCGTAGATGAGCTCGCGCAAGCGCTCCAGATGCTGGGCGGCCTCGGGCCGGGTCGACAGATAAAACCCAACGCGTTCAACGGCATACATGATCGACGTATGGTCGCGTTTGCCGAATGAACGCGCAATGGTCGGGTAGGACTTATCGGTCATCTCGCGGCACAGAAACATGGCCAAATGGCGGGCATACACGACGCGCTGGAGCTTTCTCGGCCCCTCCAATTCCGCCTTGGTGACGTCGAAAAGGGAGGCAGTGGCGCGTTTGATCAGGTCGATGCTCGGCGCTGTTTTGACGCCGGCCTGGCGATCGAGCACACGCTCGAGCATGTCCATGGTCGGGGCCAGGCGCCCCATGCTGGCTTCCGTATACAAGCTGACCAGGGCGCCGCAGAGCTCGCGGCCCTGTCCGCGGACCCGCGCGCAGATCATCTCCACCATGGCGTCGCTGACCTGAAACGCCGGCGCGAGGCCCTGGAGGGTCTCGGCCCGGCGGCGCACGATTGCCAGGCGCATGTTCTTGTCCGGGGCGCCAACCTCCAGGGAGATCGCGCCGCGCAATTGGCTCATCACGCGCGAGGAGAAGCCCTCCATTTCGCCCGGCGCCGTGTCTGCCGTGAGGATGACCAGGCCGCCCGCCTCTGTGATCGAGCGCAGGTTGCGCGCAAATTCGCTATCGGTGCCAGCCGCATTGGCGATGTTTTGGAGGTCCTCGATGAGAACAAGGTCGCCGGCAAGCAGCTTGGCCTTCAGGGCGCGCGTGTCCCGGGAGATGGCGCCGGACACATAATCATTCTGGAAGTCCTCAGCGGTGATGTAGACCACCGACCGGCCGTCGGCGCGGCGCTCGATATCTTGCTGGAGCGCGGTGATCAGGTGGGTTTTGCCCACGCCTTGCAGGCCGGATATCACGACGATGCGCTCAAGCATGTCGCCGTCATCGGCGATGTGGCGCATCAGGTCATGAACCTTCTCATTGAACGCGCCCACGACCAGCGTGTCGAAGGTAAAGCCCTCCCGGGCACCGGTGACCGATGAGGATGGCGCCTGGACATCGGCGCCCGGCGCGTCGCTGTCGGCGTCGCCTGCAAACGGATCGACGGTGACCATGTCATCGAATAGGCGCGCATCCTTATCCCATGCGATGATGCGCAAGCCCCGCCCGCGGGGATCGTATACTTTCCAGCGCCGCGTGATCATTCTCTTGTGCTGGGCATTGATCCGATCCGCCGCGTGGCTGGATGCCGCCGCGAGGATCATCTCACCATCCATTTCCAAAATGCACTTCAGGCCGCTGATGTACCGGTCAAAATCTGCAGGCGAGAGCCGGCGCTTCAGGTCAGCAAGCGTCGCTTGCCAGATTGCATGGGCACCTGGGTCCCGTTTCGGACCATCGCCATTGGAGGTGTCGCTTGTGTCTTTTCTGCCCATCACTTGAGAGCCCCCTTGCTTGGAGTTTATGTAAGTTTTTCTAACGCCCTACTGTACAAAGAAGATCCAGAACGCCCCCCTGGGACACACAAACAATCGTTTGTATCAGGATCAAGTTGATGAGCCGCAAGCTATTGTAGCCCTGCGAAACCAGCAAGCTTCTCTTTTCAAGTTTCACCTGATTCGCATGCTTGACACCATGTCAGGCTTTGAAATTCGAGCGCTTTTTTTTGATGTGGAAAGCTTGTGAAAATCTTCAATGAATACAACTGTTGCCGCCACACCACACATGGGGGTGCAATCGGTCATGCGGACCGTTTCAACGCTGTCGCCGGGGCGATGCGGCACAAGTCTGAAATCTAAAAGGGTGAGCGAAAACACTCTGTACACGGAGTATAAAATGCCTCGGCTCGGAACATTGTCCGAGGGTTGGCGCGATGCTAGGGCGGAGCAAATCCGCCGGCACATCATATTAGAACATCTAATATATAAAAGAACGCCACACCCCGGGAAGGATCCAGCGAAACCACAGAATATACGCGCAAGACGTGTGACGATACGGCCACGAGGCATCTTGTGATTGCGATGTAGTGCGGTAGTGAGTTTAGGCGAGGGCTTTTATGCGCGCGGACAGCCTAGAAATTTTGCGCGCTGACGTATTGCGGTGCATGACACCTTTTGTGACGGCGCGCATCAGCTCAGGCTGGGCCGCCTTCAAGGCCGTTTCCGCCCCGGTTTTATCGCCGGCTGCAATGGCTTCTTCAACCCGGCGAACGAAGGTGCGCACCCGCGAGCGGCGCGCTGTGTTGACCTCGGTGCGCTTGGCAATCTTGCGCACCATTTTCTTGGCAGATCTCGTATTTGCCATGAAGGCCTCCTGTAGCCCTGTCGGGCACCAGCGCGGTGACTAAACAAGCGGGCGGTGAGCGTCAACCCGGCAGTCGGCTACTTATGCAGGAAATGCGGGAGGCGCTTTTCTACATACGCCTCCATGCCTTCTTTCTGGTCTTCGGTGGCGAAGAGCGCATGGAAAAGCCTCCGTTCAAACAGGATGCCTTGGCTGAGGGTCGTCTCATAAGCCGCGTTGACCATTTCCTTGGTCATGCGCGCCGTGACCGCCGATTTCTCGGCGATCTTGCGCGCCACTTCCCGCGCATCGTCCATCAGCTCATCATGGGGCACCACCCGTGCGACAAGCCCGCAGCGCTCTGCCTCATCGGCTTTCATATTGCGTCCGGTGAGGCACATCTCCATCGTTTTCGATTTGCCGATAAAGCGCGCCAGGCGCTGGGTGCCGCCGGCGCCAGGCGAAACGCCAAGATTGATCTCTGGTTGGCCGAATTCAGCCCGGTCACTGGCCAGGATGAAATCACACATCATGGCAAGCTCACATCCCCCGCCGAGGGCCAGGCCGTTTACGGCCGCAATCACCGGGGTGCGCATGCGCGCGGTTCGCTCCCAATTGGCCGTGATAAAGTCCTCCGCATATGTGCCCGGGAAGGATTTGTTTTGCATCTCCT
Source organism: Pseudomonadota bacterium (assembly GCA_038747245.1). Classification (GTDB taxonomy): domain Bacteria; phylum Pseudomonadota; class Alphaproteobacteria; order Caulobacterales; family Hyphomonadaceae; genus UBA5336. The sequence continues at coordinate 1,440 of JBCDJY010000015.1, read as the reverse complement.
TGATGTCGGCGCCCGCGGCGAACGCCCGGCCGACGCCGGTCAATACGATGCAGCGCACTTCGGGATCGCCATCGAGGCCATCCATCGCGTCGGTCAGCTCATCCATTAATTGCTGATTGAAGGCGTTATAGGCGGCCTCGCGGTAGAGCTGAACGACCGCGATCGCCCCCTCTTCGCGCTCTGCCCTAATGAATTCGTATGCCATTGCGTATCCTTCCTCGGCCGAGGCGCCTATCGCGCATTTAGCGGCCCCAGCTCGCCGTATCGACGGTCAGTCACTCGCTTCATTAAGTGGAATTTCTGCAAATGTTGCCGCGGCCTGTAAACCGTACGTCCACCTCTTTTTGAGATGCAACAGCCCACCGGTTCTGACCTCAGGGCGTGCTCCATGTCACTTTTGTCTTCGACCATCCTCTCCCGCCGGCCCCTGTGGCGGCGAGATGCGGCGGGCAATATCGCAATGCTGACGGCCCTGGCGATTGTACCGCTGGTTCTGATCATCGGCATGGCGGTGGATTATCGCCGGTCAGCCTACAACAAGCTCGCATCGCAGGACGCGATTGATGCGGCGGTGCTCGCCGGTGGCCGCGTCTACGCCTCCCATCCTGGCCCAACGGAAACCGATAAGCTCAACGCCGCCAAAGCCGCCGCGCAGATCTTGTTCGATGCCGATATGCGGAAGTTTGGCGTCTACAATCCGGCCATTGATCCAAACTTCTTCAAGAATGCCAGCGACGAATTTGTCGGCACCTATAGGGTCGATACCGACCTGATTTTTGGTGGGTTATTTGGACGTGATTTCCTAGTTGCCAATGTCGAGGCAGCCTCGACCGTCGGCAGCGCCCGCGGCCTAGAGATCGCCCTCGTGCTCGATAATTCCAGCTCGATGTTCAATGGCACGCGAATGGAAGACGTGCGGGCGGCGGCGAAAGGCTTTGTGGAGGATGTGTATTCCGTGGCCAAGGCGCCTGAGGATGTGCGCATTGCAGTCGTCCCGTTCGCCGGCACCCTGAACATCAAGTCCGAAGTGCCCGGCACCTGGGTCTCGGGCGTCTCCGATACCGTCACGATTACGCCCGATCCCAGCGCGTCGGGCACCCAGTCGCTTCCGGCTGCGCCGATGGCCAATCGCAACACCTATGTCGGCGACCCTTATACAAACCCTCTGGCCTCGGTCACCAATTCTGACCTTCTCAACCTCTTTGCGCCAACCGATTGGCGCGGATGCATCTGGTCGGCGCCTGGCGAGCGGCGCACCGTTGCCCCCGGGGCCGTGCCCACCGCCGACCGTCTCACCGATGCCCCCCCGTCGCCGATGCGTTGGCCTGCGGGCCTCACGGCTGCTGAATATGGCTCAGTGACGATTGTGTCGCCGCCGCCTCCCCCACCGCCGCCGCCGCCATCACCGCCGCCGCCGCCGCCTCCGCCGCCAGGGCCGCC
>JBCDJY010000014.1:0-62099 GCA_038747245.1 Pseudomonadota bacterium | reverse complement strand
GGCCGACGCCGGCCATGTGAACGTGCAATGGCGCCCGTTGGGCACTGAACCGGGCGTTGGCGCAGATGTGTTTCGCGTTGAAAATGTGGGTCCTGGCAAGGAGGTTCCCTATGCCGGGCTCAAGTCGGCAGTGTTCGCGTTTGGCGGCACTGATGCGGCCCTGAACGCCCAGCTTGAGCTTGCAAGATCCTTGGGCGCCTTCGCGGTCGAGCGGCAGACCGAGATCATCCTTGTTCGCCTCTCTCCAAGCGTCGAGGTCCTCGCTCAGGTCGATACCGCCGAAACGTTGGCCGCCGCTTTGGACACGCTGGCGCCGCAGCTGGCGCCGAGCGCTGATACCGCTCGCACCCTTCCCGATGCGTTTGCCTTCGCCGCGTCCAATCCCGGGCGCACGGCCTTCTTGGCGCCCGCTGATGCGTTTCCGGCCGATGAAGACGTGCTGATCTCGCTGGCCGAGGCTTCGGTCGCCCGGGAGGTCTATCTGTTTCCCATCGCACCTGAACCCAGCGACACCGCGCTTCGGGCCCTCGCGTCGCTGACTGGCGGGCAGGTGGTACTGCCATCGGAGGGGCGGCCAGCGCCTCAGACGTTTGCAGATTTTCTAGGCGGCGGCGAGTTGGTATTCGACTTGCCGCCAACGTGGCGCTACCGGCTACCTGGAGAGGCTGAACGCGAGGTCGCGCTGACGGTCTCAGCGCCGGGGGAGACCTCGCTCTTTCCTTTGGCCCGCGTCACTCCGCAACTTGGATGGGCTGGCGCCGCCGCCCGGCTGATCAACCCCACCCATTGGGTGCGCTGGTTTGGCGAACCGGGAAGGTTCACATTCGCTTGGCTTGGCTTGATCTCCAATCTGGCGTTCGCCGGGCTCGTCTTATTGGGCGTGCGCCGCTTGTCCAAACCCGCGGCGCGGCCCATTGCGTCCGCTGCGCAAGAAACTGCGGCGCCGCCCGAGGCCGCTGCGCCCGAGCCGGTGGCCTTTCTGAAGGTGCGCAAATCCATCGGGCGGAAGTGGAGCTGTGATTATGTGCTGACGGACCCGAGTGTGTCGCGCGTCCACGCTGTCTTGCACCAGGATGGGCCGCGTGCCTGGATCAGCGATGAAGGATCCGCCAATGGTACGTTCATCTTCAAAGATGAACAGTGGCAACGGATTGATGAAGCGCCGGTCACAAGGGGGGATCGTTTGAGGTTTGGCCAGAGTGAAGTCACGGTGAAGGCCCTGTTCGATGCGTTAGAGATCGTTTTGAGCGAAGCAGCGCCCAGCGAAGGAGAGGGCCCGACCCTGCAAAGGTTTCAAAAGCCCAGGCGTAACCCGATCACCGGGAAAATCGAGGAAGGTGCGCCGTGACTGCGTGGTTCAAAGCCCGAATGAGGCGCTGGAATGGGCAATAGCATCAATCTGTTTAAGCGCGCCTTCGTGCTCCTGGTTGCGCTGGTGGCTGCCGTCATTTTGATCGGTATCCTATCGGTGGCCGCCTCGCCGGCCGTTCAGGAAATTCTCCTTGATCGGGATGCCAGCTTCTGGCCGTTCACAATCCAGAATGTGATGTGGATCGCGCTGTTTGTAGGCTTTGGCGAGCTTGCGCTGCGTTGGAATGCGGCGTCTGAGGAAGAGGGCCAGTTGCGCCGGGGCTATCTGCCCGATGACGGCGCCCTGTTGACCTCTGACGGCCTGGTGCGTGTGCGCGAAGGGGTTGCGCGCCGGCGTTTTGGCCGCGACTGTTTTCTCCCGCGCATGATTATTCGCACGATTGATCAGTACCAGCTCAATCGCAAAGAGGACCAGGCCTCATCGGTGCTGACGGCGTCTCTCGACCTCTACATGCACGAAATTGATCTGAGATACTCCATGCTCCGCTACATTGCGTGGCTCATCCCATCGCTTGGGTTCATCGGAACTGTGATGGGGATCATGTTTGCCTTGCAATATGCCGGCGTGCCCGCAAACGCGGAAAGCGATGACTTTCTGTTCCAGGTGACCTCTCGGCTCGGCGTTGCCTTCACCACGACACTCCTTGCTCTAGTGATGTCAGCCGTGCTCGTTCTGCTGCAATCTGTGGTCCAGGCGAAGGAGGAGCGGGCGCTTAACGAGGCTGGCCAGTATTGCTTGGATAATCTCATCCTTCAGCTTGGCGACAGTCGAGTCCGATGACAGACGGGGCCGATGACGCAGCGCTAGGGCCTGAACTCGCCGGGCTGCGCGGTGACGCGCCGGCGATCAGCCAGGTGCTCCGCTCGGTGCTGGAACAGCTCACAGTTTTGCACGCCCGATCTGGAGCCCATGGCGGGCTGGGCCCCGCCGCCATCGACGTATCTCGCGGGGCTCTGCACGCTGCATTGCGCCCAGCACCGACAGACGCTCAGTCTGCTGCTTATGTCAGCCCTGAAGCTGTGATCGGCGCGCCGGCGACCCCGGCCGGCGATCTCTACAGCCTGGCCGCGACAGCCTACCATCTCGTCTCGGGCCGCCCGCCTGCAAGCGCGGCGGACCGCCTGGCTGCGAGAGACCGCGGCGCGCGCGATCCATTGTTTGACATCTCTGCAGAGCGCGTGCTCCAGGCGAGCTTCGGCCTCGACTTTCTCGATGCGCTCATGGCGGGCCTGGAACTCGATGCAAACGAGCGCCCGGCATCTGCCCAGGCTTGGTCTGGCGATTTTGGTTGGCCAAAGGCTTCGGACACGCCGCGAATTGGGGCGCCGCCCCTTGAGGCGGCTCCGAGCCCAGGCCGTGCCCCGCCGCCCGCGAGCGCCCCGCCGCAGCGTTCAGGGGCGCCTCCATCTGCACCACAGGCGCGCGCGGACTACGGTCTCGAACCAGAGCGCCGGCCTTGGGGCCGGTGGGCGGCCGCGGGCATGCTTTTGACGACGATCCTGGGCGCTGGGATCTGGCTGATCCTAACGACTTCTGCGCCGCGGGCGGGAGACGAGGGCGAACAAGTCGTCGAAGCTGAAACCGAGGCGCCTGAAGCTGGGCCGCCTCGCGCGTCTGACGATAACGCCGCCTGGGTGCGCGCCTTGGAGCAGGACACGCTTGAGGGCTACCGCGCGTATCTTGAGGCGTTTCCCGACGGCCGTTTTGCCGCCGAGGCCCAGGCCGAGATCGATCGCTATGATGACGAGGCCTGGGCCCAGGCTGAGTCGCGCGCCACCCTAGCGGCTTATGATCAATACCTGGAAGATTGGCCAGATGGCCGATATGCGAGCCAAGCGCGCGAGAAAGCCGACGCCATTCGAAGTGCCCAGGCCGCCGCCGCCGCCGATGCCGCCGAACGTGCGGCCGAGGAAGCAAACGATTGGGCGCAGGCGGCCGCTGCTGACACTGCGGAAAGCTACACTGGCTATCTTCGGAAGCATCCCACCGGGCCGAACGCCGCTGAAGCCCGCGCGCGCCGAGACCGCCTCGTGGCCCAGGCCGCCGACGCGTCCGCATTCGCCCAAGCCGAGGCTGTGGGAACAGCGCGCAGCTATGCAGCCTATTTGGCAGATTTCCCTTCCGGCGCATTCCGCATGGATGCGATCGCCGCGCTTGACCGGTTGAGACCGGCGCCCGGCCGCGCATTTCAAGATTGCTCGGCCTGCCCCACCATGGTCACGCTTCCGGCGGGGACAGCGCAACTTGGCGCACCGGCAACCGATCCCGATGCCAGCCCGGCTGAGGGCCCCGGCCGGCCGGTCACGTTCGGGACGATCTTCGCGGTTGCGGAAACAGAGGTGACTTTTAATGACTGGCAGGCCTGTGTCTCGGCTGGCGGCTGCCGCGCCATTTCAGCCGACAATGGCTGGGGGCGCGGGACGCGGCCAGTGATCAATGTGACCTGGCAGGACGCGTCGGGTTATGCCGCTTGGCTGAGTTCAGCCACGGGATATTCTTACCGCCTTCCGAGTGAGGCGGAATGGGAATACGCCGCGCGGGGCGGGGAGACCCGGCGCTTTCCGGGCGGAACCGCGGCGGCCGTCTGCGCCATCGCGAATGGGGCGGGTCAAGAAAGCGGCCTTGCCTGGTCAAACACGGCCTGCGCTGATCCTGCGCCGGACCAGACCCTTCCGGCAGGCTCTCTGCTGGCCAACGGATTTGGCTTGAAGGACATGCTTGGCAACGTCGCTGAGTGGACGCTGGACTGTAATACGCTGAACCTGCGCGATGCGCCGGCCGATGGATCTGCTGATCTGCGCGGGTCGTGCAATCAGCGTGCTGTGCGCGGCGGGTCTTGGTTCTCCGGTCCCAAGGATCTGCGCTATACGTCTCGGTTGATGCTGCGCCGCGGGGACAGCAATGATTTCACAGGGTTCCGCGTCGTCCGGGAGTTTGGCGACTAAGTACGCTTCTGTTCAGGGCCCCGTCATTGTGCGGGCGGTAATTTATCCCAATGATCAGGTATATCAGTCTCGCGTTTGTATTGGCCGCTGCGCCGGCAGCGTTCGCACAAGATGCGCCGCCGGCCCCGGCAGAGACCGGAACTACGGACCAATCGGAAGAAGACTGGCGCCGTTCCCAGCGCAAGGGAGACACTGACGACACTGATCCTTTCAGCAACCCGACGACCATAGGCTCGGGCATGAATTTTCCCGAGCCTCGGGAGCTTGATACGCTTCCTGAGGACTCCCGGCGTCACTTGAACCAGCAAATGGCACAGGTCCTTGCTAATGCTGACCTTGAAAATCTAGGTGCCCAAGATGTGGCCTATGAGCCAAGCGAGGCGGCAAAATCCGACCAGGCGTTGAAGCGTAGCGAAGAGGCAGCCTGGGAAGAAATGATGGGTGATGTCTTGGGCGGGTCTTCATCGGGAAGTGGCGACACGGCCCAGGCGGGCGGTATGGCAGGCGATGGGTCTGGGAGCGGCCAATCTGGAGAGGCCGGCGAGAGCGGGCAGGGGAGCGCACGCGGCGTGAGGATGGCTGGAGTGTCCACTGCCGGCGGCGCGGCGCGACAAGGACAATCCACAATGGGCGGCGGCGCAAATCAGTCGGCTGCCGATATCCTGCGGCAAATGTCGGGCCGCGCCGGCTCTGGTGGGGCAAGCCCGCAGGGCGAAGCGCCCGGTGACGCCGGTGAGGCAGCCGGGCAGGCCCCAAACGCCGGTGATGGCGCACTGCCGGCGGCTTCAACTGCGACGAGCGGCGACAGTGCGCAGGCCGCAGCCCAAGCGCGAGCACAAGCGGATGCTCAGGCCCAGGCTCAAGCGCAAGCACAAGCGGATGCCCAGGCCCAGACTGGAGCTGAAGTCCCGGCTAGCGCTGAAGCAGCCTCGAGCCCACAACAAGGCGCCGGTTCGCCCGCCACAGATGGCGCGAACGGAGACGAAGCGTCCCAGGCAAGTGCCGCTCGAGCCAGCGAGCGCGCAGCCGAAGTCGCGGAAAACGAGACAGAAGCGGCCAGTGATGCGGCCGCTGCCGTAGAAACGGCGGCGGCGGAGACAAACCCTCAGACGAATACGGGGGAGCCAGACGCCCAGATCGGCGGAGAGGCCACCGCCCCGGCACAAGGCTCGGCCGGGCCTGGCGCCGATCAGACGCGCCTGCGCTGGCTTGAAGTGATCGGTACGGCGATGGGGAGAGAGGACGCGCCGTTCGACGCTGACGTGATACCCGATCCGCCCCAGGAGGCAGACCAAGCTGACAACGCGACGCCTGGAGGGATCCGGGCGCGTTGGGACGTCCTCCGCGGCGGCTAAAACGATCGGGCTGGCGCTCAACTATCCGCAAAGCGCGATGAAATCTGCGAATTGAAAAAGGGCGCCTTCACAGTCTGAGCATGTGAAGACGCCCCTGATCAGCGGTTTCAGTCCTGTCTAAGCAGCAACAGGTTGCTTGGCCCCCGCCGGCGGGAACCGATCGTAGAAACCTTCGCCTTTCGCGGCCATATCCCGGAGCAGATCCGGCACCTTGAAGCGCTCGCCATAAGTTTCAGCCAACCGGTCGGCTTCCTCGACAAATTTATCGACGCCCCAAATGAGGTCCACATAGGAACAGCATCCGCCTGTATACGGCGCGAATCCCCAAGCCAGTATCGAGCCGATGTCGCCGTCTCGGGCATCGGTGATCACGCCTTCATCAAAGCAGCGCGCGACTTCGACGGCCTGCCGCACCAGGAAGCGGTTGGTGAGGTGCTTCTTCATCTCGGGTGGGCACTCGTCCACGGTGACCTCGATCCTCGTGTTCAGGTCAGGCCAGAGCTTCGATGGTTTGCCCTTTTCATTGTAGTCGTAGAAGCCCTTGCCGGCCTTTCGCCCGACCCGTCCATTGTCCTCAACCAGCCAGGCGAGAAACTGCGTGCGGTCATCGGCCTGGATATCGAGGCCCATGGCTTCGGCCGTGGCCCGCGTGACTTTGAGGGCCGTGTCGAGGCCCACTGAATCGGACACTTCAAGCGGCCCCATCGGCATGCCGCACTGACGGCCGACATTCTCGATGATTGCAGGCTTGATGCCCTCAGCAAGCATCTCCATGCCCTCACGCGTATAGGTGCCAAAACAACGCGATGTGTAGAAGCCGCGGCTGTCATTTACGACGATTGGCGTCTTCCGGATGGCGAGAACATAGTCGATCGACTTTGCCAGGGTCTCTTGGCTTGTCTTCTCGCCCATGATGATTTCCACCAGCCCCATCCGCTCCACGGGGGAGAAGAAGTGAATGCCGATGAAATTCTCTGGTCGTTCGGAGGCCTCGGCCAATCCCGTGATCGGGAGCGTGGAGGTGTTGGAGCCAAAAACGGCGGTCGGCTCAAGCTGTGCCTCAGCCATTTTTGTGATGCTCGCCTTGAGCTCTTCATTCTCGAAGACGGCTTCGATCACCAGATCAGCGCCGGCCACATCGTCATAGCTATCGGTTGTGGTGATCAGTTCGAGCAGCGCGTCGCCTTTCTCTTGGCTGGTGCGTCCCCGAGATACGTCCTTGTCCACCAATCGCCGGGAATAGTCCTTTCCCTTCTCGGCGTTTTCCTTCGACACATCGACGAGCACGGTTGGAATGCCGGCTTTGGCTTGAACATAGGCGATGCCCGCGCCCATAAGGCCGGCGCCAACGACGGCAACCTTCTTAAACTCGGTCTTCGGCACGCCTTCGGGCCGGTTCGCGCCCTTGCTTAGCTCCTGCATTGAAAGGAACAGGGAGCGGATCATCGCCCTGGCTTCTGGGCGCTGCTGCGTGTTGAGGAAGTAGCGCGTCTCAATCCGCAAAGCCGCATCGATCGGCACTTGCTGGCCTTCATACACGCAGGAGAGAATATTCTTCTGCGCGGGATAATTGCCGTAGGTTTTAGCCATCAGCATGGCATTGGCCATGGTGGAGACTTGGCCCGCACCGGGCGACCGGTGGACCTGTCCGCCAGGCATTTTGAAGCCCTTCTCGTCCCAGGGTGCCTTGGCATTGGGATTGGCTTTCACCCACGCCTTGGCCTTTGCCGCCGTTTCTCCAGCGGGGGCCAACTCTTGGACCACGCCCATATTGTGGGCTTTCTCAGCGTTGAAGGACTTGCCCTCCAGGATAAGCGGCAGAGCCTCTTGTGTGCCGATCAGGCGCGGCAAACGCTGGGTGCCGCCGGCGCCTGGCAAAAGCCCGATCTTGGCTTCCGGAAGGCCGAATTGAATACGCGGATTATCGTTTGCGGCCACGCGGTAGTGGCAGGCAAGCGCCACTTCCAAGCCGCCGCCGAGGGCCAGTCCGTCCAAGGCGCACGCGACTGGCTTGCCGCACGTCTCCAATTCTCGCAGCGTCTTGTTCAGCATGAAGCCGCGGTTGAATTGCTTTTCCTTGATTTCGGCTTCGGTCATTTCGCTTGCGGGCTTGCCGGCGTCGCCGCCAGCACTTTCACCCATCTCACCGAGGTCTGCCCCAGCGCAAAAGCCGGAGGGTTTGCCCGAGGAAATGACCAGGCCTTTGATCTCATCATTACCGGCCACTTCTGCGGTAATGGTAATGATGTCTTTGATGGCCTTGGCGGTCAGCGTGTTCATAGACCGGCCGGGGACGTCAAAAACGGCATGGGCGATGCCGTCGGCATCCACGTCCCATTTGAAGGTTTCGAGGTTCATTTTTTCCAGCCTGATCTAAATGCGTTCAATGATCGTCGCGGTGCCCATGCCGGCCCCGACGCAGAGGGTGACGAGCGCCGTTTCCTTGCCCGTGCGCTCCAACTCGTCGACCATGGTCCCGAGAAGCATCGCGCCGGTTGCGCCAAGCGGGTGGCCCATCGCGATTGCGCCGCCATTCACGTTCATCTTCTCGTGGGGAATGTCCAAGAGTTGCATCATCAGCATGGGCACCGAGGCGAAGGCCTCGTTGAGTTCGTAAATGTCGATGTCGCCGACTTCCATACCCGCCTTTTTGAGGACCTTTTGGGTCACGTAGGTCGGGCCGGTGAGCATGATGCCGGGCTCGGACCCAATCGAGGCCATGGCGCGAATGCGTGCGCGAGGCTTCAGGCCGGTCTTTTCACCAGCCTCCTTGGAGCCAAAGAGCACGGCCGCAGACCCGTCAACGATGCCGGAGGAGTTGCCGGCATGGTGGACATGCTCGATGTCCTCCAACTCGGGATAACGCTGTTTGATGACTTCATCGAAGCCCATGGCGCCCACGCCGGCAAAAGAAGGGTTCAGGGCCGCCAGGGATTGCATGTCGGCTTCCGGGCGCATGTGTTCATCACGGTCGAGCACCGTGCCGCCCATCTGATCTTTGACCGGCACGACGGACTTCGAAAACCGCTTTTCCTTCCACGCCGTAGCTGCCCGTTTCTGGCTTTCCACGGCGTAGGCGTCCACATCATCGCGAGAGAAACCGTATTTCGTCGCAATCGTATCGGCGCCAACGCCTTGGGGCGCAAAATACGTTTTTAGCGCAATCGACGGGTCGGAGGACCAAGCGCCGCCCGATGCGCCCATGGGCACGCGAGACATGGCCTCCACGCCGCCGCCAATGGCCATATCGGCCTCGCCCGTGATGACTTTAGACGCGGCCATGTTGCATGCCTCAAGGCCTGAGGCGCAGAAGCGGTCGATCTGCACGCCGGCCGTCGTCTCTGCATAGTCGGCATTCAATACGGCCACCCTGGCGATGTCGGCGCCCTGCTCGCCCACCGGAGATACGCAGCCCAGCACCACGTCATCGACGATAGCCGTGTCGAGTTCGTTGCGGTCGCGAACGGCTTGAAGCGATTGCGTTGCTAGGGACAGGGCAGTGATTTCGTGCAAGCTGCCGCTTGCTTTGCCTTTGCCGCGCGGCGTGCGCACTGCATCGTAAACATAGGCTTCGGCCATCTGGGGGTCCTCCTTGGGGTGTCCTCTTAAGGTTTGATCTTGGCGAGGGGTGGGCCCCCGCACCTTTGTGCTAGGTGGGGCTCGACCACCGATATTTGTTACGCCGATACTCTAACACATCTGGTCGCAGTGCGCCCATGATATCGGCAAAAGGGTGAGCGGTTCGACGGATGGATATGACCTTATCTAAGCGCCGAGCGCTCGTTGATCTCTCCATGAAAGACATTGAAACTCTCTAGCTAAAGCGTTCTGGCGATGAGCACCTTCATGATTTCGTTTGCGCCGCCGTAGATGCGTTGGACGCGGGCATCGGCCCACATCTGCGCGATGGGATATTCATCCATGTAGCCATAGCCGCCATGGAGTTGGACGCACTCATCAATGATTTTGCACTGCAGGTCGCTGACCCAGTATTTCGACATTGAAGCTGTGGCCGGATCAAGCTCGCCGGCGAGGAGCTGTTCGGTGCAGTAATCCATGAATGTGCGCGCCACCGTTGCCTCAGTTTTGGCTTCGGCGAGCTTGAACTGCGTGTTTTGGAAATCCATGAGCGATTTTCCAAACGCCTTGCGCTGTTTCACATAGGCCACGGTTTCGGTGATCGCTCGTTCGATCATGCCGATGCCCTGGAGGCCGATGATATGGCGCTCTTGGGGCAGCTGTTGCATGAGCTGAACAAAGCCTTGCCCTTCACTCTCTCCCAGCAGGGCGGTGGCGGGCACTTTGACGTCGTTGAAGAACAGCTCAGACGTGTCGGCGGCCTTCTGTCCAACCTTTTCGAGATTGCGCCCGCGTTCGAAGCCGCCTTCGCCTTCGACCTCGTCGGTTTCAACCACCATGATCGAGACGCCTTTCGCGCCCTCGGTCGGGTCGGTCTTGGCGCAGACAAGGATTAAGTTGGCTGTCTGGCCGTTAGAAATAAATGTTTTGGAGCCATTGATGACGTAGCCATTGCCGTCGCGCCGGGCGGTTGTCTTGATGTTTTGAAGGTCAGAGCCGGTGCCCGGCTCCGTCATCGCGATCGCGCAGACCATGTCTCCAGACGCAAGTTTCGGCAGCCAGCGGCGCTTCTGCTCCTCGGTGCCGTAATGGGTGATATAGGGCGCCACGATGGCGTTATGCAGCGTGATCCCGAAACCGTCGATCCCCTTCCACTGCTGCTGTTCGATGATCACGGCCTCATGGCGAAAATCGCCCCCCGCCCCGCCATACTCCTCTGGTGCAGAGGCAAGAAGAAGGCCGGCCTCTCCAGCCGTTTTCCAAACCTCGCGGGGCACATACCCCTGCTTGCGCCACCCCTCTACATGGGGTTGGCACTCCCGCTCGAAGAACTGCCCCACTGCGTCGGAGAAGATCGCGATTTCTTCGTCCTTACGCCATTCCGGCATTTTTACGTCGAGCGGAGTGTCTTGCATTTACGCCTCCAATGCGCCGCCTCGGAACCCGGCGGCAGGTTTTCGTTTACGTTCACGTCAACATATCTTGTTGCAGTGAGAATTTCTACTCATTCCCCAACGGAAGCGTCGCGCCTATGGAAGGCGTCTCCTAGGGCACATGGCGAAAAACCTGCGTCGCTGGAGCGTCTGGGCGCTCTAAGCGCCTGTCCCGCAGGGCGCCCAGTTTTACGGCAAGGCGTATCGACCGCGCATTTTCCTCATGGATACAACTCACCAGGTCGCTCAGCCCCAAATGATTGGCGGCGAAATCGCGCGCTGCGCTGACAGCTTCAAAGGCAAATCCATTTCCTTCCGCTTCCGGCCAAAGGATGTAACCCAGCTCAGGATATTCGAGCTCGATCAAGGTGTTTAATGAGACCAGGCCGAGGGTTTGCTCGGTGCCTTTAAGCGCAACAGTCCAAGCCCCATAGCCGACGAGTGGCCAGCGCCCAGACCCGGCAGCAAACATCTCCCAGGCCCGTTGCCGCGGGATGGGGCCGTCTGTGAATTTCGACCGCGGGGAGGCGTAGTAGGCAGAAAACGCCTCGAAGTCCTGCCTGCGATATTCGCGCAGCACCAGGCGCGCGGTTTCGAGCCGCGGCGCTGCACAAACCATCGGCGTCTAGAACGCCTCCGCGTCGAGGGCCATCATCGTGTCAGAGCCGGCTTTCACCTTGGCGAGGTGGGCCGCTGTATCCGGGAGAAGACGGTCCATAAAGTAGCGGCCCGTTTTGACTTTGGTGTCGTAGAACGGGTCGCCGCCGTCGTTCTTCTCCATGGCGACTTCGGCCATCTGGGCCCACATGTAGGCCAGGGCCGTCAGTCCAAAGAGATGCAGATAGTCGTTCGACGATGCGCCGGCATTGTTGAAGTTGGTCATGCCATTCTGCATGAGCCATTGGGTGGCTTCCTGGAGCTGGGCCTTGGCTGATTTCAGGCCCTCAATGAACGGCGCCAGGTTCTCATTGTCCTGCCGGCTGGCCGTATAGTCATCGATCTCGGCGAAAAATGTGAAGATCGCGCGTCCACCGTCGGCAGCGAGTTTTCGACCAACCAGATCAAGCGCCTGGATGCCGTTGGTGCCTTCATAAATCAGGGCAATGCGGCAGTCGCGGACGAACTGTTCCATGCCCCACTCCTTGGTGAAGCCGGATCCGCCGTGGAGTTGGAGCCCGTCATTGCAGGATTTGAAGCCGCGATCGGTCAGGAACGCTTTGATGACTGGAGTCATCAGGGCCATGTAGTCGCCAGCTTTTTCCCGCACCTGGTCATCAGGACTCTTGTGAAGCAGGTCTCCGTAAAGCCCGGCCCAGTAGGCAAAGGCCCGCGCGCCTTCGATGAAGGCTTTCTGGTCCATCAGCATCCGGCGAACATCCGGATGCACGATGATCGGATCGGCGGGCTTGTCGGCCTCAGCAACGCCGGTCAGCGCGCGCCCCTGGCGCCGGTCCTTCGCGTAGTCAACGGCATTCTGGTAGGCGACTTCGGCCTGGGCCAAGCCTTGTAGGCCAACGCCCAACCGGGCTTCGTTCATCATGATAAACATGGTGCGCATGCCTTTGTGGGGCTCTCCCACCAGCCAGCCTTTCGCGCCGTCATAGTTCATCACGCAGGTCGCGTTGCCATGAATTCCCATTTTCTCTTCCAGGCCGCCGCACGAGACCGCGTTGCGATCGCCGAGGTTGCCGTCGCTTTCCACCAGGAATTTGGGCACGACAAAAAGAGAGATGCCTTTGATGCCCTCGGGCGCGCCTTCAATACGCGCCAGAACCAGGTGAATGATGTTCTCGGTAAGGTCTTGTTCGCCGCCGGAAATCCAGATTTTTTGACCTGTAATCTCGTAGCTGCCGTCGTCCTGGGGCACGGCTTTGGTCTTGATCAATCCGAGATCGGTGCCGCACTGCGGCTCGGTCAGGTTCATGGTTCCAGCCCACTCGCCCGACGCCATTTTCGGCCCGTAGGTCTGGCGTTGATCGTCCGAGCCGCCCGCCATAAGCGCCTCATAGGCGCCTGAAGTCAGCCCAGGATACATCCCAAAGGCCATGTTGGCCGACGACATCATCTCGCTGAGCGCCAAGTCCATAAGCTGCGGCAGGCCCTGTCCGCCCATCTCGGGCGCTTTCGACAAAAGTGGCCACCCGTTTTCGACAAACTGCTCATAAGCGTCGGGAAACCCGTCCGGCGTTTTCACCGAAGCATCGGCGTTCCGAACGCAACCTTGCTCATCGCCGACCCGGTTCAGGGGTGCAATCACTTGCGAGGCAAATTTGCCGCCCTCTTCAAGGATTTGATCGACCAGGTCGCGCGGCGCGTCGGCAAACCCTGGAAGGTTGGAATACTTCTCAATTCCGAGCAGGTCGTGGAGGACGAATTGAATGTCCCGAACGGGGGCGTCATAGCGCGGCATGAAGTAAATCTCCTGGGAGGGGTGTTTAGGCGAGTGTGGGTTGGTGTTGAGGCGCGGCGCCGCCTCATTAGCCTTGGTCGAGGTGGGCGCGCGCAACTTTTTCGTAGGCCGCAACGCTTTCGACCTCGGCGTCCGCCGGGCCCACCTGGGACAACTGGTCTTCCAGCCATTCGATGCCGCGGTGCAGTTCCACAAGTGCGGCGTCGATATCGTCGCGTTGCTGTTTCAGCGTTTCGACCTGGATGCGAAACTTGTTCAGGGCCTCGCGCTTTTGGGCGCGAAGGCCGCCCTCCATACCGTAAAGATCCAGGATTTCGCGGATGTCGGCCAAGGGCAGGCCGACGCGCTTACATTGCAGTATGATCTTCAAGCGGGCGCGATCCCGGTTTCGGTAAACGCGCATCATGCCGTCCCGACCCGGGTGCAGCATGTCTTTGTCTTCATAAAACCGAAGCGCGCGCGGCGTGACGCCAAACTCGCGTGCAAGTTCGGAAATTGTATACGTGCGGGTCTCAGCTGCGGAGAGGGATGTTATAGTATCGACCATGAACAAAGCATGCCGCGTCTTTACGCGAACGTCAACGTCAACAGCCATGGGCGTGCAGATCAAGGGTTAGCGAAACACAGCGAGATTTTAACCGCTTAACCCGCTCTTAAGCCGAATAGCGACATTGCGTGGAGGTTTCTTGTGCCGCCCCGCTGTAGGTTTGGGCGCGGTTTGGTTCGACGGAGTAGCTCAATGATGGATCGTGCACCTTGGAGCGTGAAGGGGATCAACCAACGCGCCCGCACGATCGCGCGAGAGGCGGCGCGGTCTGAAGGCGTGTCGCTTGGCGAGTATCTTAATTCGCTGATCCTGGGCGAGGCAGAGGACGATGTTCGCCATAACGAGCTGGCGCCGCCAGAACGCCCAGAAGCTGCATCGACGTCGACCCTTGATCATCTGGCCCGCCGCGTCGAAGCCGTCGAGGCGCGTTCTACGCTCGCTATTACGGGCATCGACCAGTCTGTCATGGGGCTGCTGGCCCGGCTGGAGAAAGCCGAAGACGGCAACACTGTGATCGCCGGCCATGTCGACACATTTATTGAAGAGCTGCGCGAAACCCATAGCGCCCTGGCCGGTAAGGTGCGCCAGCTTGAAGAAGACGAGAGCGGTGAGCGCAATCTGCAAGCCTTGAAGGCGCTTGAGGAGGCGCTGGGCAAGCTGGCCGCCCATGTCTATCAAGAAGGTGAGCATGCCCAGACAGAAGCCGAAGCGATCAAAGGCCGCGTGGAGGCAGGCTTCACCGACCTTAACGAGCGGATGGAGAAGGTCGAAACCCGCGTTGAAACCACGCTCACCGAGGCGGCGCGGCGTGTTGAAGAGACGGTCGCTGAAGCCGGCTCAATAGCCCAGGCAGAAGCGCGCAATTTTGAAGAAAATGTGGGTGCCCGCCTCTCACGCACCGAAGAGGATGTTTCCGGCGCCCTCGGCTCTATGGAGCAGACGCTTCTCCGCGTTCAAGAGCGCCTTAACCGGGCTGAGACCACGACAGATGCGGCGCTGAAGGGCCTTGAAGCAACATTTAGCTCTTTAGATGAGCGCATCTCTGCAATCTCTACGGCCGCCGGCCCCGAGGCATCGGCGCGACTTCGCGCGGAGATTGATGCCCATTTTGAGGGGCTTTCTGAGGAACTGAGAAACGAAATCGCCGCTAGCCGGGAACATATGGCGGAAGAAATCTCGCAGATCGCGGCCCAGGGCGCCGAAGGCGATGCCATTAACCGGGTGAGCGACCAAGTCGCCGGCCTCGCCGCGCGCCTGGAGACCCGCGTGGCCCAGAGCGAACTTTCCAGTGCCCAGGCAATCGAGCAAATCGGCGAACAGGTCGCCTCGGTCGCCGATCGCCTCCAAGGGCGCCAGGATGAGGCGTTTGGCCGTCTCTCAGCCCATGTCGAGCAGGCTCGGTCAGCGCAAGATGCCCGCCTCTCTGACGCGCTGGCAAATATGTCGAGCCGCATAGAGGCTCTCCAGGCTGACGTCGCGCATGAGGATACCTCTCCTGTACAGAAGGCAATTGCGTCCCTAGCAGAGCGGCTTGATTTGCTGGAAGGCCAACCCATTACGGCGAGCCATAAAGGGCCCTCGCTCGGCAATGAGCTGGAGAAGATTGCGGATGAAGATG
Organism: Pseudomonadota bacterium; assembly: GCA_038747245.1. GTDB lineage: Bacteria > Pseudomonadota > Alphaproteobacteria > Caulobacterales > Hyphomonadaceae > UBA5336. The sequence goes on along the minus strand of JBCDJY010000014.1, from coordinate 46,840 downwards.
CCGATGTTCTTTCAGCGTTTTCTGCCGCGGTAACAACCGTTGAAGCCGATGAGCAAGCGCTGCCCAAGGCAGTGGGCGCCGAAGACGCGTTTCTGCCTGGCTTGCCCGAATGGGCTGCGCCCGATGCCGGTGCGAGCGACGAGGATTACACGCCCGGCCTGGGTGTTGAGACGATCGAGCCGCGCGGCCGATCGCTAAGCCTTGATCCGCTCTCGGAGGTCGCCCTGAAAGGCGTCGATCAGCCCCAGTTTGGTAGCGACGACGCCCTGGTCGAGGTGAGCCCGCCAAGCGATCCTACGCGCGGCGAGACACCCATTCCGCCAGCGCACCTCGACCTAGATACGGATATGCCAAAAGCGGCCCTCAGCGTCGGCGCTGAGCCGATCGATGAAGAACCGCTCGCTGGTGCAGACACGGCGGGCCCCGAGCCCGAGATCGGTCTTGAAGAAGACTTTGACGCCTCTGACTACATTGCCCGGGCGCGCCGCGCTGCCATTGCCGCGGCCCAGGGCGATGCGTTCGGTTCCGACGCTGGATCAAGTGGTGGGGTTGGCAGGCTGCCGCTTTATGCAGCCGCTTCGGTGATTGTCCTTGCTGCGGCCGGCACATCTGGCTTTCTGTATCTGCGCGGCAAACAAAGCCCAGTCTCCGGCGCTGTTGCCGTGGCTGAGAAAACCAGCCCAGCGCCGTCCTCGTTCGAGACCGGGTCGGTGTCTGACCCGCCGTCTGGGCCTTCTGGCCCCACACCCGCTGCTCCGCTTGCAGCCGTTGCTGCATCGCTCACAGCGCCGGCATTGCCCCCAGGCGAAGAGCTCGGCGCCGCGCCGGTGGATCCACTGCCTGCGCCAGCAGCCACAACCCTTGCGCCTGAAGACCTAGTCAACACGGAAATCCCGCCAGTTGCGCAGCCTGAGCCCCAGCCCCAACCCATCGCAGCGACGGCGAGCTTTGCACCGATCCCCCCGGCAGTGACCCTGGCAAGCGCGGCCGAGAGCGGTGACCGAATTGCGAGCTATCTACTTGGTCTGGAGCGTCTGGAAAACGCTGATTACAGCGCAGCAGCCGAGCTCATCTCCGACTCGGCGCGTAAAGGCTTGCCGATCGCCCAGTACCAACTTGCGAAACTGTTTGAGAAAGGCCTCGGCGTGCCCCGCGACCTTGCGGAAGCTCGGCGCTGGACAGAGCAGGCGGCATCGGGCGGAAATGTCCGGGCGATGCATGATTTGGCGGTGTTCTTCGCCGATGGCGAAGGCGGCGAACAGAGTTTTGCCCAGGCCGTGGAGTGGTTTGGAAAGGCTGCCGAGTTCGGCGTCTTGGACAGCCAATACAATCTGGCCGTTCTATACCAACAGGGATTAGGAATATCTGAGGATTTAGAAGAGGCCGTGTTCTGGTTTTCCGTCGCCGCGGAGGCAGGCGATCAAGGCGCTGCCGATCAGGTGCAGGCTTTGGCGGCACGACTTGATCCAGAAGCTGAGCTGACCATTCGGGCGCGGGTCGAAGGCTGGCGCGGCGCACGCGCTAATCCTCCTGCAAATGGTGAGTTTGGTCGACAGGCCTGGGACGGCGCCGGCGTTGAGCGTGTCCGGGCAGTTCAGCGGGCCATGAATGCGCTCGGCTATGATGTGGGCACCGCCGATGGCGTGTTCGGCCCAGCCACCCGCGCCTCGATCAGGGCATACCAGCGCGCTGAGGGCCTTGCCGAAACGGGCACAATCTCGGCTGCGCTGGTCGAGAGCCTCAATGCCAAGTCGGCTGCTGCAACCACCTAGCTTAAAGCCTCCAGGTCGACGCCGGCCGATCATCGGGGACGAGTTGCCGGCCGGTGAGGGCAAAGACACGGTCGCTGCCCAATGCAAAGGCGACGACCCCCTTGGCAAAGAGCGCTGAGAACGCCGCATCGAGGACATTCAAGCCGCCGGTGAAGGCGCCGAGCGCTGGCATCACCAGCTTGTCGCCATCGGTCACAAAGCACCGCCGGCGAACAGACCGCCCTCTGCCGCGCACCTTTGCGGCGGGGTGCAAGTGTCCTGCGATCTCGCCGGTTTCGCCTGTCGGCTCATGGCGAAACACGAGCGCCCCTGCGCGCTCTTCGCCAGCGGCGCGGCCACCTAGATGCAGCGGAGGATGGGGATCATGATTGCCTTCGACCCACACCCAATCGCAAGCGCGCGTCAACATGCGCACGCGCTCGGCGGTCTCAGAAGTCAGGCGCGTTTCCGCAGCGCGGTCATGGAAACTGTCGCCCAGAGAAATCACACGCTTCGGGCGCAGGGATTGGCAGAGGCTTTCTAGCTGGGTGAGGGTGGCATGGGTGTCGTAGGGCGGCAGCATTTGCCCGCGGGCGGCAAAGTACGAGCCCTTTTCCAAATGCAGATCTGACACGACGAGAATGCGCTCAGAATCAAGCCAAAGGGCGCCGCTACGGAGCGGGGAGAGACGGTGACCGGCCACCTCGATGAAGACATCGTCTGTTTTAACCTGCGGGCGCCCCATCAGCTCAAATGAACCTGTGCACCCGCCGCCGTCAACGGGCCGGCGTCACGTGCCGGTGAAATTTGCCGGCCGCTTTTCCAGAAACGCCATGATGCCCTCTCGGTTATCGTTCGTGCGCCCCGCTGCGCGCTGCGATATCCGTTCTGCGTGCAGCTGGGGTCCCCAGTCGGCTTCACAGCCGTCCCAGATCAATTGGCGCGTCATGGCGAGGGCCTGGGTTGGCCCATTTGCAAGCGTGCGTGCAAGCGCATTGGCCCGTGGCATCAATTCGTCGTCGGCTACGACCTCATTGACCATCCCCCACTCAAGCGCCTTCCGCGCAGGCAGCTTTTCTCCGAGGAGGGCCATCTCCATCGCCCGCACGCGCCCGATGGTGCGCGGCAGCAAATAGGTAGAGCCGCCATCTGGGACGAGCCCGATCCTGCGGAAAGCTTGGAGGAAATAGGCGCTTTCGCTGGCGATAATCATATCGCCGAGAAGAGCAATGGAGCAGCCGACCCCAGCCGCTGGACCATTGACGGCGGTGATAACTGGATGGGGATGCTCGCGCAGGGCCGTGACAAACGGATTGTAATGGCTGTCGAGGGCCTTGCCGGCGTCGAACGCGCCTTTCGGCCGGTCGTCGGCTTCGGAGCCCTTCAGGCCGCCAGCCAGGTTGGCACCGGAGCAAAAGCCGCGCCCATTGCCCGTGATGATCGTGCAACGCCCTTGGTCGCCGGCTTTCTCAAGCGCAACCAGCATCTCTTCGGTCGTGTCGAGGCCCGCCGCATTCAGCGTTTTCTCGTCGTTGAACGCAATGGTGACGATGTCATCATCGCAGGAATAGGTGATCTTTTCGAAGTTCATGGAGACGCCTCCCGCCGTTTTTTTTTCCACAGTATCGGAAAACAGCGAACTGGCCAGGCGCGACCTTCAAGGGGTGCGCTTCCCTTTTGCCGCAGGGCCTGGCATCCTTGCAGGGAAATCAGCGGGCGTAGCTCAAGCGGTTGGAGGAACGATCAAGATGGCACTGGACGGCGGAACACCCCGCACAATGGAAGATGTACTGGCCTCGCAAAAGGCTGCCCATATCCGCGAAGGCGCGCCCGGCGTGTCGAAACGAATTGAATGGATGGACAAGGCCATCGCGCTGCTCGTCGATCATCAATCGGAGATTGAAGAGGCCGTCGCCTCCGATTTTGGCCACAGATCCCGTGATGCGACACGCTTCACCGATGTGGCCAGCTCGATTGGCGCGCTGCAATACGCCAAGAAACACGTCGCCAAGTGGATGCGGCCTGAAAAGCGGAAGGTGGAGTTTCCGCTGGGCCTTCTCGGCTCCAAGGCCCAGGTCCAATACCAGCCAAAGGGTACGGTGGGCATTATCTCGCCGTGGAACTTCCCGGTGAACCTGACCTTTGGACCGCTCGCCGGCGTCTTTGCCGCGGGGAACCGGGCCATGATCAAACCGTCAGAGTTCACCGAGGCCACCAGCGAGCTGATGGCCCAAATGTTCGCAAAGGCTTTTAGCGAAGATGAGGTCGCTGTGTTCACCGGCGGGCCCGAAATCGGCGCTGAATTTTCGGCTTTGGCCTTCGACCACCTGATTTTTACGGGCGCGACATCGATCGCGCGGCACGTTATGCGGGCGGCAGCTGACAATCTCGTTCCGCTCACACTGGAACTTGGCGGTAAGAGTCCGGTGATCTTGGGTCGATCGGCCAACATGGAGAAAGCCGCCAGCCGGATCATGGCTGGCAAAACCCTGAATGCGGGCCAAATCTGCCTGGCGCCGGATTACGCATTTGTGCCAGAGGAGAGCAAAGGCGCCTTTCTTGGCGCAGCCTCTGCGGCCGTGGAGGCGATGTTTCCTTCTGGCTTGAAGGAGAATGACGACTACACCTCCGTCGTCAACCAGCGCCATTATGAGCGTATCAATTCCTATATCGAAGACGCCAGGGAAAAGGGCGCGGAGGTCGTTGAGATCAATCCCGCTGGCGAGAATTTCTCCCAGCAGCCCCACCACAAGATCCCGCCGACGCTGATCCTGGAACCGACCGACGATATGGCCGTCATGCAGGAAGAGATTTTCGGCCCAGTCCTGCCGGTGAAGTCGTATCAAGAGACTGGCGAAGCGCTGGCCTATGTGAACGGTAAGGAGCGGCCTCTCGGCCTCTATTATTTCGGCGACGACGCTGCGGAACGAGAAGCTGTTCTGGCCGGGACAACATCCGGCGGTGTTACGGTGAATGACGTCATTTTCCATGTCGCCCAGGAAGACCTGCCGTTTGGCGGTGTGGGACCTTCGGGCATGGGCAGCTACCATGGCTATGATGGCTTCAAAGAGTTTTCCCATGCCAAATCGATCTACACCCAGACGGGCAATGAAATCCTCGCCATGATGCGCCCACCCTATGGCGACAAGTTTCGCAAGCAGGTGGCTGGCCGGATCAAAAAGTAAGGGCGGCCGCCGATCGGGCCAGTATCTTCAAGGCTTCCGCGACCCAGCGCCCATCGCCCTAGCGGCGAAGAAAGTCGGGCGTATGCTCGCCAAAGCCGGTCACGGCATCTGCAGCGGGATCAAGGATAAGATCGTCATCCTTGCGCTTCCGCTCGCGCGTCTGGGGGCGCTCTCGCCTTGAGCGCTCTCTTGGAGCGTCTTGGCCATCCTTGGTCGGGCGATCGCCGCCTTTGGCGCGGGGGCCGCCCCGATCAGCGCCGCGCCGGCCCCTTGAACGGCGAGGCTCGTCTGCTGGAAGATCGGCGAGCTCTGCCTCCAGCCCTTCGGGCATAAATGCGTCGACCTCTTTCTTGATCATCCGCAGGACCCCGTCCCACGCCTTTGAGTCTTCGGGTGAAACCAACGTGTAGCTTTCGCCGCTTCGCCCGGCGCGGCCTGTGCGCCCGATCCGGTGGATATAGTCTTCATCCTTGGGCGGGGGGGCGTAATTAAACACGTGGGACACATCTGGAATGTCCAGCCCCCTGGCGGCCACGTCTGAGGCAACGAGGAGTGTCAGGTCGCCGTCGCGAAACCGCTCCAACGTTTGGGTGCGGTAGGCCTGGGGCAGGTCGCCATGAATCGCGGCAGCATCGAAGCCATGTTTGATCAGTGATTTCGTGACCACGTCGACTTCGCGCTTGCGGTTGCAGAAGACGATCCCGTTTTTAACCTCACAGGCCTCGATCACGCGCCGCAGGGCGGTGCGCTTGGCCTTGGCATCGTTGAGGGGCAATTTCACGACATGCTGGGTAATCGTCTCGGCGGTCTGGGTCGGGCGCGAGACCTCGACCCGTTTCGGCAGGTTCTGGAATTGCTCGGCCAGGCGCGCGATCTCTTTTGGCATGGTCGCGGAAAACAACAGCGTTTGGCGCTTCTTCGGCAGCAATGAGCAGATTTTCTCGATGTCCGGGATAAAGCCCATATCGAGCATTCTGTCGGCTTCATCGATGATCAGGGTCTCCACGCCGGTCAGCAGAATTTTTCCGCGCTCGAACTGGTCCATCAGTCGCCCGGGCGTTGCGATCAGAACGTCAACGCCGCGCATGAGGAGCATTTCTTGCTCCTTGAAGCTGACGCCGCCGATCAAGAGCGCCATCGTGAGTTTGTTGTACTTGCCGTATTTTTCGAAGTTTTCCGAGACCTGGGCAGCCAATTCCCGGGTCGGGGCGAGTATGAGGCAGCGCGGCATCCGGGCCCGGGCCCGGCCGCGGGCCAAGCGGTGGATCATCGGCAGCACAAAGGCGGCCGTCTTTCCGGTGCCGGTTTGGGCGATGCCTGTGACGTCGCCGCCCAGAATGACATGGGGGATCGCCTCGGCCTGGATCGGCGTGGGAATTTCATAGCCCGCTTCGGCGACCGATTTACAGACGTTTGGGCCGAGCCCCAGGGCTGCGAAATTCGCTGCGCCGCCTGGCTCGGTAGACTCTTGGTCGCTGGCGGATGCCGGCGTCTGGCTCTCTTGTGTCAAAGACGTGTGTCCTTTTCGTGGAAACTCATGCCCGCGCGGCCCTCCGTGGCCGCATGCCGGGCTGTTCCACACCCGGAGCGTTCAGTAGCGGCTGCATATAGGAAATCGCCGCAACGTCAAAGCCATTGCTTGCATGGCGCCGCGCCCGGCGGCAAAGAGGCACGCACCGACTTCTCCTCACCGCTCGCTTAAGACATAGGAGCGCCATGGAGTCTCCCCGCCCCAGCCCGAGCCCCGAGGAATGGGCACGTTTAGAAGCGAAACTTGCCCGCACCGATGAGGATCGCTGGATTTCCTCGCGCTATGCAGAGGGTCAAGCCCGTCGATGTTTAGCGGCCCTGTATGCCTTCAATGTGGAGCTTGCCCGCGTGCGCAGTGTTGTCTCGGAGCCGACACTTGGGGCGATCCGCTACCAATGGTGGCGCGACGCGCTTGAGGAGTTGAGGGCGGGCAAGCCGGCGCGCCAGCATGACGTGGTGCGGGCTTTGGCCGATAGCGTTGATCAGGGCGCCTATAGTCTCGATGAGCTCACCGGACTTATCGATGGCCATGAAGACGCGTTTGAGCTGTCTGATCGATCCCTTGAACCCGAGGCGGCCTTAACAGCGGTTGCGGCCGGGGTGCTTGACGCCCACCATGACTGGGGGCGCAGCATAGGCATTATCGCGCCGGCTTATGCTGCCCTGCGCCGTGGCGAGGGGATTGGTTCTGTCCCAGCCCCGCCAAAGGCGCCATCGGCAATTCGCCCAGCCATCGCCCATCTTCGGCTGCGTAGGATCTATGGTAAAGGCCGCAATCCGGGGGCTTTGACAAAGCGGTGGGTGGTCCTGCGGGCAATCCTGGGCGGTCAGGTTTAGGCTCGGCCCAAGAGGCTTCAGACTTTCTCAAACACATCGCCCAATAGTCGAGCCATGAGGGTTCTTTTCGACATCGTTCATCCCGCCGACGTGCTTTTCTTTTTGCGTCCGATGAAAGCGCTTCTCGCCGGCGGGCATGAGATCCGGGTGTGTTCGCGCCGAAAGGATATAGCTTGCGAACTCCTCGATGGGTTTGGGATCGAGCATGCGCCGGTTTCCTCTGCGGCGCAGGGTAAAGCCGGCGCCGCCTTGGAGCTGGTCCTGCGCGACGCGGCGATCATCGCAGCGGCTCGCAGCTTCCAGCCCGATGTCATGGTGGGTTTTGGGGGCGTTGCGATTTCCCATGCAGGCGCTTTGCTGGGTATTCCATCGATTGCGTTTTACGACAGTGAGAATGCGGCGCTGCAGACGCGCCTCGCCTATCCGGCGGTGACCAAACTCTACGTCCCAGAAAGCTATGGCGGCGAGACGCCGAAACGAAAAACCGTGCGCGTGCCCGGGGTAAAAGAGCTGTCCTATTTACACCCCGACGCTTTTTCGCCCGATCGACAGATCGCGATCGCGAGCAGCTTGGACCCCGATCGGCAGAATGTCTTCATCCGGCTCGTGGCGTGGCGGGCCAATCATGATTGGGGGAAGGCCGGCTGGAGCCTTGTTGAGTTGCAGGCCGTCATCGACCGCTTCCAAGGCCGAGCAAAGATCCACATCTCGTCGGAAGTCGCACTGCCGGAAGCGCTGCAGGCGCACCGCTTCACAGGCAAGCTCACCGATGCCCACCATCTGCTAGGCCACTGCGATCTCTATGTCGGCGAGAGCGCGACGATGGCGGCAGAGGCTGCCGTCCTTGGGGTAAGATCGGTCTTCGCTGGGCGCGACCACCTCGGCTACATCGAGGAGCTTCATACCGAAGGCCTGGTGGCGAGCGGGCCACTTTCGCCCGGCGCGTCGTTGATGGACTTGGTCGATGTTCAGATGGCCCGCGACGACGCTGGGGTTCGCCGAAGCTGGCAAACCTATCTCGCCGCCAAGCCCGATTGGTCCGCGGTCGTGCTGGAGGCGCTCGCGGCTTATGCGCCGCGCCAGGGCAAAGTGCCCGGCGCTTCGTTCAGGCGTGCAAGCTGACGGCGCTCATTGGCTGCGCCGGTAGGCGAAGGGCGCTCCTTCATCCGTCAGTCCCATATATCGGTCGCGCAACCGGGTTTGGCGGGTCTCCATCTCCTGGGGCTGGCCGGCAATGAACACGTGCGTGGCGGCGCTCATCACCTCCAAGGGGTCGCCGTCCCAGACGACCACATCTGCGATGGCCCCCGGCTCCAGCGTACCCACATCTTCCATACCGAAGATAAGCGCGGGCACGACCGTGATCGCCGCCAGCGCGTCATCATGGGAAACGCCGCTGGCAACGGCATTGCCCGCCGATTGCAGCACAAGCCGAGCTTGGTGGGCGTCGAAGTCCAGATGGGCGAAGGCGGTGATCACGCCGGCTGCAATAAGGCGCTGGGCATTCTCGCTGGTCGCGCCAAGCTGTTCGAAGCTCGCAGGCAGGTTTTGGAACGGGTCCACGATGACGGGGATCTTCGCCTCGGCGAGCAGATCGGCCACCATCCAGGCCTCATCGCCGCCCAGGATCGCCACATTGAGCTCCATCGGGCCGGTTGCGAGCGCGACGACCCGCCTGAGGTCGCTTGCCCGGCGGGCCTCGACGAGGATGAGCTGCTGGCCGCGTGAGGCGGGCCCGAAGGCCTGGGCATCGACCCTGGAGAGCGCATCGCCCTCATTGTGGGCAAGGTATCGGGCCGGGAACGTGCGGGCATCGGAAAGAGCAGCGCGCAGCTTCGCCCAGGCAGCCGGGCGCGAGCCACCGGCATTTCCTGCGCCGGCCTCGCCGAGGGTGAGGTAAACAAAGGCGTCTTCATTCTGAATGCTGCCCGGCGCGCCTGTGGTGTCGGCGACAAATCCGCGGCCGGCAAATATATTCCCGCCCGATTGGGGGGCCACGACAATGCGCGTGACGCCTTCGATGCGGCTCACCGGCACCGACGTCGCCTCTGGATTGAAGCCGTCCGCCGCTTTCAGGGCGACTGAATAGGGCGTGTCGCCTGCACGTGTGTCATTGGTCGCGTCTTCGGCGTCTACTTCAACCAGGCCGGTGCGCGAGAAAGGTGAGATGATCCCAGGGGTGATCCACCCGCCCTCGGCATCAATGCGCTCTGCGTTTGGGGGCAGGGGCCGCGCGCTTGAGCGGACCTCAGTTACGCGGCCGTCGACGATGATGACGGTCGCATTTTCCACCGTACCCCGGGCTGTGCCAGTCCAGGCTTTGCCGTTGGTGATCGCAATGGTTTGGGCAGCGGCGTCTGCCGCTAAGTAGGACGCGGCCAATACGGCCACGATGCGTGGGATCAGAGCGCTCATTTCGCGTCTCCTTCACCGGGCTGGCCGAGCTCAAAATCGGTCACGGGCTGGCGTGCAGGATCATTGCGGTCATACACCAGCGCGCCGTCGATAAAGACCCGCTCAGCGCGCGTGTAACTACTGAACGGATCGCCGCTCCAAATGACAAGGTCGGCTTGCTTGCCCGGCGTGAGAGAGCCGGTCTCCCCATCTATGCCGAGGGAGCGGGCTGGATTGAGCGATAGCCACTGCCATGCCTCGGCCTTGGTGATGTTCAGCCCGGCCCGCAGGCCGTCGGACAAGGCCTTGGCAGCCTCCTGGTTCAGGCGCTGAATACCAATGTCGCTGTCTGAATGGACAATCGCGCAGGCACCGGCGGCGTGTACCATGGAAATGTTCTCGCGCACCCCGTCATAGGCCTCCATCTTAAATCCCCACCAATCGGCCCACATGGCAGAGCAGGCGCCAGCCTCGGCCAGGAGATCAGCGATCTTGTAGCTTTCGACCGCATGGTGGAACGAAGCGACCGAGTAGCCAAAATCCTTCGCCATATCGAGGATCACGGCCATTTCGTCGGCCCGGTAGCAGTGCATGTGCACGAGGATGTCCCCGCTAAGCACGCCGGCTAGGGTCTCCAGCTCGAGGTTGCGGGCGGGCGGGTCGCCGCCTTCTTCTGCGTAAGTGTCCAGGCGCCGTTGATACTCGACAGCTTCTGCCCAGGCTGCGCGATAGCCCGCCACATTGCCCATGCGCGAATAGGGCGCGCCGCCGGGAAAGCGCCCTCCCCCATACCCGTAAACCCGCTTCGGGTTTTCCCCGCAGGCCATTTTCAGAGTGTACGGCGCGCCGGGAAACTTCATCGATTGCATCGTGCGCCCTGGCACATTCTTCAGTGTCACGCCGCGCCCGCCAAACAGGTTGGCCGAGCCGGGCAGGATTTGCATTGAGGTGACACCGCCGGCGAGCGCCCGCGTGAAGCCAGGATCCTGGGGCCAGATGCCATGCTCGGCCCAGACCTCCGCGGTAACCGGCCCCGAAATTTCGTTGCCGTCGCCATGGGCGCTTACCGCCGGGCTTGGATAGACGCCGAGGTGGGAGTGGTTGTCGATGATGCCAGGCGTCACCCATTTCCCAGAGGCATCGATGTCGATGAGGCTGTCATCGTCTGGCAGATCGAGATCCATGCCCACGGCGCTGATCCGGCCTGCCTCAACCAGGACCATCCCGCCCTCAATTTGGCCGCCGGCGCCATCCAAGATGATGGCGCCTCGTATGACGAGGGTCGAGCTTTCCAGGGGCGTATAGGTCGAGGGAAACGGGTCTGGATTGACCGTGATTCGAACGCCGTCATCGCCGGCCTCGTCGACCGGCCCGCTGGCCTCTTCTCCGCCTCCACAGGCGACCAGAACCATGCTGGCCAATAGGGCGCCAAAGACGCGATGTTTCCCCATGACACTCCCTCCTCAAACAACTTTAGATCGGAGTAATCGAGGCACGCGGCATTGCAAACACGTTGATCCTGACAGGCGAGCTTAGCGCTGGCAGACCTTCGGGTGGGCATCGCTGCCCAAGAGTTCGGCAACTTGGAACGGCCGGTCAGTGGCCAAAAGAACAAGACCGTCATCGATCAAAGCCTCAAATTCCGACGCGTCGCCATCGGCAAGCCACTGATCGTCGAGCCGGTCTTCAGCCCGTCCCAGGGTGCCAAAGGCCGGCTCTACGCCTTCATTGCGCAGCCGGCGGAAGGCGGCGGCATCCGGGGCTGTAATGCCGGTCCACGCGATCAGGTTTTCACGTCTGACGCCGAGGTCTTCAAGGCGCGCAATGTCCCGGCCGCCGCGGGCTGACGCGGTGAGCATAAGATCGGGGGCGAGCCGAGCGACCTCGCCGGCCTGGCTGTCATCATAGGTGATTAGGATCGAATTGCCTTCGGCGCCGGCGGCCCGGATTGCGGCCACGATATTGCGGAAACTCGTCGACGATTTGCGATCAAGCTCGACAATTGCGCCGTTCTCAACGGCCCACAGCAGCACATCGGTCAGCTTGGGCGGCGCGAAATCGGTCACTATGCCCGAATTGTCGACCAGCCGAGCCCGGGCGATATCCTCCCAATCCGTATCGGCAACGGCTCCGCCCCGATTGGTCGTGCGACCGAGGGTGCGATCGTGCATCAGGAACAAGACACCGTCGCGGCTTTCAGCCACATCGATCTCGAACACGGTGAACCCGGCATCGAAGGCGTTCTGCATCGTCTCGAGGGCGTTCTCGGGATAGCCCGGCGCGGGCCCGCCCCGGTGCGTCGCGATCAAGAGCTCAGTGTTTTCGCGCAGGCAGTCGAAATAAGCCGGCAGAGTTTGTGCAATCTTAGTGTCGCGCGCCTCGCTTGCGGTCGACGCTGCATGCGGCGGGCTTGACGCATCTGTCCCAGGCGCGGGCGACGGCTCTGGGGCGCACGCCGCTAAAGTCGCCAAAAGTGCCACCGCCGCAATCGGTCTCATGGAATTTCCCCGTTTCTTGCAGCAGCCTCGACTGCGACTTAAACAAGAGCTTGAAACACAAAAACCCCGCACGGAAAAATCGCGGTTTGGGAGGTGCTTATGCTGGGACTTATGCAAGATTGGCCGCTGACGGTGGATAAGGTCCTCGACCATGCCGCCCTCAATCACGGCAGCAGGGAGATTGTAGCGCGTTCGGTGGAGGGCCCCATCGTACGGACCACGTACAGCCAGATCAAAACGCGCGCCAAGCAGGTGTCTGCGGCGCTGAAGGACCATGGCATTGGCCTGGGAGACCGTGTCGCCACCTTGGCGTGGAACTCGGCGCGCCACATGGAGTGTTGGTACGGCGCCATGGGCATCGGCGCCGTGCTGCACACGATCAATCCGCGATTGCACCCTGAGCAGATCGCTTGGATCGCCAATCACGCCGAAGACCGCATTCTCATCCTCGACACAACCTTTGTGCCGATCATCGAGGCGGCGAAGGACCATTTCAAAACGATCGAGACGTTCGTCATCCTGACCGATCCGGACCACATGCCCGAAACAAGCTTCGAGGCCGTCTCCTACGAGCTTTGGATCGATGGGCGCTCCGCAGATGTGGCCTGGGGCGGCTTTGAAGAGAACACCGCCTGCGGTCTGTGCTACACGTCAGGGACTACGGGCAATCCCAAAGGCGTGCTCTACAGCCACCGAACCAACATTCTTCACACGCTGATTACACTGGCGCCCGATGTGATGGGCATCGGCTCGTCTGATGTGGTCCTGCCCGTTGTGCCCATGTTCCATGCCAACGCTTGGGGGCTTGCCTTCAGCTGCCCGGCCGTAGGCGCGAAGATGGTGATGCCAGGCGCGATGATGGACGGCGCTTCGGTGTACGAGCTTCTGAGCCAGGAGAAGGTCACGATTACGGCTGCCGTTCCCACGGTTTGGCTGATGCTGCTCACATATCTGCAAGAGAACAAGCTGGAGCTTCCCCATCTGCGAAAGGTCCTCATCGGCGGGTCGGCGATCCCGGAAAAAATCCTGCGCGCCTTCGAAGTTGATTACGGGGTAGAGGTTGTCCATGCCTGGGGGATGACCGAGACGAGCCCGCTGGGCACCCTCGGCGCGCTGCTGCCCCACCACCGCGAGCTGAGTCTGGACGAGCAGATCAGCGAAAAGCTGAAGCAGGGGCGCCCGCCCTTTGGTGTCGAGCTGAAGATTGTCGACGATGAGGGCAATGAGCGCGACCGCGACGGGCAGACCTCCGGCCGGTTGATGGTGCGCGGCGCAGCGATTGCCTCGGGCTATTTCAAGGGCGACGGCGGTCAGGTTCTCGACGCCGATGGCTTCTTCGACACCGGCGATGTGGCCACCCTGGACAACCATGGCACAATGCAGATCACCGACCGGGCCAAGGACGTCATCAAGTCTGGCGGCGAATGGATCTCCTCAATCGATTTGGAGAACATCGCTGTCGGCCATCCGAAGGTTGCGAATGCGGCTGCAATTGGCATCTACCATCCGAAGTGGGATGAACGACCACTGCTGGTGATCCAGCCAGCCCCAGGTGAGCAGCCCAGCAAGCAAGATGTCCTCGCCGCGCTCGAGGGGAAAATCGCCAAATGGTGGACCCCAGACGATGTGCAGTTTGTCGATGAGATCCCTTTAGGCGCCACCGGCAAGATCAATAAAATGGCCCTGCGCGAGATGTTTAAGGACTATTCCCTGCCCACCGCCTGACAGCGGGCCCGTGCAGCTCTTCGAGCGAACCTTTGGAGACTGGGACATTGCGGCAGCGCCAAGCCTCGGCGGCGCGCTGCTTGCGTGTCGGTTCCGCGGCCGAAATGTGCTGCGAGATGCTGTGGGCGCCATTATGGGCGGGGCTGCCGTCACTGAGGCGGCGGCCTATCCCATGGTCCCATTCTGCGGCCGCATTTCCATGGGGCGGTTTGCGTTTGCCGGCGCAAACTATCAGCTCGCGCCAAATTTCTCGCCAGAGCCCCACGCAATCCATGGCACAGGGTGGCAATCGGGTTGGGCGGTTAGGGCCTGCGCAGACGGGCTTTCCATGGAGCTTGTGGATGAGACGCTGCGATGGCCCTGGCCCTTTATGGCCGGCCAGACCTTTCGGTTCTTAGGCAATCGCCTATCCCTTGAATTGAGCGTCACAAACCTGGCCGAGCACACCATGCCAGCGGGCCTCGGTTGGCATCCGTTTTTCCCGGTTGATGGTGCGGCCCTAGAGGCAGCGACGGGAGAGGTATGGGCCCGTCATGTCGATGCCGGCAATCCGCCCATGGCCGGTGCGCCGGACGCGGGGCGTGACCCCGCGAAACGCCTCGACATGGAGGCGGTAGAGCTTGACCACACCTTCACCTGGTGCGCGCCCACGGCCCGGATCGAATATCCCGTGAGGGGCATGGCGTTTGATTTGGCCGCTTCTCCCAACGCCCGCTTCCTTACAGTCTTCCGTCCCCAAAATGGCCGCTCTTTCTGCGTGGAGCCCCTCAGCCATCTGCCAGAGGCCCTGAACACCCTGCAGCCCGCGGCTCTGGGCACGGCAGCGCTGGCACCGGGAAAGTCGCTGACCCTAACGATCGACCTGAGTGTGACACTAACCGACAGGCCATGACGCCCATCTCGGCGTGCGATTTCTGGACACGCTCGCCGCCCCCGGTTAGTCCCGAGCCGAGCGGAAAAAATGCCAAGGCGGGACCGGGTCGATGTTTGAGAAAATTCTAATCGCCAATCGCGGCGAGATCGCCGTGCGTGTCATCAAGACGTGCCGCCGGCTTGGCGTGAAAACCGCCATCGTGTTCTCCGATGCCGATGCCGGCTC
Source organism: Pseudomonadota bacterium (assembly GCA_038747245.1). GTDB lineage: Bacteria > Pseudomonadota > Alphaproteobacteria > Caulobacterales > Hyphomonadaceae > UBA5336. The sequence goes on along the minus strand of JBCDJY010000014.1, from coordinate 31,821 downwards.
GAAAGCCGTAGAAATGGCTGATGAGGCGGTTCATATCGGCCCGTCGCCGGCCGCCGAGAGCTATCTGGTGATGGACAAGATTGTCGATGCTGTAAAACAGACCGGCGCGGAGGCCGTGCATCCAGGCTTCGGATTTCTTTCGGAAAATCCTGATTTTGCCAAACGGCTCCAGAAAGAGGGGATCGTATTTATCGGTCCCAACGCCCATGCGATTGAGGCCATGGGCGACAAGATCAGCTCTAAAAAGCTCGCCGCCGAGGCGGGCGTGTCCACGGTGCCGGGCCATATGGGCCTGATCAAAGACACCAAGGAAGCCATCAAGATTTCAGGCGAGATCGGTTATCCCGTCATGATCAAGGCCTCGGCAGGCGGCGGCGGGAAGGGCATCCGCGTTGCCTATAGCGCCCAGGACGTGGAAGAGGGCTTTCCCGCAGTGATCGCCGAAGCCCAGGCGGCCTTTGGCGACGACCGGACCTTCATCGAAAAGTTCATCCTCGATCCGCGCCATGTGGAAATCCAGGTCATGGGCGATAAGCACGGTAACGTGGTCTACCTGTTTGAGCGGGAATGCTCGATCCAGAGGCGAAACCAGAAGGTGATTGAAGAGGCGCCAAGCCCACTCTTGGACGAGGCCACTCGCAAGAAAATGGGCGAGCAGGCCGTCGCGCTTGCGAAAGCCGTTAACTATGACAGCGCCGGCACGGTGGAATTCGTCGCGTCTGGCGCCGACAAGAGCTTTTACTTCCTTGAGATGAACACCCGGCTCCAGGTCGAGCACCCCGTGACAGAAATGATCACCGGGGTGGACCTTGTTGAGCAGATGCTTCGCGTGGCCGCTGGCGAGCATCTGGCGCTTAAGCAAGACGCGCTGAAGATCAATGGCTGGGCGGTGGAAAGCCGGGTCTACGCCGAAGACCCTTACCGCAATTTCCTTCCCTCCATCGGGCGCCTCAAGCGCTTCCACGCAACCCCCGAGGGCGCCTTGGGGGAGGGCACCGTTCGCGTCGATAGCGGCGTACGAGAGGGCGATGAAATCTCGATGTTCTACGATCCGATGATCGCCAAACTGGTCACCCATGGCGCGACGCGGGACGCAGCCCTTGATACGCAGGCGGCCGCCCTGGACCGGTTTCACATTGAGGGCATCCGCGACAATATTCCCTTCTGCGCCGCCGTCATGGACGAGGCACGGTTCCGCTCCGGCGACATCACAACAGCCTACATCAAGGACGAGTTTCCCGACGGGTTTGCCGGCGTGCCGGCGACCGACTTCCAGCGCACCCTATTGATTTGCACAGCGGCTTTCATCCACGCCGTCTACTCTGAGCGCGCAGCGTTGATCTCCGGGCGGCTCAGCGCGCCAACCGCGCCCCGCGAAGACTGGGTGATTATCATCGGCGGTGAGAACCACCCGGTGCACGTCGCCCGCCGCGAAGATGGCGCCGCGGTCACCCTTGAAGGCGGCGGTGTCCACACGATCCGATCCGATTGGATGCCGGGAAGCCATTTGGTGGAAGGCACGCTCAATGAAGCGCCATTCGCTGTAAAGTTTGCGGACCGAACCGAGGGGTTTGAGCTACGCCACCGCGGAGTGTGTGAGACGGCGCTGGTGTGCAGCCCGACTTTGGCTGAGTTCCACCGCAGGCTGCCTGAGAAGGAAAAGCCTGACATGTCCAAGCTCATCGTGTCGCCCATGCCGGGCCTTGTTGTGCGGGTGGATGTGGAAGCCGGCCAGGAGGTGAAGGAGGGCGAGGCGGTGTGCGTGGTCGAGGCGATGAAGATGCAGAACATCATTCGCGCTGAGGCCGACGGAACTGTGAAAGCCGTTAACGTCGCTGGCGGCGAGAGCGTTGCCGCAGACGAGGTGATGATCGAGTTTGCCTAATCCGCGTGCTGGCTTGCGGCCAGCGGCGCCGTCCCCACCTTGCTAGGAACGCAGCAGATAAAAAGGAGACCGCCATGGCCAGCGACACCGACTACACCCCACCTGAGGTTTGGACCTGGGACAGGGAAAGCGGCGGGCGGTTTGCCAACATCAACCGCCCGATTGCTGGGCCTACCCACGAAAAAGACCTGCCCGTGGGCGAGCACCCCCTCCAGCTTTATTCGCTCGGCACACCCAATGGGGTGAAGGTGACGGTGATGCTCGAAGAGTTGCTGGCACTTGGCCATAGCGGGGCGGAGTATGATGCCTGGTTGATCAACATCGGAGAGGGCGATCAATTCGGCTCTGGCTATGTGGAGGCCAATCCGAACTCGAAGATCCCGGTCCTCGTTGACCGGTCTGGACCAGAGCCCGTACGCGTCTTCGAGAGTGCTTCAATCCTGGTGCACCTGGCTGAGAAGTTCGGCGCGTTTCTTCCAGAGCGCGGCCCCAAGCGCACCGAGACCTTCAATTGGCTGATGTGGCAAATGGGGTCTGCGCCCTATCTTGGCGGCGGATTTGGCCATTTTTACGCCTACGCCCCCACCAAGCAGGAGTATCCCATTAACCGCTTTGCCATAGAGGCTAAGCGCCAGATGGACGTGCTCGATCGAAACCTGGCTGAACGCGAATACATGATCGGCGATGAGTTGACGATTGCCGATATGGCGATCGCCCCTTGGTACGGCGCCCTGGCCAAGGGGCTTCTTTACGATTCGGCGACGTTCCTGGCCGTGCATGAATATGAACACGTACTGCGCTGGACCGACCAACTCATGGCGCGGCCGGCCTTCAAGCGTGGGCGTATGGTGAACCGTGTCTGGGGCGAGCCTTCAAGCCAATTGCCCGAGCGCCACAGCGCATCGGATTTCGAAACGAAGACCATGGACAAGGTCGGCGGCTAATGCCGGGGCGTTAACCCACTGCGCGTTGCCCTCGGTCTTTGCGGGCGGTATTTTCCCTCGCAATGACACGGGAGGTTCTTGCCATGACACAGACCATTCCAAGCTCTGGATGGCGCGGCTGGCTCGCTGGCGCAGCGCTGCTCTGGTCGCTTTTTGCCGTGGTGTGGTTTGCCGTTGCTGGGCTCGGCTCGCGGTTTGGCCTGTGGAGCTGGCAATTCGGCCTTGGTCAGATGGTTGGCCGGGTCGATGCGGGATACGGACGCTACATTATCTACGCCTCCGCAACCCTGGCCGTACTCGCCCTCGTTTTCGCGCTCCTGCGCGCACCGCGGCTGCGTCCAACCATGTTGGCGGCGGGCGCGATCCTGATCACGCTTTTTGTCGGCGGGCGCTGGTTTGGCTTTCAGCTGACAGCTTTATCCCTGCCGCCCATTCACCAAGCCGCCACCGATTGGGAAGACCCGGTCCTGTTCTCCACCAATCTCATGTCAGTCCGCGAGGCGGCGGGCGCTGACAACCCGGTCGAGATCAACCCGGTTGTTGAGCTTGCCGAAGGCTTCCGCGAAGTTTGGCCAGGTTTCCACGGCAAGACCGTGGGCCAGGTCCAAGAGGACGCCGAAATGGACCCCGAGCTGCGGGGCAAGGACGACGAAGAAAAAGCCTACCCCCCAATGAATACGGTGACCACGCCGCTCGCGAAGGATGAGGCCTTCGACGTCGCCCTGGCCTTGGTCGAGGGGCGCGGCTGGGAGGTGGTGGGCGCAAACCACGAAGCCGGCCGGATCGAAGCGACGCAAACCTCCACCTGGTTCGGTTTCAAGGACGATGTCGCGCTCCGGCTGCGCGCACTCGACGATGGCGGGACCGAAATCGACATGCGGTCGGTCTCCCGTGTGGGCCTGTCCGATCTCGGAGCCAATGCGCGCCGGGTATCCAGCTTTATGTATGATTTGGACCGTGTCCTCGGCGAGACCCAGCGCCGGGCCGGCTGAGCGGTCTCCCGGCGGGCGAAGGGCCTTGTAAGCTCTCACTCAATCTCCGATACCCGGGGCAAATGCCGCCGTAACGGAGAGGACAGCGTACATGGCCGAGACCGCGATTGCCGAAAGCGGGCCCAGCGCCCTTCAATATCTGGATAAGGCGCTGGGCGGCTTGCGGCAGGTCGGCCTGGCGCCCAAACGCGCTAAAAAGGCGCCCGAGCCCATCGTCGCGCTGCTCGAGCAGATCGCCGATCTGGATCCTGACCGTGTCGCTGCCGTCGCCCGGACCCTGGATGAGATGGGCCGGTTCAATGAGGTCGTCCGCGAGCAGGTTTCTGGCGTAACCGTCGGCGAGCGCTACGAGGGCATCACCTCGGCATTCAATTCGATCCGCGACGATGCCAAATCCCTCGTCGATCAATATGCCGACGGCAAAATTTCCACCATGGAGCGCCTTGGCACCGCCTGGATGAAAATGACCCGCGGCGACATCGCCAGCCGCTTCGGCAAGATCAAAGACCTGTACCTCGAAGTGCAGACCGAGACGGCAAATCAGATCGAGCGTGAGCGGACCATTCTGGAGGCCTATCTTGATTTTCGCGGCGCGCTCAAGAATTGCGAGGTGATGGCCCTGGAAGTGCTGGATACGGCCGAGGCGGCGCTGACGGGCGTTCGCGCCGACGTGAATGCGGCGGTGGCAAAGGTGGCCGGCTATCTGGGCGAAGACCCCGCCGAGCGGGCCAAGCTTGAGCTCGCCCGGGACGAGGAGCTGCGCCGCCTCCAAGCTGAGGAAAAGCGCTACCAGGTCGCCAAGGACCTGTCCGACAATATCACCATCGGCTACAATACGTCCGAAGTGGTGATGGCCCGTTTGGTCCAGACCACCAACGCGAAAGAGCGGATATATGCCCAATCGGTGAGCTTTTTCGGGACCAATGAAATCGTGTTGACGGCGCTTACAGCGAGCTTCACCGGGCTGCACGGATTGCATGAGAGCACAGAGACGCTGAACGCCATGAAGCGCGGCGTCGACCAGTCGCTGGAAGTGCTCGCCGAGATTGGCAGCGAGGTCCAAGAAGCGGCCACGCGCGCCGGCTATGGCCCCACCGTATCGGCGGCTTCGGTCAAGATCCTCGTCGATAGCGTTATCGCCTACCAAGAGCGCAGCCAGGCCATCATTGAGGAAATGCGCACGCTCGCCACGCGCAACAGCGAGGAGATCCGCGCCTCGGTCGAGGACGGGAAGCGCCGCATGACGGCCCTGGTCGAGCAGGGGGTGGCCGCCGCCCTCTTGCCGAAAGGCTAGGCCGGCTTTGCGACCGCCCTGCTGTAAAGCGCCCGTCGGGCCCGCCGCGTGACGCAAGCGCCCGCCCCAGATGCCCAGGCGCGCCCTCTGGACGACGTGCTGATGGCGATGGACGTGGTCGACACGCTGCGCCACCGCGAGAAGATTTTCCTTAGGGAGATCGACTCGGCGGGCCGCGAGGAAGACCTGGTGCAGAGGCTCAAGGAAATCTACGCCGCCCAAGGCATGACGGTGCCCGAGGAGACCATTCGCAGCGGCGTCCAGGCGATGGCGGACAATCGCTTCGCCTATACGCCGACCCGGCCCGGCGTGCTGCGCCGGTTGGCGATCATTTACATCACCCGGGCGCGCTGGTGGAAGCCGGTCGCTGCGGTGCTTGGCGCCTGCATCCTTGTCGCCGGCACTTACCAGGTGAGCGTGGCGATGCCGCGGGCAGCCGCTGAGCGCGCCCAGCAGGTCTTACTGAACGAGACTTTGCCAGCCGAGCTTGAGGCGGCCCGGTCGGCAGTGCTGGCCGTCTCGGCCGCCCAAGCCGGGATCGCCCAGGCCGACACGCTGCACCGGCGGGGTGAGGACGCTTTGGCGGCTAGAGATGCTGAGGCCGCGCGCGCCGCCATCGATGCGCTCGGCCAACTCGAGCGAGAGATCGCTTCGAGCTACAATGTCCGTGTTGTGAATGACCCCGATGAACTTTCTGGCTTCTGGCGGGAGCATGACGACATCCCAGGCGGGCGCAATTACTATCTCGTCGTTGAGGCAATCGACCCGACGGGCCTGGCCGTGCCCGTTACAGTGATGGACGAGGAGACCGGCGAGACGGCGCGCGTCGCGCGGTGGGGCCAACGGGTCTCGCGGACCGTATTTGAGGGCGTGGCCGCCGATAAGCGCGACGATGCCATCATCCAGGATTCGATCATCGGATCGAAGGCGCCGGGGTTGCTCGCGCCAACCTATAGCGTGTCGACACCGGGCGGCGCGGTGACCCAATGGTAGGGGAGGCGCGACGTGGCCCGCCGGCTTGATGGGCGATCGGCCCTGCGCCGGATTGACGGCCTGATCGCCGATGCCCGCGGCCAGCTCGGAGAGGCGATCGCGGCTGCCGACGAGCTCGCCCAAGAGCTGACCGAGGTGCGCCGGGAGCAGGCGAGCGCGTATCGCGACCTCGCCGCGATCCAGCTTGGCGAGGCCGATACCCCGGCGGAGATTGCCGAGCTTGAGAATCTCGACCGGGATGTCGGCGCGCTGATGGCTGAGCACGGCGCTTATCTCAAAGCGCTGCTGGAGGACCTTGAAGCGGCGAGTGCGGAGGTGGCTGGCCTTGAGCGCGCGCGCCGCGACGCTGCCGAAGCGCTTGACGCGGCGGTGGCGGCCTATGAAGCCAAGGTCGACGCCGTCGAAGCCGAGCTGGAGGAAGACGAGGCCTATCTGGAGCAGGCCAAGGCGCTCGCCGATGCCGAGGCGGTGGCCGAGAAGGCCCGCGCCAAGCTCGCCTTGGCCCGCAGCGACATGGAGGACAAGGGGGCGGTGTTCCGCGGCGATCCCTTGTTCATGTATCTCTGGTCGCGGCGGTTTCGCACGCCGGACTATGAGGCGGGAAACCTGGTGCGCTTCCTGGACGGGTGGGTTGCCCGGCTGTGCAATTATGACGGGGCGTACCGAACCTATGAGCGGCTGGTTGAGCTGCCGGAATGGCTGGAGGAGCACGTGGCGGCGATGGAGCGGCGCCAAGGCGAGGCGGAGGACGACCTGGCCGAGGCTGAGGCCGCTGCGCTGACCGAGGCCGGCGCCGATGCCCTGGCTGAGGCGGTGGATTCGGGCCGCGCCGCGCTGGAGGAGCTTGACGCTGGCATGGCCAGCGCCGAGGCGCGCCACTTGGAGATTGCCGCCCAGCACACCGCCGCCGAACAGGGCGCGGCCGGGCCGGCCGACGAGGCCCGCCAGCGCTTGGCCAACGCGCTGAAGCAACGCGGCATCCCCGATCTGCGCGTCCTGGCCGCCCAGACGGTGACGGAAGAGGACGACGCCCTGGTCGATCGCCTGGTCATCCTGCGCAAGGACGAGATGGCCATGGAGCTGCGCTTGGAGCGCGATCGCGGCCTGCCTTCCGAGCGGCGCAGCGACCTGGCCCAGCTTGAGGCCTTCCGGCGCAGCTTCAAGGCGGCGCGCATGGACTCCAGCTATGCGAGCTACCGCGCCTCCGATGTGGAAGACGTGGCGGCGCGAATGGCCGCCGGTCGCATGGCGCCCCGGGACGGCGTGCGCCGGCTGAAGCGGGGCATGCGGCGAGCCTCGCCGCGCACCGATCCGCGCTTTGGCGGGCCACGGCGCGCGCGCACCATGGGCCTGCCCGACGCGGCGGTCGGCATCGGCCTGGAGATCCTGAAGGAAATGGGCCGGTCTTCCGGGCGCAGTGGCGGCTTTGGCCTGGGCGGCGGAGTGCCTGGCGGGCTTCCCAGGGGACGGCGCACATCTCGGCGCCCGCCCAGCTTCCCCAGTCGGGGCCGGCGCGGCAAATTCAAGACCGGTGGCGGTTTCTAGGACGTCTTAATTGTTTGATTCCCGCTGCGGCTTCGCCTCCGCGATGAATCGGGCTCAAGGCTGTTTTGATTCCCGCTTCGTGGGCGGTCTGCGCCAGCAGACCAATCGATCCGGGGGATCGATGGGAGCCGGAGAAGGCCCCGGCAGCGGCGAGTATGCGTGCTGAGCGGGCTTATGAACTGTCCAAGCGGCTTGGGCCGGGGAAGGCGCCCAGGGCGAGCCGGACGCGGCGGCCGGTTGCGGCGCGGGGATTGAGCAGAACGCCCGCCATCGCCGTTTTGGCTTGGGCGACAAGCGCCTCCACGTCGAACGCCTGTTCACACGCACCACGGCCCAGCACGCGGTGTATCCGCCTCGCGCAGCCGTCAAGCGTATCATCCCAGCGCGCCGGCGTGGGCGGCTGCATCCAGTGGATGCGGATCACGCCGTACCACGTGACTTCATAAATGAAGACGCCCCTTGGGCCGACAGCCGCGCTCTGCTCCTGCATCAGGCGCAGAAACACGCGCAAGTTCCAAAAGAAGACCGGCCAGAACAGGGGCCACACGACCGCGCGCCAGTTCTCTAGCGTCGGGGCGATTTGACGGCCGATGCGTGGGGCTTGAGCTTCCATGGCCCGCATTATGCGGCCTGGGATAGGGGGGCGGAGAAGTTTTTTGCACCGGCCGATTCCGCGGGGCCCGGCGCCCAAAAACGGGTGGATAGGCGCAGGGAAAGCCGGCGGCGGCGGCGCCTAGGCTCCACAAAGAATCAAAGCGACCGATACGCGCAAATAAGGGCGTCGGATTGCTCTGGGCTCATGTCCGCTTTGGGTCAGGGGCTGCCACAGGGCTTGACGGTTGGGACGGGAGAGATTGGCCCTTCTGGGACACTGTTCTTCTGAAAACGATTGTCTCTATACAGATCAAAGCCGTCTTAGAGCTCTTTCAAACGATCTCTGAATCACGTGTGTGATCAAACCATAAGGAAGATTGCATTGCCATAGTTATGCCCAAGGATCGGTAGAATAACGCTGCCCGTTCGTTCCCGTATCCAAACCAAGACCAAGCCTGAGAGCGTTTGGCTCCAAGGCAGTGTAAATTGAAAGACCCCGTCATCAAACGCCACTCCGTGAACAGCGCCAAAGAGTATCGACGTAATGAGCGCCGCCCACCCCATTCGAGCGCCTAAAACTGTAACGCGGCTGCGCAAGGCCTCATTCAACATCAGAAGTAAAACGCCGCGATAAAGAAGCTCTTCATCCAAACCCGGCATTGTCCATTGAAAGATCTTGGCCTCGAGATTGGACGATACATAACCGTCCGTTGCAGCAAAGTATGTCACTACTCCCAAAACTACGGCGGCAAAGAGCCAAGCCGTCCACGAACCTGGTAGTTGCTTCAGCGTCATACCAGAACGCTTGAAACCAATTGCTGGAATTGCAGCCACTGCTAATGCGACAAGAGTGGACAGGATTTTCCCGTACCAGTTAAGCGATGCCCACGGAGGATTAGAGAAAGAGTAAAACCCTCGGGTCAACGCGATATAAGAAACCACATAGACAACTACCGCAGCAATGAGCCAGAGCGGTTTGAAGTCTTTTGGCGCCAAAAGACCAAAGAAAATTCCACAGCCGCCTAAGATAGCCACTTGGACCGATAATACCAGAATGGCATCTAACATTTGACGAATTGCATTTTTTACTTTTCACACCGACCAAAAGGCGTTGTCGACCCAGGCATTGAGCATGCCGGTTGGTTTCTAACAATGCTGTACTGGCAAATCAAAGGAGCTGCGTAGCGTCCTAAGTTAACCCCACTTACGACATTCGATACAGCCCATCAAACGACAGCTTCCGGCGAGAATCTGCCAGTCAGTGACCGACGTGTTTGGTCTGCTTTGCTGCCGAGAGCAGTCGTTAGAATTTGCGGTATATATGGCAGATAAAAGCCAAACCCAGTCACTTTGAGTGAGTATGGCGCCTAGGAGAGGGCCTTCTCGATCTCTGACAGGGCGGCTGTGAATTGCTTGGCCGGCGGCGCCTTGGAGAGCAAATCGCGGGCGGCCTTTGTGGCGGCGTCGGCGGCGGCTTGGCGCACCTCTGCGGCGGCTTCGGCTTCGGCGCGCGCGATGCGGGCCTCGGCCTGGGCTTCGCGCCGGCTGATCCGCTCGCGGATATCGTCTTCGGCGCGCAGCAACATCGCTTCAGCGTCGGTCTTGGCCTGTTCGACGATTTTTTGGGCGTTCTTGATGGCCTGGTCCTGCTTACGCTCAGCCTCCGCCAACATTTTGGTCGCCTGGTCGCGCAAATCCTTGGCCTCATCGATCCGCGATTGGACTTCGATCTTGCGGTTATCGAGGGCGCCCATCATGAGTTTGAAACCCCCTGCACGCCACACGATCGCGAAGAAAATGACCAGCGCCAGGAGCGCGAAGCCCTTGGCCGGATCGGTGTACCAGGGCCCATCGGTGGCGGCGGTGGCCGCCGGCGCAAAGGCCGATAGACCAGCGGAGAGGGCGAGGGCGCGGCGCAGCATGGGGCTAGCTCCTTCCAGCAGCGAGGGCCGATTTCACGGCGGCCTGGGCATCTTCTGGCGACACATCAGTGCCCAGGCGCGCGGCCAGGGCGGCGGCCGCATCCGCGGCGATGTCTTCCACATTGTCCATGGCCGAGGCGCGCAGGGCGGCGATCTTTTCGTCTGCCTCGGCGAGTTTGGCGTCGATTTGCTCGTCGGCCCGCTCAGTCTTGTCGCGCATGGACGCGTCGATTTGGGCCTGGGTCTTGGCCGCGGTCTCGCGCGCTTCGGCCCGGGCCTTGGCCATGGCGACTTCCAGGGCCTGCTGGGCCTCGGCCGCTTCGTCGTTCAGGCGGGCCGCTTCGTCCAGGTCAGAGGCAATGCGCGACGAGCGCCGCTCAATCGTGCTGGCAAACCGGGGCAGGATGAGCCGCGAAAGCAGGACGTATAAAAGGCCAAAGCTCACCAGTAGCCAAAAGGCCTGGCTTTCCCAATAGTCGGGATTGAAAGGCGGAAACGGGGCCTCGGCAGCGTCTGCCGCTGCATCGGCGCCGTCGGCCAAAAGCGCAAGCAAGGTCATAGGGCAGGGCCCTCCTCAGGGCGCCGGGCCAGCCAGCGGGCAGGGCGCCCCTGGCCGGCCGCACAGCGCCTCAGGCGGCAAACAGGATGAGGAAGCCGAGCACGATGGAGAACAGGCCAAGGGCCTCCGCCAGGGCGGCGCCAACGAACAGGTTGCCCGTTTGGGCCGGCGCGGCAGATGGATTGCGCAGGGCGCCGTCCAGGAAGCTGCCGAAAATGTTGCCCACGCCAATGGCCGCGCCGATGGCGCCAATCGTGGCCAGGCCTGCGCCGACATATTTCATTCCAAGTGCGATATCACCTTCCATGGGGACGATCTCCTATTTGGGAAGCTGGTGTGTGGGGATGGCGCCGGTCAAGCGCGTTCGAAGGGCTGCGTCAAGCGCAGCGGGCGGGCCGCGCTGGGCGGTGTGATTTTGGCTAGTGGTGTCCTGGGTGAAGGGCGTCCGAAAGGTAGACGCAGGTGAGGATGGCGAAGACATAGGCTTGCAGGCCCGCCACCAGAAACTCCAGCGCCGTAATCGCGATGGCAAGGCCCGTGGTGGCTGCGGCGCCCACAATGCCGAGCGCGCCGGCCCCGGCCATGGCGGCCGCAAAGCTGACCAGGAGTTTGAGCATGATGTGCCCGGCGAGCATGTTGGCGAATAGGCGAAAGGCGAGGGTGAGCGGCCGCGCGAAATAGGAAATGATCTCGATCGGGATCAGCAGCGGCATAACAAACAGGGGCACGCCCGAGGGCGCAAACAGCGACAGCCAGCCGAGCCCGTTCTTCACGATGCCGAGCACGGTGACCAGGGTGAAGACGATCATCGCCAGCAGGCCGGTGACGACAATGTGGCTCGTCGTTGTAAACGCGTAGGGCCACATTCCGATCAGGTTTGCCGCCAGGATGAAAAAGAACAGCGTGAAGACGAACGGAAAGTACTTCAGCCCGTCTTCCCCGGCCGTCGACCGGATCATGTCGGCGATGAACTCATAGCTCATCTCACCCAGCGATTGGAAACGCCCTGGTACCAGCTCAGCCTTGCGCGAAGCAAAGAAGAAAAAGCCCGCCACGAGCGCGGTGGCCATGAGCATGAAGACTGCGGCGTTGGTGATCGAAATGTCCCATCCGCCCACGGACAGGTCCTGGAAGGTTTCCACTTCGAATTGAGAGATCGGATCGATTGCGCTTTCAGCCATGCTCGCTGCCGTGCCCTGTACTGCCGGGGCCCCCCTGGGCCGCCTCGTATTGCGCCGCCGCATCTTCGGCCATCTGCCGGGCGGCGCGGATGAGATTGAGGAACCCGGCCACCATGCCGAACACCAGAAAGATCAGAAGCGCCCATGGACCGGTCCCGGCCAGGCTGTCAATGGTGTAGCCGATCAGGCCGCCGAGGCCGAGGGCGATGGCCATGCCGAAACTGTGGGTCAGGGCAGCGGCCACGCCGGATGCGTTGCGGTTGAAGCCTCGGGGCTTGGCGGCGGGCTGGCCGGTGGCGCGGGCGGCGTCTATCCGCGCTTTCAGCTCATCGGGTTCAGCCATGGCGCGCTACTCTGCCGCAACGAGTTCTTCTGCGGCTCCAAGATCAACGGATACGAGTTTGGATACGCCCTTTTCGCGCATTGTCACGCCGAAAAGCCGGTCCATACGGCTCATCGTCACCGGATTGTGGGTGATGATGATGAAGCGGGTGTCGGTGCGCCGGCGCATCTCATCGAGCATGCGGCAGAACCGGTCGACATTGGCGTCGTCCAGCGGCGCGTCGACCTCATCGAGGACACAAATCGGCGCCGGCCGCGATAGGAATACGGCAAAGATGAGCGCCGCTGCGGTGAGGGCCTGTTCGCCACCCGACATGAGGTTCAGCGTGCCCAGGCGCTTGCCCGGGGGCTGGGCCATGATCTCCAGCCCGGAATTCAGCGGGTCGTCGGCGTCGATCAGGCGCAGCTCGGCCTGGCCGCCTCGGAACAGGGCGGTGAACAGGGCCTTGAAGTGGCCATTGACCGCCTCGAACGCCTCCATCAGTCGCCCGCGGCCTTCTGCATTCAGCGCTTCGACGCCCTCGCGCAGCTTGGCGATGGCGGCCACCAGGTCGGCCTTGTCGCTTTCCTGGGCGCCCATGCGCGCGGCGAGGGCCTCGGCCTCGGCTTCGGCGTCCATATTCACGCCGCCCAGGCCATCCCGGTCGCGGCGCAGGAGCAGGGCGCGGGTCTCCGCCGCGCCCTCGTCGAGGCTGGCAAGCGTCTCTGCGTCAAGGCCGGTTTCGGCCAGGGTCAACAGGCCTTGGGGCTGGCGGGCAAAGCCATCTCGGGCGCGGGCGACGCAGTCTTCCAGGCGCGCCTCGGCCGTCTCGCGTTTCACGCGCCACTCGGCCAATTGCTCGCGGGCCTTGCTTGCGGCGGTTTCAGCCGAGCGTAATGCGGTCTCAGCTTCGCGGATCGCTGCATCGCGCTCTGCCAAGCGGTCGGCCGCGGCGCGCCGATTTTGCTCCAACTTGTCGACTTCGCCCGCGAGGGTGGCAAGGGAGGCCGCCATGGCCTCTGGATCTGTCGCTGCCGCAGTGATCTGGCCGAGCGTATCGGTGCGGCGCTGGGCGAGGCTGGCGAGGCGGGCCTCGGCGGCGTCGGCGCGCTTGGCCCACGCGTCAAAGTCGCGCTCAAGGCCGGCGCGCCGCTTTTCGGCTTGCTGGCGGCCGTGGGTGAGATCTGTAAGCCGGCCGCGCGCATCGGTCTCGCGGGTTCGCGCGGCCTGGACGGCTTCACGCGCTGCTGAAAGGTCTGCTTCCAGGGCGCTGAAATCGCTCGGCTCGGTGTCAGCGCCGAATGCGGCGAGGGCCTGCCGCGCGGCGGCCAGGTCGCTCTCCAGGCGGGCGCCGGCATCGGCAAGGCTGTCATGCTTGACTTGGGCGCGTTCAAGCGCCTGGCGGGCCTCGGCGGCGGTGCGGCGCGCCGCGTTTAGCGCTTGTGCGGCTGGCGCGGCGCGGGCGCGTTCAGCCCGCAGTGTCTCTTCGGCAATCTGCCGGGCGTCGGCCAGGTCGCCGCGTATGGCGCCGGCGGCGTCTAGGGCAGATGCCAGGTCTGGCCGCGCGGCTTGGGCCGCTTCAAGACGTGCCTGTTGGGACAGGCGTTCCGCCGCGCTGACGGGGGCATCCGGGGTGCGCACAAACCCATCCCAGCGCCACAAATGGCCGTCAACCGACACAAGGCGCTGGCCTGGAAGAAGCTTGGCAGCCAAGCGCGCGCCGTCTTCGGGCGAGACGACGCCGCATTGGGCCAGCCGTGCAGCCAGCTCAGGCGGCGCGTCGACCCAATTTGACAGCGGCGCAGCGCCCGTGGGCAGCGGGCCGCCGGTTGCTGCTTGGCCCGACCAATAGAGCGGCGCGCCCCGGTCGAGGGGCGCTTGGAGGTCATCGCCTAGGGCGGCGGCTGCGGCCTTTTCATAGCCAGGCTCTGTGCGGATGGATTTGATCACCGGCGCGGCGTGGGGCGCACTGCCCGTTTCAAGCAGGCGCCTCAGGCCCGCGATCTCAGCGTCGAGGGCGGCAAGCTCTGCCTTGGCAGACGCGTGGGCCGGCTCGGCGGCCGCCTCGGCCTCCTTGGCCTCTGCCAAAGCGCGCTCGGCGCCCTCACGCGAGCGCTCAGCGTCCTGAAGCGCCAATTCTCCATTCTGCTCTGCTTCATCGGCGACAGTGCAGCCTAGTTTAAGCGCGTCGAGATCGGGAAGGGCAGCTTTTGAGCGGGCGAGGTCTGCCGATTGTTGTTCTACAGCGGCCAGGCGCGTTTCCGAGGCTTGCCTGGCATTGCTGGCGGCCAAGTGGCGGGCGCGGGCGGCCGAGACACTTTCCTGGGCCGTGTCCGCGCGGGCTTCGCTGGCGCGAAGGGCCTGTCCGGCAGCGTCCACCTCACGGCGGGCAGCTGTCTCTTTTTCGGCGTTGACCGCCTCGTCCAGGGCCGGAAGGGCCTCGATTTCCGCGCCGGTCTGGGCGTGCGCTTGCCGGGCCTCGGCCAGCCCGGCCTCTTCGCGCGCCATATCGGCTTGCAGCCTCTCGGCCTCTTCGGCCAGGCGCTGGCGGGCCTGGGCGGCGGCCTTGTGTTCAGCTTCCAGCCTGGCAAGGCCGATGCGGGCCTGGCCCAGCTGCGTCCCGGCGCGGTTTTCTGCCTCCACCAGGGCCGGGCGGCCTTCGCCGGCGCGCGCTCGCTCTGCTTCTGCCTGGGCGACCCCCCGCGTCAGGGTCTCAACATCGCCCTGGGCGCCGGTCAAGGCGGTGCTGGCCGCGTCCATATCGGTGCAGGCCGCCTGCCATTTCAAATGGGCGATGAAGGCCTCAAGGGCAGTGATTTCAGATGACAGCGCCTGGTACTTGCGCGCCTTGCGGGCCTGGCGCTTCAGGCTTTCGAGCTGGCGTTCGATCTCCGCCGACACCTCGCCGAGGCGCTCCAGATTGGTTTCGGCGGCGCGCAGCTTCAATTCGGCCTCGTGGCGGCGCGTGTTGAGGCCAGCAATGCCGGCGGCCTCTTCAAGAATGCGGCGGCGGTTTTGCGGTTTTGAAGCAATCAGCTCGCTGATCTGGCCTTGGCGCACGAGGGAGGGCGAATTGGCGCCGGTGGAGGCGTCGGCGAACAAAAGCTGGATGTCCTTGCCGCGGACGGTGCGGCCATTCAGCTTGTATGTGGAGCCTGCGCCCCGCTTCAGCCGGCGCAGGACTTCCAGCGTGTCGGCATCGTTGAACTCAGCCGGGGCCTGGCGGGAAGAATTGTCCAAGGTGAGGGCAACTTCGGCGGTCTCGCGGGCCGGGCGGCCTTCGGCGCCGGAGAAAATGAGATCATCCATTTCGCCGCCGCGCATGGCCCGCGCCGAGGAAGCGCCCATAACCCAGCGCAGGGCCTCGAGCAGGTTGGACTTGCCGCACCCATTCGGCCCGACAATCCCGGTCAGGCCGGGCTCAACCAGCAGGTCTTGCGGGTCTACAAAGGACTTGAAGCCGGCGATACTGAGTTTGGTTAGGTGCATTCGCGCTCCGGTATCACTCGCTCGCGGTTTCAGGGTCGGCCTCGGTTTCCGCCGTCTCTTCGGCTGCGGCCTCGCCGTTGTCCTCAACCGTCGCTTCCTCTGGCGCCGCGTCGGTGGGCGGCATGATCCCAAGGGCGGCAAGCTCCAGGTCGATCAATTCCGAAAGCCCTTCGCTGGTGCGGGCCTGGAAGCTGTTTTCGAGCTTCTGCCCCTGGAGAATCAACGTCGGCGTGCTGGAGACCGAAAACTCCTCTCCCGAAAGGATCACATCGGCGATCGTCTGGCGGATGGCGCGGTCACTTAGGCACGCATCAAAGGCCTCATCGCCAGCGATACCGTGGCGCTCGGCAATTGTCTGCAGGGCGGGGCGTACGGCGCCTTGGCGGGCGGCCGCGAGCAGGCCGGGTTGGGCCTCAAACATGTCATCAATCACGTCGAAATAGGCCTCAGGCCCGGCGCAGCGGGCCAGGGCAAAGCCAGCCACGGCAACGTTTTGAGGCGGGGTCGGGAATTCGCGGAAGACAAATTTGACCAGGCCGGCCTCGACATAGTCGGCCTTGATGGTCGGCAAGACATCGCGGTGAAACTGTAGGCAGGCCCCGCACGTAATTGAGGCGTACTCAACCAAGGTGACCGGGGCGTTGGCCTCGCCCAACACCATGTCCATCGGCGCGGCGTCTTCGCCGGAGATGTCTGCCGTATCGTCGCCATTTGCTGCGCCGCATGCGGCAAGGACAAGCAGGGCGAGGGAGGAGAGGAGGGCGCGTCGGGGTTGCGGGCGCATGGACATGACCTTTCTAACAATCGTGGTGCGGGCATCTTTCCAATTGGTTAATGCGCGCCGGCGGCCAGCGCCATGGCTGTGCCTCACCCGATTTTGGATACCATGGCTTTGCCGAGCGCGACAGTTGCCGCCCGAAGGTTGGGACAGTCGATTTCGATCACGGCGCGCTGCAACGCCGACAGCTCTGATGCCGTCGGCGCGCGCGGGCGCAGGCCCGATTTGGGCGCAGGCGCGGGGCCAGGCAGGGGGCCTTGCACGATCTTCAGCCGTTCGATTTTGACCCCGGCAGCCGATGTCAGGCGGCTTCTGATTTCCTCGCCGCGGTGCTGTATGATGGGCGCAGCTTGGGGGATCACCCGCAGGGTAAGCACGCGCTCGGTCTTGCTGCCGCTGAGCTTCTCAGGTGCGCAGTAGCGGGCCATATCCTCGCCCACCAGATCGCGCCAGCGGGCCTTAAGCCGGTCAATGCCCGGGCCGGCCTGGGGCAGGGCCTTGCGGGCAAACTTGGCGGCATGGTGGCCCAGGGTTGGCGCGCCGGGATGGCTGGGCTTTGCGCGCCGGTAACGCAGGGCAACGCGGGCGCGTGCCTCCGCTATCGGATCGACCTTGAGGTGTTTCACCATGGCGCGCCCTCCCCGGAACCCTTGCCAACCTGGCCGGCCGCGATACGACCAGACGCGAGTAGGCCTAGAGAGAGTCGCCTGTGAAATGAAAGCGTTAACGGAGTGTTAACCCTGTGAACTTGCCTGAAGCACCGGGGGAATTTGCTGGGGAATTGCTGGCCTGGTTCGAGGGCGCAGCCCGGCCACTGCCGTGGCGCGTCATGCCGGCGGACCGGGCCCGCGGCGTGCGCCCTGACCCCTATGGCGTATGGCTCTCTGAAATCATGCTACAACAGACCACAATTGCCCACGGAACGAGGTATTGGCTCGATTTTACAAGGCGTTGGCCCAATGTGCAGGCGCTTGCAGGGGCCGAGGATAGCGCGGTCATGGCGGCCTGGGCGGGCCTTGGGTACTACGCTAGGGCGCGCAACCTTTTGAAATGCGCGCGGCAGGTGGCTGCGTCGGGCGGGCGATTTCCACAGACGGCGCGCGGCCTACAGGCCCTGCCAGGCATCGGGCCCTACACAGCGGGGGCGATTGCCGCGATTGCGTTCGGACAGCGGGCGCCGGCGGTGGATGGGAATGTCGACCGGGTGATGGCGCGCCTACTGGCGCTGGAGGGGCCTTGGCCCGAGCAGAAGAAACAGATTGCTGACAGTATTGAGCGCCTCGTGCCGGCAGACCGGCCGGGCGAGTTTGCCGAAGCGATGATGGATCTGGGCGCCACGATTTGCACGCCGAAGCGGGCTAATTGCCTGGTGTGTCCAGTGACCCGGTTTTGCGCCGCACGCCGGCGCGGCGGGGCCGAGCGCTACCCCATCAAGCCGGCAAAGGCGAAAAAGCCAGTGCGGCGGGGCGCCGTGCTTGTGTTGGAGGCAGGCGGGCGCGTGCGCCTTGAGACGCGGCCGGAAAAGGGATTGCTCGGCGGCATGCTCGCGCTGCCGACCACCGAATGGACCGGCCAAGCCAGCGATGCCGGCGCCGGCGTCAACGCGCTTGCCGGCGCCCTGGGCGCGGACCGCTCCACGCTCTCGCGCATCGGCGAAGTGCGCCACGTCTTCACCCATTTCCACCTGACGCTGGATGTGTGGCGCGCCGGGGCGCCGGCCGCCGATGGCGGCGATTGGCGCGCGCCCGAGGCCGTGTCGGGCCTGCCAAGCGTGTTCGCCAAGGCGTTTCGCCTGGCTTATCCGTCCAGTCCCATCTCCGCGCGGTAGCGCCGGCGCAGAAGGTCGATCGGTGCGAGCTCGCCGCGGTCCTCATAATGCCAAAACGTCCAGCCATTACAGGCCGGGGCCTGGGAGACCTGGGCGCCGATGCGATGGATCGACCCGGTGGCGCTGCCTATTGCCAGGGAGCCGTCGACCCGGATGCGCGCTTCGTGTCGTTTGCCGCGGCTGTAGAGCCGCTCGCCCGGCTTTAGCCATCCGGTCTCCACCAGGGCGCCAAAGGGAACCCGGGGCGCAGATTTGGCGCTCTTCATCGTCTCCAGGTCCGCGCCGTCCAGGGGCTGCTCGCGGCGCAGGCGCTGGCGCGAGAGCTGCGCATACTCTGGTGACCGCTCGATCCCCAGATAGTCGCGCCCGAGGCGGCGCGCCATTGCAGCTGTCGTGCCGGTGCCGGAGAATGGATCGAGGATCAGGTCGCCAGGGTTTGATGTGGCAAGGATGATCCGGCTGAGCAGCGCTTCGGGCTTTTGGGTGGGATGGGCTTTCTTCCCGCGCGCATCCTTGAGCCGCTCGCCGCCGCCGCACACCGGGATCGTCCAGTCTGATCGCATCTGTTTGTCTTCATTGAAGGTTTTCAGAGCGTCATAGTGGAATGTGACGCGGGACTTCTCGCTCTTGGCCGCCCAAATCAGGGTTTCATGGGCGTTTTGGAACCGTGTGCCCTTGAAGTTGGGCATCGGATTTGTCTTGCGCCAAATGACATCATTTTGGATCCAAAAGCCGGTGTCCTGGAGCACCGCGCCGACGCGAAAAATATTGTGGTAGGAGCCGATCACCCAAATCGCGCCATCTGGCTTCAGCACACGGCGGCATTGCGACAGCCATTCATGGGTGAACAGATCATAGGCATCGAAGCTGTCAAACCGGTCCCATGCCTCGGTCACACCATCGACAAGGGTTTGGTTTGGGCGCGTGAGCCCGCCGCCGAGCTGCAGATTATAGGGCGGGTCAGCGAAAATGAGATCAACGCAGCCATCGGGAAGCTGCGCCAGAACGTGGGCGCAATCGCCTTCGATGATCCGGTTCCGCAGCGGCTCCATAGCGCCCTCCAAGGCAGCAAGTCTGGCCCGAAACGGCCAGAGAATCACCCCTTACTTCGCAATTTGGTTGACCAGGCTTTAACGCCGGCGCCCCCGCCCGCGCGGTTAGAGATCGAGCATGAACTGGCCGTCGGGCGCCTCCCGTGGCCGAAACAGGTCCACGCGTAGGGGTGGGCGCGGCGTGTCCAGTCCATGCAGCGCCGCTGCGCGGGCAAACCGCTTGGCGATCAGCTTGGCATACGGCCCGCGCCCGGTGCCGCGGGCATACCAGCGCGGATCATAATCCAGCCCGCCGCGCATCTCCCGCATTTGGTTGATCACCTTGGTTGCCCGGTCGGGATAATGCTGGGCAAGCCATTCGTGGAAAAGATCTTTTAGCTCTCGCGGCAGACGAAGTAGGACATAGCCGGCATAGGACGCGCCGGCCGCAGCCGCACGCGCAATCAGGGTCTCGATCTCGCTGTCATTAAGGGCAGGAATAATCGGCGCGGTCATCACCGTAACGGGAATGCCGGCGGCGCTGAGTTTTTCCACAGTCTCAAGACGCAGGCGCGGGCTTGCCGCCCGCGGTTCCATGCGCCTGGCGAGTTTCGGGTCGAGCGTTGTGATCGACACGCCCACCCGGGCAATTCCCTGGGCGGCCATGGGCGCAATCAAATCAATGTCGCGCAGGATGAGGCTCGATTTGGTGAGCAGGCTGACAGGATGGCGAAAATCCCTCAGCACCTCGAGAA
This sequence comes from Pseudomonadota bacterium, assembly GCA_038747245.1. Classification (GTDB taxonomy): domain Bacteria; phylum Pseudomonadota; class Alphaproteobacteria; order Caulobacterales; family Hyphomonadaceae; genus UBA5336. Next base: position 11,709 of record JBCDJY010000014.1, on the reverse strand, counting down.
AGCCGCGCGTGAGGGCAAGGCGCTTTTCCACCGGCTGGAAGGCATCTGTATTGGCGCCCAGGGCAATCACGCGCGGGATGTATCCCGGCCGTGAGAGTTCTTTGCGCAACATTGCCGGCCCGTTGGCCTTGAAGAAAAGTTTGCTTTCGAAATCCAGCCCGGGCGACAGGCCCTGATAGCTGTGGGATGGCCGCGCGAAGCAGTAGACGCAGCCATGCTCGCAGCCGCGATAGGGGTTTATCGAGCGGTCGAAATGGATGTCGGGCGAGCGATTGTATGTGATGATCGTGCGCGCGGTTTCCGGCGTCAGCTCGGTGCGCAAGGGCGCGGCGGGCGCTTCAATCGTCTCCCAGCCATCATCAAAGCCTTCTTTTTGATGGGCTTCGAACCGGCCCGAAGCATTGGAAATGGCGCCGCGCCCGCGATGCTCAAACCGCTCGGCCGCCGCGTCCACATGGCGGCGCGCAACGCGCCCGGAGGGCGGCAATTTCTGACGTTTGTCCATGGATCTGAGCTTAACAGCTGCCATGAACAAAAAAAGAACAAATCTGAAATTTACGTGTGGAATTCCCCAGACTTGGCCGCACGCCGTTTGACGTGCCTCGGGGCGGCCATAGGTGCCGGCCCATGGCAACGCGCTTTCCCCAGGGCCTTCGCGAACTGGCGCCGGGCTACGACCTGATCCTGTGCGATGTGTGGGGCGTGCTGCACAATGGGCGTCGCGCATTTGCGCCTGCCTGTGAGGCGCTGGTGCAGTTCCGCCGCCAGGGCGGGCGCGTCATCCTGATTACGAATGCGCCGGTGCCGAAGGCCCAGGTCATCCGTTATTTCGAGCCGCTGGGCGTGCCCGACGCGGCCTGGGATGACTGCGCCTCTTCTGGCGACGCCACAAGGCATGTACTTGCGCAAGATCCGGAAAAGTCATTCTGGGTGTTTGGCGCCGATGGCGGCCAGGACCATGACAAATTTCTCTATGCCGGATTGCCCAATCGGCGCCTTGAGGGGCCCGAGGCAGACCTCATGCTCTGCATTGGTCTGCGCGATGGGGCCGCAGAGCACCCTGAAAGCTACCGCGGCGAGCTTGCCGCTATCGCCAAGCGCGGGCCGGTGATGGTGTGCGCTAATCCCGATATCCAGGTGCGCGTGGGCGATACGCTGCAATGGTGCGCCGGCGCCCTGGCGGAGATTTATGCTGAGCTTGGCGGCGAGGTGATCTACCCCGGCAAGCCCTATCCGGCGATCTATGAGTTGGCCCTGGGCCAGGCCCGCGCGCTTGGGTGCACGCCGGAGCGGGCGCGCATCCTTGCCATTGGCGACGGCCCGGTGACAGACTTGGCTGGCGCCAACCGAGAAGGGATCGACAGCGTCTATGTGGGCACGGGACTGGCCAATGCGCACTCTGACGATTTCCCAGCGGATGTGGCCAAGCTGATGGCAGGCCACGGCGTCTCGGCGACGTTTGCCATGGAAGCGCTGGCTTGGTGAGAGGCCACTGCCGCGTTGATCAGGCGGGGAAAATATGGCTACACGCCCGGATTGGAGGTTGACGCGTGCCTGCCGGGTTCAACCTCGGCGCCACCGTGAAGGAGACCGACCATGACGATGCCCGCCGGCTACGCCTATGAAGATCTCAGCATCGGTATGTTCCACGAAACGGTGCACACCATCACCGAAGCCGACATCCAAGCCTTTGCCGAAGTGTCGGGGGATTTCAATCCGCTGCACATGGATGAGGCCTTTGCCAAGACAACGATGTTTGGACAGCGCATCGCCCATGGCGCCCTGACGGCGAGCTATATCTCCGGCATCCTTGGCAACACGCTGCCCGGCCCCGGGGCGATCTTCACGAGCCTCAATATGCGCTTCAAACGCCCGGTATTTATCGGCGCGGAGGTGACGGTGCGCGCGGAGGTGACCGAAAAGCATGACAAGGGAAACCGCGTCACGCTGAAGGTGACCTGCTCGGTCGATGGAAAACCGGTGATTACGGGCGAGGCCGGCGTTGTGGCGCCGTCCAAAGCGGCTTGAGCCGGAGCGCTAGGGCGCAGGGCAGGGCGGATTAGGGCGCTCGCTTAGGCCCTCAAACCGCTGCCTCCAGGCGGCGTCGCGTCGCAATTCATCGAAATCACTGGCCAGATAAAGCGCAAAGCGCCGCGTGATCGGGCAGCCATTGGCGCGCGCGCCAAGGGCGGTCTCCAGGTCTCCGATATGGGTGAAAACGCCAAAATCTGCGCGCATGCGCGGGCGCAGGTGGGGCCGGAAGCTCGCCACAAGCACGGTCTCATCCAGAGGCGGCGCCAGGGCCTGGGTTTCGGAGAAGCTCTTGGGCGCCGGGTTGCGCCGCCAGGCGATCAGCGGCGGTGCGCCGAGGTCGCGCATGTAATAATCAAGCCCGTGCCAGACCTCGCGTTCATCGACAAGAATGGCTGTCGCGCCCTCGGCCCGGGCGCGGGCAGCCACGTCTTGCGCCGCCGTTTCCCATCCGCGCACGCGCTTGAGGGCATTATCGGTGCCAAGACTGGTCGACAAAGCAGCCGGGGCGAGGAACAGGCCGGCAAATATGACCGTAACCGCCCCGTGCAGCCCAATCGAGGCCCAGAGCAAACCCTCGGGCCGCCAGCGCGCCCAAAGGCCGACAGCCAGGATTGTGCCGGCAAAAGCCGCCCCGGCGCCCAGCCTGAACGGTAGCGAGACATCGGGCACAAAGAGGAATGCCGGGCCAACCACCGCAGCCAGCGCGATCCAGAGCCAGCGCCGCGGCCCAGCCCGGAGCAGCCAAGCCGCGACGAGGACGCTGGCGGCGGGGTAGGCCGTCGCCGCCCAATTGGCGTGGGCGCGCGATAAGACCGCCTGGCCGGCAATAATCACCAGAACGGGCACGATGAAGGCGAGCAGCCAAAGGTCGCGCAGGTCGCGGCCGTCCTGGCCGCGGCGCATGGCGAAGGCCCAGATGCCCGCCAGCAGGGCCAGGAAGCTGATCGGTCCAAAGACACCCATCTGATCTTCGAGGAACTTGCCGAAATTTTCGGGATTAAGGAGCTCGCCCTCAAGGTTTGCGTTGTCGACGGTATGGCTGACGGTCGCGAACCCATTATTGGCGTTCCAGATGAAATGCGGCGCCACGACTGCGGCGGCCAAGCCGAGCGCCACCAGGCCCCGGGGGGACAGGATGGCGCGGCGGGTGGCCCCGTCAAAGGCGCAGGTCAGGGCCAAGCCGGCGAAGAAGTAAATCATCGCATATTTCGAAAGGACTCCGGCGCCCATACATAGGCCCAGGATCACCGCGCCGGCCCACCCCAATTGCCCTTTACGCAAACGCCAGAGGCAAAACAGAGCGCCGCACCAGAACGGTAAAAGCACGCCGTCTGTTGAGATCACTGAAGCCGATAGCCCAACGCCTGGCATGAGAATGTAGCCAAGGGCGGCCAGCATCCCTGTTCGGCTGCCATACATATCGCGGCCCAGCAGGAACAAGGCGGTCGCCGCGCCGGTGTGGAGTATTGGCGCTGCCAGGCGCACGGCCCATTCACCATTGCCAAAGATCGCCGTCGTCGCAGCGATGACCCAAGCGATCATCGGTGGCTTGGAATAGTAGCCCCACTCGATGGTGCGGCTCCAACGCCAGTATTGCGCTTCATCGGCGTAAAGCTCAGCGCTGGTCAGCATAATACCGGCAAGCCGCAGGCCCATCAGCGCGAGGAGGGCGCACGCGACAATCACGGCGGGGCGCTGGTAAATCGGAATGGCGGCGGTCGTCATGGTGTCTTTCTACTTGCCGCGAACCTAGGCCGCTCCGGCAGGGGAATAAAGCCCTTGCCCTGGTCGTCAAAATCCGATTTGAGGGCGACGTTTTCGCAGCGTACAGGGCCACGGCCGTCGCCGCGCTTGTTATGGGATTGAACATGGACGCTTTCGACGACCGCGACCACGCACAGCCCCAGGGCGAGCCCGGCTCGTCGAGTGACCGCCAGGCTGCGCCGGCCGCCTTCACCAATGCCGACGAGCGGCTTGATTTTTTTATCAGGAAGGATGGCCAGACATTTGCGGGAACCCATCTGATCATCGATCTCATCGGTGCAGCCCGCCTGGACGAGCCTGGCTTTATCGAAACCTCTTTGATTGCGGCAGCTGAGGCGGCCGGCGCCACGGTTTTGAGCGCCAACGTCCATGTGTTCTCCCCCCATAATGGGGTGTCGGGGGTGATCGTTTTGGCCGAGAGCCATATCTCGATCCACACCTGGCCAGAGCGGGCCTTTGCCGCGATTGACGTCTTCATGTGCGGCAAGGCCGAGCCCATGCGCACGCTTGACGTGATCAAAGCCGCCTTCGCGCCGCGCCACGTCACGTTGCAGGAAATCAAGCGCGGCCTTCAGGCCTAGGCGCCGCTGCTGATCGCAGCGCCCGGCGGAGGGCCCGGCGCAGCCGGCTTGGTCTGGTACAATCTAGGCCTGTATGCGCCCCCGCATTCTGCCAGGCGATGCCGCCTCACGGCGAGACACTTGGTTTGAGCAGTTGCAGAAAAATGAATACTGGACAAAATATTCAGCGTACATATATCTGTGCCACGCTGGGTCACGGGGACCTTGCGACCACTCACCTTGCTGGAGTCCTCCCATGATCCGCACTGCATTTATCGGCGCTGCCGCCTTGGCGTTTGCTGCCCCGGCCTTGGCCGGAACCCCCTTCACCGCTGATCTTGCCGAGCCGGTGAGCGAGCGTGTCACTTTCGTTGCCAATAGTGCAGTTTGGACCTGCGAAGGCGAGACCTGCGTTGCCGAGCTGGACCGCCGGACCCCGAGCGTGCGCAGCTGTAAGCGCGTGGCCAAGGAAATCGGCCAACTCGCGAGCTTCGCATCGGAACGCGGCGCCCTGGATGAAGATGAGCTCGCGCGGTGTAACGAGTCCGCCAAAAGCTGAGCTATCGCTTCACGCCTTACAATCGGGGCCAGGCCGTAGGGCCTGGCCTTTTTTGCGCGCGCTAAGAGGCGTCAGGCGGGGCGCCGGGCTGCCAAAGCTCCAGTTTCCGGCCATCGGGATCGAGGATCCAGCCGAAGCTTCCATAGGGGTGGTCTTCCCGCGGTTTGACCTCGGCAACGCCCTCTGCCGCGCACTTGGCAAGCATCGCCGTGAGGTCGTCGACCATGAAATTGACCATGTGATTTTCGCTCGATGGCGCGAAGTAATCGCTGTCATCGTCGAACGGCGACCAGATCGTCATCGCCCCGGGGCCGAATGCGCCAGCCGCGTCGGCCTGGCTGAAATTCACGCCGCCGAAGTCATTAATCTCAAAGCCGAGCACCCGCGCATACCAATCGCGGGTTGCCGCCGGGTCCTTACAGCGGAAGAAAAATCCGCCGATGCCGAGCACTTTTGCCATAACATGTCTCCTTTCGCCCCCGCCTTGGTAGCGCAAGCGGCGGCGCCCGGCCAACAAGGCCGCGCCACTATAGGAGACGCTGACCCATGCCCATCGATGCCTTGAGAACGCCGGAAGACCGGTTCGGCAATCTTCCCGACTGGCCCTACGCGCCGCACGCGATTGAGGATTTGCCGGCGTATGAGGGCCTTCGCATCGCCTATGTCGATGAGGGGCCAAAAGATGCCGAGCAAACCTTTCTGTGCCTGCACGGGCAGCCGACTTGGAGCTATCTCTATCGCAAAATGATCCCGGTTTTCCTGGGCAGCGGCGCGCGGGTCATAGCGCCCGATTGGCTTGGGTTCGGCCGCTCCGACAAGCCGGTTGAGGACGAAGTCTACACCTTCGGCTTCCACCGCGGCATGATCATGGCGTTTATTGAACGCCTAGAGCTGTCGAACATGACGCTGGTCTGCCAGGACTGGGGCGGGATCATCGGCCTGACCCTGCCACCAGATATGCCGAACCGATTTACGCGCCTCCTCGTCATGAATACGGCCCTGGCTGTGGGGGCGCCGCCGAGCGACGGGTTCATGGCCTGGAAGGCGTTTAATGCCAGCCAGCCGGACCTGGACGTGACCGCGTTGATGCAGCGCGCCACGCCAGGATTGAGCGACGCCGAGGCGGCCGCCTACGCCGCGCCGTTCCCCGACAAAAGCTACAAGGCAGGGGTGCGCCGGTTTCCCGAATTGGTCATGGTCTCGCCCGAAATGGAGGGTGTTGACGCCTCTAAGCGGGCAGCGGCCTGGTGGCGTGATGAATGGGACGGCAAGAGCTTCATGGCCGTTGGGGCGCAAGACCCTGTGCTCGGGCCAACCCAAATGGAGCAGCTGCGTAGCCAGATCCGCGGCTGCCCCGAGGCAATGCTGGTGCCTGAAGCCGGCCATTTCGTCCAGGAACACGGCAGGGAGATTGCCGAGGCCGCCCTGGCCGCCTGGAGCCGCTAGCCAGTGCTTGCGCGGGGCGGGGGTGTCGCGCCATATCGCTATTCCATGGCCCGGCCCCCGCTTCTCACCTTAAGCCAGATTGAGCTTTCCTTTGGCGGCCGCCCCTTGTTCGCGGGCGTTGAGTTTCCCCTCTCAAAGGGCGAGCGCTGCGCCTTGGTTGGGCGCAATGGCGCTGGCAAATCGACCTTGATGAAACTGGTGGCCGGCAGCGTGGAGCCAGATCGCGGCGAGGTGTGGATACAGCCCGGCAGCGGCGCAGCTTTCGTGGCTCAAGAGCCTGATTTCGCACCGTTCTCTACGCTGTTGGATTTTGCGTCGCAGGGGTTGCCCGATCGGTTTCGCGCTGAGGCGGAGCTCACCGAGCTTGGCCTCGACCCGGGCGCTGAGCCCAGCCGTCTTTCAGGCGGCCAGCTGAGGCGCGCTGCGATCGCGCGCGGCTTTGCCGCCGACCCGGATATTCTATTGATGGACGAGCCGACCAACCATCTCGACATCTCAACAATCCAGGCCCTTGAGGCGCGGCTGAACGCGTTCCGCGGCGCGGCCCTCATCGTCTCCCATGACCGCGCCTTCCTTGAGGCAGTATCGACCAACACGCTTTGGCTGCGCCAAGGCCGCGTGCTGAAGAGCCCTGAAGGATACGGCGCCTTCGAGGCCTGGGCGGAGGGGGTCGAGCGCGAGGAGGAGAAAGCGCTTGCCCGCATGACCACTCAGTTGAAAGGCGAGCAGCGTTGGCTTGAGCGCGGCATCACGGGGCGCCGGCGGCGCAATCAGGGCCGGCTGACAAAGCTGAAGGAAATGCGCGCGCGGGCGGCAGAGTTGCGATCTGGGCTGAATGAGGGGCGCCAGGGGGCTGATCTGGCGGCGGCAAGCGGCGACATTATGAGCCGCAAGATCATTGAAGCGCGCGGCCTCACCAAGGCGTTCCTCGGCCGCGACGGTGCAGCGCTATCGATCGTGTCCCAGTTGGACCTGAAAATCCTGCGCGGAGACCGGATTGGCATCGTCGGGCCCAATGGCGCCGGCAAGACAACGCTGCTGAGGCTGTTGCTCGGCGAAATGGAGCCCGATGGGGGCAGTGTGAAGGTCTCCAAGGCGATTAAAACAGTCTATCTCGACCAGGCCCGCGCCGGCCTTCGCGGCAAGGACACGTTATGGGAGACCCTGGCGCCCGAGGGCGGAGATCACCTAATGGTGCAGGGCAAATCGCGCCATGTTGCGGGTTATGCAAAGGACTTCCTGTTTGATCCGAGCCAGCTGCGCCAGCCGGTCTCGGCGCTTTCAGGCGGTGAGCGCAACCGCCTGACCTTGGCGGTGGCCCTCGCCCAACCTTGCGATCTCTTGGTCCTGGATGAGCCGACAAACGATCTCGATATGCAAACGCTCGATCTCCTGGAAGATATGCTGACCCAGTATGACGGGACCCTGCTGCTGGTCTCCCATGACCGGGCCTTTCTGGACGCCACGGTGACCTCCTGCCTGGTGCCTGAGGGGCCGGGGCGCTGGGTTTTGGTGCCCGGAGGCTGGAGCGATGCAGCGGCCCAGGTGCCAAGCTTGACCAGGGGCCGCCAGTCGGGCCCAGCGCCCCGTGGCAAGCGCGCGGGTAAGGCGCGGCCCCCGGCCACCGGATCGCCGCGCAAACTCTCCTTCAAGGATGAGCATCGGCTCAAGGAAATCGAAAGCGCGCTTCCTGAGGTGGGCCGGGATATTACGGCCTTGGAGCAAGAAATGGCCGATCCGGGCCTTTTTGAGCGCGACCCCGAGGGCTTCGACGCCCGCGCAAAGCGCCTGGCTGATCTTCGCAAGCACCAGGCAGAGATGGAGGAAGACTGGCTCGACATCGAAGCGCGTCGTGAGGAATTGGACCAATAGTCTCAAGATGCCTTTAAGGCCCGCTATGGCACCACACCGTCTTGAGACGGGAGAGCAATATGCGGTCGTGTTTGGTGGCCTGGTGTCTTCTTTCTGCGCCTACGGGGCCTGCTTTGGCGGAGAACGCCGCGGCCAGCCAAGCCAACACCTACCGTTTCGGTGGCACGTTTGAGCGCACCTTCCAGACCTCGCCGGAGGCCTGCGCGGCCCAGTGTATGGCGCAGGCCGCGTGCCAAGCCTGGAGCCATGTTCCGGCGCAGGGCGATACAGCGGCATTCTGTGAGCTGAAGACGGCTCTAGGACATGCCGAAACGCGGGCGGGCTTTACGTCGGGCGTCCGCAGCCACGCTGCACCGGCCAGCGCCGAGACAGCCGCAGCCGAAGAGGTCGGCGCGGCGCCCAAGCCCACCCAAATTGCTGGGCTGCGCCAACGCTCCTCGGTTTTTCCCGAAGGTTACACGCCCGTAAGTGCCGGGCTGGACGTCTCCGAATTGCTCGGCGCTGCGAACGCCCCGGCCCGCCCGGTTCGCGCTCAACCGGCCGCTCGCCAGCCCGTTCAGACCTATATCCCTTCGCCCTACGCGCCCAAGCGGGTCCGGCAGGCGGCCCCCCAGGCGGGGACATGGTCTGCCCAGAGCCCATCGACAACGCCGAGCTATGACAGCTCGCAATACAGCCAGGGCCAGAACTATATCCCACAAAGCAGCGCAACGCCCGTGCAAGCGCGCTCCACGTCTGAAGCGCGTTCGCCCGACTTTTACTCAGACGACTAAGTCCAGCGCGCGCCACGTGGCTGGGCGTGATCAGCCGTCGTCATCAGCCTCACCCATACCGCGCGTGGCTTTAAGCTCTGCCATTTCGCGCGCTGTGCGCTGGGCCGCTTCGCTGCGGGCGGGCGGCGCCATGATTTCCGGGGGGTCTTGCTGCTGCATGTACAAGGTGCGCGACGGGAAGGCGAAGCCGGTGCCCGCCTTTTCTATAATGTCGATGATCGCCACGGCGAAGTCTTCCTTGATGGCGAGCCATTCGCCCCAGTTTTTTGTGTAGGTGAACGTGTAGATCAGGAAATCGATCGAGCTCGAATTGAAGCTGTCGACCCGCACAAAGAGCGCGGCTTCAGGCGGCTTGGCAAATCGGTCGTCGGTCCACAGGAAAGCCTCAATCTCATCGCGGATGTATTTCAGCTGCTCAACCGTCGTGCGGTATTCGACCCCGACAACCCATTTGATACGCCGGTGGGTCATGCGGGAAAAATTCGTCACTGGATTGTCAGAGAGCAGCGCGTTGGGCACGTAGACGGGCGATTTGTCGAAGCGCCGTATGAGCGTTGAGCGGAAATTGATCTTCTCCACCGTGCCCTCGGCCACCCCGTCTGCGTAGATCCACTCGCCCGGGACGAAGCGTTTCTCCGTGAGAATGAGGATGCCCGAGATGAGGTTCTTGAACAGGTCCTGGGCGCCAAGGCCGATGGCGATGCCAAATATGCCGAGGCCTGCGATGATCGGGCCGATGGCGATGCCCCAGATTTCCGCCACCGCGGCGAAGCCGACAATCACCAGAAAGATCTGAAGCGCCTTGAGCATCCAGTCCACGATGGCCGGCGAAAGGGTGTCGCGCAGGCCGGTGAAGACAAATTCGAAGGCATTGACCGCCCGCGACAGGGTCCAGAAGACGGCGAGCGCCACGATGGACTGAACAACTTTGTTGGCGATGACCTCTGAGTCCTCGCCGATATCGATGACCTGGAGCGCGAAATAAAAGCCGATGATCACCGGGACAATTTTGAGCGGTGTGGCGATGGCCTTGACCAAGGCGTCGTCGAAATTTGTCTTTGTGCCGGCGGCGGCCCTTGTGATGGCGCGCACCACGGTTCGCGCAAACAGGCCGCGGATCAGCAGGGCGAGGAGGATAATAGCCACCGCCATGATGATCTCGCCATAGGTCAGGCCTAGGGCGCCCTCGTTCCAGATGCCCAGCAGATAGGTCCAGGCATCGGCGGCCCAGGACGGCGCGTTGGCTTCAATCCATTGTGTTGCCACGTCGGGCGCGGCTGGCGTCGAATTCAACATGGTTTCCCCTGAACGCTTGGTCGCCTCTGCGGGCGACGGGCGAGATCGCCCGCCACCGCCTGGAGGCCGGCGCAACCCCGAGACCGCGTTTTACCCTGTTTGCTGCGTCAAGGAAGGGCGAATGTAACTGTTCATGGGGGTAATTTGCAGACCGTTAGCTGTCGCCCTATTGGCCGCAGATGGCGCTAAAGGATTGCTCAGACTCAACGGCTTGAAAGAGCGCCGCCCCGGCCCGGCGCTCCGTTCGAATGATCAGTACGCCTTCCGCATTGGCGTCGGAGATTTCAAAATTGCGATGGCCTTGCGACCACACCGCAGCGAGCGCCTCGATCAGCCATGGCATCTGTTCGAACTGGGGCGGGGGCAGCTCTATCCCTGACCATGTTTCGACCCACACCAGCCTACCTTTTGCCCTATCCAGCCCAAGGTTCAGGGCGCTTGGGCTGATCCCCACTGGGGCCAAACCGCGCTCAGGCGTCCAGATCCAAAGCTTGGTTTCTCCGTCCATGTCTTCACCGAACACGGCGACCCCATCCTCGCCCTGCAACGCGATGTACTCAGCCTTTTGGATGGTCGTCGCAGGGAGCGGCGCGGCGTCCAGAGGCGCGCGCCCCGCGGCCTGCGCGAGCTGAAGCGCCCCGTCATCGTTGATCAGCCAGGCCAGCAAATCACCTGTCGGCGCGGCGATGAAATCAAACGTGCCGGGAGGCGCGCTGATCTGCTGGGCATCCCCGGTGGAAAGCCCCAATTTCAGGGCGAATTGCATGGGGATTCCGATCGGATGAACGATGCGCTCACCATAGATAAACCGCCGGTATGCAGGCGCTTTGGAGATGATTATTGTGCCTCGAGCGCGCGGTAAATCACCCGCTTCAAACCCGGGCGCAAACGCATGGTGCTCAACGAGATCGGTGCCGAGTTCCACGGTGTGATACCGCCCGCTGAGCATAGAGCCCAATATGACCAGGCGGCCTTGGCGATCAATTCCGTACGCAGACGGCGCCGCGCCCCCTCGTGGTCCGGAGTTGAGGCGAAACGGAACATCAATCAATCGATATCTTACCGAACCGTCGGCTTTGTATTGGGCGAGGGTGGTCAGGCCGCCGTCGGATTCCTCAATTTCCAGTCTGGTTTGCCCCAGACCCCCTGCGAGTACGACGGCGGGGCACGGCCGGGATGCCTCATCACGCGGGAGATCGGCTTCAGAAAGTGGCCAGAAAACATAGGGAAAAATCAGGGCCGTAAGGATCAATGCCTATGAACCCGGCCATGCAGTGAAGGTCTCGAAAAACTGTTTGGCGGTCCCATCCGTGTCTTCAACCGTGAGGCTTTCATCTGCAAAGAGAAATATCTCATTGTCATCATACTGATCATTTCCGTTCTGATCAAAGTATCCCCAAGTGTC
>JBCDJY010000013.1:0-68765 GCA_038747245.1 Pseudomonadota bacterium | reverse complement strand
TCTCGGCCCCGGTCACATCGGCAAGCACCATCGTGATCGCCGCCGTAAGCGTCGTCTTGCCATGGTCGACATGGCCAATCGTGCCAATGTTCACGTGCGGCTTGGTCCGCTCAAACTTCTCCTTGGCCATCCGGGCCTCCTTGCTAAACGCCTAAGCCAAACCGCGCCTCAGCCCCCTGCCCCGTACGGGCGCGCCCTTGGTTGAGCGCTCAGGATTGAGAAGTGCCGGAAGGCAAAACAAAATGGACGCGAAACCCCGCGTTGTGCCGGCCACATACAGCCAGAGCGGTGCGCTTTCAAGCACCGGCATGAAAACCCTGCCGCGCGTTGACACTCGCGGCCGATTGGTGGCGCATACGCTCGCTTGTATTCGCCGAAATTCGCTGCGGAAAACTGCCATGACCCCAGACTTAAATCAGCATGCCCAACGGCTTTCTGGCATTCCTCTGAAGACCCTGGCGGAAAAAGCTGCGCGGAGCGGAGACATGGCGCTTTCCGCCGCCGGCTGGAACCTAGATATGGGCCGTCAACGGCTTGACCCTGGCGCCCTGACCGCCCTGCTCACCCATGGCGAGGAAACGGAGTTAAAGACAGCAATAGACGCCCTGTTTTCGGGCAGAGAAGTCAACCCATCAGAAGGGCGCGCGGCCCTGCACTGGGCCTTGAGAGCGCCGCCGGAATCGCTCTCTGGCGAGGGGAAGGCGGCCCAGGCCACGCTCGCCGAGGCAGACCGATTCGCTAGCGCTGTTCATTCCGGCGGGGTGACCACCACGGCCGGGGCGCCCTTCAAAGCGATCGTGCACATCGGCATTGGGGGATCAGATTTCGGGCCGCGCCTTCTGGCCGACGCTTTTGGCCTTGGGCAGTTGGATGGCCCGGCCCTGCGCTTTTGCGCCAATCTCGACCCCTATGATTTGGACGCCGCCCTTAGCGGCCTCGATCCGACCCAGACTTTGGTCGTTGGCGTCTCGAAATCCTTTGGGACCGAGGAGACCCTCTATAATCTGGGCCGTGCGCGCGGCTGGCTTTCAGGCCGGCTCGGCGCTGCATGGCCCGCCCATATGGCCATCGTTACCGCTAATCGCGCCCGCGCGGCAGACTGGGTCGGGGCCGATGGCGCCCATGTGTTTGATATGCCGCTGACGGTGGGCGGGCGATATTCCCTTTGGTCGGCCGCCAGCGTCTCTGTGGGTTGCGCCGGCGGGATGGCACCGCTTGAAGCCCTGCGCAGTGGCGCGAATGCCATGGACCGCCATGTGCGCGAGGCCGAGGCGCGGCACAATCTGGCAGTCCGGCTGGCACTGCTGGATTATTGGAATGCGTGCGTCCTGTCGCACACCCAGCGCGTGGCCTTGGCCTATGCGCGCCGCCTGCGTCTCCTTCCGACCTATCTGCAACAGCTGGAGATGGAGTCGAATGGCAAATCCGTGACGCCGCAAGGCGCGCCAATTGCCGGGCCGACGGCGCCTGCTCTCTGGGGCGGTGAAGGGTCAATAGGACAACATTCCTATCACCAGTGGCTCCACCAGGGCACGCAAGCGGTGGCGACGGAGTTCATCTTAGCGCTGACACCGGGCGCTGAGCCGGAAGGAAACCGGGCCCTTAGCGCCCATGCCCTGGCGCAAGTAGAAGTGCTCGCCAATGGCCGCAGCCTGGCCGAGGTGCGCGCCGAGGAGCCGGACCTGGCGCCGCATATTGCGGCCCAGAAAGTCCACGCCGGTGGCAGGCCGAGTACGGTGCTCTTTTGCGGTGATTTGGGGCCCACCGCCCTTGGCGCGCTCATCGCGCTTTATGAACACCGCACTTATCTGGCCGGCCGGCTTTGGGGCGTAAATCCCTTTGATCAATGGGGGGTCGAGCGTGGCAAGACCATGGCCGCTGCCCTAGGCCCGGTACTTACCGGCGATGCGACGGCTAATGACCCGGCAACTGAGCGTTTGGCAAGCTTGGTTCGGCCAGCGCTTTAAGCGATCCAATCACCGGGCGGCAGGCGCAACCGTCATGAAACCCATCGAGCTGTTCCCGCAATGACGCCTAGACCTCACCGCGCGATCCGGCGGCAAGAAGAAAGCGCCGACACGCCTAGGATTGCACGCGGTCAAGTCTACGAAAGACAAAGCTGTGGTCGTTGCCGTCGCCGGCTGGGAAGGCCTCACGGCTATGCTCGCGCCAGTCGCCTTCGTCAAAATCCGGGAAATGGGCATCGCCCTGCGGCTCTGCATCAACCTCGGTGATGTACATCCGCTCCGCGAGGGGCAGCGCATGGGCGTAGAGCGCTTCACCGCCAATGACGAAGACCTCGGCAATTTCGGCGCGGCGCGCGATTGCACGCGAAACAGCCAGGGCTGGGCCGATTGCAGAGTAGACCCGCGCTCCAGGGGCGCTGAGCGTCCAGTCGCGGCTCAATATCAGGTTTTCGCGTCCCGGTAGGGGCTGTTTTGGCAAGCTCTGCCATGTCTTTCGGCCCATCAAGATCGGAGCGCCCAGCGTGGTTCGTTTGAACAGAGCCAGATCATCCTTAAGCCGCCAGGGCAGATCGCCATTGCGCCCGATCACGCGATTGCGCGCCCGAGCGACGATCAAACAGAGCTTCGGCTCCTCATCCATATCACAACCTTGACACCGCCCTGCCCGTCTAAGAGTGACGAGCGACACAGAAAGCCGCCTGCTGCGGCGAAACCCCGCCCCCCTCTCCGCTGGGATGCTTCTAACTGAAAGTCAACAGAGTGGATTATGCCTTAGATCAAGTCATTGCCCTGGTGACCGCCGGCCGACCCGAAAATTTACTATGGGTGGTTGTGGGGCTTACATTTACATTGTTCTTCATTTATTCTGTAGGCGGTCGCTTTTGGGCTTTCGTATACTTTTTAATGATCCCGTTTCTGAATTGGTCATTTGGAGTGATCGATAGTATAGAGATCATCCGACCCAATAGCGACTTTCCCCGTGGGGTAGAATTACATCCCCTGACGCTGGTCACCGGCCTGGTTTTCGTGTTCCGAGATTTTGTCCAGAGGCGGCTCGGGCAATGGGTTCTGGCTGTGATGGCCCTGGCGATTGCTTGGTCATTTTATTATGCTTGGCCGGTGATTGCCCTTGCATCCGGGGTTGCTTTTGCCGTCTCCGAAATTGCTGACTGGGTCTTATTCACATTCACCCGATACCGGCTGTCGACGCGCATTCTTTTATCGAGCGCTGCGGCCGCGCCCATCGATACGACGATCTTTCTCTATGGCGCCGATTTGGCCGTGCGCCTGAACCGCGAGGCGCAGCGGGCTGCCGCCATGGCAAATGACCCGGATTGCCAGGTGAATAGCGCCTGCGAAGCCTTGGTCGCCTTGCCGCCTTTGGAGCCTGGAACGATGCTCCACGCCGCCAATTGGACTGTATTTGCGGTGGGCAAAATGGTCGGCGCGGTCATCGTTGCAGGCGCGGTGCGCCGGCGCGAGCGGCGTTCTCCTACAGCGCCGGAGCACGCTGCGGTCTAAACAGCGACGGGCGCCTTGATGTGGGGGTGGGGATCGTAGCCAGTGAGCTGGAAATCTTCATAGTCCCATCCGAAGATGTCTCGTTTTTCCTCCGCCAGGACCATTTTTGGAGGCGTGCGCGGCGTGCGTGACAATTGGAGCGCGGCCTGGTCGAAGTGGTTTGCGTAAAGGTGGACGTCGCCAAAAGTATGGACGAAGACGCCTGGCTTTAACCCTGTCGCTCTCGCCATCATGAGGGTGAGCAGCGCGTAAGACGCGATGTTGAACGGCACGCCGAGAAAGATATCGGCAGAGCGCTGGTAGAGTTGGCAATTGAGCCGGCCTTCCAACACGTTGAACTGGAAAAGGCAGTGGCAGGGCGGCAAGGCCATGGCGTCCAGATCTGCTGGGTTCCATGCCGAAACGATCAAACGCCGCGAATTGGGATTGGATAGGATCTCGTCGCGCACCTGGGTGATCTGATCAATCACCCGGCCATCTGGGGCCGCCCAGCTGCGCCACTGTTTGCCATAGACCGGCCCGAGATCCCCGTCTGGCCCGGCCCATTCGTCCCAAATGCTCACACCGCGTTCATTCAGCCAGCCAACCTGGGTGTCACCGCGTAGGAACCACAACAACTCCACGATGATTGAGCGCAGGTGTAGTTTCTTCGTCGTGAGCAAGGGAAAGTGCTCTGCCAGGTCGAAGTGGAGCTGGCGCCCAAACAGGGCGCGTGTGCCGACACCCGTACGGTCAGGCCGATCAACACCGGAGCGCTGCACCTCTGCGAGCAGATCGAGATATTGCTGCATGCTTTAAAGTTTCCGGAGTCATGGGGCGTGGCAACCTTATGCCCCAGGCGCGCGTCTAGGCGAATGGCGGGTTACCCAAATTTCGTGGAATTTTTAGCATCTCCTAAGGTCTCATAAATCAATCCCTGATAGAAAACCGTATGGAAAAGACACACCCCCTTGCCCGGTTTCGCGGAGCGCTGACGCGCCATGCCAGAGCATTTCTCAATGATCGCAAAGCAAATGTGGCGCTGATCACCGGTATGGTAGCGTTGCCATTTATGGCAATGTTTGCGCTTGCCGTGGATAGCAACTCGATCAGCGCCGCTGAAATGCGCCTACAAACGTCATGTGATGGCGCGATCCTTACGGTCGCCTCCGATGTCTCCAATGAGCGCATCACGCTTGAAGAAGCCGACCAGGCCTTCACGGGCGCGCTGAATGCCAATCTCCTACCTCTTAGGCGGATGGTGGTTTGGACGTCCCAAACGGCTGCCAACGGGCCAACGCTCACAGGCACGATTTCCGGTCGCTATACAACCGTGTTCGGTGAGTTCGTTCACCGCGAAAGAATCGATTTCCAGGTCGATTGCCTGGCCACCGTCGCCACTTCAGCATCTGAGCTTGTGCTTGTGCTGGACACATCGCGCTCCATGACCGGCTCGCGGATGGATGCGCTGCGCCTGTCCGCAAATGACATGATCGACGAGTTGATCACCGATGGGGACGATACCTCACGGATCGCAGTCGTGCCGTTCACCCACCACGTGAATGTGGGCGCATCCAACCGCAACCAGCCTTGGATGAATGTCGGCGCAGACTACTCAGTCGATGACACGCGCTGTAGCTCAAACTCAGACCAGTATCGCGCCGCCGGGTGTACGCGTGAAGACTATGCCTGTACGCGCGATGGCCAGCCACATACTTGCCGGCGGTGGGTCTGCCCGCCCGGCGCGACGGTGGAGCAGTCGTGTAATCCGCGCACGCGCAATTTTACCTTCTATGGATGTGTTGACAGCCGGCCAGACCCGGAGCGGTTCTCGCACGACAATTATGATGTGCACCCGGTCCGCGGACAGCTTTCCACAGGCGGTGGCTCTTGCGCCAATCGCCCCATTCAAGACCTCACATCGGACATCGACACGCTTAAGATGACGATCTCGCAACTGCGCAACTCAGGCGACACCTATATGGCGCCGGGCCTGGTCTGGGGGCTGCGGGTTCTGTCTCCAGGTGCGCCTTTCGACAGTGCCGAAGACTTCGCGACCTTCCGCGCAAACAACGGCCGTAAAGCAATTGTCCTCATGTCCGATGGCGAAAACACCCGCTCACCGGGCAATTCGGGCTGGCGCCAGGACCGCAACCGCGGCAACTGGCAGCGCGATGAAGACTTCGCCAATGCCAACACGCTTGCAGCCTGCGATATCGTGAAGGCGGCCGGCATCGAGCTGTTTACGATCGCCTTCGACGTCCAGGATGCTGATACTGAACAGCTGCTGGAAGACTGCGCGACGTCTGCCGACGAGCACTACTATCTGGCCGCCAACACAGTGCAATTGGCCGAGGCGTTTGACGATATTGGCGGCGCGTTTCGCCAGGTGCGTTTGATCCAGCCCGAGCAGCAGATCGAATATGTCGTTCAAATGAATTCGGGCAACGCAAACAGCGCTCAGTAGGCCGTCTTCAAATCCTTGCGGCAAGGTTAATAAACCCTGTCCGCAAGGGCCCCAATATTTCTGAAGTGTGAAGGCCTATATCAACGCGCCGCTCGTAGGATTTCCCCATCAGAGGGGAATTCCTATGGACACTTCAGCAAGAGCGCTCCTGCACCGCGCCAAAGCACTCGCACAAGATACCCAGGGCAACATCGCGATGATGTCAGGGGTGATCGCCCTGCCCTTCATGACGATGCTCGCCCTAGCCGTCGATGTGGGCTACGCGTCGAACCATCAACACAGCGTGCAATCCTCGCTTGACTCCGCGCTCCTCGCAGCCGCGCGCGAGGGCATTGAAGGCGGCGCGACGAAACAGGAAATGGAAGCCGAGCTGGCGGTCTACTTCCAGTCGCTGGTCGCAGCGAACGGGTCTGGCGTCGTCTGCGCCGCTCCGGTCATCGACCCCGCCCTCCTGAACGGCGACGTGCGCGCAGACGTGGACTGTTACTCAGAAACGATCATGGCGGGCGTCATCGGCCGCGAAAAAATTGAGTACTCCCTCTCTTCTGAGGTCAATTTCGGCATCGGTAAGATCGACGTGGCGTTCGTTTTCGACGTGTCCGGCTCGATGGACAACGAGGTTTCCAATAACGGCCAGACAACAACCTGCCATAACGGGACTACGAATTGTACAACAACTGAAGTGCCGAGCCGGATGGAAGCGCTGCAGGATGCGGCCAAAGCCGGGGTTGACCAACTTTTGAAGGTCAACAGCACCGACACCGATGATGTGCGCATTTCCATGGTCAGCTACAACCAGGCCGTCAATGCAGGCGTGTATTTCCAAGCCGCCACGGGCCTAGAGCCCATCCGCACCTATTACTACGGTGACGGAGACGGCGCAGCTGTTACCGGTGAGGCGGTCATCGATCAGGTCGGCCAATACCACAACAAGCTGCTCGTGAAGCTGTATGATACACGCGACAACTCCGTCGTTGCCGAGATACGCGATGGGACCGTCGTGACCATACCGTCCGACATGGAAGACTATCTGAACATGTCGGCAGAAATCCGCTCAACCCACCATCAATATGGCTGGGATGAGAGCATGGAGCTTCGCGTCAGCACCACAGACGGGGTCTTGCACACGAAAGTGGAGAACTACCTCCCCTATGCGGTTTTCGGCGACAATAATGGTGATTTCCACTCCGGAGATCTCCCCACGGGAGAATGGGCCGCCCTGCGGGTGCGTACATATACGGCCAACAATCTCGGCGGTAATCGGATCTCCAACAAAACGTTCGACTTCCGGATCGACGTGGATGAAGTGCCGTCAGTTACGATCAGCGATTCGTGCACCTATGAGCGCAACAATGCCTCGACTTGGAACACCACCGACGCACCGAGCCCAGGCAATTACCTGACAGCCGATGAAGCGACCTATGATGAGGACAGCCAAACTTGGACCATCCCCAAAGGCTGTAGCTCCGCCAAGCCGTTGCCTCTGACCGCTGACCAGTCAGTACTCGACGACTACATAAACGCCCTGCCCACGGGTGGTGGCACGGCGGGCCACCTTGGTATGGCTTGGGGCCGCTACCTTCTGGCGCCGGAGTGGAAAAACGTGTGGCCGGTGACCAGTGAGCCACTTGACTACAATGAGCCAGATGCTCGGAAGATCATCATCATGATGACAGATGGCCAATTCAACCGGACCTACCACAGCAATCTGGGCAACAGCTTCAACCAAGCAAAGAACCACTGCGACCGGGCGAAAGAACAGGGGATCATCATCTATACGATCTCCTTCGATGCCCCCAGCGACGCCCAAGCGGCACTGGATTACTGTTCATCAGGCACCGAGTACGCCTTTGACGTGAACAATGGCCAAGAGCTTCTGGATGCCTACACGGCCATTGCCAACCGGATTGCCGATCTCCGGATCACATCCTAACCCGGCGGGGGAACTTGGGGCGGCGCTCAGGCGTCGCCCGCCCTTCTCAAATCCAAGCTGGCAGCCTATATTCCCCCTGTTCTTAGGAACTATGGCGATAAACGCGCGTGCAATAAGCGGTTCGGACCCGGGGGCAGTACCCGGCGGCTCCACCAACACCCGGTCGTTGGCCGGCAGGACGGGGCCGAAACAGGATCGACGGACGTGTAAAGACGTGGCCTTCGCCGGATTGAGCCCCCTTAGAAGCTCATTAGCAAACAGTTGCCAACGACAACTTTGCTGAAGGTGAACTGCTCGCAGCGTAGGCTGTGCGCGGATTACCGCTCTTAACTCCTAGGGGCTAAGCGCCCTAGGCGGGGCCCGGAGGCGCCTGGCAACAGAAGCCTCCACCCCTCCCCCTGGATCAGATCCCGGAAAACACGCCGCTGGTGCTCATACCTCAGGGGCTCGGAGCTGTATCCATCACGACAGGGATCGCCAGGCTAGCTGTATCGGTGTCGGTTTCCATCGCTGGCCTGCCAACGATGGTCATTTCATTCAAAAGCCATCTGGCCCCCTCAAGCGTCTCCATCACCCAGAGCATATACCGCGTATCCACATGGATCGCCCGCGTGGTCTCGGCATCGAAATCCCAATCGGAATTCACGCTTTCCAAGGTGCCATCGAACAAAAGCCCAACAAGGCGGCCCTGGCTATCCAGGGTGGCTGATCCAGAGTTGCCCCCGGTCACATCCAAATCCGACAGGAAGTTCACGGGCACGGACTCAAGCGCGTCCATGGCGTAAGGGCCGTAATTACGCGCAGCGATCGCCTCCAATTGAGCGGCCGGCGCATCAAACGGCGCCTCGCCAGTGTGTTTGGCGGCAATCCCTTCCAGCGTGGTGAAGGCCGGCCCGCCTTCTGGTGGCCCCATCACCGAGCCATAGGTCACGCGCAACGTGGAATTCGCGTCTGGGTAGGCGATTGACCCGAGATCGGCCTGCCAAGCGCGAATGGCATCCATGTAAAGCGGGCGCAGGCGCGCCATACGCCCCGATAATTCCTTGTCGGCCTCTTCCAGGGCGCGGTCGGTTTCATAGAGGGCGACGGCAATCTGCATGAAGGGATCGTCGCTGGCCTCTAGCGCTTCGGCGCTTGCTTCCATCAGCTCAAGGCGGCGTTCCGCATCGCTGAGTGTCGTTTCGGCGTAGAAGTCTTCCAGCCGCTGGGATAGCGCTGATCGAGAAACCTCATCGCCGAGTCCAAGGGCGCTGTCATAAGCGGCAATTCTGGCCGCGGCTGGCTGGGACAAGTAGCCGTCCAGAAAAACTTGCCACTCAGCCAAGTCGACAGCGGGATCAAAGCGCCGATCCAAGGCCTCAAGCGAGCTGCGGAACATGGCCATATCCCGCTCTTGAAAGCCTGGTGCGCGCGCTTCGTCTGGTTTCTCGCGCTCCTGGGCAAGCCGGTAGAGGCGTTGGGCCGCGCTTAAGAGCTGGGGCCTGCGGACTTGGGAATACCAAAATGAGCGCCGACTTGCGGCCGCCATTTGCTCGGTGACGCGGTCGAGTTGCTTGATCGCCTGAAGATAGGTCTCCGCCGATGGCTGGCGTTCAGCCCAGTCTGCCAGCGCCTCTTCGCGCACGCGGCGCCGCTCGACGAGGCCGGCCCGCTCAGCCCCCGCGATCTGGCCTTCGAGATACTTTTGGTAATTGCTGAGGCCTGCCAGGCGCGCCTCGTATTTTATTCGCACGTCGCTGCCCGGCGGCGCGGCGGCATCGATCGCACCGATCCACGCGTCCAGGAGGCTTACCCGAGCGGGGTACTGCCAAGAAAATGTGTTGCGCAAATCGGTTAGCCGCGCATAGCGCGACGTCGTGCCCGGATAGCCGGCGACCATAACAAAGTCGCCTTCGGAGACCCCCTCAGCAGACACTTCCAACACATGGCTCGGCTGGAACGGAACATTCGCTTCATCATATTCAGCCGGACTGCCGTCTGGCGCCACATAGGCCCTGTAAATGGCGAAGTCGCCGGTATGGCGGGGCCACATCCAATTATCGATGTCGCCGCCATAGCGCCCAATCGCATCTCCCGGGGCGTAGACCAGGCGCACGTCCTTGATCTCGAGCCGATCAATCAGCTTGAACTCGGCGCCGCCATAGAAGGACGCCACCTGGCACCGGTGCCCGGCCTGGGCTTCGCATTCGGCGACGATTTCCTTACGGCGCGCTTCAATCGCGCTGAACACGTCCCGGCCCCGGGCCATATCATCCAGGCCGCTGCGCACGCGGTCTGTCACGTCTTCGACATCGACCGTGACGAAGATGCGCGTGCCCGGCGCAGCCGGCGCCTCATCGACAAATCGGGTGGCCAGGAAACCGGTCTCCAAATAGTTTTGCTCGGGAGACGAGATGAATTGGATCGACCCACGCACGCAATGGTGATTCGTGACCGCCAGGCCCCAGGTGGACACGAAAGAGGCCGAACACCCGCCGAGCGACACGATGGCCCCCATGGGAAATCCGGTAAGATCTGAGAGCGCCTCCGGCTCAATCTCCAGCCCGGCCGCCTCAAGGCTTCCCGCAATCTCGGGCAATTGGTCCGGTGTGAACATTCCTTCTTCCGCCTGCGCGGAAAGCGACGTCGCAGAGATAAATGCAAGCAAACCAAGGCAGGCCGTTCGCATCGATCGAGTCATAACCTTACGCCTCCGAGGGTGTTGGGCCGGGCTTGGATTTAACCGACCCCGCAGCGGGATCAATCACAGGGCTGTAATCGCCCGGAAGGGGTAAATCTACGCGTCTCTTCGCGCCATATGTGACACGGGCTGAAAAATCTGGTCAACACTTCAAATGTCGGCGCAGCAAATGTAAGAGAGCGGCGTTGCAAGGGCGGGCAGACAGGATGATATTAACCCTACATGGGGCGGCATTTGTTGCGAGAACCTTTGTTCGCGCGGCAGGAGATCACGGCGTGGCAGGTAGCGATCCTGTCGCCGTTCGCTCAGCCAGAGAAGCCAATTGCGGGCATGTTGCCCAGTCCATAGGTTGCACAATGAGGCTGGAAGGAGCGGGCGCTTGACGGACTATATCGGATACGAGGGCCTCACCCAGGCGGCCATGCGCGGCGTCGTGAGAGAAGCCATCCGCACCGCCGTGTCCAACTGCGAGACGCCCGGCGATCACCATTTCTACGTCACGTTCCGAACTCGCCATCCCGGTGTTCAGATCGCCGACCATTTGATTGAGCAGTTCCCCGAGGACATGACGATCGTCATCCAGCACCAGTTCTGGGACCTTGAGGTGCACGACACACATTTTGAGATCATCCTCAAATTTTCCGGCGTGCCCCAGCATTTGACGATCCCGTTCGCCGCAGTGACGCGGTTCGTGGACCCATCCGTCAATTTTGGCCTGACGATTGAGGACACAGAGGCCGCCAACTCGGATCAGGAAGTGCTCGCGCCTGCCATGCCTGAGGCGGCTGCCGAGCGCCCTGCCGGCGAGCGCACGGCCGGCGGCAACACGGTGGTCAACCTGGACGCCTTTCGCCGCAAATGAGCGATAGCCCGCCGCGCATCAGCGACGCTGAAATGCTGGCGCGCTTCCAAAACTCGAAGAAACGCCCACCCTGCTCCGATGCCCTCGGGATGCGCCTGGCAAGCGTCAATCAGGACGCGCGCGAGATCACGATGGCGTTTGAGGTCTCGCCTTCCTTTGCCAATCCTACAGGCGCCGTCCAGGGCGGGTTCATCGCCGCCATGCTCGACGAGGCGATGAGCACCTGCGTGATCATCGATTCAAACGTGACCATGACGGCGCCGACCTTGGAGATGAAAGTCAGCTATCTCAGGCGCCTGATGCCAGGCCGGGCTGAGGTTGCTGCGCGCATTCTCAAACGCGGAAAATCGGCAGTGTTCATGGAAGCTGATTGTTTCGACCCCGCCGGCCAATTGGTGGCCCGGGCCACCGCATCTGCCCTGCCCATGCCGTTCAAACGCCTCTAGGCATTCCGTGTGCGCTGGATCTAAAGGCGCGCCACCCGCATCCAGATCCCCTCTCGCTCGGCCGCTCTGCGCTCGACCAGAAGCCGGGCCACTTGCCGGTCATCTTCGAAGGCATGGCCAATCAATGAGTCCAGAAGGGCTTTGGCCAGGTTGTCCAAATCCATCCAGGGCGGATCGCCGGTGTACTCCATAATGATGTCGACGCAGAAATCGCCATAGCCCGGGCGCAGTGGCCGGAACTGTTTTCGGAAAAACTCCCGCAGCAGCGTCTTGTAATACTTGGTCTGCGTGGTGAGCCCTGTGCAGGTCACTTCCAAGGCCCCATTTTCAGCGATCCGGGCCGCGACTTTGCCGTGGCGGGTCCAGGCGCCGGCGCCATCCTTGTCTCTCATCGCATGCCGCTCCTCCAAAGCGCCGAGGTCATCGACGGCTCAGACCGGCCAACCCGTTGCACCGGCCTGGCGCCGTGATACACCGCTCGCGCTGCCTTTCACTGCTGTTTGGAGACCTGTTCCCCATGCCCTCGTCAATCGACACGCCGAAAGGCCAGGACGTTCGCACTGAAACCGATACGATGGGCCCTGTCGATGTGCCGGCAGACAAGTATTGGGGCGCCCAAGCCCAGCGCTCGCTCGGCAATTTCAAGATCGGGTGGGAGACCCAGCCACTGCCATTGGTGCGCGCCCTTGGCATCGTCAAACGCGCTGCGGCAGAGACCAATATGGCCCTCGGCAAGATGCCAGAAGACCTTGGCAAAGCCATTATCCAAGCCGCCAATGAGGTGATTGAAGGCAAGCTGGACGCGCATTTTCCCCTGGTCGTCTGGCAGACCGGATCGGGCACCCAGTCGAACATGAATGCCAATGAGGTTATTGCGAACCGGGCCATCGAAATTCTCGGCGGGACCATCGGCTCAAAATTGCCGGTCCATCCCAATGACCATGTGAACATGTCCCAGTCGTCGAATGACACGTTTCCAACGGCGATGCATATCGCTTGCGCAGAAGAGGTCACGCACCGGCTGCTACCGGCTTTGCAAGTGCTGCACAATGCACTGAACGACAAGGCGAAACGATGGGCCGAGATCATCAAGATCGGCCGCACCCACACCCAGGATGCCACACCGGTCACTCTCGGCCAGGAATTTTCCGGCTATGCCAAGATGATTGAAATGGGGCTTGAGCGGATTGAACAGGCCCTGCCCCGTCTCATGGAACTCGCCCAGGGCGGCACGGCTGTAGGAACCGGCCTGGCATCGCCCGTTGGTTTTGATGAATTGGTGGCGGCTAAGATTGCCCAGATCACAGGTCTGAAGTTCAAAACGGCGCCCAACAAGTTCGAAGCGCTCTCGGCACATGACGCCATGGTCTTTAGCCACGGCGCCATCACCACAGCGGCGATGAGCTGTTTCAAGATCGCCAATGACATCCGATTCCTTGGCTCAGGCCCGCGCTCGGGCCTCGGCGAATTGGCCTTGCCGGAAAACGAGCCTGGCTCTTCGATCATGCCCGGCAAAGTGAACCCGACCCAGTGCGAGGCGATGACCCAGGTGGCCGCGCATATCCACGGCAACAATGCCGCCATGAGCTTTGCCGGCAGCCAAGGCCACTTTGAGCTGAACGTCTACAATCCGATGATGGCATACAATTTCCTCCAATCGGCGCGCCTGCTGGCCGATGCCGCAATGAGCTTTACGGAAAATTGCGTCGTTGGCATTGAGCCACGCCTGGATAACATCCAACGCGGGCTGGAAAATTCGCTGATGCTGGTGACGCCGCTAAAGGAAAAGTACGGCTATGACCGCGCCGCCAATATCGCCAAAACCGCCCACAAAAACGGCACCACGCTGCGTGAGGAGGCGATAAAGGACGGCATTCCAGCAGAAGATTTCGACGCAATCGTGCGCCCAGAGAAGATGATCTCTCCAGGGTGATTGCTGGAAATCTCTCGCAGTGATATTTCAAGAGATATGAAGCTTCGAGAATGGCGAAAACGAACAGGGCTCAGTGGCGGACAAGCCGCAAAGCTTGTCGGAACTGCGCAATCGCATTGGAGCGGCATTGAGACGGGCAAAAAAACACCAAGCCCCAAATTAGCGGAACAAATTGAGATTGCTACGAATGGTCAGGTGACCGTTGCCGAACTGCTAGGCTTGAGCGCTACCAAATCGCTGCAACGCGTCCACGAGACTGGCTCACCCTCGGAACCCGCGCCCGTCAAAGTCGCCGTACCAGGAGACCTCGCCGAAATGGCAGGGAGATACGGGCTCGACGTGGAAAGTCTGATCGCCGAGGGCGGCATTCCGCGCCTGCGCGCCGCCTTCAAGGCCGCTTATATCGCGCGCCACAAGGAAGCAATCGATCAGATCAGTGCCTCGGTTCGCAAACACGGCACGCTCTCGGAGCGGATGGGAATGATCTGAGGTGGCCCAGTTCCCCGTCCACGATCTAATCGATGACGTGGAATTCAATCTCGTTGTGGTCATTCAATCGGACTTTTTCGACTTCATCGACACACGTGTGGTCATTCCAGTTCGAGAACACCAATCTGCGAGATTGGATGAGCTGATAAACCCGGCGCTCGACTGGAGGGGGCGCAGCCTCACGCTGCTTACAGAGCGGATCGCCACGATTCCCAAAGCCCGTCTCGGCCGCCAGCGCGGGGACTTTAAAACCCATAGCCTGGAAATCAGCCGTGCTATAGACCGACTCATGACAGGTTTCTGAGCAGAATGCAGACCCGAAAGGCCCGCCCATGACCGATGCGCCCACCGGCTCCAAGGCCAATCCTTCGCAGTTTGATTGCTACCCCGACCTTGCCAATGAGGAGCCATACTTCGTCATCCGCGCCGATGACCCCCTCTCGAGCGCGATCCTGGAGCTGCACGCTTACATCGGCGCTGGCCAGCCGGGCGCAGCCCACAATAAGCTTGCAGAAATCATGAATATGACCGCGCCGCGACCGCCCCGCCCTTCCGACAGCCCGAAATACCGCGAGACCTTCGCCATATCCCTCGCGATGGAGCAGTGGCGCGACAAGAAACATGGCTGATACGCCGATCAATCTGAACAAGGCCCGCAAAGCCAGAACGAAGGCCGCTGGCAAGGCGCGCGCGCAGCGGAACCGCGCCAAACACGGCCAGCCAGGCGCCGCCCGCCGCGCCGAGGATGCCCGCCGCGCTCTTGATGGGAAGAAGC
Organism: Pseudomonadota bacterium; assembly: GCA_038747245.1. Lineage (GTDB taxonomy): Bacteria > Pseudomonadota > Alphaproteobacteria > Caulobacterales > Hyphomonadaceae > UBA5336. The sequence continues at coordinate 53,713 of JBCDJY010000013.1, read as the reverse complement.
TGGACGGCCACGAGCTCGGGGGCGACTAACCCCCCCCCTTCCCTAGCGTGGCCTATTGCCTTCGTTCGGGTCGTTGGCAACTCTGACGACAAGACACGAAAGACGACGCCCCATGACTGACACCGCCCCCCTGTTCGAGCCGTTTTCATGCCGCGGCCTCACCGTGCCCAATCGCATCGCCATGGCGCCCATGACGCGGAGCTTTTCACCGGGCGGCGTTCCGACATCTGAGGTTGCTGAGTATTATGCCCGGCGCGCCGGGGCCGATGTCGGCTTGCTCATCACCGAAGGCACCACGGTCGACCGCGGCGGCGCCTCTAATGATCCGCGCGTGCCGAACATTCACCAGGACGCCGCGCTGAAGGGCTGGCAGCGCGTGGTCAGCGATGTCCATGTCGCCGGCGGTAAGATCGCGCCGCAGCTCTGGCACGTCGGTATGATGCGCAAGCCGGGCACTGGGCCCGAGCCCGATGCAGTCTCCGATAGCCCCTCAGGCCGGACCCATCGCGGCAAACAAGTCCAGGCCGAGCCGACCGAAGAAGAGGTGGCCGATATGGTCGCCGCCTATGCCAAGGGCGCAGCCGATGCAAAAGCGCTCGGCTTTGACTGCGTCGAGATCCACGGGGCCCATGGCTATCTGATCGATGAATTCTTTTGGGGCGTGATGAACACGCGCGGCGATAAGTATGGCGGCGACCTCGTCGGGCGCGCGCGTTTTGCTGGCGAGGTGATTGCCCAATGCAGGCAGGCGGTGGGCGAAGATATGCCGATCATCTTGCGCTGGAGCCAATGGAAGCAGCAGGATTACGCCGCCCGCCTGGCAGAGACGCCGCAGGAGTTGGAAGCGTTCCTCGCCGTGTTCGTTGATGCGGGCGTGGACATTTTGCACGCCTCGCAGCGCCGGTATTGGGAAGCTGAATTTCCCGAAGTCGATGGCGCAGAGGGCCTCAACCTTGCAGGCTGGTGCAAGAAACTGACGGGCTTGCCCTCGATCACCGTCGGCTCAGTGGGCCTGTCGAGCGACTTTATCGGCGCCTTCCAGGGCGAAGACAGCAAAACCCGTCCAATCGCGGATGTCATCGAGCGTCTGGCCAAGGGGGAGTTCGACATGGTCGCCGTCGGGCGCGCCCTTCTCCAGGATCCGTTCTGGGCCCAGAAGATCAAACAAAGCCGCTTTGATGAGCTCGACAGCTATGACGCAAAGGCCCTGGCAACGTTGTATTGAGGCGGCGCCTGGCCGCAGCACAGGCCGCGAAATGAACCAAGGCGGGCGGCGGCGCGTAACAGGGGCAAATCTCAATAGGAGACTTGGCCGTGCCCAAACGCGCCCTCAACTTTGCGCCCAAAGCCGCTATGGCGGCCGCCGCCGTGGCCTCGGCCACCGGCTGCGCCACGCCGGATTTGGCGAGCTTTGCCGATGCCCCGCGCAGCTTGGTCCTGGAAGAGTACTTCGAGGGCCAGACCGTCGCCCACGGGATCTTCGAGGACCGGTTCGGAAAGGTCCGCCGCACCTTCAAGGTGGACATCACCGGCACCGTTGAAGACGGCGTCCTGACCCTGGACGAGCGGTTTATCTATGATGACGGCGAACGCGACCAGCGCATCTGGGTAATCGATATTCTCGGCGGCGGCGCCTATCGCGGCACGGCCGGCGACGTGCCCGGCAACGCCACAGGCCAGGTCGTGGGCAATGCGTTCAATTGGAAATACAAAGTCGACCTCAAGGTCGGCGACAGCACCTGGAACGTTGGCTTCGATGATTGGATGTATCTGTTGGAAGACGATATTCTGATGAACCGGGCCTATGTGACGCGCTTTGGCATCGAAATTGGCCAGGTGACGATCTCATTTCAGAAGATCGGCGATAGCTAGGCGCGGCGCCGGCCCAGGCGCGGGCCCCCTATCAGGCCGAACAGCTGCCGCCGCCGAGGACACAAAAGCTCGCGCAGAAGGGATGGTTTAACGCCACATCCTGCCGCGCCTCGGCCAATGTGCCGCCGAGATCAAACCGCGTGTCGTAGGGGATGAGCGTGCATGCGGCGACGCTGGTGCGCCCGGTCGCCTTGCGCTTCACCACCATGCGCTGGCTCGCGCACATCAAGCTGGCCGGCGACTTGTCGAGGATGCCCCAGCAGGCTGTGGTGATTTCCGGCGGGTCGTCTGCGGCCTCCATTTCTGGAAATAGGACGAGGGAGCCAGGGTCATCGGCGCGCGTGTCGAGCCCGAGCGCTGCGATCAAGGCGCCATAGCCGGCCCGGGCGTCCTTTTCGCTTTCACCCCAAATGGTACGCCCCGCCAGGTCCACGCGAAACTGATTGTCAGCCAGCCAAGCGAGACCGGTCATGCCCTTCGCAAAAGCGCCCTCGCCGCGCTCGGCATCATGGTGGCGGGCGGTGTAATGATCCAGGCTCACCCGCAGGGTCAGCCGGCCAGGAAACTTAGCCTTCAAGTCCAATAGGCCCTGTTTGATCCGCGCGCGCATCATTGGCTGCATGGCATTGGTCAGCACCAAGACGCGGTGCCCGCGCGCGAGTGATGCCTCCATTATGGCGAGAATTTCCGGCGCCATGAACGGCTCACCGCCCGTGATCGCCACTTCAATCCCGGCCTCGCCCGCCTCGTCCAGCTCATCGAGGAAGGGCTGGGTGTCTGCCAGGGTGAGATAGGCGAGCCGGTCGTTTCGGGGCGAGCTTTCGATATAGCAGTTCACGCATTGAATGTTGCAGAGCGTGCCGGTGTTCAGCCAGAGCGTTTGCGTGCCGGTATAAGGCACCGACGCGCGCACTTCGCCCTTGGCCGTGCGATGCGGATCGACAAACTTCACGCGCGGCTGGATCAGCGTTGCCATGCCTTTGGTTAAACAATTGATCTCGCATTAGAAAGCCGTTAGCGGCCTTCTCCTGGCAATGTGATCACCCGGCTCGGGGAAAGCCGCCATGCTCCTAAACGAACTTGGGTTTTGGACACCGCCCTAACACCCTCGCGCGTTCCTGCTATATCCCAGCCCATGACAACAGAGAATCGCCCTTCGATCTCGCAAATGGCGTCGGTGCGCCCGCCGGTTGCATCTGACAGCGCGGCGTATCTGGACGGGCTAAACCCCGAGCAGCGCGAGGCGGTGCTGACCACGGAGGGTCCACTCCTCGTGCTGGCGGGGGCCGGCACAGGCAAGACCCGCGTGTTGACCACGCGGCTGGCCCATATCATCGCCACGCAAAAGGCTTGGCCGAGCCAGACGCTCACGGTCACCTTCACGAACAAGGCGGCGCGGGAGATGCGCGAGCGCGCGCTGAAGCTGATCGGTGAGGCCGGGGAGGGGCTGCGCTGGCTGGGCACCTTCCACTCCATTTCTGCGCAAATCCTGCGCAAGCACGCCGAACTCGCTGGCCTGAAATCCAGCTTTACGATCCTCGACACCGACGATCAGGTGCGCCTATGCAAGCAGATCATTGAGGCTGGCGGGATCGACCCAAAGCGGTGGACGCCGCGCTACCTGGCCGCCCTGATCGATGGCTGGAAAAACCGCGCCCTCACCCCAGACCGGGTGCCGCCGGAAGAGGCCTACCAGTTCGCCGATGGCAAAGGCATCGCCTGTTACGAAACCTATCAAGCGCGGCTGAAAGTGCTCAATGCGTGCGACTTTGGCGATCTCCTCATTCATAACATCACTATCTTCCAGCAGAACCCTGATTTGCTTGCCGAATATCACAAGCGCTTCCGCTATATCCTGGTCGATGAGTACCAGGATACAAATGTCGCCCAGTACCTGTGGCTACGCCTCTTGGCCCAGGACACCGGCGCGAACGGCAGCAGCAACATTTGCTGCGTCGGAGATGATGACCAGTCGATCTATGGCTGGCGCGGTGCGGAGGTCGATAACATCCTGCGCTTCGAGAAGGACTTTCCCGGCGCGGCCGTGATCCGTCTTGAGCGTAACTATCGCTCCACACAGCACATTCTGGCCGCCGCCAGCGCCGTCATCGGCCATAATAAAGGCCGCCTCGGCAAGACGCTTTATGTCGGCGACGACACCGCAGGAGACCCCGATGCCGCCAAGGTCCAGGTGCGCGGCCTGTGGGATGGCGAGGCCGAGGCCCGCATGGTCGGCGACGAAGTGGAGGCGTGGGTGTCGCGCGGGCGAAGCAATGCCGATTGCGCCGTCCTGGTGCGCGCGTCATGGCAAATGCGCGCGTTTGAAGAGCGTTTCATCATGCTGGGTATCCCATACCGCGTGATTGGCGGGCCCCGCTTTTTCGAGCGCGCGGAGATCCGAGATGCGCTGGCCTATCTGCGCCTTGTGCGTAGCCCCGATGACGACCTGGCCTTTGAGCGCGTGGTGAACCAGCCGCGCCGCGGCGTGGGCGCGACCTCGCTACAGAAACTGCAAGCCTATGCCCGCCAGGACGGGCGCAGCCTGGCCACGCTGACGCCGATGGTGCTCCAGACCGATGAGATCAAAGGCGCGGCCAAGCGCGGGCTCACCATTTTCACAGACCAGCTGAGTCTCTGGCGCGATCGCCTCGCCGGCGGCATGCCCGCGCCTGAGCTTCTGGAGGTCATCCTTGAGGAGTCCGGCTACACCGACATGCTGCAAAAAGACCGCAGCCCCCAGAGCCAGACCCGGCTCGACAATCTCAAAGAGCTTGTCCGCGCCGTCAGCGAATTCGACACCCTGCCCGCCTTCCTGGAGCACGTGGAGCTTGTCATGGATGTTGGCGGCGCGGCCAATGGCGACGAGGTGCAGATTCTGACACTCCACGGCGCCAAGGGCCTGGAATGGCCGCTGGTCTTCCTGCCGGGCTGGGAGGAGGAAGTGTTCCCTTCAAAGCGCAGCATTGATGAGAGCGGCATGAAGGGCCTGGAGGAGGAGCGCCGCCTGGCCTATGTCGGCATCACGCGGGCGCGCGAGGTCTGCCGCATCTCGTTTGTCGCCAACCGTGTGATCTACGGGCGCTGGCAATCGGTGTTGCCATCGCGCTTTGTCGATGAGCTGCCCCCGGCCCATGTCGAGGCCAGCGCCGACACCGGTTACAGCACCCAGCCCGGCGCCGACGAGGGCTTTACCGGCACCGTTGAGGACCTGGGCGAGCGCTCAAGCTATACCTCGCCCGGCTGGAAACGCCTGAAGGAGAATGCGCGCGCCGGCATCAGCGAGGCCCCGCGCACGCTAGAGGGCAACGCCGCCCTCATCGCCACCTCCGGCGGCCAATCCGGCTTCACCGTGGGCCAACGCGTGTTCCACGACAAATTCGGCTACGGCCACGTGGAAACCGCCGACGGAACAAAGCTGACCGTCAAGTTCCAAACCGGCGTGAAAAAGGTGATCTCAACATTCCTTGTGGCGGCCTAAGACAGCTCGGCAACCAATTCGTCCGCCGTCATCACCTTCAGTTTCTTCACATCGCAATTTTCATTGGATCGCGCGTGCTGGGCGAGCGTGTCGAAGAAGGAATTGATGAAATTCTCCTCCAACTTCTCCAAGGTCGCAAAATCCGGCCGGGGATAGCCCTCTACCAATCTCAGAAGCCGCTTATAGCTCGGCGTTGAGCGGATCGACTCCAAAGGCGTGACGAAATCGACGATGTAGGGTCCGGCCACATGGAAGGTGAACGGCCTGGGAAAATCGTTTTCCTTGAACTTCACGTCCCGCTTGAAACTGCTCAGCGCCTCGATCTTTTCACGCGCTGTGTCCATTTCGCCAATCGAGGTCGGCCGGATCGAGGCAAGTGCTGTAACGTCACTGAAGCGTCCCAAGCGCCGCCGGTCGCGGCTAAGCCGCGAAATCACGCCGCGCTCATTGCCAATCATCCAGCGCACGAAGTTGAAGAAATACCCCGTGGCGATGCCATTTGAGGCAGAGGCATCGACCAATGGCATGTCATAAAGCGATGTGATCGCATTGAAGCGAAGCGGTCCGAGCCGCCCCTCAAGCACTTCATCGGCAAAACACGGCATCAATTCGCGCTGCAGATCTTCGACGGTGTAGTCATCCATCATCAGGACGCGCTGGCCATTTACATAATGGGGAATGTCGATCGGATTGTCTTTGAAATCGACAAGAATGGTCGGCCGTCCAAGCGAATGAAGAAAAGCCAATTCGTAGAACACGTTAGGGGAGCGGGTTGAGATGTCCGCGATCGCGATATCGGCTTGATCGATGGCGAGAAACACAAACTGAGTGATATCCCCGCCGGGATTGTCATAGCCAGTGATGATTTTGAACTCGATGTCTGCGCCTTCGGCGTTCAGGCGCGCCTGACAGGCTTCAACTGCGGCCTGCAAATTGGGCAGATGGTCTTCTTTGCGCACGCTGCGCCCATCAAATCCGCCGTCGCCCATCGGCCCAATGATCACGACCGAAAGTGTTTTGCCTGCCATGAAACGCCCCGCCGTTAACCTTCGTTAACTAAGTTACCCCATCTGGCAAAGGTCAACCCAGCCGCGAGTTTAATTAACCATTAACCGGTCCAATCGATGCGTTAACCAGCAATCGAAGGAGGCTGCACGTGTTTGAAAAGATAACGCTGGGATCAGTTGGATTTGCCGATATCGAAAAACGGCTGGGAGTGGAGCTGACGGAGCGAATTCTCAACTCGGCAGATCCTTTCATTGATCAAAAGCTCTTGGACACCTGCGATGGCAAGCCTCTTTCGCTAGATCCGCTAACCACAAGACGCGTGCTTGATAAGTCTGACGATCACATGCACCGGACAGATATCAACGAGATGTTCCTCGCGAAGTATGGCGCCTAACCGCTCCGGCACAGTGCATTCAGATCATAGGCTTGGCGGCCGTGCCGCCCTTACCGCTTAACAGAAAGCCGTAGGTTCCTGCGGAGGCAGGAACCCAGGGGTAGGTTGCTGAACATTACGCTACGGCGGCAGTAACAGTCCATGGACCCCTGCCTGCGCAGGGGTCTTTGGAAAATTGGGCGCGGTGTTCCCCAAAGTTTGTGTTGCAAAAGTTCTGCTTACGTTCCACAAAGGCGGTGGTGGCTTTTTACGTATACATTCTTTCAAGCCAGAAAAACGGCACGCTCTACACTGGACATACGGATAATCTGGAGCAGCGTATCTTCGACCATCGCGAAGGGTGTGGCTCCGCCTTTACGCGCAGATATAAAGTCACGCGCCTCGTCTGGATCGAGGAACATGACACCCGCGAGTCCGCTAAGTGGCGGGAGTATCGCATCAAGTCTTGGAAGCGCGCGTGGAAAATCAGGTTGATTGAGGAGGCAAACGCGAATTGGGATGACCTGTTCCTGCGCCTCATTTGCTGAGCCTGAATTTCCACTCCCAACTCCGTGGTATTGTCATTGGTGCATGCGCGCAGGGGCCTGACCCAGTCCCTCACCACTTAATCGAGCATCCCATGCTTGGCGTCTGTTCGCGCGGGCCATCTCCTGTCTCGGCGATCGCCCGCATGGCGTCGACGAGTTCGCGGGTGCGCCCTGACGCGTCTCCCATGCGGGCGTCATCCAGCCGGCCGCGGTATTGCAGCGTGCCTGCCGCGTTCAGGCCGAAAAAGTCCGGTGTGCAGACCGCGCCCCAGGTGCGCGCCACGGCGCCGCCTTCGTCCACCAGATACGGGAATTTGAAATCGTGGGCAGCCGCAAAATCGGCCATTTTGGCCGGCGCATCGGCGGGATAAGCGCGGTAATCATTCGGCATCAGGGCGAGCACACCAATGCCCTCGGCCATCAGGCCGGCCGCATCGGCGGCGAGGCGATCCGCGATGGCCTTCACATAGGGGCAGTGATTGCAGATGAACGCGACCAGCAAGCCTTTCTCGCCCAGATGGTCTGCCATGGCGACGCGCGCGCCAGCAGGGTCGGCCAAAGTAAACGCCGGCGCTTTCCAGCCAAAATCGCAAATCGGGGTGTCTTTCAGGGCCATGGCCGCCTCCATTTGGCGCCAGCCTACCGCGCATCACCGCGCCGGGATAGGCGCGCGGCTCTCCCTGCGCTTATCCGCAGATGATTCGAGCGTCCACCGCCCGTGCCAAAAGCGATCGCCGCGGGCCAGGCCGCGCCTCTCCGACAGACTATCCGACCCCGCCCGCCCGTCGGCTATACTGCGGGCCATGGACGCCCTTCGCGACCCTTTCAGCCGGGTACACCCGCTCTTCTGGCCGATCCTCTGGATCAGCCTGCGCGCCCTCGCGCGCTGGACCCACAAGATGATCGAAGCCGGGCATGGGTTTGCCGGTGTCGCGGTCGAGGTGACCTGGTACGGCCAAATTCGTGTGCGCGCCGTGGACCTGTCGCTTGCCCGCGCAGCCTTCCACAGCCGCCTCTTAGGCGCGCCGGCAACAGGCCCTCTGGCCAGCTTGAACGCAGCGGCAGACCGGATGGCGAAACGCCTGCTAAGCGCCGGCGCGGCCACAGGCGAAACGCCCATAGCGCTTAGCCAGGTTCACCGCACCGCCCTGCCCGCAAAGATGCTTTCCCCCTGCCGCAACCGATGCCTGACCGCGCCGCCCCTGCCCCTTGCGCCAGGCCCCCTGTCATCCGGCCAGGGGGCCACCCGCACAATCTGGAACAACCCATGCCCCGCCCCGCGCGGGCGCTCGTGCTGCGCCCTCCACAGGTTTCCTGCCTCCTGCGACAGCGCTGCCCTCGCTTTGGTGGCCGCGCGTCCCATTTAGGAGGCAGCCCCATCAGAATCGCCAATGAATTGAAAGCGTTTTCCATGACTGAACTGTCCCGCGCCGGCATCAACAAGATCACACTGTGGCTCTATGCCATCCCCGTCTTGACCACATGGGCCCTGGTGTCCTGGGTGCCGCTTTTCGGCCTCTTCAAGCCGGAAGCCTCGGTCATGGCCAAGATCATCGATGTGGCCTTCCTCGGCACCGGCTTTGTCGCGTTGATTTCCCTATTCGTGCTCGCCGTTCTTGCGGCAAAGCCGGAGATGCAGAGCCAGGTCCTGCGGTCCGGCCGCGGTAAGGTGGGCCTTCTTGCGGCCTACGCCACGGTGTGGCTTGTGGCGTACTGGCTGCTTAAGGCCTACGCGGTGTAAGGATGGGGTATGACGGCTCCCCGCGCGAAATCGGAAACCGCCCCCGCCGGGCCCCTTGCGCGCGCCCGCGCTGGAATTGCCTATTTGAACGCCAATAAGCGGCGTTTTTTCTGGTGGTGGGCGGCCTACCAATCGATCAAAGGCTTGATCACGCTCAGCCTGATTTGGGTGCCGCTCCTGCTGCTCTGGCTGAACCGTGTCTGAGGCGCCCCTGCCAGAGCGGCGCGCACCGCCGGCGCCCATCCGTTGGTTGTGGATCGCATTTGGCTTTGTATGCGTCGGCGCAGGCGTGCTGGGCGCGGTCTTGCCGCTGCTCCCGACGACGCCGTTTCTGCTGCTTGCCACCTTTGCCTTTGCGCGCTCTAGCCCGCGGCTGCATGCTTGGCTGGTCAATCACAAGCGGTTTGGCCCGCTGATCCGGAATTGGAACGAGCATGGCGCGATTGGCCGGCGCACGAAGATTGTCAGCGTGTCGGTTATGGTGGCCATGCCCCCGCTCAGCCTCGCGCTCGGCGCACCGCTGTGGACGGTGGCCCTGCAAGCTGGGATCCTGTCGCTTTCGGCCTTGTTTATTCTGACGCGGCCAGAGGGCCCGAAGCCGAAACCGCCCGCGGAAACGGCTGCCCAGCCATAGCCAGCACACGGTGATTGCAATCGGCGCTGGCCTGGACTAGCAAGCGGCCTTGGTCGGAACGTGGCGCAGTCCGGTTAGCGCACCGGTCTGGGGGACCGGGGGTCGCAGGTTCGAATCCTGCCGTTCCGACCAGTTTTCCGCTTATGCGCGCCGTTTTAGGCTGCCTGTTTCAAGCGCAAGGCATCAAGCCGGGCCTTGAGATCGACTAAGTCACTCAAGACCGTTTCAAGGCGTTCGCGCCGCGCTGGGGATAGCTTCGGCGCTTGCTCTGCGCCAAAGGCCTCGGCCACTTGGGCTTGCATCTCGTGAACAGCCGGCGCCGCGGGCCGTTCTGCTGCGACCGGCACCACCATGGCCTCGCCGCGCATCACAGCGTCAATGCCCTGCTCGGCCAACAGAGCTTTCGCCCCCTTCAGCGTCATCCCCCGCCGGTGCACCAGGGTCTGGATTGCTCGAAGCCCGTCAATGTCTTGTGGCCGGAACATGCGGCGCCCATCGGGGCGCTTTACCGGGCGCACCTGCTTTGGAAACTTGGTCTCCCAATACCGCAGCACATGGGTGGGAAGATCGAGCTCCTTCGCCGCTTCGCCAATGGAGCGGTAGGCGTCAGGCGCTTTTTCAAGCTTCGGCTTTATTGCGGCGGCTGCGCCCATCGTGTCGCTTCCTTGTCGAACCTATCCACCTTCATCGACGCGGGATTTCAAAAGTGGCGAGGGGCGAAACGTGACGACCTTGCGCGCTGAGATGAGCGCTTCTTGTCCAGTCTTCGGATTACGCCCTTCGCGCGCACTTTTCTCGCGCACGACAAAGTTTCCAAATCGCGAGAGCTTCACCACGCCGTCGATTTCCAATGCATGGCTAATCATTTCCAAAGCATCGTCGAGAAGGTCCAAGGACTCTTGGCGTGTACACCCCACCTGGCGCACGATCGATTCGGTCACCTCGGCGCGCGTAATGGTTTTGCCGGACATGGCATCAGCTCCAATCATCGTAAAGATTTAGGCCGTTAGTATTAAGAAACGGTTGTACGCCTCGGCGCCGCCGATGCAAAGCAAATAGACACGAGTAGGTTGTTTACATTCGAAAAAGGCTCGCGCCCCACGAAAACCCGCCGCCCATGGCTTCCGACAGGATCAATTGGCCAGGCCGAATGCGCCCATCGCGCACGGCTGTATCTAGGGCCAGCGGGATCGACGCCGCCGAAGTGTTGCCATGGTCGCTAATCGTGGAGACCACCTTGGCCTCATCGATACCGATTTTCGCAGCCACGCCCTTGAGAATCCGCTGGTTGGCTTGGTGAGGGACAAACCAGTCGATATCTTCAGCGGTCCGGCCCGTCTCATCGAGCACTGCGCGTACGGCCGAGGAGATATTCGTAACAGCATGCTTGAAGACGCGGTTGCCCTCCATGCGCACATGGCCGATGTCGCCAGAGCTCGACACGCCGCCATCGACGTAGAGCAGATCACTCTTGGTGCCGTCGGTTCTGATGTGGTGGGCGATGACGCCGGCGCCCGCCTCGCCGTCGCCGGCTTCCAAGACCACAGCGCCCGCGCCATCGCCGAACAGGACGCATGTGCTGCGGTCAGACCAATCCAAAATGCGCGAAAACGTTTCCGCGCCGATCACAAGCGCGCGCTTGAATAAGCCTTGCCGCAGCAGGCTATCAGCGGTCACCAGGGCGAAGATGAACCCGGAGCATACCGCTTGAACGTCGAAGGCTGCGCCCTCGCCCATGCCAATCTTCGCCTGTACAGCCGTGGCTGTGGCCGGAAAAGTCTGGTCCGGCGTGGTCGTGGCGAGCACGATGAGATCAATATTTGAGGCCTCAAGCCCTGCTGCATCCAGGGCGCGGATCGCGGCTGCAGCCGCCAAATCCGAGGTGACCTCGTGGTCGCCTGCGATGTGGCGTTTGGCAATGCCCGTCCGCTCCCTGATCCATGCATCATCGGTGTCGACCATGCGTGACAGCGCATCATTGGTCAGAACATGTTCGGGAAGGTAGCTGCCTGTCCCGCGGATAAAGCTGGTGCGCCCTGTCACGCAGCGGTCTCGGACGGTTTGGCCTGGCGGAGTGTTTCGACCCGGGCAAGCGCGCCGGCAACTTCGGCCTTGAAATCGCTCTGGGCCAAGTCTGCGGCCAGGCCAAGGGCGGTCGCAAATCCCTTTGCGTCCGTTCCGCCATGGCTCTTCACCGAAATCCCGTTCAGGCCCAGCAGGACCCCACCATTTACATTCGACGGATCCATTCGCTCTTTCAGGCCCTTCAGCCCGCCAGACGCTATAACCGCCCCGGTCTTTGCCAGGGGCGAGGAGGTCAGGGCCTCTTTCACAAAAGCGGCCACGAGCCGGGCTGTGCCTTCGGCGGTCTTCAAGGCGATGTTGCCGGAAAAGCCATCGGTGACAACGACGTCAACGCTGCCCTCGGAGATATCGTTGCCCTCTACAAACCCTTGATAGTCGAGGTCGAGCCCGCTGGACTTTAGAAGATCGGCGGCGCGGCGGACCTCTTCATGGCCCTTTTGTTCTTCAGATCCCACATTGAGAATGCCAATGCTGGGCCGCGCAACGCCGCGAATGGCCCTGGCATAGGCCTCGCCCATGATGGCGAAGGTCAATAGCTGGCCGGCATCGGCTTCAAGATTGGCGCCCACATCAAGGACAACGATCCGTCCGCGCAGTGTTGGCCACAGCGCCGCCATGGCGGGGCGGTGCACCCCTTCCATGCGCCGCAGCCCGAGCATCGACATTGCCATCAGAGCGCCCGTATTGCCCGCCGAGATGGACGCAGCGGCCGCGCCGGATTTCACCGCCTGGATCGCGCGCCACATGCTGGAGCCACGCTTCCTGACAGCTTGGGACGGCTTGTCCGCCATCGTGACCTGGTCATCGGCCGGGCAGATTTCGCAATGGGCGTCCAACACAGCTGAGGCGGCGACCAAAGGCGACAACAGCGCCGCATCGCCGTGAAGCAGAATGTCGACCGACGGGCGCGCATCAAGAAACCGGCTTAGCCCGTCGAGAATCACGCCGGGCGCATCGTCGCCTCCCATGGCGTCGACGGAGAGCACAAGGCGTTCAACCATAGACCGGTCTCCTGCAGCCGCGGCCGAGCCGGCCCGGCAAGCGTGATTTAGGTGGCGTCGCGCGGCTTGGCAACGCTCCGCTGGCCTCGCGCGCCGCGCTCAAACCGTTGGCCAGGAGAGGTCTCCCGCGTAAAGCTCTGTTTCGCCGGCACTCGATAGAACATCGTCAATCTTTCTGGTGTGGGCCGCCAAGCCATCGACGTCGCTGCCGCCAAGGCCATTGCGGCGCAAGACTTCTGACAAGTCATCGCCGCCTTCCAATGCGCCGTCGAGGGCGCGGGCGAGGCCGAAATAGCGCTCACCGAGTTTGCGCACCTTTCGCGCGATTGAGGCATCGCCTACGCCTTCTTCGCGATAGGCATAATCAAAGCGGTCGAACAAAACCTCGCCCAGCTTTTCCGAGACCACCAAGCCCGGCGTGCCAAAGGCCTTTAGCCGGCGCATGACCAAGCCGCCATGGAGCGCCACCATTTGAAAGCGTCCATCGAAATCATCGGCAGCAAACCCGCGCAGATACAATTCCGGCTCGCGGGCTGCGGACATGATCGCGCCGGCAATCTTAACTGCGCTGGCCCGCTCGGGGTCCTCGCGTTTGAAGAGACGCTTCAGGAAGGGCATCAGGCAGGTGTCTCCAGCGGCTTGTCAAATCTTCCGGTGAGCCCTACCGATAGCCCTATTCGCAGGAGAGTTTCCATGGGCAAACGCGGCCTTTGCGCCTTTGCAGTCGGAGCATGCCTCATGGCCGGCGCGTGCGTCTCGCCGGTTACGAGTTTCAACGGCTACATCGCCGATGAAGCCCTGCCCAAAGATATGGAACCAGGCATAGACACGCGCACTAGCGTCCTGGCGCGGTTGGGTAGCCCGTCCACCCAGTCCATCTTCGATGATAACACCTGGTACTATGTAACCACGACGAAGGCCCAGCTTGCCTTTTACCGCCCCAGGGTCGCCGATCGATCCATCATCGGCGTGCGCTTCGATGAGCAGGATGTCGTCGCCGAAGTGCTGGAGTATGACATTACCGATGGGGAGGTGATCAGTTATGCCTCCCAAGAGACCCCAACCCTCGGGCGCCAGCTCACCTTTCTCGAGCAGCTGCTCGGCTCGATCGGCACGGTCGCCCTGCCTCAGACCGACGAGAGCACGCCCGGCAATCCCACCGGGCGCTAGGGCCAGGCTTCGGGCGGCATGAAGACGAGGTCTGTGTCTGTCGTTTTGGCGCCGGCCATCGTCAACATGGCGTGAACCTGGCCGCGATGGTGGGTCTGGTGGTTGAAGAAATGGGTGACGCAAAAGCCGCAAGGCATCTGGATCTCTCGCCCAGCCGCGCCTGAGAAAAACGAGAGCGTCGAGGCAAGCCAAGGATCGCTCGTCTGGTCGGCCCACTCGACCAAATAATGATCATAAGTGTCTCTTACGTCGATCATCTCGTCGAATGTGTCGTAGCTGAGCGCGCCTTCGGCCATGGATTGCGTCGGGCGCGCCTGCCCTTCGAAACGCGACATCCACAACCGGTCTGCCCATAAAATGTGGTTGAATGTCTTAAGGATCGACCCCCAGAATGCCCCCGTCTCAGCTAAGAGCGCTTCACCGGGCAGGGTCTACGCGGCAGCAATCATCGAGCGATTTTGCCAGCGATTGTAGCGCGCCATCGTTTTCACGTGCTTGGCTGAAATCAAAACCCTGTCCTTGGCAGCTCACCATTGCATAGCAAAAAGCCCCGGAGCTGCGAACTCCGGGGCTTTGCGGATTCACCTGGCAAGACGCCGGCTAGTGGCCGCCGGAAATCACCGCCAGCATAAGCAAGGCCACAATGTTAGTGATCTTGATCATCGGGTTCACCGCTGGTCCGGATGTGTCCTTGTAAGGGTCACCAACCGTGTCGCCGGTGACCGCGGCTTTATGGGCTTCAGAGCCTTTTCCGCCGTGGTAGCCATCCTCGATGTACTTCTTGGCATTATCCCAAGCGCCGCCGCCCGACGTCATCGAAATCGCGATGAAGAGTCCGGTCACAATTACGCCGAGGAGCATGGCGCCCACGGCCGACAAGGCCGCCGAAAGCCCGCCAATCACCAGTACGGCGAAGAAGAGCACGATGGGCGAGAGCACGGGCAGCAGCGACGGCACCACCATTTCCTTGATCGCAGCTTGGGTCAGGATGTCCACCGCTTTGCCATAGTCAGGCTTGTTCTCGCCTTCCATGATGCCTGGAATTTCGCGGAATTGGCGGCGCACCTCGACCACCACGGACTGGGCCGCGCGCCCCACCGCCATCATCGACATGCCGCCGAAGAGGTTCGGCAATAGACCGCCGAAGAGAAGACCGATGACGACATACGGGTTCGACAGCGAGAAATTCACCACAACGCCTTCAAGCCGTGACCCGGCAACGCCGGCGAAATAGTCAATGTCCGCTGTGTAGGCCGCAAACAGCACCAGGGCGCCAAGGCCCGCTGAGCCGATGGCATAGCCCTTGGTCACCGCTTTGGTGGTGTTGCCAACCGCGTCCAGTGCGTCGGTCGTCTCGCGCACATTGCTCGGCAGCTCTGCCATTTCCGCGATTCCGCCAGCGTTATCGGTCACGGGGCCGAACGCATCGAGCGCCACGATCATACCCGCAAGGGCGAGCATCGCCGTCGTTGCGATGGCAATGCCGAACAGGCCGGCGAGATTATAGGTCAACAGGATCCCACCAATGATTGTCAGGGCCGGAAGGGCCGTCGATTCAAGCGAAACGGCCAGGCCTTGGATCACATTGGTGCCGTGGCCCGAAGCTGAGGCCTGGGCGACAGAGCGCACCGGCCGGAACGATGTCGAGGTGTAATACTCTGTGATCCAGACGATCAATCCGGTCACCGCGAGCCCGGTCAGGGCGCACAAATAAAGGCTCAGTCCGGTCACGGCGGCTGGCTCACCGGTCGCCCGGCTTTCGAGGCCAAGGATGGCGCCAGCCCCTTCAAGCTTGCCCCAACCGGTGACATTGCCGAACACAAACGCCATCAAAATGGCCGAGATCACGCCGGTCCAAACAAGGCCCTTGTAGAGGGCGCCCATCACATTGGTTGAGCCTTTGCCGAGGCTGACAAAGAAGGTGCCGACGATCGATCCAACAATGCAGACCGCGCAAATCGCCAATGGCAGGATCATGATCGCGCTGAGATAGCTGGCCTGGCCAAAGTAAATCGCGCCAAGCACCATGGTGGCCACGATGGTCACGGCATAGGTCTCGAAGAGGTCAGCCGCCATGCCCGCGCAGTCGCCCACATTATCTCCGACATTGTCGGCGATGGTGGCCGCATTGCGTGGATCATCTTCGGGGATGCCGGCTTCGACCTTGCCAACCATATCGCCGCCGACGTCGGCGCCTTTGGTGAAAATTCCGCCGCCAAGGCGTGCAAAAATCGAAATCAGCGAAGCGCCGAAACCCAGGGCGACCAAGGCGTCGATGATCTTACGCCCGGTCTCGGCCGAGCCGACTTCATAGCCCATCGGCCCGATGAGCAGGCCGTAGTAAAGCACGATCCCAAGGAGAGCGAGGCCGACCACGAGCATGCCCGTGACGGCGCCGGATTTGAATGCCAGGGCGAGCCCTGCGCCGAGGCTTTGGCGCGACGCTTCGGTGGTGCGCACATTCGCCTGGACCGACACTTTCATCCCAATAAAGCCGGCGGCGCCTGAGAGCAGCGCGCCAAGGGCAAAACCGACCGGCACCTCCCAGCTTCGAAAGGCAATCGCCAAGATGATCAACACGCCGACGCCGACATAGAAAATCATCCGGTACTGGCGAGATAGGTAGGCGCTGGCGCCCTCCTGAATGGCTTGGGCGATTTCCTGCATCCGTGCATTTCCTGCGGACGCGGCGTTAATCGATCGGATCTGCCACATGCCGTAGGCGACAGAAAGCAACCCCGCCGCCAGGGCTGCGTAATACCAGACAGTCATTGAATGCCCTCCCATGAGCACTTTTCAGCCCGAGAATCGGGCTCGCTCGAAGCAATGCAAGGACGCTGCCGCAAGCCGCCAATTCGCGCAAGTTTTCTCGCTTTGGGCGCGATTTCGCCGGCCCCTTTAGTGAGAAAAGCCGAGCGTTTTCGGTAATGTCACGCGGGTTCCATGCCAACTGACCGACAGGCCTTGGCCCCTGTCGATTGAGCCGATGTCGGTGATGCCGAGGCCGATGCGGGCTGCCGCCTTGCCCAGAGACTCAGAAATGTCGGCAGGCGCGGTGAGCAGGATCTGGTAATCGTCGCCCCCGGTCAGCTGCGCAGCTGCGCCGGCAAAGCTCGCCGCTTTGCGCGCCAGCGGGACGCGGTCGGCCTCCAGCTGGGCGGACACTCCGCTCGCACGCAACAGCTTGGCGAGGTCCGCCAACAGGCCGTCGCTGACATCCATCGCGGCTGTTGCATAGCGCGCCAACAGATTGGCAGCGGAAAGCGGAGGCAACTGCGGCGCTCGATACTTGCTCGCGGCGAGGCTCGACTCTGGAGTTTCGGCGCCGCCGCCTTCTGGCAGTGCCCGCGCCGCCGCGAGACC
Organism: Pseudomonadota bacterium; assembly: GCA_038747245.1. GTDB lineage: Bacteria > Pseudomonadota > Alphaproteobacteria > Caulobacterales > Hyphomonadaceae > UBA5336. Next base: position 36,440 of record JBCDJY010000013.1, on the reverse strand, counting down.
GATATGGCCCCAACCAATCTCGCCCGTGATCCAGAGCCGGTCGCCTGGCGCTGCCCCACTGCGCCGCACCAGACGCGGGCCGCATGATACGCCAATGAGCGTGAGAGACACCATCAGCGGGCCAGGCTGGCGCACAGTGTCGCCGCCAATTAGGTCAATGCCCCAAGCGGCAAGCTCTTCGCCCATGGCAGCGGCAAACCCCTCAAGCGCTGAGGGATCCCGCTCGGTTGGCCATGCCAGGGTCAAGGCCGCCTCGCGCGGGCGGGCCCCCTTCGCCAGAAGATCGGAGACATTCACGCGCACTAATTTGCGCGCCACCGTCTCGAGGGGGTCGCGCTCGAGGAAATGAACACCCTCAACCAATGCATCTGTCGTGAGTGCGAGGACCCTGCCCTCCGGCAGCGGCGCAATCTCAGCCGCATCATCGCGCAGTCCAGCTGCGCCGGGCGCGCGCGCAAGCGGCGCGAAGTAGCGCGCGATCAAGGCATCCTCATCCATGGATACGCCATACCGCAGCGCGGCCACGCAGCCCACCGGCATATACTTTATATTTCAAAGTTATTTGTTGACACGATCATATACTTTGATATGCAAAGTGCATTGCAACCCCAAAGGAGCAGACCATGCCCATGAAGACCCTGTCCATATTCGCCGCCAGCCTCACTTTCATCTCCAGCGCCCACGCCGCACCGCTCACCGTGAACGTGGACGGCGTCGAGGCGCGCGGCGGCGATTTCTACATTTCGGTACAGGCCGAAGGCGAATTCATGCGGGAAGAGGCCACTGCCGCTGAGATCGTGACGGACATAGGTGCGGGCACCTATTCGGCATCTTTCGATGTTCCGGCCGGCGCCTATGCGATCAGTATCTGGCACGATGAAAATGGTGACGGCGTATTCGACCGCGCTGCCAATGGCATGCCCCTGGACGGTTGGGCGATGTCGGGCGGCCGGCTAATGGGGCCACCGACATTTGAAGACGTGTCCGTGGATGTGCCAAGCGAAGGCGCCGCGGTTTCCGTTTCGATGACCTACAACCGTTGATCCGAATCGGGCCTGGTCCCCGTAATACGTGCACACGCGGCCAAGAAATGGGCCGCGCGTGTAACGTTTGAGGGAGGGCCAAGGCCCATGATATTCGACATTATCGCCATCATCGGATTGGCCTTCGGTGCGGCAATTGGCTTTGGCAGCTTGGTCAGCCCGGCCTGGGCTGCCGGCGTCGTGCGCTTGGTGGAAGACCCTGACAAACCGGGCGGCTATTCAGAGTTTCGCGCAACCTATGGCGGCCTTCTGCTAATGACCCATGGTGTTGCCCTGGGGCTATTCCTCATGGGCGAGAGCCTCTCCGGCGCCCTCATCGCGCTGCCCCTGGCCGCCGGGTGGTTTGGCGCGGCCATCGGCCGGTCCCTGTCCCTGGCCTTCGACATGGGCAAGCTGAGAGAGCCCGCAATGAACCCCACATGGATCGCGACAGAATTGGTGCTCGGTCTCGCGATCGCTGCGCCGCTGATCAATTACGTCGTTCAGAATTAGGCGTCCCATATGGCAGAGCGCCGCCCAGCGGGCCGGCCGCGGCGCAAACCGGCCCCCGGCCAACGCGGGCCCCAATTCGGCCCAGAGGCCGGCGGCGAGCGGATTGCCAAATACCTGGCCAGAGCGGGCGTCGCCTCAAGGCGGGCCTGCGAGGCCCTTATCGAGGCTGGTCAGGTCGTCGTCGATGGGCGCAGGGTAAAAACACCCGCGGAGAAAGTCACCGGGCGCGAGGAAATCCGCGTCCACGGCCTTGTGATTGAAGCGCCTGAGCGCACACGCCTGTGGCGCTACCACAAGCCCGCCGGGCTCATCACCACGAATATGGATCCCGCTGGCCGGCGCACCGTATTCGACGAGCTGCCCAAAACCCTTCCGCGGACGGTGACCGTCGGCCGGCTTGATCTGAATACCGAGGGCCTTCTGCTGCTCACGAATGACGGCGCATTGGCGCGTCAACTCGAACACCCGTCGAGCGGCGTGATCCGCAGTTACCGCGCCAGGGCGTTTGGACGTGCCGATTCCGCGAAACTCGCGCGATTGGCTCGGGGCATCTCCGTAGATGGCGACCGCTTCGGAGCGATCGACGCCGCGCTCGAGCAGGAGACCGGTGCCAATGCCTGGCTGCGTGTGTCCCTGAAGGAGGGCAGAAAGCGCGAAGTGCGCCGCGCGCTGGAGGCTGTAGACCTGAAGGTCAACCGCCTAATCCGGGTCGCATATGGCCCCTTCGAGCTCGCAGATCTCAAACCAGGCGCCGTGGAAGAAGTTGCCGCGCGCGATCTGGAGCGCGACCTCGCTGCACTTCTGGGTCCAGGCTTCTCACTCGCAGAGCCAGTAAACCCTCGGCCCGTAAGGGCGCGGCGCGCCAAGCCCCGCCTTGGCAAGCGCGGACGCGGAGGTACACTTCCAAATAAATAAAGAAACATAGGGAGGAGCCGATGGCGTTCGAAAACGTCTCAGAAACGGCCCAGGAAGAGAACGCGGCCCCGCGCGGGCCGGCCCATCCAGTCCAGTTTGACTTTAGCCCGCCGGTGAACCTTGGCCATTGGGAGCCTTTTCTCGGCGGCCAACCCTTCGATGCCTTTGCCGAAATGCGCGCCGCCGCCCCGGTGTGCTGGCATCCTGAGGAAGAGGGCCTTGGCGCCGGCTTTTGGGCGCTGACGGCCTACAAGGATGTGCGCCAGGTCGAGCTCGCCACCGCAGAGTTCAGCTCCCAGAAGGGCGGCATCCTCATCAATTATGGGCAGCCAGAGACCCGCCACCCCCTGCTCCACCGCGCCTCGTTGGACACGATGATCTGTCTCGACCAGCCCTACCATCTTCCCCTGCGCCGCGAGCATATGGCCTTCTTCAAGCCGGCCTATATCGCCGAACTCAAGGCCAGGGTGGACACCCAAGTCGCAAGCCTATTGGACGGAATGGCGGCGAAGGGTCCCGTGCTCGATATGGTAGAGCATTTTTCTGCTGAGCTGCCCTTGTTCACGCTGTGTGAAATCCTCGGCGTGGCGCCGGCGGATCGCCCGAAACTCGTCAAATGGATGCACTTCCTGGAAGTGGCCGGCCATACCATGGCCGCGGGCGACGCCGTCGACCCCGCATTTTTCGGCGCATTCGTTCAGAACGTCCTGGAAATGTTCGAATTTGGAAAGCACGAGCTTCTGGCGCGCCGCAAAGCGCCGCGAGACGATCTTCTTTCGGCCATTGCGAACGCGGAAATCGATGGCGCGCCGCTCTCGGATGAGTTTCTCGACGGCTCATGGCTGCTCATCGTGTTCGCAGGCAACGACACCACCCGCAACTCTCTCTCGGGCACCCTGCGCCTGCTGACCCAGTTCCCCGATGAGAAGGCCAAGCTGATCGCTCAGCCAGAGTTGATCAGCAACATGGTCCACGAAGCCATCAGGATGGTAAGCCCTGTGATCTACATGCGCCGCACCGCAACCCAGGAGACCGAGCTGCGCGGCCAACCCATCGCAGCTGGCGAGAAGGTTGTGATGTATTACGGCGCGGCCAACCGCGACCCGGACGTCTTTCCAGAGCCCGACCGCTTTGATGTCACCCGGGCCAATGCCAAGGCCCATCTGGCGTTTGGCCTCGGCCCCCATGTCTGCCTGGGCCAGCGGGTTGCCAATATGCAGCTAGAGAGCGCCTACCGGCAGATCCTCTCCCGCTTCCCGGACATTCACTGGACCGGCGTCCAGGAAATTGCGCCCAATAACTTTGTCCACGCCATCTCGAAATTGGAAGTGGACCTGGGCACAGCCTAAACGCCTAGCGCATGCCCTAGCGGCTTCTGACCACGAATTCGGTGCGCCGGTTGGCAGAGTTGGCCGCGTCCGAGTCGCCCGGGATAAGCGGAAAGGTCTCGCCGTAGCCGCGGGCCACGAGCGCTGTATCGGCAACCCCGCGATTGATAAGATACTGACGCACCGCGCGGGCGCGCTGGTCAGATAGATTTTGATTGAGCACCGCGTCGCCGCGGCTGTCTGTGTGCCCCGCCACCTCGATCTCAAACCGCGAGCATAGGGTGGCCACGCCGGCTGCAGCGTCCAAGAGGCGCGCGCTTTCGGAATTGATGTCGGCCCTCCCCACGGCGAAGGAGACATTGCGGCCTTCCATGACGCGCACAAAGGCGGCCTGGCATTCATCGGCGGACGAGGCGGCTGAAAGCCCGACCAGAGCTGCGCCAACGGCTTCTTCTCCGCCCTCCACGGAAATACCGTCCACAATGAGAATGTCGCGCCCCTGGGGCACGCCCTTGATCGCTCGCTCGCCGGCATCATACGCCCGGTCGGCTGCCTCACGCGTCGGCGCCAGTCCCGTCAGCGTAATCACGCCTTCTTCGGCGTTGCGCGCGTTGAGCTGTAGCCACGGAAAGCCGAGATCTGGAAAGCTGGCTTCGATGCGCTCGGTCCAATTGAGCTCAGGTTCTACAATACGCTCGACAACCACTGTTTCGGGTTGCGAGGCCACCGTCAGCCGCCCATTCACCACCTGGAAAAATTGGCCTTCCTGGATCGGCACGCATTCCACGCCGGCCTGGGTGGTCGCTGCGGCCCGCGCTTCACCAGGTGCAGCCGCCTGCGGTGCGCAGGCCGCCAAGACGCACATGCCCGCGCCAATGGGGGCCAGCGCCCTCAATGCAGAAACCATTTCAGTCCTCTCAGATCCGCGCCAAACCACGCCAGTCTCGCTGTTAAAGCAAAAGTTGCATCGGTTTGACCAGACCTGTCAAAAGCGTTCGCGCAGCGCGCGAGGCCCTAAGTGCCCTGCGGCGCGAGGGTCAGGTGGACTTCATTTTTACGCAGGGGCCCGGGCACCCAAGGGCCGCTGTAAAAATTGAAGATCGGCGCGCCGACCGGCTCCAGGCCGCGGGCCGTGAGCCACGCGGTGAGTTTGGCCGTGGCCTCGGCCTGCTGGGCGTCATTGCCCGACCCGGAAAACCGGTAAGATGCGATCCGCCGTTCGGGGATTTCTGCGAGCCGAACATCGTCATTGTTCGGCAGAGGCAGGGTTTCCATCGTCCAGGCCGAGGGCATCATGAAGCTGACGACGGTGTGGTTCGCGCTCGCGGCCGTCTGGCTCACCGGCACGGTCATATCGATTTTTTCCGAGGCAGGCTCTTCGGCCACTTGGGAGACCGGCGCGGTCATCTCGATCTGGGAGCGGGCGGTGTTGTTACCGAAGATATAGTCCGCGAGGGGGCGAAATCCGCGCGAGGTGGCCTCCCGGCCCGACGCATTGACCACCACGCTGGCCACAATCATCGGCGCGTAGGTACGCACCTCATAGCGCCCGTCTGCGACCTCGACTTCATGGGCCGGTTCTTCATAGGCCGCGGCGGTCAATGGGGCAGCAAGGACAAGGGCGGCGGCAAGCAAAGCGCGCATGGGCAGGTCTCCAAACCGATGTGGCACATGACCTAGATTACGCGTGGGGTCCCAGCTCGGATGAAATCAGGGCGGCTGCCTGCGCCGCCAGAGACCCCTGATCCACGTTACGATCCATCTAGGCCTTGGCGCAATTCAGCGGGCAGCGCCGTGGAGACCACGCGGTAGCTCAGCGATATGCGCTCCTGCAAATCGCCGGCGTCACTGGTCGCAAGGTCAAAGGCGACCCATCCGCCGCGGGGCAAGTAAGGCGCGCGCGTCGCAACACCGATCTCGATGAGGAATGCGGCCGCGGCCTCATCGCTGCATTTGACGGAGATCTGACCTCTTTTGTGGGACACCAACGCGAACACCTTGCCGCCCACCTTATACACATCGCTGCCGCGCCATTGCACGACGTGGCAGGCGCCCGGATGGGCCAAAGCGTGGTCTTTGATCGCCTCAGGGCTCATGGCTTGGCCGTTCTGCGGAACATACCCCGTCGTCAAAGCCCGTGAGATGGCGCCGGCGCGGGGATTATCCCGCCATGCCCGCCTCGCGCGCCTGGGCAGCCGCGAATGCCGCGAGTGGGCGCACCCGCTCGGCCATACTGGCGGCGTGGGCGGAGTTTGCCGTGCCGTCCCGCACCCGCCCAACAATGCCTTGGCAAATCGCTGCAAGGCGAAATGCATTGTAGGCAAAGTAGAAATTAAGCTCCGGCAGGCCATCGCGGCCGGTGTGGCGACAATAGGTGGCCGCATAGGCCTCCATGGATGGAATGCCATAGGCGTCCAGATCCTCGATATCGAGAATCGCCCCGCGCGCCGGGTCGCTGCTTGGCATCACCCAATTCATCAGATGGTAGCTGAAGTCCGCCAGCGGATCGCCGAGCGTGCAGAGCTCCCAATCCAGAACCGCAATCACGCGCGGCTCCGTCGGGTGCAGGATCATATTATCAAGGCGGTAGTCGCCGTGGACGATGGTGGTCGTCTCGCCAGGGGGGATGTTCGCCGGCAGCCACTCCATCAGCGTGTCCATATCCGCGATCTTGTCGGTTTCGGAGGCGCGGTATTGCTTGCTCCACCGGTGGAGCTGGCGGGCGACATAATCGCCCTCCTTGCCGAACCCCTCCAGGCCGGCCGCCTTCCAATCTACGGTGTGGAGCTCGGCAAACGTCTTGACCTTTGCGTCATAGATGGCGCGGCGCTCGTCAGGAGAGGCCTCGGGCAAGGTTCCATCCCACAGGATGCGCCCATCCACATTGTCCATTATGTAGAACATGGTGCCGACGACGGCCTCGTCCTCACACAGGGCGTAGGGCCGCGCCACCGGGTAGCCGAGCGGGTAGAGCGCGCTGATCACGCGAAACTCGCGGTCCACCGCATGGGCGCTCGGAAGCAGCTTACCGGGCGGTTTCCGGCGCATCACATAGGCTTTGTCGGGTGTGATCAGCTTGTAAGTCGGGTTCGACTGGCCGCCCTTGAACTGGCGCACCGTAAGCGGCCCGGCAAACCCCTCGACATGGGCCTGCATCCATTCGGCCAGCTTGGCCTCATCGAAGCGGTGACTTTCGGCGACCTCCTGGGTGCCGGTGAACAATTGCTGCGCGCTGGCGCCATGGACCATGGCGGGCCTCCCACAAGTTTTCTGTTTTGCAAGTAGTAGCGCCCTGCTTGCCGCCGTAAATGCCAAACCTGGCGTCAATCGCCCCGCTTAAGCGCTGCCAGCGCAGCTAGGGCCGCCTTGGTCTGCGCCTTCGGGACGAACAGATGGTCGTGATTCAGCCCCGCCACCACATTGCAGGGGATGGCCTGCGCCGCGAGGGCAGCCGAAAAGGCGGCGGTGAAGCCCACGGCATGGAGGTCCGACACGGTCTCGATTTCAAGCCACGTCCAAACCTCGCCGCTGGGGCTGGCAGGCGGCGCCTCGCTGATTGCCGTCCAGCCCTCGCGCTCGCGAAATGCCATGAGGGCAGAGGTGAGGTCTGGCGGCGCATCGGATGCAGAAAAGCGCCAGCTTCGCGGATCCTCGCGCACGGATAGGCCAGCGATCAGCGCGGCGAGGTCACGCGCGGCGTTCACTGCGAGCCCATGCCGCGCACGCGCCAGCCAATGTCGCGGCGATAAATGCCTTCGGGCCAGTCAATCTCATCGACGCCGCCATAGGCCCGCGCCAGGGCCTCGCCGAGGTCCGCGCCCACTGCGGTTACGGCCAACACCCGTCCACCCGCTGAAACGAGAGCGCCCTGGTCATCCACATCGGTGCCCGCTTGGAACACTTCCACGCCGTCAATACTGCGCGCCGCGGCAACGCCGCCGATGGGCTGGCCCGCCTCGTATGTGCCGGGATAGCCAGGGCTGGCCATTACGACCGTTGCAGCGGGCTCGAATGAGTCGAGCTCCAAAAGCGCAGCAAATGCCGCTTCATTCCCGGCAAGTCCCCCGGTCGCTGCGGCCAGGAGGCCGGGGACGATGTCCCCCGTCAGCCCTACCATCAGCACTTGGCACTCCGGGTCGCCGAACCGCGCATTGAATTCGACCACCTGCGGCCCGTCGCGCGTCATCATCAAACCGACATAAAGAACGCCTTGGTAAGGGGCCCCATCGGCGGCCATGCCAGCGAGCATGGGCTCAACAATTTCGCGCGCAACTTGGCGCATGGGCTCTCCCGAAAGCACTGGCGCAGGGGCGTAGGCGCCCATCCCGCCTGTATTTGGCCCCGTGTCACCATCGCCAACGCGCTTATGGTCCTGACACGGCGGCAGATAGAGCGCGCCAACGCCGTCAGTCAGCACGAAAAGGCTCGCCTCTTCGCCATCGAGGAAGCCCTCGATCACCAGGCTTTCCGACGCCGCGCCGAATTTGCCGGCCAGCATCGCGCGCGCTTCTGCCTTGGCTTCTTCCAGGCTTTCCGCGATCACCACGCCCTTGCCGGCGGCCAGGCCATCAGCCTTCAGCACGTAGGGGGGTGGGAGACGCTCCAAAAACGCCTCTGCCTCGGCCTCGTCGCCGGCAGCGAACAAGCCATAGGGCGCCGTCGGCACGCCGTACTTTGCCATTTTTGCCTTAGAGAATGCCTTGGAGGTCTCCAGCTGGGCCGCCGCCTGGCTCGGCCCGAAAACATCAAAGCCGCGTGCACGCAGCGCGTCGCTCACCCCCGCCGCCAACGGCGCCTCTGGCCCGATCACCACCAGATCCGGCGAGACTTGGAGCGTCAGCTTGACGACGGCCTCGACGTCATCGGGTGCAACATCGAAACATGGGCCAATGTCATCAATGCCGGGATTGCCCGGCGCACACATCACCTGGTCGACCAGGGGAGAGCGGGCGATCTTCCACGCCAGAGCATGTTCGCGCCCACCGCCGCCAAAAATGAGAATGTTCATGGCGCGCTTGATGCGCCGGGCGGGCTCTGCAATCAAGGCTAGAGGCAACAAGGACGCCAGCCCGAATGGGATCGAAACGGGACATGAACGGGCTCTGGTCTGGCTGGTACACTTATGCGTCGCTCGGCGAACCGGTGACCTTCACGGCCTGGATTGACGATTCGGCCGGGCTGCTCACCGGGACGATCCTTGAGCCGAACACCTTCTCCCGGCTTGAGATCGACGATCTCTCGGCCGAAATCGCCGGGACACGGCTGCGCCAGGACATCTTTTTCTCGAAGACCTACAGTGCCAACCAAGGCGCCCATGGCCGCCCAATCGCCTATGAGGGGCGCGCCGATGAGGCCTTTGAGACCGTGCGCGGCCAGTGGTCGTTCACGAAACCGAGCGATGGACGCGGCCCGTTTGAGCTGACCCGCTCATCCAAATCGATCAGCGAGGGCATCCTGCGCGACGTATTTGCGTTCGCCGAGCGTTAGGCCGCGGGGGGATCTTATGCGCGCTCGCTTGCCGGGCTGGCCTTAATCTGCGCTGCCGCCCGGGCCGTTTTATCAGGATCTGGGATCAACACGGGCGCCACCACAGGGCCGCGGCGGGCCTCGGCGACCAATTCGGCCGTGCGCGTTTCAACTGCGCCCGTAAGCGCTTCCAGGAATTCCGCCTTATCCGGCCCTGGCCAGATCGGCTCAAGAAACTCGATCACGGCCAGACCCGGCGTCTTCGCATGTTCTTGCTCAGCCCAGAACACGCCGAGATTGGTCGCGACCGGCACGACAGGCACATTCATCGCCCGCGCCATGTGCCAAACCCCCGCCTTATAGCGGTAATGTGTGCCCACCGGCGCCAGGTGTCCTTCGGGATAGATAAGCACGCGGCGCCCCTCCGCCTTGGCCTGCACCATGCCTTCCGCAAGAGAAGCCGCTTTGCGGTCCCCGCCACCGCATGTGTCGATGACGATCGCGCCGAGCTTGCGCAAGATGCCGCCGACCAGGGGCAGCTTTTCCAAATGGTCGCCTGTGACGAACGCGAGATTGTCGATCTCTGGATAGATCAGAAAGCCATCGCCCCAGCTCTGGTGCTTTGCGGCGATGACGAAGGCGCCTTCGGGCAAATGCGCGCGCCCGCGGACCTCTTTGCGGATCCCCGCCAAGCTCGACAGCGCCCAATTCATTGCGCGCGTATAGCTGCGGATCAAACGGCTCACCGGGCCGCGCCCAGGCAGGGCGAGCAAGGGCAGCGAGGCCAGAACGTAAACGACGGAAAGCAGCCAATAGCTGCAGGCAAACAGGAAAGCGCGCATCGGGGTCTCTCTAGCGTTGCTTCAAAATGGCGACGATCGCCCGGGTAAATGTGTCGATGTGGTCGGCCATGGGTGTGTCGAAGCGGTTATAGGCCTTGTTCTGGCCCGACTGCATCATCACGCCCAGGGCCATGCCCGACAGGATGGCAGGGTCGCCGGGGGGGATTTCGCCGGCCTCGATCAGACCTGCGATCATACTTTCGGTGATCGACACAGGATCATCCTGCCGGCGCACATCGTGGGGCAGATATTTGTTCAGCGAAAGCAGGTGAAACGAGAACAACAGCCAATCCTCATCGGCTAGCTCGCAATAGGCGGTTACCACCCGGCGCACGCGGTCCTCCACGCCCTCGCCCGCCATCCATGCCTCCTGCATGATCCGGCCAAGCCGGTTGTGGGTCGCCATGAACAAGGTGAGCGCCAGATCGTCCTTGCCGGGATAATGGCGGTAGAGCGCGCCCTCCGAGACGCCGGCTTCTTCGGCAATCTCCCGGGTCGTTGCCCCGTCCACGCTTTTCGACACGAACAGCTTTAGCGCCGCCCGCTCAATCTTGGGGCGGGCATTGCGCGCGCGCTGGCGGCGGGCGGGATCGTCGGCGGCAGCCATGGGTCACCTCTAGGGCCAAACTGTGTGGGCACCGCTTCATTGAGCAGTCCCATCAATAAGTGAGTATATGATCACTTATTCAGAATGCAAGCCGCAAATGAGATGAAACTGGCGCCGCAAACGCGTTGGCGCATGCCGTTCAGGCAGCCTGAGCGGAGAATCTAAGGAGAGCGTGTTGGCGCGCTTCGCGGGGCCGCGCCCGCCGGTAGGCGTGGGGCCTACATCGCCGGCTGGATCGGCCCGCTCGCCCGGCCGTGGACGAATTGGTCGACGTGGGCATTGCCCGGCGCGTCAATCGCGCTGGCTGGCCCGCGCCACAGGATCTGTCCCTCAAACAGGAAGGCGATCTCATCGGCAATCTTGCGCGCGGACGCCATGTCATGGGTGATCGACACGGCCGCTGCGCCCAGGGCTTTGACCTGTTCGATGATGAGATCATTGATCGCATCAGCCGTGATCGGGTCGAGCCCGGTGGTGGGCTCATCGAAGAAGATCAGATCGGGCTGGGAAATGATCGCGCGGGCCAGGCCGACGCGCTTTTGCATGCCGCCGGAGATTTCCGCAGGTCGCAAATCGGCCGCCGATGCCCCAAGCCGCACTTTCTTCAGCGCGTCCACCGCGCGATCCTTCGCATCGCGGCGGCCCATTCCATCGGCATGGATCAGCCGAAACGCCACGTTTTCCCACACCGTCAGCGAATCAAACAGTGCCGCCGATTGGAACAACATGCCGACACGCGCGCGCATGGCCTCGCGTTCCCGGCCCTGCTCATGGGTCACATCCTGCCCATCGAACATCACCTGCCCGGCATCCGGCGTCATCAGCCCCAGCGCATTCTTGAGCATGACCGATTTGCCCGAGCCTGACCCGCCAAGCACGACCAGGGACGAGCCCGGCGCAACGTCCAGGTCGACGCCCTGAAGGACGCGGTTTGCGCCGAAGGATTTTTCCACCCCGCGCAGCTCCAGCAGCGGCGCGCCGCTCATAGGCCGATCTGCTCAAACAGGGTGGAGAGGACATAGTTCAGCGCCAGCACAAGCACGGCCGCCGACACCATGGACAGGGTCGCCGCGTTGCCCACGCCGGTCGCGCCGGCCTTGGAGCGATCGCCGAAGTAACATCCCATCACGGCGATCACGCCGCCAAACACCACCGCCTTGATCAGTCCGGCCGACACGTCATTGATTTCAAGAAAATCCAACGTGTTGCGCAGGTACGTCGTCGAGTCGAAGCCGAGCCCTTGGACCGAGACCAGCCATCCGCCCATGACGCCGATAATATCTGCCAGCAGCACCAGCATCGGCAAGGTGATGACCGCGGCCAGGAACCGCGGCGCATAGAGATACCGGTTGGGGTCTGCCGAAAGCGTCTTCAGCGCGTCGATCTGCTCGGTGACGCGCATGGCCCCGACCTCGGCGGCAATGCCGGCAGACACGCGCCCGGCCAACATCAAGCCGGTGATCACCGCGCCAAGCTCCCGGGTAATGCCGAGCACCACGATATTGGGCACAAATTGCTCGGCGCCGTAGCGCTCCCCGCCAGTGAAGATGTTGAGCGCCAGGGCGGCGCCGATAAACACGCCCGACAGGCCCACCACCGGCAATGAATAAAAGCCGATGCGCACCATCTGACGCAGGATTTCGCCCGGATACCAGCGCGGCGTGAATGCGGCGCCCATAACCTGGCCCGTAAAACTGGCCACTGAGCCAATCGCGCGGCAGAGGCCGAGCACGCCGGCGCCGACCCATTGGGCTGGATTGGGCCATTGCGCCTTAGCTTGTGTAGGTGCGTTCGACACGTGGGCCCAGTCCTGTAATCAGCTCATAGCCTATCGTTCCAGCCGCAGCCGCTTGGGTCTCCAAATCGGCGCGCGCGCCGAGGACTTCAACCCATGCGCCGGCTTTGGCAAGGGGGGCGGCTGCACTTACGTCAAAGGTGACGAGGTCCATCGACACCCGGCCAATGAGCGGGCAGCGTGTTTCGCCCAGATAGGCAAATCCACTGCCGCTGGCGGCGCGAGGAAACCCGTCGCCATAGCCGAGCGCCGCAGTCGCCAAGAGCGCGGGCTGCTCGGCCCGGAATGTGGCGCCGTAGCCCACCGTATCGCCGGGCCGCACTTCATGGACCTGGAGCAAGGGCGCCTCCAGCGTGAGCCCGGGTTTCAGATCGGGTGACCGCGCCGGCGACGTGCCCCCGCCGAACAGGGCAATGCCCGGCCGAGTAAGGCCAGTGCGCAGCTCTTCAGGCAACCAATGGCCCTCCGAATTGGCCAGGGAGACGGGCACTCCGGGAAAATGCGCGCGGGCCGCATTGAAGGCCTCGCTTTGGGCGCGGTTCATTGGCGCCTCCGGCCGATCGGCGCACGCATAGTGGCTCATCAGCAAGGCGGGCGGTGTGCCGCGCGCTGCCGCCGCAGCCAAAGCGGCCTCGCGCGCAGGCACGCCCAGCCGGTTCATTCCCGTGTCTATGTGCAGGCCATAGGGGCCGGGCTCTGAGTTAGCACACCAGGCGGCCACCTCATCGACCGTGTTCAAAACCGGCGTGAGCCGCTCGCGGCGCCATTCGGTGGGATGTCCGGCTGACGGGCCGTTCAGGACAAAGATCTGCGCCTCTGGACCGACGGCCGCGCGCACCGCGCTGCCCTCGAACCCGTAGGCGACAAAAAAGTTTCGGCACCCTGCCCCGGCCAAGACCGCCGAGACCCGAGCCGCTCCATGGCCATAGGCATCCGCCTTCAAGACCGCGCCCGCGCCGCCGGGCCCGGCTCGCGCGCTCAATAAGCGCCAATTGTCCACGATATTTTGGAGGTGAATGGTGGCGCGCGGTTGCAGCATGACAGGCCTGTTATCGCGGGCCGGCGCGTCAAAACAAGGGCCGCGCAGGCCCGCGCCTCACCGGCGCGCCCTTGCCAGCCATGCCGCCGGAACTCACATATCACGAATGACCCAAACCGCTCTGCCCTTCGACCTTGCCAAAGCCAACAAAATCCTCAGCGCCGCTGCCCAAGGCGCCGACGATGGAGACCTCTTCATAGAGCGCTCCCGGTCTGAGAGTTTTGTCTTTGATGATGGCCGCCTGAAATCGGCCGCCTATGACACTGCCCAGGGCTTTGGCCTGCGCGTCGTCGCCGGCGAAGCAACCGGCCAGGCCCATGCCAGCGAGCTCAGCGAAGGCGCGCTGCAACGGGCTGCAGACACCGCCGCCAGCGCCAAACGCGGCTATAGTGGCACCTTGGCCGACGGCCCCGGGCGCGCAAACCGCCGGCTATACGCCCAGATCGACCCCACAGAGACGCCGGATTTCGGTGCGAAAACAGGGCTCTTGGCTGAGATTGATGCCTGGGCAAGGGCCCGCGATCCCCGGGTGGTGCAGGTGTCGGTTTCCTTGGCGGGGTCTACGCGCGCCATCGATATTCTGCGCCCTGGTGGCGAAGCCTTTCACGAGATCCGGCCCCTGGTGCGCCTCAACGTATCGGTGACCCTGGAAAAGGACGGGCGCCGTGAGAGCGCGGGCGCCGGCGCCGGCGGGCGCGCGGCCTATGATGAATGGATTGCGCCGGAGCGCTGGCAGGGCCTGGTCGAGCGCGCCTTGGCCAAGGCGTCGACCAATCTTGAAGCGGTGCCCGCTCCCGCGGGCGAGATGGACGTGGTGCTCGGCCCGGGATGGCCGGCCGTGCTCCTGCACGAAGCGGTCGGCCACGGCCTGGAGGGCGACTTTAACCGCAAGGGCACGAGCGTTTATTCAGGCCGGGTCGGTGACCAAGTCGCCTCGCGCGGGGTGACCATTATCGATGATGGATCGATCGAAAACCGGCGCGGGTCGCTCTCCTTTGACGATGAGGGCACGCCGACCCAACGCACAGTGCTGATCGAGGACGGTATCCTCAAAGGCTATATGCAAGATCGCCAGAACGCCCGGCTGATGGGCGTGCCCGCCACAGGCAATGGCCGGCGCGAAAGTTATGACGCCGGCATCATGCCGCGCATGACCAATACGGTGATGGAGGGCGGCAAGGACGACCCAGCCGAGATGGTCGCTTCCATCAAGCGGGGCATCTGGGCCGTCGATTTCGGCGGCGGCCAGGTCGACATCACGTCGGGCAATTTCGTGTTCCAATGCACCGAAGCCTATCTCGTCGAAGACGGCAAGGTGATCGCGCCGGTCAAGAATGCGACCCTCATCGGCCACGGCCCAACAGCGCTCTCGAAAGTGGAGATGATTGGCAATGACTTTGCCATGGATGACGGCGTGGGCACATGCGGGAAGGCCGGGCAATCGGTGCCGGTCGGCGTCGGCCAGCCCAGTCTGAAACTGGGCGGGCTCACCGTCGGCGGGGCGGCATGACGGGCAGGCTTGCGGCCCTTCTAGTCTCCGTACTGGCTTTTGCAGCTTCGCCCGCAGTCGCAGAGCCCCAGGCCCTGCCGCCGGAGATCACAGCGCTTGAGGCCAGTGAACTGATGGACACGCGCGGCATCGTGCTCATCGATGTCCGCGAACCAGAGGAACTGGCGGCATCTGGCCGTGCCTCTGGCGCCCATGCGATCCCGCTTCAGGCGCCGGATTTTATCGACCAAGTGACCGCACTGATTGGCGATGACCGCTCCGTTGAGGTGGCCTTCATCTGCCGCTCGGGGCGCCGCTCGCTTGCTGCGCGCGACCGGCTCATCGCCGCGGGCTATCCCAACGCGACCAGTGTAGCCGGCGGAACGCTGGCGCCGGGCGGCTGGCAAGCTGCTGGCCTGCCGATGACATCAGCGGGCGAGTGAACGCGCCTATTCGCCCGGTTTGAGCGCAGGGTCCGCGCTGGGTGCGTCAGAGCCGAATTCGGCTGCCCGTTGGTGTTTGTCTTCCACCGGGCGGGTCAGTTGGCGCAGCCATGGGCTCGCCAAGATCAGCGCGCCGCCCAGAACGACGGCCGCCGTGCCGAGTTGCAGATACACCACATTGTAAGCCGCCAGGCTCTCCGCTGCCGGAGCGCCCTCGGGCACCTGGGTCAGCTTGGCGACCTCTGCAGCCACCACATTGGCGAATGACGAGGCCAGGAACCAATAGCCCATCATGAAACCGACCACCTCCTTTGCCGACAGTTTCGTCACCGCCGACAGGCCCACCGGACTGAGGAAAATCTCGCCGGTCGTGTGCAGCACATACATGAAGAAGATAAACAGCACCGACATCCGCAAGGCGCCCTCAGCGTCCGGCGTCGCGGTCTGTATGCCGAGGTTGAGTAAGTAGAACCCAAGCCCGATTTGCACCATGCCAAGGCCAAACTTCACAAAGGCGTTGGGCTCCATCCCGCGGCGGGCGAGGAAGGCCCACAGCACTGCCACCAGCGGCGCCACATACATGATCGTGCCTGGATTGACCGATTGCAGCACCGTTGCCGGGAATGGCGCGCCGGCGACCTCATTGTTCACATGGGCTGCGGCGAACAGGTTGAGCGAGGTCGGCCCCTGGTCAAACAGCGTCCAGAACAACACCGACGACACCGACAAGATCAAAAGCCCGATCATCGCATTTCGCGAATCTTCCTCCAGCCGGGTGAACATGTAGATGATGATTCCCAGCGTCACGAGGCCGAAGACGGGGTACATCGCCGCCGAGGTGAAGCTTGCAAACTGCAACAGCACGAACGCCACCGCCGCGAAGGCGAGCCCGGCGCCATAGACGAGCCATTCCCGGTTCAGCCCGGCAAAGACCGGTGTGCGCAAATCCACGCCTTCGGGCGGCTCTGCAGTGCCCTCAAGCCAGCCTTGGCCGAGGACAAAAACGATAAGCCCCGCAAGCATCCCCACGGCGGCCAGCCCGAACCCGGCCCACCAACCGACATAGGCCGCCGCCAGGGCGCAGAAGGTGCCGGCCAGGAATGAACCAAGATTGATGCCAACATAATAGAGCGTGAACCCGGCATCGCGCCGGCCATCGCCCTGGGGGTACAGCGCGCCAACGCAGGTTGAGATGTTCGGCTTCAGGAAGCCAACGCCGGCGACGATCAGCGCCAGGGCGGCAAACAGGATGGTCTCGTGCAGGGCGCTGCGCTGGCGTTGCAGCGTGCCCTGGAGCGTCACCGTCTCGCCGGCTGCCTCATAGGCAATCGTGCGCTCGGCTGAGCCGATTTCGGGCTGCTCAAATCGGATAAGCGGCACGGCCTCGCCGCCAATCACGATAAAGCGCTCGCGCGCCTCGCTATATTCCGGCCGCTCCAATTCATAGGCCGTCTCGCCGACAAGAAGGGTCTCCTGAGCAGGCTCGCCATGAAACCCCATCAGCGCATGGCCGGCCACCAACAAAATAGCGCCAAAGGTCACCGCCTTGCGAAAGCCGATATACCGGTCGGCCAGCCAGCCCCCCAGCAATGGCCCCAGATAAACGAGCGCCACATAGGCCCCATAGAGGGTGAGCGAGAAGTCGCTCTCAAACAGGAAGTGCCAAGTCAGATAGAAAATCAGGATGCCGCGCATCCCGTAATAGGAAAACCGCTCCCACATCTCCGCGAAGAACAGCACATAAAGGCCGCGCGGATGGCCGCGCAGTTGCCACATGGTGAAGACAACCGGCGGCGCAGCAACAGCAAGCGTTATCAGGATAATTGCGATCATGACAGCAGGGTCCCTGGCTGACGCGCCAGCCCCTGGCGCCCACAAACAACAGTCTGATCATGGCGCGGCCAGCCGCTCAAGGGCCGCCCTGCGCTGACAGCCATTAGGTTGGCAAGGTGCCTAATAAGCCATCTCTTCAAACAGCGGCGCCAAACTTGCGCCCCATCGGCCATGGTAGAGGTCGAGCAGGTGTTCCGCCGGCGTCTTCCCGCTCGCGACCAGCGCGTCCAACTCGCCGAGGAACCCGGTCTCATCGTCGCCGCTGGTCGACAGCTTTGCGCGGGCTGCGAGCCCGGCCCTGGAAATGGCCAAGACGTCCTTCGCCAAATCTTGAAAGCTGCGCCCGTCAGGCGTGGGGGTGCACAGGCCCAGCACGCCGGCGCTTTGGCGCATCGCCTCGCGCTGCGGCGCGCTCCAGCCTTTCACCAGGTCCCAGGCCGCATCTAAAGACGCTTGCGAGTAGAGTATCCCCGTCCAGAACGCGGAAAATGCGCACAGCCGGCTCCATGGGCCGGCATCGGAGCCGCGCATCTCCAGGAAGCGTTTCAGGCGCACTTCCGGGAAAATCGTCGATAAATGGTCGGCCCAATCGTCAATAGCCGGCCTGTCGCCAGGCAGCGCCTCTAGGCGGCCCTCCATAAAGTCACGGAACGACTGGCCCGCCACGTCGAGATAGGTGCCCCCGCGGCGCACGAAATACATCGGCACATCAAGGGCATAATCGGTGTAGCGCTCAAAGCCGAACCCATCCTCAAAGGCAAAGGCGAGCATTCCAGTTCGGTCCGGGTCGGTATCGCTCCAAATATGGGAGCGGTAGGACAGATGGCCATTTGGCCGCCCATCGAGGAAGGGCGAATTGGCAAACAGCGCGGTGCCCAGCGGCTGAAGCGCCAAAGACACCCGCATTTTCAGGGCCATATCCGCCTCGCTGGCGAAATCGAGATTGGTCTGTACCGTACAGCTGCGAAACATCATCTGGTGCCCGAGCCGGCCCACTTTGGGCATGTAATCGCGCATGATGCGGTAGCGGCCCTTCGGCATCATGGGCGTCTCGTCCAAGGCCCAGACCGGGCTTGTGCCCACGCCCAGGAAACCGATGCCCAGGGGGTCGGCGACCTCACGCACCTCATTGAGGTGGGCGCCAACCTCATTGCAGGTCTCGTGGATATGCTCCAGCGGCGCGCCGGACAGTTCGAACTGGCCGCCGGGCTCAAGGCTGACGCTCGCGCCTCCGCGCTTCAGCCCAATCAGGGCCTCGCCCTCGTAAATGCCCTCCCAACCAAACCGGTCACGCAGCCCTTCCAGCACGGCGCGCACGCCCGCATCGCCGCCATAGTGCAGCGGCCGCAGCCCTTTTTTCACGAAGCCGAATTTCTCGTGTTCGGTTCCGATGCGCCAGTCGGCCTTGGGCTTGCAGCCCGCTTCCAGCCATTCTGTCAGCTCTGCCTTGGAGGTCACACGCGGGGCCGCCTGCGAAATCTCCTCTGTCGGCGTCGTCATCGGGTTCTCCTTCGGCCGGGGCCGTGCCCGGGGGCCATAGCTTTACTGGTCCCAATCGCCAAGCGTTGCTTCCCACAGCGCCAGCGCCGCCACGGCCGCCGTTTCAGCGCGCAAGATGCGCGGGCCCAAGGAAATCGCCGTAACACCGTCCCGGGCGTGGAGCATTTCGCGCTCGCCCTGGGAAAATCCCCCCTCCGGCCCAACGAGTATGGCGCCCGAGCGTACGCGGCAGGCACGAAAGGCGGCGATCGCTGGCGCCGCGCGCGCGCCCGGCCCAGTCCAGGGCGTGCCCTCGCCCGCGCCGCCCTCGTCGCAGAAAAACACAGGGCGCTCTGCCTCCAGCGCATCAAGCGCGGCATGCAGCGCCGCGGCGGGCCGCACCAGGGGCAGGTCAAGGCGCTCGGTCTGTTCGGCGGCCTCAAGCGCCACCTTTTGCAGCCGTTCGGCGCGCACCCGGGCGGCCTGGGTGCGCTCTGTGATCACGGGTTGGATCAGGCAGGCGCCAAGCTCGGTGGCTTTCTCGACAACGAAATCAGTGCGCGCTTTTTTCAGCGGCGCAAACATCAAGACGAGATCCGGCGTGGTCGCTTGGTCACGCAGGGGCGCCAGGGCCTTGAGCAAGACGGTGCGTCCTTCCACCGTATCGAGCTCAGCGGCCCATTCTCCATCGCGGCCATTGAAGACACGCACCCGGTCTCCGCGGCCGAGGCGCAGCACACGCGTCAGATACTTCGCCTGGGCCTCATCGAGGGCCGCAAATCCGTTTTTGACCAGATCAGAGGCAACAAACAGGCGGGGCGGCACGCTCATGGCCTCCACTTAACTATGCCGCCAGCCGGCACAAGAGCGGCGCAGCCATTTCGACAATCTGGGGAAAAGGTCGGGTGTTTTCAGGCAGATGATGACGGCGCAGGCGAACCCGCCTATATGCCCGCCATGGCCAGCCAGACCGATCCGCCAGGACAAGACCCCGCCGCTGGCGCCGCGCCCGCCGACAGCGCGCTGCCGCAATGGCTGGCAAACCTTCCCAGTTGGGCGCGGCCCTATGCGGCGCTCTCGCGCCTGGACCGGCCTGTGGGCATCTGGCTGCTGGCACTGCCCTGTTGGATCGGCCTGGCGCTCACATCAATCGCAGATGGCCTGGGCCCCATGGCGATCGTCTGGGCCTGGCTGTTCTTTGTCGGCGCCATTCCCATGCGCGGGGCCGGGTGCACCTGGAACGATATTCGCGACCGCGATCTGGACGCCCAGGTTGCCCGGACGGCTGATCGCCCGCTGCCCAGTGGACAAGTTACGCTCACCCAGGCCTATATTTGGCTGGCGGTGCAGCTCGCCATCGGCTTCTTTGTTTGGCTGTTCCTGCCCCTGGACGGCAAGATCATCGCCCTGCTCGCCCTGCCCCTGGTGCTGGCCTACCCGTATATGAAGCGCGTGACCTGGTGGCCCCAGGCGTTCCTGGGCATTGTCTTCAATTGGGGCGTGCTGGTGGCCGCCGCCGCGATAGACCAGGTCGGCCTCGACACGCTGCTCATGTGGGCGGGCCTCGCCTGCTGGACCGTGGCATACGATACGATCTACGCCTCCCAAGACGCAGAGGACGACGCGCTGGTCGGCGTGCGCTCTACAGCCCGGCTCTTTGCCGAGCGTACAGCCCTCGGCGCGTTTGCGTTCCACCTCGCCGCTGGCGGGCTGATCGCCTTGGCCGCCATCGCCGCAGGCGCCCCCCAGATCGGCGCTTTGACGGTGCTGGTGTTCCTCGCCCATGGCGCGTGGCAAGCCATTCGCCTGCGCGACCTGCGCCCGCAGACCGCGCTTGCTGTCTTCAAATCAAACGTCTGGGCCGGCGCCATCCTCCTGGCGGGCTTTACCCTGGCGAGCCTGGTCTGACGCTAGGTCACAATTGAGATTCCGCGCCAATCGGGATACTTTTGAATCATGGCAAAAGCCCCGCGCATTCGCCCCCTGGACCTGTTTTCCCGCGAGGAATGGGCGCGCCTTTCGGCTCGGTCTGACGTGATTGCGCTCGGCCTGGTGGTCCATTGTTGGGCCGTTATCGGCGCAGCCATGGCCCTGGCCATTTGGCAACCCTGGCTGATCCCCCTGGCCATCCCGATCATTGGGGCGCGCCAGCTTGGCCTGGCAATTTTGATGCATGAGGCCGCCCATGGCGGTTTATCGCGCCGGCTGTGGCTAAACGATGCCGCAGGCCAATGGCTCTGCGCCGCGCCCATTGGCGCCCACCTGCGCGCCTACCGCCCCTACCATCTCAGCCACCACAAATACGTCCAACAACCCGAAGACCCAGACCTGGCCCTGTCGGCGCCGTTCCCGATCACGCGCCTGTCGCTACGCCGCAAGATCATCCGCGACTTGACGGGCCAGACGTTCCTCAAGCAGCGCACGAACCAGTTCGCGAACGCCCTCGGCCTTGGCCTGCGCCCGGGCAAAGGCACTGAAAACCGGGTGCAAAGCGCGCGGGAGGCGGCCGTCCCGTTTCTCGCCTTCAACCTGATCCTGCTGGCCGGGCTTGCGGCCCTCGGCCATGCCTGGGCCTACTTCGCCCTATGGCTTCTGCCCCTGGCGACCTGGAACCAGATGATCACTCGGCTGCGCAACATTGCCGAGCACGCCGTGGTGCCCAGCAATACAGATCCCATGCGCCATGCCCGCACGACCTATGCCTCGCCGCTGGAGCGCCTGGTGATCGCGCCCTATTGGGTGAACTACCACCTGGAACACCACATGTTCATGCATCTGCCCTGCTACCGCTTGCGCGCCGCCCATGAGCGGCTCCTGGAAAAGGGCTATGGCCCGCGCATGGAAATCCAGCCGAGCTATTGGAGCATCCTGTCGGCCGCCTCCAACCGGCGGCCGGTACCGGCCTGATGACCCCTGGGCCCGCCCCTGAGCCCCAATCTGACGGCGCCGTGAATGTCCTCGGCAGCCCACTTTCGCCGTGCAGCCACGATCCGCTCACCGGCTTTTTCCGCGATGGATGCTGTCAAACCGGGCCGCAGGACCGCGGCTCACATGTGGTGTGCGCCAGGCTCACCGATGCCTTCCTGGAGTTTTCGCGGCGCCGGGGCAATGACCTCATCACGCCGCGCCCGGACTGGGGGTTTCCCGGCCTGAAGGCAGGCGACCAATGGTGCCTTTGCGCATCACGTTGGCGCGAAGCGCTTGAGGCTGGCTTCGCTCCACCCGTCGTGCTCGAGGCGACTCACAAAGCCGCCCTCGCCACGGTCAGCCTGGAGGCATTGCGCGCCCATGCCGCCGCCCGCTGACACAGGCGCCCCTGCCAACGCGCGCGGCGGCGCCGCCCTCGTCGTGGAAATGGTGTCGGACCTGGCATGCCCGTGGTGCTGGCTCGGTCTCAGGCGCCTGATGGCGGCGCGGGACGCTTTGGCCGAATTGGACGTGGAGATCCTATTTCGCCCCTATGAATTGGACCCGCAAATCCCCGCCGAAGGCGTCGATTACCGCACCTATATGCAAGCGCGCACCAATGCTGCCGGCCAAGACCAGGCGGCCCGGGACCGCTTCGTCGCCATGCGCACGGCCCTGGAAGACTATGGCAAGGCCGAGGGGGTGGCGTTTGACTTTGCCGGCATGACCCGGCGGGTGAACACATTCGACGCCCACCGGCTGGTGCGCTGGGCCCAGGGTCAGGGCAAAGGCGCAGCGGCGAAAGAGGCGCTGTTCCACGCCTATTTCGCCGAGCACCGGGACATTTCAGACGCAGGCGTCCTCAGCCAGATTGCAGACACGGTCGGCCTCGACGGGGAGATCGTCGCCGGCCTGCTTGCTAAGGGCGCCGACGTGCGCGCCGTGCGCGACGAGCAAGCCCTCTTCGTCAAAATGGGCATTCGCGGTGTGCCCACCTATGTCGGCAACCGAAGCATTGCGGTGCAAGGCGCCGAGAGCGCAGAGAAGCTCGCAGACTTTCTGCGCACCCTCGCTGCCCGGCAGCCTGCACCCCGCCCCATATCACAGGCCCGGCCCGACGCATAAATCCCGTGGACAACCCGGCCCCTATCCGACTGGGGTTGGCGCTGAGTTAGTCTCCCGGCCATGGACACGTTGGATCGAGAGAGCCTGGCCTGGAGCTTCGGGTTTGCTGCCCGAAGGCTCGAAGGCGCGCGTGAGCTGGCCGGCCCCCAGGGCCTGGCGTGCGGGTATATGCTGCGCGCCGCCTGGCGGGCGGCCTGCCGCGAGGTGTTGTATCTGGAGATGTTCGTGCGCCGCCTGCTGGTGGCCATGGCCGCCGACGTGGTGCTGGCGAAGACGCCCGTTCCTGCGGCTCAGGCAGATCGGCCAAAGCCCAAAGCAGGCCCCAAGCCCGCCAATGCAGCGCCCAGCCTGCCAAGCTTCTCAATCACCGATCCGCCCTACGCCCCGGTCAATTGCCTCAATTTCGTCTCCGCCACCCCGCTGCCCGCCCAGCCCCTGCCGGGCACGCCCCGGCCCGGCGCCGCCTTCATGCTGGCTGGCCCAGCGCCGGACCCGGTCGTGCCGGCCCAGCGCCTGGCGGCCCGGTTTGCCGCCCTCGCCGCGGCCCTGGAGGCGCCCGAGCGCTATGCTGCCCGCATCGCCCGGCGCCTGGAACGCCGCCGGCTGGGCGCGGCCCTGAGCCAGGCGCGCCGCGTGATCCGGCTGGGCTATCCGCCGGCCCTGGTGGGGCGGCGTGCCAACGTGCTCGATCTGCCGCGCAGTTCTTACTACGAGGCCGAGCGCCTGGCCCTTCTGACGCTCAACCGTGGCCCGCCGCCGGACGGCGCGCCATGATCCCGCCCGCCCCGCCGGCACGCGCCGCGCGGGGGCGAAGTGCGTGGAGCATGGGCGTGTAGCCGCCCGGATTATTCCCACTCAATCGTGCCAGGAGGCTTTGACGTTATGTCGTAGACTACGCGGTTGATGCCGGGCACCTCATTGATGAGCCGGGTAGCCATACTGCCCAGGAAAGCCGGCTCAAACGGATACGTATCGGCCGTCATTCCGTCGGTGGAGGTCACCGCGCGCAGGGCCAGCACCCGGTCATAGGTCCGCTCATCGCCCATAACGCCCACCGAATTGACAGGGAGCAGCACAGCGAAAGCCTGCCAGATTTCATCATAGAGCCCGGCTTGGCGCAGCTCTTCCAGGTAGATCGCATCGGCCTTGCGCAGCGTGTCGGCGGCCTCGCGGGTGATTTCACCGGGAATACGGATCGCCAGGCCCGGCCCAGGAAACGGATGGCGCGAGATAAATGCTTCGGGCAAGCCCAATTCACGGCCCAGGGCGCGCACCTCATCCTTGAAGAGCTCTCGAAGCGGCTCAACCAGGTCCATGTCCATCCGCTCAGGCAGCCCGCCGACATTATGGTGGGATTTGATCGTCACGCTCGGCCCACCCAGGGCGCTCACGCTCTCGATCACGTCGGGATAAAGCGTGCCCTGGGCGAGGAAATCCGCGCCGCCAATCTTGCGCGCTTCCTCCTCGAAGACATCGATGAACAGGCCGCCGATAATTTTGCGCTTGCGTTCAGGATCCGTGACGCCAGAGAGCTTGCCGAGGAACAGATCCGAAGCGTCAACATGGATCAGCGGGATGTTGTAGTGCTCGCGAAACAGGCCCACGACTTCGGCGCTTTCATTGGCCCGCATCAAGCCGTGGTCGACATAGACGCAGGTGAGCTGGGCGCCGATGGCCTCGTGGATCAGCACCGCGGCCACCGAGCTGTCGACACCGCCTGACAGGCCGCAGATGACCCGGCCATCGCCAACCTGGGCGCGGATCTTTTCCACCGCCTCAGCGCGGAAGGCCGCCATGGTCCAATCGCCCTTAAGGCCGGCAACCCCATGGGTGAAATTGCGCAGCAGCTTTGCCCCGCCCAGCGTGTGGACGACTTCAGGGTGGAACTGGGCGGCATAAAACCGGCGTTCACGATCGCTGATCAGAGCGAACGGCGCGCCGGGCGATTTCGCGAGGACGCCAAAGCCGGGCGCCACTTCGGCGACATGGTCGCCATGGCTCATCCAGACCTGCTCGCCGCCGCCGCCTTCGAACAGCCCCTCAAGGATCGGGTCGCCGGTGACCTGGTCGATGAACGCCCGGCCAAACTCACGGCTCGCCCCGCTTTCAACGCGCCCACCGAGCTGTTCCATCATCACCTGCTGGCCATAGCAAATGCCGAGCACGGGAACGCCCAGCTCGAAAACGGCCGGCTCCGCGCGCGGGCTGCCCGCCTCGGTCACGCTCGACGGCCCGCCGGACAGGATCACAGCCTGGGGCGCGTAGTCGTCCAGAAACGCGCCATCGACTTTATTGAAGGGGTGGATCTCACAATAGACCCCGCTCTCGCGGAGCCGCCTGGCGATCAGCTGCGTTACTTGAGAGCCGAAATCGACGATCAAGGCGCGTTCATGTTTAGGAGGCTCGGCCATGGCGCGGTGTAGCCGACTCGACCGGCCAGGTGAAGCGCCCACCGCGCGCTGGCCCTGGCCATCAAGCGCGGCGCAGGACGGCGAAGAAGAAACCATCCGTGCCCGCCCGGTGGGGCGTCAGCCGCACGCCGCCTCGCGGGCCTTCATTCGCCTTGACCAGCGCCTCCCCTTCCAGGGTCAGCAGCCGGCTGGCAGCTGCGGCGTCGCCGGCGCTTTCGGCCCTGAACTCCGGCGCGCTGGACAGGAACGCCGCCACCTGGTCTTCGTCTTCTTCTACCAGGAAGCTGCACGTGGCGTAGACCATCCGCCCGCCCGGCTTCACATAGCGGGCCGCAGCGGTGAGGATTTCGGCTTGCTCGGCCTGGCGCTTGGCGAGGGAGCGCTCGGTCAAGCGCCACTTGGTATCGGGCCGGCGCCGCCAGGTCCCCGTGCCGCTGCAGGGCGCGTCGATGAACACGCAGTCCATCTGCCCTTCCAGCGGCGCCAGTACACGCTCTTCCGCCGGATGGCACAGCTGGACATTATGCGCCCCGGAGCGCTTCAGCCGCGGAATGAGCGCCGAAAGCCTACGCCCATCGATATCGTAGGCGAAGACCTGTCCCTTGCCGCCCATCGCTGCGGCCAAAGCGAGCGTCTTGCCGCCGCCGCCGGCGCAATAGTCCAGCACTTGCTCACCAGCGCACACATTGGCCGCTGCCGCTGCAATCTGGCTGCCGGCGTCCTGCACTTCGACCCAGCCTCTGCTGTAGGCCGGTATGGCTTCGAGCGAGGCTTCGCGCTGGCTGGGATCAGCCGCTGGGATATGAAAGGCATTACGCAAAAGAGGCGAGGGCTGCGCCTTTGCAGACACCAGGGCTTTCGCTGCGCGCTCCGGATCAGACTTCAGCGTGTTCACGCGCAGGTCGACTGGCGCGCGCACCGCCATGGCTTGACCTTCAATCACGGCGCGCTCGCCGAATGCGCGTTGCATATGCGGGGTGAGCCATTCGGGAAAATCGCCCTGGACATGGGCCGGCGCTGCCGGGTCGGGCGCAAGCAGCAGTCCCTGCCGCTCCTGCTCGGTGAGCGGAGTGGGGCCATGGTCTTCGTAGCAAGCCTGCTCAAGCTGCCGCAGGTCGAGGCCCCAAGCAAACCTGGCCGCGGCAAAGATCAGCCCGCGCGCGTCATCGCCGCCCATCGACCAGGCCAAGGAATTGCGGCGCCGCAGGGCGTCAAGCACCAGGCCCGACACCCAGGCGCGGTCCTTCGACCCGGCATAGCGCGCCCGCTTGCCCCAATCGCGCGCGGCAATCTTCACCGGCTGATGCCGGGCCATCACATCTTCGAGGACGAGGGTCGCCGCAGACAATCGCCCGCCAAGCTTCATGAAGCGTCCCCTGTCTGGTTTGGATAACGCGGCGTGGTAGCCTGGCATTTCATTTCAAGCAATTGGGCAGGCGAGCGATGACGCTGGACATTAAGCCAACTGAGGGCGTGGAGCGGGCAAGCCCCCGCGACGCGCGCGCGATCGCCGACATCACCGCGCAGGCCTTCGCTGAAGATCCAGTCAATCGCCATGTTTTCGGCCGGCCAAGGGCGATCCTGTCCTGCATGCGCGTTCTTGCGCGGAGGATCTATGTCCCCGGCGGCCATAGTTATTCGGCTGAAGGCGCAGCGGCGGCCATGTGGCTTGCGCCCGGCCAGTCTCCGGGCCTTGGCGGTTTTGCCCAGGCCAGTCTGGCAGCGGGCATGTTCCTTCACGCTTCGAAGGGCGCCATGGGCCGTGCCCTGGCTCTGTCGGAAAAGATGGACGCGCACCATCCCGAAGCGCCGCATATGTATCTCTTCACAATTGGGACCCGTCCTGAGGCGCGCGGGCGCGGCCTGGCCAGGTCGCTCATGGCCCCGGTCCTGGCCGCATGTGATCGCGCTGGCCTGCCCGTTTATCTGGAGAACTCGAACCCGGCCAATACAGGCTTTTACAAAGCCCAAGGGTTCCAGACGGTGACAAAATTTGAGGTCGCCCCTGGCGGCCCAGTGATGGAGCCGATGTGGCGCGAGCCGGCCGCTGGGGCGGGCTGAATGGCCTGCCCGTTGCACTGGGTATCGAAAACTTTCGGCGAATTTGCCGTAAATCATCCAGGAGGCGAGAGATGTGCGAACGCGGGACGACGATTAACTGTAGAGACTTTGAGTCTGAGCTGGCTGAGAGCTACCAGGCGTTTGCGGCCAAGGCTGGCGTATCGACGGTAACGCTGCGCAAGTTCTTTCGTGGCCACGCCCCGATCCGGCGCACCACGTTCAACCGGATTTCGAGAAGCCTGCGGTCCGATTATGGGGTCGACGTCGACGCAGAGAAACACTTCTACCCGGGCCGCTGACACGGCCATCGCCTAGCCGCGCGGGATCGAATAGTTCGGCGTCTCGCGCGTCATGGTCACATCGTGGACATGGCTCTCGCGCAGACCTGCCCCAGTGATCTGGATGAATCGCGCCTTGTCGTGCAGCTCACCGACGGTCTTCGCACCAACATAGCCCATGGCGGCGCGAAGCCCGCCGACCATCTGATGTACGATCGGACCAATAGGGCCCTTGAAGGGCACCTGTCCTTCGATCCCCTCGGGCACGAGTTTCTCGCTCGCCACATCTTTTTGGAAGTAGCGGTCTGAAGAGCCACGGCCCATGGCCCCAAGGCTGCCCATGCCGCGATAGGATTTATAGCTGCGCCCCTGGTACAGGTAGACCTCGCCGGGAGCTTCCTCTGTACCGGCGAAGATGGAGCCCATCATCGCGCTGCTTGCCCCGGCTGCAAGCGCCTTGGCGAAGTCGCCTGAAAACTTGATGCCGCCATCTGCGATCACCGGTGTGCCGGTCGCCTGGGCAGCTTCGGCGCAATCTTCAATCGCGGTGAGTTGGGGTACGCCGACACCGGCCACGACGCGGGTCGTACAGATCGACCCAGGCCCGATGCCGACCTTCACCGCGTCGGCCCCCGCATCGATGAGCGCGCGGGTCGCCTCTCCGGTCGCGACATTGCCGGCAATGATCTGAACCGAATTCGACAGTGTCTTGGCGCGTTTTACGGCGGCTAGCACGGCCGAGGAATGGCCGTGGGCCGTGTCCACGATGACTGCGTCCACCCCAGCTTCAATCAGGGCCTGGGTGCGCTCAAACCCGTCATCGCCAACCGATGAGGCAGCCGCGACACGCAGGCGCCCCGCCGCATCCTTGGCCGCGTTCGGATTGACGGCGGCCTTGTCCATATCCTTGACAGTAAGGAGCCCGACGCATTTGCCATCGCCATCGACAATGATGAGCCGTTCAATACGATATTCATGGAGCAGCTTCCGCGCATCCTCGATATCGGTATCCATCTGCACACTGATGACCTCGCGGCTCATCAAACTGGCGACGGTCTCGCTTTCATCCTCCACGAAGCGCGTGTCGCGATTCGTGATGATGCCGACCACCTTGCCGTTGGCTTCGACCACCGGAATCCCGGAGAACCCAGTGCGCGACTTCAGCTCGCGCAGCTCACCCAGGGTGGCTGTGGGCGAAATCGTGACCGGGTTCACAACGACTCCTGACTCAAACTTTTTCACCTGGGTCACTTGCCCGGCCTGCTCTTCAACCGACAGGTTTCGATGGATGACGCCGATCCCGCCGGCTTGGGCCATGGCGATCGCAAGCCGCGCTTCGGTCACCGTATCCATCGCAGCAGATAAGAGTGGAATGTTAAGCGCGATGTCGCGGGTCAGCCGGGTGGCCACGTCGACTTGGGCCGGAACCACTTCGCTCGGACCGGGCTGCAAAAGCACGTCATCGAAGGTGACGGCCTGGCGAATCTTCATGATGCCTGCTCCCTTTTTGGCCTCTTAAGGGAAGCCTTGGCGCGTGTGAAGGAAAATTCTGCGCTCGGTTTGGCAGGCCAACTTTTGCGCAAGGACAAGCGGTCTGGGCCCGAAAGGGGGTTTATCTCTTCCGCGTCATCGAAGGCTTCTTCGGCTCAACCTTGAAGGCGAAATCGCGGGGCGCGAACAAGCTGCCCGTCTTGTCGTCTCCGTTGGGCCTGTCGAAATCGCGCATCCATGGCAGCGCATCGCTGAGCTTGCCGCCCGGTGCCCATTCAAAATAGCCAAGCCGTCCGATCGCGGGTATCGGCGGCGCAATCGGCTGAGGGTCTTCCAGCACCAAGCCCCAATGGCGCCCAAACCAGGGACTGTCGCTTTCGTCAACAATATCAACGACGTTCACCCAGCCAATAATTGCGCCGCGCACCAGCGATTCCGGCCGCGGCGGCGTCACGCCGATGGCCTGCATCTTCATGACGCTCCAAGCATATTCGTCCCTAGTGAGACCCGTCGCAGCATGGATCGCAATCGGGCGGCAATCCATTTGCCCAGACTTGATTGCGCCAAGTGTGCGGTTCTCGATCACCTTTCCGCCATGGATAATCGCCCAAGCAGAGGGTTGGCGGACCGACAATGCCATGGGGGGAATATCGAGTTCGGACAAGCTCACCCTCTGGACGGTCACTCCGCTGCCCTTTTGAGATGGCTGCGCCGGGAAAGCTGTCCAGTAAACCCCTAGCGCCGGAAGCCCTTGGCGACGACGAACACCTCAGGGCTGCTCGCACGGCTCGAAGGCGGTTTGACATGCTTGACCGCGGCGAACTGGCGCTTAAGCCGCTGGAGAACGCTCCGCACTGCGCCGCCCTGAAAGACCTTCGACACAAAGGTCCCCCCAGCCGCAAGCTCCGCCTCGGCAAACCCCAGCGCCAATTCCACCAGCGCAATGGTGCGCAAATGATCGGTCTGGCGATGGCCGGTCGTGTTGGCGGCCATGTCGGAAAGGACCAAGTCTGGCGGCGCCGGCATCCCAGCCTTCAACGCGGCGACATCTAGAGCGCTGGCGATATCCCCCCTGACGATATGCGCGCCTGGCAGCGGCTCGGTTTCAAGCAGGTCAATCCCAGCGACCGACGCGGCGCCGGCGGCGACGCAGACTTGCAGCCAGCCGCCTGGAGCGCAGCCGAGATCAACCACATGCCGGCCAGACAGCTCGACCCGGCTGCGTTCGCACACCTCAAGCAGCTTAAAGGCGGCCCGCGAGCGATAGCCCGCCTCACGGGCGCGGCGCACATAGGGGTCTGACAATTGCCGCTCAATCCAGCGCTTTGAGCTTTCGGTCGCGGCGTTATGAGCAACCACTTTTCGGGCCGCCAGCTGCCGGCCCGAACTTTTCTTGCCGTGAGAGGCGGGGCCCTTCCAGCGCCGTTTCCTATCCTCTGCCATCGCGAGCCTTCCCGCCGCCTTCCGCCCGTTCCTGTTTGCCGGCCCGTCGCCGGCGGGATTTACGCCGCGGCCCATACATCATGGTCAATAAAAGGCCTTCGCGCAGGCCCCGGTCTGCCACTTGCATTCGCTCTGCGCCGAAGACCTCCCAGATCGCCTCAAGTATCGCGCAGCCCGATAGCATGAGCTTGGCACGGTCTTGGCCGATCGTTGGTAGTTTCGCGCGGCCGGCATGCCCAAGGTCGACGAGGCGCTTGATGGCATCGCCGGCCTCTTGGCGATCCATCCAGACGCCGTCGACATCACTGCGGCGGTATTTGGCCAAATTCAGGTGCACACCGGCCAAGCACGTGACCGTGCCTGACGTGCCGATAATGTGTCCGCCAGATGCCATGGCTTCGCGCACCCTTTGCGAGTGGGCCCAGTCTCCGACCACCTGGCGCGCATGAACACGCATCGCCGCAAACGCCTTATCTTCAGGCTGGCTAGCGAAGGAATCATAAAGCGTCACCACGCCAAGCGGCAGCGATCCCCAAACATCAATCAGCTTGGACGACAGGAGCGCGCGAAAGCCAACCGCCGATTTGGCCTGACCTGACCGCACAAGCGATAACTCAGTGGAGCCTCCGCCTATATCGACCACTAGGACATGGCCTGCGCTTGCCTTCAGAAGATCATGACACCCAATCATCGCCAGGCGGGCCTCCTCGTCTGGGCTGATGATCTTGAACGTTAGGCCCAGTTCCTCACGAACCTTAGTGACGAACTCAGCGCCATTTTCAGCGCGTCGGCACGCCTCGGTCGCAATGCAGCGCACGTGGGCGACGCGTTTCGCGCGCATTTTTCCGCGGATTTTATCAAGGGCGAGCATCGCCCGCTGGACCGCCGCATCTGATATCCGCCCGGAGTGTGCCAGGCCTTCGCCAAGCCGCGCCAACTGGCTGTGGCTGTCGAGGATACGAAATCCCCCCGACGCCGGGCGCGCGATCAGCAACCGGCAATTGTTCGTGCCGAGATCCACTGCCGCATAGAGCGGCACTTTCTTCTGTCGCCGGCCGGGCGCTGCGCCTTGACGGTCTCGGCGCGCATTTTCCGGTGCCATGGTGCGGCCTAAATCTTGTTTGCTGGGAGAAGGTGTAGCACAACGGCACGCGATGAGTAGACCGCCCTCCTTCCTTCAGAAGCTTGTCCAAAAGTTCCGGCCAAGCCGGCCGGCCGAGCCTGGCCCGACGCCTGAAACGGAGGCCTATGGCCAAGCCCAGCCCAACTTCCTCGCGCGGTCACGCCAGGCCAAATATCAGATTGGCCAGGTGGTCAAACACCGGGTGTTTCCGTTTCGCGGTGTGATCTTCGACGTCGATCCTGAATTTGCGAATTCCGATGAGTGGTATAACTCCATCCCGGAGGAAGTCCGCCCGCACAAAGATCAACCGTACTATCACCTCTTTGCTGAAAACGAGCGGACCCATTACGTAGCCTATGTCAGCGAGCAGAACCTTCTCCCCGATGACAGCGAAACGCCGGTCAGCCATCCCGATATCAACGAGATGTTTGACAGGAATGCGGGCCTTTATGTGCTAAAGCAGGGTATGGCAAATTAGGCGACAGACGCGTCAGGCTGGTTTTCAGGCGCAGCGTCTTGAAAAGCCGGAAGCGACCTCGCCGCTTCGTCGATCTCGCAGAGGCGGCGATAGGGCTCCAGGGAGACCTCGAAGCGGCGGGCGTTGAACATCTGCGGGACAAGGCAGATTTCGGCGAAGGTCGGTGTCTCCCCAAACATGAACTGCGTATCGGGCCGCGCCTGCGCGAGCGCCTCCAGCGCGTCAAAGCCCCGGACCATGACGCCGTGTATCCAATCGCGCACGCCCTCATCATTGGCGCCGTGGTTTGCCCTAAGCGCATTCAACACGGTCATGTTCTGGATCGGGTGAATGTCGCTGGTAATGGTCTGGGCGAAGGCCCGGCAGGCTGCTCGCTGCAGTGGGTCGACAGGTAACACTGCCGGCGCAGGATACGCCTCTTCAATCCACTCCAACATCGCCATGGACTGGATGAGCGTGACGCCATCGATAGACAAAGCTGGCACGCGCATCGCCGGATTGATCTTGCGGTAAGCCTCGCCGCGCTGTTCTGAGACGGCTGGCGCGATGTTCACGGCAACGTGCTGCGCCGAAACACCCTTCAAATTCAGAGCGATGCGAACACGATAGGATGCCGAAGAACGCCAGTAAGTGTAGAGGGTCAGCGCCATGGGGGCTCCTCTCAAGCAAGGCTTGGCAAGTCTAATGCGGCCACGATGGCCTCATAGGCTTCAAGCGCCTCGACCGCAAAATCGGGATCGGCAAAATCGCTCGGCGCCAGACGGTCGCGGTAGGTCAGGGAGACCACCTCCTGCAGCCGGTCGATCTTGTCTCCGTTGAGCAAAACGCCAGGGTGCACCAGGCCGCGCTCCTCGTCGGTCAAGACTACACGCAGGCGCAGGCAGGCCGGACCGCCGCCATTCCTCATGGATTGGCGCACGTCGACATACTCAACGCGCCCGATTGGGCCATTACCCGCAACCAAGGCCTCGCAATAAGAAGCCGTGGACGGCGTGTCGCGCGTCTCGGTGGGGGCCACAAGCACAAGGCGATCCTCATCCGGCCATTCAACAAGCTGGGAGTTGAACAGATAGCTCGAAATCGCGTCGGTAAGGGGCACCTCTTCGCTGGGCACCATCACCGGGCGCAGATCAAACAATCCGTCGCCCGCCCGTCTAATCTGCTCAAGGGCCGCGCTGGTGTCTTCGAAGGCCTCCTCATGGAAAAAGAGCGTCTCGAGCGCGCCAACACAGACAACGTCATTATGGAAAGCGCCGGCGGCAATCGCCGCACTGGATTGCTTCAAAAAGACCGTTCGCTCCGGGCGCAACTGATGCGCGCGGGCGATGGCCTCGCTTGCCTCGCGCGTTTGCCTGGCGGGGAAACCCGCAGCGGCCTCGCCGGCGCGCCGGCCGTAAACGAAAATCTCCACGCCAGGCTCGCCATGGGCTCGGCACAGTCTAACATGGTTGGCGGCGCCCTCATCGGCATAGTCTGGGTGGGCATGGAGCGCTGGAAATATCCGCGCCGCTGGAGCAGGCGACGCAGACCTGAAGACCTGGCGCAGGATCTCTGCAGTCATCTGCGGCTCAAAGCTTCGGTGGAGCATCGTTGTCAGGTTCGCAGCCGTGAGTTTCAGCTCGCCATCGGCTGTATCCGCGGAAGGAGAAACGGTCGCGGCATTGGCCGCCCACATCGGGCTTGCGCTGTAGGCGATTTTCAGAAGCCGCGGGTCAATGGCCGCCGCGGCCGGGATGTCGCGCTTGGCATCAAAGGCGGTGTGCCCGCCAATGAGCCGCGTATCAATAAATGTCCAGTCATCGGGGCGCGGCTGGGGCGGCAGGACGCCCTGCACCAGGCCAGCGCTGACCATCATACGCATTTTCTTTAGGCCCTGCAGGGCCGCCTCGCGGGGGTTGGATACCGCGCCCGAATTCTTGGCGCTTGCGAGATTGCCGTCACTCAGCCCGCCATAATTGTGCGTCGGGCCGATCAAACCGTCAAAATTTGCCTCGACGGCGCTCATTCTGGAAAGCCCACCGCCTGCATACGCGCAGCTTTCGGCGCCACCTGACTGGCCTGGGGCCACGCACAATAGTCGGCTGCGTACCAGGCGCTGGCGCGGTGATTGCCCGACAGACCAGACCCGCCAAAGGGCAGCGCGCCGCTTGCGCCCGCCGTGGGGCGGTTTCGGTTGAGGATCCCTGCGCGCATGCGAACAAGGGATTGTTGCCACACCTCGTCGTCATCGCAGACCACGCCGCCGGCAAGGCCATACTTCGTGGCATTGGCGCGGGCGAAGGCCTGCTCAAGCGTGGCAACCCGGGTGACCTGAATCAGCGGTCCAAACAGCTCCTCATCGGGAACATCCTGCGCTTCGGTCACATCAATAATGCCGGGACTGACGAAACCAAGGCCAGGCTCCTGCTGCGTCAGCGCCACGACCGGCCGACCGCCGCGTGCCATCAGCATATCTTGGAATGTGCAGGCAGCTACTGCGGCCTGGGCGGAGACCAGCGGCCCCATGAAGGCGGTCTCATCGCTCCACGGCCCTATTCTGATGGCTTCCGCACGGGCGGCGACTGCCGAGAGCACATCATCGCCCCACTTTCCTTCGGGCAGGATAAGGCGCCGGGTGCAAGAACATCTCTGGCCAGTGGTGAGAAAGGCGCCCTGGGCGATGATGTCGGCTGCCGCGGCTGCATCACAGGGCGGCCAAGCCACGAGCGGGTTATTGCCGCCCATTTCGAGGGCGAGGATGATCTCAGGGCGGCCCGCGAAGTGGCGATGGAATGCGATGCCCGTTTTGGCAGACCCCGTGAACAAGACGCCATCGAGATCACTTTCCAGCAGCGCCGCGCCAGTATCGCGCCCGCCATGAACCAGGTTCAAACACCCCGGCGGAAGGCCAGCCTCGACAAGGCACTCTATCATAATGTTGGCCACAGCTGGCGCCAGCTCTGACGGTTTGAAAACACATGTGTTGCCCGCCAATAAGGCCGGTACGATGTGCCCATTGGGCAGGTGGCCCGGAAAGTTAAACGGGCCAAACACCGCCATGACCCCATGGGGGCGATGGTCAAGCTGCAGCCTCCCAAAGGCGGCCTCAGTCTCCTTCGTCCCGGCGCGCTCGGACTGGGCCGCCGAGGACAAGTCGATTTTACCGATCATGGCGCCCGCTTCGCCTGCGGCGTCCCAGAGCACCTTGCCCATATCTCTCGAGATGGTCTCGGCGATTTCCGATTTTCGAGCTGCCAATTGATCCCGGTAGCGGACCAAGATCTCGGCGCGGCGCTGCCTTGGCTCAACCGACCAATGATCGAAGGCGGCCCGTGCGCCTGTGACCGCTCGGACGACCTGCTGCGGGCTCGCGCCATGGCCAGACCATGAAACTGCACCCGTGGCCGGGCATACACTTTCGAAGGCTACGCCCTCACCGCTTTCCCAAGCCCCATCGATAAACACGTCTCGCGCGCTCATGGGTGGCTCCTCATCCAGCACCGCGCCATATCTCCGGGCTCGAGCTCCAAATCATCCAGCGTGTGATCGGGCACAACCAGACGGCCGCCTTCCAGCTTGGCCGGCGCCGACACAACGCGGAAATTCGGAAGTCGGTCGCTTGAGATCAACGCCGTCAGGGCGCCCTGCTCCACATCTCCGGGCCACAGCGCGACACGCTGGCTTTCCCGAAGCGTGCGGATGTTCTGCCGCTCACATTTAACCAGGGGACCGCCGTCGAAAATATCCACCACACGTTCGAACCGGAATCCTTCCCATTCCAGCAGTTTGAGGGCGCCAACACCATCGGCGTGGCAGCGCCCTATGACCTCGCGCGCCTCGGGCGGCAATAAATCCACGTAGATGGGATACTTGGGCATGAGATCGAGGATGAATTGGTTGTCTGAAATGGCAGACAAGAAATCAGCGTCTGGGAAGCTCATCCGGAAAAAGTGGCGCCCCAGGCAATCCCAAAACGGCGTCTCACCGGCTTCCGTCACCACGCCGCGCAGTTCCGCAAGAACCTGATCGCTGAATGCATCGGGCGCAGCTGCCATGAGGAGATATCTGGACTGGGCCACCAGGCGCCCCGCGCCCATGCCCCGCACTTCGGGGCGCAGGAATAGCGTTCCGACCTCAGTGTAGCCGACAAATTCATTGGTCAGCACAAGAGCGTCCATATCGAAGCGGCGCTCTCCCGCCTGGCTCGCCTGGGCTAGCGTGATGATGCGATAATTGAAGAACGGATAGTCGATCCCGATGCCGGCTTTTACCGCGCAGCATCCCCCGATTTGGCCAGAGACAGTGTCCTCCAGCATCAAGAGAAACTTACCCGTTTGGGGGCGCTCGATCTGCCCCTGAAAGGCCCGCTCGCT
>JBCDJY010000012.1:0-74096 GCA_038747245.1 Pseudomonadota bacterium | reverse complement strand
CGCCGCCAAGCCGCGGGCGCCGATCACCATCCTACATCGTGCAGCCGAGCTCGCACGGCTGCTGTCCTTGATGGACCGGTGGGGCGGCGACTTGACCGTTCTGCCCATTCACCCGCGCCCAGATGCGCCCGCCAACCGCGTTCTTGTGCGGATGCGCAAGGGGCTTCGCCGCGGCGAGGTTAGGCTCCTTCCAGGCTTATCGGTCTATGCCGGCACGTCTGGCGGGGCCCTTTCGCGCGAGCTTGACGTAATCAAACGCGGAATGGCGCTCGACTGGCCGCCCCCGAAGTAACCGATAGCCGGAATGGTTATCCCTTTAATACCGCGCGCTCTCATACCATCTGAAATGGTGAAGGGGCGCTTTGAAAGGAGCAAACGCATGTTTGCGGCACTTCTGGTTCTCGGCGCTGTTGGAGGACTGGTCATCGCCACACTTGGACATCCGCGGATCGGAGGCGCCCTCCTCGGCAGCCGCCGTCGCAGCGATGACCCGGATCTGAACGAAGGCATCTAACCGTCTCTGCCGGGGCACGCCCCGTGTGGCTGCTGTTGCCGAAGGTCGCGCCTGGCGCTAGGCCACGGCTTTGGTTGCCTCGGAAAGCCTATGACCCGCTTATCGGACCCGCCAGAACGCCCGGCCTCGTTTCAGGACCTTATCCTGACCCTCCAGGACTATTGGGCCGGGCAGGGCTGCGCCATACTGCAACCCTATGACATGGAAGTCGGCGCCGGCACGCTGCATCCCGCCACAGTGCTTCGCGCGCTTGGGCCAGACCCCTGGCAAGCCGCCTATGTCCAGCCCTCGCGGCGCCCGGCGGATGCGCGCTATGGCGAGAATCCAAATCGCCTCGGGCACTATTACCAGTTCCAAGTCATCCTGAAGCCAAACCCGCCCGATCTGCAGGACCTTTATCTCGGCTCCCTGCGCGCCATCGGCATCGATGAGACGGTGCACGATATCCGGTTCGTGGAAGACGATTGGGAAAATCCGACTGTCGGCGCCTGGGGCCTTGGCTGGGAAGTGTGGTGCGACGGGATGGAAGTCAGCCAATACACCTATTTCCAGCAGGTCGGCGGCCTGGATGTGCGCCCTGTTTCGGGCGAGCTAACATATGGTTTGGAACGCTTGGCGATGTACGTGTTCGGTGTCGACAATGTATTTGACCTGCCATTCAACGCGCCGACGAGCGCTGCGCCATTGTCGTATCGCGACGTCTTTTACGAAAACGAAGTACAGCAGAGCCACTTCAACCTCGAACTGGCCGACGTCGATATGTTGAAGCGGTGGTTCTCCGATTGCGAAGCCCAGTCGAATGCTTTGCGCGCGGCCGGTAAACCGCTGCCGGCCTATGACTACGCGCTGAAGGCGAGCCATACGTTCAATCTGATCGATGCGCGCGGCGCCATCAGCCCGACAGAGCGGCAAGCCTACATCGCCAGGGTGCGCGACCTTGCCCGCGGCGCGGCGGCGCAATACGCCGAAGGCGAAGCCCGCCAAAGCGGCCCAACCAGCCCTTGACGCGCCTCCCCCACGCCGTATCCCCGCCCAACGTTCCTGTGCGCGAAAGCCGCCCGCTCTTATGCCCGACCTCCTTCTTGAGCTATTCAGCGAAGAAATCCCGGCGCGCATGCAAGCGCGCGCCGAAGGCGATCTTCTAAAGGCTGTGGTGGCAGAGCTCGACGCGTCCGGCCTGGCCCATGGCGCATTTGAAGCCTGGAGCACGCCGCGCCGGCTTGGCGTTCATGTCGAGGGCGTTGCGGCAAGGTCTGAGGACGTGCGCGAGGAGCGTAAGGGCCCGAAGGTCGGCGCGCCCGATAAGGCCGTGGCCGGCTTTCTCCGCGGCGCTGGGCTGGAGACGATCGACCAGGCCGAGGTGCGCAGCGACCCCAAAAAAGGCGAATACTATATCGCCATGAAAGAGGTGCCTGGCCGGCGGGCTGAAGAGATTCTCGCAGAGGCTGTGCCCGGCATCATTCGCCGCTTCCCGTGGCCGAAATCCATGCGTTCAGGCAGCGGTGAGCTGCGCTGGGTACGCCCCCTCCGGCGCATCACATGTCTGCTCGGCTCCAAAGTGGTGCCCTTTGAGGTCGATGGCCTGATTTCTGCGAATGAGACAGAGGGTCACCGCGTGCACGGCCGCGGGCCGTTCAAAGTCGCGTCTTACCAAGACTATGTCGAAAAGCTGTCGGGGGCGGGCCGCGTCGTCCTCAAACGGGACGAGCGCCGCGCGATCATCGAAGCGCAGGTTGAAAAGCTGTGTGCAGACAATGGGCTAGAGCTGATCGAGGATAAAGGTCTGCTAGAAGAGGTGGTCGGCCTTGTTGAGCGGCCTGTCGCGATCCTGGGCGAGATGGACCCCGGCTTTTTGGACCTACCGCCTGAAGTGATCCAACTTTCCATGCGCACGCACCAGAAGTATTTTGCCGTGCGCGACCCGAAGACCGGCGCGCTCGCCGCGCACTTCATTGTGGTGGCGAATATTGAGCCGGCCGATGGCGGGGCGGCCATCGCGGCGGGCAACGCCAAGGTGCTCTCGGCGCGGCTCGATGATGCCCGCTTCTTCTGGGAGAATGACAAGAAGCGCGGCCTGGAAGATATGGCTGGCGATCTGTCTCGCATTGCCTTCAAGGAAGAGCTGGGCTCCATCGGCGACAAGGTGGAGCGCGTCGCGGCCCTGGCGCGGGAACTGGCCCCAAGAGTGGGCGCTGATCTGGATCTTGCCGAACGTGCGGCCCGTCTGGCCAAGGCCGATCTTGTCTCAGAAATGGTCTATGAGTTCCCCGAACTGCAGGGCGTGATGGGGCGGTATTATGCGCTGGAGGCGGGCGAAGGTTCCGCCGTCGCCGACGCCATCGCGGATCACTACAAGCCCCAAGGCCCTTCAGACGCCGTGCCGACCGCGCCCGTCAGCATAGCCGTCGCCCTCGCCGACAAGCTCGATACGCTGGTCGGCTTCTGGGCGATTGATGAGAAGCCTACGGGGAGTAAGGACCCGTTTGCGCTACGGCGGGCCGCGCTGGGCGTGGTGCGGATTGTCTTGGAAAACAAAGAACGCATCCCGCTTCGGCAGCGGACGATGCATGCCACCACCATTGTAGTTGGAAGAATACTCGGTGCTGAACGTCGTGCTGAGGCCGACGCGATCGAAGCTGCATACAGGAAAGCTGGCAAGGACAGTCCCAATATAGTCGAGGAAGCTAGGCAGGAGTTGGAGTCGCGCGAAGTGCTCGAGGCATACTTCGACAAGTATGTAGCACCGGTCCCACCTTCTCTCCTCACCTTCTTCGCGGATCGCTTGAAGCAAGTCCTCCGCGATCAGGGCAAGCGCCACGATCTTATCGACGCCGTCTTCGCGCTGGGCGAGGATGATCTGGTCCTCATCGTGAAGCGTGTTGAGGCGCTGACGACTTTCCTTGCCAGCGATGACGGGGCCAACCTTCTGGCGGGCTACAAGCGCGCGGCGAACATTCTCAAGGCCGAGGAGAAGAAAGACGGCGAAGGCGCGTTTGATGGCGCGCCCGATCCCGCAGCCATGGCCGAGGACGCCGAGCGCGCGCTTCTTGCCGGGCTGACCCAGGCCCAGCCCCGCCTGGACCGCGCTCTGCAGGATGAAGACTTCGAGGCGGCCATGGCGACCTTGGCCGACTTGCGCGGCCCGCTGGATGCGTTCTTCGACACTGTGATGGTAAACGATCCGAACGAAAAGCTGCGCTTGAACCGGCTGCGCCTGTTGGCGCAATTTCGCCAGGCCTTGCGCCAGGTGGCAGACTTTTCAAAAATCCAAGGATAGGGCAGTCCAAGCCCAAGACGGGGACAGGCAGAAGGACTTCGCCGATGGCAGAGCAAAAATACGTCTACAGCTTCGGCGGCGGCGGCGCCGATGGCGATGCCTCATTGAAAAACCTGCTTGGGGGCAAAGGCGCAAACCTGGGCGAAATGGCCCGGCTTGGCTTGCCTGTCCCGCCGGGCTTCACCGTCTCCACCGAAGTTTGCACGGCGTATTATGACCTCGGCCGAGCCTATCCGGAGGGGGTTGAGCCCCAGGTGAACGCCGCGCTGGAGCGCCTCGAGGAGGTCTCTGGCAAACGGTTCGGCGATCCAGGCAATCCTTTGCTGGTCTCGGTGCGCTCAGGGGCGCGCGCGTCCATGCCCGGCATGATGGATACGGTGCTAAACCTCGGCCTGAATGAGGAGACGACGAAGGGATTGGCCGCCAAGGCCGGCGAACGGTTTGCCTATGACAGCTATCGCCGCTTCATTCAGATGTACTCCAACGTAGTGCTCGGCCTCAAACACGACACGTTCGAACACCTTCTAGACGACTATAAAGAGCGCGAAGACTACCAACTCGATACTGAGATGACCGCCCATGATTGGAAAGCGATCATCGCCCAGTACAAAGCGGCCGTTCAGGACCAGCGCGGTGCGCCGTTTCCCGATGATCCGCATGACCAGCTGTGGGGCGCGATCAGCGCCGTGTTCGGCTCATGGATGAATGACCGGGCGATCACCTACCGCAAGCTGAACGACATTCCCCATGCCTGGGGCACTGCTGTAACCGTCCAGGCCATGGTGTTCGGCAATATGGGGGAGACGTCGGCGACCGGCGTGGCTTTTACGCGCGATCCTTCCACCGGCGAGAACATGTTCTATGGCGAGTTCCTTGTGAACGCCCAGGGCGAGGATGTGGTGGCGGGCATCCGCACACCTGCGCCGATATCAAAGGCCCGCGCGGCCGAACTCGACAGCGATGAAGAAAGCCTCGAAGAGGTGATGCCTGGCGTGTTTTCCCAGCTCACCGGCGTCGCGGCGACCCTGGAAAAACACTACCGCGACATGCAGGATCTGGAGTTTACCGTTGAGGACGGCGCGCTGTTTATGCTCCAGACGCGCACGGGCAAGCGCACGGCTGCGGCTGCTCTCAAACTTGCAGTGGATATGGTGGAGGAGGGCCTCATTACAGAAACCGAGGCCGTCCTGCGCCTCCAGCCGGGACAGCTCGACCAGCTCCTCCACCCGACGATTGCCGAAGACGCAGTGCGGGATGTGCTCGTCCAGGCGCTTCCGGCCTCGCCCGGCGCGGCCGTTGGCGAAGTGGTGTTCGATTCCGATGAAGCGGCCCAATTGGCCGAGCGCGGCGTCGACGTGATCCTTGTGCGGGTGGAGACCAGTCCTGAGGATATCCATGGGATGCATGCGGCGAAAGCCATTGTGACCGCCCGTGGGGGCATGACGTCCCACGCCGCTGTTGTCGCCCGCGGAATGGGCCGGCCCTGCGTTTGCGGCGCCGGCAATCTCCACATCGACCCGGGCGGCACCCAGTTCAGCGTTGGCGGCCGTGACGTCAAAAAAGGCGACATCATCACGGTCGACGGCGCTGCGGGCGAAGTGTTGATGGGCGCCGTTAAAATGCGCAAGCCGGATCTGTCCGGCGACTTCGCAAAGCTGATGGCATGGGCGGACGCGGCGCGCACGCTCAAAGTGCGCACCAATGCCGAGACGCCGGGCGACACCCAAGTGGCGGTTGATTTTGGCGCCGAGGGCATCGGGCTGTGCCGGACTGAGCACATGTTCTTCGACGCCGAGCGCATTCCCGTTGTGCGCGCAATGATCCTAGCCGATAGCGAAAGCGGACGGCGCGCAGCGCTTGAGAAGCTCCTGCCATTCCAGCGAGCTGATTTTGTCGAGTTATTCACCATCATGCAGGGCCGCCCGGCCACGATCCGGCTGCTTGATCCGCCGCTGCACGAATTCCTTCCCCATGGCAGCGACGATATGGCGGCCGTGGCAGAAGCTGCGGGCATGGACATCTCCGTCTTGGAGCGCCGGGCCAGGGAACTGCATGAAAGCAACCCCATGCTGGGCCATCGCGGGTGCCGGCTCGGGATCACCTATCCCGAAATCTATGAGATGCAGGCCCGGGCGATCTTTGAGGCGGCTCTGAATGTCGCCAAGTCCACCGGCGAAGTGCCGTTGCCTGAAGTGATGATCCCGCTGGTGGCGACCCGCCAAGAATTGGCGATTCTGAAGACCGTCGTGGATCAAACCGCGCAAGCGGTTTTCAGCGAGGCGGGCACGGAAATCGACTATCTCGTGGGGACGATGATCGAGCTGCCCCGGGCCGCGCTCAGGGCAGGGGAAATTGCCGAGGCAGCTGCGTTTTTCTCATTCGGGACAAACGATCTCACCCAGACCACCCTCGGCATTTCTCGCGACGATGCCGGCCAGTTCCTCAAAGTCTACGAGCATCTGGGCATTTATGAGAAAGACCCTTTTGTGACTCTGGACCAGTCAGGGGTCGGGGAGCTGGTCGAGCTTGCCGCCGCGCGCGGGCGCGCGACACGGCCCGACATCAAACTCGGCATTTGCGGCGAACATGGCGGCGACCCGGCATCCGTCGCGTTCTGTCATGCCGCTGGGCTCGATTATGTGTCGTGCTCGCCCTATCGTGTGCCGGTTGCGCGGCTGGCCGCTGCCCATGCGGCCTTGAATGGGTCAGTTGAAGGTTAACGGATTTGTTACCTTGGTAAAAACTGTGTGAATTTTGCCACATGATGATCCGGCCATTTCGCCTTGAGCCGTGGTCGTCCGAATGTCCTGAACC
The DNA here is from genome assembly GCA_038747245.1 of Pseudomonadota bacterium. Taxonomy (GTDB): domain Bacteria; phylum Pseudomonadota; class Alphaproteobacteria; order Caulobacterales; family Hyphomonadaceae; genus UBA5336. Next base: position 67,491 of record JBCDJY010000012.1, on the reverse strand, counting down.
GAAATAAAATCAGATAGATATAAGCTTTGAGGGGCCGTTTTTGCCCAATTGAAGCCAAGGCGATGGGGCCAACCCCGTTAGCCAATTCTACCCGTCTGCCGCGGCGGGAAACTTGCACAGCCATCGGCAATGAACATATCGCAGGGCTAACGCTGGGGGGCACACCCGGCGAAGTAAAGCCTCGGTGAATTCGAGGTCCGCGTGGGACGACGGTGGGAACAGTTATGTTAGGTCTTTCGAAAGCGGCGGTAGCCATTTTCCGCAGCCAAGGCGGGTCGAAGCGCGCCGTTAAGCGTTGGTGGATGACGATGAATGATGGTGAACGGCGCCGCGCCGTGGTTCGAAGCCTCTCGGTCGCCGCTGCTGCTATTGGCGTCACGACGGCGCTTCCGATGGTTCAAAGCGCCCACGACATCCAACGCGAGCAAGCCGATGCCCGGCTGAAGTCAGCGCTTTTTGCCGAGCTTGGCGATGGCGGCGCAGCGATGCGCGCCCATCCTGCCGCGCCTGCGCTGATCGAGCATCCTTGGATCGTGCGCCTCGAGGACAGTCTTAGCCAATCGCACCAGCCGATTTTGGGGCGCCATGCAGCCCGTGCGCGCGACACCGCTGCGCTGAGCGCCCTTGCCCGGTTCGGTGCGACCGACTTATCGCGCGCCGAGGTTCTGGCGTCCGAGCACACCTGCCTATCAGAAGCTGTGTTCTACGAAGCGCGAAGCGAATCCACGTCCGGCCAACTGGCCGTGGCAGAAGTCGTGGCCAACCGCGTGCGCGACCATCGCTATCCAAATTCGATCTGCGAGGTGGTCTACCAGGGCGCAACCCGGACGACTGGTTGTCAGTTTACGTTCACATGTGACGGGGCGATGAGCCTCAGGCCCCGCGGTGAAAGATGGGCCAAGGCCCAAGCCGTCGCAGCGCAGGTTATGCTCGACCTCCACGAACCCAGGACGTCAGACGCCACGCATTACCATGCCAATTACGTCGATCCCGTTTGGAATTCCGGCCTCGTGCGCACCCGGAAGATAGGTGTTCATATTTTCTACCGCTTTCCACAGGGCCGCGAATGGTCAGACGCCCGCGCGCGCCTTGAGGCGCGGCGTGTGGCTGAAGCATCCGGGCGCATCCGGACGGTATCGATCGATGCGCGCGAAACTCCGCCTACGCTGAACGTGATTGGCAGTGCAGCCGACAGCGCCGCAACCGCGGCGCCCTAGCCAGTATGGCCGTCCCGACTGACACTGGGATATTCGAGGACGTCGACGCTTACATAGACGGGCTATTCATTCCCCAAGACCCGGTCCTGGACAATGCCCTGCGCGAAGCCGCCGCCGCCGGGTTACCCGAAATTCAAGTGTCGCCTGGGCAAGGCAAATTTCTCTATCTGCTCGCCAAACTGATTGGAGCGCGCCGGATATTGGAAGTCGGCACCCTCGGCGGCTATTCCACGGTCTGGCTTGGACGCGCCCTTGGGGAAGGCGGGGAGATCGTCTCGCTTGAACTCGATCCCCTCCACGCGGATGTTGCGCGGCGTGTGCTGGCAGCGGGAGGTTTGCAGGCGTCTTGGGATGTGAGGACGGGCGCTGCGCTCGACCTTCTTCCCGGACTGGCCGGCCCTGTAGATCTGGTCTTCCTCGATGCCAATAAAGAGTCCTATCCAGCTTACCTCACCCATGCGGTGCGCCTCACGCGCCCGGGTGGGCTGATCGTCGCCGATAATGTCGTGCGCCGCGGTGAGATCCTGCACCGATCTATGGACCCCAACGTGATTGGCGCGTCGGCGTTTAACCAGGCCTTGGCCCGCCATCCCAAACTAGAGGCCATTGTCCTCCAGCAGGTCGGCCTCAAAGGCCATGATGGCCTCGCCCTCGCGCGGGTTAAGTAAGACGGCGCAGTTTGGGCCGCAAGCGGCGCTTCAAGCGTGCTCTTTGATCCAGTCGGCGATCCGCTGTTTGCTCATCGCGCCGAGCTGACTGTCGACCATTTTGCCATCCTTGAACAACATCAAGGTTGGCAGGCCGCGCACACCATATTTGGAAGCGCTCATCGGGTTTTCGTCGACATTGATCTTCGCCACAGTGACTTTGTCGCCGTATTCCTCGGCAACAGCGTCCAAATGGGGCGCCATTTGTTTACAAGGGCCACACCATTCAGCCCAAAAATCGACGACCACAGGCTCTCCTGCGGTGATTGCAGCATCAAAATCGTCATCGGTAAGTGTCTTGGTCGCCATGGGGAGTGTCCTTCAAGTTCGACCTTGCACATAAGCAGTTTTCGGCTCAGTCAAAGACTTCTTTGGGCTCTTTTTAGGGCGTCTAACAAAAGCGGGTCGGGCAGGTCCATGAGCCGCGGCCCGTCGGTCCATACAAGAACGCACTTGATTTCGCGGCCCGGGAAGGTCGTCTCCAGCACATTCTGATAGGCCGCCATCTGGGCAAGGTAGGCCCTATCCACCATTTCGGGCCGCGCAGGTGGCGGGCGATCGGTTTTGATATCAGCAATCAGTACGCGGCCCTTTGAAATGACCAGCCGGTCGACACGGCCATTTATCAGCGTGCCGTCCGGCCAGCCGGTGCCGGCGCCCACAATTGGCGCCTCAGCGCGCCCGGCATCGCTGAACACCTCTGCCAGTTCAGGATCGCTCAAGGTGGCCAATGCTGTTTCGGCCGCTTCATTGCGGGCGGCCTCATCGAGGCGTGCTTCACGCGCAGCAATTGTGCGCGCAGCTGCCGAGCGCTCAGTTTCCGGTAGCCTGGACAATTGCTCAAGCAGTTTGTGGATTAGACGGCCACGCAGGCGCCGATCCTTGTCTTGCGCCGCGAGGGGATCAAGGATTTGGGCTCGTTCGGAGAAAAGCTGCGATGGGCTAAGGGCGCGCGGTCCGCGACCGCCAACGGGCGCAGGGCGCCGCAGCCAAGCGGGCGCGTCTGGCAGCGCCGCATCATCGCCATAGCGCCGAGCGCCAGCTGGAGGCGGCGACCCCAGCGCGAGGATGCCACTCTCCGGCTCCACCATGGCCCCAGCCGCCTCGAGCCCTGCCCGGCACAGGGCGTACCATGACGCCTTGTGATAGCCCGGCTGGGCCTTGCCATGCCAATGGCCGCAAACGATCAGCCTATCTTGGGCGCGCGTCATGGCGACATAGAGCAGGCGGACATGCTCTTCGGATATGCGCGCGTCCGCTTCGGCGCGGGCGGCGGCCAGTTTCGGCGTATCGCGCTTCGATGAAGGCGCCCAAGCGGTCAACCCGCCGGGCAGTGTCAGCAGCGCTTGGCCGCGATTGGCCGGCCCGCCCGTCGTGTCAGGGAGGATCACAACCGGCGCCTGGAGGCCTTTGGCCCCGTGCACGGTCATGACACGGACCGCCCCGCCGGCCTCGGCCAGGTCGCGCTTGATCTCGCTTTCATCGCTTTCCATGGCCGATAGGAAGGATTGCAGCCCCGTGCCGCCATCGCGGTCATGGGCAAGGGCCCGGCTGCACAGCGCCTCTATTGGGTCTCTCGCCGGATCGCCGAGGCGCGCGCCGATGCGGTCCCACCCCGTTTCATCGCCCAACACTTTGCCGTCGAGCACCGCGCAAAGGAACTCGAAAGCCTGCCACTCAGTGCGCTCCAAAAGGCCCGAGAGAAACTCAAGTGCAGCTGAATGGCGCGGGTCGTCACTGGCTTGAAGCCGATCCCACAGCGTCTCATCGGCGCTGCGCTTATAGGCGAGGGGGAAGAGGTGCACGTCATCATCGACGAGGTCACAAAACGGGCCGCGAAGGATTTCCCCCAGGGTCAAATCATCGCTCGGCGTCAAGGCAAAGCGCAAAGTGTTCAGCGCGTCTTGCACGGCGATATGCTGGGTCAGAACCAGGCGGTCTGCGCCCGCGGCGGGCAGGTCGTTGCGCTTCAGGTTTTCAATCACCGCGTCGAATAGGCCGCCGCCTCGCTTTCTGACAAGAATCAGAAAATCGCCAGGCTCAACGGCGCGCTGTGCCCAACTGCCGTCAGATTGGGGCGCCCAGACCGTATCACCTCGGTCAATCATGGTCGAAATCGTCTCGACAACCTGCGTGGCAAGGAGCGCTTTCGGCGATCCCACCCCCTGAGCATCCACTGGCGCATCCCAAGCATCGGCGGCTTCAGGCGCGGGCTTTTCTTCGATCGGCCAGAGTTCGACACGCCCGGGCTGGTTGGCGCGCCGGGCGGTATGGCGCGGCAAATCGGCCTCAAGAGGGGGTTGAGAAAGGCTGGTGGGCACATCCAGAGCAGCGCTTGCCATCACCGCGTCAACGGCAGCAAGCACCTCCGGGCTGGAGCGGAAGGACATGAGCATGTCCGGCGTGTGACCCTCGCCGAGGGTGCGCTCTATAAAATCGCGTTTTCCTGAGAGAAACAGGCGCGGGTCTGCGCCCTGAAAGGCGTAGATTGATTGCTTCTCGTCGCCGACAACGAAGTATGTGCGTGGATCGGCGCGTTTCTCTGCGCCTTGGCCGGCAAAAAACTCCTCGGTAAGCGCGCGCAAGATGTCCCACTGGGCAGGCGATGTGTCTTGGGCCTCATCAAGAAGGACATGGGCCAGGCCACCATCCATCTTGTAGCGGACCCAGTCTGCTACGCCGGCGCGGATCAGCAGGCGATGGGAGGCGTCGATCAAGTCGTCAAAATCCAGGGCGCCGGCCGCGGCCTTGCCCGCGGCGTAGGCCTCCCCGAGCGGGCGCGCCAATTGGTGGAGCGCTGCCGTTCGCGCCAACGCCTCGGCGGCATACACGTCCGTCTCGACCTGTTTCAGCCGCGTAATCTCACGCCCTTCCGGCGGTTTGACCGAGAAAAGTTCTGCCACAAAGTCAGGGGCCGATTTTGTGAATGGATTAGACTTTCTCAGCCCGCCAGATGTCGTCAGCCACACGCCCTGTAGGTGCTCAAAGCGGCGCATCAAATCCGGTTCGTTGAGTGCATCTTCGAGCCGCTCGGCCAGCGCTTGGTCAGTGCTGGCGCCCTTGGCCAAGGCGGCTATGGCGCTGCGATAGGCCTCCTTAGGCAATGCCGCCTCAAGTGCCTCGTCCAGCACGTCTTTCGGTGTCTGCGCCGGCGCGCCAAGCACGTCTCGCAGCGCGGCCATGTCGGTGTCGGCCGCGTTGGGCGTGTGGCGATTCAGGGCGCTTGCCAGGTCAAGCGCTGCGTCAATCCCGTGGCCGCCCCCTTCCATGGCGAGTGCGTCCAGGCACGCCGGCGCCGTTTGCGCCAATTTCAACACCGCCTTGCGCCGCGCTGCCTGAGTGAGCCGATGCGCATCGGCCTCATCAAGGTCCCGGAAGCCCGGCATGATCCCAGCCTCCAGCGGGAAGCGGCGCAGAAGCCGGGCGCAAAACGCATGGATGGTCTCGATCCGCAGCCCGCCGGGCGTCTCGAGCGCTTTTGCAAATAGGGCGCGGGCTTTTCTCAGTTCACCATCGGAGAAGCCAGCGGCTTCGCGTCCCTCAAGGCTGGCCAGCTCTTTTGCCAGGGGGGCATCATCCATGACCGACCAATCGCCGAGCCGTTTGAACAGGCGCGAGATCATCTCGTTTGCGGCCGCGCGGGTGAAGGTGATGCATAAGATCGCGTCCGGTGCTGCGTCCCGCAGGAGAAGACGCGCAACCCGGTCGATGAGGACCTTGGTCTTGCCCGAGCCAGCATTTGCCGCAACCCATGCCGATCGAAATGGATCGGCTGCCAAAAATTGAGCGTTCGCAGCAGCCAGGAAGGCTGGCGTCTCCGAGGGGAAGTCGGGCTTACTCATCACTGATCCGGCTCGACCACTCATCCCGGCGCGCCAGGCGGGTGTAGTCGCCCTTATGCTTAACAAATTGAATGCGCGGCTCGCACAGATAGGGCCGGGCCGGGTCCCCATACGCCCTCAGCAGGCGCGCCAGGCCTGCCATGGCGCCGTCCGCCAACTCGCCCGGCGACTGCTGCAGGTCCTTTCCTGGACCAACGGTGCGGGCCAGCGGCTGGGCTTTGACCGCCACATAGGCCAGCTCATCAACCTGGGATGCAGCCAGGCCCTCAAAGGCCCCAGCTCCGAGCATTGCAGCCTGGAGCGGCAATTGGGGGGCAAACCCAATGGCGATGGTCTTGTCAGATGGCGGGTCGCCGGTTTTGAAATCAATGATCGCAGCGCCTCCGCCAGGGCGCGGCTCAATACGGTCTGCCACGGCGGTGAGCGTGAAACCGCCGTCCCACAATCCTGGCAAGGTAAGCTGACCTTTAACCTCAATGGCCGGATCGCCGGCCAGCCCGGCCTGGCGCCCGGTGTGCCAGTCGACATACCACACCGCCATGCGCGCCAGGATCGCGCGGCGCCCGAGCCGGCTTTCCAGCGCCTCGCCCTGCCATTTCAACTCCTCGTCGAGCAGAGCCGAAAGCCCTTCGCTGCCCATGGCCGGGTCAAGCTCGAAACGCTCAAGGGCGCGGTGCACCGCCGTGCCTCGCTCTCGGGCATTGATCGTGTCGCCCACGCGCGCGAGGGGTGCGAGCGACAAGATCTTCTCGGCATAAATCGCGTAAGGGTCGCGCTGCAGCGTCTCAATCCGCGTCACCGATAGCCGTGCTGGACGCGCCGATACCGGCGGGCGGGGGGTAGGTACGGCATGGCCGGCTTCCTGGCGCCGCAGCGGGGTATGCAGCGCCCGGGCCCACAGACGTGGGTCGGCGCTCGGGTCGGGGCCAAGCGCGGCATCCGCACGCGACCCGAGCGCGCCGCGCACCAGCGTCTCCAATCGCCAAACCCATCGAGAGGCCACGGCCGGCGCATCATCGCGGCGGCGCGAATATGTCAACGTCACCCGCGGCGCGCAGGCTAGGCCGGCAAAGTCGTGTGCCGCCAAGCCTGTCAGAGTTTCGGGATCTTCCATGCCCAAAGCGCTGGCGAGTTTGCGCGGGAGGAAGCTGTTTGCCGGCGCTTGGCGCGGCCACACTCCGTCGTTCAGCCCGGCGAGAATGAGGTGGTCGGCCCGCTGCAATCTGGCCTCCAGAGGGCCCCAGATCGACAGCCGCGCGTCTTGCAAGGGCTCTGGCACCACCATGATATCCCGCGCCAGGGCACGGATCAGCGTATGCCAGTCATCCCAAGTGAGGGCGCCAAGGGGCTTGGTCACTGCGGTAAGCGCGTCGAAAATCCGTGCGGTTGCTGCCCCCCCTTCGCCGCGCCAAAGCCGATCGGTGTCGAGCAAACCCGAAACGCCCACGCCAAGGCCCGCCAGAAAGCCGGGCAGATCGGCGTTCGTCTGGCTGGTAAACGCCGACGCGATGCGCGAAAGCGCCGCCGCCATCGCCGAAATGGGCGCGCGCATGCCATCTCCAGGCGCCCTGAAATTGCGAGGGTCGTCCATCCGCGCATCGATGGTGCGTAACAAGTCATCGAGATCGTCCCACCATCTCGCCCCGCGAAGAACGTATCGCTCGAAGGCGTCCGCGCCAGCGTGGCTTTTGGCATGGGGCGCACGCAGTAGGGACGCGATTTTTACTGGATCGGCCGGGTCAGTGATCCAACTGAGGAGCGCATCCAGGCTCGCGCCCGCCGGGGTCCTCAGTACGGGGATGCCTTCTGACGGCGACACGGCCAAGCCCCAACGGCGCAAGTGGATCGCTACTCGACGGGCCAGAGCCGAGTCCGGGCAGACCAGGGCTGCCGTTTCGCCCCGTTGTTCGGCTTGCGCGCGCAGCAAGCACGCTGCCACCAAGGCTTCTTCGGTCTCGTCCCGGCATGCCACCACGTCGAGGCCGTCAAGCGCTCGCCTGGCGAACGCAGCAGACATGTCGCCTCCAGCCTCTTTGGCGCTGGATTCTCCAGCAAGGGCGGCCAGGCGGCTGCGCCAATCGCCGGTCAAGGCCGCCGGCGAAAGGCTTTCCTGGACTAGCGCTCGGCGCGGACTGGGACCCTCGCCCGGCGCGTGCGCCAGTGTAGGCACGGCGCTGGGCGCGGCGCCAAGATGGTGCAAACAGTTGATCAGGGCATGCTGGGGATGGCTCGGCTCCTCAGCAACAAGCGCCATTTCCGCTGGCCCGAGTGACGGGTCCAAGCCGGGCATAACCACGCGGCCGAGGGGCAGGGTAAGCGCGGCGGCCATAAGCTGGCGGCTGGCTGGGGTCGCGCCGGTAGAGCCTGCTATGATGACCGGGGTGCTGGGCGGCGTCGACGTCCAGCCTTCTGCGATTAAAGCGGCGGCGGCCAAGCGGCGCGCAAGGGGGTCCAGCCGGTCGATTTCCTTCAAATAGGCGGGCCAGGCCTGGGTGATTATGCTCAGGAACTGTACCGATTGCGCCCAGTGACCTGCCAAGTCTTCGCCCTCAACGAGGTCGGGCAACTGGGCCCAGTCAACGCCGCCCGCCATAGCCCCTGCATCCAACAGTGCAGCAAGTTCCTGGGCCGTTGCGAAGGCCGCCGTGGCCGGAAGCGGAAGGCCACGTCCCGCATACCAGGCCGTCACCAAGCGCATCAGTTCGCCGACCCGCTCTTCGTCTGAGATGCCAGGCGGCAGCACATCAAAGGCCCCGTCGAGCCCAGGGGGCGCGTCATCGGTCTCCAAATCGCCAAGCGCGCGGATTTCGGGCATCAAAAGTGCGCGCTCGCCCCCGCAAGCGTTGTGGAGTGCAAATGCCAAGGCGCGCGCCGAGCGCCGATTTGGGACGTAAATCAGCGCATCTGCGAGGGCGCTCGGATCCTGCTCAAGGTCAGCGCTGCTTGCGAGTGAATCGGCGAGGATTTCAAGAAACGGCGCACCGGCAGGAACCGTCCACAATTTCGGCGCAGACCGCGAGAAGGCGTCGAACCGGCTCAAAATCCGTGGCACCTCATCCACATTTCGGCGTCGCCAAGGGCCGTTGGATCGCCGATATGTAGCCAGAAGGCGTCGAGCGGAAGTCCGTGAAGCCGGCCACGCGCCAGGATTGGCTCCCAAATCTCCAATGCCGAGAATGGCTTTATCGGCAGTGCGCCGAAGCGGCAGGGGTTGGCAATCCGGACCCCGGCATATGCCCATGGCGCCGATTTCGCAGCGCCGCGCCGCGTCAGCTCGCCGGCTTCGCTGAGAAAGAAGTCACCGGCACCGCGAAATCCAAGGCTGCGCTGGGTATCGGCCAGCAGGAGCAATTCATCCATGCGCTTTTCATCATAGGCAGAGGCAAGAGCCAGCAGAGGAGCGGGCGTCGTCGGCGCCCAGAATGCGTCGGTGTTGACGATGTATATCGGGCGCTCGCCGAGCAGCGGACGGGCCTTGGCCAAGGCGCCCCCGGTTTCCAATAGCGCGCTGCGTTCATCAGAGACCATCACCTCCACACCATCCAGCGACCCCAAATAGGCCTCGACCTGGGTAGGCAACCAATGGACGTTGACGACCATGCGGCGGACACCTGCGCCGGTGAGCGCCTGGACAAGATGGTCAAGGATCGGCCGGCCTGAAACCTTCAGCAGGGGCTTAGGCACGGTTTCGGTCAATGGGCGCATCCTGCTGCCCAGGCCGGCGGCCAAGAGAAAGGCGGTGTCCGGGGGCGTCTTCATGCCAGCCCGCCGAGCAGGCGCGGCGCAGCGCCGTGGAGGAAAGCTGCCATATCGCGGGCGGCTGGGTGGCGAAGATTCCTCGCCAAGATCGCCAATTGGCGCGGCAGGAAGCTGCGATACCTAGGCTTGTGATCGCGCTCGATCAGCCTGGCAAACAAGCCGGAAATGCGCAGGGCATTCAGCGTTCCGATCACCGCCAGTTGGGTTTCGATCTCCTCACGGCCTGCCCCCGTGCCCGCGCAATAGGCTTCTACGGCGGCGGCGGCCGCCTCGTTTGACACATGGCGCCGGGCATCCTGGGTGAGCATGGCAAGGTCCCAACCGGGCCAGCCCAGCACCGCGTCTTGAAAATCGAGCAGGCCGACTTTTGCGATGCCGTCTCGTTCCTTAAGCAGAACAAGATTCTCGGCATGGAAGTCGCGCAGCGTGAAGGCCCGCTTGAAGGTCAGGATTTGCGCGATCAGCCCGTCGCGGGCAACGGCCCAGTCGGCGTTCGTTTCTGCCGACCAGTGCGTGGTTGGGTCGATTTTCGGATACCATTCAGCAAATAGGTCTGCATTGGTTTGCAAGGCCAGGGCGTCGAACTCCAGGATCGGCCAGCTATGGCCAAAACCTTCTGCTTTGCCGGGTGCGGGCTGGCGATGAAGATGGGCCAAAGCCTGGCCTGCGGACGCATAAAGAGCCGTTTCATCGGCGGCGCCGCGCTCAATCAGCCGGGCAAACTCCAGCCCGGCGCCAAAGTCTTCAATCAGCGCCAGCCCTTTGTCGGCGTTCACGGCGTAAACCTCCGGCGCCGACAGGCCTCGCGCGCGCAAGAGCCCTGCCAGGGCCGCAAAGGCGTCGACCCGCGAGGCGGCCAACCGCGTTGACGCGTTCCATCCAAGCCGGAGGCGCTCGGCCTTGCTGGCAGCCGGCGGGCAAGGCGGCGCCTCTACGCCGGGCGCATCCATTAACATCGCAGTCTCGCCAGAAGGCGCGATGAGGCGCTCATACCGACGGGTGGAGGCGTCCTGGCTCAGCGGGGCGCGCTGGGCGTTTGCCCAGCCGGTTTCTCTAAGGAAAGCTGCGATTTCTTCGCCGCGCATATCAGGCCGTGACTGCATCCATGACGCTTTGCCAGTGTTCGCCGCGCCACTCCAGCTTAGCCGTGCGCCCGCCAGGAATGAAATCTAAGGCGATCACCATGCGCCACCTGGGCAGGCGCGGGCCTGCACGGGCCGGCCATTCCACCAAGCACAGCCCTTCGACGGTTTCCTCCCAACCCAGTTCATCCAGTTCGCCCGGGTCGTTGAGGCGATAGAGATCGAAATGGAAAATTGGAAATCCCGGCCCGTCATAGGTTTGCACCAATGTGAAAGTCGGGCTGGGCACAGTCACCGCTGCGCCGGCCATGGCAGAAATAAGTGCCCGCGCAAAAGTGGTCTTGCCAACACCTAGCCCGCCCTCGAGCGCGATGAAATGACCGGCGTTCAAATGCGGGGCGAGACGCGCGGCGAAGGCTTGGGTCGCGGCTTCATCGGGCAGGGGGATCTCGGTCGTCATGGCGCGAGGACGAGATCGTCGCGGTGGACGATTGCCGGCCGTCCCCGATAGCCGAGCTTTTCTTCCACTGCGGTGGTGTGCAGCCCCATGATCGAGGCGATGTCCTGGGCCGAATAGGCCGTCACGCCCTTCGCCACCTGGCGCTTCTCACTGTCGCAAATCGCGATCGCCGCGCCGCGGTCGAACACGCCCGACACCGCGCTGACGCCCACGGGCAAGAGGCTCGCCCCGCCCCGCAAGGCGCGGACGGCCCCCGCGTCGATGCTAATCTCGCCTTCGGGGTCGAGGTTCCCCGTCAGCCACTGGCGGCGCGCATCCAGCGGCGATAACTGAGCAGGTATCACCGTGTGGCGCGCGCCGGCGGTCAGGGCGCTGAGCGGCTCGTCGGTGCGGCCATTGGCGATGATGGTGGTGCACCCCGCATTCACGGCAATCTTAGCGGCGGCCAGCTTCGTCTCCATGCCGCCGGTGCCGAGGCCCGATTTAGCATTTGCACCGCGCGCCATGGCCCCGTGATCGGGCGTCAACTGCTCGATAACCGGGATATGGCGGGCCGTTGGGTCGCGGTGCGGGTCGCCTGTATAGAGCCCATCAACGTCTGAAAGCAGCACCAACACATCCGCCATCAGCATCTGTGCGACCCGGGCCGCGAGGCGATCATTATCGCCATACCGGATTTCCTCCGTCGCGACGGTGTCGTTCTCATTGATCACGGGCACGCCGCCCGCTGCCAGAATGGTCTCGAGCGTTGCACGGGCGTTGAGCCAGCGCCTGCGCCGCTCGGTATCCTCGAGCGTAATCAACGCCTGGGCGACCGGCAGTCCATGGGGCGCGAAGGCGGCCTCCAGCGCGCGGACCAATTGGGATTGCCCAAACGCCGCTGCCGCCTGCTTCTCCTCCAGCTTGCCGAGGGACACCCGCCCCAGGGCCGCGCGGCCGAGGGCAATGGCCCCAGAGCTGACCAGTATAACGTTTTTGCCCCCGGTCATGAGCGCTGCGACATCGCCTGCCAGGGATGCCAGCCAATCGGCCCGCGCGCGTCCATCTTCACAGATCAGCGCCGAGCCGACTTTCAAGATAATGCGACGCGCCGATGACAGGGGGCCGGTCACACCGGGCTCCAATCGGTTTGCTGGCGGCTGCCCGGCCCCTCTGAAAGATCGGCCAAGTGCCCGCCAACCCTGTGCAGGGCGTCTCGCACGCCCCGTCCAGACACGCCTGATACCATGAGCGGCGCCGCGCCCGCGGCATCGGCCAGGGCGCGCAGCTGGCGGCCGGCGGTGTCTTCGTCCAAGGCGTCACACTTGTTCAAGGCGACCACCTCGGGCTTGTGCGCTAGCCCTTGGTCATAGCGATCAAGCTCGCGGCGTACGGTTTGGTAGGCGCCGGCCACATCAGGCAAGGTCGCATCGACCAAATGGAGCAAGACCTTGCAGCGCTCCACATGGCCAAGGAAGCGCGTGCCCAACCCTGCGCCTTGGGCGGCCCCTTCGATCAGCCCTGGGATATCGGCCAGTACGAAGCGTTGGCCTGGGCCAAGATCGACCACGCCAAGGCCTGGATTCAAGGTTGTGAAGGGGTAATCAGCCACCTTCGGGCGCGCGCCGGAAACGGCCCTCAGAAAGGTTGACTTGCCCGCATTGGGAAGGCCGACCAGCCCGGCATCGGCGATCAATTTCAAGCGCAGCCAAATCCAGCGTTCCTCGCCCGGCTCGCCAGGATTGGCCCGGCGCGGGGCGCGATTGGTCGAGGATTTGAAACGGACGTTGCCCCATCCCCCATTTCCTCCCTCTGCCAGCATAACGCGCTGGCCGGCGCGCGTCAGGTCGGCAATCAGCGTGGCCTTGTCGGCCTCGAAAATCTGCGTTCCCAAGGGAAGTTTGAGCGTCACCGGCGCCCCGCCGCGCCCGGTGCGCTGCTTGCCCATGCCGCCGACGCCGCGCGCCGCTTTATAGTGTTGCCGGTAGCGGAAATCGATCAGAGTATTCAGCGTATCGACGGCTTCGGCCCACACATCGCCGCCGCGCCCGCCATCGCCGCCATCTGGCCCGCCGAATTCGACATAGGCCTCGCGCCGGAAGCTCACTGCGCCATTGCCCCCGGCGCCCGAGGCGACAAACACCTTGCATTCGTCCAGGAACTTCATGCCGACGCCTGATCCTCGCTTTGCACGCCGCCCCGCCCGCGCATCCCTACGAGACGAGGCATGGAAAGTCACGGGGGCGCTCGCACAGCCCGGCCGAAGCGCAGAAGGGTTAATCTTTGCGAAACCGGCCCCTCGTCAGGTGGATGGTATCGCGGCGATCTGCGCGCCCTAGGAGGATTTAATGTTCGCTCCCCGCGCTGCTTGCGTGGCGGCTGCCCTGCCGCTCGCGGCCCTCATGGTCCTCCGGTCGAGCGGGCCGGCTTTTGGCGACCCACCGCCGGCGGGCGCGGAGGTCGTGAACCAGGCCAACGTGCTCTACACCGATGCCGACGGCGTCGCGCGAGAAGCGCTGACCAATGAGGTGGTCCTCTTCGTTCAACAGGTCTATTCCGCAACCCTTCAGGGCGATGGTGCCCGCGGGGTTGTTCCCGGCGCCAGCGCGCGCTTCACCCACACGCTCACCAATACGGGCAACGGCGCCGATATCTATTGCGTCTCGGCCGAACAACTCTCCTCGGATGGCGGCGAGTTCGAACTGATCGAGGTATTCCAGGATGTGAACGGAGATGGCGACCCGAGCGGCGATCCGGTGGTCTGGTCGAGCGCGGGCGCGCCAGCCCCGGGTCAGATCGAGCTTGCCGCGTCCCAGACCCTCGATTTGATCATGGTGGCGCAAACCGATGCAGGCACCGCCAATGGCACAAGCCTGGCGGTGGATCTGCGCGTTTCCTCGTTTAGCGGCACAGGGGCATGCGGCGGCGGCGTGGTCGCAGATATAGGGGCCAACGCCGACAGCGCAGACGGGACCAACAGGAATGTTGCAACCGTGACCTTGGGCGCCGTGTTGGAGCTGGCCAAGGCATCGACGTATCGCCAAGGCGCGCTCGCCGATCTGTCCGATGACCAGATCGATTACGTCATCACGCTGACAAACACCGGCGCCGCACCGGCGAGCGATGTGACGGTTACCGATGTGCTCGCCGCCGAACTCGATTTCGCAAGCTTCGGGTCCCATGACGGAACCTTCAGCGCCGGCCCCTCAATGAGCAATGACGTGATCACCGCGGGCCTGGCGACGCTGGGTCCGGGAGACAGCGCCGTCATCCGTTTCACCGCGGACGTTGTTGATGCGCTCGGCGCGTCCGGGGAAGGTTTGACCATTGAGAACACGGCCAGCGTGTCCGGCAATCTCGACGGCGCGCCGGGCCTGGAGGCGCCCGTCGCATCGAATACGACCCGCGACACTGCATCTGCTTTTTATCAAGTGGCGCTGAGCGATACCGGGTCGGGCGGGCTGAATGGGGTCAATGATGGCGGCGACGACGACGCCTTAAACGGCACCCAATTTGTCGACACCGCAGCGCCAGGCGATACCGTGTTTTTCAACTTGGATGTGACCAACACCGGCAACGTCGTCGATACTTATACGCTCGAGACGGGATCGGCCTCAGGCTGGCTCAGCGGGGCGGCCTTTCGCTACCTTTATTCGGACCGGGCTACGCCGCTACTGGACACGAATGGCGATGGGCTTGCCGACACCGGGCCATTGGCGCCGGGCGAGACGATGCGCTTCGTGGTGGCTGCCGTGCTGCCGTCCACGGCGCCCCCTGCTCCCCATGGCGCGGCGGTGACCGTGACCTCCACGGCCAACCTGCCGACGGGTACAAGCCGGGCGAGCGCGTCGGCGGGCCTTGCAATCGGGTCGGCGGGCAGTTCCGGGGTGGATATCGCCAACGCCAGCGGTGTGCCCGGCTTTAATGATGATGGCGCCGTCAATGCCCATCCGCCGACCAGCGTTGCCACCCAGAAAACGGCGCCGCCGGGCGGCTCTGTTGTCTTCGACCTTTTCATCGCCAATGAAGGCGAAGGCGGCGATGTGTTCCAGCTCAGCGCCCATCCCACCCTCGCCGCCGATACGGCCTTTCCTGCAGGCTGGGTCGTCCGGTTCTTGGACGACACGGGCGCTGAGATTTCGTCTACGCCGCGCCTCGCGCCAGGCGATGTGTTTGACTTTACAGCGCAGGTCACCGCGCCGACTTCTGCGCTCGATGCGGCGGTGCAGGACGTCTTCTTAACGGCACGCTCATTGGAGACAGGGGTCAGCGATACAAAGCGCGACAGCGTCGCCATAAACCGCGCGCCGGCCATCACCCTGACGCCCGATGGATCCGGCACAATATCCGCCTGCGGAATAACAGAGTACACGCATGTTTTACGCAACACGGGCACAACGTCTGAGGATGTCCGTGTAAGGATCGACAGCCAGACCCGCCTGAACGCCGAACTGCGCTACGCAGCCGCCATCAATGGCGGCGAGCCAGGCGGTTATGTCGACGCAGGCCTAGCTGTGGCCGGGGACGATGTGGCGATCCTGTCCCAGTCCGGATGGCGCGTGGACGCCCTTGTTGATGCCGGCGCGTTTGGTCCGGCCATACGCCTCGCACCGGGTGAGGAGGCCCGCATTCGCGCGCGGGTGTCGGCGCCCTGCGATACGCCGCCTGCAACGGTCGATGTCTTGACGCTTTCAGCGGTCTCCAGCGATGGCGACGCTTCTGCCACCGCCCAGAACCGAACGGAGGTCGGTTCAGCGCGCCTTGAGGTAACGAAGTTTGGCGCCCTCGATGCAGGCTGCGATGGCGCGCCCGACACAGGCTTCCTCGACGCCCAGGTCCGCGCCGAACCCGGACAGTGCGTCGTATGGCAGATCACCCTGGAAAACGCCGGGGCAGAGACCGTTTGCGATGTGCGCGCGCGCGACGCTGCGCCGGCATTTACCCAACTTGTCGGCCTCCCAGGCATTGTCGAAGAGCCCGCCCCAGGCACAGGCGCTTGCGCGGTGCTCGATCGCGACTTCGCGTGCAGCCTGGGCAACGCGCTCGATCCGAACGGCAACGGAGCGCCCCAGGCATTCTGCCTCGCCGCCGGCCAAATCGCCCGTGTCAATTTCAGTGTTCAAGTAGACTAAGCCCACGAAAGTCAGAAAGGATTTTTCACATGAACCTACCTCACCACCGCGCGGTCGCCGCGCTCGCCGCGGCTCTCGCTCTGGCCGCCCCGGCCGCGGCCGATGGGCCTCTGCGCAGCGAACTGACGGCCTTTATCGTCACCGTGGACGAAGATGGCGCCGAGATGTTCGAACAAGTCGATGAGGTTGAGCCCGGCGATTTGGTTGAATACCGCCTCGTCTATACCAACACCTCCGAGGCGCCGCTCGAGGGCCTAGTGGTGAGCGCCCCCGTGCCAGCGTCGACTGACTTGGTATTGGGCTCTGAAACAACCCAAGTGCCTGGCATCTTTGAGGCCAGCATCGATGAGGGCGCCAATTGGGGCGCGCCGCCGATTTTTCTCGAGCCTGGCACAGAAGCCGACATCGACGATTATGACCTCGTGCGCTGGAGCCCGGAAACCGCAATCACTCCCGGTGAGGAATGGCTGTTTGCTTACCGCGTCAGCGTTGAGTAGCCGCACCGGACCCCTCAATTGCCATGGGCCGCCCGGATCGGGCGGCCTTTGTTTATGAATGACCCCTGGCAGCGCGTTAAGACACTGGTTTCATTTGGGGTTTCCACAATGACAACTTGCAGCTGCATTTCGATTTTGTTTACCAGAAAAACGGCATCCCTCCCGGGCGAGTTAGAGGCCCGAGGGAGCTGTCAGGGATGTCATTTCAAACACAAACGAGGTCGCGCCGCACAGCGCTGGCGGCGTCCTGCGCCGCGCTGGCCCTTGCCGCCGGCCTTGCCGCCGCGCCGGCCAATGCGCTGACCGATGCGGGCCAGCCGATCCAGAACCAAGCAACGGCGACCTATAAAGACGCCCTGGGCAATGATTACACGTCCCAGTCAAACCTTGCCACGGTGGAAGTCAAACAGGTTTATTTTGCAACCTTAGGAAGCGACGGCGCAAAGACCGTTGCCTCGAACCAAACAGTCTATTTCCAACACATCCTGACAAATACCGGCAATGGCGACGACACATATCGGGTCAACCTTGCCCAGGAAAGCGGTGACACTGGCGACTTCGACACCCTCGCCGTTTACATCGACCTGAACGACAATGGCACAGTCGATAGCGGCGAGCCGCTGGTCTTCGACACAGCCGCAGGCAGCAATGCGGGCACCCAAGACCTGACGTTAATTTCTGGAGAGCAAGTCTCTCTTGTCGTGGCCGGCCTGGTGCCCACGGCAACCGATGGCAACACGTTCGGCGCGCTGCTCACGGTAGAAGCGTTTGAGGGCACATCCGGCTCGGTCACCGCGTCCGTCACGGACCTGACGAGCACGGCTGGCGGCGCGGACTCGACGCAGGGCACCAACCAGGACGTTGCGACCGTCTCGGGCGACGCTGTGCTCAACGTAACGAAATCTTCGGTACACGACGAAGCAAACAAACAAATCGCCTACACGGTGACCATCACCAATACGGGCAACAGCGACGCCAAGGATGTCACTATTTTTGACGCGCTTCCCGCCGGAACGACTTTCGTCTCGGTAAGCCAGTCGGGCTTTGGACCCGGCATTGATGTCGATGACGAGGCGGCTCAAAGCGTTGCCCAATTGTCGGAAACTGCGCTGACCCGCGACCTCGATGTGGACGGTGACATCGACAAGAACGTCGAAGCAGATTTCGGGCTCGACCTCGACCGCGACGGCGAAAACGACACCAGTCCCGTCCCCGGCGTTTTCGGTTTCGATTCGGTGCTTGAGCCCGGTGTGTCGGTGAATTTGACCTTCACGGTGAGCTACGACCCCGCCACGTTCGGCGCCGGCGCCGATGTGGTCAACCAAGCGTTTGTTGGCGCTGACCTGGATGATGATCCGTCGACAGACGAGTCGCTTACGCCGTCAAATCTTGTCACTGATACCGTACCACAGCTCTTCAATGTCACGGTTACCGACTCCAACACTGGCGCTGCCAACGGCGTCAATGATGGCGGCGACGACGATGCTGGGCCGGGCGCAGGCAACGACCAGCAGACGGTTGATAGCGTCCAGGCCGGCGAACTTGTCTACTTCACGCATATCATCACCAATACGGGCAACGGCACCGATACGTTTGAGCTCGATATCAATGATGTCAGCGGATTTCCTCCGGGTACGGCGTTTACGATTTGGAATGAGACGAGCACGGTCCAACTGCTCAACACGAACGGTGCCGGCGGCGTTGACACCGGGCCGCTTGCCGCCGGCGAGTCCTTAACGGTTGTGGTCCATGCGCAATTGCCATCTTCAGGGACGGCAACCAACGCGTCCTACGACCTGCGCGCCACTTCCAGCGCCGACCCGTCTTCCACGCCGGCGAGCGATGGATCCGACGGCCTGCTGCAGGAAATCGTCGCGCCAACGGTCGACCTCTCAAATGGGACGACCCCGGACGACGCCTTCGGCACCGACGCGGACGCCTACAGCAACGCAACGCCCATCACGACGAAAGAGGCCAATCCAGGCGATAGCATCACCTTTGACCTGGTGATCCAAAATGACAGCCTGGTCGCCGACAGCTTCCAGCTGAGCTCAGGTGGCTCTTGGAACGGCTCGATTCTGGGCGGACTGCCCCCAGGCTGGTCAGTGGTCTTCCGCGACCTCGGCGGGAACGTGGTCACGACCACGCCGTCAATCGCGTCTCGCGGCTTTATTCAGCTCACGGCCGAAGTGCAAATCCCATCGGTCGAGACTCAGGCCGTTGCAGACTACAGCTTCGATCTCGACGGCGATTCGTCTGACGAGACCGTGCAAGGCAATGGAGACGGCGACGGCGATTACGGCATTTTCTTCCGCGCTGTCTCGGTCAATTCGGGCGCATCTGACATCAAACTCGACGCCGTGGATGTTCTACCGCGCGAAGAGATCACCCTTTTGCAGAACAATTCCGGCCAGGTTCAACCCGGCGGCTCGATAGACTATCCGCATACGCTGCAAAATGACGGCAACACGGTTGAAGAGATCACGCTTTCAGCGGCGAACGACACACCCGGTTGGTCGAACAACCTGCTCGTAGACACCCCCGTGCCGGGCGGCGCGTGTGACGGGGCGGCCGACACACCCTTTGCCAGCTTGTCTGCCGGTGCGTCGATCTGTTTTGTGGATGCCAGCGGCACGTTAGTTGTCGGCGCGTTGGACGGCGACGGTGAGCTTGTCATCGAGCCCGGCGAGAGCCTCAATTTCATTGTACGGACATTTGCGCCAAACAGCGCGCCCAATGGGCAGCTGGACATCCTGACCGTCACAGCCGGTTACAATTCGGGCGGCGCAACTGTTACGAATATCGACCGCTCGGAAGTGGTCACCGCGCAGTTGCGGATGGTGAAAACGGCTTCGGTCAATGCCGACTGTAGCGATGGCGGCGCGACCGCGATTGCAGACCAGCCAACCCTCGGCCCCGATGCGGGCTTCACCGAAACGGCCGCGAGCGCCGCGCCTGGCGAGTGTATCGTTTGGCAGGTCGTGGCGACCAATGCCGGCGTCGACAAGATCACCGATGTGGAAATCACCGACGCGGTGCCCGCCTTCTCGACCTATGAGGCCGGCACATTGCGCCTCTGCCGGACCGATGCCGGACCGGGCGCCACGTCGAGCGCTTGTGACAGCGCGTGGATCACTTTGACCGACAGCCCGTCGGACCCCGACGAAGGCCAGCAGACGGCCAATGATGTGCGGTTCCAGCTCAAGGATGATGGCGGCACGGCCAGCGTGAACGAGGCGGAAATCGCCTCCGGCGCCAGCGTCACTGTGCGCTTTTCCACCAAGGTCGACTGACCCGGCTGGACAAACGTTTTAGGGGCGGCCGCGAAGGGCCGCTCCCGCGTGCCTCGATGGTGAGGCCGTAGAACAAAAAGGGGCTCGGGCCGCGAGAAGCTGGCGCCGTCCTTACCGAAAAAGCGTCCGCCATGAGGCGCGAAGGATTGGGTGATGAGACACGGCTTCAAAGCCGTAGCGGCAGGTCTGTTCGGCCTGGCCGGCGCAATGGGCGCGGCCAGTGCGGTGACGCCCGTCGGCACGGTGATTAAAAACCAGGCGCAGGCCACATACTTCCATCCCGGCGACGATCGCAGTTTCGCGGTCACGTCTACGATCGCAACGGTGCGCGTGGCGCCGGCGACCGTGTTCGAGCTCGACAATGACGGTGCGCTTCGCGCGGCGCCCGACGAGCAAGTCGCCTTCGCGCATATCCTGCGCAACACGGGCAATCTGCCAGACCGCTACCAGCTTGCGGCCAGCACGGTTGACGGCGCCGGGTCTCTGGAAAACCCGCTGATCTATCTGGATACGAATGAAAACGGCGTTGTGGACCCCGATGAGCGCACGCTCAAGGTCACCGAGACGCTCAATCCTGGGGACTCGATCGCCCTCGTTCTTTTGGTGCGCGTGCCCACAAACACCGTACCCGGAACAATCCTTGGGGCAACGGTCACGGCGACCTCCGAAGAGGATCCCAAAAAAGTTCGTACACGGAATGATGAGGTAACGGTCGAAGCGCAGCGCCGCTTTTCAATCAATAAATCCTCGTTTCCATTGTGCGCGACGCCGATCCAACCCGGCAGCGAGATTGCCTATACGATGGACCTTCTCAACATCGATGCGCTGGCGCCATTTGTCGATGAAATAGAGGTGGGCGGGCGTGCGCTCACCGGCGTCGTAATTGACGACCACGTCCCGGCGAACACTGTTTTTGCTCCTGAAACCGGCGTAAATGTCTCGCCTTCCGGCGCCCAGCCCTTGGTCCGCGTGCTTGGCCGTCAAGGCTATATTCCACTCGGCGAGCTGGGCGCGCTGGACGTGGTTGCGAGCGTCGCACTGTTCGTCCCAGAGGAGGCGCTTCTTAGCGGCCAGTCCGGCCAGTTCACATTCAGCGTCCGCGTCAATGACGACATCACGCCGGGAACCCTGATCAGCAATGTGATCTCCGCAGACCTGGACGGCGACGGGCGCGTGGATGTGCAGTCGAATGAAGCGTGTAACCGCGTCGCCGCCGGAGGCTTGGGCGCGGATGTGTCTGCAAATCTCAGATTTCTTGAGCCGGCAGGGGCCATCAGGCGCGCCTTGCTTCAACCCGGTCCTGAGTCACCGGCCACTGAAGGTGACGAGACCAACCCAGCAATCAGCACACAGATGAGCGCGCCGCGTCACGGCGTAGACACTGATTATGTCGATGCCCCGGTCTACCGTCTGGATACGTTTCCGGGCTATCTGGTCGGCCGCGATGGGGTCTACCTCGAAGCGCGGTCGAACACGCTTAACACCGATGCAGCGGTCCAGGAGGACCAGTTCGGCAGGCAGTTCATCCAGATTCTCGTCCAGTCGAAGGAGACCGGCGACACTGTCCGGGTCAATCTGCTGGAAACCGGGACCAATACTGGCCTGTTCCGCGCCGAGATCCCGTTCCGATTGTCGGCGCGCGACGCTGGGGGCGGGCGCGCATGCGGCCCTGACGCGCCTGAGTCTTGCGTCCTGAAATCGGTGAGCGGCGACAGTCTGCGCGCGACCCTGTTCGATCCGGGCCTGCAAGCGATGCTCGCAGACACCGCCGTCGTCGATCCGCTCGGCGTCGTCTTCGACAGCGCCAGTCTGGCCCCAGTGGCGGGCGCCCAGATCGCCTTGAAGACCGCTGACGGTAGCCCCGCCATCGACCCCGACACGGGCGCGCCCCATCCCATTCAGATCACCGATAGCGGCGGAAGCTATGTCATCCCCCGCCTGGCGGAGGGCATGTACTTCGTCGAGGTCACGCCCCCTGGCGATTACAGCTTCCCGTCGATCGTCGAGGCGCCGGTCTTTGCGGGCCGCCGGTCGGTAGACGCGCGCTCCTATGGCCGAAATGGGTTCTCCGGCGAGGCGGCGTCCGGCTTGTTTTCCGCACTGTTTGAGGCGGCCCCGCCCATCATCGATATCCCGCTTGATCCGGATTTGACCCTCGGCCAGCTCTCTTTGGAAAAATCGGCCGATGTGGACACGGTCAGCTTCGGCGACGTGGTGTCTTATACGCTTCGTATACGGAATGGGTCCGACGCGGTGCTCCTCGACGTGAGCATTCACGACGCGCCGGCGCGGGGCTTCCGCCTGCTGGATGAGACCGCTCGATTGCAGGGCGAGCCGATTGATGTTGTCCGGGGGCCCGGGCGCCTGGTGACGTTCCCGATCGGGCGGATGGAGGTGGGCGAAACCCTGGAGGTCACCTATCGGATGCAGGCGGGCCCCGAGGCCCGGGCCGGCGGCGCAACAAACCGGGCGCAGGCGGACGGGCGCACAGGCGGGGGCGTGCCCGCAGTGTCCCTGCGCGCTGAGGAAACGGTCCGCGTCTCCGAGGATGGCTTGTTTTCCGACCGGGCGTATTTGATTGGCTCTGTCTGGGCCGACAGAGACGGTGATGGCCTGCGCGGTGAAGATGAGATCGGCCTGCCTGGCGCCCGGATCTGGCTCGAGGACGGCACCTGGGTGGAAACCGATGAACTCGGGCGCTATTCGCTTTATGGATTGCGGCCCGGCATGCGTATCGCGCGCCTCGACCCGGCAACACTGGTGGAGGGATTTCGCGCTTCTGAGCACACCGGCCGCCAGGCCGGAGGTGGCAAGAGCCGCTTCGTCGATCTGATTGCCGGCGAGCTTCACCGGGCTGATTTCCCCCTGGCATGTCCGGTCGACACCGACTGCGGCCAAGGGTCTGCGTTCCAGCGTATCGCAGCCGATCGCGCAGCGCGGCTGGACCCCAGTGCCATGCTTGACCAGGCCATCGCCTATGAAGGCTTGCTGGGCGAAACACTAAGCCGAGACGTCTCGCGCCTTCGAGAGCAGCCCGGTCCCGATGGCGACATCTCGAATGGTCGGCTGAGCTTCTCGGGCGCCTATAGCGCTGGGCTTGGCTTCGGCGACGTGGCCGCGACTGAAGCGGCGCGCGATGGCGCAGATGTCTCGCCCCTGGCCGGTGCGCCTTCTCCGGAAGCGGCCGCTGCCTCCCTCGGCAGGGTCGACATAACCGTGGGCCAGTGGCTTTGGCCCTTGCCGGATGCCGAAACAGGCGTGGCGTATTCCCGGGACGGGCGGTTCATGGCCGCCATTCGTCCCGGCATGGCGCCGCGACTGTTCGTCAACGGGGCTGAAGCCAGCCAGGACACGCTCGGCACCTTGATTGAAAACGCGGTGGCCGGGGCCCAGGTGGCGGCCTGGTACGGGATTGAATTGCCGCCGGGTGACCACACGCTCGAAGTCAAGGCCGAGGATATGTTCGGCAATATGCGTGTGCTCTCAACGCTAGACGTTGTCCGGCCTGGCCCAGCCGAAAGCCTTCTGATCGAGGCCCCAGCCAAAGCGGTTGCCGCAGATGGGCGCGCCGAGGCGAAGCTGGTGCTCCGCGCAGTCGACGCCCGGGGAGCTCCGGCCATGGGGCGCCAATTTGTGACCATCAACGCGCGCCTGGAAGGCAGCGACGATGCGGTGTCTCTGGCGCCTGAGGACCTGCAACCCAGCGTGCCCGGCCACCAAGTCCGCCTGGAAGACGGCGCTGCAGTGATCCACGTCGCGGCGCCCAGCCGCCCGGGACGGGTGGTGGTCGCGGCCGATGATGGCGGCGTGCTCGCCGATGAAGTGTCGGTCGTCTTCGAGGCGGTGATGCGCGATCTCTTGGCAGTGGGTGTGGCCGATCTGAGGGCCAGCGGTTTCGCTCTGTCGGGTGATTTGGCGCCGAGCGACGCTGAGCTTTTTCCCGAGCAGTTGACGACGGATGGCCGCACGGCGCTGTTTCTGAAAGGACGCATTCGCGGCGATGCCTTGCTCACATTCGCCTATGACTCCGAGAGCGGGCGCAATGAAGGTCTTTTCCGCGACATCGACCCTGAGGCGTATTATCCGATCTATGGCGATGCGAGCGAAAAGGGCTTTGAGGCCCAATCGCGCTCCAAGCTCTATGTCCGGCTCGATAAGGGCGTGCATTCGGCGATGTTTGGCGATTTTCGCACCGATGCTTTCGGCGGCGAGAGCCTGACGGCCTTGCGCCGCGGCCTCACCGGCGTGAACGCCGTCACCGGCGGCGCGGATTGGACGGTGCAGGCGTTTGCTGCCGAAGCCCGCGATACACTGCGCACGGAGCGCATTCGCGGCCGCGGCCTGGCCCTGGATATACGCCTTCCAGGCGCGCCGCTGGTGCGCAACTCCGAGGTGCTCACCATTGAGACGCGGTTCAAGGACACGCCGGGCTTGATCGCCTCTGAGACGACCCTGACGCGGTTCATCGATTACCTGATCGATGCTGACACCGGCCTTCTCACCCTCAAAGCCCCGCTGCCGAGCTTTGATGAGGACGGCAACCCGGTTTTTCTGCGCGCGGCCTATGAGACGCTGGGCGATGAAACCGACACGGTCATTGCGGGCCTGCGCATGGAAAGCGTGCAAGGCGCGCGTACCTGGTTTGCCGGCGCAAATTATGACGAAAGCGACCCGGATTTGGATTACCGCATATCCGCCTCGGTTGGGGTCGAGCAGGCGCTGGGCCTTGGCCGCGCCTATCTTGAGATCGCCGGAATGGACGCCCACACACCGTTTGGCTCCAATGATTTCGACAATGCGGTGCGCCTGGGGGTTGATACCCGCGCCCTGGGCGGCGAGGTGCGCATCGAAGCGGCCCAGGCTGGCCTTGCCTATGACAATCCCGACGCGCCGATCCTGGCAGGGCGCAGGGAAGCGCGCGCTGAGTACACCGCGCTGATAAGCCCAGCCACATCGCTCGAGGCGTTTGCCAGCCACTCCCTCGAAATCGAGACAGACAATGGCCGCTCGGTGGCCGAGGCACGCCTTTCGCGCCGCTGGGCCAATTGGGCCTTTTCGGCAGGGCCGCGCCATGTGGCTCAAGACACCAGCGATGGTGCCTCCCACTTTACATCTGCCGTCGCCCGCGTGTCGCGTGATCTGCGTGTCCAGGATCGCTCTGCCTCGGCATTTGTTGAAGTCGAGGACGCGCTTTCGGACGCGGGCAGCCGCGTCCTGGTTGGCGGCGACGCCCTGGTGCACCCGACCACCCGGGCCTACGTCTCCCACCGCATCGTCGACGAACTGGCCGAACAGACCTTCGTGCCCGGCCTGACCGGTAGCCAAACAAATGTCAGCCAGGGCCGGACCTTGATGGGCGTTGAAAGCACGATCATTCCAAGCACGGATCTTTACGGCGAATGGCGCGCCGCCGGGGCTTTGGATGGACGAAGCGGCGAGGCAGCCTACGGCGTGCGTGCCCAATGGGAGCTGGCCGAAGGCGTGTCCTTGGCGCCGCAATTGGAAATCACCGAAGTGTTCGATGACGGCGAGAATGACGCGGCGATCGGCGATGCGGTCGCCCTGTCGATGGCCGTGTCGGACACGCGCAGCGAGCGGGCGCGGCGCAGTGTGCGCGGTGAAGCGCGCGCCAGCCAGGGCTCTTTCTCTTACGCCGCGCGGGCCGGCTGGGCCCAGCGGTTTACGCCGATGGTGTCCGGCGCCACGAAACTGGATTTCGCCCGTGACAACATTGATGGCGCTGAGGACAGTGAGCGGGTTCGCGCAACGCTTGGATTTGCGCGCCGCCCGGCTCGCCACGGGGCAACCGACATGTTCGGTCTCTACCAGTGGCTGCACGAGGACACAGGCTCGATCGATCGCTCGGCCCATATCGTGTCGACCCATTTCAACCGGCAGTTCGACAGCGCCTGGATCCTGTCGGGCCGCGCCGCGGCAAAATGGTCCGATACGGGCGGCTCGAGGTCGAGCGCCCAGCTGGCCGGCCTTCGGCTCATTCGCGAGATCAATCGCAGCTGGGACGCCGAAGCCCGCGGCTCGGTTCGCTCCACCGGTTGGGGCGATAGCGCTCTGGAGAGCCTCGGTTTTGCGGCAGCGTGGAAGCCCCATGAGGATGTGCGCCTAACGCTCGGCTACAATTTCACCGGCTTTACGGACGAAGACCTGGACCCGCGCGGATATGATGCCCGCGGTGTGTACACCCAGATTTCGATTGCAATCGATGAAACCTGGTTTGGCTGGCTGCGTCCCGACCCGCGCTAGGCTGCGCCAGGCGAGGCAAAGTCGGCTTCGCGATAGCCTTGGAAATACAGGGCCGTGCGCAGGCTGGTGACATTGATGGCGCAGCGCGCCGCCCGGGAGACGATAGGTTGTGCGCGATAGGCAATGCCCAAGCCGGCCGCCTGGATCATGTCCAGGTCATTGGCCCCGTCGCCCAAGGCCATGGCGGCCTCGGCATCAACGCCAAGGCCGGCCGCTTCGGCTGCCAGCGTTTGCAGTTTAGCCTCGCGCCCAAGGATCGGCGCGCCCACCTTGCCGGTGAGGTGGGTGCCATCATCGATAAGCGTGTTGCCGAAATGGGCGTCGAAGCCCAGCGCCTCAGCAATCCGCTGGGTGAAAAATGTGAAGCCACCCGACACAAGAACGGTCCGAACGCCGGCTTGCCTCAGGGTTGCGATGAGCGTTGCAGCGCCGGGAGAATAGCGGATGCGTTGCTCAAGGCAGGCCTCAAGCTCGGCCAGGGGCAGTCCAGCGAGCATCGCCACACGCGCTTCCAGGGCGGCATCGAAATCCAGTTCGCCGGCCATGGCCCGCTCTGTAATCGCAGCCACGGCTTGCTTTTTTCCAGCAAAAGCGGCGAGCTCGTCCAAGCACTCCACCGCAATGATGGTCGAATCCATATCACTTATGAGAAGCTCTTTGCGGCGCGGCTCGGCCGGTAAAACCGCCACGTCCGCGCCCGCGCCGAATTGCGCCTCCAGTTTGGCCTGAAACGCTTTGGCAGAAAAGCCAGGTGCTGGCAGAAACTCGATCTCGTGGGCGAACTCCCGGCCTGATGGGCACAGGTCTGCCGGCGTGAGCGCCGATCGGCTCGCCGCCGACACAGCGTTGGCGAAAGCGCGGCGCAAATCCTCTGCCCCGGCGGCGGCCACAATCACGGCCACATGGGCACCGGCGTGTTCGGCGCGATCACTCAAGGCCGGCCGACTCCTTTCCAGCTTCAAAGCAAGGGCCTAATCAGAAGCCCATGACGCCTTCATTACTTATTCATGGGCCCACCGCCAGCGGCAAAAGCAAGTTGGCCCTGGAATTGGCCAGCGTGCTGGACGGGGAAATTATCAACACAGATGCGATGCAGGTGTACGGCGATCTCGATGTGCTGACGGCCCGCCCGAGTGAAGCTGACCGCCAGGCAGTGCCCCATCATCTGTTTGGCCATGTGACCGCGGACGTGCGCTATAGTACCGGCCAATGGCTCGTCGATGTGGCCCCGGTGATCGCTGACATCCTGAGGCGCGGCAAGGTCCCAATCTTGGTGGGTGGCACTGGGCTTTACTTCCTCGCCGTCACCCAGGGGCTCAGCGGCGTGCCCCCCGTTCCCGAGGAGGTACGGGCCGATGTGAAAGCCATCCTGCAAAGCGAGGGCGTCGATCGCCTGCGCAGCCGGGTCAGCGAGGTCGATCCGGAAAGCGCGGCCCGCATCCAGGGCCAGGACCGCTACCGCCTGTCCAAGGCCTATGAAGTCTGGCTCGCCACGGGCACGCCGCTGTCCGCGCTGCATGGGGCGCGGCGGACGCCGGTTCTTGGCGCGGGCGAATGGCTCGGCATCGCGCTGACGCCCCCTCGGCCTAGGCTCTACCAACGCATCGACAAGCGCTTTGAAGGCATGATGATGCAAGGCGCAATGGAAGAGGCCCGGGCGCTGGTCGCGCGGGGGCTCGACCCTGACCTGCCGGCGATGAAGGCCCATGGCATGCCGTGGCTGGCTGCTTTCATTCGAAATGAAATCTCAGCCGAGGATGCCGCCGAGAATGCAAAAAGGGACACGCGCAGATACGCCAAGCGACAGTTTACCTGGATTGGCCGCCAGTTTCCGTTCTGGCCGCGCATCCCGAGTTTGGACCTTGCGGAACGCCGGCGCGTGATCCTGGCTTTGTTCCGGGAATTACAGGATTAGTGCTTTTTTACGTCCGTCCCCGCAGACGGAGAAGATTGATCTGGAAAGTGGGGAGAGATGAAGCAAATATTACCCTGATGCCTGGGCTTGACGATCCATGAAGGCAAATTTATCCTAACTTTACCGTTTTGGAGCAGGTCGTGATGTCTGCAGTACGCATCCTTATTGACAGACATCGATGTCGCCGGGCCGTCCGCGACATTGTTGTGATCTAGGGACGGCCTCGAAAGAGGCCTCTTTTTATTGCGCCATCCCATGCCCGTTCGAGTTTGCCATGAAACCTAACACTGATCATTCCGCCGCAGCGCTGCGCACGCAAACCCTCTCGGGGGCGCAGATCGTCGTTGCTGCGCTTAAGGCCCAAGGCGTCGACACTCTGTTTGGCTATCCAGGCGGAGCCGTGCTGCCGATTTATGACGCCCTGTATTCAGAACCGGAAATCGAGCACATTCTGGTGCGCCATGAGCAGGGCGCTGGCCATGCCGCCGAGGGATATGCCCGCTCAACTGGGAAGCCCGGCGTCGTGCTTGTCACGTCCGGTCCAGGCGCCACCAATATGGTCACCCCGATTGCCGACGCGATGATGGACTCGATCCCCCTCGTCGTCATCACCGGCCAGGTGCCGACACATTTGATTGGAACAGACGCGTTCCAGGAGTGCGACACCGTCGGCATCACGCGGTGCTGCGCTAAGCACAACTATCTGGTCACCGATGCGAATGACCTGGCGCGCGTCCTCCATGAGGCGTTCTTTGTGGCAACAAGCGGGCGCCCTGGCCCTGTCGTGGTGGATATTCCCAAGGATGTGCAGTTTGCCGAGGGCCTGTGGGTCGAGCCCTCGCAGGTGTCGTGCAAGACTTACACGCCGCGGCGCACGCCCGATGCCGCGAGGATCGAAGACGCCGTGGCCCTTATGGCGGCAGCGGAACGCCCGGTCTTCTACACCGGCGGCGGTGTGATCAATTCAGGCCCGCGCGCCGCGCAGCTGCTGCGTGACTTGCAGAAGGAAACCCAGTTTCCGCTCACATCCACGCTTATGGGCCTTGGCGCATTTCCGGCCAGCGACGACGCCTGGCTGGGAATGCTAGGCATGCACGGCTCGTATCAAGCCAATAATGCGATGCATGAGTGCGATCTGATGATTTGCGTCGGCGCCCGTTTTGACGACAGGGTGACCGGACGCATCGATGCCTTCTCTCCAGGGTCGAAAAAAATCCACATCGATATCGACCCCAGCTCGATTAACAAGGTGATCCGCGTGGACGTGCCGATTGTGGCCGACTGCGCCGAAGCGCTCGACGCGCTGATCAAGGCTTGGAAAGCTCGGCCAGGCAAGCGTCCGGACTTGTCGCCCTGGAATAGGCGCATCGAAGGATGGCGGGGCAAGTCCTGTTTTTCCTACGCGCCCTGCGAGGACACGATCCAGCCGCAATACGCCGTCGAGCGGCTCTACGCGCTCACCAAAGACCGCGACACCTATATCTCCACCGAAGTTGGCCAGCACCAGATGTGGGCTGCCCAGCATTATCATTTCGAGGAACCCAATCGCTGGATGACCAGCGGCGGGCTCGGCACGATGGGCTATGGCCTGCCGGCCGCCGTGGGCATCCAGGCCGCCCATCGCGGCGCGCTGGTCATCGACATTGCCGGCGAGGCCAGCATCCAGATGGTGATGCAGGAGCTGTCGACCGCGGTGCAGCACGACCTGCCGGTCAAGGTCTTCATCCTCAACAATGAATGGATGGGCATGGTGCGTCAGTGGCAAGAGCTGCTCCATGAAGAGCGCTATAGCCACTCCTACTCGTCAACTCTGCCTGACTTCGTGAAATTGGCCGAAGCCTACGGCGCTCTAGGTCTGAAATGCGATGACCCGGGCGAGTTGGACGAGAAGATTATGGAGATGATCGAGCATCCAGGTCCGGTCTTGTTCGATTGCCGCGTGTCGAAGGTTGAAAATTGCCTTCCCATGATCCCGTCAGGCGCCGCCCATAATGAGATGATCCTGGGCCAGATCAAAGGCGATGAAATTGGCGAAGACGGCAAGGGGCTCGTTTGATGACTTTGAGACTGGTGAAGTCGCACAAGCGACCCGCGACGGCCCTTGCATTGACCATGGGAGGGCCACCGCCTCAGCCCTGCGGCCAGGCTTCGTCAGGACTGACGTTTGCCCAGGCTATAGCGCCTGGATTCAAGCCCGCGCCTCGCCCGGCCTTGCGCTTGGTCTCTGCCAACAGCCCTGTCAGCGCGGCCGCCGGAGAGAGTGCGGCCGATTGGCTATGAGATATCGGTTAAGGGTGTTGCGCGCCATTATCTTTGCGTGCCACACACCGATTGTGTGAGGGGCTACGGCCCGGGGGCCAGCCCGCTCTTTACCGCCCAGTGTCCTGGATATTTCGGGTTTCGGGACAGGCCGAGCCTTGATGGGAGCGACAGCCATGGCCGACGACACCAAGGGCCTGCCGCCTTCTGCCTATGACATGTCCCACGGTGATGATGCGCCCGAAAAGCGCACCCTTGCGGTCATGGTTGAGAACGAGCCCGGGGTGCTGGCCCGCGTGGTCGGCCTGTTCTCTGCCCGGGGCTACAATATCGAAAGCCTGACTGTGGCTGAGGTCGATCGCTCGCGCCGTCGCTCCCGGATCACCATCGTAACGCGCGGCTCTGCCCACACACTCGAGCAGATCGAGTCCCAACTCCTGCGCCTCGTCCCCGTCGACAAGGTGGTCGACATCACGCGCTCGCAGCGTGGGGTCGAGCGAGAATTGGCGCTTGTGAAAGTGGCTGGCAAAGGCGCCAACCGGGTCGAGGCGATCCGCATGGCAGAGATTTTCCGGGCCAAAGTGATCGACACCACATCCCAGAGCTTTGTCTTTGAGATCACGGGCACGAGCGAGAAAATCGATCAATTCGTCGAGCTGATGGTGCCACTCGGCTTGGTCGAGGTGTCGCGCACCGGCGTCTTGTCGATCCGTCGCGGGAAAGACGCGGGATGACGGAAATGGGCGATCCTTTCACACGTAAAGCCTGGTCCGTCTTTGGCATCCCGATCGACGCGGTCACCCTCGACGAAGCAGAGCGGCGTGTGCGCCATGCGGCAGAGACCCGCGAGCAATTGTCATTCGTGACGCCGAATCTGAATTGGGTGATGCGCGCGATCCGCGAGCCTGAGGCCATGGCGCAAATCCAAGAGGCCGATTTGAGCCTGGCCGACGGCGCGCCGGTGGCGTGGCTGGCCCGCCAGCTTGGGGCGCCGGTGGAGAGCAGGGTTGCGGGCTCCGATCTTTTTGACAGGCTGCGCGTTCAAAAGGCCGGGCGCAAACCGCTAAGGGTGTTTTTCTTTGGGGGCCGCGCAGGCGCCGCTGACGCGGCTATGGAAGCCCTAAACCGGGAAGGCGGCGGCCTCATTGGCTGCGGCGCACTCAACCCAGGATATGGCCCGGTGGAGGACATGGGCGCTCCGGTCATCCTCGACACGATCAACCGCGCAAGGCCCGATTTCCTGGTGGTCAGCCTTGGCGCAGAAAAGGGCCAGACCTGGATTTCGAAATACCAAGCCAGGGTTGACGCGCCAATCATTGCCCATCTAGGCGCTGTCGTGGATTTCGTCGCAGGAACGAAGAAGCGCGCGCCGGCCTGGATGCAACGCGCCGGCCTGGAATGGGCATGGCGCATCGGCGCGGAGCCATCCCTTTGGCGCCGTTATCTTGCCGACGGCGCGCGATTTGCCGGTGTGGTCCCGACCCGCCTCTGGGTCACCCAGCGCGATTATCTGTACTTGAAATCGCAGGGGTGCCTTTCGATTAAGGGAGCGCCCACAGACCGCGGATTCGATATCAAACTGGATGGCGACGCCCTTGAGGCTCATTCCGACCTGCTAAGCCCGGTGCTTGAACGCGCGCTTGAAGCCGGCGGCGACGTCAACATTGATGCCGAAGGCCTTGGCAGTTTCGATGGCAGCTTTTTGGCAAAGCTAAGCTTGCTGAAACGCAGGCTACGGGCCGGGCGACGCCATCTTTGCATTTCCGGCCTCAGCGCGCCCCAAACCGATATTCTCTCACGCATGGATCTGGCGGCAGAAGTCGATGCCGGCCTGAACCGCGGACTTGATCTGCGGGCGGCCCAATGACTGGGCGCTGCGGCGCGTGCCGCGATGTCCACTTACGAATGAAACCCCTGTTCCAAGGAATTTTGGCCCCATGAAGATCTTCTACGACAGCGATGCTGACCTATCGCTCATCCAGAGCCGAAAGGTGGCTGTGATCGGCTATGGCTCCCAGGGCCACGCCCATGTGCTCAATCTTCGGGAAAGCGGCGTGAAGGACCTCAAGGTCGGGCTTCAGCCCACCTCCCAATCAAAGCCTAAGGCCGAGGCCGAGGGGCTGGATGTGGTGGACCCGGCCGAAGCCACCGCTTGGGCCGATGTCGTGATGATCCTGGTGCCAGACGAGAAGCAGGCCGTGCTCTGGGCCAATGAGATCGAGGCCCACATCCGCGCTGGACAGCACGTGATGTTCGGCCATGGCTTTAATGTTCACTATAATCTCGTGCGGCCGCGCAGCGATGTGGATGTGTCCCTATCGGCGCCCAAGGGGCCAGGACACACCTTAAGAGACCAGTACCAAAAGGGCTTTGGCTTGCCCGGATTGGTCGCGGTGCACCAGGACGCCACCGGCTCTGCAAAGGACGTGGCGCTGAGCTATTCCAAGGCGATCGGCAACACCCGGGTCGGCGTCATCGAAACCACATTCCGCGAAGAGACCGAGACCGACCTGTTTGGCGAGCAAGCGGTTTTGTGCGGCGGGGTGGTCGAGCTGATCAAGGCGGGCTTCGACACGTTGGTGGAGGCCGGTTACGCGCCCGAGATGGCCTATTTCGAGTGCCTCCATGAGGTCAAACTGATCGTTGATCTGATCTATGAAGGCGGCATCGCCAACATGAACTACTCGATTTCCAACACGGCCGAGTATGGCGAATACGTCTCGGGGCCGCGGGTTGTTACCGAAGAGACCCGCGCGGCGATGAAACGCGTGCTCGGCGATATTCAGGACGGCACATTTGCGCGCAATTGGGTGCTTGAAAACCAGGCCGGCGCGCCGGGCTTTCACGCGATGCGCGGGCGTATGAACGACCACCTGGTAGAGGATATCGGCGCCGAATTGCGCGCGAAGATGCAGTGGGCCAAGTCAAACCAGCTGGTCGACAAGGCGCGAAACTAGCGCCGGCTCACGGTTCAGCTCCGCGCTGAAGTCTCGCGCGCAAGGCCGCGGCAAACCGCTCGCCAAGCTGGGGTGCTTGCTCTGGGTAGAGATACGGCTCGATCAGTTCGAGCTCCATCAAGAGGAGCCCGCCATCGGGCCCGCGCACCATATCGACCCGCGCATAGAGCGGGGTCTCGTCAAGTGCGGCCATCACGCGATCTGCATCCTCCCGGTCCGATGGGGCCGGATCAATTACGTCTTCGGTGCCGCCATACAGCGACTGGATGCGGTAGTCGCCGGATTTGGGACGCTTGAGTACGGCGTGGCAAAGCGCGCCGTCAATAAAGATAAAGCTGATCTCGCCCTCGCGCTCGATTGTCTGCAAGAATGGCTGCACCATCATCATCTCGTCCGTGCTGGGGACTGGCGCGCCCAGGCTCAGCTTGTATTGGCCGTCCGCCCCAGCACCGATCTGGCGCTTGATCACCACCTCCTCCGTCTCGAACGCGGCGCAGGCGCGCGCTAGCCCGTCCTCGGTCACCCGATCAAGCCATAGGGTCGGAATGGTAGGCACGCCGCGGCGCGCAAGGGCCTGAAGATAGGTTTTACGGCTGTTCCACCGCACCAAGGTTGCCGGATTGAACAGGGGCACTTGGCACTCAATCTCCGCGAGGCGCTGCAGGAATGCGCTATGCCGGTCCCAATAGTCCCAAGTCGTTCCGATAATTGCCGCTGAAAACCGGGCGGGCCAATCAACCCCAGGCGCGTCCCAGGCCATCGCGGTGAGGGCCAGTCCCCGCTCTGCCAAGGCAGGCGCCAACGCGGCCACCATCAGATCATGCTCATGGGCGTCGCTGCGCCGGTTGCGCGCGCCGGGCAAGGTCAGGTCGCAGGCTAAATAGGCTATGTTCACAGGCAGGTCCTTCTTGCTGGCAGCCGTCAGGAGCTTGCCCTAGCGGGGGTGCGAGGATACGGGAACCCAACCTTTGAGGAACCGTGTCCATGAGCCAGCTAGAATACGATGTCGTCGGTCTAGGGAATGCCATCGTCGACGTCATTGCGCCGGTTGACGATGCATTTCTAGACACCTGGGATATCCGCAAGAATGGGATGACCCTCATCGATGAGCCGCGCGCAGAGAATCTAACCGGCGCGGCGCCGGGCCAGGAGCTTTCGGGCGGTTCCGGGGCAAACACTATCGCCGGTGTGGCCAGTTTTGGAGGCCGCGCCGCCTATATCGGCAAAGTCGCCGACGACCGCCTCGGCCAAGTGTTCCAGCAGGAGACACGGGCGATCGGCGTCGAATTCACGACACCGCCCCTTGCATCGGGGCCGGCCACGGCGCGCTCGATTATCTTCGTCACCCCCGACGGCGCGCGCAGCATGAACACCTATCTCGGCGCTTCGGTGATGTTTTCGCCAAAAGACGTCGATGAAACCATGGTGGCGCATGGCGCGATCCTCTATCTGGAAGGCTACCTATTCGACCGGGACGATGCGAAGGCTGCCTTTATCCATGCCTCGGAAATTGCCAAAGCCAATGGCCGCAAGACCGCTGTGACCCTGTCGGACAATTTTTGCGTCGATCGCCACCGCGAGAGCTTTCGGCACTTGATCAGGGGCCATGCCGATATCGTCTTCGCCAACGAGGCCGAGCTTTTGTCACTCTACGAAACCGACAGCTTCTCTGAGGCGCTTGAGGCGCTGGCGTCACAGACCACTGTGGCCGCCGTCACACGCGGGGAGAAAGGCTCAGTGGTGCTCGGCGGGCCCGAGCCCATCGAGCTTGGCGCAGAGGCCGTCGCGCGCGTGGTCGACACGACGGGCGCAGGCGATCAGTATGCGGCGGGGTTCCTGTATGGCATGGCCAAGGGCGCGCCGCTTGAGACCTGCGGGGAGCTTGGGCATCTGGCCGCCGCAGAGGTGATTGGCCATTACGGGCCGCGCCCCGAGACCAGTTATAAAGGCCTTGCCGATGCCCGCGGCGTTTCGATCTAACATAGCGCGTCTGGCGCCGCGTCACCCGGCCGCGCTTGGCCGTGCAATCAAGGTGCGCGGTTCTGTCATTAGGTGAAATTTCAGGCGCCTGAAAAACGCGCTGGCAATCACGTCGAGGTATCTCATCCCGAATTCAAGGGATCCGAAATGCTTCTCAGCCTGGCCTACGTTCTTCTTTTCTTGTCTGCCCTCCTGATTCTGGGCTGGCCACTGCTTTGGGCTGGACCTGGCCGCCGTCTTGAGACGCTCTCGGGCCCCGAGGCGCGCTTCTTTGCGTCGATGGCCGGCGCAGCTTGCCTTATTGTGCTGTCTGCGCCGACGCTTGCTGTCCTCGCCCTGCCGGGCGCCGATGCGGTTTTTGCGGCCTTTGATGCCGCCCTCAGCTTCACCTTCGCCCTGTAAGACGAACCGAGCGAACGCGGGTGCCCAGACCCGGCTCGGCCTCCATCTTAGCGCGGGCTCGATTGTCTGCTATCATGCGCCTAGCGCAAAACACGCGCGGGATGTCTGGAGGCTAACCATGCCCCGGTTGAAACAAGCTGGCCGAGAGGCAGGCAACGCCTATGCAGACCGGATCTTCGATCTGCTCTTCGGCGAGGGGGCCGATCCCCTAGCAGCGGGGCCCACCGCAACGGGCACACCCGGAAACTGGTGGACCGTGTTCAACATCGTGCCCGACGCTTTCAATCACACCACGGAAGGCTTCCGGTTCTATCGCGCGCCAGAGCGCAAGATCGACCCCAAGCTCCGCGAGCTCGGTCAGACTCGCGCTGGCTACGCCGTCGGCTCCCAGTTTGTGTTCTCCCAGCATTGCAAAGCGTCTCGGGATGTGGGGCTGCGCGAGGCGCAAATCAGCGCCATTCCCCACTGGCAAACCGCCGACTGCTTCAATTCACTTGAGCGGGCGGTCCTGGCCTACACAGACGCGTTGGTGTTGGAGCGTGGGCGCGTGCCCGAGGGCGTATTTGCGGCCTTGAAAGCGGCGCTGAGCGACGAGGAGATCCTAGAGCTCACCTACATCACGTGCACCTATATGATGCACGCCGTGATGAGCCGGGCGCTCAGGCTTGAATACGACGATGTCGATGAACGCGTCGTCGAGATTGCCGCCCCCGGAGAGGCGGGCGACGTAATGGGTATGGTTGACGATAAGAAAGGCACGTAATGGCGTATCACCATCTGGCATTGGCCGCGAAAGACATGGCGGAGACCCACGCTTTCTACGAAGGCGTCATGGGGTTCGAACTGGTAAAGGTGGAAGTTGCGCCCATTCGAGAAGGCGGCTGGGGCAAGCACTTTTTCTATCGGATGGACGGCGACGACAGCCGCTTTATCGCGTTCTGGGAACTCCACGACACGCCGTCTCAAGACGCGCACGAGTTCGATCTGAACAAGGCAGCCAACGTGCCTGCCGGCACCAACCACATCTCGTTTGATGTGCATTCGAAAGAAGAGCTGGCCGCGTGGCGCACGCGCTGGAACGAGGCCGGCTATGATGTCCTGGAAATCGACCATAACTGGTGTCACTCGGTCTACACCAATGATCCGAACGGTAATTTTGTTGAGTTTTGTCTGACCACCGGCAGCTTTTCCGATGACGACCGCACGCGCGCCCTCCAGGCGCTCTCGGAGACCGAATTCGTGCCGAGCGCCCCGCCTGCAATGGTGAAGCCTTGGCCGGCGCAAAAAGCGGCAAGTTGAGGGTAATCTGGTCTTTTTGGCTCCGCGAGTAGGACTCGAACCTACGACCGGGCGATTAACAGTCGCCTGCTCTACCAACTGAGCTATCGCGGATCACCAAGACGTAGGCGCCTGATAGCAAAGCGCGCCAGCCTGTCAAAGACCTTTCCCAGATTCCTCCGACCCCGCAAAAAAAAGGCGGAAGCAAAAGCTTCCGCCAAGGCGTTGGGTGATGGTGGGTGTCTCCAGAAGAAGACGTCTTGAATATGCGCAGGGATGGTTAAGCAAGCGTAAACGGTTAACCAGAAGTCCGCACTTGGTAGGATAATCTGCGTTTACCCCTGTCCAGCGCCGTTTGCCGTGACCGAGAAGGAAGCTGGAGGCCCCGCCCGGACTCGAACCGGGGTACACGGATTTGCAATCCGCTGCGTAACCACTCCGCCACAGGGCCCTTTGCTTGGACCCCGGCTCTTACGCGTCGCAGCCCGGAAAGGCAATTCGCTGGTGTGCCGATCCGGTCGTCAGACCTATTCGCCGGTCGATGGCGCCGCCTCGCCGCCCTCTGCCGGATTGTCGTCTTGTGCTTCGGCGGCCTCGGGCGCGCCATAGTCGCGGGTCCAGTTCAGCGTAAAACGGGGGGTCACCTCGGTGCCAAACTCGGCGCCAAGTTCCAGGTTCTCCCGCGGCGTCCATTCAAGGCCGAGGCCTGGGGCGCCGCGCGTTGTCGTTTTCAATTCAAGATACACATCATCGGCAATGTATTTGCCCGCGCCGATAAACGCGTCTCCGGCATCGTCTACGCCAAGGTCGATCCGGTCCACGTCCAGCGCGTCTTCCAGCCCGCCCAGTAGATCAAGCCCGCCTCCGCCAGACAGTTGGGCAAGGCCAGCCGCCAACTGCGCCGCTTGGGTCGGGCTCAGTTGGCTGGGCGAGGCGCCGAACAGGGCGCGGGACAAGATCTCGCTTTCCGGCACCTGGGGCGATGAGGTTAGCGTAATGGCTGGGTCGCTCGGCGTGCCCGACACCAGGAACTGCGCCGTGAAGCCGCCGTCAGTTCGGCTGGCTTGGAGCGCCAGTTCGCTGTCGGAAGGCGCGCCATTGAACGCGATGCGTGAACCAGCCAAGCCAAAAGTGCGCCCTAAGAGGTCAACATCCCCGCGCACCAATTCGGCGCCGCCAACAAGGCGCGGCTCGCGCGCCGAGCCGAGGATCTGCGCGTCAAGGCTCCATTCCGTTTCAATTCCCCCGCCCACAACCCGGATGCGTCGGTCTGCTTTTAGGCCAATATCGAGCGCCAGGGGCAGGGCAGGGGCGGCTTCCTCGCCCGGCGCGTCTTGGTCTGCCGCGTCGGGAAAGGTCACATCCAAGGTCACATAGCCGCCCTCGGGAAGTCGATCGACATCAATTCGGGCCGCGTCGAAATCGAGACTGCCGACGAGCTGGGCCCCTGCGGCGGTGTCCGAGAGCGCAAGATCTCCCGACACGACGGCGGTTATGTCGCTGCGCTGAAGCGCGTCCAGACGCCGGAGGCTGAGATCAACAACCGTGCTGCCGCCGATTGAATAGCGCCCCGCCCCGGTCACCTCGCCGCCTCTCGCGCCTTTTGCAGAAAGCCGGCGCACGGTGACGGTATCTCGGTCGAGATCGGCAAGAAGCGCAAGGTCAACCAGGTGAAGCCCCGTGACCGCATCCTCAATCCCGGCCCCAAAGAGCTCCAGGCGGCCTGTTGCGCCGGGCGCAGCCAGCGTGCCGTCAACGGTCGCAGAGATGTCGAAGTCGCCTGTGAGCGCGGTATCGATCGGCCCGACAAAAGACCAGATCGGCTCGATGGGCCCGCGCCCGGTCAAAACGGCATTCAGCGGCGCCTCGGACGTCAGGTCGATGGCCAACGGCGCTGATCGCACGGCCATGGGCACTTGGGCAGACCCCGAAACTGTCAGCCCTTCGCCATCGCCAAACGCGATCTCCCCCGACAGGGCCGATGGGGAAAGCGCAGCGTCCAAACGGCCAGACACGCGCGGCGCGGCGGGATCGGCGAGGCCAAGACCCACCACGTCGATAAAACCCGTGCCGGTGACCGGACCTGCGGCCCCGGAAAGCTCCAGGCCGCCGCCGATCGCGCCGGTTAGCGCCGGCCGCCCAAGAAACCGCGCCAGCCGGGCAGCGTCCAGCGGTGTCAGCGTCAGGGACACACCAAGCGCGTCCGGGCCTTGCCGGGCAAGAAATGCCGCCTCCCCGCCGAACATTTCAAGCGCGCCCTCGGCCGCGATCCCCTCTGGAGGGCGCGACACGGCAATGCCGCCAGGCGATTGAAACGCTTCGCCGCCGATCGCTCCACTGGGCGTGACCCGCAAGCTTTGCCCCGCCGTATCAAGATCGAACGGGGCGGAGATTTCAAAGGTTCGCACGGCATCGAGAACGGGCAGTTCACCTGACAGCGAGACCATGCCCGAGACCTGGTCCAGGGGCCCGCCGAACGCCAGTTCCGCATCCTCAACCCGCACGCCGCCCCTGCTGAAGCGCTCCATGCGCGCCTCGCCCGCAAAGGTAGCGCCGTCAAAAGAGACATCCGCGGCAACCGAGCCGAGCCCTTCGGCGCCGAGGCGTCCAAGGGCGTCGCCTGGCGCTGTCAATGAGATCGCGGCCAGGTTCAACGCCGCGCCTTCACCGGTAAGGTCAGCGGTCAGGTCGATCCCGTCCCATGCTGCTTGAAGGCCGGCGACGGCCCATGATGAACCGCCCAGCTCCAAATTGCCGAACAAGGTTGCCGCACGGCCCTGGGTCGTTGCAGAGGCAGAAACCTCCCCGGAGAAGCCGCCCTCGCCATAGCGGCCAGACAGCTGCGCCCCGACGTCCTGGGAGACCACATCCCCGGCCACCAGGCTGGATGTGCCGGCTGCGGCTGAAACCGAGAGCGCCTGCCACGGGCCTTTGGCGGCAGCGATTAGGGTGACGGCGCCTGTCGACACGGGGCCCTCTGACAAGGGCGCGGCTTCGGCTTCAAGGCTGACGTCGACGCGCTCTGGCGAGACCTGCCCGGCCATGGTCGCCGAAACCTGCTGGCCGGTAAGGCTCGCGCGCTCCAGGTCGAACGTCGCTCCGGGCGTGAGTGTCCCGGTAACGCCTGCCTGGAGGGCGCCGGCCAAAAGCGGGTGGGGCGGCGCGTCCAGGGCAAATGGGGCTGCGACCTCAACGGCGTATTCGCCCGGCCGCGGCGTATCGATTTCAAAATCGGCCTGCGCTTCGGCCAAACCCAAGCGCTCGAGCATGGCGCTGGCCAGGCTGAGGCCGCCGGCCACAGTCACAGTCATGTCTGCAAGGCCGATCTCGCCGGCAGCGTTCAGGGTGCCCAAGCCGGCTTGAAGCTCAGCCGCATTCACCCTGGCCACCCCGCTGCCGGGGTCAAAGGCAATGTCCAAGTCGAGCGTTTGGCCGGTGCCTAGAATGCCAAGGGTGTCGGGCGCCCTGAGTGCGGCGCCTTCCGATTGGATGCGGCCGACAAAAGACAGGTTGCCGGTTTCACCGCGCCGCGCGAGATCCCCTGAGATGTCTACCTGCTCGGCCGATCCCTGGTCGCTCTCCAGGCCGCTCAAACCAACCACGCCCGAATAGGTCACGTCTGCGCCGGAGAAGCTCAAGGTGCCCGCGCTTTGTGCAGCGGTCAGGGCGAGGGAGCGGCCCGCTAGGGTTAGCGGCGCCTTCAGCCGCGCGTTCAAATCAATCGGCGCAAGGCCATCGGTCTGCCCAGCGGCCGGCCTCAGCGTTGCTGCCGTAATCTCCGCCTTTTGGGCGGTGAGGACGGCGGTTACGCGCTCACCGCCGGAGACATTCAAGACGGCCCGCGGGCCGAGCCAAGGCGCTGCGGCCTGCGTTGCCTCAAACGCAAGGAGGTCCATCTCGCCCGCAGCGTCGATCATGCCGCCCGCGTCGGTGCCCAAGAGGCGCAGTGCCACCTCGCCGGCAATTGCGGTTTCAAGCGAGACGCGCCAGCCTTCTTCCGTGCGGCCCGCATTGAGTTCGGCCGAAATCGGCCCTGGGCGGGTCGGCGACAGGGCCGCAGCCAGCAGGCCATCGCCTGGCCCTGATGCGCTCAGCGCGCCGCTGAATCCGTCCTCTCCGCCCCACCTGAACTGCGCAGCCACATCGTCGCCTGATGGCGTTTCTGGCACGAGGCGCAGCTGGGCTTGCCCGCCTGTTTCAGCGAGCTGGAAGGCCCCGCTCAGCTTTGCCGCCAC
The DNA here is from genome assembly GCA_038747245.1 of Pseudomonadota bacterium. Taxonomy (GTDB): domain Bacteria; phylum Pseudomonadota; class Alphaproteobacteria; order Caulobacterales; family Hyphomonadaceae; genus UBA5336. The sequence goes on along the minus strand of JBCDJY010000012.1, from coordinate 26,236 downwards.
GGGGCCGTCTAAGCGCTCATCATCAATCGAAAGCGCCGCGATCTCTAGTGTGTCCAGGCTGTAGCGCCTCAGCGGCGAGGGGCCCGTGCCGGCCTGGCTGGGCGCGCGCTCAAGCTGCGGGCGGCGCTGCACATCGAGCTGCTTGAGCCGCACCTGGGCCACGTCCAAATGGCGGCCCAGCAAGGCAAGCGGCGACCAAGACACTTCCCCGCCCTGGGCCTCAAGCCATTCGCCTGAGCCATCGGAGACCGCCAGCGTGTCGAAGGCCATCTCGCCCAGCAGGTCGCCGCGCAGGCCCTCTAAGGTGATGGTCTGTCCAGCCGCGTCGAGGGCGCCGACCTGCCGTTCCACCAACCGGTGGGTGACTGGCGCAAGCGCCATCAGCCGCACCGCCAGGGCCAAGAGGGCGAGCGCGGCCAGGCCCCCGCCGAGCCAGCCCGCCCATCGGCGCCGCCAGAATGCGCGGGCGCTCAAAACGCTTGCCCTATGGAGATGTACACTTGAACGGGGTCATCCCCGTCGCGCGGGTCCAGCGGTGTCGCCAGGTCGAGTCTCAAAGGACCAATGGCGGTATAGTAACGCACGCCCAGGCCCGCCCCAAAACGCATATCTGTGAGGCTCGGCGCATCCCGGGCGGTCACCGCCGCGCCGTCCAGGAACGCTGCAAAGCCGAGGCGATTGCTCCGCCGCCAGCGCAGCTCGGTGGACAGTTCGGTAAGGCCCCGCCCGCCAAGGGGCTGGCCGGTCTCGTCTTCCGGCCCGATGGCTTGGAAGGCGTAGCCCCGCGCGCTCCCTCCGCCGCCTGCAAAGAAGCGCCGGCTGGTGGGCAGCTCAAGCTGGTCAGCGCCGAAGACAAACCCGGTGCGCATCCTGAGCGCCGCCACCAAACGCGCCTCGGCCGCCAAGGGCTGGTAGACGCTGGCCTGGCCCACGGTGGAGACGTAATTGGCGGAATCGTCGCCGAAGAGCGTGCCGGGCTCCACACGCAGGTCGGCGCGCCATCCCCGCCTCGGGTCGAGCAACACGTCGGTGCGGTCGATCCGCACGGCGCCCGACACGCTTACGATTTGCAGGTCGCGCTCACCCACCGCATCGGTCTCACGGGTAAATTCGTTCGCGCCAGCAAAGGTGAAGCCCAGGCGCGGGGTGCGCTCGATGTCAAAGCTGGCGGCCGCTGAGACGTTTTCGCGGTCGAACGCGTCGGTTTCCTCGCGCCCTGCGCCCGCGGTGAGGCCGAGGTCCCAGCCATAGCCAAAGGCGTGGGGATAGCTCCAGGTGACCTCGCCGCTGCGCTCTTGGGCGGCGACGGTGGCCCTGACCGTCAAGGTATCGCCGCGCCGGGTCACGTTACGGCGGGTCCACTCGGCATTGGTGCCCACCCCCTCATTTGAGGCGAAGCTCGCCCCGGCGCTGATCGTGTAGCGATCGCGCTCCACAAGGGTCACCTGCACATCGTGGACCGTGGCGCCGCCGGGCGCGCGCGCAGCGGGCATATCTTCCAACCGCGCGCCGAAGACTGAAAAGAGGCGCGTGGCGCCGAGCCGGCTGTTGAACGTGTCCATAAGCTCGGGGCTGTAGGGCGTGCCCGGCTCAAACGGCACAAGCACCTCAAGGGCCCGCCGCCGCATGCGCAGGCCTTGGTCAAAGCGCACCTCGCCGAGAATGACGGGCGCGCCGGCGCGCACGCGAAATGTGATCGATACAGTCTCGGCGGCGCGGTCGCCGAGCACTTGCCTCGGCTCTAGCCGCGCAAAGGCAAAGCCTGCCTTCACCAAGGCTTCAACCAACCGCCCCTCGGCGTCGATGACCGCGCGCGGCGTGATTGCCTCTCCCAGCGCCAGGTCCATCCCAGCGCGTGCGGCGGCCATCTGCCCGGGTGAAAGCGTCGCGTCCAGGTCTTCAATCGAGACATCGGCCAAGGTGAACACCCCGCCGGGATCGACGGTGACAAACGGGATGGGCGGCGGCCCGGCGTCCACGCCAGCGCGCACTTCAGCCTGGAAGTAGCCCCGCGAATTTAGGTAGCCCGTCAGGCGTTCGGCCGCGCGGCTTGCCTGGCGCCGCGCTTCGAAACGGGTCTCCGGGGCCGGGTCCTTTGGCAATTCAGCGGCAAGCTGCTCTTGCAGCTCCGCCGGTAGATCAACGCCGCGGACATCGACCGACTGGGCCAAGGCGGGCGCTGCGTAGGGCAGGGCAAAGGCAATGAGAAATGCGCGGCTGTGCAAGACGGGAATCCAAATTAATACAGGGCTTCACCCCTGCGGCAGGCACCGATGTGGCCGCCAAGCGAGGCATACCTGGAAAGCCTCAAGATTTGATTGTCCGGCGGGCCAGCGCAGCGGGCTGGCGGCGGCGGCGAGGGTCACCCCCGTCCAGCGGCACCGGAAAAAAAGCGCAGCGCCGTCACAGCGCCGCCGAGCACCGAGCCGATGCCGCCCAAGACCATGAAAAGCGGGTTCGCAGTCTGGGCGAGCGTAATGGCCTGGCGCAGGGTCGAGACCTCGACCATCACCGTATCTCGGTAAGAGCTGACGGGCTCAAGCGCGCCGGTTTCGGTTTTTTGGAACACATCAATGATCAGCGTGTGCTGCCCGCTCGCCAGGGGCGTGACCGACCAGCGCCAGGCATTGGCAACCGAGCGCGACAGGGTTTGCTCAAGCGGGCTGAGCGCTTCGACTTCAAACGCTGTCCCGCCGCTGAGCCTGGCCTGGACCTCGCCGCTCAGGACTACAGTGGCTTCGACCACCTCGCCGCCGCCCCGCAGGCCGCCCCTGGCCGATGGTGCGCCTGAGGCGTCGATCGCCAGCGAGACATCGAATGGGACGCCGAATTGGGCTTCGCGCGGCGCCTCGTGGGCAATCGGGATTTCACCGCCGCCGGTGCGCGCGCTGGCCGCTGGTCGGAACACGTTCGAAGTGGTTTCAGCGCTGCGCGTGTTGACCACGCCCACGGTGTCGCCGGGCAGGACAAACGCGACCTCGCGCTCCTCCATTGCAGGCTGGGGCGCTTCGGCCACGACGCGTTCCTCAGGTGCAGTCCAGGCGATGCCGCCAAGGCATGCCGCGGCGGTGCCGACAAGGATCAAAACCAAACCAATGATGCGCAACATGGCACGCCCCTTCGTTAATGCCCACGATAGCAGCACGCCATTGGGGCAGAAATAGGCTTGTTCCGTTCATACCGGCGTCAGCTTTGCGCGACCAGATAGAAGGCGATGGCCGCTGCGTTCGACACGTTGAGACTTTCGACCTCTTCGACCATCGCGATCGCGGCCAATTGCGAGCACGCTTTGGCAACGCCCGGCCGCAGGCCAGCGCCTTCCGCGCCCAGGATGATCGCCGTGGGCGCCCCGGCTTGGACGGCATCCCCAAGCCTGTCGCCCGCGCCCGCCATGAGCCCGATGGTCGCGAAACCGGCCTTGTAAAGCGCGCTTACGGCGCGCGAGATGTTGACGACCCGGCATTCGGCCACCCGCTCTACCGCGCCTGCCGCCGATTTCGCCGCCGCCCCGGTCATCGGCGGGCTGTGGCGGTCCTGCAAGACCACGCCGTCGAAGCCAAAGGCGGCGGCCGAGCGGAAGATCGCGCCAAGATTGTGCGGGTCTGCGACTTGATCGAGGACTGCGACGCGCCTGGCCCCACCGGCGATCAACGCGTCCAGGGAGACCGGGGCCAGGGGCAGGGTGTGCAGCGCCGCGCCTTGGTGCACGGCGCCAGGCGGCAGAAGTCGGTCAATGGCGCTGGCCTCGGCTTTTTCATAGGCCGCAAGGGACATGCGCCGGGCGGCATTGTCCGTCGCGACCAGGCGCAAGACCTGGCGCTGCGGGTTGGCGAGGGCCGCCGCCACAGCATGGTGGCCCCACAGCCAGAGCGCGTCGGTTTGCCCGCGGGCGGGCGGCTTCCGGCGCTTGGCTCCGGAGCGGTTGCGTCCTGAATTCGACATGCCTATAACGCGGCCTCCAGCCTGTTGGCGCCGCTCCAAGCGCTGCCTTTAAGCGCTGGCACACGGCAACGCAATCCGCCGCGCCGGGGCGCCTCATGGAGGGGTGGCCGAGTGGTTAAAGGCAGCAGACTGTAAATCTGCCCGCATTGCGTACACAGGTTCGAATCCTGTCCCCTCCACCACGCTTGGATTTTCGCGTTGGTTTTTTTGATCCAGCCCCTGATCAGCGGCCACGCTTGGGCGACAAACAGGCGGCATAGGAGCCAAATGGCGACGGCGTCTGGGGGCTTTACAGCATCTACGCCGACCGGCTTGGGCCTCGCCCTGCGGCTGAGCCCCTTGAACTTACGGAGCGTCGTGAGCGCCCGTCTTGGTCTGCCGAGGCCCGGCCCAGTCGCCGTGGCGCCACGGCAGATACCACGGGGCGGCACTGACGCGTTCTGGAACCGGGTCGTAGCCACTGCTTCCCCAAGGCCGGCAGCGCAGCACCCGCGCAAGGGCCATCCAGCCCCCTGCCCAGACCCCGTGGCGCGACACCGCAAGGGCCGCGTACTCGCTACAGGTCGGCGCATGGCGGCACCGCGCGCCAAACACTGCGAGCACTGGGGAAATCCCTGCCTTGTAAGCGCGCAAAAGCCAAAGTGCCCCGGGTTTCAGGCCCGGCTGGCCAGCGCGTTGCGTTGAGCAGGGGGTTGGGCACATATTAGTGAATACCATGGGTGGGATATGGATCAAAACGGGCTTGAAATGAGCAGTGTGCCTTCCCCCAAATCAGTGATTGACGAGAAAAGCTTACGCCGGGCCATCGGTCATTTGGCCCGGTGGCATGCCGCCGGCTCCATTTTGTCGATCGTGATCACCTTCATCCCCGCCTTTCTCATAGCGTCCCTCTTGCCCCAGATTGAGCTGCTGCGCGCGGCGGTGCTCAATCTCATTGAGGTGTTGCCGTTCGTGACCGAGGCGAACACGCGCCGAAGAGAGGTGATCTTGTTTGTTCTTGGCGCTGTGCTCTTGCTGGTCTTGACCAATGCGGGCACCGGGATCGCCAGCGATCTGGTGCGCCGGCGGATCATCAACCGGGTCAATACTCAGCCCCATCCCATCGATCTGGCGGAGGCGATGAAGAACCGGCTGCGCGCCCGGTCAGGGCGTCTGGAACAGCAATACCGGTTCTTCCCGAAGCATGCCGGGGACGGGAAACTCCAGCCCAACGGCCTTTTCGTGGGCATTGGCACCATGGCGCCGTTCTGGCTGCTGATGGTGTTTTTCTTCGTCTATTTCAGGTGGTGATCCGCGCCGCCTTGGCCGCGGCAATGGCGTCTACGGCGGCGTCGAACGCAAGCAGCGTCGAGGCGTGGCGCGGCGGATAATCGGCAACCCCGGCGAGGTGGCGCAGCTCCCAAAACCGGCCTTGGGGCGGCTCTGCCCCGTGCTTGAGCATCGCCTTCAGCCCGTCGCGCGCAGCCTCAATCTCTGCGGCCGACGCGCCGACGGCTTGGTCGGTCAGGATTGCAGCGGCCGCCTGGCCAAGGGCGCAGGCTTTAGGATCCACGGCAATCGCCTCAATCGTCTCCCCATCGCTGGCGAGACGCACATCGACGGCCACCGTGGAGCCGCAAATGCGCGAGGTGCGCTCGGCGCGGCCATGGGGCGCCTCGAGGCGGCCAAGACATGGAATGGCGCTTGCCAGTTCAAGGACGCGGTTATGATAGAGATCAACAGACACGCCCTAAAGATCGCGATGTCCCCGGCGAAATCAAGGGCTTGACCGTCGCATGGCGGCCCTGGCGCGTATTGGGCAGATCGGTGCGAGGACACCGCAAAAAGACGGGGCGGCCTAGCGTTTGCCCGCCGAATGCCCGATACCAGGTATCGGGGCTTTGCGCCCGGAATATGAGGGCCGCTCGCTTTGACATGCGTGATCTGCGGAAGCCGGGAAAGACTGGTGTTGAAGAAGGACGCCAACGTGTCCTGCGGCGACTATTTCGAAGGACGCAGGCTCTACCCGGAAGCGCGCGCGCCGTTCGACCTGGCCGAATGCGAGACCTGCGGCTTTGCCCGCTTCCGCCAGTTTTCCGATTGGGACGAGGCCCAGTTCCGCGACGCCATCTACAATGACAGCTACCATTTGTGCGATGCGCCATTTGAAATCGAGCGACCCACAAAGCTCGCCGCCTGGCTGTCAGGCCATATCGGCGCGCGCGCGCTGCTCGATTTCGGCGGCGGCGAGGGAAAGCTCGCTGAGCTCCTCTGCGCAGGTGGCCACAGCGCAGCATCCTACGACCCCTATTATGGCGCAGACGCCTATCCGCAGAAAAAGTTCGACATCGTCACCGCGTTCGAAGTCGTCGAGCACGTGCCCGACCAGGAGTGGCTGTTTGCCGAGTTGCGCGCGCTCGCCAAGCCCGGCGGGCTCATTGTTTTCTCAACGCTTTTACGCCCGGACAGTTTCCTTCCCGATTGGTGGTATGCCTCGCCGCGAAACGGCCATGCGAGCTTTCACTCAAGCGAAAGCCTGAGGCGGCTTTTGGCGCGCGCCGGCTTGCATCTTGTCTCCCTGTCCCGTGAGCTCCATGGCTGTTCGCAGGACCCGGCCAATCTTCAGGATTTCGCCACATGGCGCGTGCCGCCGGTCAATGGGAGGCCCAGCTACGTGTTTGAAACCCAATGGAGCGCCATGCGCCCGGTGAGCCCGCAATTATGATCAATCAGATTTCCAGCCAAACAGACCGGTCTCGCCACCAATTCAAATACTATGAATTCGTGATGGCGGCGTTCGTGACGATCCTCATCTGCTCGAATCTCATCGGGGCGGCCAAACCGGCCACATTGTTCGGCTTTACCTTCGGGGCGGGACTTTTGTTCTTCCCGATCAGTTATGTGATCGGTGATATTCTCACTGAGGTATACGGCTATGCCCGCGCGCGGCGCGTTGTCTGGGCGGGCTTTGCTGCGGCCCTTTTCATGTCCTTCATGGCCTTTGTTGTGGTCAACCTGCCGCCGGCGGAAGGCTGGGAAGGCCAGGACGATTACGAGTTTGTGTTTGGGCAGACCCCGCGCATTGTCGCCGCGTCCATCGTCGCCTTCTGGGCGGGCGAATTCGCCAATGCCTATGTCATGGCGCGCATGAAACTGGCCAGTAAAGGCAAGCATCTCTGGCAACGGACCATCGGCTCAACCATAGTCGGCCAGGGGGTGGATAGTGTGATTTTCTACCCGCTTGCGTTCCTCGGCGTGTGGACCACTGAGCAGGTGATTGCGATTGCGATCACCAATTATGTGCTCAAAGTGGCCTGGGAGGCGCTGCTTACGCCTGTGACCTACGCCGTTGTGGGGCGCCTCAAGCAGTCCGAAGGCGTCGATGTGTTTGACAACGACACAGACTTTTCGCCGTTTACCTTGCAAAAGTAGCGGGCCGGCACACCCGGGGATGACACGCTCGTCGGGACGGCCTTAGGACGCCTCTGCGCGCCGCTTTCGCGCGTCTATGAAGCTCTTCACGAAGAAGACCATGGCCACAGCCGTTGTCGCCATCATCAGCCCGACGCGCAGCATCGCCGCGCCGTCATTACCTGAGATCGCGCTTCTGAGCGGCATGGTGAGCGCCAAAAGCACGATCAGCGTCAACACCGCTGCGATATGCGCGATGAGTTTGTTCTGCGCGCGAACGCCGGGCAGACACGCCAGGAGCGCGATGCCAAACCCTGCCGGGATCAAGGCCGTCGCCGAGGGCGTCTCCGACGTGGTATAGGCCCAGATCGGCATCGCAATCAGGGTCAGCGCGTTGACAAGACTTGCGATGGCAGCGGGCATGGGCGCTCCTTAAGCAGGGTTGCCAGCGGTCTCGCCCAGCTTGGCGCGGAATACAAGGTACAAGACCAGGCCATAGGGCAGCACCCCGGTGGCCAAAATCACGCCGGCACCGAGAAAATCGCCATACACAACATGCTCGGCGATGTGGGCCGCATTGGCGAGGAACAGGAGCAGGACCAGCCCAAAAGTGGTCCACTTGGTGATCGGGTTTGGCCCAAGCGCCAAGAGGATGATGGGCAGCGCCGAGAGGATCATCATCCCTCCAATGATCGGGATAAAGTTCGCAAACTCGGCGCTAAAAGCATCAAGGCCGTTGCCTCCGCCGGCTGAGAGGCGGCCGGCCTCCGCCATCACGGAAAAGGCTTCGATCGTTAACAGCCCAATCAGGCCAATGAGGGGCACCATGGCGAGAATGGCGGCTTGCTTGAAACGGTCGTCAAAATACATGCCGGGCACCCCATGGAGCATCTGCAAATGATTTTCAATTGCGGTGGCAATCCGTGAAGTGCGCGGGCATGTCAATGCTGTGAGGGCGTGTGCCTTGCCAGCCGAAACGGCGCGCGTGCCTAGTTTCGCGGCGTATTGGCCTCTTTTTGATGCCAGTTCCACGCGGTTTTGATGATCGTGTCGATGTCGGAATATTGCGGCACCCATCCGAGCACCTGGCGCGCTTTCTCCGCTGACGCCACAAGCGCCGGCGGATCGCCCTCGCGCCGGCCGCCCACGGTCCATCTCACCGGCGCCTGGGTGATGCGCTCTACCGCCTCGATGATCTCCATCACCGTGGTGCCGGTGCCGGTGCCCAGGTTGAACACATCGCTGTCGCCGCCCGCCTGGAGGTGTTCCAGCGCCCGTAAATGGGCATCGGCCAGGTCCATGACATGGATATAGTCGCGCACGCATGTGCCATCGCGCGTGTCGAAATCATTGCCGAACACGGTCAGGTCAAAGCCATCCTTGAGTTGGCCCTCCAGCGCCAGGGGAATGAGATGGGTCTCCGGCTCGTGGCGCTCGCCGATCTCGGCTTCGAAGTCGGCGCCGGCCGCATTGAAATAGCGCAGTTTCACCGACTTTATGCCGTGGGCGCGGCCATAATCATCCAGCATCTTTTCAACGAACAATTTCGACCAGCCATAGGGGTTGATCGGGCTTTGCGGCGCGGTCTCTGCCATGGGCACTTGATCGGGCACGCCATAGGTGGCGCACGTCGATGAAAAAATCATCTGGCCGACACCCGCCGCCACCATGGCGTCCAGCAAGGTCATCGTGCCCATCGTATTGTTGCGGTAATAGATGCCGGGCTGGCCGACGCTCTCGCCGACATAGCTCAGGGCTGCGAAATGGGCCACGGCGTCGGGCTTGACGTCTGCCATGGCGCGGTCGAGGGCGTCGCGGTCGAGCAGGTCACCTTCGATCAGGTCACCATACCGGACGAGGTCGCGCCAGCCGCGGGACAAATTATCGAAAACCACCACGCGCCAGCCGGCCTCGGCAAAGACCTTGCAGCAATGGCTGCCGACATATCCGGCGCCGCCGGAGACCAATACGGTTTTTGCCATGTAAGCCCCCAATCGCGTGCCCTGTGGGGCTATCTCGCCTGTTTGTGCGACGCAATACGCGCCTGGTCAGATGCCATGATCATCTTGGGCAAGTTTCGGCCTGGCTTGGCCCCTCTTGCCCCTATCCGGGGCCTAGTAGCGGTCTTTTCTGCCGGCTTTCTTCAACTGGTTGACGATCGTCTTGACGTCCTGGCTTCGCCCGCGCTGCGCCACCAACACTGCGCCCTCATGGGCGACGATGATGAGGTCCTCAACGCCAATGGCTGTTAGAGTGATCGTCCCGTCGCTGCGCAGGTAGCAGCCCTTGGTGTCCAATTCGATCACATCTCCGGCAACCTGCTCGGCGGACAGGTCCGCAATCGCGCTCCATGAGCCAATGTCGCTCCATCCACAGTCGAGCGGGCCCAATACGGCGCCGCGCTTTGTGTTCTCCATGACGGCGTAGTCGATGGAGTCTTCCGGCACCGCCCTGAACAGGTCGGCGTCCAGCAGCCGCGCAGGGCCGCGGAGCTTTGCGGCATCCAGTGCCTTCAGCGACGTGTCGAGAATCTCCGGCGCATAGCGCTTAAGTTCCTCGGCCATCGTCGCGGCGGAGAACAGGAAGATGCCCGCATTCCATGAAAACGCGGCGTCTTGGAAATAGGCTTCGGCCTTGGCCGGTGTTGGCTTTTCACGAAACGCGCAGATCTCGCTCACCTGATCAGAGAGCCGGTCGCCGGCCTGGATATATCCATAGCCTGTCTCGGCATGGGTAGGCTTGATGCCGAACGTCATGATGTAGCCTTTGGCGGCAGTATCGGCGGCTGTGGCCACCGCATCGCGAAAGGCCTCGGGCTTGGCCATATAGGCATCGGACGGCATCAACAGCACCAATCCGTCATCGTCCTCCGGCACCGCCGAGGCGATGGCGGCAACCGCTGCGGTGTTGCGCCCCATCGGCTCCAGGATCGTGTTGGTCGCTGGAAGCCCGGCCTCCACCAATTGGGCCTCGATCAGATCGGCAAACGCGACGCCGCCAATCACCGTCGGCGCAGCGAAGCTGTGGCCCGACACCTGCCCGCCCAAGCGCGCCAGCGTGTCCTGGAACATCGACGCGTCGCCGAGCATGGCGTGGAATTGCTTGGGTTTTGAAGACCTGGACACCGGCCAAAGCCGCGTCCCCGATCCGCCCGCCATGATGACTGGATAAATCGTCGCCATCGCCTCTCGCTCCCTGACACCCTTGACCCCCGGCATTTGCGCGCCGGTGGCCTGGCGATGCAAGATGCGGCCCAGCCCTAAAGCGTCAACGGCCCCCTAAAAAGCGCAGCCGGCGGCTAGAAGCCGAGGCTCTTAGCATCGCGCAGGGCTTGGCGCACTTCGGGCATATCGAAGACAGATGCCCAGGCCCGCGCCTTGGTGCCGTCAGGCAGTTTGCGTATCTCGCGGATGACCTTCAGGCCCATGTCGCAGAAATTGACCGATGCCAGGGCGTCAGCCTGATTGTTGGACATGGCCATGCGCACAAAGGTTGGGTCGGTCATGAACCCCATCACCAATCCTTCAAACGCGGCTTCGTCCTGGGGCGTCAGCTTGCCGTGGCGCACGGGGTTTTGCTTTGCCCGCGCCGTCATATCCACGAATTTTGCCTGCCATGAGACGCTCATTTGGTGGGCATCTTCTGGGCCAAGCCCGACCTTCGCCATCAAGCGGTCTGCCTCGCGCTGGGCCTGGCGCGGGCTCATATTTTCAAAGCTGGCATAGGTTGCGCCCATGCACAGCTCATTATTTGAAGCGCGAACTTGGCCGAGGGTGCGCGCGGCATCGTCCAGCATGGCGTTGATATCGGAGCCTGTAATGCCGGCCAGATGCTCAGCATTGTCGATGAGGAGACGCCCTGTCGTCTCGCGCAGGATTTCGATGTGGTCCTCGCGCGCACCGGTGGCGGCAATGCGCGCCTCAAGGTCGCCCAATACGGCCGGGTCAAGCCGTCCCATGGCGCTCAGCAGGCGGGCCTCCTCGGGCGATGTGAATGCCGCGGCCAGCGCAGAGCCGTCATCGGGCGAGAACGAACTGATCGGAGCGGCTCCGGCGCCGCGGCCATCGCCGGAAACGGCGCCGCCGGCAAACCAGGCCAGGGCGAAGGCAAGGCTGACGACCACAAGCGTTGCCACGCCGAACACCAGGTTAGCGCGGTCTCCCGTCGAATTTCGAGCGTCATACATGGCCCGGCTCCCCGCAAGTGTTTCCCGTCGAGGCAGCGTGTTATCGCAACTGGGTTGTCCAAGCGTTACTTTTGGCCGGTAATGAAACGCGGTCCTGGCGCAAACAGGGCCCCCTCCAGCCTAGCCGACACGGCGCTCCTGGCCCTGCCAATACGGCTCGCGCAGGTCTTTGCGCAGGATTTTGCCAGACGGATTGCGCGGCAGCGCCTCAACGAAATCCACTGATTTCGGGGCCTTGTAGCCCGCAATGCGCGCCTTGGCGTAATCGATGATCGTGTCCGGTGTGGGCGCCTCTCCGGCCTTGGGCACGATGATCGCCTTGACGGCCTCGCCCCATTTCTCGTCTGGCACGCCGATCACCGCCACATCGGCGACGCCGGGATGGCCGAAGATCGCATTCTCCACCTCGGCTGGATACACATTTTCACCGCCCGACACGATCATGTCTTTGACCCGGTCGTAAATGTACAAAAAGCCGTCTTCGTCGAAGTATCCTGCATCGCCGGTATGGAAGAAACCGCCGCGGATCGAGTCCTCGGTGGCCTCGGGCCGGTTCCAATAGCCCTTCATCACGAATTCGGAGGCGATCACGATCTCGCCGACGTCGCCGGTGGCCACCTCCTCTCCGTCGGCGCCGATGCAGCGCACGAGCGCGCCTGGCCAGGGCACGCCGCAGCTGCGCAGCTTGCCCCAGGCCGGGTCGTGGGCCTCAGGCGGCAGGAATGTGCCGGCGCCCACGGTTTCGGTGAGGCCGTAGAGCTGGGTGAACCGTGCGTCCATAATGTCCACGGCGGTGGTCAATAGGTCTTCGGCGATCGGCGAGGCGCCGTAAAACACCTGGTGGAGCGTGGAAAAGTCCCGCTCACGCACATCCGGCTGCTGGGTCAGCATCAAGATCACGGCGGGCACCCAGAAGGCGTGGCGGATCTTTTGTTGCTCGACCAGGTCGAGGATGGTCTTGGGATCAATTTCCTTGAGGATGACCGTTTTCGCGCCCTGGAGCGCGGCGAGAATGCCCACATTGACGCCCGCGACATGGAATTGGGGCATGGCGTTCATCACCGCCTCTCCGGCGCCATAGCTCGACCATTCCAGCTCTGCGGCCTGGGTGAAGAAGGCCATATAATTGGCATCGGTGAGCTGGACGCCCTTGGGCAGGCCCGTCGTGCCCGATGTGTAGAGTTGGACGACGTCGTCATCGCCGAGCACCTGGTGGCCAGGGTCGACGGCGCTTTGCGTCCCGCGCCAGGCCTCATAGGCCGGCCACGCGCCCCATTCCTGGTCGAGGCTGACAATCATCCGAAGATCGGGACAATCATTCATGATCTCGGCGATGACTTGGTGAAACTCCTCGGCCACGAACAGCACCGAGATGCGGGCATCTGAAATGATGAATTGCAGCTCCGGGGCCGCCAGGCGCCAATTTATGCCGGTCAGCGCCATGCGCGCTTTGGCGGCGCCGAACACCAATTCATAGAAGCTGTCGGTGTTCTTGCCGATGTAGCCAATGCGGTCGTGGGCCTGGGCGCCGGCTGCGAAAAGACCATTGGCGACCTGGCTCGAGCGCGCATCCAGCGCCGCAAAGGTGGTCTCGCGGCCTTCGAACCATAGGGCGACTTCATCGCCGCGAAGGCGGGCTTGGGCGCGGGGGATATCGGCCACGTGGTGGATGGTACTCAAATCGATCATGTGGTCAGTCTCCTCCTGGGCCGCCCGGCAACAGCGGTGGGCACGCAGGTGAGTATTCAAGCTCCAGCGGCGTCACGCAAGACTCGCCAACAGCCGCGCGAGCGGGCAAGGTCCGGGCACGCTTAACCTTTGCGACTTGCCCTAAATGGAGACCTTGAATGCCCGGCTTTTCGACACGCGCCATCCATGCTGGTGCGGCCCCCGACCCGGTCACCGGCTCGCGCGCCCAGCCGATCCACCAGACCAGTTCCTTCGTGTTCAAGGATGCCGACCATGCAGCAAAACTCTTTGCCCTGCAGGAGTTTGGCGACATTTATACCCGGATCGGCAATCCGACCAATGGCGCCCTGGAAGCGCGCATCGCCGATCTGGAAGGCGGCACCATGGCCCTCAGCGTCGCCTCTGGCCATGCCGCGCAATTGCTCGCCCTGCACGTTCTCATGGAGCCGGGCACGAAGGTCGTTGCCGCCCGCCAGCTCTATGGCGGCTCGCTCAACCAATTCGCCCACGGGTTTGCCAAGTTCGGCTGGGGTGTGGAATGGGCCGATATCGACGATCCGGAGAGTTTTGAGCGCGCCATGGGCCCCGATGTGCGCGCCATTTTCACCGAAAGCCTCGCCAATCCCGGCGGCCTGGTGACGGATATGGGCGCGGTCGCCGATGTCGCGCGGCGCCACGGTGTGCCCTACATCGTCGACAACACCATGGCCTCGCCGGCGCTCTGCCGGCCGCTCGAACACGGCGCCCACATTGTGGTGGAAAGCCTGACCAAATTCATCGGCGGCCACGGTAATTCCATTGGCGGCGTCCTGGTCGATGGCGGCACGTTCGATTGGGCCGCCCACGCCGACAAATACCCAACCCTGACCAAGCCCCTGAGCTTTTATAACGACCTCGTCCTCGGCGACGCCTTTGGCGCGCTGCCGATGGGGCCCGAGGGCAGCAACATCAATGTGGCCTTCGCCATCGCCGCGCGGGCCTTCAGTCTGCGCGACCTCGGCCCGGCCCTGTCGCCGTTCAATGCCTTCATGTTCATGACCGGTTGTGAGACGCTGCCGCTGCGCATGGAAAAACACTGCGCTAATGCCCTCGCGGTCGCCCAGTATCTCGATGGCCACGATAAGGTGGCGTGGGTGCGCTATGCCGGGCTCGAGGGCGACCCCCACCATGCCCGCGCGCAGAAATACACCGGCGGCCAGGGCGGGGCCGTGTTCACTTTTGGGCTGAAAGGCGGATATGACGCCGGCCTCGGCGTGGTCTCTTCAGTGGGCTTGTTCAGCCATTTGGCCAATATCGGCGACACCCGCTCGCTGATCATCCACCCGGCCTCGACCACCCACAGCCAATTGTCCGAAGCGCAGAAAACCGCCGCAGGCGCGGGCTCGGATGTGGTCCGCCTATCGGTCGGCATTGAAGACCCGGCAGACATTATTGCCGATCTCGACCAGGCCTTGCACACGGTTTGAGGCAAGCCAGCGGCGCGGCCCGGATCCCGGGTCGCGCAGGCTGCATTTAGGTGATTTAGGGCGGCCCGGCAGCCTACTGTTTCAGGGTGAAACTGACGCCGGCGAAGTCTTCATCCATGCTGGCGCCGCCATTGCGGTCGCGCCACTCAACCTCGCGCCGGATGTAGCTGAGCGAGAGCTGACCGCGTCCGCGTTGGATGGACAGGCCCGCCTGCATATCGCCGACGGTGACTTGATCGCGCAGGGCCATCGCGTCGACCACATTGGAAAAGCCGTACTCGCCGGCCTCCCAAACCAAGGCCTCGCCTTCAGTGCCTGCGAAGATATACCAGCTGTCGGCGGCGGCGGCCGTGCCGCGCTGGTCGAAATTACGGCCCAGTCGGATCTCGGCGCCGACGCGGCGGCTTTCAAACTCGCCGTCTTCTTCATAGGACAGGCTGGGGATCAGGTTGAAATCGAAGGCAAGGCCGGTTTCTTCACGCCGCGCGCCAAGCGCAAATTCAGCGTTGAATGAGCGGTCGGCCGCCACGGGCTGCAACAGCCTGGCGGCGTTCCGCGAGCCCTCAAAGGTCTGCACCGCGTCAGAGCCCGACCATGTCAGGCCCAGGAAGGAGGATACATCGCCCTCTCCGGCGGACGGATTGATGAGCCATGAAGAGGCTTGGTCATCGCGCGCAACAAAATCTGCCTGGGCTGAAAGGGTCACGCGGGCCGAGCGGTCAACCGACAACAGAAGCGGGGTTGAGGATGCCGGCGCAGCCGCGCTGAAATCAGCGGCAAAGGCCCCATCCGTTGCCAAGGTCATGCCCTGACTCAAGGGCACTGTCTCGACTTGGGTCTGCAAGGGCATATTGGCGGGGGGGTAATCCACAGCCGTGCCAATGCAGCCTTTGCAGGCCAGCAATGCCAAGGTTGAGGTCGCAAACACCATTAGGGGCCCCATTCGGAACATCGGCACTGCACTCCCGGTCGCGAGACGCAAGTGCACCACCTTTGATTTAACGTATTATAAAGTCAGCGGGTGAGTCATCTCCCTTATTTCGGCCGACGCGTTAACGCCCCACTCTGCAACATATATGCAACTGTGTCTTAGACATCTCCTGAAATCAAAGCAATAAATCAGAACACGGCTGCCCATCGGCAGCCGTGCTCGCATTAACCCAAGGGGGATCCTTGCGCCGCGCAGGCGGCGGGCCGGGCCCGCCTTATTGGCAGGCCAGGCACTCCTCATAATCGGTTTCCGGCGTTTCCATCTCGCTCGCCTCGGCCTTGGTCGAGCCGGCAAAAGCTGCGCGCTGAACCGATTTGGATCGGCAATAATACAGTGATTTCAGGCCCTTCTCCCATGCCGTCCAGTGCAGCATATGCAGGTCCCATTTGGAAATGTCGCCTGGAAGGAAGAGATTCAGAGACTGTGACTGGCAAATATATGGCGTGCGGTCGGCCGCCAATTCCACGATCCAGCGTTGGTCGATCTCAAAAGCTGTGCGGAACGTCGCTTTTTCGTGCTCGTCCAGGCAGTCCAGGTGTTGCACCGACCCCTCATGCTCCAGAATCGAGGTCCAAACGGCGTCGGTGTTCTCGCCTTTCCCGTCCAGCACGGCCTCCAATTGGGGATTTTTGACCGTGAAAGAGCCCGACAGCGTCTTGTGAGTGTAGATGTTGGCGGGGATCGGCTCGATGCCCGCCGATGTGCCGCCGCAAATGATGGAGATCGAGGCCGTGGGCGCCACCGCAAGCTTGTGGGAGAAGCGCGCCATCATGCCGACATCGGCCGCATCCTGGCAGGGCCCGCGCTCTTTGGCGAGCTTCACCGAGGCCGCGTCGGCGCCTTTGCGGATGTGTTTGAACATGGCGTTGTTCCACGCCTTGGCGGCGGCCGATTCCAAGGGCGTGCCCTGGGCCTGGAGAAAGCTGTGGAAGCCCATCAGGCCGAGCCCGACGGAGCGCTCGCGCTTGGCGGAATAGACCGCCCGCGCCATTTCGCTCGGCGCGCGCTCGATGAAATCGGTCAGCACATTGTCCAGGAACCGGAAAATGTCTTCCAGGAATCGGTCGTCCTGCTTCCACTCCATGAACTTCTCGGCGTTGAGCGACGACAGGCAGCACACCGCCGTGCGGTCGGCGCCGTCCTTGTCCAGGCCTGTCGGCAAGGTGATCTCTGAGCATAGGTTGGATTGCGTGACCTTGAGGCCAAGCTCGCGCTGGTGTGCCGGCATGGCATTGTTCACCGTGTCGGTGAACAACAGGTACGGCTCGCCGGTCTGGATGCGCAGCTCCAGGATTTTCTGCCACAGTTTGCGGGCATTCACCGTGCGCAGCACTTCGCCGGTCTTGGGCGAGCGTAGGCCATATTCGGCGTCGGCGCGCACGGCTTCCATGAAATCATCGGTGATGTTGATGCCGTGGTGCAGGTTGAGAGATTTCCGGTTGAAGTCCCCCGAGGCCTTCCGGATCTCGAGGAATTCCTCGATTTCGGGATGGTGGATATCCAGGTAACAGGCCGCAGACCCGCGGCGCAGGGAGCCCTGGCTGATGGCGAGGGTCAGGCTGTCCATCACCCGGATGAACGGGATGATGCCCGACGTTTGGCCATTCTGGCCAACTTTCTCGCCGATGGAGCGCACATTGCCCCAATAGGTGCCGATGCCGCCGCCATTGGAGGCAAGCCATACGTTTTCGTTCCACGTCTCGACGATGTTATCGAGGCTGTCGCCGACCTGGTTGAGGAAACAGGAAATCGGCAGCCCGCGATTGGCCCCGCCATTGGACAAAACCGGCGTTGCCGGCATGAACCAGAGATTGGACATGTAATCATAAAGGCGCTGGGCGTGGGCCGGATCGTCGGCAAAGGCGGTGGCGACCCGCGCAAACATGTCCTGGAAGCTCTCGCCAGGCAGCAGGTAGCGGTCTTTCAAGGTGACTTTGCCAAACTCGGTGAGATTCGAATCGCGGCTGTCGTCTGTGGTGACCTTTGGGGTCTCGATCACGGCGAGCTCAGGGCCGTCGGAACGTTTGGGTTTGCCCCGCCGCGCCTGCGTTTGATCTGTTGCGATCGCGGTGTTTTCTGCGGACATGCTTTCAACCCTTCCCAAGCTAGACATATGGGGCGCTGCGCTGAAACTTCCACATACTGTGTGCGCCTCGCCCCGAAACACAACATATAGTGGTCTATAGGTTAATCAGAGGTCAATGGTTTAATCGGGCTGGGGGCTAAAAACCCGTGGAAAACACCGCGCTGCGGGCATGCGGCTTGCCGCGGGCGGGCCATCGTGGGAGCTAAACCCCATGGCGCAGGCGCTCAAACGAATCATGGTCACGGGCGGGGCCGGCTTTCTCGGCTCCCACCTGGCAGACGCGCTCCTGGCCCGCGGCCATGAGGTGCTGTGTGTGGATAATTTCTACACCGGCCAGAAAGCCAACATCGCCCATGTGCTCTATACGCCCAGCTTCGAGCTGATCCGCCACGACGTGACCTTCCCGCTCTATGTCGAGTGCGACGCGATCTTCCACCTGGCGTGCCCCGCCGCGCCGATCCACTATCAGCGCGACCCGGTCCAGACGCTGAAGACATCGGTCCATGGCGCGATCAATATGCTGGGCCTGGCCAAGCGCCTTGGCGCGCCGATCCTCCAGGCGTCCACGTCCGAGGTGTATGGCGACCCCGATGTCCATCCCCAGACCGAGGCCTATTGGGGCAATGTGAACCCGATCGGCGTGCGCAGCTGTTATGATGAGGGCAAGCGCGCCGCCGAGACCCTGTTCTTCGATTACCACCGCCAGCATGGCCTCGACATCAAGGTCGCGCGCATCTTCAACACCTTTGGCCCGCGCATGCATATCAATGATGGGCGGGTGGTCTCCAATTTCATCCTGCAGGCCCTGCGCGGCGAGGCGATCACGCTCTATGGCGACGGGGCGCAGACGCGCAGCTTCTGCTATGTCGACGATATGGTCGCCGGCCTGATGGCGCTGATGGACCAGCCCGCCGGCGTGACCGGCCCAGTCAATCTCGGCAATCCCCATGAGATCACCATCAAGGCCCTGGCCGAGGAGGTGCTCGACATTGTCGGCGGGCCGTCGCGCATCACGTTCGAGCCCCTGCCCAGCGATGACCCGAAACAGCGCCGGCCGGACATCACCCTGGCGGAGGAAAAACTCGGCTGGCGCCCGGCGGTGTCGCGCCGCCAGGGCCTGGAGGCGACGATTGCCTATTTCGAGGGCCTGCTCTCGTCGCGCCTGCGGGCCGACCAGGGCGAATGACGCGCCTGCTGGCCTGCCTGTTATGCCTGGCGCTGCCGGCCTGCATCGTCACCGCGCCGGCCAGGGCGGCCTATTCGGGCGCCAAACTTGCCGGCAAGGGCGCGTATTATGCCGGCTACGGCGTCTATAAGGTCGGCGCATTCACCGTATGGGCGGCCGACGGCGTGCTGGATGGGACCGAGCGCACCCTGCGCCTCATCATCCTGACGGCCGACGCTACCGGCGCCGTGGTGCGCACCACCCGCGAGATCGAAGCGGCCACCCTGGGCGCCGAGCTGGAGCGCCTTGAGCGCCGCGCCGACATCATCGACATCCTCATCGAGCGCGTGGACTAGGCGGGCCCTGCGCCCTAAGGTCGCGCGGCCAGATGGAGGGGACGCCATGGCCGCGCGCAGCTACACTGCCTTCCTGTCCTACGCCTCGGCGGATCGAAAGATCGGCGGCTGGCTCCACCGCAAGCTGGAAGCCTACCGCGTGCCGCGCAAGCTCAGGAAAGATGCGCCCGGCCTGCCCCGGCGCCTGCGCCCGATCTTCCGCGACCGGGAGGAGCTATCGGGCGGGGGTAACCTCAATGACAAGCTTATCGCAGCTCTGGATGCCTCGGCCTATCTTGTCGTCCTGTGCTCGCCGCGGTCGGCCGCCTCGCCCTGGGTCAACGCAGAGATTGCCCATTTCAAGGCCACCGGCCGCAGTGAAAAGATCATCCCCGTCCTGGCGGGCGGCGCGCCGGCCGAGGCGTTTCCCCCTGCGCTGACCCACCAGGTCACGCCGGATGGCGCCGTCACAGACATCCCCGAGGACGCGCCCCTGGGCGCAGACCTGCGCGAGGCGGGCGACGGCAAACGCGGCGCTGTGCTCAAGGTCGCGAGCGGCCTGCTCGGCGTTGGCTTCGACACGCTGCGCCGCCGGGAGGAAGAGGCCCAGCGCCGGCGCACCTTCGGCCTTGTCGGCGCCCTGGCCGGGGCGGTCGCCCTCATCGTGGCCACGGGCGCGGCGCTTTATGTGGCGCTGGACCGGAATGCCCGCATGCAGGCCGCCTTCATCTCCATCATCGAAAGCGTGGCCGAGGATATGGAGGTCACCATCGCTGATCTGGAGCGCGGGCGCCTGACCACCGCCGAAGCCGGCGCGCGCCTGGACCGGACCCGCGGCCTGATCGAGACCGCCTTTGCCCTGGCGCCGGACGACCCCCGCCTGCTGGAAGAAGAGGCGGCTATGCAGCTCGTCTTCGCCCGCCACTATCGCGCGACCGGCCAAGGCGAAGCCTCCCTGGCCGCTGCCAATCGCGCCAATGCGATCTATAACCGCCTCGGCGACGGAAATGATGCGCGCCTCCGCCTGCGGAGCGCGTCGCTCAACGAGCAAGGCGATTCGCTCCTAGACCGGGGCGAAACGGCGTCTGCGCTTGCGGCCTATGAAGAGGCCCTTGAGATCGCGCGAGACCTGGTGGCCCGCGACCCGGGCAATCTGGGCTACCGGCGTGATGTATGGGTGAGCCTGGAAAGGATCGCCGATGTGCAGCTGCGGGGCGGGGACGCGTCGGCGGCACTGGCGGCCTATGAAGAGGGCCTTGAGATCGCGCGAGACCTGGTGGCCCGCGACCCGGGCAATCTGGGCTACCGGCGAGATGTATCGGTGAGCCTGGACAGGATCGCCGATGTGCAGCTGCGGTCTGGGGACGCGGCGTCCGCGCTTGCGGCCTATGAAAAGGGCCTTGAGATACGGCGAGACCTGGCGGCCCGCGACCCGGGCAATCTGGGCTACCGGCGTGATATATCGGTGAGTTTGAACAAGATCGCCGATGTGCAGCTGCGATCAGGGAACGCGGCGGCGGCGCTGGCGGCCTATGAAGAGGGCCTTGCGATACAGAGAGATCTGGTGGCCCGCGACCCGGGCAATCTGGGCTACCGGCGGGACGTATCGGTGAGCCTGAAAAGGATCGCCGATGTACAGCTGCGGTCTGGGGACGCGGCGTCTGCGCTGGCGGCCTATGAAGAGGCCCTTGAGATCGCGCGGGACTTAGTGGCCCGTGACCCTGGCAATCTGGGCCTCCTACGTGATGTGTCGGTGAGCCTAGAGAGGATCGCCGATGTGCAGCTGCGGGGCGGGGACGCGGCGTCTGCGCTTGCGGCCTATGAAGAGGGCCTTGAGATAGGGCGAGACCTGGTGGCCCGCGACCCGGGCAATCTGGGCTACCGGCGTGATTTGTGGGTGAGCCTGATCAAGATCGCCGATGTGCAGCTGCGGTCCGGGGACGCGTCGTCTGTGCTTGCGGCCTATGAAGAGGGCCTTGAGATCGCGCGAGACCTGGGAGCCCGCGACCCTGACAATCTGGAATTTCGGGCGGATGTGGCGGTCAGCCTGACCAGGCTGGGCCAGGTGGCCAATGCCCGCGGCGACGCGCCCGCGGCCTGCCGTTGGTTCAACCAGGCCAATCGCGCCTTCCTGGCGGCTGTGGACCTGGAGCCCACCCATGCAGAAAACCGGCGCATGGCATCAGTTGTGGCCAACTTGCGCGATGCGGCCTGCGCGGCGCCTTGACCGGCCTGGGCCGGCCTGGGCCGGCGGTCTTCGCGCTGTCTATCCCTCGCATCAACCTGGCCCCGGCCCGCGCCAAGGCCCGTGGCAGCGGCGGGTTTAGCGCAGTCAGCCCTGTGGCATAGGCGCGGACTTATCCCACGGGGGTAGGGCCGGGTGTAGGGTGTCGGCCATGGACCTGCCGATGCCGCCTTCTGCCCCGCGCGTGCCGCCCCTTGCCCGGTGGCGCGAGATTGTGTGGCCGCTGTTCTGGCCCGTGTTTCTCTGGAATCTGCGCGGCTTTGTGCGCCTGCTCGAGCGGCAGATGGACCGGGCCGGCGCAGACAGCGTCATGGTCTACGACATCACATGGTGGGGCGCGATCCGCGTCCACTGGATGCAGCGCCCCGCACCCCCGCCTTGGGATGCAGCGCTTACCCGGTGCGCGGCGCGCATGGCCGCCGCACTGGCTGCACCCGCCGCGGGCGCTGAAAATACGCCGGCCCCAGGCGCTGCCCGCGCGCGCTGGCGCCAGGCTGGGCAGCTTGCCTCAAACGCAACGCGCCTTCCCCGGCCGGTGGCCACGGGAAGGCGCGCAAATTTGTGCCTTGGCGCATTTGCAGAGCCGGCGCATCTCAACCGCGCTTAGCGCCGCGCGCCGATCGCGAAGTCACCGTCCTGCGCCGCGCTCCCACCGGGTTTGCGGACGCAGGTGCTGGCGCCTCGGCCTCAAGCCTGTCCTAGGCCCGCTTGGCCACTTCGAACCGGTCAAGCATCATGGCCTTGTCCCAGGCCGCCACAAAATCAGCGACAAACTTCGCCTCGGCCCCGCGCGCTGCGTAAACCTCTGCAATCGCCCGCAATTGGGAGTTCGAACCGAAGACGAGATCGACCCGTGTGCCGCTCCATTTCACCTGGCCGGTGGCGCGGTCGCGCCCGTCAAAGACTTCATTGTCGTCCGAGCGCGGGGTCCATTCCAGGCCCATATCGAGGACGGCGCTGAAGAAATCCGGGGTCAACGCGCCCGGACGGTCGGTGAAGACGCCGTGGGGCGCGCCGCTATGATTGGCGTTCATCGCGCGCATTCCAGCGACGAGGACCGACATTTCCGGCGCCGACAGGGTCATCTGCTGGGCGCGGTCCACCAGCCACTCCTCGGCGGGGCGATCAAGCCCTGGCTTGAGGAAATTGCGGAAGCCATCGGCGGCAGGCTCAAGCACGGCGTAGGAGTCGGCATCGGTCTGGTCCTGGCTCGCATCGGTGCGGCCCGGTGTGAACGGCGCGGTGACGTCATGGCCAGCGGCGGCGGCGGCGCGCTCCACGGCGGCGCAGCCAGCAAGCACAATCAGGTCTGCCAGGGAGACGCGCTTGTCGCCGTCTTGCTTGGCGTTGAACGCGGCCTGGATGTCTTCCAGTGCAGCCACCACACCGGACAGGAGCTCCGGCTCATTGGCCTCCCACTCCCGCGCCGGGCTGAGGCGCAGGCGAGCGCCATTTGCCCCGCCGCGCTTGTCGCTGTCGCGGTAAGTCGTCGCCGAGGCCCAGGCCGTCTTCACCAGGGCTTCCGGCGCAAGGCCCGCGGCGAGGATGTCGGCCTTGAGCTGGGCGATGTCCGCATCGTCAACAAGCTCATGGTCGACCGGCGGCACCGGGTCCTGCCACAGCAGCTCCTCGCTCGGCACCTCCGTGCCGAGATATCGGGCCTTGGGGCCCATATCCCGGTGGGTCAGCTTGAACCAGGCCCGGGCAAAGGCATCGGCGAATTGGTCCGGGTGTTTATGAAATCGCTCAGAGATGGCGCGGTAGTCCGGGTCCATCTTCAGCGCCATGTCGGCCGTGGTCATCATCAGCGCTTCGCGGCTCGATGGATCATGGGCGGCGGGCGCTTCGGGCGCGCCTTGGCTGGCCTTCGGCGTCCATTGGTGGGCGCCGGCCGGGCTTTTGGTCAGCTCCCACTCATAGCCCATAAGGACATCAAAATAGCCATTGTCCCACTGGGTCGGATTGGCCGTCCAGGCGCCTTCAATGCCGGAGGTGATCGTGTCGCCGCCGCGGCCGGAGCCATGCTTGTTGATCCAGCCGAGGCCCATCTGCTCAAGCGGCGCGCCCTCTGGCTCGGGGCCCACCAGGGCGGCGTCGCCGGCGCCATGGGCCTTGCCGAAGGTGTGACCGCCGGCAACCAGGGCGACGGTCTCTTCGTCATTCATCGCCATGCGCGCAAAGGTGTCGCGAATGTCGAAGGCCGATTTCAGCGGGTCGGGATTGCCATTGGGGCCTTCGGGATTGACGTAGATCAGCCCCATCTGCACCGCGCCAAGCGGATTGGCGAGGTAGCGATTGCCCGTGTAGCGCGTGTCGCCGAGCCATTCGGTCTCCGGGCCCCAGTAAATGTCGCCCTCGGGTTCGAACATATCCTCGCGCCCGCCGGCAAACCCAAAGGTCTGAAAGCCCATGCTCTCCAGCGCGACATTGCCGGTCAGGATCATCAGATCGGCCCAGGAGATGGCCTCGCCATATTTTTGCTTGATCGGCCAGAGCAGGCGGCGCGCCTTGTCCAGGTTGCCATTGTCAGGCCAGGAATTGAGCGGCGCAAAGCGCAGCGTGCCAGAAGTGGCGCCGCCGCGGCCATCCTGGACCCGGTAGGTGCCGGCCGAGTGCCAGGCCATGCGAATGAACAGGCCGCCATAATGGCCAAAATCGGCGGGCCACCAGTCCTGGCTTTCGGTCATCAGTGCGGTGAGGTCTGCCTTCACGGCGTCCAGGTCGAGCGCTTCAAACGCGTCGGCATAGTTGAACGCCTCGCCCATCGGATTGGTGGCGGGCGCCCTTTGATGGAGGATCTTCAGATTGAGTTGGTTGGGCCACCAGTCGCCATTGGTCCAGGCGCCTGCAGCGGTGTGGCGCTGTCGCGCCCCAAGCATGGGGCAGCCGCCCCCCATTTCCGATCCGTCCATGTGTGGCTCCTCTTTTTTTATTCCGCTGAGCGGCGTTCACTGGCCTTAGATGACCACAGTCGACGCATTGAACCAATTAATTATATTATGCTTCGGTATAGGAAATATCTATGTCTCATTCCTCCGCTGTCCTGCCGGTCGCGCAGCCAAAAGAAAAGCCCTGCACACCTGGCGTGCGGGGCCTTCTTTCTAACGATGAGGCTCCAGCGCGAAGCTGGACTTCGCCTTCTCTGGCCGGTGCTTAGAGCGTGTCCAACATTTCCGCCACGAGCGGATGGCGCACCACATCCTGGCCTTCCAGGCGGATCACAGCGACGGAGTCCATGGTCTCCAACTTGTCGGCAATCGGGCCCAGGCCGGACAGATTGGGCAAGAGATCAGTCTGGTTCGGATCCCCGGTAATCACCATGGTCGAGTGCCAGCCAAGCCGCGTCAGCAGCATCTTCAGCTGCGTGTAGGTGCAGTTTTGCGCCTCGTCGATGACCACGAAGGCATTGTTCAGCGTCCGCCCCCGCATGAACCCGATGGGCGCAATCTCAATGAGGCCCTCTGCCATCATATACTTGAGCTGCTGCGGGCTAAGCCGGTCGGACAGCGCATCGTAGAGCGGGCGCAGGTAGGGCGCGAGCTTGTCCTCCATAGCGCCGGGCAGGAAGCCGATCTGTTCGCCGGCCTCGACCGCGGGCCGCGAGAGAATGATCCGGTCGACCCGGCCCTTCTGGAGCGCCTCGACCGCCTTGCAAATGGCCAGATAGGTCTTGCCGGTGCCCGCCGGGCCGACCGCGGCCACGAGGGCCTCGCTGTCGAGCGCGCGAAGGAGCGCAGCTTGGTTTTCGCTGCGCGGCTTGATCGTTTTCTGGTAGCGCTGGGCGCGCTTTGGCGCCGGCGAAGCGGGCGATCCGCCGCCCGTATCGTCGGGGTGCCATCCGCCATCAATTGCATAAAGGCCGGGGCCAGCAGGCGATTTGCCGGCATCGAAGAAGCTGTCTTCGAATGCGGCCTGGGCCTTCATGCGCTTGGTGACGGTACGTTTTCCCATGGGACACTCCTTTGGGCTACGGGCACAAAAAAGCCGCTGGCGAAATCCGCGCAGCGGCCGACGAAAAGGGTGTGGTGCGGTCGAAACCGCCGGGCCGGCCCGGTGGGCCGATTGCATCCGGCTGAAACGCCGGTCGGGGATCTTGCATCCGATGAGGCATTCGGCGCGCAACGCACCTCCATCTCGAATCTATTTGTGAAGAGACCATAGCGGCATTAATCAAATATTTCGCCACATTCCGCACGCGTAACGAGGGGCCGGCCTTGGGCATATACAGCTTTGGAGACTACACCCCGCAACTCCCCGAGAGCGGTGATTATTGGGTCGCCGAAAGCGCCGCTATTATTGGCAATGTCGAGCTGAAAGCCGGGGCCAACATTTGGTACAATTGCGTTCTGCGCGGCGATCATTCGGCCGTGATCAGCGTCGGCGAAGGGTCTAATCTCCAGGACGGGACGGTGTGTCACATCGATGAGGGCTGCCCTTTGACGATCGGCGCCGGCGTCACGGTGGGGCATATGGCCATGCTCCATGGCTGCACGATTTCCGACCATTCGCTGATTGGCATCGGCGCCACGGTTTTGAACCGGGCCCATATCGGCTCCAATGTCATCATCGGAGCGCATGCCTTGATCCCTGAAGGCAAAGTCATTCCCGACAATTCCCTGGTGATGGGCGCGCCGGGAAAAGTGGTCAAAGAGGTGTCGGACATGCAGGCCCAGGTGATCAAGATGAGCGCGCTGCATTATGTCGAGAACGCGCGCAAGCACCGCGATCTGGTGCGCCGCGT
>JBCDJY010000011.1:0-79816 GCA_038747245.1 Pseudomonadota bacterium | reverse complement strand
GGCCCTGGGGGCCGGCCAGCTCACGCGCACCTTCCAGCCTGCGGGCAGCAAACCCGAAGCTCCAGGCCAGGCTCTCTCGATCTAACGTGTCCATGGCCGGAAGACTAACCCAGCGCCCACCCCGGTCGGATAGGGGCGGGCTTGTCCACGGGATAGGGGCGCGGCCGGCGCGGTGTTTCAGGGCGCGAGGCGCCGCACGAGGTGGCCCATTTTGCGCCCCGGCCGCGCGGCCTGTTTGCCATACAAGGTCAACCGCCCGCGGCTGAGCAGATCGGCCACCGGCGCCTCCGCATCTTCGCCGATCAGATTTTCCATCTCGGCGGGAAAGCGCAGGGCCGGGTCGCCCAGGGGCCAGCCGGCCACGGCGCGAATATGGTTTTCAAACTGGCAGGTCTCGCAGGCCTCAACGCTCCAATGGCCGGAATTGTGCACGCGGGGGGCAAACTCATTGGCGATCAGGCGCCGGCCAGACACCACGAAAAACTCCAGGGCCAGCACGCCAATATAATCAAGCTGGTCTGCCAATTGACCGGCCAGGGCCTTGGCCTCTTCGACCACGGCGCCGGGCAGGGGCGCAGGCACGCGCGAGCGCCGCAAGATGCCCATGGCATGGTGATTTTGCGGCGGCGTGTAGGTGATGCGGGCGCCTTCCCCGTCACGGGCTATCAGCACCGAAATCTCCATTTCGAACGCCACATGGGCCTCGAGAATGGCCGGCGCACCGGAAAGGCCCTGCCACGCTTCTGCCAGGTCGCTGCCTGCATCGAGCCGGCGCTGGCCCTTGCCGTCATAGCCTTGGCGCCGGGTCTTGAGGATGGCCTTTGGGCCGATGGCGGCCGCGGCGGCTTCCAGGTCTGCCAAACTGTCGACCGGACGCCACGGCGCGCATACAAGGCCGGCCGCCTCCAGGAAGCGTTTCTCCTCGGCCCGGTCCTGGGCCACGGCCAGGGCGCGGCCATTGGGGCGCACGGGCACGCCGGCCGCGGCAATCGCCTCGACAGCGGCGACGGGCACATTCTCAAACTCCACGGTGACCACGTCGCAGGCGGCTGCAAAGGCGCTAAGGGCGCCGGCGTCGCCATAATCGGCCCGGGTGTAGGCATGGCAGGTCGCGCGGGCCGGCGCTGCATCCTCCGGGGCCAGGATGTGGACGCGAAAGCCCAGGCGGATCGCCGCGCCCGCCAGCATCCGGCCGAGCTGTCCGGCGCCGAGAATACCAATCGTCGCGCCGGGCGGCAGGGTCATGGCCGCGGCGCCGTCCCGCGGACGCCTGCCCCGGGAACATCCGTTCCGGGAACATCCTCGGCGATGTCTTCGCCAACGCCGGCCGTTTGGGCGGCGCGGTAGTCTGCCAGGCTGGCGGCGATGGCCTCGTCGTGCAGGGCAAGGATGGAGGCGGCCAGAAGCGCGGCGTTGACCGCGCCGGCCGCGCCAATCGCCAGGGTGCCCACGGGCACGCCCTTGGGCATCTGGACGATGGACATGAGGCTGTCCAAGCCAGACAGGGCCTTGGACTGGACCGGCACGCCGAGCACAGGAAGCTGGGTCATGGCCGCGGTCATGCCGGGCAGGTGGGCCGCCCCGCCCGCCCCGGCGATGATGACCTGGAGGCCGCGCCCGGCCGCGCCCTTGGCGTAGGCGACCAGCCGGTCGGGCGTGCGGTGGGCCGAGACGATTTTGGCCTCATAGGGCACGCCCAGGGCCTCCAGCGCGGCGCAGGCCTCGCCCAGGGTCGGCCAATCGGACTGGCTGCCCATGATGACGCCAACGCGGGGCTGGGGATGCGAGCTGTGGCTGGCCATGGCGGGCGCAGGCCCCTCCCTGGTGGAAACGCGCGACCATAAGCGCGGCGCTTGGCCGGTCAAGGGAGACGGGGCGCCGCTGGCCCGGCTTAGGGCACCGGCGGAGGAAAACCGGGTGAGGTCAAGCCCATTTTTGGCGCGTTGGCGCGATTCCCGGCGTGACACCCGCAGGCCGCGTATGCTTCGATCAAGGTTCAATTTGCACTGGAAGAAAAGGAGTGTGCCGATGTCGCTTCAAGGCCGGATTGATGAGTTGTCCCAGCGCCACCGCCAACTGGACGAGACCATTCAAGCCGAACAAAAACGACCGGCCGCCGACACCGCCACGATCAAACACCTTAAACTCCAGAAACTTCGAATTAAGGAAGAGCTGCAACACCTCAGGGAGCTCTGACAGGGCCAGAGGGCCAGCCTGTCACGCCGCGTCGCGAGGGAGGCACCATGCAAAGGCCTGCACACCGCTGCCCAGCGCTGCGCTTTTCCGCTGCCCGCGCCCACCAAAGGCGCCGGTGAATGGAGCACCCGACAACGATCGTCCTGGGCCTGGGGCTCGAAAGCGGCCTGGCCGTGGCGCGGCGCTTCCACGATGCGAGCCACAATGTTCTGGTCGCTGACCACCAGAAGAGCCGGGTCGAGAAGGCCCAGGGTGAACTGCCCGATGTGGTCGAGACCCGGCATTATGAGCGCGACGAACTCGTCCATAACGCCTTTGCCGACGCCGAGACCTCATTCGGGCGGCTCGACCATCTCATCCTGATCCCGCCGATCGCCGAGCCAGACACCCTGGTGGGCTTTGACTCCAAGAGCTTTGGCGAGGGGGTTGCCGCCGGTGTGCTGATGCAAGCCGATGCGATGCGCGATTTCGCCGAACGCGTGCTTGAGCAAGACGAAGCCGTCGGGGTGCGCGCCGAGCAGAAGCGCCAGCGCGGATCGATCACCATGATCCTCTCCCTGGCGGCCCACCTGTCCCAGCCGGGCCAATTCACCGCCACGGTCCTGCAAGGGGCCGCAGAGGCCATGGTGCGCTCGGCGGCGTTGGAGCTGGCGCCCGATGCGATCCGCGTGAACGCGATCTGCGCCCTGCGTCCGCGCGCTGAGCGGCGAGAAGGCTCAGGCCTGTCCGGGCGCACGCCCATGGGCCGCACCGCCAGCAGCGATGAGATCGCCGAAGCGGCGTTCTTCCTGTCCGACGAGCGCGTGGCGATCGTCACCGGCGAGACCTTGGTGTTGGACGGCGGGCGCTCGCGCCTATCGGGCACCCTGTTTACGCTCGGCGGGTCCGGCGGCTCTTGAAAAACGCTTTGAGCAGGGCGCTCGCGGCCGGGGCGCTTTGGGTATCGACCACGACTTCCGGGCGCCAATGGCAGGTCGGCTGGTCGAAGATGCGCGGCCCGTGGAGCACGGCGCCGCCCTTGGCATCGGTGGCGGCAAAGACGAGCCGGCGCACGCGCGCCAGGCTGATCGCGCCGGCGCACATCGCGCAGGGCTCCAGCGTGACATAGAGGTCCAGGCCTGTAAGGCGGTAATTTCCCGTGGCGGCTGCGGCGGCTCTCAGGGCGCAAATCTCGGCATGGGCGGTGGGGTCGACCTCAGAGATTGGCGCATTGGCGCCTTCGCCGACAATCTCGCCAGAGCCCGGGTTGACGACAACGGCGCCGACCGGAACCTCACCGCCGGCAGCGGCCGCGCGCGCAAGGGCGAGGGCGCGGTCCATGGGCGAAGGGGCGCCAGCCATCACGGTTCCTTTCTCTCGGCATTGGGCCTAATCCTAGGCAATGAGACTTGTCGCCGGCCGATTCAAGGGCCGCCCGATCGCAGCGCCGAAGGGGCGGGGCACGCGGCCGACCACCGACCGGGCCCGCGAGAGCCTTTTCAACGTGCTCGCCCACGCGCCCTGGGCCCCGGCCCTGGATGGCGCGCGGGTTATTGATCTGTTTGCCGGCTCGGGCGCGCTGGGCCTAGAGGCCATGTCCCGCGGTGCAGCGTTTTGCCTGTTCGTTGAGACCGATCCCGGTGCCCGCGGCGCGATCCGGTCAAACATCGAAGCCCTCGGCCTATATGGCGAGACCCGTCTGCACCGGCGCTCAGCCACAGCCCTTGGGCCGCGGCCTGCCGGATTGGGCGCCGGTTTCGACCTTGTTTTCCTCGACCCGCCCTATGGCCAGGGGCTGGCGGCGCCGGCGCTTACGGGCCTCGGCGCCGGGGCATGGCTTACCCCCGGCGCGGCGGCCGTGGTGGAGGTGGGCGCCGACGAGGCGTTCAAGGCGCCGCCGGACTGGCAGGTGCGCGATGAGCGCGGCGCAGGCGCCGGGCGGTTTATCAGCCTGGCTTACTCGCCGGCCGGCTCTGGCCGCGGCTGAGGGCCAGGACGCGTGGAAGGGCCAGCGCTGCGTCCGGACAGGAAACGGTCAAGCAGGGGTTTGGCAAAGCGTGCGCCGGTCTGGCCGACTTGCATGGCGGTCTTCAGGCGCCGGGCGATGAATTCGTCTAGTGCATCGCTTTCCGGCCCGCGCTGCCAGTACAAAACGATGGGCGGCACCGTTGCGGCCAGTAGGCCGCGTTTCGTGTAGCGATTATAGTCTTCGGCGGTGTCGCCGGCCGCCTCCCACACCATGTCTGCCACCGACCAGCACCTGGCGGCGGCATGGCTGGACCGGGTCGGCCAAAACCCCCTGGCGCTCGCCCGGGCGACGGCGGCCCGGTGGGGCTCTAGCGTGTCGAGCCAAACGCGGATGCCGCGGGCGACGCGGCGATGCATGGGCAGGTCGTCAAGGTCTTCCCCGGCCAGCCCGGCGCGGGCCTCGTCCTCAGCGCCGTCGAAAAACGCCTGGATCAGATCGTCCACGCCGCCGGGTGCGGCCAAGGCCTGTTCGCCTGGGCTCAGGCCGGCGCTGGCCGCTGCCTGGCGGGCTGCGGTTTCCGTCCAGCCAAGATCGGCCACGCTGGGCAAAAGCGCCTCCAGCCAGCGGGAACGAAGGGTCGCCGACGGCGTTGTTTCAACAGTGCTTGCAGAGGTGGTCACGCCCAAGGCTCCATGATATAGCGCCGCCACTGCACAGATGCCGCGCGCGCCGTACCCATGTGGTGGCGCGCGCCGAAGAACCAAATGGAGACACCCCATCGTACAGATTGTTGTCCGCGATAATAATGTTGAGCAGGCCCTAAGGGCGCTCAAAAAGAAGATGCAGCGCGAAGGCCTTTTCCGGGAAATGAAGTCGCGCACCCATTTCGAAAAGCCGTCGGAAAAGAAAGCGCGCCAGCGCGCCGAAGCCGTACGACGGGCCCGCAAGCTCGCCCGCAAACGCGCCCAACGCGAAGGCCTGGTCTAGGCGCGCACCGGAAATTTGGCCGGTGCTAAGGGTCGAGCGCCCTGAGTTCGTTTTCAATTTGATCTAGGTCTTCTGCGATCTCGCGCTGGCCTCAGATCAGTTCTCCAAGCTCCGGCGATCAGGATGGCGCTCCTTGGGGCTGAGCCGGGTAATGATACTCAACATTCGAAACGCTTTCATAAGTCGCGACGAATGGGCCAGGCGTCAAGCCCGGCCGAGGCCCACGCGCCGCTTGAGGAAGCCGAGGGCGTCGTTGACGCCGGCCCCATGGACGGCGCCGGCGCGGTACACCCGGGCGGCCAGCCAGAGTATGGCGAAGGTCGCCAGGGTCATCAGGCAAAGCTGGGCGGCGACCTCCCAAAGCGGCGGATCCGTCGGCATCCGCAGGATCAGCAAGAACGGCGTGAAGATCGGCACCCAGGCCATCAGGCCAATAACGGGGCTCTCCAGATCGGTGATCGCAATCGTGACCATGAACAGCGGCACCATCATCAAGATGATCAGCGGTGTCATCAGGGTCTGGGCCTCCTGGATCGTATCGCACAGCGAGCCGAGGGCGAGAAACACAGACCCATACATGAGGTAGCCGAGCAGGAAGCTGACCAGGGCGGGGATCAGCAGGGCCGGGTCGAGCACCGCGCCAACGCCGGCCCCGATCATATCGCGCACCTCAGGCGGCATGGCCGAGACGCCGGCCAGGGTGATCGCCGTGCCGCCCAGGGACCAGACCGACATCAGTGTCAAGGACACCGCCAGGACGGCAATGAGCTTTCCCGCCAGCAGATGGGGCAGCTTGATCGAGGTGAGCAGCGTGTCGAAAATCTTGTTCGAGCGCTCTTCAATCGTGCCCATGAGCAGGTAATTCACCACCGAAAAGATCAGGGTCCAGAGCATGAAGGTCATGCCCACGGCGACGAATTGGGGCGCCTGGTCGGCAAACGTCTTTTCCGCGCTTTGGGAGACGTCCTCTCGCAGCAGCTTTTCGGTAATGGCTGGCCGGCGCGCATCAATCTCGTCAAGGATGCCTGGGTCGACATTGGCCTCGCTGAACACTTCGTCGCGGGCCATGGCCGAGGCGGCGCGGCGGGCAATCGAGGTGATGCCCGACAGGCTGGCGCTTTCGCTCCAATACTCGATTTCGTCGCCGGTAAAGATAAGCGCGCCGAACAGCTCTTGTGGTCCGTCTTCGGTCTCGATCTTCTCCGCGCCGGTGAGAAATGGGCGCAGGCCCTCCAGGTCGCGGGCGGGCGGGGGCACGATGCGGTAGGTCCCGGTGGGCACGTCGAGTTCGGCCAGTTGCGGCGAGGCGGCGGCCAGGGCCTCGCCCGGCGCCTGGCCCGCTTCGATGGCCGCGTCATAGCGCTCAAGCGCGGCGTCGGTCTCCTCCTGGCCGACAAGGAAGCCGGTGGCCGTGATCATGTCCCGGGCATTGGCGGCCACGCGCCGGTCCATTTCGCGCTCCACCGCGCGCTCGAACGCGCCATTGGTATCGATCACGGTGAAATAGCGCGTCGGCGCCTGGGAGGCGGCGAATGAGGGCAGCGTGATGCCGATGGCAAACAGGATCGGTGTGATGAGCAGGCCGAGCCAAAAGCCCCAGGCGGTGACATATCCAAGATAGTCGCGCCGAGCGACGAGGTAGATCGAACGCAGCATGGCTAGACCGCCTCTTTTTGCGGCGCGGCCGGCGCGCGGCCGGGCGCGCCGTCGGCCAAGGCGATGAAGACATCGCGCAGGCGGGCGTCTTCCTGTTGGAAACCGGAAATCGGCGCGCCGGCATCAATGGCTGCGCGCAGGGCGTTTTGCGCGCTGCGCCCGTCGGGCAGGGTCACCGTCCACCAATGGGCCTCATCGCCGCGATCGGCGGTTTGCGGCTCTTGGCTGACTTGGAAGCCTGTCTGGGAGAGGGCGGCGGCCAGGTCGAACGCTCCGTCCACCGCGATCTTGGCGCGCCGGCCGAGGGCGTCGAAGGCCTCTTCCAATGTGCCGTCGAAGACCTTGCGGCCCTTGGCCATCATCACGATGGATTGGCACAGGCGCTCGGCATGCTCCATGACATGGGTCGAGAACAGGATCGTTGCCCCGCGCGCATTCTCCTCGCGGATGATCGCCTCAAGCGCCTGTTGGTTGACCGGGTCGAGGCCGGAAAAGGGCTCATCGAGGATCAGAAAGCGCGGCCTGTGGGCCAGGGTCGAAAGAATCTGGACCTTCTGGGCCATGCCCTTGGAGAGTTTAGACACTTTTGAGCGGGCAAACTCGCCCAGGCCCATGGCGCTGAGCAATTCATCGGCGCGCGCCCGGGCGTCGCTGGCCGGCATGCCCTTCAGGCGGGCGAAATAGGCAATCGTGTCCCGCGCGCTCATCTTTTTATAAAGGCCGCGCTCCTCGGGCAGGAAGCCCACATGGCGCAGCGCCTCCAGCCGCGGCGGCGCGCCGAACAGCGACACCGCGCCCTCGTCGGGCGTCATGATGCCCAGCGCCATGCGCAGGCTGGTGGATTTGCCCGCGCCGTTGGGGCCGAGAAAGCCAACAATCGACCCCTCGGGCACCTCAAAGCTCAGCGCATCGACGGCGGTGAAATACCCAAATCGCTTGGTCGCCTGGCTTATGATCAGAGGCGATGGGGTCAAAGCGGCGCTCCTCGGGCGGGTTTTCCCGTAAAACGATAAAGATCGGCCTAGAACACAATCAAGCCCTTGCCAAACCCCTAATCGGCGCGCAGCATCTTATGGTGAATTATGACTTAGGCCCTACACCCCATATGCCCGGCCGCAGGGTGGCCCGGGCGCCGGCTCCAGCGCCGCGCCACACGCCATTGGACCTTGAGGCGATTGAAGAGGCTTTGGAGCGGCTGGAAACGGGCGAATTTGGCTATTGCGGCGCCTGCCACGGCCAAATCGAGATAGAACGCCTGTGCGAAGACCCGACCGTCGACCGGTGTAAAAGCTGCGCCGATGAGGACTAGCGCGGCGACTGCGCCGCCCTAGCCGATAAGGGCGCCGGCGATCGAGACGACCACCTGGATAAAAACCGCAAGCGCCGTCAGCCCGATCACAGCCAGCATCCACGTCGCGCCTAGGCCGAAAAACAGCCCGCCAACAATGGCCGCGCCAGCACACAGCACGAGGGCCACGATCCAGTTCATCCCGATGGCCAGGGTCAGGGTGGCATAACCGACAATCGACAGGATGATCGCCGAGCCCCAGACCGAGGCTGTGACGAAGCCCTTCCACGTGTTTTCCTGGTCGCCGATCTCCATGGACCCGCGGGAATAATCAGAAGCTGCCATATCCGGTCTCCCAGTCGTGTACCTGCGCATCTCGCCAAAAGCGCCGCGGCGGTCAAGATGACAGCGCCGCGCAGCGCGGGCCGTCCTTGGGGGCGACGTGCAAAAGGCGCGCCGGCTAGTTCACCGGCTCGTCGGCCTTGGGCGGGATGTCTGGAACCATGGGTTTCGGCAGCGGCGCCGACGGCACGCCTTCATCCTGCAACGCCTTGGCTTCGCCTGGCGTCGTCGCGCCCCAGATCGGGCGCTCCTTGGCTTCGCCGTAGTGGATTGCGCGGGCCTCGTCGGCAAACCGGTCGCCGACATAATCAAACGTGCTGGCCACATGGGCCCGTGCCTTGGCGAAAAATTGGCGCGCAGCGGCCTCTGGGCTGTCTGCCTTGGGGCGCTTTGTGCCCGATACGGCAGGCGCCATGATCTGTTTGCTGACCTGGGTTGAGCTGCACGCCGCGCATTGGACCAGGCCCTTGGCTTTCTGGTCGTCATAGGCAGACGAAGAGGCAAACCAAGCGTCGAACTCGGCGGCGCAATCGCCGCAAGACAAAGCGTATTTGATCATCGCGCCGCCGCCATTAGCTCGCCAGCATCCCGTCCAGACTGCCGGCGCGGTCAAGCGCCATCATGTCGTCGCAGCCGCCAATATGGGCCTCGCCGATGAAAATCTGCGGATAGGTGCGCGCGCCGCCGCTCTTGGACAGCATCTCTTCGCGCTTGGCCGCGTCCATGCCGGCGTCGATTTCATCAAAGTCGGCGCCTTTTTCCGTCAAGATGCGAATTGCGCGCGTGCAGTAGGGGCAGAATGCCCGCGTGTAGATCGTAACCTTCGCCATTGCCGTCGGGCCTCCCGGAGACTCTTTCGCTATATAGATGCGTCGCGGGCCCGCACAACGCGCGCAAGGGTTAACACATCGACGCGCGCTGCACCCGCCTTTAGCAGGGTGCGCGCACAGGCAGACACTGTGGCGCCGGTGGTCAAGACATCGTCAATCAAAAGCACCGATTTGCCGGCAATGCGCGCGGCCCTGCCCCGGCGCAGGCTGAACGCGCCGGCCACGTTACGCCGCCGCGCCGGGGGGCTGAGGCCGGCTTGGCTCGGCGTAGATCGCCCGCGGCGCAGCACATCAATGCCCAGGGGCACCTTTGCGCGCCGCGACAGGGCAGCGGCCAGCCATCCGGCCTGGTTGAAGCCCCGCGCGGCGATGCGGCGATAATGCAGCGGCACGGGCACGATCACATCGCTGCGCCCGAGCAAAGGCGCGCCGGCCTGGACCATCCATCCAGCCAAGGTCGCCAGGCCGTCGCGCCGGCCCGAGCGTTTCAGGTCCAGCACGATGCGCCGGGAGGCCTCGTCATAGGCAAGCGCCGCGCGGGCGGCAGACCATTTCGGCGGGCGGGCGAGGCAAGCTGCGCACAGGGCCGCCGGGCCAAGGTCGACCTCCTGGGGCAAGCCGCATTGGTCGCACACCGGGCCGGTGATGAAGGTGAGCGTCGTCCATTCCTCGGGCGGGGCGGCGCCGGCGCCGATGCCGCGGCGCGAAGTGATCAGCGAGCGCGACGGCCAAAGCGTTTCAATCCCGCCGCGGGCCCAGCGCTTTGCGGCGGCCCCCAAGCGGCCCATATCCCCCGTCATGGCGTCGCCCGCTCCCCCCATCGTGTTCGACATGGCCCGGCGTGCCCGCTTTGCAGACCGCGCCGCGCCCCAGTTTGGCGAGTATGACTTTCTCAAGCGCGCTGTGTCGAGGCAAATGGCCGAACGGCTTGGCGATACCTCCCACCAGTTCGAGGCGGGCTTGGACCTGGGCTGCCACCTGGGCAGCGTGGCGAAGGCCCTGGGCGCGACGGGCAAGGTCGGCGCGTTCACCGGCCTCGACCTCTCCCCGGCCATGGCCAAGGCGGCCAGCGCGGCCGGCCTGAAAGCGCGTGTTTGGGACGGCGAAACCCTGCCCGTGGCGGCCCAAAGCATGGACTTGGTGGCGAGCGGGCTGTCGCTGCACTGGATCAACGATCTTCCGGGCATCCTGATTCAGATCAACCGGGCGCTGCGCCCTGACGGGCTGTTCCTGGGCGCCCTGTTTGGCGCGGGCACCCTGTCGGAGCTGCGCGAGTGTCTCCTGCGGGCCGAGACAGAGCTGACGGGCGGCGCGGCGCCGCGCGTGTCGCCGCTGCCGGGTTTGCAGGACGCTGCAGGCCTGCTCCAGCGGGCCGGCTTCGCCTTGCCTGTGGCCGACACCGAAACGCTGACGGTGCGCTACGACACTATGTTCAATCTGCTGCAGGACCTGCGCGGCATGGGCGAGCAGGCTGCGTTTGCAGCCGGCGGGCACCCCCTGTCGCGGCGCATCCTTGAGCGGGCCGCCGCCCATTACGCGGCCGATTTCTCCGATCCCGACGGCCGCATCCGGGCCTCGTTTGTCGTGGTGTGGCTGTCGGGCTGGGCGCCGGCCGATAGCCAGCCCCGACCCAAACGGCCCGGCAGCGCAACCGCCTCCCTGGCCGAGGCCGTCGGCAGCACTGAACGCAGCGCGGGGGAGAAGCCGGGCCGCCCGAAGCCGCCCGGGCGGTGATCGCCTGGGGCCTCGGCTGCATCTTCGCCGGTTGGCCTTGCGCCGTTTTCTCCCTGCGGCTGGAGGAGAAATCTGCGGCTACGCGCGCAAAGCGCACCCGGCCTCTTCCCACCCCAGTTTCCTTCTGCTAGGCCGCGGGAAAGACAATTAACGATATAAAGGAATGTTGATATGGTGGATCACGCCGTTGCGGATCTCTCCTTGGCCGAGTTCGGTCGCAAGGAGATCGCCATCGCGGAAACCGAGATGCCAGGGCTTATGGCGGCGCGCGAAGAGTTTGGCGCTGAGCTGCCGTTGAAGGGCGCCCGCATCGCCGGCTCGCTGCACATGACGATCCAGACCGCTGTGCTGATCCAGACCCTGGAGGCCCTAGGCGCAGAGGTTCGGTGGGCGAGCTGTAACATCTATTCGACCCAGGACCATGCCGCCGCCGCCATCGCCGCTGCCGGCACGCCGGTGTTTGCCCATAAGGGCGAGACGCTGGAGGAATATTGGCAGTTTGCCGACAAGATCTTCGACGGCCCCGACGGGTGGGCGCCCAATCTGATCCTCGATGATGGCGGCGACGCGACCTTGTATCTCGTGCTCGGCGAAAAGGCCGAGGCCGATCCCTCGGTGCTCGACAATCCGGGGAGCGAGGAAGAAGTCGAGCTGTTCAAGCAGATCAAGACGCGCATGGCGCAAAGTCCGGGCTGGTTCGCCAAAACCAAGGCCGGCATCAAGGGCGTCTCGGAAGAGACCACCACGGGCGTCCTGCGCCTTTACCAGATGGAGAAAAAGGGCGAGCTCGCCTTCCCCGCCATCAATGTGAATGACAGCGTCACCAAGTCGAAGTTCGACAACAAATATGGCTGTAAGGAGAGCCTGGTCGACGCGATCCGGCGCGGCACCGATGTGATGATGGCGGGCAAGACCGCCTTCGTGGCCGGCTACGGCGATGTCGGCAAGGGCTCGGCAGCGTCGCTGGCGGGCTCGGGCGCGCGGGTGGCCGTTGCCGAAGTCGATCCGATTTGCGCCTTGCAAGCGGCGATGGACGGCTTCGCTGTGAAAACCATGGATGAAGCAGCGCCCCAGTTCGACATTTTCGTCACCGCCACAGGCAATAAGGACATCATCACCGTCGACCATATGCGGGCGATGAAAGACATGGCGATCGTCTGCAATATCGGCCATTTCGACAATGAAATTCAGGTCGAGGGCCTGAAGAATTTCGAGTGGACCAACATCAAGCCCCAGGTCGACATGATCACCTTTCCCGATGGCAAGCGCATCCTGCTCTTGTCGGAAGGCCGCCTTGTGAATCTTGGCAACGCCACGGGCCACCCCTCCTTCGTCATGTCGGCTTCCTTCACCAATCAGGTGCTGGCGCAGATGGAGCTTTGGCAAAACGGCGACGAGTATGAAAACAAGGTCTACACCCTGCCCAAACACTTGGACGAGAAGGTCGCCATGCTGCACCTGGAAAAGCTCGGCGTGCACCTGACCGACCTGACCGATGACCAAGCCGCCTATATTGGCGTTGGCGAAGACGGGCCGTTCAAGCCAGAACACTATCGCTACTAGCTGAGGGTTCGCCTGCCCGTGCGGGCCGGCGCTGCTGCGCGCCAATGGCCCCAGTCTCCAGCGAAAGACCGCCCATGAAAACCGCCTATGAATTCACCAGCGAAAGCGTGTCGGAAGGCCACCCGGACAAGGTGGCTGACCAGGTCTCCGATGCGATTGTAGACCTCTTCTTGTCGCGCGACCCGACCGCCAAGGTCGCTGTCGAGACCTTGACCACCACCAATCGCGTCGTCCTGGCCGGTGAAGTACGCACCAATAATGGCGCCGTCGTCACCGAGGATGAAATGGTCCAGGCCGCCCGGGAAGTGGTCAAACGGATCGGGTATGAACAGGACGGCTTCCATTGGAAGACGATGGACGTGGCCTGCCATGTCCACGGCCAATCGGCCGAGATCGCCCAGGGTGTGGAGGCCGGCGAGGGGCTGTTCAAAGAGGAAGGCGCCGGCGACCAGGGCATCATGTTCGGCTACGCAACCAATGAAACGCCAGAGCTGATGCCCGCCACACTGGTCTACAGCCACCAGATTCTGTCGCGCATGGCCCAGCTTCGGCGGTCCGGCGAACGCCCGGAATTCGAGCCGGACGCGAAAAGCCAGGTGACCCTGCAATATGAGGCGGGCAAACCCGTCGGCGTGAACGCGGTCGTGGTGTCGACCCAGCACAAGGCCGATGTGGGCCAGGACACCCTGCGCGAGTTGATTCGGCCGATTGTTGCGTCCGTGCTTCCGAACGGCTGGTTTCCGCCCGAAGACAAGTTTTTCATCAATCCCACCGGCCGGTTTGTCATTGGCGGGCCCGATGGCGATGCAGGCCTGACGGGCCGCAAGATCATCGTCGACACCTATGGCGGCGCAGCGCGCCATGGCGGCGGGGCATTCAGCGGCAAAGACCCCTCAAAGGTCGATCGGTCAGCGGCCTATGCCACGCGCTACCTGGCGAAAAACGTCGTGGCCGCCGGGCTGGCCGAGCGATGCGAGATCCAGGTCTCCTACGCGATTGGCTATCCCGAGCCCCTTTCGATCTACGTCGACACATTCGCCACCGGCAAGGTCGACGAGGAGAAGATCGCCCACGCCCTGCGCGAGGTGTTTCCGCTAACGCCGTCGCGCATCGCCAAAGGGCTCGGCCTCCAGGCGCCGATCTATGCGCCCACGGCCGCCTATGGCCATTTTGGCCGCCCGCCTGGCGATGATGGCACGTTTAGCTGGGAGCGGACCGACCTGACCGATGCGCTGAAGAGCCTCGTCTAGCCGGCCGCCTGTTCTTGCCCTTGGCCGGAGCCGGTGGCACGGTCTGGCGAGGTCTGGAGATGGGCGATGGAAGAAGCGTTTTGGCAAGCCCGGTGGCGAGACGGCAAAACCGCATTCCACGAGGGCCGCTCCAACCGATTTCTGAGCGCCCATCTTAGCGTGCTTGGCCTGTCAGCCGGCGACACCGTTTATGTGCCCCTTTGCGGCAAGGCGGTGGACCTGGATTGGCTCTTGGAGCAGGGCTACCGCGTGGTCGGCGCTGAGTTTAATCGCGGCGCGGTCGAGGCCGTTTTCGAGCGGCTGGGCCTGGCGCGCGATGAACGGGGCGCGGGCGAGTTGGTCTCCCAGGATGGCGGCCGCCTGCGGATTTTTGTGGGCGACGTGTTCGACGTCACGGCCGAGGTCCTGGGGCCGGTCCAGGCCGTGTATGACCGCGCTGCCACCGTCGCCCTGCCTCCCGCGCTGCGCGCTCGGTATGCCGGCCATGTGGCGGAAACGGCCCGCGGCGCCCAGCAGCTCGTCATCAGCTTTGACTATGAGCAATCCCAAACCGAGGGCCCGCCCTTCTCCGTGCCCGCGGGCGACCTGGCGCGCCTACATGCCGGGCGTTATCGCGGCGAGGTGATCGACAGTGCGCCGATTTCGGGGCCCCTGGCGGCGCGGTGTGCGGGCACAGAATTCGCCATGCACCTCGCCCCGATCCCTGGCGCGGCCTAGGCCGCTTCGGCATTCTCGTCGATGACGCCGATCACATCGTCGGACATGTCGTCGAGGTCAAAGCGTTCCGCTTCGGTTTTCATCCAGTCGATGATCGCCTCGTCGGACAGGCCAAGATCGCGCAGGAGATCAGCCACCATTTCTATGCCTGGAGGATCGGCCAGGACCTGGTAGCTGCGGATGCCGAGAGCCTGGAACCGGGCCACGTCGCTCGCCTCCTCAAGGGCGACGAAGCGTGTCATTTCGGGGAAGCGTTCATTGACGACCGGCGTGATCTGGGCCGAGACGGTGTAGCGCGGATGTCCAATCACCAGGGCCCGCGCATGGCTGGCGCCAATGGCTTCGATCAGGCGCAAATTGGCCGCATCGCCAAACGCCACCGTGTAGCCATCTGCTGTTGCCGACAAGAAGCGTTCCGGGTCGCTGTCGAGGGCGATGTAGGGCAGGCCGGCATCGCGCAGGGCATCGACGGCGAGACGGCCCGGCGGCGTCATCCCGAAGACGATCACGGGGCGCGCCGATCCCTCGCTGGGCTCGGCGCTGGTGGCCTCGGCGGCCTTGCGCATGCGCTCAGCGAGCTTGCGCGACAAGTGCATGCCGGCATCGGCCCAGAACGGGGCAAGCGCGATGGACACTGACACGCCGGCCACAAGCGTTGTCTCGGTCAGCGGGTCGAGGAGCGGTGCGGCGCCGCCGGCCACCAGATTGGCCGAAGCCACGGCGAGAATCGACATGACGACCAGGGTCATCTCCGAGCCTTGGGCGAGCAAGAAGGCAAGCTGGGTCCCGCCTGGTGCGGTCCACTGGTTGAGCCGGGCGGCCAGATAGCCAAGGGCGGTCTTGATCACCAACAGTCCCGCCGCCACGCCGAGCACAAGGGGCAGATTGGAGACCAAGACGCCAATGTCGATGACCATGCCGACATTCAAGAAGAAGAATGACAAAAGCAGGCCGCGGAACGGCCCGCTTTCGGTCTGCACCTGGTGTCGATAGGCGGTGCCCGACACGGCAAGGCCTGCCAGAAACGCGCCCAGGGTGAGCGACAGGCCCAGCGCATAGGTCGCAAGGGCTGCGCCGAGCACCATGAGCAGCGTGACCGCGGTGAAGGCCTCGGGGTTCTTCGTGGCGGCCAACAGGCGCAGGCCTGGCCCCACCAGGTACCGGCCAGCCAGGAGCGCCGCGCCAAAGGCGATAAGTGCCTGGCCGGCGGCAAGCGCCATGATGATCGGCACCGAGGCGGGGTCGCCGCCAAGGGCGCTGGCGAAGATGAGCAGGAAAATGGCGATGATGTCCTGGAACACCAGGATATGGGTGCTCGACCGGCCCAGGGGGCAAGAGTTCAGCCCGCGCTCGTTGAGCAGGCTGGCCACCACGGCGGTCGACGACACGCCCAGGGAGATTCCGATCGCGATGGCGACCGGCCAGGCCACGCCGATGGCCCCGAGGATGAGCGTGAAGGCGAGGGCGTTGAGCACCAGGTGCGAGGGCGCAAGGCCGAGCAGATCGCGCTTGCTTTCGCGAATTTCGCGCAGCGAGATGTGCATTCCGATGTCAAACAAGAGAAACACGACGCCGAGTTCTGCCAGCAGGTGAGTCAGGTCGCTTTCTGCCACCAGGTCGAGCGCGCCGGGCCCGATGAGCATGCCCGCCGCAATGTATCCAACGATGGGATTGACCCGCACGGCGCGCGACAGGAACGCGCCGGCCGCGCCCATGGCCAGGATTGTCACCGTTGGGATCAGAACGTCGGTGGGTGCCAATTCGCTCGCCATCTCACTTATGTGTTCTCGCCCGCGGGAATTGCTATGGCTGCTTGCCATGGGCCGGGCAGAAAAAAACCGTCGCCAAAGTGATGTGGCGACGGTGATTGAGGTTCCCGTATGGTCCGTGGAGGGCACGGACCGTTCGGGCGGGAGGATGGGGCGATTACCGGCGCCCAAATGCCGGCCACGCCGCCCCGAGCGCGATTAGAGCGACCTAGAGACGGAAATCACAACGCTCTCGTCATTGCCGTCCAGGTCATAGGTGTCGATGAAGCGAAGGTCGAAATCGAAGCCTTCAAAGCTTGTGGTCACGCCGATGGAATAGTCGCCATAGTCACAATCCGGGCAGTCATCATCGTCCAGGAAGGCCTGGTATCCGATGCTGGCATCGACGGAGAAGGGCGTGTCGCCAATCGGCAACCCAGCCGCGAACGAGTAGTAAACGGCCCCGCCCGTCTCAGCGTAGAACTCCGGCGAATAGGCGATCGATGCGCCGACATCCAACACTTCGCCCAGGGTCGTGCCTGCGCCGGCATAGACTTCGACGAAGTTCTGCTCAGGATCATCGGGCGCGTCGGGATAGATGTAATAGATGGCGCCGACATCGAAATCGAAATTGCCATAGCTCGGCGTCCACCCGGCATAGAGGTCGATCTCAGTGCTCGTGCCGTCGCCGAAATCCACGCCGGATGCCCAGGTGCCGATATAGAAGCTGTCGGACGCCCAGTCGAAGCTGCCCTGTACGGTCGGCGCCCCATCGGTCTGTGTGATGCCCCGGAACACATAGTCGGAGGTTAACGTCAGTGTGCCGGAGAATTCGCCCTCAGCCTGGGCAACCCCGACAAGCCCCGCGCCAAAGGCGAGAGCGAGTGACATGGATTTGAACAAACGACGCATGGGGTAATTCCTTTTTTTCTCCGTCCACCACGAAGACGGTCTGCGCGCTTTCGCCGGCGCAGCAATCCAAACGGTTAATCAGGTGTGACCGAGCCGGCGTGTGACCGAATAATGGTCACGCAACCGCGCGCTTGCTTGGTTTTGGTGCAGCCGTGCCGCCGGCGGGTCAGCGCATGGAGAGCGAGGCAAAGCCGAGATGGGTGCCTGCATCTACAAGCAGGGTTTCGCCGGTCACATGGCGCGCCGCGCCCGAGACCAGGAAGAGGGCCGCGTCGGCGATATCGTCCGGCCCGCTGGCCGCCTTGAGGGGCGTGCGCGCCTCCACACTGGCGCGCAGGGCCTGGTATTTGTCCTCCGGCATGTGGTCTGAGAACCAACGCGTGTCGATGTAGCCAGGGCAGACAGCGTTGACGCGGATGGCCGGCGCCAGGGCCCGCGCAAGGGACAGGGTCAACGTGTTCAGCGCGCCTTTCGTGGCAGCATAGGCCACCGATGAGCCGATACCGGTGACGCCGGCGATTGAGGAGGTGTTCAACACCGCCGCAGCTTGGCCAGTCTTTGCGTGGGCCGCGCGCAACAGATCTTCGCACGCCTGGACCATGATAAAGGGCGCGGCCACATTTATGGATGTGAGGTCGAGGAAATCCTGGCGGCTGAGGCCCTTCAGGTCGGAATGGTCGGGCACGCGCTTGGTCGTGCCGGCATTGTTGATGAGGACATCCAAGTGGCCCCAATCGCGGGCCGCCTCAGCCAAGGTCGCGCAGCCGGCATCTTCGGTCATGTCCGCGCGCACGCAGCGCACATCGCCGCCAAAGGCTGCGCAGGCGGCGGCCACTTCTTCTGCAGCGGCCTTGCTGGCGGCGTAGTTGATGATGACATCGGCCCCGCCCTCGGCGAGCTTCAGGGCCATGGACCGGCCAAGGCCCGCCGACGATCCGGTGACAATGGCGGTCTTTCCCTCAAAGGGTTTCATGTCTTCGCTCCTCTCCCC
Organism: Pseudomonadota bacterium; assembly: GCA_038747245.1. Classification (GTDB taxonomy): domain Bacteria; phylum Pseudomonadota; class Alphaproteobacteria; order Caulobacterales; family Hyphomonadaceae; genus UBA5336. The sequence goes on along the minus strand of JBCDJY010000011.1, from coordinate 61,654 downwards.
TGGCTGGCTCCAGGCTACACTGGCCCCGCGCCGATTGAGAAGAGAAACCAGAGCGCTGTGGCCGCCAGCACCGGGGCGAGCAGGAGCGCCAGGCGCGTGCCCAGGGCCTGGCCGCTGCGCCAGCGCGCCGCCATCCGCCACAGGGCGACCAGGCAGAGCGCGCACCCGGCAACGCCGAGCCATCCTGCCCACGCAACCCCGCCAGGCACGCCGATCACCAGGCTGGCGGAATGGTTCAGCCCTGTGGACAGGATCGTCTGGACGCCCAGCGCAATCCCGCCGAGGCTGGCCAACGCTCCGAGGCTCGCCAGCAGCCGGGCGCGGCCATAGTCGCCGCTGGGCCGGCCATCGACGCGCCGGGCAATCGGCGCCAGAAGGAAGCCAGCCACCAGCACGGCCAAGCCTCCGGCGGCGCCGCCTGCGACGAGCGGGTAGGTGCCCGATTGGAGGCGCCTGGCAAAGCGGAACGGCTGTTTGGTCTCCCGCAAACCGACCAGGAAGTCCGGCGGCGGCGTCTCGTCAGCGCAGCGCGCGTCCAGCGGGGCATCGGGCGCCTTGAGGAACGCAATCAAAAGGTCGCGTCCGCAGGCCTCCCAATTCGAGCTTAGGCCGCCATGGCCGGTATTGGGAAAATCGACCCGCTGGGCGCCGGTTAGGCCCTCCATCAGGACATCGGCGTAGTAAGGCGGGGTGATGGGGTCCACCGCGCCGGTCACCACCAGTGTAGGAATGTCAGACACCAGCGGCGCAACCGATGGATCGGGCGCGGCGTCATAGATATCGCCGCAGCGCTGAAAGACGCTTGCTGCGCCAACCAGATCGACGAGGGCGCGCCCGTCCGGTCCAGGCGGCGCGGCGGCGCCGGGCGTTTCGCGAAAGCCAGCGCGGCAATTGATCGTCAGCGCCATGCCATAGCCATAGGCGTGGTCGATCCGGTAGGCGATCTCGTTCACATAGGTCCGCAGGGCTGCCTCGTCGCGGGTCTCCATCACACGCAGGAAAGCTGGCAGGTCGCCGTAAATCGCTTTGTCATAGAGCGCCTGGAACAGCGCTGAGCCGGCCAGGCTACCATCAAGGTAAAGCCTGCCGGTGATCGCGCGCATGTTGGCGAGGCCGCTGAGCTCCAACGGGTCTTCGTCATACGCCTGGATGGCGTCGACAAATCTCTGCGCCATCCCATCTGGGAATTCGCGGCGGCAGCCGGGGTCGGCGGCGCACATTTCGTCCACCCCGTCCAAGGCGGAGCGAAACCCATTTCCGAGCAAAAGCTGGGTGTTGCTGGTGGTGAAACCGGCGGGCACGACGGAGTCGAGCACTGCGGCCCGCGTGCCGGCGCTGTCGAAGCGCATCACCGCCTGGCCAAGCTCGCTGCCATAGGACACCCCATAAACCGTCCAACTGTCGTAGCCCAAGGCGCGGCGAATATCGCGCACGTCGAGGGCGTTTTGCCAGGTGGTGTAGCCATCAACGAAGACGCCGCGCTGGCGCGCCTCGGCCAGGCATTCCCTGCGCTGGCGCATATAGGCCTCAAGGCCCTCGGTGCGTGGGGGCAGGCCGAATTGGTAGGCCTGGAGCGCGCCGCGGCAGAACCGGCCTTCGCTATGGCCGGTGCCGCGCTGGTCGAAATAGATCAGGTCGGCGGTGGCGCGCAGTTCGCCATAGCTCGCCCGGCGATTGACGATCACCCGCCAGCCAGCAAGGGAGGGCCCGCCCGGGCCGCCAGTGAGCTCCATGAGCGCGCCGCCCGGCGGCGTCTCTGACGTGGAGGCGATTTTCATGACCATGAGCTGGATCAGACGGCTGCCAGAATGGGTGCGGTCTTCCGGCACCAGGACATAGCCGCATTGGAACTCCTCTCGGTCATAGGTTCCCGGCAGGTAGAATGGGCAGATGATCGGCTCGAAGGCGGGCTCGAAATCCTGCCAGACCGGGTGAACCGCGTCCGGTGTGATCATAGGCGCCTCGGCGGCCGGCTCGGGTTGTTGGCCCAGCGCCGTCCAAGCGCACCACACAGCGGCCATGGCGCACACAATGTATCCTCGCCCCACGGGGATCCTCCCTCTTCGCTTTCAGACCCAGTGTGTCACTCGCGGCGCGCGAGTGAAAGCCACTTTTCCACACTTCATATTCTGCGTTGGCGAACGGGGGCGCGCTTGGCATAACCCGCCAGGCGCAGGCAGAGCAGCGAGGGCCATGACCTTTGTTTTGATCATTGGCGGGCTGATCGGCCTCGCGATTGGCGGCGAGCTGCTGCTGCGCGGGTCTGTAACGGTGGCCAGGCGCGCAGGCCTGTCGGAGCTGATTATTGGGCTGACCCTGGTGGGCTGCGGCACCTCGATCCCTGAATTGGTGACCACGCTCCAGGCCACGGGCACGGGCGCGACGGGCATTGCCGTGGGCAATGTGGTGGGCTCCAACATCGCCAACATTCTCCTCGTGCTGGGCCTGGCTGCGCTGTTGTATCCGGTGGTGACCAATCCGCGTGCGCTCGCCCGGGACTGCTCGGCCATGGTGGCGCTCACTGTGGTGTTTTGCGCGCTGGTTTATTTCGACCTGTTCACGCGGGCCACGGGCATTGGTTTGGTGGTGTTCCTTGCGGCCTACCTGACGCTGTCTGTTGTGCTCGACCGCAGGGGAGATACCCCGCCCGGGCAGCTGCATACGGCCGAGGGAGAAACCCTGGCAGCGCCGAACTCGCTGGTCCTGGGCGCCGTGATGGCTCTAGCGGGGATCGCCAGCGTGGTGCTGGGCGCGCGGTTTCTGGTGGAGGGCGCGGTCATCTTGGCCCGGTCGCTGGGCCTGACCGAAACCGTGATCGGGCTTACCCTCGTGGCGATCGGCACCAGCTTGCCCGAGTTGGCCACCACCGTCGTTGCGGCCCTGCGCCAGCGCAGCGATGTCGCCATTGGCAGCGTCATCGGATCGAATATTTTCAACCTATCGGGCATCATTGGCACAGCGGCAGCGGTGACGCCCTTTTCCATGCTCGCTGAGGTACAAGCGGCTAGCCCGCCTTTGGCGGTAGACCCCGATACCGGCCTTCAATCTCGGCTCGAGCAAGGTGTGGCCGAAGTGCCTATCCTTGGCCTTGAGCATATCGGCGCCTTGCTCCTGGCCACGTTCCTGATGATCCTGTTCGGCGTGACCGGCCGCCGCTTCTCGCGGGCTGAGGGGCTGGTGCTCCTTTTGGCCTATAGCGCCTATATAGGCTTGCTGTTTGAGTTTTTGCCGACACCGTTCAAAGGCGCCGCCGCATGGGTGAGCGGCTATGAGCTGGTCTGGGTCGCGGCGGGCGCTGCGGGCCTTGCCCTGGTCTTCGCCCTGGGTCTGCGGGGCATCGATAAGGAGCGCGACGCGAAATGAGCGATGAGACGATTTATTCCGGCCTCGACCAGCTCGGCGCCCAGACCGGCCTGCCCCAGAGCCCTGGCGAGGCAAAGCTTGAGCGGGTCGCCAACCCCCATCCCGGCACGGCCTACCTGTCGCGGTTCACCGCGCCCGAATTCACCTCGATCTGCCCGGTCACAGGCCAGCCGGATTTCGCCCATTTGGTGATCGATTGCGCGCCCGATGCCTGGCTCGTGGAAAGTAAAAGCCTCAAGCTCTTCCTCGCCTCCTACCGCAATCACGGCGCCTTCCATGAGGATTGCACCTTGGACGTGGCCAAGCGGATCGTCGCCCTGATTGCGCCGACCTGGCTTCGCATTGCCGGCTACTGGTATCCGCGCGGCGGCATACCGATTGATGTGTTCTGGCAAACAGGCCCGGCGCCAGAAGGCCTTTGGGTGCCCGATACCGGCGTGCCGGCCTATCGCGGGCGGGGCTAAGCGCTGCGCCGGTATGAGGGCCTAGCTAGGCGGCGCAAAGGCACTGACTTTCGCGGCCAAATCAGGGCGGGGGCGATCGCGCGCGTCTGCCGTGGCGGTGCCAATATAGATGTATCCCGCTAAACGCTCGTCCTCGCCCAAGCCGAGCAGGGCGTTGACCGCGTCGCTATAGCTGATCCATTCGGTGAGCCATACGGCGCCAAAACCTGCAGCCCGCGCGGCCAAAAGCAGATTGTAACACACCGCCCCCGTCGACAGCTCCTGCTCCCAGACCGGGGTTTTGTGCGCGCGGTCTGGAGACGAGACGACGGCGACCACCGCCGGCGCGCGCAGGGGCAGGCCGCGGGCCGCCTCGGGCGCCACCCCCAGCGCGTCTGACTGGGCGGCAATGCCTGCCAGACCGTCGCCAAAAGCGGTGCGGGCCTCGCCGGTGAAGGTGATCAAACGCCAGGGCTCGACCTTGCGATGGTCGGGCACGCGCAGCGCCACCCGCGCGATCTCCGCGAGCGTCTCGGGGCCCGGGCCAGGATCAGAGAGCGTGTGTTTCCCGGCAGAGCGTCGGCGGGCCAGAAAGGCACCAACGCCGTCTGGGGCGCCGCCGGTGGTCAGGGTTTCATCGAAGGCGGGCGGTGTGGGGAGGGCCGTATCCATGGGAAGAAAAATAGGCGTTTTGTCCCTGCGGCCCAGCCCAAGTGCCCCTAAATCAAAACCTAAAGAGTGAACACTGTTCACTTTTTGAAAAACGTTCCATATCTATGGCTCGGGCGCCAACTGCCCGGACGAGAAGGACCGGCTCAATGGTCGACAACGCGTCTTCCCTGGATGACCTTAGCCCGGCTGAGCGGCGCCGCCGGCGCATCCGAGACTCGATCCTAAGGGCTGCCGAGCGCATGATCGCCGATCAGGGCGAGGAGCGGCTTTCGATCCGCCGGCTTGCCGAAGAGATCGATTACTCACCGGCAGCGATCTATAAGTATTTTGAGTCCAAGGAAGAACTTGTCGCGGAACTTCAAGACGCGTTCTTCCAGCGTGTGCTTGGCCATGTGGATGCCGTTAGACACAGCGCCGAGCCGTTCCGGTGCCGCGCCCGGCAATCGGTGCGGGTGTATATCGAAGAAGCCCTGCACCAGCCCCACCATTATATCGGGGCGTTTTCGTGTGTCGTCGATCCCCAGTCTGACGCAGACCAATCAAGCATGAAATTTCGCGCCTTCGACTACCTCGTCGCCATGGTCAGAGAAGGCCAGGCGCTCGGTGAGTTTGACGCGGCGAAAGACCCGATCACCCTGGCCAAATCGGTTTGGGCATGTTGCCACGGCGCCGCCAGCCTCATGGCCCACCTCCCACACTTTTTGAACGGCCTTAACGGCGAGCCGGAAATCGGCCGTGACGCGTTTCTAGAGCTGCATGCCGATGTGATCATGGCCGGGCTGTCCACGCGATGAGCGAAGCGCCACATCCGCCAGCGCAACGCAGGCGTAACAAATTGAAAGAGAGAGGCTTGAGAGGCCAATTGTGATGGAAACTGCATTTGAAACGCGCGAGAAAAAGCCGACCGCACTTAAAGGCGGTCTCTTTCTGGTTGTCCTGGCGTGCGTCGTCGCCGGACTGCTCCTGGCGGCGATTGCCCTTAGGTCCGATGAAGGACCTAAGGTTGCAGACACCCCGCCGGCGCCGATTTCTGCAGCCGTAGTTGAAGTGGCCCTACAGGGCGATTTCGAGCTCAAGGAAAGCTATACCGGCCTGATCACGCCGCGCCGGGAAAGCCAGCTCGGTTTCACCTCTGGGGGCCGGATTGCCAGCTTGACCGCCGATGTTGGCCAGCGGGTCGCCGAAGGTGAGCGCCTTGCCAGGCTCGATACGCGCAGCTTGCGCGCCCAGTTGGCCGCCGCCGAAGCCACCATTAACGAGGTGATCGCCTCCCGCGATCTTGCCCTCACAACGGTCGAGCGCCAGCGCAATTTGCGCGATGAAGGCTTTGTCTCGCAACAAATTGTCGATGAAGCCACCGCTGAGGCGAGCGCCGCCGATGCGCGGCTGGCCGCGGCCCGGGCCCAGGCAGACACGCTGCGCGTTCAGATCGATCTTGCCGAAATCAAAGCGCCCTATGCCGGTGTGGTCACCGAGCGCTACGTCGATGAAGGCGTGATTGCCGCCCCCGGACAGGCCATTTACGAGCTTGTCGAGGCCGCCAGCCTGGAAGCGCGCATCGGCGTGCCCGCGGGTGCGGCTGCCTTGTTAGAGCCCGGTGCACGCTACACGCTCGAGGTCGATGGCCGCTCGGTGGACGCCATACTGCGGGCGGAGACCGGCGTTATCAATGCACGCCAACGCACCGTGACCACCGTGTTTGACCTGCCGGCGGACGCGGCGGTCGCCACAGGAGCCGTCGCCAGGCTCGGGCTTAACCGCGAGGTGGGCGAGCGCGGCCTTTGGGTGCCGGTATCGGCGTTGAGCGAAGCCTCCAGGGGGCTCTGGTCGGTCTATGTCGCCGACCCGGACGGGGCGGGGCACTTGGTGCGGCGCCGCCTTGTGGAAATCGTCCATACAGATGGGCCGCGGGCGTTTGTGCGCGGCGCGCTTGAAGACGGAGACCTGGTGATTGTCGACGGCCTCCAGCGGATCACGCCGCTCCAGCCGGTCACGCCCCTGCGCGGCTCGACCAGCGGCGCCCTTGCGGGCATGCCCGCCGGTCCGAACCGCTAGGGGATTTAGCGATGCGCACCCTCTTCTTTCGCCTGCCCCGCCTCACCGCGCTGGTCTTGCTCGTCGCCTTGGCGGGCGGCCTGGGCGCCCTGGCCACGTTGGACCGGCAGGAAGACCCGACGCTGATTGAGCGCTACGGCTTTGTGCTGACGACCCTGCCAGGCGCAGACGCCGAGCGCATGGAAACCCTGATCACCGAGCCGGTGGAAGACGCGCTTCGGGAGTTGCCCGAGATCGACCGGATCGACAGCACCTCGCGCGCCGGGGTTAGCCAGGTGCGCATCGATATCAGCGAGGACCTGTCGGCGGCCGAAGTCGAGGATGCATGGACGCTGATCCGAAACCAGGTCGAGCAAGCGCGCACCAGCTTCCCCGCCGGCGCGTCCACGCCGATTGTAAACCGGCAATATATCGGCGCCTCGACCATGTTGGTCGGCATTTCTTGGGAGGGCCGCGGCGTGCCGGAGCTTGCGATCATGGCTCGGCTTGCCAATGATCTCGGCGATAACTTCCAGAACCTCGGCGGCACCGAGGAAATCGAAATCTACGGTCTGCCGCGCGAGCAGATCACCGTGACGATGGACCCCGATGCCCTGGCGGCGGCGGGCTTGGACACGCTGCAAGCGGCGCAGTTGATTGCCCAGGGCGACGCCAAGGCGCCGGCCGGTGAGCTGCGCACCGGGGGCAGCAATGTCGGCGTGGACATTGGCGGCTCATTTGAATCCATCGCGCGCATACGCGACGTTCCACTGCTCCAGGACGGCGCTGGCACGAGCTTGCGCGTCGGAGATGTGGCCGAGGTCAGCAAAGGCCTGGAAGACCCGGTGACGCGGCTGAACTTCCACAATGGCCAACGCACGGTGCTTGTGGGCGCATTTATCCAGACGGGCCAGCGGGTGGATCTTTGGGCCCAAACGGCGCGCGACATGGTCGATGAGTTCATTGCCGACGCGCCCCAGGGCGTGCGCGTGGAGGTGTTGTTCGACCAGAGCGACTACACCAATGCCCGGCTTGGTGAGCTGTCGACCAATCTCCTCTTCTCGGCGCTGATCGTGACGCTGGTTCTGTTCCTGTGCATGGGCTGGCGCGCGGCGATCATTGTCGGCATGGCCCTGCCGCTGACCATGTTGCTGGTGTTGATCCTGTTCAACATCTTCGCCATTCCGCTGCACCAAATGTCGGTGACGGGGCTGGTCATTTCACTGGGGCTATTGATCGATAATGCGATCGTGGTGGTCGATGAGTTTGACCAGAACCGAGGCAAGGGGCTTGGCCGGGCCGAGGCGATTGACCATTCGCTCTCACATTTGGCTGGGCCGCTGTTCGCCTCCACGCTGACCACGGCGCTGGCGTTTGCGCCGATTGCCCTGCTGCCCGGGTCTGCCGGGGAGTTTGTCGGCATGATCGGCGTGTCGGTGATCTTTGCGGTGGTCTCTTCCTTCGGCATATCGATGACGATTATTCCGGCCCTGTCGGGCTGGTTCGATCGCAAGCGGGCCGGAGAGGGCGCCGCAGACCGCAAGCGGCGATGGTGGCGCGATGGCATCGCCGTAGACGTCATCAGCGATGGCTACCGCTATTCGATCGGCGCTGTGCTGCGCTTTCCGCCGCTGGGCATTGCCCTTGGCCTGGCCCCGGCCGTCCTTGGGCTCATCGTGGCCGGCAGCCTGCCGAGCCAATTCTTCCCCCAAACAGAGCGCGACCAGTTTGAGCTGCAGATTGCCCTCGGCCCCTCGGCATCGACGGAAGAAATCATCGAAACGGTGCAGGCCGCCACCGATCTGCTGCTCTCCAAGCCGGATATATTGGAGGTCAACCTCACCATCGGCGAGGGCGCGCCGCGGGTCTACTACAACACCATCAATGTCACTGAAGGCGTCGAAGGGATTGCCAGCGGATGGGTGCAGACCAGTTCGCCGTCGGCAACCCGTGATATGATCACCGGCATACAGGCCGAACTGCGCCAGGCATTTCCAGACGCCATGTTCCTCGCCCTGCCCTTTGAGCAGGGCCCGCCCTCTCCGGCGCCGATCCAATTGCTGTATCTTGGCGATGATTTGCGCACCCTGTCGCAGATTGGCGATGAAGTGCGCCAGGTGCTCGCCCAAACGCCGGGCGTGACTTACACCGACGCCAGCCTGCAAATCGGCACGCCGCGAATCACGCTCCAGGCCGATGAGACCGCGGCGGCCATCGCTGGCACGCGGCTTACGGGCATCGCCCAGGCCCTGAACGCCGAATTGGAGGGGGTGCGTGCCGGCTCTGTGCTTGAGGGCGTTGAGGAACTGCCTGTCATTGTTTTCGCCGGCGACAATCGGCGCACCGGCACCGAGGATCTGGGCGCCAAGACCGTGGGCAACGGCACACCGCTCAGCGCCTTGGGTGAGCTCACGCTTGACCCGGATGTGGGCGTGATCACCCGCCGAAATGGCCAGAGGGTCAATGACATCCAGGCCTTCCTTGAGCCCTACACCCTGGCAGCGCCTGTCCTGGCTGACTTCAAGCAGCGCCTCGCGGAAAGCGGTTTCGAGCTGCCGCGGGGCTATTCCGAATACACAGGCGGGGAGGCGGAGAACAGCGGCGATGCCCTGGGCAATCTGGCAGCGACGGGCATTCCGTTGATCCTGGTCATGTCCGGGGCGGTGGCCCTGGTGTTCAATTCCTTCCGCATGGCCTTGCTCATCCTGACCACTGGTTTTCTGGCTGTGCTCATGGCCATGTTCGGGGTGTGGCTGTTCAATCTGCCGCTCGGCTTCAATGCGATCATCGGCTCGCTGGGCCTGCTCGGGATCGCGATCAATGGCTCCATCGTGGTGTTGTCGATGCTGCGGGCGAGCCCTGAATGCATGGCCGACAATGTTCTGGTCCAGAGGGAGACGGTGGTCGATGCCACACGCCACATCGTGGCCACGACGCTGACGACCATGGGCGGCTTTGTCCCGCTGCTGCTTGCCGGCGACGCGTTTTGGATGCCGCTGGCCGCTGCCATTGCCGGCGGCGTGGCAGGCTCGGCCATTCTGGCGCTCTACTTCACCCCAGCCGTCTTCCGCCTGATCACGATGAAACCCGTCCAGCGGCTCCTGGGCCGCTCGCGCGGCCAAGACGCCCTGGCGCCCGCCGAGTGAGCCCCTAGGCGCGGGCCGCGGCGGCGGCATCTTTGGCTATGAACACTTCGGTGTCGAGTTCGCCTTCCCATTTGGCGACCGCCGTGGCCACGGCCGCATCGCCTGTGACATTCGTCAGGGTGCGCATCATGTCGAGCAGGCGATCGAACGGGAAGATGAAGGCGATCACGAGCACGGCCTGCTCTGCACTCACGCCGACCTGTTCGAGCACGACGGTCGCCAAAAGCAGGCCCGCCGATGGAATGCCCGCCGCACCAATGGAGGAAAGGGTCGCGGTCAAGGCGACGGCGAGATACATGCCCGGCGTAAGAGGCAAGCCCAGGGCCTGGGCGGCGAACAAGGCGACAAGGCCGAGATAGATCGCGGTGCCATCCATATTGATGGTCGCGCCCAGGGGGAGAACCGAGCCTGCAACCGATTTGTTGATGCCGAGATTGTCCTCGGCGCAGGCAATGGTCACCGGCAAGGTCGCCGAGGATGAGGCCGTGGAATAGGCCACTGCCTGGGCGTCGACCACGCCGCGGTAAAACGCGCGCACGTCGAGGCCGAGCAACCCGCCGACAATGCCGCCATAGGTGATGAGGATGTGGAGAATGCACGTCAGATAGAGCGCTGCAGCCAGCAGGCCGAGGGCCGACAAGACGCCAAGGCCCTGGGTTGCCATCACCCATGCCATGAGCGCGAACACACCGAACGGCGCCGTCTCCATGACGAATTCGGTGACCTTCATGACGCCATTGGCCGCCCGTTCGACCGTTCGCGCCAGGCCGCTTTCGGATGCCCCGAAAATCAGGAGGGCCAGGCCGAGGGCGAGCGACAGGGCGATGATCGCCAAGATGTTCATCCCAGCAAAGGCGGGCGCGGCCACGAACAAACCCGCCACCAGGACCGCCATGTTCCGGTTGCGCGGCAGCGCCAGGAAGCTGAGCGCGACCAAAAAGGCGAGCAGGCCGAAATTGAGCAGCGGCGCGCTAAGAAAGCTTCCCACGTCTCCGACCGGATCGAAGCCAATGAAACGATCGGCCAGGGAAACGCTGTCTGCGCGCTCCAACCGGTCAGTGACCCCGGAAATGCTGGCGGCGCCGGCCGCCGCAAAGGTGTCCTCGCTGAGTTGGGCACCCGGGCGCAGCAGCGATCCGATCACCAGGCCGAGGCTGACAGCCACCGCTGTGGTGCCGAAATAAAGCGCGAGGGCCCGCCCGCCGAGGCTGCCCAGGCGCTTGGGGTCGCCCATGGCGATCACGCCGGCCGTAAGCGTGGTGAAAATCAGCGGCACAATCAGCATGCGGATCAGGGCCACGAAGGCTTGGCCGATGGGATAAATGTAGGCGGTGACCCAGGCGCCGCCGGCCTCTGGCCCCATGGCGTAGCGCAGCCCAAGCCCCACGGCGAGGCCGAGAAAGAGAAACGCGATCACGCGTTTCCAGAGGTCGATCTTGAACCAAACCTGCATGCCCCGGCCCTTTGTGATGGTTGATGAGTGGGAGGGTAGCGGCGCCCGGGTCCGGGTCAATCGCCCAGAGCGGCAAACAGGCGGCGCGCCGATGCCCGGAAGGCGATGCCGAGGCCGCGGGCGTCATGGTCGTTGGCGGCCATGGCGATGACCAGGCCAGAGCCCGGGTCGGCATAAACCTCTGCATAATTGGTGGTGTTGGAGCCATTGTGCCAAAGAAGGCCCGGCCGCGCGCCGCCCTCTTGCACCACCCAGCCCATGGCGTAGCGCTCCTGGCGGGGCGTATGCAGGCGCCGCAGGCTTTCCTCGCTCAGAAAGGCCGCCCCGTCCGGGGTTTGGCCGGTCAGATGGGCGTTGGCATAGGTCGCAAGGTCCTCAAGGCGCATATGCACCCGCCCCGCTGGACCCAGCACCTCTGGATTGTCGGCGCCGCCGCCCGGCACGACAGGCGTGCGGCCAAAGCCGAGAAAGACCGGTTTATGGCCGCGGGGTTGGTCGACCGTCTCGGGCGATCCTTGGGCGCCAAACCCGGCGCTGGTGATGCCAAGCGGCGTGAAGACGTGGGCCGTCACCAGCTCCTCCCACCGCGCGCCCATCACCGTCTCGACCATGGCGCCAGCGACGATGTAGCCAGCGTTCGAGTAGGCAAACGTCTCGCGCGGCGTTCCGGCCGGGCCGCGGGTCAGCATTTCGGCGGCGTAGTCCAGCCGCTCCTGGCGTGCGTCGGGGGAGGTGCGCTCAAACTGCAGAAACCTGACCATGCCGATGTTGGGCGCAAGCCCGGATGTGTGGGTGAGCAATTCAGCGAAGGTGACATCCTGGAAGGCCGGGTCGATGGCGTCGATCCGGCCGCCGAGCGCCTCGCCAATCGTCAGGTCCCAGGAGAGCGCGCCATCTTCGGCGAGGCGGGCCACCAGGGTTGCCGTCATCGATTTGGTAATTGACCCGACATGCCACAGGTCGCCGGGCTGCACCGCGACCCCAGAGCCGAGCGCCCGCTCACCGAGGGCCATTTCAGCGATGACCTCGCCGCTGTCCATCACAAGAAGTCCAATGGCAGGCGCTTCGGTGTCCTCAAACAAGGCCTGGGCAATCGCCTCAATCTCTCCGCCGGCCGCCTCACTTGCGGCTGGCCCGCTTGCCATGGCGAGACCCATGAGGGCGAGCGTGATGGCGGGCAGCCGGGCAAGCCAGCGCCAAGAATGCCCCATGGTCAAATGCTCCGAGTGTGGTTTGGTCGGTGGCAACACTATAAATGGCATGCAGACCTATAAAGCGGGAGACGCCCCTTGGACATGAAATTCGACCCGGCCCTGGAGGGCTTTCGCGCGGAAGTACGTCGCTTCTTCGAAAATGAGTACCCGGCCGATATCCTCGCCAAGGTCGCCCAGAACCAGTCGCTCACCACGGCCGATGTGCGCCGCGCTGAAATGGCGCTCGGCGAGCGCGGCTGGCTGGCTTCGGCCTGGCCCGCTGAACATGGCGGTCCGGGCTGGTCCTTGGAAGAGCAGTACATCTTTGATCAGGAGCTGGAGCGCGCCGGCGCGCCGACGGTGACGCCCATGGGCGTGATCTATGTGGGGCCGGTGATCTACACGTTTGGCTCGCAAGACCAGCAGGAGAAATGGTTGGGCGGCATCCGCTCCGGCCGCGAGGGCTGGGCCCAGGGCTATAGTGAGCCCAATGCTGGCTCTGACCTGGCCAGCCTCACCTTCTCAGCGGTGCGCGACGGCGATGACTACGTGCTCAATGGCACCAAGATCTGGACCAGCGCGGCCCAGCATGCCGACTGGATCTTCCTCCTCACGCGCACCGATGGATCGGGCCGAAAGCAGGATGGGATCACCTTCATTTGCTGCGAAATGGACCGGCCCGGCGTGGCGCTGACCCCCATCGTCACCATTGATGGCAAGCATGTCCTCAACCAGGTCCATTTCGAAAATGTGCGCGTGCCCGCCGCCTACCGCATCGGCGAGGAAGGGGAGGGGTGGCGGTATAGCCAATACCTGCTCGGCCATGAGCGCACCTCCTATGCCCGCATTGGCGGCAAGCGGAAAATGCTGGCCGATGTGCGCACACTCGCCATAGCGGCTGGCGCGCGCGGCAATCGCCGGCTGATCGATGATGGCGCGTTTGCCCACAAGCTGGCTGCGGCCGATATCGCTGTGGATGGGCTCGAAATGCAGGTGATGCGCATCCTGTCCGCTGTCAGCAATGGTGGATCGCCTGGCAATGAGGCCTCGATCGTCAAGATCCTCGCCACGGAAACGCACCAGCAGATCACCGAACTGATGCTGGAGGCAGGCGGGCGCGCCGCCCTTATGGCAACGCCGGACAGTGTGCGCGGCGAGGCGAATGGCGCAGCCGAGACCGCCTATGCGCCGCCGGCCGTCTCGGCCTATCTCGGCGGCCGCGCCCAGAGCATTTATGGCGGCACGAACGAGATTCAGAAATCGATCATCGCCAAGCGCGTTCTTGGGCTGTAGCCCGCGGCGCCGGTCAGCCGGCGTTCAATGCGGCGCGCGCCTCGGACGTGTCTATTCGGCAGGTACGGTTGCGGCCACGTCGGCCTCGCGCCGCGGAGCGCGGGCCTTGCGCTTGGTCTTCACCGGCCGCTCTGCAGGCAGGGCCTTGGCAATGACCAGGGCTATGACGCCAAAAACGATAAGGGTGAGGTCGATCACAAGCGTCGCTGTGTGGCTGCCGATCCCGCCATTGGGCAGCTCGGTCATGAGCTGGTTGAGCACAGCCGCGACCATCAACAGCGCGCCCGTCATGGCAATGAGTTCGCGGTTAGCCATATAGGCGCCGGGCCGCAGGAAGGCGTAGGCAATCGCCGCGGCCCAGACGCCGAAATAGGCCCAGGCAATTGCAATTCCCCGGCCCGCCTCATCGCCCCAGAAAATGAGATTGTGGACGAACAAGCCGGCAGTTGCGACCGCAAGGCCGGTGCAGATGCCCACATTGAGCCTTGATAGTCCATTGTAAAACCGGTCGCTGCGCTGGCCCTCATTGCCGTGCTGGCGGCGCTCGATCCACATCATCGTGCCCAGAGCGGTGATCACCGAAAGGGACAAGCCGAGGAAGAACCAGAGGTATTTCAGGGCGACGCCGCCAAAGGTGCCAAAGTGGAGCGGCCCAACGGCGGCGCTGACCCGGGCCGCACCCGAGCTGCCGGATTCGAGCGAGGTCATGGCGAGCATTTCGCCGGTTACACCGCTCATTTTCATGCCGTGATAGGTCGTCAGCTTCTCTGTCGCCGGCCAGTAAACCTGGTAGACCGCATTGGCATCGCCGTAATGCTGAATGTTGATCCGCGCAGGCAAATTGCCGGCTTCGGGATGCACCATGGCGCCAATCGTATCGATGGAAATCATCTCTGCGGGCACGCCCGCTGCCTCAATTTGCTCACCCTGCACAGCGGCAAACAGGGCCTGGATGTCGCCCTGGAAGGCCAGTACAGCCACCACGGGCGCCAGCAGTGTGACGATGCCGAGCACGGCGCCGGTGAAGCCGATCATGACGTGGAACGGTGTGCCCCAAAGTCCGATCACCTTGTGGCTGTCCTGCCATTTCAAGCGCACAGACCGGTCCAGTCGAAGTGTGAACGTCTCTTTTGTCAGCTTGGTGTGGGCCACAATGCCCGTCAGGATTGCCAGCAACAGCAGGATGCCCGCCAGGCCCACGATGAACCGGCCGACCTGGCTGCCGCCTAAGGCTGACGGCCACTTGAGATCGATGTGGAAGCGCACCAGCCAGCTCGACATGCTGGCCTCGCGGGTTGTGATCGGCTCCAGGGTCTCCGGATGCCAATTCTGGACGACGAAATCATGCTCGTCGCTGCCGTCCAGGTGCACATCTGCCATGGTGACGTAATAGGGCGTGCCGCCTTGGGGCCAGCGCACAGAAAGAAACTCAATTTCCCCGCGCGCATCCTGAGTGGCCACCCATTCGCGGAATGCCGGCTCCAGAGGGGCAGGCTCTGTGGTCGCTTCGATCCGTTTGGCCGGATCCTCCCAAACGCGGGTTTCCTGCAGCGCGAAAACGGCAACCGAGCCAGTGAAGCAGACGATGAACAGGAAAATGCCGAGCGTGACGCCGCTCCAGGCATGGAGGTCGTAATTACGCTTATGCCTGGCTTTATCCATAGGGCGCTCCCGAAAGCCGCGTCATCCGAGCGGGCTACTGGCGAATACGATAATGCCGGACACCACGCAAATCCCAATCATGCCGCCAGCGACACGCCACTTTGAGGCGTCCCAGTAACACCAGAATTGTAGGAGGACCCAGACCAAAGGAAAGCTGAGGCTGAGCCACACCAGATTGCTGTCCACGGCGCCGGGCACATTCATCACACCGGCCGAGCCGATCAGGATGGTGGCAACGGCCGCCCAGAACAGGATGCTGGTCATGCGCGGCGCCTTCCAGGTGGCCACAGCGATGCCGAGCGCGCCCAGAACGCCAATGGCGATTTGGATGTATGTCATCATCCCGCCCCGAGCCACGTACAGACGAGCGCGGTCGCTGCGCAGATGCCTGCCACGCCGCCAACGCTCGCCAAATGCATCCGCGGCGCCAGGGCCGACACGAGCAAGCTCGCCACTCCGGACATGGCAACGGCGGCGATCCAAACGGCAATGCCCCGCTCGGCGCCCTGTGGCAGGCATAAGACCGGCGCCGAGGCGACGATGCAGACCCAGCCTGCGATCTTGGCCCTCGGCATCGCTTCAACCGGCAAAACAACGGCGGGATGGCGCTTGCGGCTGGCCTCGCCCTGGAACAGCAGCACGCAGCCACCATAGGCCAGAACCGCGCCGAGCGCCGTGACCCAGGCCATCACCATGGCTCGAACTTGGCGGGGCGTCGGGTCATCTCAGGGCTCTCTTACGGGGGCGGTTCGTTGATAAGCGGGATCGACCCGCCGTCAATCGTCTTTCGCGCCGGGCCCTAGCCGTTTTCCGGGATGCCCTGATCCATGGTCCGCGCCGGCTCTGGGCAACAATCGCCCACCAGTTTCGCCGGCACGCCAGCAACGGTGCATTTCGCGGGCACATCTTTCAAAACGACAGAGCCCGCCGCGACCTTTGCCTCATCGCCGATCGTTATGTTGCCAAGCACCTTGGCGCCGACGGACAAAAGCACGCCGCGGCCAATTTTCGGGTGCCGGTCGCCGACTTCCTTGCCCGTACCGCCCAGGGTCACGCCGTGGAGAAAGGAGCAATCGTCGCCGACCACGGCGGTCTCGCCAATGGTGATGCCCGAGGCGTGGTCCAGCATGATGCCGCGCCCAAGGCGAGCGGCGGGATGGACGTCGACGCCGAACACTTCGCTGGCCCGCGATTGGAAATAGAAGGACAGGGTCTCGCGGCCCTGGCGCCAAAGTCGGTGGGCGATGCGATAGCTTTGCAGGGCGGCAAACCCCTTGAAGAACAGGAATGGTTGTAGCAGGCCGCGGCACGCAGGGTCGCGGTCGAGCACGGCCCACATATCGGCTTCGGCGGCCTCCACCAGGCCTGGCTCGCCGACATAGGCGCGCTCGAAAATGCCGCGCACTTGCAAGGCGCCCATGTCGGCGCCGGCGAGTTTCTCGGCCAAATGGTAAGACAGGGCCTGGCAGAGGCGGTCATGGCCGAGAATGGCGGCATTGATGTAGCTGGCCAGTGCCGGCTCGTCGGCGGCGGCCGCGGCGGCCTCGAATTTCAGGCGCGTCCAGGCTGGCGGGCGCGCGCCCGTGTCGGGATTGTCGATCAAGGCGCTCTCCCTAGCGACCTTTCCACCAAGTGGCGAAGCTGGCGCGCAATGGCAAGCCCCGTGGTGTCAGGGCGCGCCGGGCGACAGGGCGAGACGATCGGAAAAGTATCCATAGACGCTGGCCAGGAGCTGCGCATCGATGGTGGCATGGTTGCCGCCATCGCGTTCGATCAAGAGAACATCGCAGTTTGCGTCGAGCAATTTGGCCGCAAATGCGCGGGACTGGGTGGCCGGGACGCGCTGATCCCCGCGCCACGACGTGAGAAGCAGGGGCGCGCACCCACGCTCCTGGCTGAAAACCCGGTCCGGCCAATACTGGTCTGCAAGCGCGCGCCCTGCCGGTGTCGTCAGCATGTCGAGGTCCTGGGCAATGATCGGCGAGCCTTCGCTGCTGCCGGCTTGGGCATAGACCGCGCCATCGCGGCTTACGGCGGCGGCAAATAGATCCGGGCGAAGCAAAGCGGCCCCCGCCACCAATCGCCCGCCATCCGACGTGCCATCAATGCCGAGCCTGTCGGCGCTGGCTAAACCCCGCGCAATCAGGTCTTCGGCGACGGCAATGAAATCCCGCACGGGCACGCCGCGGTTCTCGCCGTATCCCGCATTGTACCAATTGGACCCGTATTCGCCGCCGCCGCGAATCTGCGCGACCACATAGGCCCCGCCCCGATTGAGCCACAGCCGTCCAATCTCGGCGTTGTACTCAGGAAAAGTTGGAACGTTGCTTGCGCCATATCCGTGCAGAATGGTCGCCGCGGGCAGATCGCTGGGCGCGGTCTCATTCGCCCCCGAAATCCGCCAATAGGGAATCTCAACCCCGCCCGCGCCCTTGGCCGTGAAACGCTCCACATTGAGACCCGCCGTCGAAAAGAACGCTGGGCTCTGGTCGACTTCGCCAACCACCTCGCCGCCCTCAATCTGCAGAAGCGTTGGCGCGCTCAAGGCGGTCTCGACGGTGGCGAAAATTGCGGCGCCTGCAGGGTCTCCGGAGGTGAGCCGCGCGATGCGCTCGCCGCCGCCGCCAACCCGGTCAAGCTGCCATTTCTCCTCGCTGCGGCGGGCCCTATAAATCGATTGGACGCCGTTCTCCATTACGGGAAGGTAGACAGACTCGCTTGTGAATGTCGGCGGGTACGCCGTGTTCACCCATCGCCCCTGGGCCGCATCGAGCACGAGTTCAGGTCTCGCCGAGGTTTTCAGATGAATGGCGATCACAGATCCGGCGGGCCAAACCCGCGCGCCCTCCACCCAATCTTCCAAAAGGCCAATGATCGCAAAATCGCCAAACAGCCCCAACGGCGCCGCATCGACAGGAACATCCAGTGGAATAAGCTCGTCCCCAGGGCCGACAAATTGCACATCAATGGCGCGCACGCCTTGGGTGGCGACAATGATCGAATAGTTGCTGTCGGCGCTCCGATTGGTCCGCAGATTCACTTCGTCGGCGTTTTCCGGCCCGCGGTAGATGATTTCTGCCTCGGAGAGGTCTTCGCCGCGGCGCAGCCGACGGACCGTCAAAGGATACCCGGTTGACCCGGTATCGGTGTCATCCGTGCCGATGGCGACAAGGAGCGTATCCTCGCCGGCCCAGTCAACGGTGGCCCGGCCCACGGGAAGATCGAATGCATTGTCAGGTACGACGCCGGTCTTGGTGTCGACCTCCAGCCATCTGATCTCATCGAACCCGGCCTTGGTGATGGCCACCATGCATCGGCTGCTGAACCCGTTCTGGCATATCAAATTCACCCAAGGGCGCGGCCAATACGACGCGCCATCGCTCGGCACATCTGCTAAGGAGAACATGGCCTCCCAAACGGGGGCGCCGTCCACATAGGCCTCCAGGCTGGAACGCTCCCAAGCTCTGCTTTGCCAATTGAAAACACCCACCTCGCCGCCGAACACCTCGGTCAGGGGAAAGCTGAAATAGGGGCTCCAGCCCTCATCAAACAGGGATTGAGCCAGTTGCACGTCCCGGCGCGGTATGGCGGCAAGCGCGCGCTCTGTTTGCCCATCCGCCCACGCCTGGCTTGGAATCTCGACTCCGGCAGGCTCATTTAGGGGGCTGCTTGTGCATGCCGCGAGCGGAACCGCGCACAGCGTCAAGCTTAGAAAGCGCATCATATATTGTCTCAAGGGGACCTCCCACACGGCCAGATTGATGGCGAAGCAGCCCTGTCCGAAACCAGAGGCGGGCTCACGTGGCGGTGTCGCCTCGGCGAACCAGTTGACGGATCTTTTTCTGCCAATCGACAAATCGGCCAGGTGAATTGACATTGGCGGGTCTGGCGGAAACATCAGGCGGGCTGAATTTTCCTGAGCGCCTCAAGGAGTGACTCAACTCGTGTTGGACCGGTCTCTACAGAAAGCTGAAACAGGCGCGCCGAAGCGTATGCCCCGCTTGAGCGCGATGTTTGAGACGCGGGTTATGGGATCGGAGGTCGGCCTATGGTGCATTGCCTTATTGGCCCTTGCCATCGCCTACACGCTTCAGTTCCAGATGGTGTCCGATGAACCGGTCCTAAGGTCGGCCCGAAAAGCGCTGTTTAACATCGCGCCCATTCCGCTGCTGGGTGTCTCCGTGCGCGTTCTGGTGCGCCGCCTGATTTTGCACCGACCGGTCATCCAACAGGTCGCGCTGCATGTGCCGCTGTCGATTATGTTCTCCCATGGCTGGTATCTGCTGGTGCTGCTCGTGGCAGGGTTTCGCCTGGATTGGTTCTCCTCGGGCATCACGATCTCGCCTTTCTACAGCGGCGCAACGCTTTGGCAGCTCCTCCAGGGCGTCCTCCTCTATGCGGCGCTACAGGGATTGATTTACGGGCGGTGGATGTCTGAGAAGATCGAGGCCTTGCAGATCGAACTGGCCGAGGCACGGCGACAGGCGCCGGCCACCGCGCCTGCGCCGGCTTCAGCTGTGTTCGTGAAGGCAGGGGCCGAGTTCAAGAAAATCGATTTGGCCGACCTTATTCATCTGGAGGCCGATGGGGATCATGTGCGCCTGCATACCCGGTTTGGCGCCTTTACGTGTACAAAGTCTCTCACACGGTATGCCCAGCAATTGGAAGACAGCGGCTATATCCGCGTCCATCGCTCGCATCTCGTGCGTGCAGATGAAATCGTATCGGCGGAGCCCACGGGCGATGGCCGGCTGTCGATCCACCTCTCCAATGGGCGCAGCCTGATCGCCAGCCGAACAGGCACCCGCGCCTTTCGCGAATACCATAACTGAGATCTCGTCCGTCCCGCTGCCGCCATGCAGGGTTCAAGGCCTGAGCGATCTGTGACTAAAACCTGTCGCTTACGGCGTCGACATAGTCCCAGATCGTGGCGACTAGCCCGCTATTGTCCTGGCAGCTGATCTCGCGGGCGGAAGACGTATTCGACAAACCGTCGCTGGCCCACTGCGCCGCCTCTTCGGCGTGGGCCGCATAGGCTTCAGTCACGAGAAACGTCAACTCGCCATGGGCGAGCTGATTGACCGACCAGACCTCGTTGTCGACTTCCCCGCGGAGCCAACGGTCGCGATGGCCGTTTCTGGCGTGCCGCCCGATCCCAGCCAGTTTCGCACGCGTCTCAAACAGTGCAGCGGAGAGCTGCTGGCACTGCTCGGGATCGTCTCCGGCCAGTCTCGCGCGCTCTTTCACCACGATAAGACGCACTGTTTCGTTCCAGTAGAGGGGAACGACGTCGCTGATCGCATGGGTCTGGAAGTCGAGCTGGAGCCAATCCTGGGCGTCCATCTCGGTGCGCAGTTCGACGAAGGACAGGTTCTCGCCGGTGAAGGTCTTGCCGACATCGTCTCCGCCCCAGGCTTCGAATTCCTCGATTGCGCGGCTGAGATTGCTGCGCGCTTCATCGAGTTGGTTGTGTCGGCCCGCAGGCATCGTCTGGGTGTCGGCATTGTAGAGCTGCGTCGTGCCCAGCCCGCGGTAAAGGCCCCAAACGTGCCGATTGTATCCCGGCGCTTCCGATGCGATTGAAGCCGGATCCTCCACCCGCCGGATGCTGTCGATACCCGCCTGAAAAAAGTCCAGCGCCCGCGATGTTGTCCCGGTTTTACGGTGGCACTCGGCGCGCCAATAGTGGACGTTCAAGGCCGCTCCGCGAATAGACAGGGCCCTGTCGAATCCGCCGGCTGCATCGAAGTCGCCTGCGTGTTTGAACACCGCGCCGCAGGTCCCCTCAAGGCCTGGCTCTTCCGGGGCATTGATCTGCTGAGCGTCAAAGCTCAGGGGAAATCCATTCTCCTCGGCCCGTGCAAACTCCAGCCCGGTGAGCGCCGCTGAGGCCAGCCAGGCGCGCCCTGGTGAGGTCGACGCCGACAGGGCCTGGGCGGTGCGCTTGGCATCTTCAGATCCGCTCCAGAGCTGGAGCGCGAGTTGTAGTTTCAGGTAGTCATCCTTGTAGATCTCGTCCTCAGAAACGCGTAGCGCCGCGGCCACAATCGCGGCCGTCGATGCGTTGAGGGAGTAGCCAAGTATGTGTTCCCGCGCAGCGTTCAGGCCGGCCGTGCGCACATCGTCTGGCGCGCCTTGCAAAGTGGTCCTCAGCGCATCGACACTCTCAATTGCTGCGGAACGCCCATGGGCGGCCTCGGTGCGCGTATTGTCTCGTTGCTGACCAGACAGGGCCCGCGCCCGCTCTCCGTTCGTGTTTGAGGCAATTTGCTCGAAGTCCCTTTGCGTTTCATAGGCTTCGAGGACGCCCGCAATCACGGTGCCGGCCAGGGCCACAAGGCCAAGCGCTGCAGCTGCCGCGAGCATTGACGGGACGCGGGCCCTGCGCTGATGACGGCGGCAGGCCTGCAGATAGTCCAGATCCACATCGGTGAGCCGTTTCGAAAACCCCTCGTCACTGGCCAGCGAAAGCGCTTCCTTCAGGCGCGCGTCGCGGTGATCGCAGTAGGCGCGCTTGCGGTGGTGCCGGTCCCATACCCGCGCGGCGGATTTGGTCAGGCGCAGGGCCTCAAGGCGCCCTTTTTCCGGCTCAAGCCAGCCGACCAGCCGCGACCACTCACGAAAGATCGCCTCATGGGCCACCTCAATGGTTTCATGCGGTGTCTGATCGTTAGGACCGGACTTGCCGCGTTGCACCAGGAGGCGCCAATCAAGAAAGGACTGCGCCACGTCGCGTTCGTTTTCATCGAAGGCGGCCAGGTCGGCGATATGCCTGACGGGCTGGCCCTCCGCATTGAGGCTCACAAGTTTGGGTAAGAACAGCCCGCGCGTGTCTTGCAGCCTGCGTTTTGACGGGTCGCGTTTCGGCAAAGGCCTTTCATCATTGGGTGAAAAGCTCCGCATGGCCCGCTCGGCGGCATCTTCCAGAATGCCGGAAATCCCGCCCATCGTGTCGTAATCATCCAGGGTGATTTCCTTGCCGTCGCTGTGAAGGAACAGGCGCTGCATCGTGAAGGCGAGCAAGGGCAGGGAGTCTTTCTGCGGCGCATCTGTCACAAGGCGCTCGATCAGGCTGCCCTCGATCGAAACGCCGTACCGCCCGGCAGGCCCGTCGATCGCATTGTCGAAGCGCCAGATCGGAAGCGGGCGCAGGTCGATCCCCTTCGCCTCAAGCTCCTTGAACCGCGGATGGGTTTGGAACGCGCTGTAGCTGTCGGTGCGAATGGTGAACAAGAGCCGCCAGCCGCCGGTCATCGTGGGGTCGTCCTCATCGCCGCCCTGGGCGGGCAAGATGGAAGCGCGCAGATAATCTGCCAGGATGTCGGCATCGGTTTGGGTCGATTCAAACAACTCTTCGGCCTGATCCAACGGAATGAGGCAGACCGCGCCAGGCCGGTTTGCCCCGCGCCGGAGTTCATCGGCAATCTCGTCGAGTTTGCCGCGCAGCTGGATCAAGCCGTCCCGGTCGGCAAGGTCGGTCTTCTCGTCTTTGGACACGCCCTGCCAAGCCGCGCGCAGATCCTGGGCGAGCGACCCGGCCGCCTGTCTTGCCCCGTAGCTTCGCAAGGTTCGCGCAATCGCGTCGGCGAAGCTGAGCAATGGATCGGCCCCAGGCCGGAACGCCCTCAGACACACCCACGGCCGCTCACGGCGCAGGCGGGGCAGGATGCCCGCGCGCATCAGCGATGATTTTCCCGATCCGGATGCGCCGATGATGCCGATCGGCTTGCTGGAGTTATTGGCCCGGGCCTGGCGCAAATGTTCCATACAGTCGATGATTTCGGGGTCACGCCCATAGAAAATCGCCGCGTGATGATCTTCATCGTCAAACGCGGACAGGCCGGGAAACGGGCTTGGCAAACGCGCTGGGTCAATCTCGAAGGCGCGCGGGTCGATGCCGACATTAGACAGCGCGCCGGCCGCCCGCAGGCCGCCGACCAGTCCCGCGGCAACCTCAGGCGTTTGGCTGAAATCAAGCGCGCCATCGCGTATCGAAGCGCGAAGGTCGCAGCCTTGGTCTTCGCGCAGCACACGCTGCAACAAGGCGTCCCGATAGAGGCCGAGATCATCATCGGCTTGGCGCGAGGCGGCCTCCGGGTTGTCCGGGTCGACGGCGATGAGGGGGATGATCTTCTTGCCCATATAGCGCGCCGCGATGAACTCGCCGTCGCACTCCTTCGAGCGGAGCCAGTTTTCCGTGACGATGCAGATCACGACCCGGCAGGCGCCAACGGCTGCTTGCAGCGCCCTTTGCCATTTGTCGCCGACGCGTATGCCGTTTTGCCCGTGGTCGACAAAGACCTCGTCAAAGCCCTGCGCCTTGAGCCAGACTTCCAGACCGGTCGCAAGGTCATCGTCTTCGCCAGCGTGACTTATAAAAATCGTCGCCATGTTTCGTCCCCACTCTACTGGTTAATATTTGCATAAACTGAAAGGTTTCGCCACTGGCGTGCCCGTAGATCGGCGACTTCGTTCAAGTGGCCGGGCGCCGACATCTTTATGCCGCAAGGTGCGGCCCAGGCTGGACGTCAAATCTCGCGCTCTAGTCCAGCAATAAACAGATCGAGCCCAGCCACGGCGCGGTCGCGAATGGGTATGTCGGCCATGGCTTTGATCGCAGAGGAAAGATCGCTGTCTGGCCCCGAGGCCATGTCGCTGTTCAACAGGGCGTCTGCATTGGCTTGGCCCCTGGCTATGCTTGCCGCCAAATCACTGATCTGCAGCAGAAAAAACGCCGAAGCCTGGAGCACAATTGCCGCGCGCTGCGGCGACAGGCCGAGGCGTGTGAACAGTGTGATCATCAGCTGGAACAAGCGTGCTGCGTTGGGCGATCCGAGCATCCCATACTGGGTGATCAGGACCCCGGTGCCGGGATACTTTGAAAAGGTATCGAAGAGCGCAAGGCCAAAGGTGCGGAACCGCGCCTGCCAGGGCACCGCGTCGTCGAGTACGCGTTCGACAACGTCCGCCGAGAGCGCCTCATCAATGATCCTGTCGATCAAAGCATCTTGGAGCGCTTGCTTGCTCGGAAAGAAGGCGTAGACGGTGTTGGCCCAACTCGACAGGGCGTGCCCGAGATCGCGCATGGAAAAGTCGAGGCCCTCTCGCCTGGCCAGGTCCATTGCGGCTTCGAGAATTTCCGCTTTGCTGAGTTCAGCTCGCGTTTTCCGCGTCGACATCCATTTTCGCTAAGCCGGATTTGGTCTCCCGTCCATACACGCGCAGGGCGGCCGCCACACCTTGATGGGTGTAACGGCCGCCCCCGCCGGCCCCTCAGGCAGTGAGCCGCAAGGACTGGCCGCGCCGCCAAAGCCTAGAAGGTGATCTGATACGCCAGTGAGACGGCGCGTCCTGCGGCCGGATTCACGCGATCATTGAACAGGCCATTGTTGGCGTAGGTCTGGCTTGCAGGCGTGAGATACTGGCGGTCGAACAGATTTGTGATCTGCACGCCGAGTTCGCCATAGGGCAGCGCGATGTCTGCTCCAATGTCGGCGATGACGTAACCTGTGATTTCGTAAGCGTCGGTGCCGTCTTCAAAGGCAGAGTCGCGATCGCCGAGCCCAAGGATGAAGAAATTCAGGTCGAGCCATTCATTGAAGTCATAAGTTCCGGCCACCGTTGCCTTCCAGGGCTGTATCTCCAAGCCGGAGAGCGCGGTTGAGCCGTCCGGTCCATCGCCGTCGAAGTCGCCCTCGCCCTCGCTCCAGGAAAATGTGCCAATCAGGTTGAACCTGTCGGTTGCGTTCCAATCGGCCGACGCCTCAAAGCCATACGTCTCTTCAGGCGCGCGCAGATACTCGCTGAAGCCCGTCTCGGCGTCGAAGACAAATGTCTCGCCAAACTCGCTCTCGGAGAGGAAGACCGACACAGCGTAGATGACCGTGCTTGTCTGCCCCCTCAGGCCGATTTCGTAATTATCGATGTTCTGGGGCTCGATCGCCACGTCGCTTTCCAGGGGCGTGTCTGGCGGCACAAGACGGGCAACCTGATTGAGACTTGGCAATTCGACGGACTGCGCAAAGCTCGCAAAACCGGTCAGGTTCGGATTGAAGTCGTAGGTCGCACCGATGTTGAAAGCGAGGCCATCGGAGGAGCCCGAACCGCCCGGGCGAAAAACCGGGTCGCCATTTTCGTCCCGGACAAATTCAAAGGTGCGCTGTCCGCCTTCGATCACGAATTCTGGTTCTTCGTATCTGACACCGCCGGAGAAACGCAACTGTTCGGTCGCTTGCCACTCCAGCTGTCCAAAGATGCCGTACGTCTCCAGCTCAAAAGGAAAGAGGAACAGCCGGTCGAACAAGACGGTATCGAGATCCCGGTCCACCGAAACACCGGGTGGATCGACCTCGTAGGTGATCGAGCGTTGCTCCTGAAATTGGTCGTCATAATCAACGCCGACCAAAAGGCTCACCGCATCGGTGATGTCGCGGAAGTACTGGACCCGGAAGCCTTCGCGGCCAAAGGCCTGGGTCGTTTGGTAGTTGTCCGGGAATATCGGAAACACAGCAGCGACGCCAGCAATGTCAATGATGGGGCTGACGAGGAACTCATCTGTTTCGTAGTAGACCGCGGAAAACTCTCCTCCAAAAAGATTGGCGTGGTCGTAGCGAATGCTCCAAAATTCCTTGGTGTCTTCCGGCGCCAAGACCCCGTAATTGAAGCTGCTTTGGTCGTCGCTCAGAACGGCAATGGCCTGGCCGCTGTCATTTGGTACGAAATCGTAATTGCGCGCGTCCTCTTCGAGTTCTGAGCGGTTGAAGAAGCCCTGAATGCGCTGTTCGGGCGTGATATCGAACCCGGCCTTCACGAAGTAATTGGTGGTGTCGTAGAAGCCGTAATAGGTCGGGCCCGACACGTCCCCATTGCCGTCTATGACCGCGTTTTGCTCCTCATAGGTGATTGCGGCGGTGTAATCGAATTGTCCGAGGTCGCCCGAGGCGAGCGCCGTCGTTGTGTAGCTGAGCGATTCATCGCCAAGCGGCTCGTCAGCGCCAGGGAAAAAGGTGATCTGTTGCCTGAGGGTCAGCTCGAAGGGCGCTTCGGCTGCATCTTTTGTGAAGAATTGTACGATCCCGCCAGACGCGCCGGCACCATAAATCGATGTCGGACCGTAAAGCACTTCGACGCGGCCAAGCGTCTGCGGATCGAACTTGGTCAGCGGGCTTGTTCGAAAGGCCGACCCGCCATTGTAGTCGAGCGGCACGCCGTCGACGAGAAACTGAGGGGCGCGGCCTCGCAGTGTGTTTGTCCGGATCAGGTCGATGCCGGTCGGCGCGCCAAAGCCGGGCACCTGTGTGCCCAGAAGGTCGACCACATTGGCCGTTTTAATCAACTCTGTATCGATGGCGGCCTCGTCGATGACGATCACCGACCGGGCGATTTCGTTGATCGGCTGGGCGCGCCGGCCGGCTGTCACCACCACGGTATCAAGCCGGGAAACAGCCTCTTCCCCCTCGGCGGGCTCGGCGCTGGATTGCGCCAGGGCAGACCCCGAAAAGCCCATGATGAGCGCGCCGACGGCCGCCCCCGCTGTGCCTACTCGCATTGTTTTATTGAGAATTTTCATCGGTTTCCCTCTTTGAAACGCGCCGCCTCATTAGGGTCAGAACGCTGTAATGACAGTGCAACTCGTTCGCATTCAGGAAAAGGAAAGGGGGTAAAGTGAAATTGGGTGAGGTGTTGCAGAAGTGCTGCACTTCAGGTCTGACCCGGCGCCGAACCCACGCTCCCTTGCGGCGCAAGGGCGGGGTAGCGCGGGCGCGAGGGTGCGCGAAGAAAGCCCTGGCGCGCGCGTCCGACACCTTCGTCAATAGCTGCAGAGATGGCCGGAGCGCGCATCGCTGAGCGCCCCGTCTAGCCGCTGGCGAGGGGCTCCGGCACGTGTCAGCCCTGACCATTTCGCCGTTTTCATGCGCCCAGGCTGAAGGGACATGCGCAGGTGCGTTCCTCGGTCGAAAATCGGGTCTCAACTGTGATTGTAAATCGCCAATGCGTGTGCTTACTTCCGCAGCGTTAACACACCCAAATATTGGGAAAACGAGGGGACACAATGTTCATTGATCGCTTTGGGATCGACGCCGATCCGAACTTTGCCATGGGCGCCGTTTTGTCTGGGCCGACCGAAACTGTCGCCGCGCAGGGCCTGTTGACCGTAACGACGCTCGAGGACGAGGCCTATGATGGCGGGTCTGAGACCGACGAGGCTAATGATGGCCAGGGATTGTCATTGCGCGAGGCGCTGGCGATCGCCGCCACGACGGGCGAGCGCATCACATTCGACGCCAACCTGACAGGGCAAACGATTCTTCTGCCACTGGACGCGCTCGATATCACGGCAGCCGACCTGGTTATCGATGGCGATCTGGATGATGACGGCGTGGCCGATATCACGGTGCTGGCGACGGGCGCGGTTGGCCGGGCAATACGTGCACAGGCGGGTGTTTCATCGGTTGAATTCGATGGCGTGAATGTTTCTGTCGACACGTCAGGATCAGGTAACCGCCGCCCCGTCGCGATTGAAGCACTTGCCGATGGCGCAGACCTTTTCATTGATGGCGAGGTGACCGCGCGAGGCAGCAGTAGCGGGAGCCTCAGCGATCAAGCCACTGCAATCGGCGTTGCCGCCAATGATGTCGTGATCGGAATCGCGCAAGGCGCGGAGGTGCGCTCGGAGGGGCGTTTTGGAATTCAAGTCGACCTTCCGCCATTCGATGCTGGGACAGGCGGACCAGGCACCGAAAGCTTCACGGGCACAACAGTTAACAATGATGGCCTGATCGAAGCGCCCGACGACGCCATTCGCCTGATTACGGGTACGGTCAACAATTCCGGGACCATCCGCACACTTGGCACATTTGATAATGGCGGGTTCATTTCTCCGGGTGAAACAGCCGATGCGGTCCAGTCCTTTGGGCTGTCGCGCCAGACCCAGAACGGTCAGGACGTGGACCCTGGCGGCACCTTGTTCAGTGTCGTCAACACATCGACAGGGCTTATTGAGGGTGCCCGGACGGCCATCTTCACCAATGAGGGCGGAGAGGTCGTCAATGACGGACTAATAACCGCCAAGTCGGCCGCAATCATTGTCCAATCATTCCGCGAGGTCTTCGAGGACAACGTCTTCACGTTGGTCAACACCGGGACGATCTCGACGGACGGCGATAGTTTTGGGCTCGGGCTGGGCGATAGCGGCGGCGGCGTTTTGATCAATCGCGGCCTCGCCGTTTCAGAGATCGAGAATTCGGGCACGATTTCCTCCGGCGCCGTGGGCATCGCTGCCGATTCGGGAACGGACTTCACAAATCTCGCAACCGGCGAACTCATCGCTGGTCTCGATGGCGACCTCGCCCTGCCGAGCGACCTCGCCTTCCTTGGCATCGGTGTCGAGCAATTCTTTGTCGGCGCGGCACTGACGTTCCAAAGCGCACCGGCCAACAGCCAACTCCGCTTCACCGATGACAATGTGAGCTTGTCGCCCGATGGCCTCGTTATAACGCCGGTCGGTGTCTTCCCGCTGCCGATTCAAGTCCCCGCCGCCACAATCAACCTGCCGTCGGCGCCTCTGGTTCTGCCGCGTATCGATTTTGCAGCCACGCAAAACAGCGGTGAGATCACATTCCAAGTTAATGAGTTCGGAGACTTTGTGTTTCCGAACACGGTGGAGGTGCAGACAGATGAGGCTGGCATCGTGAACCTCCAGCCCTTGGGCAGCAATCAGTTCGCCGTCTCATCCAGCACATTCCAGCCGATCATCTTCATCCCGGAAGGTGAGAATTTCGACGATACGATTACCAATTTTGGCCTCATTGACGGGCGCATCGATACGGGTGTCGGCGACGACACGGTGATCCAGTCGGGCACCCACATTGGGATAACCCGGCTCGGCCAGGGCGACGACACATTTGACGGGACCTTGTCGGCCACATTCGTCGATGTCGAAGGGGGTGACGGCGACGATACCATTATCGGCAGCGCCCAGGACGACTTCATTTCCGGCGACGCCGGGGCCGACACCATGACGGGTGGGGATGGCAACGATGTTTTCCTGGTCTTTTCTGGTGCGCCGTTTGAGGAGGATGCGAGCGACCTCATCACCGATTTTTCCGTCGGTGACATATTACAGATTGAAACGAACGGGTTCGTCCCGCCACTGACTTTCGAGGCCGATGCCGACGACCCGACGCAAGGCACGCTCACGGGTTTTGGCGTTTTTGACGGACCGGGAATCCGATTTGAAAATCTCGACCCGACAAAAGTCTTTGTCGTCGAGCGCGATGACCCGTTTGATTTCTCGGCCGCAATCACCCTGGCCGATGGCCCTGTCGACGGCGTCTTTGACCTGACGCTTGATAGCGAGACCGAGTCGTTCGGCGTCATCAACAGACTTCAAACAGCCAATGTGACGATCACCGACGAGGCGTCGCTTGGTAACGTCGATGCAATCGACTTCAACACCTCCGCAACGGCGCTGAGAGTGATCGCCGACACGCTCAACGTCGACAATGCCGGAGCAATTGACCAGGCGATCCTCGGCGGCGAAACATTGACCTTCACCAATTCCGGCGCGGTCGGGGCTTTTGATGAAGATGGTGACGCGTTCTTTGATAATTTAGGCATTCGCCTTATCGGAGACTCCAACGGCGCAGATGCACAACTTACGCTGAACAATACTGAAAATGGCGTCCTGACGGGTATTCTGGGCGCATTGTTTGCCACCGTGACAGACACTGAAAGCGCAACGCTGAACAATTCAGGTCTGATCGAGGCGACATTTGCGCTGGTGCAACTGAGTTCCTCAGCCGATACCGAGATACGCAACTTTTCGGTGGTGAACAGCGGCACGATGCGGACGGTCGATCCCGTCTTTCCGTTTTTCTCGGCAAGCCTAGGGCTTGCAAACAACTCCACAAGTACATTCACGCTAGACAATAGCGGACTTATCTCTGTTGAGTCGGCGCTCGGTGGCTCGATATTCGGCGAAGCGGCGGCGGTCATCACAGGTCAACGCACGCCCGATGCGACCATCACAAATTCTGGGACCATCCAATCTACCGGCGTCGCCATCGCGTCGGGTTTTATCGATGACGGCGACGCGGTTGGCGTGGTGCGCGTCATCAACGAGGCGTCGGGCCGCATTGTTGGAGATACGAACGAGAACGGTGACGGTGCGGCGATTTTGGCCGGAACGACCATCTTGAACCTCGATACCGCCGAGTTTGAGACGCGCACGCGCTTTGAAATCGACAATGCTGGCGAAATGCTTGGCGATGTGTCGCTCTTTGCCGCTGATGATTTCCGGCTAACCGGCGGGCTCACATTCGTCCTTAATCCGGAAACAAACTTCTCGACTGCTGCGATTGGCATCCAGGGTCTTGATGGACTGGTCTTTCAACTCGTCGAAAACGGCGTGCCGGTCTTTGATGCGTTTGGAGATCCGGTGTTCCCGGAGACGGTTGAGCACCCGACATTCGGCACACTGACCATTGTGTTCTCTTCGGTCACCGGAGTGGAACTGTTCGGTGAAGACGGGCTGCCCATCATCGTATTGCCCGATGCTGAAGACATCGAAGCGGGCGTCTTCAATGATGTGTTCGTGAACACGGGCACCATCGTCGGCGACGTCGAACTGGGCATCGGCGATGACGTGTTTGACACCAGCGCGGGAAGCTTTACCGGGTCCGTCGATGCCGGCGCAGGTGACGATCTGGTCATCGGCGCGACCACTGCCGATCAGCTGTTTGGCGGCGAGGGCGATGACCGCCTCTTCGCCCTGGGCGGTGACGACCTCTTGGCTGGCGGTCGCGGCGATGATTTCATCGATGGGAGTTCCGGCCGCGATACGGTGACCTACGAATTCGACGTGGAGTTTCTTGGGGCCACCCAAGGCATCGTCATGCTTGGGAACACGATTACAGATACCTTCGGAGACACCGATACGCTTTCCCGGATCGAGCAGGTCGTCGGCTCAGAGCTCAATGACGTGTTCGAAATCCAGGACGCGGCGGGTGTTTCGGTATCAGCGGGCGGGGGTGATGATTTCCTGCGCGGCGGCGCGCTGACGGATTTCCTTTCCGGCGATGAAGGCGCTGACTTCCTGGCCGGCGGCGAGGGCAATGATGTCCTCTCTGGCGGGGATGGAGATGACCGCATCTTCGGCGAAGACGGCAATGACGCGCTCAACGGCGGGGCGGGCGACGACTATGTCGTGGGCAATGGCGGCGACGACTCTGTCGCTGGCGGCGCCGGGAACGACCGCTTGCAGGGCCGCGATGGCAATGATCGGCTCTTCGGCGAAGATGGCAATGACCAACTCCGCGGCGGCGCCGGCGACGATCGCCTGGTCGGCAATGCAGGCGATGACGCGCTGTTCGGCGAGGCTGGGGATGACATCGTCGATGGGCGTTCGGGTAACGATATTATCGTTGGCGGCCTGGGAAATGACGAGATCATCGGCGGGTCGGGCTTCGACACATTGGATTATTCTGAGCTCGGCGCGGGCATCGAAGTCGATCTGATTGCTGGAACCATCACCAAAGTGGGCGTTGGGAGCGATACCGTCACCGGGGTTGAAGTGGTCATCGGCACCAGTGCAACCGATGTGATTTTTGGCTCTGATCTCGCCGATGAGCTTTTTGGCGGCGATGGTTTCGACGTGCTCGTCGGTGAAGGCGGCGCTGATCTCCTCAATGGCCAGGGCGGCGATGATCGCCTGTTCGGGCTTGACGGAAACGATGAACTCTTCGGCGGTGAGGGCGATGATTATCTCGTCGGCAATGACGGTGACGACGTGCTCTTTGGCGGGGACGGCAATGACAACCTCCAGGGCCGCGAAGGCAATGATTTCATGTTCGGCGAGGCCGGCGATGACGAGTTTTATGGTTTCCAAGGCGACGATTTCGCCGAGGGCGGCGAAGGCGACGATTTCCTCGCTGGCTATGAGGGCGACGACACCCTGGTCGGGGGCGCAGGCAATGACCGGTTCTTCGGCATGGACGATGACGACACGCTCTCCGGCGGTGATGGGGAAGACTTCCTGATCGGCAATGCCGGCAATGATTTGGTTTTCGGCGATGCCGGAAACGATAATTTGCGCGGCCGGGATGGAGCCGACAGCCTGTTTGGCGGCGATGGCAATGACTTCATAACCGGCGGCGCGGGCAGCGACTTGCTCTCAGGTGATGGCGGGTTTGACACCCTCGTCGGCGATGCAGGCGCCGATACGTTTGTCTTCTCCGGAGACTGGCGCCGCGATACGGTCTCCGACTGGAGCGATGGCGAAGACGTGATCGACCTTTCGGCTCTGGGGCTGAAACAGGCTGGTGAGAGCGATGCAGACGCCTTTGCTAAGCTGACCCTGGTCCAAGACGGTTCGACGGCCATCATCTCGGTCACCGGCGACACCCGCAATGATATTCGCCTGTCGAACACGGATGTTTCGACCCTTGATGCGGCCGACTTCCTGTTTGGAGCCGCGCCAGCTGCGCCGGCCGCCTCGGCCGTACAAAGTGACGGCTTCGACTTTGCGAGCCTGCCGCCGTCAACGATCAGGCGGGAAATCCTCAACACAGATTTCGCCGCTGTCGATGTGGCTGCTGCGTCTGCGGCTCTGCCCGTCCATGGCGGAGACCAATCGCATGTCGACTGGGCTGGCGCCGCCGAATGGCAAAGCTTCGCCATGATTTCAGAGGAGGAATGGGGCGCGGGCTAAGCTGGACGCCTTGGCGGTGCGGTGTGAATTATTGGAGGGCGGTTCGGGCCACCTTCGCCGGGCGCTCTCGCGCTGATCATGGGTAAGCCTTCGCCATTTCCTGCCTTTTCGCTGAAGGTTTGGTTTGCGGCCAGAGTATTGGAGCGCCCGTCTGCTGCCCCGCGCGGTTGACCGGCTACCTACGACGGTGATGGTCGATCCCGGACATGGGAGTCGGCCTTCGGCGATCAGGGGTCATGAGCCTTCCAACTGACCCATGGCCATTGATCGCCAGAGGCCCTTATTCGAACAGGTTCAATCAGTGTCCGTCTCAGTGGAGCGCAAGCCGTTTGCGCTGTAACGCCACCACTATATTCGCCCTGGGACGACAATTACTTCCCCAGCCACTGATTAAAGCAGTTGTACCGGGAATGTATAAGTTTCGCTGACTGGTTTCCCCGAAATATTCATCATACACGTCTAAATTGAGACGATGGTTGATGTGTCTTCAAAGCGCGAGGCTGCGGTGGCGGTTACGGATCGTCCGCGGCGGCTAGCTTTTGCAATCTCCCTGTTTGGATTGGCCTTTAACTGCGTGATCGCATTGGCTTATGGCCTAACAGGTGGGTTCAACTCTACCTTGGCCTTCAACTTCCTGCTCCAGACCATGGCGATTGGATCGATCTGCGCCGCAAGTCATTTGAATTGGCACTTTAGAACAGTCTTAAATTCCGCGATCGCAGTGATTTACTTCCACCTTTGGGCGACCACAATGTACGAGGCCTGGGCGCAAACGGCCTACCTTTTGAGCTTTATCATTCTGTTGTTTGTCCCATTCTATTTGGTGCTCGTGTCCGGCTATCGCGTGCTATTGGCCTATGCGGCCACACAGGGCGCGTTTGTCTACCTCTATGTTTCGATGTTCATGGCTCGGGCCTTCGATTTAGACCCAGAGGCGATCGACACCCATCAACTTGCCATAGTCCTTTCAATTATGTCGACGCTCACCTTGGTCGTCTTGGCAATCGTGACCTATGCTCGACATTCACTTGATGATCGCTTGCTTCAACTCGTTCGTGAAACCGAACGGATGGCGGACGAAGACGACCTAACAGGCCTCGTTAACAGGCGCGCTTTTATGGACAAATTGAAAACCGCCTGGGACTCTAAAGAAGACTTTGTCGTCGCGTTTCTCGATCTCGACCGTTTCAAGCCTCTGAATGATGAGTATGGGCATGCCGCGGGCGATCAAGTTTTACGTGCCATTGCAATCCGACTGAAAAATCACGCTCGCATCAATATTGTCTCGCGTTTTGGGGGTGATGAATTCGCTGTTCTGTTCCGGATGCCAGTACAAGATGCGGCGCTCGAAAAGATCATGCAGGACCTTTACAGTATTACAATCGGGGATATCGAGTTGCCGGAAGCGACGGTGAATATCGGGGCGTCCTTCGGTTATGCGCGCGCTGTCCACGATGGCGCCACGATTGGCGCCCTCCTCCATGCGGCAGATACCGCGATGCGGCGCTGTAAAAACCAGGGTGGCGGCATCGCCAGATTTGATCCGGAACAAGACTCAATAACGCTGTCTTCAGCGGCGATGGAAGAGCTCTTTCGCAAGGCGCTTATGCAGGGCGGCATTCGACCGGCGCTTCAACCGCTCGTTGATGCCAAAACCAGGCAAGTCATCGGGCATGAACTCCTGGCGCGTTGGGTCGACAGTGGATTGTCCCGCGATCCGAACCCGGTGGAGTTCGTTCCAATCGCCGAGAAGCTAGGTTTGTTGAATGATCTGCTGTGGCGCACTCTGGATGCCGCAATCCCGCATGTAAAATCCAGCGGTGGCACTTTGGCTTTCAATGTTTCGCCATCCCAGCTTTCCTCTCGCAGATTCTTGTCTGAACTGCAGAAGATCAGCGCCAAACACAAATTCGATCTCAGCCAGTTCGAGATTGAAGTCACTGAAAGTATCGCCTTTCGAAATCTGGCCGAGAACATAAAAATATTGGGATCGGCGCGTCTATTGGGCTGTAAGATCGTCTTGGATGATTTTGGCGCGGGATATTCATCTTTGTCGCTTCTTGAGGACTTGCCCCTCGACAAAGTGAAGCTTGATAAGAGTCTGCAGGCCACAAATCACAAGCGCGGCGTGTTGCAGGCTACGGTTCAACTGGCAAAGAACTTAGGCTTTGTGTGTTGTGTGGAGGGAATTGAAACGGATCGAGCTGCCCATTTCGCGGCCGGCCAAGGGTGCGATCAGATGCAGGGCTACTTCTTTGGGAAACCGAAGCTCGTGCCACGGATGCATCAAACTCAGTCGCTTTTGAAGACGGCATCATAAATCTCCACGCCGATGCACAGGGCGTCATTCCTAGGGCGTTTTAGGACAAGGGCGCCTTCATGCCCAAGCGGCCTTCAAGGGCCGATCCCGGGCGCTCAGACCGCCAATTTTTGAGGTCAGGGTGGGGCGCCGGGGGCGCTCACTGCGGCAATGTTTCCAGCCACGGGCGCACGTCCTGAAGGGTCTGGAGGGCTATATTCCCCAAAAGAAAGGGGCCGGCGGGTTGCCTCCACTTTTCAGCGCCGCTCGCCCCTCAGACGGCGCGTTGGCTCACCAACATCTCGGCGCAACCTTTGACCCTTGGCGCGGCGCACTTCCAGAGCAGTCAGTTGAGGCACGGCGGGCATCAGCGCCCCCGAAATTGCTCCCGCGAACCCAGACTCCACCCTGCCAGTGATTTCGACAGACAGTGAGCGAACGGTCACGAACCTATGAGAACAATTGTACAAGGAAAACCAAACAATTATAAGGGCTTGTCCGAACTTCGGCGAACACCGGCGAATGGTGGTTCGGGGGAGACTTGAACTCCCGACCTCACGATTATGAGTCGTGCGCTCTAACCAGCTGAGCTACCGAACCGGGCCGTGGCGCGGGGCGTAAGGCGGCCAGATACACGCGCCCCCCGCCCGCGGCAAGGGGTCAGGCCAGGAGGCCGGCCACATGGTCGGCGATGGCGAGCGAGGAGGTCAGGCCCGGGCTCTCAATGCCGAACAGGTTGACCAGGCCGCTGCTGGCCTCGCCGGGCGGTGCGATATGGAAATCGCCCGACGGGGCGCCTTCGCCGACGAGTTTCGGGCGCACGCCGGCATAGTCTGGGCTCAGCGCACCGCTCGGCAGGTCTGGCCAGTATCGGCGCACGGCGGCGTAGAATACGCCGGCGCGCTCGGGGTCCACGGCATAGTCAAAGGGCGGCGCCGCGCCTGGCGGCAGCCATTCCGCGTCCGGGCCCAGGCGTCCGCGCCCGGCCAGATCAATCGTCAGGTGCAGGCCCAGCGAAGCGCGCGATGGCATCGGGTAGATGAGCTGGGAGAACGGCGTCTTGCCGGCGACCGAGAAGTAAGAGCCTTTTACAAAGCGCGGCGTCGGCAGGCCTGCGCGGTGGGCGCCGTCTATCTTCGCGGCCAGGGCGATCGCCGAATGGCCGGCCGCATTGACCACCCAGCGCGCCGCCAGCAACGCCGGCGCTGGCCCGCCAATGGCAAGCTCAACGCCGCCGGGCCCGACCTCGCCGCCCACGACGGGGGCGGACAGGATCACTTGGCCGCCGGCGTCCTCCAGGTCGCCTTGGAGGGAAAGGAAATAGCTGTGGCTGTCAAAAATCCCGCTCACGGTGGAGTGGAGTGCGCCGGTGACTTCGCGCGCGAGCGCCGGCTCGCGGCGGCGCGCCTCGGCGCCATCGATCAGGGACAGACCCTCCACGCCATTGGCCTGGGCGCCCGCGCGCAGGGCCTCTAGCCCGCCCGCCTCTTCGGCGGTCGTGGCCACCACCAGCTTGCCGCAGATGCGGTGGGTGATGCCGCGCTCGGCCAGATAGGCGATGAGGGCGCGGCGCCCGGCCACGCAGTGGCGCGCCTTCAGCGAGCCCTCGGCGTAATACAGTCCGGCATGGATGACCTCAGAGTTGCGCGAGGAGGTGTGGACGGCGATGGCCGGCTCGGCCTCCAGCACGATCACGCTGCGGTCGGGAAAGCGCTGGGCGATGGCCCGCGCGGCGGCGAGGCCGGCCACGCCTGCGCCGATCACGGCCACGTCGGTTTCAAATCGCTCTAATGGCATTGCTTTATCTTAGACGCGAAAGAATAAGTGGCCGTGGGGCGTGTCTTGCGCTATTTTGACGCAAATGAGGGTTCTCGCAGCGACACTTACGTTTTCTGGACTGCTCGCCTTTGAGGCGAGCGGGCAAACGCCAGATGCGGTGCGCCTTGCCCATACGGCGTTTGAGGCCGGCCAGTTTGGTCAGGCCGCCCATTTGGGCGAGGCCCAGTCCACCGCCGATGGTTTGGCCCTGGCGGCGCGTTCGGTTTTGGCCGAGGCGGTGTGCGGCGAGGCGATCCCAGCCGGCGACGTGCTGGGCCGGGCCCAGGCCCTGGCCGAGGCCGCGCTGGAGGCTGAACCCGGCCATGTCGAAGCGCGCATGCAATTGGCCATCTCCCTATCGCTGCAAACGCGGGCGATGGGGCGCACCCAGGCGTGGCGCTCTGGCCATGGCGAGCGGGCCCGGGCCCTGGTTCAATCGGTTCTGGATGATGACCCTGCCAATGCCTATGCCCACGGCTTCATGGCGGTGTGGCATGTGGAGGTCGTGCGCCGCGGCGGGCGCATGGGCGCGGCGATGATGGATGCGAGCCTGGCAGACGGCTTTGGCCATTACGAGGCCGCTGCGCGCTTGGCGCCGCGTGACGCGGCCCTGCACTGGCAAATGGCGCGCGCGCTCACTGCGCTGAACCCCAGGCGCCACCGCGAGCGGATCGATACGGCCTTGGCGGCTGTGGCCGCTGCAGACCAGGAAACGGCCGTCGACCAGGTGATGGCCGCCCGGGCTCTGCGGCTGTCAGCGGCCTTCGGCGAGGAAGACGCAGCCGGCCTGAAGCGCCTGGCAAACGCGCTGCATTAGGATGCGGCGCGGGGCCTATGCCGCCCGCTATCCACGATCCTCAGGGCCATAAAGCCGGGCAGCGCGGGCTGCGCGGAAATACTTCTCCGCCCCCTTATCCCACGGGCCATAATGCTGGCCATGAACGCACCTGCTGCATCCCTCGGCCGCCAAGTGGCCCCGACGCTGGAGAACTGGCGCGCGGTGGTGTGGCCCCTGTTCTGGCCGGTCTTCTTTTGGAACCTGCGCATCTTCCTGCGCCTGATCCAAGAGCGGAAGGCGGCCGTGGGGCCTAAGGGCGTCTTCATCTATGAGGTCACCTGGTACGGCGTGATCAAAATCCATTGGATGCAGCCGCCGACGCCTGCGCGTTGGGATGACGACTTAGGCGGCTGCGCGAGGCGCGTGGGCCGGGTGCTGCGCCGTGATGCCGGCGATCGGGCGTTCAATGTCGAGGCGCTGGTCGCCCAGGCCAAAGCGGTGATGGCTGGCCTTCTCGCCAATCCCCGTGCCGCAACCGGCCGCCGCGCCCGGCTAGCCTCGGGCGCCTCCCCCGGCCCAGCGCGCCTGGATACGTCCTAATCCTCTCACTTTTTGCGAAGCAGCCTTGAGCAAGATCCATCGCGGAGCGCAGCGAAGCGGGGATCAAACAAAAACAGCCTTGAGCGCGACCCATCGCGGCGGCGAAGCCGCAGCGGGCGGTCAAAACAAACATGCCCCTGCTGGCGCAGATCGCCTGCGAAGCCCGGCTAGAGATAGCCTTCGGCGAGCAAATCCTTGATGTGGATGACGCCGACCGGGCGGGCATCTTCCAGCACATAGCCGTTCGAAATGCGCAGCCTGGTCATGGCATCGACCACCAGGGCGATTTTTTCGTGGCCGAGGAAGGTGGCGCCGCCAGGCGTCATCATATCGGCGGCGGTTTCGCGGGCCGCGCCCGGCGCCATCGCGCGGCGCAGGTCACCATCGGTGATGATGCCGAGATATTCGCCGGCCGCCCCGGTCACACCAACGCAGCCTTGGCGGCCCTCGGCAATCGCCTGGACCACGTCTTCAAACGGCGCGCTGGCGGCCACAAGGGGCACAGGGTCGCTGCGCTCGGCCAGGTAATCGGCCACGGTGTGGAGGGATTTGCCGAGCTTGCCGCCGGGATGGCGCGAGCCGAAGTCCTCGCGGGAAAAGCCCCGCCGGGCGATCAGCGCCACGGTCAGCGCATCGCCCAGGGCCAGGCTCATGGTGGTTGAGGAGGTTGGCGCCAGTCCGTTCGGGCATGCCTCCTGGAAGGCGGGCATCGGCAGCAGCACATCGCAGCCGCGCCCGAGCCGCGAGGTCTCGCTCCGGGTCATGCCGATGACCGGGATCTGGGCGCCGCGGCAATAGCGCAGGAGGTCAATCAGCTCGCTGCTCTCGCCGCTATAGGAGATCGCCACCACCACCGAGCCCGGCACCACCATGCCGAGGTCACCATGGCTGGCTTCGGTGGGGTGGAGGAAGAATGCCGGGGTCCCCGTGGAGGCGAGGCTGGCGGCAATTTTCTGGCCAATGTGGCCGGATTTTCCAACGCCCGCCACGATCACATACCCTGGATTGGCGAGGATCAAATCGATGGCGGCGGAAAAGCGTTCGTCTAGGCTCGCCGACAGGGCTGCTAAGGCCTCACGCTCGATCGAGAGCACTTCGCGGGCGATGGCCAGGTCGTCCTCGGCGGTTTTGGTCATGGTCGCATTGCCTATCCTATCGCCCGCCTTGGCCCGTCGCCTAGCAATCCGGGCGCGCGGGGTGAAGCCCGCCGGCGCAGATCGGCACGGGTCTTGCGCGTCGCGCCCAATACAAAGCCCGCCGGCTATAGCCCCGGGCAAGAAAGTGCGCTTTACGACACCGCAGCCAGGACACAAGGGCCAGCAGCAAAGGGGACGCCGACCATGATGCCGACACCACGCGAAGACATCGCGCCAAACACACTCGACTTTGAGATCCTTCCCTTGGTCAAGGCGACCGGGTTTCGCGAGTATGACGCGCGCTGGTGGTTTAACGGCATCGGCGCTGAGAAGGCGCCGGAGCTTAACCTGGAGGGTGTCAAAGCCCTCGGCCTGGGCATGGCGACCTTGTTCCACGAATTGGAGGTGAAGCCGCGCATCGTTGTCGGCCATGATTTCCGCTCCATCAGCGGCGGAATCAAGAACGCGCTGATCCTCGGCTTGGTCCAGGGCGGGGCAGAGGTGATCGACATCGGCCTGTCTCTGAGCCCGATGGTGTACTGGGCCCAATTCGAGCTCGACGCGCCGTGCTGCGGCATGGTCACCGCCTCCCATAATGAGAATGGCTGGACCGGCGTGAAGATGGGCGCCGACCGGCCGCTCACATTTGGGCCGGTGGAAATGGGCCGGCTCAAGGAGATCGTTCTGACGGGCGCGTTCAAGCCCCGGCCGGGGGGCCACCACGACCGCGTAGACGGGATGATCGAGCGCTACATTGAAAGCGTGTCGAGCGGCGTGAACATC
Source organism: Pseudomonadota bacterium (assembly GCA_038747245.1). GTDB lineage: Bacteria > Pseudomonadota > Alphaproteobacteria > Caulobacterales > Hyphomonadaceae > UBA5336. The sequence goes on along the minus strand of JBCDJY010000011.1, from coordinate 21,271 downwards.
AAGCGCCCGCTCAAGGTCATCGCAGCGTGCGGCAACGGCACGGCCGGCGTCTTTGCCCCACGGGCGCTCCGCGCCATGGGCGTTGACGTCATCGAGATGGATTGCGACCTTGATTGGACGTTCCCGAAATACAATCCCAATCCCGAAGACAGCGAAATGCTCGAGGCGATGTCGGAGGCGGTCAAGGCCCACGGCGCCGATGTTGCGCTCGGCTTTGACGGCGACGGCGACCGGTGCGGGGTGGTGGACAATACCGGCGAGGAGATTTTCGCCGACAAGATCGGCCTCATGCTGGCGCGGGACTTGTCGCGGGAGTATCCCGGGGCGAAATTCGTCGTCGATGTGAAATCGACCGGGCTCTACAAAACCGATCCCGTGCTGGCTGAAAACGGCGCCACGGTGGATTATTTTAAGACCGGCCACTCCTACATCAAGCGCCGCACCACCGAGCTTGACGCCCTGGCAGGGTTTGAAAAGTCTGGCCACTTCTTCTTCCGCAAGCCGATCGGCTTTGGCTATGATTGTGGGCTTACGGCGGCCAAGGCGATCCTGGAGATGCTCGACCGCAACCCAGGCGCGTCCATGGCCGACCTGAAGAGCCATTTGGGCGTGGCCTACACCTCGCTCACGATGAGCCCGAAATGCGCCGACGAGATCAAATATGACGTGATCGAACGCGTCGTTGCGGAGTACCAGGCCCTCGCCGGCGGTCAGCTGCTGGGCCGGCGCGTCGCAGACATCAACACGGTGAACGGCGTGCGGGTGACCCTGGAAGATGGCTCGTGGCTCTTGGTGCGCGCTTCGTCAAACAAGCCGGAATTGGTGGTCGTGGTTGAGAGCATGACGAGCGAGGCTGACAAAATCGCCTTGTTTCGCGAAGAGGTGAAGCCTCGCCTGGCAAAGTATCCCGAGATTGGCGAGTATAACCAGGAAATCTGAGGTTAGCGCCGCGGGGCTGTCCCGGGGCGCTTGACCCCCGTTCCTGCACCGGCCAAACGGCCATCGCACCCTGAGAAAGGTCTGAGTGATGCGCGTTACAATGATCGGAACTGGATATGTTGGCCTGGTGTCGGGGGCGTGCTTCGCCGACTTCGGGCACAACGTCACCTGCGTGGATATGGATGCGGCAAAGATCGAGCGGCTCAATCGCGGCGAAATCCCGATTTTCGAACCCGGGCTGGATGATCTGGTCGCAAAGAATGTGCGCGAAGACCGGCTGCATTTCACCACTGACCCTGCCGAGGCGATTGCCAAGTCCGACGCCGTGTTCATCGCCGTGGGCACCCCCTCTCGGCGCGGCGACGGCCACGCGGATTTGCAATACGTCTATGCAGCGGCAGAGCAGATTGCTGGGCTGATGGACGGGTTCACTGTCGTGGTGACCAAATCCACGGTGCCGGTCGGCACCGGAGATGAGGTCGAGGCGATTATCCGCAAGACCAATCCTGAAGCCGAGTTCGCCGTCGTGTCGAACCCGGAATTCCTGCGCGAAGGCGCGGCGATCAAGGACTTCATGATCCCAGACCGCGTCGTTGTAGGCGTCGAGGATGAGCGCGGCCGTGAGGTCATGCGCGAGCTCTACCGCCCGCTTTTCCTCAACGAGACGCCGATCTTGTTCACCGAGCGGCGCACCTCTGAGCTCATCAAGTATGCCGCCAACGCATTCCTGGCCGTGAAAATCACCTTCATCAATGAGATTGCGGACCTGTGCGAAAAGGTCGGCGCGAATGTCCAGGAGGTCTCCCGCGGGATCGGCCTCGATGGCCGGATCGGGCGCAAATTTCTCAATGCGGGGCCGGGCTATGGCGGCTCCTGCTTTCCGAAGGACACCCTGGCCCTGACCAAGACCGCCAATGATTATGGCAGCCCCGTGCGCATCGTCGACACGGTCATCGAGGTCAATGCCGCGCGCAAGAAGGCCATGGCCGACAAGGTGATCGCGGCGGCGGGCGGGGACGTGGACGGGAAATCGATCGCCATCCTCGGATTGGCCTTTAAACCCAACACCGACGATATGCGCGATGCGCCGAGCCTGGATATTGTGCCGGCGCTCATCGCCGCAGGCGCGCGGGTGACGGCCTATGATCCTGAAGCCATGGACGCGGCCAAAGCGTTGATGGGCGAGTTGGCCTATGCCCCCGGCCCGTGGGAGGCGATTGAAGGCGCAGACATTCTCGTCATCGTCACCGAGTGGCACCAGTTCCGCGCCTTGGACATGGAGCGGGTGAAGCAAACAATGTCCGGCGACATCGTGGTCGACCTTAGAAATATCTACGACCCGGAAGACATTGAAAAACGCGGGCTGACCTATGTCTCGGTTGGCCGGCCCTAAGCCGCGGCCTCGCAGGGCCGAGCCTTATCCGACCGGGTGACAGCGCGTGCGAAACTGACTAAGCGCGACGCAGCGATTTTAGAAAGGAGCCGCACCATGGGCTTGAAACCAGTGTGCCTGGCCGCCGCCCTGGCCGCCCTTGCCGCAAGCTGCGCGCCCACGGATGTTGATCCCGATGCGGGCGCTGAACCCACCGCCGAAGGCGCTTCTGAAACACTCGACATATCGGATACTTCTATGGATGCATTTTTCGCCGATCACATTCCCTGGGACTCGGCCCGCGACAGCGTGGTGAAAACCGATAGCGGGCTGGAATACATTATCGTCTCTAAGGGCGATGAGGGCGGCCTCAGCCCGGTCGCGCGCGACACGGTGCAGGTCCATTATGAAGGCCGCCTGGCGCGCAACGGCGAAATGTTCGACAGCTCTTTCCAGCGCGGCCAGCGCGCCAGCTTCCCGCTCAATGGGGTGATCTCAGGCTGGACCGAGGGCCTGCAATACCTCTCCGAAGGCGATGATGCTGTGTTCTATATTCCGGCAGACCTAGCCTATGGCGACAGTCCGCGCCCGGGCGGCGTGATCCAGCCCGGCGATGATTTGATCTTTCGGGTCTCCCTGAACAAGGTGTTTCCGGCGCCGCCGCCCAAGGAAGTCGACAGCGCAGCGTGGGAGGCCTACACGCCCTGGGATTCGGGGCGTGAAGGGGTTCAGAAAACGGGCAGCGGCCTGGAATACGTGGTTCTCGAATCGGTCGATGATGGGCCCTCGCCCGCGCCGGAAGACCGGGTCGTCGTTTTCTATGAAGGCCGGCTGGACGCGACGGGAGAGGTGTTCGACAGCGCCTATGCCCGGGGAGAGCCGGCGATCTTTCCCGCCGGGCGGCTCATTCCCGGTTGGGTCGAGGCTTTGTCGCTGATGAAGCGCGGCGAGCGCTGGTTGATCCATATCCCGTCTGACTTGGCCTATGGCGAAAACGGCACGCCCGGCGGGCCGATTCCGCCCAGCGCAGATCTGAATTTCGAGGTCGAGTTGATGGACGTTCTGGGCGTGCAATAGGCGCGGCGAAGTCTCGGAAAGGCCGGCGATCATGGCACTGACTGCCGAAATCCTGTGCGACCTCGCTTTGAAGGCCGGCGCCGTGATCATGGAGGTGTACGAGACAGACTTCGACGTTGAGACGAAAGATGACAACTCCCCGGTCACCGAAGCGGACGGCAAAGCCGAGGCATTGATCCTGGCCGGGCTCGCCGCCGCTGATCCGGGCCTGCCCGTCATCGCCGAAGAGGCCATGGCCGCCGGCGCCGCGCCCGACCATGGGGACCGCTTTGCCCTGGTCGACCCATTGGATGGCACCAAGGAGTTCATCAATCGGCGCGGCGAATTCACCGTGAACATTGCCATCATCGAGATGGGCCGGCCGGTGATGGGCGTGGTCTATGCGCCCGCGCTGTCGCGCCTGTTCGTCGGCGAGGGGCCTGGCACCGCCTGGCAGGCCGAAGTGGCGCCAGGCGGCGCCGTCCCGCCGCCCAAGGCGCGCCAGGCCTTGGCGGTGCGGGCCTGCCCCGAGGCCGGGCCGACGGCCATCGCGTCTAAATCGCATCGCTCGGCGGAGACCGATGATTTCCTGGCCCGGTGCAACACGGCCGACATCAAGGCCGCCGGCTCGAGTTTGAAGTTCTGCCTCGTGGCGGCTGGCGAGGCCGATCTTTATCCCCGCATGGGGCGCACCATGGAATGGGACACCGCCGCTGGCCAGGCCGTGGCAGAGGCAGCCGGCGCCAAGGTGCTCTGCCCCGATGGCTCGCCGCTGCTCTACGGCAAGGCCCATCGCGGCTATGATAATCCGCACTTTGTCGTCTATGGCGACGTCACCCCTCCCGGGCCGGCGCGTCCATAAGGTGGGGGTTGTCCTTGACGGTCTGGAGCATGGCCAGGCCGGCGAAAAACAGGATTGAAATGCCGGCCATGCCGATGCGCTGGCTGCCAAAAAAGAGGGTCAAAACCGAGACGAGGGCCGGGCCCATCCACACCGTTGCAGTGCCGGCAATGGCGTATAGGCCGAAAAACTCGCCGATGCGCGCGGGCGGCGCCACGTGGACCAGCATCGAGCGGCTTGAGGCAATCACCGCCACGACACAGATGGCGCCGGGGATCACGGTCAGGAAATACACCACGTCGCTGAGCCGGGTGAACACCTCAAAGCCGAGGCCGGGGATGAGGTCGCCGCTCCAGACCTGATGGCCGGCCGGGACCAAGCCGAACAAAAGTGAGTCCCCCGTGATCGAGATCTGGAACACGCCCAGCAGAACGACGCAGATAATCTCGATGTTGAGCGCCCGGCGCGAGCCCACGAGCCTGTCCAGTATGCCGGAAAGGATGCCGCCAATGGCGCCAAACAGAAGCCCGGCAATGGCGTAGATCGTCATCTCGATCAGGCTCCAGCCGAGAAAACTGGCCACATAGGCCGCGCCCAGGGTGAGCAGGGCGTGCATCCCGTCGGCGTAGATCGTGCGCGCCAGGAGAAAGCGCGTGGCGTTGTTCTCGCTGGTCCACAGGCTGCGGACATAGGTGATGAACACGCCCATGCGCTGGACGATTGTTTGGGGCGCAGCGCCGGGCCCGCGGAAAAAGTTGCGCGTCGCCTGGGGCCAGGTCAGCCCCATGCCCCGTGAATCTGGGAGGAACCAGAAGAAAGGCAGGATAAAGACCACCATCCAGACCGCCACAAACGGGCCGACGATGCGCACATGCTCATACTCGGATTTGTCCAGGCCGAAGGCGGCGACCGCTGGGAGCTCCAGAAGGAACAGATAGGCGATGAACATGCCGACGCTGGCCAGGTTGGCGCTGGCCAGGGCCAGGCCCGAGGCGACCGGCACTGCCCGCGGGTGCACCGCGCTCGGCAGCATCGCATTGTGCAGCGCTTCGGAATAGGAATAGGCGCAGTAGCCCATCACCAACAGCGCCATGGTCGCCACCATCCCGATGCCGCCCTGGCCGGGGGCCTTGGAAAACCAGAGCAGCATCGCGCAGCTTGCAAGCACGCCGATGAACAGGGCGATGGCCGGTTTTCGCCGGCCCGCCTGGTCTGCAATCGTGCCGAGGATCGGCGTGGTCGGCGCCGCTACCAGGCCAGAAACCGTGGCGACCACGGCCGTCATCGCAAAGCCGAACGGCCCTCCGCCGGTGACGACCTGGGTGAAGTAGGCGGCGAAAATATAGACGACGATGATGTTGTAATAGGGGTTGCGGGCGAACTCGAAGATGACCCAGCCGATGCCTTTGCGGCTGAACGCGCCATCGGTTCCGATCAGATTGGGGTTTGGCGGAGCGCCCACGGCGGTTGCCGCCAGCCCCGGCGCATCTGGGGTCGTAGGCGCGTCGGTCATCGCCGATCCTCCCGAACTCGTTTTGTTTTATGGGCCTACGGTGGACCAGATTGGTCGAGAAGGGAAGGCTGGCGCCGACGCAGCAATATGCCCAATCGGTATGGGCGCCGGGAGGAGACTGGACAGCGACCCGCGCCGGACTCGTTAGGGCTGCTTCCTTCCGGACCTGACCCGGTTGGCGAGGGACACGTCCACCGCCAGCCTCCAGGCGCCTCTATCGCGCCTCTCCGGCCGTGACGCAAGGGCCGGCTTGACCCGGCCGGCATTCTGCCGCCAACCCTGCATCGCCCATGGTGACGTCCAATGATCTGCCTTTGGCCGCGCGGCCCATAGACCGCGCCGCCCACCGCCGCACCGACGCCGACTGGCTGGAGGCGGCCAGGGCCAGCAAAGACGTGCTCGTGGTGCTGATGCAGTCGGGGGAGCCGTTGCTGGAGGGAGAGGGGCCCGTGCCCGGCTTCGGCCAGCGCCACCATGGCCCGCCCCGCCCGCTGTTCTGGCTTGGGCCCGAGGGGTTTCGCCTTGGCCACCAGGCGGAGCTCTTCCTCGGCGTAGATACTTCGGGCGCGCCGATCTTCGCCCTGGATATGCCCGGCGACTGGGACCTTGCCGCCTCGCCGCTCCAGGGGCTCGCCGCGTTTGAAGACATGCGCGGGGCCGCCGGGGTGCTCAGCGCGCTGGAGGCGAATCTGGCGGCCACGGCGCGGTCGCTGTTTGAATGGCATCGCCGCAATGGGTTTTGCGCAGCCTGCGGCGCACCCAGCGACAGCGTCGAGGCGGGCTGGAAACGCGTGTGCAAGGCGTGCAACGCCGAACACTGGCCGCGCACGGACCCGGTGGCGATCATGCTCGCCCATCGCGGCGACCAGTGCCTGGTGGCGCGCCAGGCCGGCTGGCCGCCGGGCTTCGTGTCCGCCCTGGCCGGCTTTGTCGAGCCGGGCGAGACGGTTGAGCAGGCCGCCAGCCGTGAGCTCTTCGAAGAAGCCGGCATCTCGTCAGATCCCGCCGAGGCCGAATACCTGTTTTGCCAGCCCTGGCCGTTCCCATCCTCGCTCATGATGGGGCTGCTTATCCCGGCGACCAGCGAGGCGATTGAGGTGGACCAGGATGAATTGGAGGCGGCCTATTGGCTGAGCCGCGACGAGGTGAAAGCGATGCTGGCCGGCGCCCATGACCGCTTTTTCTGCCCGCCGCCCATGGCCGTCGCGCACCATATTCTCAAGGTGTGGGCCGGGCGAAGCTGAGCCTCAGCCGGCCAGCGCGGCGCGGATCTTTGCTGCGACCGGCTCCAATTCCTCGGCCGGGCGCGGGCCGCCGCTGGCATGGGGGCCAAGCACAGTGCCCTCGCCGCGGGGGATGATGTGGACGTGCAGGTGGAACACGGTCTGGCCGGCCGGCGCGCCATTAAACTGGGTGACGATGATGCCCTCGGGCTTCAGGCCCGCCTCAACAGCGCGTGCAACGGTCTGTACCCTCTCCATGTAGGGGCCGAGCGCGGCGGTCGGCAGGTCGAGCAGGTTGCGCGCGGTCACGTCCTTCGGGATCACCAAAGTGTGGCCGACGGCCTGGGGGAAGATATCCATGAAGGCCAGGGCCACCTCGTCCTCGAACACTTTCAGCGCCGGCATCTCCCCGCGCAGGATTTTCGCGAAGATGTTGTCTGCATCATAGGTGCCGTGCAGGGCCATAGCGGGGGTGCCTCCTCAAGGCGAGCGGGGGGACCGATCAGCTGCCTTTTTTAAACGGTGTGCGCTCGGACAGATAGTCCTGTTCGCGCGCGACGGCGGCGCGCTCGCGTTCCAGATAGTCTTCAATTGCCGAGGCCAGGCCAGGGTGGGCGATCCAGTGGGCTGAGCGCGTCGTCATGGGCTGGTAGCCGCGCGCGAGCTTATGGCCGCCCTGGGCGCCGGCCTCGACATATTTCAGCCCGCGGGCCAGGGCAAAATCGATCGCCTGGTAGTAACACACCTCGAAATGCAACATCGGCTTGTGCACGCAGCAGCCCCAGTAGCGGCCATAGAGCGTGTCCGACCCGATCAGATTGAGCGCGCCGGCGATGGGGCGGGCGTCTTCATAGGCCATCACCAGCAGCATCTGGTCGGCCATGCGCGCGCCCAGAAGGTGGAAGGTGTCGCGGTTGAGATAGGGCGTGCCCCATTTGCGGCTGCCGGTGTCGACATAAAAGCGGTAGAACGCGTCCCAGTCTTCCTCGGTGATGTCGTCTCCGGTGAGCCGGCGGATTTCGAGGCCGGCCTGGGCCTTGGCCCGCTCCTTACGCAAATTCTTTCGCTTGGACGAGGAGAGCGCGGCCAGGAAGGCGTCGAAGTCAGCGTAGCCCTCATTGACGAAATGGAACTGCTGGTCAGTCCGCGCCATTAGACCTGCCTCCGACAGGCTGACGCTTTCATCCTCGGTGGTGAAATTGATGTGCAGTGAGGAAAACCCGTTCTCTTCGGCCAGCTGCGTCGCTCCGGCCACCAAAGCCTGGGCCAGCATCGGCGCGTCTGGCCCCGGCGGCACCAGCCGGCGCCGCCCGGTGACCGGCGTGAACGGCACGCCGGAGACGAGCTTTGGATAATAGCGCCCGCCGGCACGCTCATAGGCATCCGCCCAGCTATGGTCGAAGACAAATTCGCCATAGGAGTGGGTCTTGCCATAGAGCGGCATGGCGGCGCGCAGGCGTCCATCGGGGTGCGCCACCGTCAGGTGCATCGGCGTCCAGCCCTCCTGGGGGCTAGCGGCGCCGGAGGCCTCAAGGGCCTCAAGAAAATCCCAAGACAGAAACGGGTCATAGCGCGCACCCGGCGGGTTCGCCACCGCGTCCCACGCCTCCCGGCCTACCCCCGACAGGCCCTGGGTCACCGAAAGGCGCAGCGTCGTGTCATCCATAGGGCTTGAGGTAGGGCGGTCAGCCCGCCGCGACGAGGGCCGGGGCCAGATGTTCGAAGATTGCTGCCGCGCGGCTCGCCCGGGCCGCTGACAGCCCTTCCGCTGTGTCCACCGTCCATGTGGCCAGGGGCTGGGCCTCGCCCACAAGGCTGCGCACTGCTTCCACCTGGCTGACATGGGGCGCGAGGAAGTCCGGCGCCAGCGTTTGGGCCGCCTCCAGGACGGCTTGGCCGCCGCCGGCTTCGCCAAAGGCCTTGGGCGCAATCAGAACGCCGCGGGGATAGGCAGGGCGCACGGCGCGGAAGCCGGCATTGATGCTGCGCCCGAAAGACATCACCGCGACCCGGGCCTGGGTGCCGAACATGGCGAGGTCCACCGCGCGGGCATAGGCCTCGGGCGCGCCGGGCGAGGCCTTCACCTCCACCAAGACGGGCGTGCCTTCGGGCAGGGCGCCGAGCGCTTGGCTCAGCGTGGGCACGCGCTCATCGCTTTCGCCCAGGGTCAGCGCGGTGAGGCTGGCGGCGGTTTCATGCCAAACGGCGCCGGGCCGACCGGTCATGCGCTCAAGGTCGGCATCATGGAACACGAAGGGGACATTGTCGCGCGACAGGTGCACATCAAGCTCAATGCCGAGCCCAGCCGCCGCGGCGGCTTTGAACGCTGCGATGGAGTTTTCCGGCGGCCCCGCCGGTGACCAGAGCCCGCGATGGGCAAAGGCCGTGCAGCCGAGGATCACGGCGCGATCTCGAACACGCCGTCCACTTCCACAGCAACGCCCAGCGGCAAGACGGGGCAGGCCACCGCCGAGCGGGCATGGCGCCCCGCCTCGCCAAAGACCTCGACCATCAGGTCTGAGCAGCCATTGATCACTTGGGGAAGGTCGGTGAAGTCCGGCGCCGCATTTACAAACCCGCCAAGCTTGACCACGCGGGCCACCTTGGCGAGGTCGCCAAGCGCCGCCCGGCATTGGGCCAACAGGTTGATGCCGCAGGCCCGCGCCGCGCTGGCGCCTTCGGCCAGAGCCATGTCCTCGCCAAGGCGGCCTGTGATCACCGCGCCGTCCAGGACAGACACCTGGCCGGACACGAACAACAGGTTTCCGCTCACCACATAGGGCACGTAATTGGCGACTGCGGCCATGGGCTCGGGCAGGGCAATGCCCAGGCCCGCGAGGCGCTCATCCGGTGTGGCCATGGCCGCTAGTCCTTTTTCGCTGCCGGTTTCTTCTTGCCCGCGGGCTTCTTCTTAGCTGCAGGCTTTTTCTTGCCGCCTTTGGCTGCGCGAGCGTCGATCAACTCGATCGCCTGCTCAAGCGTGATGGCATCGGGCGCGATCTCCTTGGGGATCGTCGCATTGGTTTTGCCATGCTTCACATAGGGGCCGTAGCGGCCTTCGAACACATTGATCGGCGCCTCATCGCTCGGGTGCTTGCCGAGCTCGCGCAAGGGCTTGGCCGGCGCGCCGCGCCCGCGGCCGGGATTGGCGCGCTTTTCTGCAATCAGGGTCACCGCACGGTTCAGCCCAACTTCGAAGACCTCGCGCACCTCAGGCAGGTTCGCATAGGTCTTGCCGTGCTGCACATAGGGCCCGTAGCGCCCGATATTGGCCAGGATTGGCTCGCCGTCCTCGGGGTGCTTGCCGACCTCGCGCGGCAGGGACAGCCACATCAACGCCTTCTCCAGCGTCACCGTTTCCGGCGTTTCGCCCTTAGGCAGGCTGGCGCGCTTGGGCTTCTCGTCGCCCTCGGGCACGCCGAGTTGGACATAGGGCCCAAAGCGGCCCGATCTCAGGGTCACCATCTCGCCCGTGTCCGGGTCTGGCCCAATCTCCTCACCGTCGGGATTGATAACCGTCTCGTCCTCACCGGCCGAGAAAGAGCGGGTATACTTGCATTCCGGATACCGGCCGCAGCCAATAAACGCGCCGCCGCGCCCAAGCTTCAAGGACAGGTCGCCGCCGTCGCAGGCCGGACAGGCGCGCGGGTTTTCCTTGACCTTGCCGTCGCTGCCGGTGTCGGGAAACACATACGGGCCGAGCGCTTCATTCAGGGCATCCAGCACATGGGTGACGCGCAGGTCTTTGGTCTCGCCGATGGCTGCCTGGAACTGTTTCCAGAACTCGCTGAGGAAGACTTTCCAGTCGAGCTTGCCATCGGAGATCACGTCGAGCTTTTCCTCAAGCTCGGCGGTAAAGTCATAGGCGACGTAGCGCCGGAAGAAGTTCTCTAAGAATGCCGTCACCAGGCGGCCTTTGTCCTCGGGAAAAAAGCGCTTGTTGTCGAGACGCACATAGTCCCGGTCCTGGAGCGTGGTGATGATCGAGGCGTAGGTCGAGGGGCGCCCGATGCCCAGTTCTTCCAGCCGTTTCACCAGGCTGGCTTCGCTGAAGCGCGGCGGCGGCTCGGTGAAGTGCTGGCTCGAGGTGGCCTCGACCAGGTCGGTGTGGTCGCCGGCGACCAGCTTGGGCAGACGCTTGTCATCGTCCTCGTCGCCCGGCTCATCGCGCCCTTCTGTGTAAAGCCGGATAAAGCCGTCAAAGATCAGCACCTGGCCGGAGGCGCGCAGGCCCGCGCGCCCATCCTTGGATGTGAGATCGATGGAGGTGCGCTCGAACTCGGCCGGCTGCATCTGGCTGGCCGTGGCCCGGCGCCAAATCAGGGCGTAAAGCTTCCACAGATCCTGGTCGGCGGATTTGAAGGCTTCGGGCGTCAGCGAAAAGTCCGTTGGTCGGATCGCTTCATGGGCCTCCTGGGCATTCTTCTGCTTGGAGGTGTAGCGGCGCGGCTTGTCGGGGAGGTATTGGGCGCCATAGGCCGAGGTGATCTGGTCCCTGGCCGAGTGGTAGGCTTCCTCGGCCATATTGACGCCGTCGGTGCGCATATAGGTGATGCGCCCATCCTCGTAGAGTTTCTGGGCCGCTTGCATGGTGCGCTTGGCGCCGAAGCCCAGGCGCCGGGAGGCGTCTTGTTGCAATGTGGAGGTGATGAAGGGCGGCGGCGGGTTGCGCTTGACCTGCTTGGCCTCCACCGCGTCGACGCTGTAGCCCCCGGCCCGGACAGCCTCCAGCGCGGCTGCGGCAGCCGCGCCATTGGGCAGGTCGAACTTTTTCAGAACCTTACCGTCCAGGCGGTGCAGGCGGGCGTCAAAATCGGTGCCATCGGGGGCGCGCAGCTTGGCCGCCACCTGCCAGTATTCCTGGGGCACGAAGGTTTCGATTTCGAGCTCGCGCTCGCAAATCAAGCGCAGCGCCACCGACTGCACCCGCCCCGCTGACCGCGCGCCCGGCAGTTTGCGCCATAGCACGGGCGACAGGTTGAAGCCGACCAGGTAATCCAGCGCCCGGCGGGCCAGATATGCCTCGACCAGCTCGCCGTCCACATCGCGCGGCTGTTGCATCGCGCTGGTGACGGCGGATTTCGTGATGGCGTTGAACACCACCCGTTCCACATCGACGTTTTTCAGCGCCCGGCGTTTTTTCAGCACCTCCAAAAGGTGCCAGCTGATGGCCTCGCCTTCGCGGTCCGGGTCGGTTGCCAGGATCAGTTTTTCCGAGCCTTTGACGGCCTCGGCAATTTCTCGAATGCGGGCGTTCGATTTGGTGTCGGCCTGCCAGATCATCTCGAAATCATTGTCAGGATCGACCGAGCCATTCTTGGACGGAAGGTCCCGGATGTGGCCGTAGGAGGCGAGAACTTTGAAGTCCTTGCCGAGATATTTGTTGATCGTCTTGGCCTTGGCCGGCGATTCAACAACGACAACCTTCATCGCAAATCCCTTTCACCAGGCCCAAGGCGCCGGAAGGTGGGAGGGCGGCCTGGCCAAGTCAAGGCGAATGCCGGCAACCAGGTGCGCCGATGCCGTCTGCGCAGTGCTTGAATGCCTGGCCGCTTCGCGATAGGCCGCGCCGAGCGGAATGCGGCGGCTTGGCCGGGCCGCACGTCAGGGATTACGCCCAGGGGGCACGCCATGGATTTTGCCGCCGCCCGAAAAATCATGGTCGACTCCCAAATCCGCCCCAACGACGTCACCGATCCGGAGATTGTCCGCGCTTTTCTCTCGGTGCCGCGAGAGGAATTTGTGCCATCGGCGAAGAAATCGATTGCCTATTCCGAGCTTGAAATTGCCACCTCGGAGGGCCGCGCGCTGTGGCTTGCCCGCGACCTTGGCAAAATGTTCAAGGCGCTGGAGCCTAAGCCCAGCGATGTGGCCTTGGTGATCGGCGCGGGCTTTGGCTATGCCTGCGCTGTGCTGGCGGAGTTGTGCGAGACCGTGCTGGCGGTCGAGGAGAGCGAGGAGGCCGTGGACGCGCTCAACGACCGCATGGCCCGCCTCGGCTATGACCAGGTCGCGGCCGTGACCGCGCCGCTGACCGAGGGCCTTGCCAGCGAGGGGCCGTTTGACCTCATCTTTATCGCCGGCATGGTCGAGCAGGTGCCGAGCGCCTTGCCGCTCCAACTCGCCGATGACGGCCGCCTGGGCGCTGTGGTCAAGCTCGATGCCTCCTTGGGCCGAGCGCGCATCTACACGCGCAGCGGGGACATCGTCGCCTTCCGCGATGCCTTTGAGGCCACGCCGCCGGAATTCACCGCGTTTCGCACCCCGCCGCGCTTTACCTTCTAGGCGCGCAAGCGGCCTGACATACATCGCCGCGGGAGCACCGGAGCTGCAAAAGACCGTGTGGGGTGAACACTGTTCACATTTTTCTGGCACCAAGCTACCAGCGACCGGCCGGATCTCCCGGCGACACCTTTGAGGGACACCACATGGGACGAAAGTATGCGTTTGTAATCTGGGCCTTGGCTGCGGCGGCCGCGCCAGTGGCGGCGGCTCAATCCTTGGAGGAAACCCTGGCCCTGGCCGAGGTCTCCAACCCGTTCCTTGATGTCACCGTGACAGAAGCGGAGATCGCCCGCGAGGCGCTGGAAGAAGCCCGCGCCCAGGGCCGGGTCAACGTCACCGTCTCAGCCTCGGCCGGCGTGGAAAGCCGCGAATCCGACCAGCCGTTTGCCTTCCAGCAAGGCGAGCGCGCCCAGGCTTCGGCCCAGTTGGAAGCGGCCTTGCCGATCTATACCGGTGGGCGCATCGCCGCCGGCGTGCGGGCGGCCGAAGCCGGCATCAGCGCGGCCGATGCGCGCCTGGAAGCCCAGCGCCAAAGCATCTACTTGCAGGCCATTGATGCGTTCCTGAACGTGACCGCGTCGCGGGCCACCGTGGACATCCGGGAGAACAATGTCGGGCTTTTGCTTGAGCAGGTTGAGGCGGCCCAATCGCGCTTTCGCGTCGGGTTCATTACACGCACCGATGTGGCTCTCGCCGAGGCGCGCCTGGCCGGGGCCAGGGCCGGACTGGCCGCGTCCGAAGCGGTGCTCGAGCGTTTTGAGGCCGATTACGCCGCCGTGACCGGTGTGGAGCCGGGCGTTCTTGGGCCCGTGCCGCCCTCGCCGATACTGCCCGCTGACCTGGATGAGGCGCTGGCGGTATTGTTGGAGACCAACCCGTCACTGCTGGCGCTTCAAGAAGATGTTCGCGCGGCCACCGAGGCTGTGGAAATTGAAGAGTCTGCAAAGCGCCCCCAGCTCAGCATCGTCGGCACCGCCACGGGCCAGCAGGATTTCGAAGACGATTTGTCAGATACCACGGTGGGCGCATTCGCCCGCGGCTCTGTGCCCCTATTCCAAGGCGGCATTGTCAACAGCCGGGTGCGCTCGGCCAAGCTGCGCCGCGAGGCCGCCCGCTTCCAGGTCCAGGCCACCGAGCGGGACTTGCGCGCCGGATTGGCCACGGCCTGGTTCGCCAACATCGCCGCCCAAAGGTCGATCGAAGCTTCAGAGCTGCAAATCGAGGCCGCCGAAATTGCCTTTGAGGGCGCCCAGCGCGAATTGTCGGTGGGCACGCGCACCACGCTCGATGTGCTCGACAGCGAGCAAGACTTGCTGGATGCGCGCCTGACCCTGGTGGAGGCCGAACGCGACGCCCAATTGGCCGCCTACCAGATCCTCCAAGCAATCGGCGCGCTCGACCGCACCCGCATCCTGCCCCCTCCGGCCGTCCAGCCATGAGCCAAATCCGGCCCAGGCCGGCGTGAGAAAGTGAAAAATTGTACAGAGGTTGTTAACCCACTGGCCTTAGCCCAGCAGTCTATTAACCCATAGAGCGAACTGGACGGGGTCTGCCATGGCCGAAGAGGCGCACAAAGAGCCGACAATGGAGGAAATTCTTGCGTCGATCCGCAAGATCATCTCCGAAGACGACGACACCAAGTCGGCCCCGCCTGCTGCCAATGAATTGCGGCCCGATGCGATCCGCGAACAGGCCGCCATCGACGCCGATGAGGGGCTGAGCCTAGACGCCCTGGCCAGCGAAACAGACGCCGGCGACGATATGTTCGAAGAGTTCGACCTGTCCGACCTTGCCGGCGATGCGGGCGAGGGGTCCGCGGCAACAGCGAAGGCCGAGGACGTGCTCGCAGAAGCGTTGACGCCGCCCGAGCCCGAAGCAGTATTCGAAGACACCCTCGACGAGGCCGAGGCCCTCGTGGCGCCCGAGCCGACAGAGCCAGAAGTGGCGCCCGCGCCCGATGCAGCCCCCGTGGACCCTGTCGAGCTCGTCGACGATGATTTCGATGAATTCGACGTGCCGGAGACCGCATTCGAAGCCCCGCCCGAGCCGGAATTCGCGCCCGAGCCGGAGCTTGAAGCCGAGGTGCCCGTGACCTTTGCCAGCGACGCGCCGTCTCCTAGCGCCCCGCGCGCGCCGGCCAACCCCGCCGCGACTGAGGAGCCCCCGATGCAAGGCCTGACCGAACACGCAACCGAGGCGGCCGCCGCCGGCGCCCTCGCCAAGCTCGTCGCAAAGATGGACCTCGGCAGCGAAAATACCCTGGAGGGGATGGTCCGTGAACTGCTCAAGCCGATGATCAAGGAATGGCTCGACGCCCACCTGCCGGCCATTGTGGAAGACAAGGTCGAGGCGGAAGTTCAGCGCATCGCCCGCCTGGCGCGCTAGGGCCCAGCGCCAGACCCCGTGCCGGCCCCGCGCCGCCATTGGCGCCGGGCCAGACCTGCGCGAGAAACCGCCCTCCGGCGCCTCGGCGCTGCCTGCGGGCGCTGAGCACCAGCCCCATTGCCCCAGGCGGAAGTTTTGCCCATAGAGCGGGCCATGCTGGACTCTCGCTTTGACCCTTCGGCTGCGGAGGCGCGCCTTTACAAACGCTGGGAAGAGCTTGGCTGCTTCACGCCGTCCATGGACACCGCTGCCGAGCCCTATTGCATCGTCATTCCGCCGCCCAATGTCACTGGCGTGCTGCATATGGGCCATGCCCTGAACCACACGCTGCAAGATGTGCTCGTGCGGTTTGAGCGGATGCGCGGCAAGAATGTCCTCTGGCAGCCGGGCACCGACCATGCCGGCATCGCCACGCAAATGGTGGTGGAGCGCGAACTCGCCAAAGAGGGCAAGAAGCGCACAGACCTGACGCGCGATGAATTCACCGCGAAGGTCTGGCAATGGAAGGCGCAATCCGGCGGCCAGATTGTCGAACAGGACAAGCGCCTAGGCGTCTCCGCCGACTGGTCGCGCGAGCGTTTCACCATGGATGAGGGCCTGAGCGCGGCGGTGCGGAAAGTCTTCGTCCAGCTCTACAATGAGGGCCTGATCTACCGCGACAAACGCCTGGTGAATTGGGACCCGCACTTCCAGACGGCGATTTCCGATCTGGAGGTCGAAAACCGGGAAACCCCCGGCCATATGTGGCACTTCAAGTATCCGCTCGCTGGCGGCGAGACGTATGAATACATGGAGAAGGACGAGGACGGCAACGTCACCTTGCGCGAGACGCGGGACTATATCTCCATCGCCACGACCCGGCCCGAAACGATGCTGGGCGACGGCGCGGTGGCCGTGCACCCGGAAGATGCGCGCTACGCCCCAATTGTCGGCAAGCTGTGCGAAATCCCTGTGGGGCCGAAGGAGCACCGGCGCCTGATCCCGATCATCACCGATGAGTATCCCGACCCGGACTTCGGCTCCGGCGCGGTGAAAATCACCGGGGCCCATGATTTCAACGATTACCAGGTCGCCAAGCGGGCCGGCATCCCGATGTATGCGCTGATGGACGAGCGCGGCGCCATGCGGGCCGACGGCGCGCCCTACGCCCAGGAGGCGGCCGCCGCCAAAAAACGTGTCGACACTTGGCTGGACCTGTTCGATCCCTCCGGGGCAGGCCGGTTCCACTCACCTGCCGGCGAGACGGCCCCAGAGGATGTCAGCGGCGCCAATCTCGTGCCCGATGCGTATCGCGGCCTGGACCGGTTTGAGGCGCGGGCGCGCGTCATCGCGGATATCACGGCCGATGGCAATGCCGTCATGGTCGAGGGCGAAGACGGCGCGATGGTGCCCCTGGTCGAAGACAAGGTGATCATGCAGCCGTTTGGCGACCGCTCCGGCGTGGTGATCGAGCCGATGTTGACGGACCAGTGGTTCGTGAATGCCGAGGAGCTGTCTAAGGAGGCGCGCGCGGCGGTGGCGGACGGGCGCACCGATTTCGTGCCGGAAAACTGGTCCAAGACCTATTTCAACTGGCTCGACAATATCGAGCCCTGGTGCATTTCGCGGCAACTCTGGTGGGGCCACCGTATACCAGTTTGGTACGGTCGATCGTTGAGTGGAGATCCCAATACCTTAGTTATCACGTATAATGAACAATTGGGTCCAGTAGACGGGCGTCAGATATTTTGTGCTTCATCGGAATCAGAGGCACTTGAGTTAGCGGCCGAGTATGCACGAAAAGAACTTCGCTTGGACGAAGTTGATGCTTTTGTATCTGATGAGAGCACGGTGAACCGAATTGATATGACCAATAGCGGTCAAGTTCCATTTCAATACCCCATTGTTCAGGACCCCGACGTCCTCGACACCTGGTTCAGCTCCGCGCTCTGGCCGTTTTCCACCCTTGGCTGGCCGGACAAGACTAAAGAGCTTGAGACCTTCTACCCCGGCGCGGTGCTCGTCACGGCCTTCGACATCATCTTCTTCTGGGTCGCGCGGATGATGATGATGGGGCTGAAATTCGGCCCCAAGGGCGCCGACAGCAAACCCATGGTGCCGTTCAAGCACGTCTACATCCACGCCCTCGTCCTGGACGAAAAGGGCCAGAAGATGAGCAAGTCCAAGGGCAATGCCATGGACCCGCTGGAGCTCATCGATGAATACGGCGCAGACGCCCTGCGCTTTACCATGGCACGCCTGGCCGGCATGGGACGCAACATTCGCCTCTCGCGCCAAGCCGTTGAAGGCAATCGAAATTTCGGCACCAAGCTCTGGAATGCGGCGCGCTTTTGCCAGATGAATGAATGCGCCAATTGGGACGGCGAGCTCGACCCGGCCGCCCTCACCGAGCCGGTCAACCAATGGATCGCCGGCGAGGTGGCCGCCGCCTTCGCCGAGACCACCGCTGCCCTGGAGGCCTACCGCTTCGACGACGGCGCCGGCGCGGCCTACAAATTCGTCTGGAACACGTTCTGCGACTGGTATCTTGAGCTGATCAAACCCCTGCTGAACGGCGAGGATGAAGAGGCCAAAGCCGAGACCCGCCGCGTGGCCGGCTGGACCCTCGACCAGATCCTGAAGCTGTTGCACCCCTTCATGCCCTTCATCACTGAAGAGCTCTGGGGCGCCTTGGCCGAGCATGGCCCGGCGCGGGGCGATGTGCTGATGCGCCAGTCCTGGCCGCGCCTCGGCAGCGCCTATGTCAATCCGGCCGCCGCCGCGGAGATGGACTGGGTCTGCGACCTGATCTCGGAGATCCGCTCCTTCCGCGCTGACCTCGGCGTGCCGGCGGGCGCCAAGGTGCCGATGACCCTGGTGGGCGCCCCCCGCGCTAACCGCGAGCGCCTGACGCGCCACCACGCCGCCATCACCGCCCGCGCCCGGCTGGAGACCGCCCGCGCCGAACCGGCCGCGCCGGAAGGCTCCGTCACCACGGTGGTCGGCGGCGCGTCGGTGGCCCTGCGCATCGCCGACCTTATCGATGTGGCCGAGGCCAAGGCGCGCCTCGACAAGGAAGTCGCCGGCCTCAACAAAGAGCTGGCGGGCCTGTCCAAGAAGCTCGCCAATCCGAATTTCATCGCCAAGGCGCCGGAGGACATCGTGGCGGAGAATCGCCAACGCCTGGCCGATGGCGAGGTGCGCGTGGACAAGCTCGCCGCCGCCCGTGCAGGCTTGGATGCCCTTTAGCCGCGGCCCTGCGCGCCGGCGCTTGCAACCCAGCTGGCTCCCGCTAGGCTCTCAAATATCCAACTGGGGAGTGGCCGGGATGAAATGGCTATGGCTGGCGGCGCTGGCGCCCGCATTGATGGGCTGTACATCGCTTTCGGTCAAAACCGATATCGACTTCGCGGAGGCGCCTGTGGCGGACTGGTCCATCGCAATCCATGGCGGCGCCGGGGTGATCACCCGCTCTGACCTCACCCCCGACCAGGAAGCGGCCTACCGCGCCGGCCTCACCGCCGCGCTCCAGGCCGGCGCCGACATTCTTGAGGCCGGCGGCACGTCCCTGGACGCGGTGGAGGCCGCCGTGGTGATCATGGAGGATGATCCGCTTTTCAATGCCGGCCGGGGCGCGGTCATGACGGCTGCAGCGGCCCATGAACTCGACGCCTCGATCATGGTGGGAGATGGGCGCAATGCCGGCGCTGTGGCCGGCGTCACCACAACGAAAAACCCCATCCGCCTCGCCCGCGCCGTCATGGAGCGCTCTGAGCATGTCATGTTCTCTGGGCCGGGCGCCGACGCCTTTTCCCGCGCCCAGGGCCTCGACCAGGTCGACAATGGCTATTTCACCACGCCCAGCCGCCGCGCCGCCCTGAGGCGCGTGCTCGACAGCCAGGCGCGCAGCGATGCCGACCGCCACGGCACGGTGGGCGCGGTCGCCCTGGACCGGGCCGGCCAGCTGGCTGCGGCGACCTCCACAGGCGGCATGACGGCCAAGGCGGCCGGCCGCGTTGGCGACAGCCCCCTCATCGGCGCGGCCACCTATGCCGAGGACGGGGTGTGCGCCGTCTCGGCCACCGGCCACGGCGAGTATTTTATCCGCGTCGGCGTCGCCAAGACGATTTGCAGCCGCATCGCCCTGGCCGGCGAGGCCCCGGGCGAAGCTGCCCGTATCGCGCTCGCCGAAGTGGCCGCCCTGGGCGGAGACGGCGGCGTCATCGTCATGGGCGCCGGCGGCGAGGCCATTTTCAGCTTCAATTCCGCGGGCATGTATCGCGGCCGGGCCGGCCCCGGCGGGGTCATGGAAACGGCAATCTACGGATCGGAGGACTAGGCGATGGTCGACATCACCGCTGGGCGCAGGCCGGCTCGACGGGCTGGCGCGTTGGCCCAGATCGGCGCGAAGAAAACCGCCGCGCGCGCCCTTGTGCTGGCCAGCCTGGCGGCGGGCGCGGGCCTGGCCGCCCTGGCTATTTCGCCTGGCGCGAGCGTAGCTGCCATTGAGGCCGCCGGCCCAGAGCTGACCCGGCTGCTGCGCGGCATGGCGATGATCAAGGCGGTGCTCGCCGGCGCGCTCCTGGCGGGCATCCATTGGCGCATGGCGGCGCCGATTTCCGCGCTGGGCCTGTCCGTCTACAGCGCAGCGGCGCTCGCCCTCGGCGCGGGCTTTGTGATGACGTGGTCCTTGGCGCTGCCCGGCGCGGGGGCGGCGCTGCTGCATCTGGGCCTCTTCGGCGGCCTCATCTGGCTGGCGCGCGATCCCGCCGTGGGCCAGCGCCTGCAATTGGGGCTCTTAAGCCGGACAAACCGGCGCGCGCGACGGCGCGTATAAGCCCCTAGGAGACCAGAGGACACAGCCATGTCTTGGACGGTATTTGGCGTCTTCCTAGCGCTTAATTTTGCAGCCGCCTCGGCCGGCGCCCTGTTCCAGCCGGGGGCCTGGTACAAGACGCTGGATAAGCCGCCATGGACGCCGCCCGATTGGGCGTTTCCCGTGGTGTGGTCGGTTCTGTTCCTGATGAATGCCTATGCCGGCGCCCTGGTTTGGCAGACCGGCGCGCGCGGCGTGCCCCTGGCCATGGGGGTGTATGTGGCCAGCCTTGCGGTGAATTTCGCATGGTCGGGCCTGTTCTTCGGCCTTAGGCGAATGGATTGGGCCCTGGCGGACGTGACCATGCTGTGGCTGTCCATCGCGGGAACCATGGTCCTGTTCTGGCCGATCAGCCCTATTGCGAGCCTGCTCCAGGCGCCATACCTCGTATGGGTTACGATTGCGGCGGCGCTCAATTTGCGCGTGCTACAACTGAACCCGGCGCCGGCATCCTAGCCGCGGGCTTTTAGGCGGCGGCCTAAAATACGCCGGCAGCGCCACTATCCCGTGGACAGGCCCGCCCCTATCCGACGGGGTTGCGCGCTGGGCTAAGCTTCCGGCCATGGACACGTTAGATCGAGACAGCCTGGCCTGGAGCTTTGGGTTTGCCGCCCGAAGATTGGACAGCGCGCGCGAGCTGGCCGGCCCCCAGGGCCTGGCATGCGGCTACATGCTGCGCGCGGCCTGGCGGGCAGCCTGCCGCGAGGTGTTGTATCTGGAGATGTTCGTGCGCCGGTTGCTGGTAGCGATGGCCGGCGATGTGGTGCTGGCGCCGCTGGCGAAGACGCCCGCGCCCGCCAAG
>JBCDJY010000010.1:0-93561 GCA_038747245.1 Pseudomonadota bacterium | reverse complement strand
TCACACGCCTGGGCCTTTTCATCCCAGCCACCTTACGCTAAGCGCGCGGCATCCTGCACACACGGCCGCGGTAGCTCAGTGGTAGAGCGCACCCTTGGTAAGGGTGAGGTCGGGAGTTCAATTCTCCCTCGCGGCACCATTCCTGTTTGAAGGCCCGCTTTGCCTTCGGCTTCTCTATGGATCGCGCCAAGGGCCTGGGTGCAGTTCGAAGAAAGGGCCTTCAGCCTCGCCATTTGCCATAGGCTGCAGGCTTTCTCGCGCGGGCGCGCGCAAGATTAAACTTCGGCAACCGGTTTTGCCGAGAAACATCTCCTTAAGACACAGCCGGCAAATTCTGCGTGATTAACAGAATGGGCTCGGTGATTAACCTCACTGGCGCCGCGCGGGAAAAGGGGCAGATATGCTGCGGAGACGTTTAGGCTGGGCCACGGATGTGGGCTTTCCGTCGAAAATCAGAGCTTTGACGCTAAAGCCAAACCTCGCCCAATTCGGGCTCAAGGGCGCTTTGGCTCGGGGCGAGCTCGGCTTCCAGAAGTCGATCACGCGGCGCCAAGCTAAACAGGATGCCAGTGACGGCCTGCCTGTCTCCGAGGCCTTGACCCGCGATCAGTGGAGCGAGCGCGAGCAAGTTGTCGCAGAACGCGCCGAGGATGTTCGCCGCGGCCTTGCCACTTGGTTTCGCGCTAGGGCGGCGGCTGTGCGCGATTTCGTGCAAGACTGCACGCCCGGAGAAATACAACCCACCGCGCTCCAGGAGGCAATCAAGGCAGAGGGCGATGCCCTGCGCCATTTCGAGGCCGATGATGCCACGCAGGCCGAGGCCCATCACCAAGCCACGGTGGTCGAGCTGCAATCGTTCAAGGACGACCACGGAGAACGGATCGGCGCGCGCACGCCCGACATCAAAAAGAATGTCGAGCAAACCCTCGCGATTTTGATGGCCGTACTGCTGCTTGAGGGCTGCTTCAATGCGCTCCTCTTCAAGGATGCCCAGTCCGCTGGTCTCCTAGGCGGGCTCATGGTCGCCTTCGGTGTCAGTGCCGTTAACGTCCTCTTCGGCGTGATTGCCGGGTATTTCGGCTTCCGCTACCTCAACCATCCCAAGCTTCCCTTCAAAATCCTGGGCGGGGTCGTCGCGGCGATCGCCGTCGGCGCGGGGTTGTTCCTGAACTTCTTTGTCGCCCACTTTCGCGACGCCGTGGAAGTGGCCTTGCAAGCAGCGCAGGTGCCTGGCGCCCTGGCAGGATACTCGCTCTTCGACACCTCACCCGGCAGCGTGATCCTGGGCATGTTCCCAAACATTTTCGGACTGCACTCACTGGTGGCCTTTGGCCTACTCGTCGTCGGCCTGACGGTCTTCGCAATTGCCGTTTACGAGGGCTATGACCGGATTTCGGATCGGTATCCTGGCTATGGGCGCGTATGGCGCAAAGAGCGCCTCGCCTATGAGGCGCGACAAGAGGTGCGCAACGGCGTGCGCGACGATCTGAGCGATTATTTTGCCCGTTGCAGAGAGTGGTTTGAAAGCCAGCACAGCCGCCACCTCCAAGCAAAACGAGAGATCGAAAAGGCGCTCAACGCCTTGGAGACCTCCCGCGATGAGGCCCTATCGATTGCAGCCAAAGCCGGCGAACAAGAGCGCACGCATAAGGTCGCGTACCGACAGGCCCACCGGCGCCAAAGGAACGGCTTGCGGGACACCTTGGGTGATCAGGCCGCCTGCCCTGCCTATTTCGATGAAATCGTGACCCCTGATGTGCCCGCTTTCGATTACGGCGCAGCCCGGGAGAATGCGAGCCGCGCCATAAGCACAATCGAGCACAATCTCAGCGCCCTCAACATCACGCGCGAATGGATGGAAAAACACATCCAGGAGGTACAGCGCGGCCTGTCGAGCCTCGATCGCCGCGTGCAGGGCGAGCTGAGCAGGATCGCCGGTGCGCGCCGCGACCATGCCAGCGAAGATATCAAGCGCAGCGCATAATCAATCGCTCCAACCCCGGAGGACACCATGCCCAGGTCCCGCCCCAAAGGTCCCGCGTTTTGGCGCGCCATGATCGGCGCCATGACCCTGTCGGTCGTCGGTCTGTTTGCCGTCGCAGCGTTTGCCGCGCCGCCCGCAACGATGGCCGAAACGGGATGCCGCCTCGATCGCAATGATCCTGCCCATACGCTCATACTCATCGACCAGTCTGATCCGTTTCTCACCAATGATATGGATTGGGTCAGCCAATTGCTCGACGAGGAAGCCCGGGCCCTGCCGAAATACGGGCGGCTGACGGTGCTTACGCCAAATGCAGCGCGTCCACATGATCCCAACCGGGTCTTTTCAGCCTGCTCAAGCGGCAGCCCTGAACGGGCCAACCCAATCATTTCCAATCCGCGCATGGTGCGCGATGCGTTTCAAACCGGGTTTCGCGATCCTATGCTGGATGCGGTGCAGCCAGTGCTCACCCAGACCCAGCAACCGGCAAGCCCCTTGTCGGAGGCGCTCTACGCAGCAGCTGACCGGGCCGACTTCCAGGCCGGAAAGCGCCGCCTCGTGATCGTCTCGGACCTTATCCAGCATTCCGGGGATTTCTCTTTCTACCGAAGCGGGGCGGACTATGGCGCATTCGCCCGGTCGGAGATCGCCGACGAGCGACCACGCCTCGACAATGTTGAGGTTATCGCTCGAATTGTGCCGCGGCCTGAATATGACTTGCCCATGGGCGAGGTGAAGGCCTTCTGGCGCGCCTACTTCATGGATGCAGGCGCGCGCTATGGCACGCTGAATTAAGCGCGGCGCCTAGGCATGCGGGGCAGCCAGCTTTAGGCTACCCGGCATATGACCCAGCCCATTCGCCTAAGTCTGACGCCGCCGTTTGCCGAGCTCATTTTGGAGCGGCCGGGCAAACGCAACGCCTTGAACCATGCCATGTGGCAAGCGATCCCGGCGCATATGGACCAGGTCGGCTCAGCACGAGGCGTGAAGGTTCTCATCATCCATGGCGGCGCCGCGGGAGCCTTCGCAGCGGGCCAAGACATCACCGAGTTTTCGAGCCAATATGCAACGCGCTCCGGCGCCATGGAGGCGGGCGCAGCGATCTCAGACGCCCTCACTGCTGTCGAAGCATGCGTAAAACCCGTCATTGCGGCCATTGACGGCGCATGCGTGGGCGGCGGTGTCAGCCTGGCTTTGGCCTGCGACCTACGGGTGGCCTCGCGATCGGCGCGCTTTGCCATAACGCCGGCGCGCCTCGGCCTGGTTTATCCGCCGAAGGATATGGCGCTCTTACTGAAACAGGTGCCTCTAGGGACGGCCAAAGAGCTGCTGTTCACCGCCCAGCGCCTGACCGCCGACGAGGCAAAGGCCCGCGGCCTCGTTGAGCGGGTGGTCGACGGACCAGCGCTCGACGCCGCCAAGAGCCTAGCCGAGGAGATCGCCGCGCAGTCGCAATGGTCAACCCGGGCCATCAAGCAGATGGCCGAGGGCGTCTCCCGCGATTGGGCGCCTGACACGCCCGAAGCGATAGACCTATTTCTCGACGGTTTCGAAAACGCCGATCACAGCGAGGGCTACAAGGCGTTTCTCGAAAAGCGAGCGCCCAAATTCCCAATCGAGTAACGGCCTCGCCCTACAGCGCTTTGACGATGCTCTCGACCATCTTCTTGCCATCCGACAAAAGCATCATCGTGTTGTCATTGTAGAACAGCGTATTCTGGATGCCGGCATAGCCCGACCCCATGGACCGCTTCACAAACAGAACGGTTCCAGCGTCCTCAACGTTCAAAACAGGCATGCCGAAAATCGGGCTTGAGCTGTCCGTTTTCGCAGCTGGATTGGTCACATCGTTCGCGCCGATTACGAAGGCAACTTCCGAGTTTTTGAAATCTGAGTTGATATCTTCGAGCTCAAACACCTCGTCATAAGGCACTTGGGCTTCGGCCAGCAGCACATTCATATGCCCTGGCATGCGGCCAGCGACAGGATGGATCGCATACTTCACATCCACGCCTTCGGCCTTGAGCTTGTCGGCCATTTCTTTCAGCGCGTGCTGGGCCTGCGCAACGGCCATCCCATAACCTGGAACCACGATTACCTTGGAGGCATTCTTCATGATGAAGGCCGCGTCCTCGGCAGACCCCCGCTTATAGGGCCGGTCTTCCTGGCCAGCGGCCGCCGCCGCGCCGCCGCCATCTTCGGCGCCAAATCCGCCTGCGATCACCGAGATGAAGCTGCGGTTCATGCCCTTACACATGATGTAGCTGAGAATAGCGCCGGATGAGCCGACAAGGGCCCCGACAATAATCAGCGCAAAGTTGCCCAGGCCGAAGCCGAGCGCCGCCGCAGCCCAGCCCGAATAGGAGTTGAGCATGGAAATCACGACCGGCATGTCGGCCCCGCCAATCGGGATGATCAGCGTAATTCCAATAATCAACGAAAGGGCAACCAGCGCCCAGATGAGCGCGCCCCCAGTGGCAGCCGGGTCAATCCCAGCGGCCATAACCGCAATCACGCCAATCACACCGACCGCCAAAAGGACATTGAGCACATGGCGGGCGGGCAAGATGATCGGCGCGCCGGACATGTTGCCATTGAGCTTAGCCGCCGCAATCAGCGAGCCGCTGACCGTCACGGCTCCGAGTAAGATTGACAGGGACAGCTCAACCATAGACCGCGCCGGAATGCCCGAGCTGGCGCCCGTGAGCGGCGTCTGGCCCGCCGTAATTCCGAAGCTTTCCGGCGCATAAAACGCGCCAAGCGCCACCAGAAGCGACGCGCCGCCGCCAAGGGCATTAAACAAACCCACAAGTTGGGGCATATCCGTCATCGGTGCGCGCTGGGCCAGCAAGGCGCCGATACCGCCGCCAATGGCCAAACCGCCCGCGATCAGCCCAATGGTGACCGGCTCCAGATTGGGTGCCACCAGGGCGAGCGTTGTGCCGAGGGCAATGGCCATCCCAATCATTCCGAGCCGGTTGCCGCCCCGGGCCGTGGCCGGGCTCGACAGGCCGCGAATGGCAAAAATGAACAGGACGGCGGAGACCAGATACAGGCCAGCGGTCAGGTCGGGCGTCATGATTTTTTCCTGTACATCGCGAGCATCCGCTGGGTGACGAGGAAGCCGCCAAAGATGTTAATCGCAGCGAGCAAGACCGCGCCGGCGCCCAGGCCGCGCGCCGTCCATACCTCGCCGCTCGCCTGCCCCTCTGGCGCGCCGAATGAGACTGCCGCTGCCGCAATCACAGCGCCTACGACGACCACGGCTGAGATCGCGTTCGTCACCGACATGAGCGGCGTGTGCAAGGCCGGCGTGACGCTCCACACCACATAATAGCCTACGAAACAGGCCAGCACGAAAATGGCGGCCAAAAAGATGGGGGCGCCGATGTCATCGACACCGCGGGTGGTGGCGAACGCCTGACCCGCCAGGGCTGCGGCGATGCAAACAGACATAAGGGATTTCAACATGTGTCTTCCTAGCATTTTCAAAGGGCGGTCAGGCCAATCAATTGCGCCCTGGGCCCCGGCACCCGGCGGCATTGCGCCTGCCTGAGAGGGCTCACCCATTCAGCCGCTCATTCACCGTTTCGCCCGCATGGGTCAGGAGCATGGCGGTCACAATCTCGTCCTCGCTGCCCAGATCGAGCGAGCCGTCATCGGAGGTGATCAACGGCAGAAAGTTGAGAAGATTTTTTGCGTAAAGCGCGCTGGCATCAGCCGGCACCAGGCCAGGCAAATTGGTGAAACCAGCCAGTTTGACCCCGCCCACCTCGACGATCTCATCGGCCTTCGACAGCGGGCAATTACCCCCCTGAGCAACGGCCATGTCCACAATCACGGCCCCGGCGGCCATGGACGCCACCATTTCCTCAGTCACAAGAACTGGCGCCGGCCGGCCCGGGATCAGCGCGGTCGTGATCACCATGTCTTGCTTGGCGATGTGCTCAGCCACCAGGGCTGATTGCTTGGCCTGATAGTCCTCCGACATTTGCTTTGCATAGCCACCAGCGGTCTCAGCAGCCTTGAATTCTTCATCCTCGACGGCCACGAATTTGGCCCCCAGCGAGGCGACTTGTTCCTTGGCCGCGGGCCGGACATCGGTGGCCGAAACAATTGCGCCAAGACGCCGTGCCGTGGCGATCGCCTGGAGGCCCGCAACACCGGCGCCCATAACAAAGACCTTTGCCGGCGCGATGGTGCCCGCAGCGGTCATCATCATCGGCATCGCCCGGCCGTAGATCTGCGCGCCTTCGATGACGGCGCGGTAGCCTGCAAGATTTGACTGCGATGATAGCGCATCCATCGATTGGGCGCGCGTTATGCGCGGCGTAAACTCCATGGCCAGGGCTGAGATCTTGCGGGCATTTATCGGCTGCGCATCAAGGGTGAACGGGTCGAGCAGGCCCAGCAGCGCAGCGCCCGTCGGAATGTGCGCAAAATCAGCCTCCGAAGGCCGGCGCACGACCAAAACAATGTCGGCGCCTGCGGCCGTGTCGCCTGCCGAGCCGGAGACCGACGCGCCAGCGTCCACGAAGGCGTCGTCTGACAGCCCGGCGCCCGCCCCAGCGCCCGTTTCCACGGCCACGACATGCCCTGCCGCAACCAATTTCGTCACCGTTTCCGGCGTTGCAGCGACGCGGCGCTCCCCAGGCGCGGTCTCCTTCAGGACTGCGAGTTTCAAAGGCTCCCCCGACTTTGGACACAGCGGAAACACCGCCTTGAGTCTTGGATGGTTTTTCGCCGCGCTCGGCGGCCCACCGCTTATGTGTTTCGCAAACAAGCCCCGACAAGCCTTGACACAACCCACGTTCAAGTGGGGTGGGAGAGTCGCGGTCTAAAGCACGCCGAAGGCGCGCTCGGCCAGGAGGAGGCTGAGCGCCGTAATCACTGGAATAGCCGCCAGATTTAAGGCCAGGCCCGCCCGGGCCATTACGGGCAGCGTGACCGATCCTGTTGCAAACACAACAGCATTAGGCCCAGTCGCCATCGGCAGCATGAAAGCGCAGCTCGCCGAGAGGGCTAGGGGCACGGCGAGCACCTCTATCGGCAGGCCCGTGGCGAGGGCCGTCGCCCCGAGCACGGGCATGAGCGCAGAGGCGGTGGCGATATTGCTGGTCACTTCAGTTGCGAAAATCACGAAACCCGTCAGCCCTGCTACGATCAGCCAGATCGGAAGCGCTGCCAGACTCGTCAGCTCGCCGCCCGCCCATGTGCCGAGACCGGTCTGCGTGATGGCGCCGGCGAGGGACATGCCTCCTCCAAACAAAAGCAACACGCCCCAGGGGATCGATTGGGCCGTGGGCCAATCCAGCAGCCGCCCGCCGGGCGCGCGCTTGTCCCCCGCGGGCACGAGAAAGCACAGGATCACGCCAAAAACCGCGATCAGTGCATCCGATACGCCGGCAAATGGCGCTGCGCCGAACATCTCCAGTTGAACCAGAGGCTTGCGAAACACC
The DNA here is from genome assembly GCA_038747245.1 of Pseudomonadota bacterium. Classification (GTDB taxonomy): domain Bacteria; phylum Pseudomonadota; class Alphaproteobacteria; order Caulobacterales; family Hyphomonadaceae; genus UBA5336. The sequence goes on along the minus strand of JBCDJY010000010.1, from coordinate 86,118 downwards.
CAGAGCGCAGCCACCAGGCCGAAGACCGTCGCCGTCCTCACCTCCGGGGCGCTGATCGGCCCCAGAGCCTCACGTTGGGCCAGGATCACGCTGCGCGCCGCGCCAACCTCGCTGTGGGACAGACGGAAGGCCACGCGCGTTAAAACCCACCACGCCAAGGGGACCATCACCGCAACGGTCGGCGCGCCCACGATCAACCAATCTGAAAAGCCGATTGAGAGCCCCGCCGCCTCATTCAGATAACCAGCGACGATGAGATTGGTCGGCGTGCCCACCAAGGTTCCTAATCCGCCGATGGAACACGCCCAGGCGATTCCGAGAAGTAAGGCGAGCGTAAAGGGCGAGGCGGCCCGGTCCGGCCCCGAGAGCGCCGCGGCCACCGACAAGGCGATCGACATCATCATGATCGCGGTCGCTGTATTGGAGATCCACATCGACAGAAGGGCCGCTGCAGCCATAAAGCCGCCAATCAGCGCGCTCGGGCCAACGCCGCCACGCCCCACAATGGCCAGGGCGATGCGCCGGTGCAGGTTCCACCGCTCGATGGATTTGGCGAGAATAAAGCCGCCCAGAAGCAACACCACGACCGGGTGCATGTAGGGCGCAGCGGCCTGCGCCATGCCCATAACGCCGAAAAACGGCAGCACAACCAGCGGCAAAAGCGATGTGACCGGGATCGGGATCGCTTCGCTGACCCACCAGCCGGCCATCAACACAGCGAGTGAAAGTACAATCCAGGCCGCGCGCGCCGCTTCAGCCCCGCCTGCAGCATCAACCAGGCCCATCGGAAGCGGCACGGCCTGGAGCGCAAGGGCCAGGAGCGGCGCAGCCCATAGCCCTGTTTTTTGGCGAACCGTCAAGCGCGCAGCCGCGTCAGGATCGAACGATTTGGCGGGGTCCAACGGATCAGTCCTCAATTCTGTCGGCGAACACGCCGCTTAGGACTAGACCAATTCTGCCAGGGGCGGCCAGGCTATAAAGGGCTTAAGCCTCCCGTCTCCCCCAGCCACCAAAGCGGGAAACACGACAGGGGCCCGTGCGCCGCCCAGCCGCCGCCGAGCGCAGTGGTGGGCGGTAACGGGCTCGAACCGCTGACCCTCTCGGTGTAAACGAGATGCTCTACCAACTGAGCTAACCGCCCTTCTGCTGGGGTGTGACGCGCCCGGGGGCGCGTTTCAAGCCCCGATGTGCCGAAGAGCGGGTGGCCCTGCCCCGCCCATATCTGCCGCCGCGGTGGAGGCAAGCAGGCGAAAGCCCCAGGCGGGCGGCCCAGGGCTCTCGTCTCACTTGACGCCTAATTTGCCCGGATCACATCCGAGCCGCCAGGCCCGCCCGGCCCAGATCCAGACAGGTTGGCCTGAAGCTGGGCCTCGTCTTCCTCGGTCCATTCGATCGGATGGAGACGCCGGGTCAGCGCCCGCGCCAGCACCTCATTAATATCAGAGACCGGAACGATTGTGAGCTGCTGCTTTACGCGGTCTGGAATGTCGACCAGGTCTTTCTCATTTTCTGCAGGAATAAGAACCGTCTTGATCCCGCCGCGCAGGGCCGCAAGCAGCTTTTCCTTCAGACCGCCAATGGGAAGGACGCGCCCGCGCAAGGTCACCTCGCCGGTCATCGCCACTTCGCGGCTCACCGGATTACCCGTCAGCAAAGAGACGATTGCCGTCGTCATGGCAATGCCTGCCGATGGACCATCCTTTGGTGTGGCGCCTTCTGGCACGTGGACGTGGATATCCGTTGTGGTGAAGGCAGTCGGTTTGATGCCAAGGGTGACGGCCCGCGAGCGCACAAGGGAGCTCGCCGCTTGGATCGACTCCTTCATGACATCGCGCAAATTGCCCGTCACTTTCATGTTGCCGCGGCCTGGCATGGCGACGGCCTCAATCGTCAGCAGGTCGCCGCCTGTTTCCGTCCAGGCAAGGCCCGTGACGGCGCCGATCTGGTCGGTTTCGTCGGCAAGGCCGTAGCGAAACTTTCTGACGCCAGCAAAATCGGAGAGATTCTCTGGCGTCACCGTAATCGACGTCACCTCAGATTGGGCGATCTTGCGTACCGATTTGCGCGCCAGCCTGGCGATTTCGCGCTCCAGGCTCCGCACGCCCGCCTCACGTGTGTAATAGCGAATGAGGTCGCGCAGGGCTCCTTCGGTGACCACCCACTCCGCCTCTTCGAGGCCATGATTGCTGCGCACCTTCGGGATCAAGTGCCGGGTCACAATCTCCAGCTTCTCGTCTTCGGTATAGCCGGCGATCCGAATGATCTCCATCCGGTCGAGCAAGGGCTGGGGCATGTTCAGAGAGTTCGCGGTCGTCACAAACATGACATCCGAGAGATCGTAGTCGAGCTCTAGATAATGGTCGTTGAACGTCGCATTTTGCTCTGGATCCAACACTTCGAGCAACGCTGAAGCCGGGTCGCCGCGATAGTCCATGCCCATCTTGTCGATCTCGTCGAGCAGGAAGAGCGGATTTCCAGAACTGGCTTTCTTCATGGACTGGATGATCCGGCCAGGCATGGACCCGATGTAAGTCCGTCGGTGGCCGCGGATCTCGCTTTCGTCGCGAACGCCGCCAAGGGACACACGCACAAAATCGCGCCCTGTCGCCTCGGCAATTGAGCGTCCGAGCGAGGTCTTGCCAACGCCGGGCGGCCCGACAAGGCAGAGGATGGGGCCGCGCAGCTTTTCAGTGCGCTTGTTCACCGCCAAGTATTCGAGAATGCGCTCCTTGACCTTGTCGAGCCCGTAATGGTCGCCGTCGAGCTGGGTCTCAGCTTTTTCAAGGTCGATCGAGATGTCTTTGCGCGCCTGCCAGGGTAGGGAAATAATCCAATCAAGATAATTGCGTACCACCGTGCTCTCGGCCGACATTGGGCTCATCTGGCGCAGCTTTTTCAGCTCACCTTCGGCTTTCGCCCGCGCCTCATCGGGCAGGGCAGCCTGCTCGAGTTTTTCCTCAAGCTCGGCAATTTCATCGCGCTCGCCGCCTTCTTGGCCCCCCTCGCCGAGCTCGCGCTGGATCGCCTTCATTTGCTCATTGAGGTAATATTCGCGCTGGGTCTTCTCCATTTGCCGCTTCACGCGGTTTTTGATCTTCCGCTCCATTTGGAGCATGCCCATCTCGCCTTCCATGAGCGCAAAGACTTTCTCTAGCCGCGCCCGGGGATCGGTCATCTGAAGCAGCTCTTGCTTGTCAGAGATTTTGACCGAGAGCTGGCTGGCCACGGCGTCGGCAAGCATGCCGGCCTGGGTCAGCTGCGATATCGTTGAAACGCTTTCCGGAGGGATTTTCCGGTTGAGTTTCACATAGCTCTCAAATTGCTCCACCACGGCACGCAACAGGGCTTCGATGTCTTCACTCGTATCGCTCGGCGCATCCAGCGTTGTGAGCGAGGCCTCGAAATACTCTCCGCGATCGTGGAGTTGGTTCAGGGTCGCGCGCTCGCGCCCCTCAACAAGAACTTTAACGGTCCCATCGGGCAATTTCAGGAGCTGGAGGATCGTCGCAACGGTCCCCACCTCATAAAGATCGTCCGCGCCAGGATCGTCGACCGTGGCATCCTGCTGGGCGACCAGCATGATTTCGTTCTCGCCATCCTCAACCATTTCGAGGGCGCGCACGGACTTATCTCGGCCCACAAAAAGCGGCGCCACCATATCCGGAAAGACGACAATATCCCGCAACGGCAGGACCGGAAGTGTCTTATGTTCAGGCATCCAAGCCTCCTGATTCCTGGCGCTTAATGTCCCGCTCAGCGGCAACGCACCGGCTTCCACCCGACTGTCGGGCGATTCTTGCCTTTTGACAGAGATGATGTTGGGGGCCGGCCGAGCCGGATCAACCCGGTTTGCACAGGCGATTTTTCAAGGGGAAAAACGACGCGTCTGGCGCGGTTTAATTTTGTGCTCCGGCTCGGGGGCAGCACGCCGCTCAATTAGGGCGTCTGACGCGCGTCTTTAGCCAGCGCTCTGCTGGGCCTCGCCGTGCACGTAAAGCGGCTCGGCGTTGCCATCCACGACCTCGCCATTGATCACCACTTCCTGGACACCGCGCAGGTTGGGCAGCTCATACATGGTATCGAGCAATATGCCCTCCATGATGGAGCGCAGGCCGCGGGCGCCGGTCTTGCGGATGATGGCTTTCTTCGCCACGGCAGACAGCGCTTCCTCGGTGAAGGTGAGGTCGACCGTCTCCATTTCGAACAGGCGCTGGTATTGTTTCAAGAGCGCATTCTTAGGCTGGGTCAGGATCTGTATGAGCGCGGCTTCGTCCAAATCTTCCAAGGTTGCGATCACCGGCAGTCGACCGATGAATTCTGGGATGAGCCCATAACGCTGGAGGTCTTCCGGCTCACACTCGCGAAGCAACGCGCCCGTCGAGCGCTCTTCGGCATCTTTGACATCGGCGCCAAAGCCAATGGTTGAGCCCTCACCCCGCTGGGAGATGATCTTGTCGAGACCGGCAAAGGCGCCGCCGCAGATAAACAGGATGTTGGTCGTGTCGACTTGCAGGAATTCTTGCTGCGGGTGCTTACGCCCGCCCTGGGGCGGCACAGAAGCGACCGTGCCCTCCATGATTTTCAAAAGCGCCTGCTGCACGCCTTCACCAGAGACATCACGGGTGATGGAAGGATTGTCGGATTTGCGCGAGATCTTGTCGATCTCGTCAATGTAGACGATCCCGCGCTGGGCGCGCTCCACATTGTAATCGGATGCCTGGAGCAGCTTCAGGACAATGTTTTCGACGTCCTCACCGACGTAGCCGGCTTCGGTAAGCGTCGTGGCATCTGCCATGGTGAACGGAACGTCGAGGACGCGCGCCAATGTCTGGGCGAGCAATGTCTTGCCGCAGCCCGTCGGGCCGATGAGCAGAATGTTCGACTTGGCGAGTTCCACCGTATCATTCTTGGAGGCGTGGGCGAGGCGCTTGTAATGATTGTGCACAGCCACCGACAGGATGCGCTTCGCATAGGCCTGTCCAATCACATAATCGTCCAGCACATCACAGATTTCTTGCGGCGTCGGCACGCCTTCGCGAGAGCGCACCATGGCCGATTTGTTTTCCTCACGAATGATGTCCATGCAAAGCTCAACGCATTCATCGCAGATGAACACGGTCGGCCCCGCGATCAGCTTCTTCACCTCATGCTGGGATTTGCCGCAAAAGGAGCAATAGAGCGTATTCTTCGAATCGCCGGAGCCGTTTTCTTTCGCCATACCTGCCTCAATGCCGCGCCGCATCTTAACGGCGCCTTACGCCGCCGCCTACTGCGACGGCCTCAGTCGATCATATGTCGCCGGCCCCTGCAAGCGCGGGGCCGCGCGGCAAACGTCATTCGTCTTCGCTGCCTTCAGCCCGCCGCTCGAAGACCCGGTCCACGATGCCAAACTCCACGCCCTCTTCGGCCGTCAGGAAGGTATCGCGGTCAAGCTTCGCCTCGATGGTGTCATAGGCCTGGCCGGTGTGTTTGACGTAAATATTATTCAGACGCTTTTTCAGATCGATGATTTCTTCGGCGTGGCGCTCAATATCGGTGGCGACCCCGCGATAGCCGCCGGAGGGTTGATGCAGCATGATCCGGGCATTGGGCAGCGCGGTGCGCTGGCCTTTTTGGCCGGCGGCGAGAAGCAGCGATCCCATGGACGCAGCCTGGCCGATGCAAACCGTCGACACCGGGCAGCGGACATATTGCATCGTGTCGTAGATCGCGAGCCCCGAAGAGACATAGCCGCCTGGGCTGTTGATATACATCGAGATGTCTTTTTTGGGGTTTTCAGACTCAAGATACAGAAGCTGACTGGTGATCAGCGACGCCATCCCGTCTTCGATCCCACCCGTCACAAAGATGATGCGCTCTTTGAGAAGACGCGAGAAAATATCGAAAGCGCGCTCGCCGCGGCTCGTTTGCTCCACCACCATGGGCACGAGGTTGAGCGCGGTTTGATAAGTGTCTGACATTTAAGGGCGCCTTCATGGTCGGCTGGGTCGGTCGCGACCTTGGTGTTCGCAGAAGCCATTAGATTTGTCCACGCCCCGCCGCGCGCAAGGCCCGGCTGCTGCGACAGGTCTGCATTTTGCATGGCCCGCTATGCCCAGATCAAAGTGGGCCCACGGCGCGGCAGCCGCGACGATCGGGCCACCGCCCCTGTGCGATCAGGGGTTTTCTTGTGGAGTAGGGATCGTCATGTTCACCCGTATGGGTCCCAACCTCGCGCCATTCCTGAAGTCCATCCCCTTCCTCTCTGATGTGCCCCGCCGCGCCTTGCGCGCGGCAGGCAAGGAGGCGACGTGGTTTTCCTTGCCGGCGGGCCTGCCCCTCTTCGAAGCCGGCGAAGTCTCAGACTGTATTTATTTCGTGATCAGCGGCGCCCTGGGCATCTTCCGCAAATCCATGGACGGGCGCACGGAATTTGTCGGCCACGTGCGCGCCGGCGAGCCGGTGGGGGAGATGGCGCTGTTTCTGGCCCAGGACGCCGACGGCGATGGCGAATTGGAAAACGAGCGCCATTCCAACACGGTTTATGCCCTGCGCGACTCAGAGGTGCTGCGGATCTCGCGTGCCGGCTTCGAACGGCTGATCAAAGCCGAGCCTGAAATCCTCGAAGGGATGATCCGCCTCATCCTCTTGCGGCTCAAGCAATCCCGGCGCAGGTCTGACCGCGCCGAGCCAAAAATCTTCGCCCTGGTGTCGACCTCGCCCTCAAGTGAGGTCGACCGGCGCGCCACGGCGCTCAAGGCATGTTTGGAGACGCTTAATCTGCGCGTCGCCATCGTTGATGAGGCCCGCGGGGACGACAAGCCCACGGCCTTCTTTGACAGCTTGGAGGCCCAGCACGACCTGGTGCTGCTGACGGCCTCGGTCGGCGACACCTCCTGGTATCGCCTGGCCATGCGCCAGGCCGACCGCATTTGGCTGTTCGCCCGGGCCGATGCGCGCCCGTCGCGGCCCCTGTTTCCAGAAGATCCCTCCCCGGCCCGCTCCTTCCAATTGATCGACGTCGTGCTGTGCCACAATAAAGGCGAGCGGCCCGCCTCAGCGCCCGAAGAGTGGCGCGACGCGGCAGGCGCCACACGCATTTTCCACTGGACGGGCGAGGCCCCAGCCACTGCAGCGCGCCTTGCCCGGGTCATGGCCGGCCGCTCAGTCGGCGTGGTCATGTCCGGCGGCGGCGCGCGGGCCTATGCCCACATTGGCGCGATCCGCGCGATCCGGGAGCGCGGCCTGCCTATCGACTTTGTCGGCGGTTCGTCCATGGGCGCGGTGATCGCAGCCTGCGTCGCCATGGGGTGGGACGATGATGAAATTGACTGGCGCATCCGCAAGGCGTTCGTCTCTTCCAACCCGCTCGGGGATTGGCGGTTGCCCGTGGTCTCGATGGTGCGCGGCAAGCGCGTCGACAACCGTCTGAAAGAGCACTTTGGCGATGTCGATATTTGCGATCTCGCGCTGCCGTTCTTTGCCGTGTCCACCAATCTCACGGACGGCGCGTTTTGCGTACACCGCTCCGGCGCGCTGCGCCGGGCCTTGCGGGCCTCGATTTCCCTGCCGGGCATCCTGCCGCCAGTGGTCGAGCAAGGCGAAGTCCTCGTTGACGGCGCCGTTCTGAACAATTTCCCCGTCGATGTGATGCGCGATTTTCACCGCGGCGCGGTCATCGGCTGCGATGTCGCCCGCGCGCCGGAGGGCCTATCGGCAGAGGACTTTACGTCAGCCCAAGGGTTTTTCCCGTGGGTGTGGGAACACGGCTTTTCCTCGGCCCCGCCCATTGCCGGCCTGCTGATGCGGGCTGCCACCTTGAACATCAATCCAACCGCGGGCCGGGAGTTGACCGACATGTTGATCCTGCCGGCCCTTGCCGACATCGAGCTGCGCGACTGGAAGGCCTACGACCAAGCCGTAGACGCCGGTTACACCGCCGCGGTGAAGGCGCTGGACGGCGGCGCTTTGTTTCCGAATGCGGACAAGCGCCGAAGAGAGGGCGAGACGCAGATGGCGCAGCCGGTGTCAGCGGCCTGATCGACTTGGCGTTACGCGCCTATCTCAAGACCGGCACTCCGGCGCGCCGTAGGCTTCGGCATAAGGGCGGTCAAAACACGCAATGAAACCGTCGACGACGTCCAGATTCACCGGCCAGGCTGGCGGCGGCTGGCCTGGATAACGGGAAAGAAAGTCGGCGACGGCTTCCTCAAAACCCTCTGGCGGCGGCACGGATAAAAGGCGCGCACGCGCTGCCAAAAGCGCGCTGCGATCCCGGCGAAGAAATGCAATTTCCGCTTCGTGATAGGCCTGCATCTCTGGATTATCAGCGCGAAGCGGAAGCAAGGTTTCAATCAAACCGATGGCGCTACGCGACTGACCATCGGCCGCGCGCATTTGCGCCTCATGATGGACCAGCGACTGGGTTTGCGCTGACGTCGTGGCGGTGCTGATCCGGTAGGTCTCGATCGAATCTGCCGCGACGCCATAGCATTGCGGGTCGTCACCTAAATCGCGCCAGCCGCCCTCCAGGTTGCGATCAAACCGATCAAAATCGAGCGCCAGGAGAGCGTCGCGATCATGGTAGCAGGGGTCGCCCGGTTGGGGGCCCGTCGCGCAGGCGCTGAGCGTAATCAGTGCGGCAAGCCCTGCGGCTATGCCGGAGAGGCGCATTAGGCCGTTTCCTGGAACAATTCCCGCGCGATCAGGAAGCGGCGAATCTCGCTGGTACCTGCACCGATCTCGTAGAGCTTTGCATCGCGCAGCAGGCGGCCGGTGGGATAATCATTGGTGTAGCCATTCCCGCCGAGGATCTGAATGGCGTCGAGCGCGATCTTGGTCGCTTTCTCGGCGGCATAGAGAATGGCGCCGGCGGCATCCTTGCGCGTCGTCTCGCCCCGGTCGCATGACTTGGCGACGGCATAAACATAGGCGCGGGTCGCATTGAGCTCGACATACATGTCAGCGACCTTGCCTTGAATGAGCTGGAACTCGCCGATGGATTTGCCGAACTGCTTGCGCTCGTGGATGTAGGGCAGCACGGTGTCGAGAGCGGCCTGCATGATGCCGATCGGGCCGGCTGACAGCACGGCACGCTCATAGTCCAGCCCGCTCATCAGGACCTCAACGCCGCCATTGAGCGGCCCCATCACATTCTCTTCGGGGACCTCACAGTCTTCAAAAACCAATTCACCGGTCTCCGACCCGCGCATGCCCAGTTTGTCGAGCTTCTGGGCGACGCTGAAGCCTTTGAAATCCTTCTCGATCAGAAAGGCGGTAATGCCGCGGGAATGACGCTCTGGATCGGTCTTGGCGTAGACAATCAGCGTGTCGGCATCGGGGCCATTGGTGATCCACATCTTGCCGCCATTCAGGATGTAGTGATCGCCCTTCTTTTCCGCCCGCAGGCCCATGGAGACCACATCAGAGCCTGCACCCGTCTCGCTCATTGCCAGGGCGCCCAAATGCTCGCCGGTCACCAGCTTGCGCAGATATCTTGTCTTTTGGTCTTCGCTGCCCCAACGGCGAAGCTGGTTCACGCAGAGATTGGAGTGTGCGCCATACGACAGCCCCACCGACGCGCTGGCGCGGCTGATTTCCTCCATAGCCAGGCAGTGTTCCAGATAGCCCAGGCCCGTGCCGCCCCATTCTTCCTCGACGGTGATGCCGAGGAGGCCGAGCTCGCCCATTTTCGGCAGCAGCTGGCGCGGGAAAACATCCGTGCGGTCAATCTCGTCGGCCAGGGGCGCAATCTCATTCTGGGCAAAACTTTGCACGGTATCGCGCAGCAAGCCGGCGGTTTCACCCAGGTCGAAATTCAGCGAAGGATATGTGTTTGGGATCATCGTAGCGGTTTAGCCGAAACGCCTCCCAACTCCAACCTCAACCGATTTGCAGCAGGTGCCTCACCCGTCGCTTGAACGCCTTAGCCGTCGGCGAACAGGCCCCGCAGCAGATAATAGCCCATGATGATAAAGATCAGGCCCCCGATCAGCATGGCGAATGGCCCAGCATAAACGGCCCAATCGCTGTCGATCGGCGTGGGTGAACCAAGGGTCGCGCGCAAATTCATCACGCCCCAGGCGCCGGCGAGTGCACCGCCAAAAGTGGAGAGACCATACAATAAGATCGAGGCCCAGGGTGCGTGCGGCGAGGTCTCCCACTGCGACGGCGCCGTCAATGGCGGCTCAGCGGCGCTGAGGTCGACCGGTTCCAGATCATCCACCATGGCGGCCTTAGGCAAGGGCGGGCGAGTGGCAGGACGCGGCGCCTCTGCGTCTTTATCGGCGCCGTTTTGGGCGCTTTCTCGCTCCAGCCGCGCGAGCGCTGTGCGCGCTTCCTTTCGGATGTTGTCGAGGTCGGCGCCGCCCGCGCCCATTTGCGCCGTTAGCGCCGTAATCGCAGCGGCCGCCACGGGATCATCGGCTTGGCCGGGCTCCTGCGCCATGCCAGCCCCGCCAGCGGCGCCATCATCGGCAGGGGCCGCTGACGCCTCGGGCGGATCGGCAATCTTGGAGACGGCGCGGGTTATGTCCTCAACGCTGTCGCCGACCAGGGGGCGAACCGGGCCGCCGAGCACACGGACTTTACGTTTCGGCGCGCGGCGCGCCTCGGGCACCGCCGGGCGCTCTGGCGCGGCGGCGGCTGACTTGTCTTCAGGCGCCGGGCCTGTCGTATCATCTAAGTCGAGCGTCTCATCGCCGGCCTCATCGGTCGTGTCTTCGGGATCGGGCGCGGCCTTGGCCTCAGCATCTAGTGCGTCATCCGCTTCGCCCTCCGGCGCGGCTTCATCGCCGCCATCCTCGCCATCCGTCGGCGCGGCCTTGGCGCTGCGCGGATGCAGGATCGCAGCCGCGAGATCCAGCATCGGCGCCACAATTGGCGTTGCCGCCGGGGTCGGGCCCCCCGGCACTTCAAGGAACAGCGCGCGCTCGGCCGCCCGCCGCCGCACCAACGCATCGACGACGATCACGCGCCCATCCACCCGCGCCTTGCGCCAAGCGGCCATGGCTTCGGCAGCGTTCAGTTTGGCGCCGGAATTGACCAGGGCAAACACATCGCTGTCGAGGAAATTGTCGAGGCCAATATTGAACGCAAACGCTATGAGGGCGTCGAACTCGTTCTGCCCAAGCGGCGCCAGGCACCGCGCCGCAATCGCCTTTTCCAAGGGCGGAAGATCGTGGCCCTTCAAGAGGGAGAGGGCATCTTCGGGCGTGATCTTCTGGTTAGCCTTGGCCAGCAGCGTATGGCCGTAACCGATCACATGGCCGCCATCCGCAAGCGGCTCTGAGCGCGGCAGAAAGCCCTCAAAACGGGTAATCAGATCCAAACCGGCCTGGGAAGTCTTCATACGCCCTGCCATCGGTTGCTCCGATATGGGACAGGCCTGTCCCATTCCATCCCGGAAAACTGCAATCGATGCGCCATGCGCCCTAGAGCAATATGACCGTCGCCAGGCCCAGGAAGGAAAAAAAGGCGACGATATCGGTCAACGTCAAGACAAATACAGACGAGGCGACCGCAGGGTCAGCGCCGAGACGCTTCAGCCCCAGGGGCACCAGTACACCGGAAAGTCCCGCCCAAAAAAACGTGCACAGCATCGCCGCGGCAATCACGCCCGCCAGCACCCCATCTCGAAACCAGAGAAACGCGATGCAGGCCACGCCGAAGGCGAACAACACTCCATTGAACACGCCCGTCAGCCCCTCGCGCAGGACAGCCCGCCGCGCCGCCGAGCCCTCAAGCTCGCGTTCGGCAATCGCGCGCACGCTTACGGCAAGGCCCTGGCTGCCGGCATTGCCGCCCAAGGCTGCAACAACGGGCATCAAGATCGCCAAGGCCACGCTTTGCTGCAGCGTGCCCTCAAACAGCGCGATCACCCCCGACACGAGAAAGGCCGTCACCAAATTGACCGCCAACCACGGGGCCCGCGCGCGCACACTCTCCAACACCGTGTCAGAACCATCGGCCGAGGACACGTTGGACAAGGCGAGGAGATCTTCGGTGTTCTCGTCCTGGATGACGCCGACCATGTCATCGACGGTGATGATGCCGATCAAGCGGCCATCGGCGTCTTTCACCGGCGCTTGGGCAAGGTGATATTTCTGGAACTGGAACGCCACTTCCTCCTGGTCCATGTCGCCGTAAATGTCGCTCTCCAGCGCCACCATGATTTTCGTGAGGGGCACGTCCCGCCCCGTCTGCATCAACATGGAAAGGGCCACCACGCCTTTTACCTTCATCCCGGGATCGACCACACACACCTCGTAGAATTGTGGCGGCAGCCGCTCGCCCTGGGCGCGCGCATGGTCAATCGTCTCACCCACGGTCCAAAACTCCGGCGCGGCGACCACCTCGGTCTGCATCAGCCGTCCGGCGGTCTTTTCGCCATAGGCCAGCCCTTGCTCAAGCGCGGCCCGCTCGCTCGGGGCAATCTCGGCGAGGATCTTTTCCCGGCGCTCCTCCTCCAGATCCTGAAGGATCGCGGTGGCATCGTCTGAATCGAGTGCGTCAATCGCCTCGGCCACCGCATCATCGGGCAGCGCCTCAACGGCGTCTTCGCGGTATTCGTCGCGCAGCTCAATCAGGATATCGCTGGGCAGGGCGCCGCCGAGAAGGTCTACCGCGGCGCAGAAATCATCTTTCGAAAGCTGCTCAAGCGCGTCGGCGGCATCGGCCGGGTGAAGCTGCGACAGGGTATTGGACAAGCCCGGCCGGTCGCCGCCTTCAACGGCATCTACAAGCGCGCGCAGAAGGGCCGGATCAAGGCCGGCCTCTTCGTCAGGGCGTCCAGAGTCGGGCGAAGTCTCCATGGCGCCTTGTCTCGCGAATGCCAGCAAGCGGCAAGGCGGCGCGCATTCCGATTTAGAGCGTGGACCTTAGCGGCGCCCGCCGCCCGGCGCTGGTGCAACTGCTGCGCTAAACATAGCCTTGTGTGGAAATGTAAGACTGCATGGCGGCGATCCGGTTGGCATCGGAGGGGTGGGTCGACATGAACTCCATTGGCTTTGCCGTCGACGCCTGTGTCATCGCATCCCAGAACCGCACGGCCTCTTCAGCCTGGTAGCGCGCCCCGACCATGAAGTCGGCGCCGAGCCGGTCGGCCTCATATTCATGCTGCCTGGAATAGGGCAGGATCACCCCAAAGGTGACGCCGGCGCCCAAAATGCCGGCGATCAGGCCACTGTTCTCCACATCTCCCACTTCGAGCGCGACATTGGCAATGGCCAGGCCGCCTTGGGCTGCGAGCTGTTGGCTGTAGCGCTCTGCGGCGTGGCGACCGACAACATGGCCGGCCTCATGGCCCATCACGACCGCGATTTGGTCATCATTTTCCATAATGTCCAAGAGCGCTGTGTGGAAGCCCACCTTGCCGCCGGGCATGACCCATGCGTTCACCGTGCTGTCATCGAATACCGCGAACTCCCAATCATTCTGGGTCAGGTTTTGCGACGGGAACTGGGCGTCTGCGGCCTGCACGATCCGGTCGCCCACGGCTGAGACCCGGCGGCGCAGCGACGCGTCTGAGGTTTGCGGGGTCTGTTGCAGCGCCTGGGTCCAGGACTGGGCCGCCATTTGCTGCAATTGTTCATCGGAGACGAGCAGCAATTGCGAGCGGCCCAGCGCCTCATTTGTGGCGCACCCGCCCACCGCCGCCCCGCTCCAAGCCACGATAGACCCCGCCGCGAGCCCGCGCACGAGTTCCCGGCGTGAAAGCTTGACTGTTGGGGCACCTGAATCGGGCGTCATGGGCACGTCTCCTGAATTTTGTCTGCCAAGGGTGCCGGAAATCTGATCAAAGGCAAGACACAAGACTGTGGGCGGCGCCATGCTGTACAGCGAGCAGGCGTATCGGTGGCTGCGCCACACCGGTGAAGACCGCCTCCACGCCCCGCAGTTCAGGTGGGCCGGGGACCAGGTTTCTGGTATGGCCACACGATGAGCGATGCGATCGGCCCGGGCGATTTGGTACTCTGCGTGAATGCCGCGCCCAATCACATTACGGGCGAGCCAGTGCCCCTCGTGGCCGGCGAAACCTATCTTGTGGCCGGCATCATGGCCTTTTCCTGCCCCTGCGGCCGCGCCGACGCTCTTTTAGATGTGGGGGTCGATTTTGCCTGGTGCGAAAGCCGGTTCCGCCTGCTGCCCAAGCCCAAATCCAGGGCGCGGCCGCGCAAGGTCTCTGTGCCGAAAGAGACCGAGAAGGTCTCTCGGTCCGGGTGAAATCAGTCGGCGCCCCCGCCCAAATGGCGATCGAAGAAGCCAAGCAGAGCTGCCCAGGCCGCATCGCCGCTCGGATGCGCGCCGTCCTCACTGAGCGCGTCAGCCATGAAGCTGTGGCTCGCAGCGCCGAACGCATGGACTTGAACCTCTGGCTCAAACCCGGCCGCCGCGAGGGTCTCGACGATCCGCGCCGTCATCGGGCCTGAGGCCCAAACCGCGTCGCGGCCTGCCGAAACCAGAAACAGGGGCTGGGTCAATTGCGCGACCGGTATCTCCGCCGCATCCGCCTCAGGCAAGGCTAAGAGGCGGGCGTAATCGATCCGGGCCTGGGCCGGGCTGGGCGGCGGCATGTCAGCCATCACGTCGCGCCAATCTGCGCCGGGGCGGTTTGGCCGCGTCGTTGCGAAGGCGACCGGCTCGCCATTCACCGACCAGGCCGATTGCGGATTGAAAAAGTCACGAAAGTCGATGCTGGCGCCCACATGGGAGCCGGGCACAAGGCCGGCCATTGCGGCCACTTGGGTGTTGCGGCTCGCCACCAGCAAGGCCCCCTCCCCGCCCCTGGAATAGCCGACAAGACCGATCTTGGATGCATCGACCGATGGCTGCTGGCCAAGCCAGGCAATTGCCGCATCGAAATACTCCAGCGGGATCTCTTCCAGGGCGCCGGGCAGGCCTTCATAGCCCCAATAGGCGAGCGCAAGTGCGCTGTAGCCGTTGCGGCAGGCCAACGCAGCGGCCGGCTCGGCGAAACCAAGCCCGCCGCCAGAGCCGCCTATGATCACCAATGCAGCCCCCGTGCTCGGCGCCTGGGGCGCGCAAATCCGGCCTATGGGCCCGCCTGGCTCGCGCACGTCGGTGAAGGTGATGTCCTGCGCCAGGCCCGCATCGCGCGCCTCGGCTGGCCCGCTCGGCGAGACGCATCCGACAAGCGCGAACGCCAAAAGGCCGGCCAAAATCCCGCCGCCGAGATGCTTTGCGTGGCCCATGGGTCCTCCTGATCCGTTTGCCGCTTGGCTACATGTTCGAGAATTCCAAAGCGGCGGGCCAGCGGCAATGCACGTATTCGTGCTCTCGCCTGGCAGCCTTCGCGGTCAGGCCGCCTTTCCGCGGCTGCGCGCGCGTGGGCGTTTGCGGCTGCCATGTTTTTTGTAGACCTGCTCGGCCTCGGCCTTTGCCTCGGGCGTTTTCTTCACCGCCCAGATCCGGTCGCGGGCCGCCTTAGCGCTGGTCACATGGTCAACGATCGCGTCGGGATAGTCCTGCTGGCGGCCGGCCTTCCAGGGCTCATGGATCTTGCCGCCCTCAAGGTGGCCAAGCTCGGGCACCCATTTGCGCGTGAAGATGCCCTCGGGGTCCTGGTCGTGGCCCTGCTTTACGGGGCTGTAGATGCGCAGCGTATTGATGCCCGTTTCGCCCGATTGCATCTGGCTTTGGGTCCAGTGAATGCCCGGCTCATAATCTGAATAGAGCCGCGCGGTGACCAGGCCGCTCAACTGCCACGGCAGCCAGAGATTATAGCTCGCAAAGCTCTGCAACATCGCCCGCATACGAAAATTCAGCCAGCCATTGGCCCGCAGGTAGCGCAGGCAGGCATCCACAAACGGAAACCCGGTCCGCCCCTCGCTGTAGGCAGCGAGCTTTTCGCCGTCGATGCCATCATCGCGCAGCCCGGCATAGGCCCGCGCCATGGGCCACCATTCCAGCTCGGGCTCAGCCTCAAGCTTCTGCATGAAATGGCAATGCCAGTGCAGCCGGCCGATAAAGCTGCGCAGGGAACCTTTCCATCCGGGGGGCGCCGTCTCAACGCCCTGCTCCAGCGCCTCAAGCCGGGTTTTGCTGGCCTGGTAGATCTCGCGCATGGAGAGCGCGCCATAGGCCAGATGCACCGACAGGCGCGAGCAGGCCCGCTCTCCTTCTATCGGGGTCGACATTTCGCTGCGGTAATTGCGCCCGCGCTCGTAAAGAAACGAGTTCAAGCAGGCGAGCGCGTCCTCGCGCCCTGTCTCTTGCATCCAAGACAGCCCGTCGGGGGACAGGCCCAACGCCTCGGCGGTCGGCAACGCGGCGCTGTCCGCTGCGATCCAAGACACCTCTCTCGGAAGCGCGCAGACAGGCTCCTCCATCATCGCGTCCCAGTGCTTTGCCCACCGATCGCGATTCAGCGCGCTGCCCCGCTGGATGCCGAACGTCTTGGGCTGGTGCCAGGCGCAGCCCGCTTCGCCTGCCCAGCGCGCCACGGCTTTGTCGCGCGCATAGGTCCACATGTTGCCGGTCTCCTGGTGAGACCACAGCGTGAAGGGGCCCAGCTCAGCACGGAGGCTGGCAAGCACCTCCGGCGCAAAGCCGACGCGGATGCAGAGTTTCGCGCCGCGCGCCTGTAATGCGCGGCCCAGATCCTCAATCCCCGCGCGCAGGTAGCGATAATGGCGGTGGCTCGTCTCGGGGCACAGCCAGTAACCCGGCTCCACGATCACCAGCGGCAGCACAGGCCCGGCGAGCGCGGCCCGTGTCAGCGCCGGGTGGTCTTCCAGGCGCAGATCGCGCTTGAACCAAATGATTTGCGGAAGGGGCTGAGCCATATGCTCAAAGCTGTCGCCGCAAGCCCGCCTGGCAAGGCCTTCCGGCGGCTTTGGCCACCGTGTCGCGGGCGCCAGGCCGACCTCGCGGTCGCCCACACTTCAGCGCAAGGGTATCGACAGGGCCGCTCCCGGCTTATGGTGGAGAGGATTAGGCAGGAACAGGAGCGATGGATATGAAGTATGTTGTGTGGGCAGGCATGGCGATCGTCAGTCTGGTTATGCTGATGGGCGGTTCTGCCAAATTGGCCGGACAGGAAATGGCGCTGACCAGTTTCTCCCAGCTGGGTCTCCCAAGCTGGTTTGCCTTGTTCATTGCCGTCTCGGAAATCGCCGGGGCATTTGGCCTCTGGATCCGCCGGACGTCATTCTGGGCCGCCCTGGGCATCGCCATCATCATGGCCGGCGCGATTTACTACCACCTCTCGTTTCCCCCGGCCGCGGCCGGCGTGCCGGCTCTCGTGGTGCTCTTGATCTGTGGCTACATCATTTCTCGGCGCGGGACCGGGGTGATCGGGCCAGCCTAGGCCTTTTGAGGTGGCCGCGCCGTGAACGATAACGGCGACACCCAGGCGCCCAGCCCGGAAAGACATCGATGACAGATTTCTCACCGCGAAAGGGCATGGGCGAGGCCGAAATCGCCGCCGCGATTGACGGCGTTTTGAGCGAGGCAACACTCGAAGAGAAAGTGGCCATGATGTCCGGCCGCGGCTTCTTTAAAGCCATGCAGGAAGACGCGATGCGGTGGGGCGGGCGGCCCTATCGCGCAGGCGGCGGCTGTGAGCGGCTGGGCGTGCCCGCGCTGTATTTTACCGATGGCCCACGCGGGGTGGCCCGCGGCAACTCCACATGCTTTCCAGTCACCATGGCACGCGGCGCCAGCTGGGACCGGGACCTGGAACGCCGCATCGGAGAGGTGATGGGCATTGAGGCCCGCGCCCAGGGCTGCACCCTTTCGGGCGCGGTGTGCGTAAACCTTCTGCGCCATCCCGGCTGGGGCCGGGCCCAGGAAACCTATGGCGAGGACCCCTTCCATGTCGGGGAGATGGGCGCAGCGCTCAGCCAGGGCATCCAGACCCACAATGTGGTGGCTACGGTGAAGCACTTCGCGCTGAACTCCATCGAGAATGCGCGCTTCAAGGTGGATGTCCGCATCGATGCACGCACGCTTCGCGAGGTCTACCTGCCCCATTTCAAGCGTATCCTCGATGCCGGATGCGCCAGCGTGATGAGCGCTTACAACAAGGTGAATGGCGAATATTGCGGCCAGCACAGGGAATTGCTGACTGATATTCTGCGCCACGAATGGGGCTTTGATGGCTTCGTCCATTCCGACTGGATTATGGGCGTCTACCATCCCTATGGCGCCGCGGCGGGTCTTGATGTGGAAAACCCGGAACCGGTGCATTTCGGGGCAAAACTCATCGCGGCAGTGGAGCAGGGACAGATCGAGCCAGGCTTGGTCGACACGGCGTGCCGCCGCATCCTGACAACGATCTATCGGTTTGCTTGCGCGCAGGATCCCTATGATGCGTACACAGATGATATGGTCGCCTCGCCCGCCCATGTGGCGATCGCCCGTGAGGCTGCTGAGAAATCAGCCGTGCTGCTGACCAATTCAGGGCTTTTGCCTCTGCAGAAATCCGCCAAGATTGGCGTGTTCGGATCTCTCGCAGACAAGGAAAACACCGGCGACTACGGCTCCTCGCGTGTGCGCCCGCCCCACGTGGTCACCGCCCTGGAGGGCCTGTCGGCCTATCTGGCTCAAGACCTTCAGCTCGCCGGTAATGAAACTGATACAGCCGCTGCCGCCGAAGCGGCAAAATCGCTCGATGCGGCGATCCTCATTGTCGGCACAACGGCTGAGCATGAGGGGGAGTATATCCCAGGCAATATGGGAGGCGGGCCGGCCCTGCCCGAGGGCGTCAGCGACCAGTTAGAGTCCGCGCGAGCGGCTGAAGGCTCGCCGGGCGAGGTCAATTCCCAAGCCGGCGCCCTGGGGGGTGGCGGCGACCGCGGCGGGGACCGTGACCGCCTGCGCCTGCCAGACGATCAGCTCGCCCTGGTCAAAGCCGTCGCTGCGGCCAACCCGAATACGGTGGTCGTGATCGTTTCGGGATCGGCGATCATCTGTGATTGGGCCCGCGATGTGGCGGCGATCCTGCAAACCTTCTACTCAGGGATGGAAGGCGGCGCGGCGCTGGCGCGGCTGCTCTATGGTGAGGTGTCGCCGTCCGGCAAGCTCCCCTTCACGGTCGCCGAAGACGAAGCTCAGTATCCGTTTTTCGACAAGGATGCCGACGCCATCACCTATGGCCCGCTTCATGGCTACACCCTGATGGGCGCCCGCCAGCGCCGCCCGCAATTCAGCTTTGGCCATGGTCTGTCCTACACCGAATTTGCCTATCGCGCGCTCAAGCTGAGACGCACGGCAAGCGGCGTTGAAGCCGAAGTAACCGTGGTCAACACAGGCGGGCGGGACGGCGACGAAATCGTCCAGCTGTACGTCGGGTTTCCGAATGCGATCGTCGAGCGGCCGGCGCCCTTGCTTAGAGGCTTTCAGCGCGTCTCCTTGGCCGCCGGCGCGCGCAGGACGATCCGGTTGACCGTGCCATTTTCAGACCTCCAATACTGGGATGAGCCACGCGGAGACTGGCGCATAGAGCCGGGCATCCATGCCTTCGGGGTCGGCGGATCGCTGAAAAGCGCCCTGCGCGGTGAACTTCATATTTAAGGACCGGCCGGTCATAACGCCATCTGGAACCGAACCAGCGGCCTCTAGATCCAGAAATTGAACTTTAGGGCATCGGTGGAAATACCGGCTAAAAAGCCTCAGAAATTCAGACGATAGATTAATTGATCGCGCTAGTGTTGCCGGCCAATATCCATGAATTCCACCGATTGGGTAGCAAAGTGGGAGCACGTTTTCAGGCCGCTTGTTCCATGCATAGCTCTCTTCCAAAGGGCATTTCGGTTGTCGGCGACTGAAATCTTGCTTTGCCAGAGCGACGTGACGGGAAATTCAGACCTACTCTGAAGATTCGAAGAACTCTAACCCACCAAAACCTCAAGCCAGGTCGGGCACGATTAGGTCCGTAACAGCGCCATCAATGTGCATGGGCGCGCCTGTGAATGATTGCAGCGTTTCGAGCGAAACAGCCGCGTGCTTCTCACGCAAAACAAATCCTTTCGGATCGATATCCACAACGGCAAGCGAGGTATAAACGCGCGAAATGCAGTTCAAGCCGGTGAGCGGAAAGGTACACGATCCGACCAGCTTTGGCGCGCCATTTTTGGCGACATGATCGGTGATCGCAACCACACGCTTCGCGCCATGCACAAGATCCATCGCTCCACCGACGGCAGGGACCCCCTTCGAGCCTAAGCGCCAGTTTGCAAGGTCGCCCTTTTCCGAGACTTGGTAGGCGCCGAGGACGGCGACATCGAGATGCCCCCCGCGGACCATGGCAAAACTGTCGGAATGGTCGAAGAACGCGGCTCCCGGCTTGATCGTGATTGCTTTTTTACCGGCGTTGATAAGGTCCCAGTCTTCCTCGCCCTCTTTCGGAGCGTCGCCAAAGCCGAGCACGCCATTTTCGGTGTGATACACAACTTGACGTCCTTCAGGCTGAAACCTCGCAACCCATTCCGGCAATCCAATGCCGAGATTCACATAGGCCCCGTCCGGTATATCTTGGGCCGCGCGCCAAGCAATTTGCGGTCCCGACAGTCCGCTAGGAATTGCCATCAGTAGACCCTTTCTTCGCGCACAAGAACCTCTTCCTGCTCCGGCGCGGCGACCTCGACGATCGTATCCACAAAGATCGAAGGCGTTATGACATGCTCAGGATGAATGCTCCCATCGGTGAGCACGTCTTTTGCCTGCGCGATTGTCCGGCTGGCCGCCATACACATGATCGGAGCGAAGTTCCGCGCTGCAAAGCGATATGTGAGATTTCCAAAGCGATCCGCGGTTTGGGCTTTCACAAGCGCAAAGTCGCCTTTGAGCCAACGCTCTTGCACGTACATGTCACCGTCGAAGCAGGCCGTCGGCTTCCCGTCGGCCAACTCGGTGCCGTATCCCGTTTTTGTGAAAAAGGCCGGAATGCCAGCGCCGCCTGCGCGTATCCGCTCTGCAAGCGTGCCTTGCGGCACCAGTTCAAGCTCAATCTGGTTCGCCGCATAAGCCGAGTTGAAGACATCGGCATTGGAGGATCTCGGAAAGGAACAAATGATCTTTTTGACCATTCCCGCGGCAATCATCGCCGCGATTCCAACGCGGCCGTTGCCCGCATTATTGTTGATAATTATCAGATCCGTTGGCGACCCGGTGTTCCGGAAACGGTCAACCAGACTGTGAATGAGTTCTATCGGTGCGCCTGATCCGCCAAAACCGCCAATCAGCACCCTCGACCCATCATTGATGCTGGCCGTTGCCTCGCCCACAGAACCGACCTGCTTACGCATCGTTGCCGCGCCTGTGCCGCCGGTTGCGCTCAAACGCCAGTGTTTGCCAGGCGACCTGCCCGCCCTGAAACGTGCGCATTGCTTCAACCATGATCGATCAACACATCCTTATCCTCGGCACCTGGCTGGGGCGCCCATGACCTCAAACGGGCATGCATCAGCCAAGCAAACAAAGACGCCAAAGCCGCCGACACAGTCGCTGTGGCCATCAAACCAAATGACAAACTGCTTTCGCCAGGGGTCGCCTCTCCGAGCCCGGCGACCAGCACCGGTCCTACCCCCTGCCCAAGGAGCCCAAGACAGAGAAGATTGGTCGCCATCAAACGCGCGCGCAACAATGCAGGTGACAGCGACTGGATGATAATTGCGGGCATCACTATGGCGCCCGAGAGGAAGAACAGCGCGCCCGCTACGCCAGCCAGAAGGAAAGGAAGCTCGCCTGATAGCAGACCCAGCCCCAAAGACGCGCTCCCCGCGATCGAACACGTGGCCACAACCAAGGGTATGCTGCTTTTGCCGAATCTTTCCGAGAGCTGTTTCGTGATGACCGGCGCGAGCACCGTGCCCAGGACACCGGAAGGAACGCCGACTGCCCCAAACAGAAGACCAGCGCTTGCAACCTCGAAGTCAAACTCACGCACCAACAGGGTCGGCAGCCAAGCGCCGGCGCCCATGCCAAGGATGGACGCGCATCCGACGCTCAAAAAGAGCAATAAGAAGAAGCGGCCCCCATTGATAAGATAAGACAGCGCTTCAGCCGCCGACACATTGCTGACCGACGCCTCCTGTCTCTCCCGGGCAGGCCCGATAAGCCACAAAGCCAAAAGGGCGAGCGGAATGCCCGGCAGGCCAACAATAATCAGTGTCAGCCGCCAAACCTCGAGTGAAACAAACGTGGAAACATGACCCGCAAACTGAACCGCCACACCGCCAAGTATAAAGGCGCCTGACCCCATCAGAACGCCGACGGCCATATAGACGCTGGTCGGGGTCTCTCGACGTTCCCTTGGGAACATATCTGCAATCGCAGCAATCGCCACCGGGGTCAGCGAGGCTTCCCCGATCGCGACGCCCAATCGTCCGATCGCTAAATGCAGGAAATTATCCGAAAACGCCGAGCCAATGGTCGCAAGGCTCCACAGGATCACCCCGCCGACAAGGATGGCCCGCCTCGCCCCCGCATCGACGATATGGGCGATCGGCAAGCCAACAAGAACATAGACCAGCGCAAATCCAATGCCGATTAAGAACCCAACCTGGGTGTCGCTCACGCCAAGGTCCTGGGTGATCGGTTCAACCAAAAGCGCAAGGATCATCCTGTCGACAAAGGACAGCATATATAGGGCGCACAAGAGCGCGATCGCGCTCCACGCAAAGATGGTCCTCACATCGCTTCGCAGAGGACCGGCAGAGCTGATGTCAGTCGACATTCTCGGACAGCCACTTCTCGTACACCTCAGAGATGTCCAAGGGCCAACCGATAGGGTTCTCGGAAAAAGGGGGGTCCATTTCCGAAATAGAGGCAACCGCTTTGGCATAGCTCGGATAAGCTTCAGACCATAGCTCGACCAGATTCATGTCCGGGTCGCGCACATAAATGCCGGTGCCCAGACGGTGGTCGATGGCCTTTTCGGCATGGGTCATTTCCTTGAGCGCGCGCCCATAGATCCGCATCGAGTTATCAAAAGATCCGGTATCGATAGCGAAGTGATAAAGCCCTGCTCTGCGCATCTCTGGCGGCCCAAACCCTTCGGGCTTTTGAACCAGAGCAAGGTCGTGGTGCTTCTCGCCCATGCTCAGCGCCGCGAATTTGCCGGGGGCGGTTGCCACCGTCTTCATCAGGAAGACCTTCTTGTACCAGTCTATGGTCTTCTCGATATCCTCACAGTACAGAGCCACGTGGGTCACAAATGGCGTCATTTTTTCCTCCACTTAAAATTCTATTTGCCCATAGGCTCGACGGACTGGCGTTGCAGGCGGAGCGCTGCCGCATCAGTCGGCGACCTTGATTAAGACCTTGCCCATTGCCCGGCCTGCGATGACGTCGGCGAGCGCATCCGGCGCGGCTTCGATCCCTTCGCGAATGTCTTCTCGCACCACCAACGCCCCTTCCGACCACCACGTCTGGAGCTGCTTTCGCGCATCGGGAATATCCGCCTCAAAATCGCGAATAAGGAAGCCTGAAATGGTCGCGCGTTTGACGAGGATTGTTCGGTTGTGCCGGGGGCCTTGGTCAGGCCGATCAGGATTGGAATAGAAATCCATCGTCCCGAAAATCACAACGCGTGCATGCATGCTCAGGTGCCCCATGGCGGCATCATGAATAGGCCCGCCGACCGAGTCGAAAAAGACATCGATGCCGTCAGGCGCGTATTGTGCGAGCGCCTCATATACCTGATCAGTTTTGTAATTGATGCACGCGTCGGCCCCCAATTCTGACACGAACGCGCATTTTGAATCACTGCCACACACCCCGATGACCCGGCAATCGAGCTTTTTCGCGATCTGAACCACCAAGGCGCCAACCGCCCCTGAGGCGGCCGTGACCAGGATCGTGTCGCCGGATCTGGGTCGGCCGAGTTTCGTTAAGGCGAGGAGGGCTGACAGGCCAGAACTTCCAAGCGCGCCGAGATTGGTTGAAACCGGCCATGGCCCCTTGTCGACTTTGCGCAGATCGCCCGCACTGACGACCCCATATTCGCGCCAGCCAAGCCAATGCTCTACCAAATCGCCTTGCGAGAAATCGGGCGATTTCGAGCGCACCACTTCGCTGATAGCGCGGCCGGTCATAACCTCCCCGATGCCAACTGGCTTGGCGTAGCTGGACCGATCAATCAGGCGCCCGCGCAAAAGTGGTTCGATGGCAAAGTACTTCGCCTTGACAAGAACCTCACCCGGTTCGGGAGCCGTCAGGCTCTGGTCTTGCAGCGTAAAATGCTCGGCTTTCACCTCGACCGTGGGCCGTTCCGTCAGGGTCCAAGCGCGCGACGAAATCATGTCGACTGAACTCATAGCGGATCTCCGCTCCCACATGAATTTGACACCAGATTGTATGCGTTATTGACTAATGTATACAGCAATGCTCTGTCAATGATGAGTGGAGGAGCGCCAAGGCGGTGTGTCGAGCTGACGAATACGTCAAGTCGAACCCACGCTGGCGACGATTAAGAGAGAAGGCCAAGTGATCGAGAGAGACATCAGAGGCGATCGCGCCGCGCGGTTTGCCAAGCGGCGGGTGCGGCCCTCGCCGGTCAGCGCCCCAGACAACGCCGGGGGGCAAATATGACTGAACAAGAAGCACACCTGATACAGTCTGCCTGCGAGGCCTTGTCGGTAAAGTTTGCATTCCATGTCGATCATGGAAATGCCGAGCAAGTAGCTGCCCTGTTTGCCCAGGATGGCACTTTTTCCAGGGCGGGCAAAATCATTGACGGCCCGGACGCCATCAAAGGGCTGCTCAGCAAACGCCCTGCAACACGCGTCACCCGTCACGTCTGTACGAACATCTCGATCGACATCACCAATGAAGACGCTGCGACTGGAAACACCTACTTCCTCCTGTTTGAAGGCGAAGACACTGACGTGTCCGGCGGCGCCCTTCCGCTAGAGCTTCCAATCACACTCGGCGAGTACCAAGACGAGTTTATTCGAACACCGGCCGGGTGGAAAATCAGCAAACGAACCGCAATTGGCGTGTTCCGTCGACCCGAAGGCTAAACCATGAAGATCGCAAAATTCAAACACATCGGAATGGTCGGCGAAGGCGTCATCAAAAACGGTTCGATCGCCGTCATCAATGCCTATGAAGTCGACGACCCAAATACCGCCCCGTTCACATTGGCCTCGAAAGGGATCGACGAACTCAGCGCGGCAGCTGAGAGCCCCGTGGCCGAATTGGCGCTGGCGGCCGTGCAATTGCTGCCGCCAATTTCTAGCGACTCAAAGCTGATTTGCCTCGGATACAATTATAAAACGCATATCGATGAGACCAATGCGAAGATGGACGCGCCTCCCGCCTTCTTCGCTCGCTGGCCGGACTCAGTCGTCGGACACGGCGAGCCCATACTTTGTCCGCAAGAATCAATCACGTTTGATTTCGAGGGAGAGATCGCGGTGATTATGGGGTCTGGCGGCCGGCGGCTGTCACCCGATGAGGCGGGTCATTGCATCTTCGGGTTCACATGCTTTCTTGATGGCAGCGTCCGAGAGTACCAGAAGCACTCCCCAACGGCCGGCAAGAATTTCTTCCGATCGGGCAGTCTTGGCCCATGGATTGTGTCGAAGGACGAAGCAGGAGACCCCGGCGCGTTCGCTCTCGAGACGCGCGTGGCAGGCGAAAAATTGCAGGAAACAACGGGAAACCTGATGGTTCGGAACCCCGAAGAGATCATCTCCTATGTATCAAGATTTACGGAATTACGGCCCGGCGACATGATCGCCACCGGCACACCTGGCGGTGTTGGCGCCCAAAGGACGCCGCCGCGATGGATGAAACCTGGCGAGCATGTTGAGATTGAGATTAAGCCCATAGGCACGCTCCGAAACGAGATTGTGGAAGGATAATCAGATGGCTGAGGACGTCCGCGACCTGCTTATCATTGGTGCAGGCCCTGCCGGGATGGCGGCTTCGATGTATGCCTCCAAGCTTGGCCTCTCACATACGGTCGTTGAGCGCCGAGCGGGTCTTCATCAGTTCCCGCAGGCACACGTGGTGAAAACGCGTTCCATCGAGATCTTCCGACGCTTTGGAATTGAAGCCGATATCCACAAAGCGGGAAGCCGTTCCGAGGAACAGAGATTTGTAACCTGGTGTGAATCGATGTCGGGCCGCGAATATGGCCGGGTCGACCTTTATGGCCGCAAGGGGCCGAGTGAGCGATTTCTTTCGGTCAGCCCATCCTATCCGGCCAACATCCCGCAAAACAAATTGGAACCCATCCTATTTGAATGCGCCAACCGGCTGGCCCCGAATGCGTTCAGATTTGGGACCGAGTGTGTGTCCGTCGCATCGACCGAGGAATATGCCGTCGCGACTCTGAAGACGCCCGATGGCATGGTCGAAGAGAAAGCAAAATTTATCATCGCGGCAGATGGCGCCCGCAGCCGCATTAGAGCCACGCTCGGGATCGACTTTATCGGTCCAAAATCGCTCGCCAACTTCTGCGCGGTTCACATCACGTCGGACTTTACCGATCTGATTGCCCATCGGCCGAGCGTCTTGTGTTGGATCATCGGCCCCGACGTGTCGGGCACATTCATCGTGCATGATATCACGTCCACGCAAGTGTTCATGTTCGCCTATGACCGCGACAAGATTGACCGGTCGGAGTTCACGCCAGACTACTGTCGGCAGAAGGTGAAAGCCGCGCTCGGGAGCGATCATCCCTTTGAGTTGACCCATGTCGATCAGTGGACCATGTCGGCGCAGGTGGCAGAGCGATATCGAAGCGGGCGCATATTGCTCGCCGGTGATGCCGCACACCGCTTTCCGCCAACTGGCGGTCTCGGCCTAAACACCGGGGTTCAAGATATCAATAACCTCATGTGGAAGCTGAAATTTGTCATCGGCGGCCAGTCCCCAATGGCGCTATTGGACAGCTATGGCCAGGAAGGTCGGCCAATCGCGAAGCGAAATTGCGATCGTTCAGCGGACAATCACCAGCGGATGCTGAAAGCTGAGAAGATCATTGGAGTTGATGACGACACGGCGGCATTTGCACAGTCCGTCGAGGCGCTTTTCACAGCCGACGGCCGCGAGCGCCGTCGCCGTCTGCACAACGCCCTGCAGGAACAGATGCCCCATTTTGCCTATATGGATGTCGAAATGGCACCGGAGTATGCAGAAGGCGCCTTCGGCAGTTCGCTCAACAAACAGTTTCCCGCATTGGTCGAAAAAGAGGGTCACCGCCAGCGTTTGCAGCCCGGCGCAGGCCTGCCTCATTTTGAAATCGACGCGGGGCGATCGTCTCTGGATTGCGTGCATTTTGAGAAGTTCACGCTTTTTGTCGACGCCGCCCTTGCAGAAGCATGGCGCCGGGTTGTGACCAAAAACGCCATGCTTGCTGGCCTGGTCGAGCTGGTGGAGATCCCAAAGCGAGGCGCCTACAAGTGGAACCTGTTATCGGATATGGAAGATGTCGCCGCCCTGGTCAGGCCCGATGGGCATATCGGATGGTTGTTTGACGCCCGGCGCCATGCGAGGGAAAAAGCGCTCTCGGATGCCATGGCAAACGTGCTTATGACCGCGCCAGAAGTCGCCTCGCAAAAGGAAGTCAGCCACGCCTAAACATTCGAGCGGTTCTTCGAAACATCTTCGCGAGGGGGGCGAGACCAGTCCCGAAGGCTGTGTACTGTTATCGTCCGTCTCGCCAAGCGGGCCTCGCGCGGGCGGCCTGTGCACACCAGAAGAACCGTCCTCGTCTTTCGGTATAGACGCGTGGGTTTCAGGCTCGAACGCCACATTTTGGGGCTTTTTGAACGATTTCACATGTAATCAGACCCTGGTGGTATTGAATCAAAGTGTTTTTTTGATCAATGACACAAGGAGACGGCCTGAGGGCGATTGAGTAGTTTGGCACAGCATCTGAAATCCGAGTTTATAAGCGGCACCCTGCGGGGTTGGCTGATGTCAGGGCGTTACAGACCCCAGGATCGCCTAAGAGAAACCGAGATCGCGACCAAACTCGGCGTGTCGCGAACCCCTGTCCGGCTGGCCTTCGCAGAATTGGCGCGCGACGGATTGCTAGAATATGAGCCGAATAAAGGGTATCGAGTCCGCAGTTTCAGCGAAGACTTGATCAATACGGCGTACGAGTTGCGGGAAAAGATTGAAGCCATGGCGGCATTCCGCGCGGCAAATATCGGTTTATCCCAATCGGATCTCTTGAAGCTCGATAAATGTATCCTTGAAACGGATGGATTATTGGCAAGAGACGAGGTCACAGAACGAGAAATCGAATTGTGGCAGGAGGCCAATGGCGTGTTTCACGAAAGTATCATTGCCTCCGCACGGGACGAACTCATCTCAGAAATAATCCAGCGGCTCAACAATGTCCCTCTGGTCTCGGCGAGGTCATTTCCATTCACGGATGCAACGATTGTTGAGTTCAAGAATGTAATTCGGAAATCCCAGCGCGAACATCGCGGGATATTGGATGCAATTGTCAGGCGCGACCCGCCACAAGCTTCAAAATTAATGGCATCGCATCTTAGAGAGGCGAGTGAGAATCTGCTCATTCAAGTCGCCCGAGCCTCCACGGCCTCTGAAGTTCAGGCCGGGTAAAAACTCCTTAAAATCAATAAATAACAGTCGTTTCCGAACGCGCATTGCGGGCGCGTATTCGCGGCGCGCATGCCTAATTTCAAATCCGTGACCAAAATTGGATTGACGCACAAAAAGACAAATTGTATTCAATTTATATTTTGTACGCTTTACACGAGATGTCATAAACCGAGCGGCAAAAACAATAAAAATGAGCAATTGTGCCAGGGAGGATACACATTGCCGAAGCTCAAATTGTCTAGCGATACAGCAGCGCTTGTTGCCATTGGTGTTTTGACAGCGTTCAACGGCGGCGCCGAAGCGCAAAGCGAATCGAGCGATTCCGGGTCTGACGATGCCAGACGGCTGGAGGTCGTCTCCGTGACGGCCGAAAAGCAAGAAGAGGACAGTCAGTCTGTGCCGGTCGCGTTGACCGTGTTCTCAGGGGATACCGCCGAGGCGCTAAATGTCGTCGCAGTGGAAGACTTGGTCCGCTTCACGCCCGGGTTGAATGTCCAAAAGTCTGATCAAGCTCGGACACGCTTCCGGATCCGCGGCGTGGGCAGTCGCAAATTCGATATTGGATCGGACCCGTCCGTCGGTATTTTTATCGATGAAGTCTACCTGCCCAGGTTTAGCGGACAGGAGTTCGCGCTGCTCGATGTCGAGCGAATTGAAGTCCTAAAGGGGCCTCAGGGGACCCTGTTTGGTCGCAACACGCCCGGGGGTGCGGTCAGCATCATCTCCCGCGACCCAACTGAGGACTTAGAGGGGTTTGTCGAAGGCGGCCTCGCCGATCGGGGCGGTTATTCGCTGCGTGGCGGCATTTCTGGCGCCTTGAGCGAAAGCGTTTTGGGCAGTTTGAACTATGGCGAGGCCTTTCAAGGCGGGTTTATAGAAAACGCCCTCACCGGTGGCGCAAATGACGAGACCCGCCGCGCGGCTCGGGGAAAACTGGTTTTTGAACCTGGCAATGACCTCACCATCACCGCAAGCCTGCAATACACAGAAGTCGATAGCGACGGCACGATCAACGCCAGCTTGGCGACCTTGCCCGGCAACACAACCATTCCTCTGCTCGCTTTTCCTCCCGGCGTACCCGTCCCTGCCAGCGAGTCGCGTGACAATCCCGCGCTCAATGAAGATGGCGACCTCAATGTGAAAGCCATCCTGCCAATTCTCAGAATCGAGAAGGGTATCGGTGACTTCACGCTGACTTCAATCACCAGCTATCTGGATCATGACCTGGACGTCACCGAAGACTTTGACAAGCTCCCCCTGCCCGTCGGCATTACCGAAATTGAAGAAAGCTCCGAGACATTCTCTCAGGAGTTCCGGATTTCGAACAACAATCTGATTGCCGGGGTGTTCTATTACAATGATGACGCGTTCCGGGCCGATCGTTTCACCTGGCAAAGCGCGTCTTTGCCATTCGTGCTCGCTGGTGGAATGAACGCGACAGATGCCACGATCGTCTCGATTGAGACAGAAAGTTGGGCGGTCTTTGGTCAGTATCGGTTCGACTTGACCGATGCATTGAGCGTAACCATTGGTGGACGGTATACCGAAGACACGAAGGACTATACCTTATCGGCCGAAACCTCCGCCATTGGTGTGCCCTCTGTGGTTGCCCCTTTTGTCGAGCCCGGCAGCCTTAGTTTCGAAAGTTTCGATCCAAAAATCTCGGTCGAATACACGCCAGTAGACAATATCCTTTTATACGCCAGCTATAATCAAGGCTATAAGAGCGGCGGCGTGCAATTCACAGCGAACTCTTTGGAGCTGGCACAACAGACCTTTGATCCTGAAGAAATTGACGCTTACGAGATCGGTATCAAGTCAGACTTGTTGGATGATACGCTGCGGTTCAATGCTTCGATCTTTACCTACGAATACGCGGACTTGCAGCAGCAGCGCGTTGAAGTCATTGGCGGTGTGCCCTCGGCGGTCACCCGAAACGCGGCTCAGGCCGATATCACAGGTGCTGAGTTCGACGTCACTTGGATCGCGACCGACGAGCTGGTGCTGCGCGTCGGATATAATTATCTCGATGCGACATTTGAGGATTTCATCGGCACAGGCGGTGCAGACTTAAGCGGCAACCCGTTGCCCAATAGTCCTGAATATACCTTGACCGCCTCAGCGGATTATCAGCGACAGGTCGTCAATGATTGGACGCTCGGGCTTGGGGTCGATTGGTTTTTCACAGACTCGCAAAACTATGACGTCTTCACCGACGATCCGTTTACTCAGCAAGATGCCTACGATACAGGCCAAGTCCGCCTGACGCTCGAATCGCCGAACGAAAAGGTCCTGGTGAGCCTTTATGCCGAAAACGTCACAGACGAAGTCTTCACAAATTCGCTCGTCAGGCGCAATTCGGAGGTTCTCGACACGGTCGCCGACGGGACGCGGTACGGCGCGCGCGTGCGCGTAAACTTCTAGTCCACCCTTTTGTGCCGGCGGGCCTGCCGCCACCAAAGTGGTCGGGAGAGTGAGTGGGTTCCGGCTTCAGATAAGGGGCAGAACTATGGGCAGGACGTCGAGGCCTGAAGAGATCATCGCAAAGCTGCGTGAGGTCGAGGTCCGTCTCGCACATGGCGAGACGGCGGGTCAGGCTGGGCGCACGATTGGCGTGAGGGCGCAGACTTGCTCTCGCAGGCGCAAGGCGTATGGCGAGCTGCAAGTCGGCAAGGCCGAGCCGATCAAGGAAATGGAACAGAAGAACGCGGGACTGAGGCGCGCGGACGATGACCTGCACATGGATCTTCGCGCCCTGTCGATGCGGTTCCTGTTTGGTCCCGGCGCCATCCGCTCAGATGAGCAACTGAAGGCGTACCGAGACAGGAGAGCCGGCACAGTCGTTGGGGCCGCAAATCCGCACAAGCACGTGGAGAGGTGTTGGCATGAACGGCGCTGAAACGCTCATCACCGCTCTGAACGCAAACAGTGTGGACGTCTGTTTTGCAAATCCGGGCACGTCGGAAATGCAGCTGGTGGCCGCCATCGACACGGCGCCGGATATGCGTGCAATCCTGTGTCTGTTCGAGGGTGTGGTCACCGGTGCAGCCGACGGCTATGGCCGCATGGCGGATCGCCCGGCTTTGACGTTGCTGCATCTGGGACCAGGTCTTGGAAACGGAACGGCCAATCTTCACAATGCCAAGCGGGCCGGTTCGCCCGTGCTGAACATGGTCGGCGATCACGCGACTTATCATCTGCAGTATGACGCCCCCCTGACCGCCGATGTTAAAGGCTTCGCCAAGCCTGTTTCCGATTGGGTTGGCGTCAGTAAATCTCCGGGAAATCTTGCGGGGACGGGGCTCAAGGCGCTTGGAGAAGCAATGCGGTATCCGGGTCAGGTCGCAACCTTCATAGCGCCGGCTGACCATGCCTGGTCCACGGCGCAGCGAACCCGGTCAGAGCTGACTGTGCCGAGCGTGCCAAGGGCAGATTCAACCGGGATCGAAGACGCTGCGAACGCATTAAAGGCCGATGGTGAGGTGGTGTTGTATCTTGGAGGGCGTGCCTTGCGCGAGGATGCGCTTTGGCAGGCCGGGCGGATCGCCGCCGCCACGGGCGCGCGCCTGATCTGCGAGACCTTTACCGCCCGTCTGCAAAGGGGGGCTGGCCGAGTTCCCGTTGAACGGCTTCCCTATTTTGGCGAGCAAGCGGCTGACGCGCTCAAGGATGTGACGGCCATGGTATGCGTCGGCGCGAATCCGCCCGTTTCGTTTTTCGCCTATCCCGGCAAACCCAGTTGGCTCACACCGGAAGAGACGATCCTGATTGAGCTTGCCGATCGCACCGTGGACGCCGAAGACGCTTTGGTGAGACTCGCCGATGCCCTGGACGCGCCGCCGGAGCCAGTGGCCCTTCAACGCGCCGCTGCGCCGCCGCCTGATGATGGCCCGCTTGCGCCGGTAGGAATTGGTCAGGCCGTGGCCCAACTCATGCCTCAGAACGCCATTGTTTCCGATGAGGCGGCCACTGCCGGGCTCGCAATGTTCCCTTCAACCGCCGGCGCGCCCGCCCATGATTGGCTGATGCTCACCGGAGGATCGATCGGTCAGGGCTTGCCGCTGGCGATTGGCGCGGCTGTGGCATGCCCGGACCGCAAGGTTATAGCGCTCCAGGCCGACGGCTCTGCGATGTATACGCTCCAGTCACTGTGGACGATGGCGCGCGAGAACCTCGATGTAACAACCATCATTCTGAATAATGGCAGCTATGCCATCTTGAACATCGAATTGCAGAGGGTCGGTGTGGAAAATCCCGGCCCCAAGGCGTTGTCGCTCCTCGATTTGACAAATCCCGCCATCGACTGGGTCTCCCTCGCCAAGGGGATGGGAGTCAGCGCAAAAAAGGCTTCAACCGTTGCAGAATTTCAGACGGCCCTTGAGGCTGCTCTGAACCTGAAAGGCCCCGCCTTGATTGAGGCTTGCATCTCTTGAATCTGTTGCACGCAAGCGGGTGATCGATCCGGCAGCTCGCACTCTGGAGAATGACGATGTACCAGGGCGAGGACCGCCGCATTGACGGCCGGTTGAGTTTTTTCCCGCAGGCTTGAGGCCCAGGTTTAAGGGGAAGGTCACCGAAAAGGCGTTGCCTCAAATGTCGTCGAACGATCCGCCACGCCCCTTGCCTCCGGCGAACCGCGTCGCACCACTGACCGTCTCGCCGGACGAAAGAACTTCATGACCGAGCCGGTTTTCGTTCTGCATGGCTTCCTCAAAGGACAGGTTCCATTGTTCGTAGGCAGAGCGCCGGTCGCTTAGCATGCATTTCTGGGGAAACAGAGCGAGCTGGTCGGCAATTTCGATGGCGGTTTTGAGCGCTTCGCCCTCGCTCACAACTCGGTTTGCCAGGCCCATCACCTTGGCCTCGTGTGCGTCTACTGGGCGCCCGGTCAAGATCATATCCATGGCGTTGCCCATGCCCACGACCCTGGGAAGCCTTACGGTCCCCCCATCAATTAGAGGCACGCCCCACCGCCGACAATAAACGCCGAACACCGTTGTTTCCTCGGCAACCCTAAAGTCACATACCAATGACAGCTCTAGCCCACCGGCGACCGCATAACCTGCGATCGCGCCGATTACCGGTTTGGATGGTCGCATGTAGCTCGGGCCCATCGGGGCGGATCCATCCATGGGATCAAGCGGTAGGCTTAAATGGGGGGTTTGAAGATTGCTTTCGCTCACCTGCTTCAGGTCGGCGCCGGCACAAAATGTTCCGTTTGCACCGTGGAATACCGCGACACGCAGGGACTCATCGGCCTCAAATTCCTGGAAAGCGGCAGAGATCTTTCGCGCCGTGGGCGTGTCTACGGCATTCTTGGCATGGGGACGATTGATTTCGATCACGAAGGTCGAGCCCAAGCGGTGGGTGTTCACGGAATCATCAGTCATCTGGAGATCTCAATCTTTTCTCGTCTTGAATGGGGTCGATCTAGAATTCGCCACTTTTGCCCTTGCCAGAGACAAACTCTCCCGCGCCACTTTGCGACTCGCCGCTATCAAAGACCTGTTGACCCAACCGGAATTCGTTTCTGTGCGCAGCTTCCGTGGCCATGTCGTAGGAGTCCAAGAGGGCTTTGCGGTCATTGACCAAACAGCCCCATGGGAAGTCTGCGAGTTCGCGGGCGAGTTCCTTTGCCTTTGTCAACGCCTCGCCTTCTGGAACCACACGATTGGCCAGTCCAATCCGAAACGCTTCTTGGGCATCGACCGCGCGGCCGGTCAAAATTAGGTCCATGGCATGGGACAGTCCGAGAAGGCGAGGCAAATTGACGGTCACGCCTCCAACCATTGGCACGCCGAACCGGCGATCAAACATTCCGAATATGGCGGTTTCTTCCACAACACGCATGTCCGCCCAAAGCGCCATCGCCATACCCCCGGCCACGGCGTATCCTGCCACGGCGGCGATGACAGGTTTTGAGGTTCGGATCCTTGCCACGCCAATCGGCGAGTCGCCCGTCTCTTCCATACGCAGGCCTTCACCCCGCGCGATTGCCTTAAGATCGGCTCCCGATGAAAACTGGCCACCAACACCTGTGAGAATTGCAACCTTCTGCTCCGGATCAGCTTCAAATGCATGGATCGCTGCCGCCAGCAAGGCGGCGGTTTCTCGGTCGATTGCGTTGCGCACTTTTGGGCGATCAATCGTGACGATAACAATGGGCCCGTCGCGTTCGATGATAACTTTGTCGGCCATTGGGGTTACCTCGTCGGGTCACTGGAGGGCACCTGTCCTAAGCCAGGCTTTCGAGAACAAACGCGATCGAATTGGCTGCAGATGACCATCAGATCGTTATCAGGCCTGGATACGCCCTGCCGGTATGCCAAGCAGTGGTTGTCTCAAGGCCGGGCAACCGCACGAGCACCGTGAATGCGTGGTCCGGTACCCCTTCCTTCTGATTGCCCATTCCAGCGGCCAGCACGTCGCCACCCGCTTGCTGGATCGCTGCACGCCCTATGAAATAAGCAGACATTGTCTCCTCTGATTGGGTGTTTGATCAAGCGAACATGGGAGTGAGCCGCGCGGTAGCGATCTCGCGCGCTTCTGCGACGATACGATCGATCAGCTCTTTGCATGTGGGAATGTCATCGATGAGCCCGGCGACAAGACCGCACGACCAAGCGCCGGCTTCCATGTCGCCATCAATCATGACCTTGGGATAGACGCCGGCAACTTCCGGAATAAGGTCATCAATGGTGAGGCTATCACCCATTGTACGCTCTTTTTCCAGAATGCGTTCTACTGCATCATTGACGATCACGCGTTCGGTATTTCGAATGGGACGCATTATGAGTTTGAAGTCCAGTTCACTGGCCTTCACGATGGCGTCTTTTACATTCTGGTGCACTGGCGCTTCTTTCGTTGCTATGAAGCGCGTCCCCATGTTGATCCCGTCGGCACCAAAGGAAAGTGCTGCGGCGAGTGACCTGCCATCAGCCATTCCGCCTGAGGCGACAAACGGAATCTCCAGCTCATCGGCCGCACGGGGGAGAAGAATAGAGTTTGGAATATCGTCTTCACCAGGATGGCCAGCGCATTCAAAGCCATCCACCGAGACAGCATCACAGCCGATGGCCTGAGCCTTGAGTGAATGACGCACTGACGTGCACTTGTGGATGACCTTAATTCCGGCATCCTTCAACACTGGCAGCACTTGAGACGGGTTGCGCCCTGCCGTTTCAACCACTTTGACGCCGCCGTCGATCACCGCCCGCACGTAAGCTGGATAGTCTGGCGGATTCAGCATCGGCAGGAATGTCAGATTTACGCCAAATGGCTTGTCGGTCATTTCGCGGCAGCGCGCGATTTCATTTGCAAGCGCTTCGGGTGTTTTCTGCGTAAGCGCTGTGATGATGCCGAGACCGCCGGCATTTGAGACGGCCGCGGCGAGTTCAGCAAAGCCAACATAATGCATACCGCCTTGAATGATCGGATAATCGATCCCAAACAA
This sequence comes from Pseudomonadota bacterium, assembly GCA_038747245.1. Lineage (GTDB taxonomy): Bacteria > Pseudomonadota > Alphaproteobacteria > Caulobacterales > Hyphomonadaceae > UBA5336. The sequence goes on along the minus strand of JBCDJY010000010.1, from coordinate 50,135 downwards.
TTCAGTAATTCTGGTTTTCATCGTCATGTTCTCGTCTGGTCGGGCTATGTCAGTCGATCGAAAATCAAAATCGACCGACACTTTCGGCAACGCGTTTCAGAGCATCTCCGCGGAAGGCGACCTTGTTGCCCCAATAGGCTTCAGCCGGCAGCTTCGCCAACTCTTCAGCAACGGCCATTGCCCTCGGCATCAGTTGATCGGGTTCAACAGCTTCGTGGATCAAGGCGGCCTTAACGGCTTGGTCCACATCCAGAACCATCGACAAGACCCCAGCGGAATAGACGTAGTTTTTGTTGAGCCTGCTGATCAGAATTTCGTATCCCCAGGGCGGAAAGATTTCGCCCAGCGCGGTTTCGTTGACGGCATATTTGAATTTGCCCAGGGTGCCGATGGAATAGTCGCAGGCAGCGTTCAGGACAGCGCCGAGGGCAAGCGCGTGTCCCGTAACCGCTGCCACCAACGGAATTCTCGATGAGAAAAGCCGAGACACTGTCGCTGAACCGATCGCCGTCATTTCGTGACGATCAGACAGGTTTTCACTCTGCATGGTTTTAAGATCAAAACCGGCGGAAAAGACGCCGTCGCGACCGGTCAAAATAATTGCGCGCGATCCTTTTTCAGCTTCGTCGAGCCGATCGTTCAATTCGGTGAGGAAATGGGCACTTCCCGCATTGACCTTGCCGTCATCCATTCTGACGATCGCGATGTCATTTTCCTGGGTTAATTCGATCATTCTAGGTACCCGCCTTTCCTCCGCAGGCCCATAAGTAAAATGATCGTTCTAAAAAATGCAAGCCTTATCGTTGAGCAATGCCAAACTGGCGTCGAATTCCTGTTGTGCTGATTGATCCCCACTGCTGTATTCGCGCCTAAGAACGCGCCCCGACAACATGAGGCTGATTTGCCTGGCCAAGATCGAGGAATCTGTCTTTTGAGATATCTGCCCGTCCTTTTGGGCTCGGAAGACCGCATTCTCTATCGTCTGATCGATCTGCCTCTGGCAGCGATTGATCAGGTTGCGAGCGGAGGTGGGGAGTTGGCGAGCGTTAAGGTGCGCATTCATGATGAGACACCCCAGGTATCGGCTTTTGTTGCCGGGTTCCATCGTTTCTCGAAGGTAAGTTTTGAGGCCGTCCAGGGCATCTTTTGAGCGCAGACAGGCATCCATGCGCGGGTCTACGACGCAGTTCATATAGTGAACGATGACCGCTGCGAAGAGCTCGTCCTTGCCACCATAACAATTGTAAAGGCTTCCCGACGATAAACCTGAGGCGTTTTCCAGGTCTTTGATGCTCGTATTGGCGAAGCCGTTTTGCCAGAAGGTGAGCATCATCTTCTTAAGTACGCTCGCTTCATCGAACTCTTTTGTTCTGCCCATCACCAGATACCCTTAGTAAAACGATCTCTCCAAAATAGGCCGGTCGACCGCGATCTCAATCAAATTGGTGCCTTAAGCCAAACGGCTTGGCCTGAAACGAGATTACGCCGCACCCTTTGGTCCAGATATCTTGCGTCGCGACGGGTGGGGTAGCTGAGGGTCAAGCCTCATCAGGAATTGCATCGTAATTGCTTACAATTTGATCAAACGCAAAGCGGATCAGCCGCAGATGAGCGCAAGATCGCATGTGTGGGTGAGCGAAATGCTGCGGGCGCTATGAATGCTTTCAATCGACCGCGTTGGACGCACAAGCGCTTAGCTTGCGATCGCTTGGCTTGTGACTAGGCGATCGGCCGCCCTTCACTTTCCTTGCGCTTCTAGGTCCACCGCGGTTTCCGGTTGAACTTCGCGTTCAGCCATTTCTTCTTCAGGACGGCCCGTCCACTCCAGGAATACATACAAAACCAATCCTGCAAGCAGACCCCAGGCGGCGCCATAGGTGGCAAGGACAACGCCCATTGTGCCTGCAACGCCCAATTGCGTGCTGGATTTGATTTCATCGGCGGCGACGCTGATGCATAAGTACCCGGTCACAAGCAGGGTGATCGATAGGGCGATTGGCAAGACGGGTCTGAACAGGGTCACAAGTGGCAAAACGAACAATGCCAGGCAGATCACCAGGTAAAATGTTCCAGCGCCGCTATAGATGGAGTCCATAGCCCGCCGGCCATAGCGGTACCGCTCTGCCATCGTGACCATGACGCCGGTGAAGAGGGGCCCGGCCAAGCCTGGGAAAGGCGCGAGGAATGTGTGGATTAAGTTGCGGATGCCCGTCACCAGGTGAACGCGATCGACATTGACATCGATATCTTCATCAGGCCTGAGATGATCCACACGCCCCAGAACAGTTTTCCCGACAATGATATCCCCAAAGGCAATGATGTAGGCGATGACCGCCGTCGGAACGGCCAGCAAGAACACGTTGAAGTCGGGCATGCCAATGGTGAACGGAAGATAGGTCCACATTTCATCGAAGGCTGGCTGAGTGAAGCCATACTGGATTTCGGGCAGTGGATATTCGCCGACACTCCATCCAATTGCCATCGCGGCGATCGCGCCAGGAACCATTCCATAGCTCGACAAAATGCGGGCCCATCGGTGCGTGTCGGTCAGTCGAAGGAAGGATTGGGAGAAGAGCATATAGGCTGTGATGATGAAGCCAATTGTCAGCGATATCGGCGTCGCCGCGAGCCGGCCGCCCTCCGCAATTTCACCCGAGAATGCAGCAATGCCGGCGCCCATCAGGATACCGGCTTTCATCGAGTCAGGAATGATGTTTACGAGTTTCGAGCCCAAGCGCGTGACGCCGAGGACGAAGAAGATCAACGTGACGATCAATTGTAGCGCAACCATGGCTTTGATGGCTTCAGGGCCTGGTTCAAAACCTCCCAAAAACAGAAGCACCACTGGGATCGCTGGCGTGATCCAGCCCGGCACCATGGGAACGCCCAGAAGTGTCGGGAGCAAGAAGCCGAGCGCGCTGACGAAGACAAACGCGATGGCAACTTCATAGGGCAGACCGAGATACCGCTCGAGGAGCGGTATCATTCCAAGCGCCACGACGAAGATGATCAACGCCTGGATCGCTTCAATCAACTCCAATCGATAATGGATCAGCGGCAGCCGAACCTTGAACGGCCCGGCAGGCCAATAGGGGTGCTCTTCCCCGTGTTGCCGCTTGGCAATCATCCGCTGCGCCCTCCTGGCCTGCCCCTTCGAAGTGGTCCAACCGGCTCGTTCGGCCCGGCGGTTTCCACATCGCGGCGTTCATGCCGCTTTCCTTCATAGGGCGGCATCAACGGCGCGGGCAAGTCAGTGGCTGGTGCGGCCGGTCTCCCAGCGAAGAATGTGTGGCACGCCTTGGTTGGCTATTTTAGGGCGATTTCGGTCGCATATTGGGGGCACGCGCTCTGCGCAGAGACACCAGAAACCGCGTCAGTCCTTGTTTTTGATGGTACCGCCTTCTGGAATCGAACCAGAGACCTCTAGATCCACAATCTAGCGCTCTAACCAACTGAGCTAAGGCGGCCCTGCGAGGCGCTGAAATACGCCGGCCGGCACCCTTGGGCAAGGGGGCGCGCCGCCATGGCCGCTAGGAGAGTTTCTCGACCTGCTCGTATTCCAAATCCACCGGCGTCGACCGGCCGAAAATGGACACCGACACTTTCAGGCGCGCATTGTCTTCGTCGACCTCTTCCACGGCGCCTTCAAAGCCTTGGAACGGCCCTTCATTGACGCGCACTTCTTCGCCGATCTCAAACGTAATGGTCGGGCGCACGCGCTCGGTCACCGTGCCGTCCTCGGATGTGCCCAGCAGCCGGTCGACCTCGCGGCGCGGCACGGGAAGCGGCTTTTTTCCGCCCTCTGCACCAAGAAAGCCCGACACTTTCGGCGTGCCCTTGACCAGGTGATAGACGTCGTCGGTGAGCTTGGTCTTCATCAGCACATAGCCTTGCAGCATGCGCTTCTCGACCGTTTTCTTCTTGCCGCGAACGACCTCGACAACTTCTTCGGTCGGCACCTGAATGTCCTCGATCAGGTCCGATAGCTCCTTGCGCTCGGCCTGCTCCAGGATCGATGCAGCGACCTTTTTTTCGAAGTTGGAATAGGCGTGGACGATGTACCAACGCGCCTCAGACATGGCTGACACTGCTCCTCGTTAAAGCGCTGAATGTGAAGATCTGGCCTGCGCTCATCCCAGGCCCGTGATCAAGCCGACCACCCAATTGATGATCTGGTCGGCAAAAAACAGGAACAGGGCAACGATCACGGACATGACAATCACCATAAGCGTGGCGGCAAACGTCTCCTGGCGCGACGTCCAGGTCACTTTGGAGCCTTCCGCGCGCACCTGCCGGCTAAACGTGACCGGGCCCACGCTCTGTTTTTTGTCCTCTGCGGCCATCTCGAACATCCGTGTTGTCGGGTAAGCGCCTCCGATAGCCGATCTTTCCGCCCGCGACAATCTCTGCGTGCTGACGTCGCCGCGGGCCGCGGCAGGGACGCGCGCACAGAAAAGCGGCGGCGCGCAGGGCAAAGGATGCCTTGCGCGCCGCCCCGGAAGCTGAGGGGGGGATGCTTCCGGTCTGCGGCGCATGGCGAGCGGGGAGGGACGCGCGCGTTCTGGCGGAAACGCGTGGGTGGCCCGCCCGCCGGCGCCGGCAAGTGGGAAGGCTTAGCTGTCGCCGTCCTCGGCAAGCGCCGCCGCGTCGGTCGACATGTCGCCGGTGGACGCCTCCCAATCATCGGCCTTCTCCTGAACGGCCATCACAGCCTCCAGTTCCTCAACCGTCAGCACGCCATCATCGCCGGCCATCACTGCAAATTGCAGGTCGGCTTCGGTGGTGTCGTGGCCCGCGGCGGCGGCATAGGTGGTGAACTCAGCCGAGGTCACCGCGCCGTCGCCATCGGCGTCCATGGCTATGAATTTATCGGCCGGCCCACCATGGCCGTCGGCCAGGGCAGCGCCCGCAAACACGAATGCGGCCAGCGCACTTGTTCCAATCATCGCCTTATTCATCTGCCTGTCTCCTTGTCTGGACCCCGCGAGGGCGTGGGGCCTCATCTGTCGGCACATGCCAGGCGCGGCATGTGAGGAGCGGTGAACCACGGGCCGGATCGCAGCGCCCGTGAACATGCCTCAAGACTCGCGGCCAAAAAGCGGCAAGAGGGCGGCAGAGCCCCGACGGCCCCGTCTAAGCATCTGAATTTGCTGTGCTTAAAAGCGGCAGGGCGAGCCCGCCTTTTCTCTCCAATTTGTCATGACCATGGGCGGCTCGCCCTAGCGCGTGCGCCCCGGCCACATCAATTCGATGATCGCGGAGAAGTCTTTGCCGCCCTCACCCATCGCAGAAAACATCGCATAGAGCGCCTCGGCCTGGCCGCCCAGCGGCGTCGTCGCCCCGGCCTCGGCGCCGGCGGCTTGGGCAAGCTTCAAATCCTTGAGCATCATGTCCACGGCAAATCCCGGCGCGTAGCCGCGGTCAGCCGGCGAGGCCGGGCCAACCCCTGGCACCGGGCAATAGCTGGTGAGCGACCAATTCTGGCCGGACGAGACGCTGGCAATGTCGTAAAACTTGTCCTGGGCGAGGCCGAGTTTCTCCGCCAGCGCCATGGCTTCGCACGTGCCAATCATCGAGATCGCCAGAAGCATATTGTTGCAGATCTTGGCCGCCTGCCCGGCCCCGCTGGCCCCGGCATGGATCACAGTCTTTGCCATAGGGGAAAGGGCGCCCTCAACCGCTGCGAAATCGGCTCCCGCACACCCCGCCATAAAGGTCAGCGTACCGGCATCGGCCGCAGCTGTGCCCCCGGACACCGGCGCGTCTGCCGCGCGAAAGCCCGCATCGCCGGCCAGTTTGGCCACGGCGCGCGATGTGGTGACGTCAATGGTCGAGCAATCGACCATGAGGCAGCCTGCGGGCGCAGCCTCTATCACCTGGCCATACACCTGCGCCACATGGGCGCCGGCCGGCAGCATGGTGATGACCGCCTCAGCGCCCTCCACCGCATCGAGGGCCGACGCCGCGGCGATGCAGCCCGCCGCCTCCGCCGTTTTCAGATTGCTCGCGCTGAGATCGAAGGCCTGCACACGGCGCCCGGCGCGCACCTGATTGGCCGCCATCCCCTGGCCCATATTGCCCAGTCCGATGAATGCGATCGTCTCCATGGCCTCGTCTCCCTCTATAGGCCCGGTGTGCCCCGGCGCACGGCGCGCGGCAAGCCAGGCGGTCTGCGGCCTGCAGGGCAAAGCCAACATCGGGCTGCATCATGTCGGGCAGAGTTCCATTGGCCGCCAGGCAACCGCGAAGGGCGCCTGATCCAATGCGCTAAGTGGCGACCGGCCACCAACAGCCTGGCGAGTAGCAACACCGCTACGGCGCCGCCCACCAGACGGAGACACCATCTTGCCATAATGCTCACCGCGCGGGTGAACCGGCCCTGCCGAGGCGTAGTCGTTTTGCCTGGCTCAGCTATGTCAAAACGGCCGGCTTCACCTTACGCCCCATCTCGGTTTGCCGCCAAGCGAATGGCCCGGCGCTCAAGCCGCGCGCGCAGGCGAGCATGGCGCTCAGGCGTCAACGGATAGCTCCAGATCAGCGGCGCAGCCAGGCTGTACAGCGCGATCGGGCCCAGGCAGTAGACGAGGCGCAGGGCCAGGACGCCCTCCTCTGCCGAGGCGCTTGCGCCGCCCGCTGCTTGGTAGCCAAGCAATCCAACAATGTTTAGCGCCACGCCCGTGAAGATCGCCGCGGCCAGTTTCTCAGACAGGCCGATCACCGCGAAATAGGCCCCGGCACGGCGCCCGCCCGACCGGGCGCTGTCCACATCGACGACATCGGCCAGCATGGCCAGCGGCAGGAATTGCAGCCCGCCAAAGGCAAAGCCCTTGAGGAGGAACAGGCAGAAGAAAGCAAAATAGTCGCCAGACCCGAGGAACAAATTGGCCGCGCTCACAAAGCTGACAAAGCCAAGCGTGCCGAGAAACGCCCGGTGCTTGCCCACTTTGCGCCCGAGCCAGAGCCAGAACGGGATCGCGGCAATGCCGGCGACAAAGTACAGGAAATACGCCGCGCCAATCGTCGGAATGCCGATGATGTCGCGAATGAAAAACAGCGATACGGCGTTGCGCAGGCTCTCCCCCGCGATCACGAAAAACGCGATCAGCAAAACCCGGCGCATCGGCCCATTGCGCCACATATGGCGAAAGCCCTCGATTACGGGCACCCGCTCGCGCGCGGCCGGCGGCGGCTCTTTCACCGTTGTTACAACCAGCAAGGTCAATAGCGGCGCCAGCACAATGATCGTGATGGCGAGCCAGTACAGCACCGGCCCGGTCAGCGCTGCGCGGTCGCTCGGCACCCGGTTCATGATTTCGCCGGAAAACGCGCCAGTCATGTCCCGCCACATGGCAGAAAACACCTGGCCCACCGCGCCGCCATCGGCCAGGATCTCCACCACCATCGGCACGGCTGCCGCAAACAGCAGCCCGCCGAGCACGAAGAACTCGCGCACCGCCGTAATCCGGCTGCGCGTATGGTAATCAGCCGATAGCTCCGCGCCCCACGCCCGGAAAGGGATCTGGATCATCGTGGCGGAGGTGAAGAACGCCGTCAGCCAGAACAGCAGGTAGAGCATCCCGGCGCCGTCGGGCGGCACAAACAAGAACCAGGCCGACACCATCAAGCATGGCGCGCCGAGCACCATATACGGCTTGCGCCGGCCGAAGCGGGTCCGCCCCCGGTCTGAGATTTCGCCCATCAGCGGGTCAGTGAACACATCGGTGAACCGCGCCAGCATGAGCAGCGTGCCCACAATGGCGAGGCTGCCCAGGCTGGCGCCGTAATGGGGCGGCAGCCAGATCGCCAGGGGATAGCCATAAATCGCCAGCGGGATCGCCAACGACCCATGCAGATATATGGCGCGGCGGCTGAGCGCGCGCTCTGTCGAGCCAGATTGCACTGTGGGCGCGGGCGCGGCGCCCACTTCTGCCGTCGTCACGGGCTGCTCCCTCCGGTTGGGCGCCGCTTTATTTTTATGGCCGGCGCCTCATTTTTGCCCTGCCCTGCGGATTGCCGTGGGAAGGGGTTGTAGGAGGCTCGCACACTGCAGGCGATTTGGCCACGCCTGGCGCGCGCCCCCTAGCTGGGCCTGGCCTGGTCGTAGGGGCTGTCCAGGGAGAAGGTCGGCACCTGCGCCGTCATCTGCCCGCCATCGTCGCCGGAAAAATCATAGCTGCCGCCCATGACCCCCGACGGCGCCGAAAGCGGCACGCCCGAGGTATAGCGAAAGCACGCTCCCGGCTCGAGCCGCGGCGTCTGGCCGACGACGCCCTCCCCGTCGACGCGCTGGCGCCGGCCGACTGCATCGACGATTTGCCAATGGCGCGTCTCCAGCGTCCAAGCCTGGCCTGACAGGTTTTCGATCTCGACGGTGTAAGACCACATGAAGCGCGCCTTTGCCGGCTCGGACTCGTCGTGGAGAAACCGCGGCACGACGCGCACCGCGATGCCATCGGTCTCGGCCTCGTAAGACGGCGGCGGCTTCCCCTTCACCATGCCCGCACGTCTCCCCTCAGCCCTGGGCCGCGTCGAGGGCGGCGCTGAGATCGGCTTGCAGGTCGCCGGCATCCTCCAGGCCGACGGACACGCGCACCCAACTGTCATCGAGCCCCATGGCCGCCTGTTCGGCTTCCGACAAGGCCCGGTGGGTCGTCGACGCCGGATGGCACGCCAGGGATTTCGCATCGCCCAGATTATTGGAGATATCGACAAGCCGCAGATGGTTGAGAAACCGGAACGCTTCGCTGCGCCCGCCCTTTAGCGACAGCGCCATCAGGGTGCCGCCCGCGCTCATCTGCCGGGCATGGATCTCGTAATGGGGGTGGTCGGCGCGGTGGGGATAGCGCAAGGCCGCCACGCTGGCATGGCCCGCCAAGGCATCGGCCAAGCGCGCGGCCGTCTCGCTCGCGCGCGCTACCCTCAGGCCCATCGTCTCAAGCCCCTTGAGCACAACCCACGCATTGAAGGGCGACACGGCCGGACCGGTGTGGCGCAGATACGGGTCAACATGCTCCTCAATCCAATCGGCGCGGCCCAGGATCGCCCCGGCCAGGACCCGGCCCTGGCCATCCATATGCTTGGTGGCGGAATAAACCGATAGGTCGGCGCCCAGCTCAAGCGGCTTTTGCAGGATCGGCGTGGCAAACACATTGTCGACCACAAGCTTGGCGCCCGCCTTGCGCGAAAGCTCAGCCACCGCCGCGATATCAACGCCGTCCAGCAGCGGATTGGCCGGGCTCTCGACCAGGACAAGCTTGGCCGGGCGTGACAATGCCTCAGCCCAGGCGTCCAGGTCATCGCCTTGGACAAACTGCGTCTCGATTCCGTAGCGCGGCATCAAATTGCCAACGATCCAGCGGCACGAGCCGAACAGGGCGCTGGCGGCCACCACCCGGTCGCCCGCCCGGCACGGCGACAGCATGGCCGAGGAAATCGCCCCCATGCCGGAGGCTGTCACCCGCCCGGCCTCTGCGCCCTCCAGCAGCGCGAGGCGCTCCTCCAGCATCCGCACTGTGGGGTTGGCATAGCGCGAATAGACAAAGCCCGGCGCGTCGCCGGCCATGCGAGCGGCGGCCTCCTCGGCGCTGTCATAGACATAGCCCGAGGTGAGGAACATCGCCTCGCTGGTCTCGCCATGGACAGAGCGGGAAAGGCCGCCGCGCACCAGCTCGGTATCGGGATGCCTGCGCCGGGGGGCTTCGCGGTCGCCGGAATCGGGCATAAGGGAAACGTCCTTGTGAAGCGCTTTCGCGAGGCATAAAGCAGGCCGGCCCGACAGAAAAGGCACGCGCCCCATGGCCGACCCCCAAGGCGTCCTCGCCGACCATCAGATCCATGACATGATCGCGAGCGGCGCGGTGTCCAGCGAGGCTGCGATCGCGCCAGATCAGGTGCAACCGGCGAGCCTGGACCTGCGCCTCAGTGACCTGGCTTATCGGATCCGCGCCAGCTTCCTGCCCGGCAAAAGCCGCACGCTGGGCAAGCTGCTCCATTCCGGCGATCTCCAGATGCACCGCATGGACACCAGCGAAGGCGCCGTGCTCGAGACAGGCTGTGTCTATCTCGCCTTGCTGGAAGAACGCCTTTCGCTGCCCGCCGGCATCAGCGGGCGGGCCAATCCGAAGAGCTCCACCGGGCGATTGGACGTGTTCACCCGCCTGGTCACCGACCGCGCCGAGGCGTTCGACGATGTACCGGCGGGATATAAGGGCCCGCTTTATCTGGAAATCAGCCCGCGCACCTTTTCGATACTGGTGCGCCGGGGAGACCGGCTCAACCAGCTGCGCCTGCGCCAAGGGCACTGTTCGCCGCTGCAGGAGCGGACGTTTTCCGTCGATCTATCCGCGGGAGAAAGCGGCCCAGTCGGCTGGCGCGCCCGGCGCCATGCCGGCATTGTGGACCTTGCAGGCATCGGCAAGCACGCCCCCGACGACTATTGGGAGCCGGTCCACCCCCACCGCGGCCGGGTCGTGTTGCAACCGGACGAATTCTACATTCTCGCCAGCAAGGAAGCCGTGAAAGTGCCCACCACCCAGGCCGCGGAAATGGCGCCGATTGCGCCTGAGCTGGGCGAGTTCCGGGCCCATTATGCGGGGTTTTTTGATCCGGGCTTCGGCACCAATGCCGGCGGCTCCCGCGCTGTGCTCGAAGTGCGCACCCGCGATGTTCCGTTCATCATTGAAGATGGCCAGCCGGTGGGAAAACTGGTGTTCGAGCCCATGGCGCGCCGGCCCAAGACGCCCTACGGCGCCGCCGGCAGCCATTACCAGGGCCAAGGCCTGCGCCTGAGCAAACACTTCTCCTGACCGCCGCGCAGGCCGCGGATAGACGCGCGCCAATCCGACGGGGTTTGGCGCTGCGGTATACTCCGGCCTATGAACGCACCTGCTGCATCGCTCGGCCGCCAAGTGGCCCCAACGCTGGAGAACTGGCGCGCGGTGGTCTGGCCGCTGTTCTGGCCGGTGTTCTTTTGGAACCTGCGCATCTTCCTGCGCTTGATACAGGAGCAGAAGGCGGCCGTCGGCCGCAAGGGTGTCTTCATCTATGAAGTGACCTGGTACGGCGTGATCAAAATTCACTGGATGCAGCCGCCGACGCCCGAGCGTTGGGATGATGCGGTTGCCGGCTGCGCCCGACGCATACGCCGCGTGCTCGAACGTGATGCCGGCTTGCACGCGTTCGACGTGGAGGCGCTGGTCGCCCAAGCGAAAGCGGCGCTGGCTGGCGTTTTACCCAGCCGCGGAGCCGCACGAAGCCGCTTCGCCCGGCTCACCCTGGGCGCCTTCCCCGGCCCAGGCCGCCTGGACACGTCCTAACCTCTCTCACTCAACGCGAAGCAGCCTTGAGTCCGACCCATCGCGGAGCGCAGTGCAGCGGGCGGTCAAACAAAACAGCCTTGAGCCCGATTCATCGCGAAGGCGAAGCCGCAGCGGGAATCAAACAAGAATGCCCGCCCCAGGCGGAGCCGCACCTGCTGGGTGCTAGATCATCCGGTGAGTTGGCCGCGCACGGTGCCGTGGTGCAAAGCGCAGATCAGGGTGAACAAGCGCCGGGCCGTGTCGAAATCGGTGTCCACTTTGCCGTCCAAACGCTCGGCCACCAGGTCCGAGCCTTCATTGTGGATGCCGCGCCGGGCCATGTCGATGGCCTCGATCTGGTGCGGCGACTGGGTCCGGATCGCCGCATAATAGGTGTCGCAGATCATGAAGTAGTCGCGGATCACGCCGCGAAACGGCGTCATGGACAAGATGAAGGTATGCACCGGCGCGTGGCCCTCATCGGCGATGTCGAAGACCAGCTTGCGGTCCTTCAGGGACAAGGACAATCGGTACGGCCCGCCATCGGTGCCGGCCACGCCAAAGACGTTCTCCTCGATGATATCGAAGATCGCCACGCGGCGCTCATGCTCGGCCTCGGGCCCGGACGCCGCCAGGGTCTCTTCGTCAATCTCGATGGAAATCAACCGACTGTCGCTCATCGCCTTCGCCTATCCTCGATGAGAAGGTGGCAAAGCGCGCGGGGCCCGGCAAGCCCTGGCGCGACACGCTCAGCGCCGTTTGCGGTCATCATGGCCTGGCACACTGCGCGTCGGCCACTGCACGCCGGAGTCCAGCAGCGTCGCATCCAGCGCTTCCACGCGCAGCGCAATCTCCCCATCGCCGGCGAAAAGCAGCACCACGCGGCCCTCCGGCGCCGCCGCGCCCGGCTCGAAACGCACTTGCAGCAGCGACACCACCAGATCAGGATCGCCCTGGGGCAGCCCGCGCACCTGCACGCCGAGCACCGAATCGAACGCGAGCAAGGCGCGCACCCGCAGCGGCGGATTGGACGGGCGCTCCCAGACGAAACGATTAAGCTCAATGGAAAAGCGGCGCTGGCGCGCGCTGAACGACAGATTGCCAATCTGGGTAACCGCGTCCTGCACCGCGGCCGAAATCACTTCCAGATCGGGCCCGTCTTGGGCGATCAAACGGATCGGTTTGGGCTGGCTCATCGCGACTCCGGGGCGCCTAATCGGACTGGCGCGAAACCCTGGCACCGCAGGCAGACAGCTTGCCTTCAAGCCCCTCAAACCCCCGGTCCAAATGATAAATCCGATTGACCACGGTTTCGCCCTGGGCGGCAAGCCCGGCGATCACGAGCGACACCGACGCGCGCAGATCGGTCGCCATCACCGGCGCGCCTTGCAGGCTCTCGACCCCGGTGACCTCAGCTTCACGCCCGCGCACCGCGATGTTGGCCCCAAGCCGCGACAGCTCAGGCGCATGCATGAACCGGTTTTCGAAGATGTTTTCTGTGATCACCGATACGCCGTCGGAAAGCGACACCAGGGCCATCAGCTGGGCCTGAAGATCGGTCGGGAAGCCGGGATGGGGCTGGGTGTCGACGCTGACCGGGCCGAGCCGGCCGCCATTGCGGCGCACGCGCAAGGTGGCCGCCGCCGCGTCGCCATCCACCTCCACGCCAGCGGTGCGAAGGGCATCGGCCGCAGCGGCAAGCGCCTCCACCGGTGCGCCCGTCAGCGTGACGTCGCCGCCTGCCGCCGCGGCCGCCATCGCATAGGTTCCAGCCTCGATCCGGTCGGCCATGACGGCGTGGTCGGTGCCCGACAACGCCTCGACACCCTCGATGCGAATTGTCTCGGTGCCGGCGCCGGAAATGCGCGCGCCCATCTTGTTCAGGCAGTCGGCAAGGTCGGCGATCTCCGGTTCGCGGGCGGCGTTGTCCAGCACAGTCTCACCGCGCGCCAGGGTGGCGGCCAGCATCGCGTGTTCCGTCGCGCCCACCGACGGGAAGGGGAATTTCACCCGGGCGCCCTTGAGGCCATGGATCGCGGCGGCCTTGACATAGCCTGCCTCGACCAGGAGATCGGCGCCCATCGCCTCGAACACCTTCAGGTGCAAGTCGACCGGCCGCGCCCCGATTGCGCACCCGCCGGGCAAGGACACCGTCGCATGGCCAGACCGGGCCAGAAGCGGGCCCAGCACGTTGAAACTTGCCCGCATCTTCCGCACTTGGTCATAGGGCGCGATTGTGCTGGTCAATTCGCCGGCGCAGAGATGACAGGTGTGACTTCCCTTGGGCCAATACACGTCGACGCCCAGGGAAGCGAGCAGCGCGCCGAGGAACCGCGTGTCGCTCAAGTCTGGCATATTGGACAGCGCCAAGGGCTGCTCGGAAAGCAGGCACGCGGCCATGAGTTTCAGGGCCGAGTTCTTCGCGCCTGCAATAGGGATGGTTCCATGCAGCGGCGCGCCGCCCTGTATGACAAGCCTGTCCATGGTTCGGGCCTAGCGCGGTCCGGCGACAAGGAAAAGGCCGCATTGCGGCGGCCCTGTGTCGGGCATGCGGTTCAGGCGTGCCGTCTCTGGTGGCGCCAGATCAGGAGGAAGGCCGCAGCCCATCGCCGCTCTTGGAAAATCAGGGTCTTACTGACGGCGCCGCAGGCAGCAAACGCCGTTTTCACCATGATATCGGGGGCATCGCCTTGGTGCGCCCGGGCCTCCATATCGCACATGTTCTGGCGCCACTGGGTATACATCTCGATCGCCGAAGAGAGGATTTTCTCGTCCCTGTCTCCAGCCATGCCAAGGTTTACAGTCACGTCACTCATGGCAACCCCCGACTTTCTGTCTCCATTATGCTGCCTCCGGCGCCAGCTGAGATCAACCATCTGGGAGGGGATAATTGTGCAATTGCGTTCACGCCCCGCGCGAAGACGACCGATTCGCCGCCTTGACCATTGCGAAACGTTCTCACGGAGATTACCTACGTTCTCAGCTATTGGAGGGCTCGATGCCGGCACGTTTTTCATTGGTCTCATCCCTATCGGCGCTGGCTGCTTTGTCAGCTTGCGGCAACGCCGCCGATACGGCGCAAACCCCTGATACCACTGCCACTGAGGCAGCGGCCGAGCCGCAAATTCTCACCCTGTATTCGGCGCGCCATTATGACGGGGACGAAGCCCTTTATGATCGTTTCGAAGCGGAGACCGGCATCCGCGTGCGGGCCCGCGAATCGCGCGCGGCCCAGCTTTTGGAGACCATGAAAGCCGAAGGTGCGGCGAGCCCGGCCGATGTGGTGATCGCCGCCGATGCCGGCACGCTCTGGCGCTTCAAAGATGCTGGCCTGACCCAATCCGTCGAATCGGAAAAGCTTGATTCGGCGATCCCAGCGGCGCTGCGCGATGTGGATGGCCACTGGTTTGGGCTGGCGAAGCGCTACCGCGTCATAGCGTACGACAAGGAGAATGTTGCTCCGGATTCGATTGCCGCGTTTGCGGACCTTTCGGGCGAGGCATTCGACGGCGAAATCTGTGCACGCTCAAGCTCGAACATCTATAATCTGTCGCTCCTCGGCCATTTGATTGAAACCCAAGGCGCTGAAGCGGCCGAGGCCTGGGCCGGCAGCGTCTCGGGCAATTTCGCGCGCGACCCGGCAGGGGGCGACACCGATCAGATCAAAGCCGTGGCGGCCGGGGCCTGCCAGGTGGCAATCGCAAACCACTATTACTGGTTTCGCCTCGCGGGAAGCGAATCAGAAAGCGATCGTCAGGTGACCGAAAAGACCGCGCTGGTCTTCGCCAATGCCGGCGACGGGCCCCACGTTAACGTCACCGCTGGGGCTGTCGCGGCGAACGCACCCAACCGCGAAGCCGCGGTGGCTTTCCTTGAATTTTTGGCCACCGAAACCGGCCAGACCATGCTCGTAGCGGAGACAAGGGAGTATCCGGTCGTGGCCGGTGTGCCCTTGCCGGACGGCTTGATCCCGCCCCCTGACGCCGAACCGGTCACGCCGCTTTCGCGCCTCGGGGAAAATCAGGTTGCCGCCCAGCGCATGTTCGACCGGGCTGGATGGCCCTGATTGGCAAGCGCCTTTAGCCCTAAGGCTTTGGCGGGCCAGGCCCTCCTGTCCCGGGCGCCCCTTGGTCTGGCAACGCTTGTCCTCGCCGTACCCCTGGCAGCGGCCGCCCTGAGCGCGGTGTTCGCTGGCGGCGGAGAGGCCTGGCAACACATTGTTTCAACCGATCTTTTGCGCTTCAGCCTGACCACGGCCGTCGTGCTGGTCCTTACGGCCCTCCTGGTGATCGCTGCGGCGATCCCGGCGGCGTGGCTGGTGACGATGCATGCCTTTCCGGGCCGCGGCCTATTTGAGTGGCTACTGATCCTGCCGCTTGCTGCGCCGGGCTATGTGGTGGCCTTCGCCTATTCCGATCTGATGGGGGTGGCCGGGCCGCTTCAATCGGCCGTGCGCGAGGCGACCGGCCTTGGCGCGCGGGACTATTGGTTCCCCGACATCAACTCTCCGGCGGGCCTGGCCTTCATTCTTGCCGGCACGCTTTACCCGTACGTCTATCTCAGCGCCCGGGCAGCCTTCACCACGACATCGGTTTGCGCGATTGAGGCCGCGCGCACCCTCGGCACGCCGCCGCTGCGCACCATTTGGCGGGTCGCCCTGCCCGCAGCGCGGCCTGCCATCGCCGCCGGGCTCGCCCTGGCGCTCATGGAAGCGGCAGCTGATTTCGGCGCAGCCGATTATCTCGGCGTGCGCACACTCACCGTCGGGCTGTTTCGGGCCTGGTCGAGCTTTGGCGACGCCGGGGCGGCGGCGCGTATGGCCATGCTGCTTCTCGTCCTGGCCGCCGCGCTCCAATGGATTGAGCGCGGCCAGCGTGGACGGGCCGGAAGTGAGGCGACCTCAAAGCGCTGGCGGCAGATTGAGCGCACGCCTTTGCCGGCTGGACCTGGCGCACTCGCCGCGCTCTTCTGCTTTGGCCTGGTGGTCTGGGGGTTCGGCGCGCCGCTGCTGCGCCTTGGCTGGATCGCCTTGGAGACCGGGCATCGCGGCGCGGGCCTTTGGGGGCCGCTCGCCACGTCCCTGACCCTTGCCGCGCTTGGAACAGCGGTCTGCGTCATGCTGGGCCTAAGCGTCGCCCTGGGCGTGCGGCGCGGCGGCGCCCTGGCCCAGCTGGCCCGCAGCGTGCTCGCCGGCGGCTATGCGGTGCCCGGCGCTGTGCTCGCCCTGGGCGCGATCGTTGCGGCGGCCACATTTCAGATAAATCTTGTGGGCCCGTTTGCGGTGCTGCTCCTCGTCTGGGTATACGCCTGCCGCTTCACCACAGCCGGCGCAGAGCCCATCGGCGCCGCCTTGGCCCGGGCGCCGGCCTCGATGGGCGATGCAGCCCGCGCCTTGAGCCAGTCGCCCGCCCAGCGGATCTGGCGCGTGGAGCTACCGGTGGCCCGCTCGGGCGCTTGGGTCGCGGCGCTGATCCTGTTTGTCGAGATTTTGAAAGAGCTGCCCGCCACGCTGATGCTGCGCCCGGCCAATTGGGACACGCTGGCGGTGCGCGCCTATGACTATGCCTCCGACGAGCGCCTGGCGGCCGCAGCCTTGCCGTGCCTGATGATCGTGGCTGCTGGCCTTGCGCCCGTGCTGGTCCTGTCCTGGCAATTGGCCCGGTCACGCCCCGGTCAGCCATGAGCGCGCCCGGGCCCCAATCCCTGATCGCCGCAGGCCTCAAGAAGCGGCTTGGTGGGCGCCTCATTGTCGACGATGTGGACCTGGAGATACGCCCCAACCGGGTCACAGCCCTTCTTGGCGCATCGGGGGCGGGCAAATCGACCGTGCTGCGGCTTCTCGCCGGGCTCGAACGCGTCGACGCTGGCACGGTGGCAATTGGCGGCGCGCTTTTATCGCGGCGCGGATATACGCGGCCGCCAGAGGCCCGGCGCACAGGCCTGATCTTCCAGGATTTCGCCCTGTTTCCCCACCTTACGGCTGCGGAAAACGTCGCCTTCGGCTTAGCCCATTTGGGGCGCAGCGCGAGGGTGGCCAAAGCGCAAGACTGGCTGGAGCGCCTCGAGCTTTCCCACCGGGCAGACGCCTACCCCCAGGCGCTTTCGGGCGGGGAGCAGCAACGCGTCGCCATCGCCCGGGCGCTGGCGCCGGGCCCGGACGCCTTGCTCATGGACGAGCCGTTTGCGGGGCTCGACCCGGCGCTGCGCGAGGGCGTGGCCGACCTGGCCTTGAGCGCGGTGGCGCAGACCGGCATCCCAACCCTTCTAGTGAGCCACGATGCCCAAAGCGCCATGGAGCGGGCCGACACGCTGGCCGTGATGCGCGCCGGTCGCATCCTGCAAACGGGCACGCCAGAAGAGATCTATGACAGACCCGTTTCGCTGGAGGTCGCCGAAGCCCTTGGGCCCGTTGTGACATTTGCGCTGGGCGAGGTTCCAAGCGGGCTTTGGCCTGGCAACGCGCCGCGCGGGCTTGCCGATCCGGTCTTGGCCGCGCGCGCCAGTGCGTTCCGCCGCGTTGAGGCCGCCGGCTGCCGCGTCCGCGTCGAGCGCATCGCCCGCATGGCCGATGGTGTCTCGGCAACGGTTGTCCACGCCGCAGCGGCCTTCAAAGTGAGGCTGCCCCTGGAGCACAGCCCGCAGCCGGGCGATGAGATCCGGCTTGAACTCGGCCGCCGCGGGGTGTTTGTGTTTGCGAAAGGCTAGCGGAAGCAACGCGATAACAAGTCTGTCATACTGCAGCAGACCCCTGGCCATGGCCTCGCCATGATTTTACGTGCCTAATAGGCCAGTAATGGACACACGCATGTCGCTTCGTTTGTTTCGCCACCTCACGCTTTGGGCGTTTGCCGCTTGGATGACCGCCTCGGCCAGCGCCCAGGGCTTAATTCGCGATACTGAAATCGAGGAAACGCTGCGCCGCTGGACTGACCCGATCCTGGAGGTGGCCGGATTGGAGGCCCCCGATGTCGGGCTGTACATCATCAATGATCCCAGCCTGAACGCGTTTGTCGCGCGCGGTCAGAACATTCATCTCCACACTGGGCTGCTTATGGCCGCCGAAACGCCCGGACAAATCAAGGGCGTGATCGGCCATGAGACGTGCCACATCGCCTGCGGCCACACCGTCTCGCGCAGCCGCGCCGCGCAAGTGTCATCGCGCCCGGCCCTGATCTCGATCGGCCTGGGCGTGCTCGCCATCGCGGCGGGCGCAGGCGATGCCGGCGCGGCCCTCATCGCCAGTTCTCAGCAATTCGCTGCGGTCAATTTTTTCAAACATACCCGAGCCGAAGAGGCCGCCGCCGACCAAGCAGCGGTCGCCTATCTTGAGGCACTCGGCCAATCGCCGGCGGGACTGGTCGAGTTCTTCGAGAATTACCGCTACCAGGAGGTATTGTCGGACGCGCGGCGCTATCCCTATTTCCGGGCGCACCCCATGGCATCGGAGCGGATCAACCGGACCCGGCAACTGGCCGAGGAAACCGGGCTGTGGGACGTTCCCGTCGAGCCGCAAACCCAGCTCGAATTTGAAATGATGCAGGCGAAACTGGTGGGCTTTCTCACACCGCCGACCCAGGTCTTTCGACGCTATCCCTTGAGCGATACGAGCGCCCCGGCCCGCTATGCGCGCTCAGTGGCCTATATGCAGGCCGCCGATGTAGGCGCCGCGCTGGCCGAAATTGACGGGCTCATCGAGGACGAGCCGGAAAATCCATATTATCATGAGCTGCGCGGCGACATTCTCTTCGATGCGGGACGGCCCGGAGAAGCCGTCCCCTCCCACCGCGCCGCCACCGAGTTGAAGCCCCGCCAGCCCCTGCTGTTGATCCGCCTGGCGCAATCCCTGTCTGCCCGCAACGAAGAGGGCGACCATGCCGCCGCAGAGGAGGCGCTGCGCGAGGCCCTGATCGCAGAGCAGGATAATGCCTATGCCTGGCGCCAGCTCGCCATTGCTGTGGAAGCCCAGGGCCGGCGCGCCGAGGCCCAACTGGCCACCGCCGAATCTGCCTTTCACATTGGCGATCTCGCACGGGCCAATGCCTTTGCAGGCCGCGCCCGCAACGAGCTGCCGGCCGGAACACCGCTCTATCGCCGCGCTTCGGACATTCTTGCCATCACCGACCCAAGGCTGCCGGAAAACCGTAACTTCTACAGGCGGTTTGGCCCATGAAGGGCGCCTGGACGAGACCGGCAAAGCCTGACAGAGGCCGAACAACTTCGATGAAGATGAGGACCATGATGCTCAGATCACTACCGATTTCCGCGGGTGCGCTCGGCGCCCTGGCGCTTCTGCCCGCCTGCGCCCAAGATGCGCGCGCGGCCGATCCAGACGGCGCCATGACCCCGGCCCAGGTCGAAGAAATCGTCCGTGACTACATCCTCGACAATCCAGAGGTGATCGAAGAAGCCCTGGTCATACTCAGCGAACGGCAGAAAGCCGAAGAGGCCGAGGCGGCCCGGGAAGCCCTCACCGCCAATGCTGACGCGCTGTATAGCAACGCGGAAGACTTCACGATCGGGCCGGAGGATGCCGAAGTCACCGTCGTCGAATTCTTCGATTATCGTTGCGGCTTCTGCAAACGGTCCGTCGATTTTGTCGCCGGATTACCGGCTTCCTATGACGGAAATGTACGCGTTGTCTTCAAGGAGCTGCCGATTCTGTCGCCCGAGAGCCGCGAAGCGGCCCTGGCGGCCTTAGCTGCCGGGAAACAGGGCAAGTATTTCGACGTTCACGTGGCACTGATGGAGCATCGCGGGAACTATTCGTCGGCGGAGATCAACGCCGTTGCCGCTTCGGTGGGCGTTGATGTTGAGCGGATGCGCAGGGACATGGAGTCTACTGCTGTGCTGGCGCAGTTGGCAGACACCTCGGCGCTGGCCCAACGCCTGGGCGTTGGCGGAACGCCGGCCTTTTTCGTCGGTGACACAGTCGTGTCGGGCGCGAACACAGCCGCTGTGATCGAGGCCATCGAAGCTGAACTCAAAGGATAAGGCCCGCGCCGCACGCAGCGCCGGGGGCCGCCAGCGCGCCTAGATCAGCCCGGCAAGCGGCGAAGACGGGTCGGCGTAGCGGCGCTTGGCCATCCGGCCTGCTAGGTAAGCCTGGCGCCCGGCGATGACGGCGTGCTTCATCGCGCGCGCCATGCCGATGGGATCGCGCGCCTCGGCGATCGCCGTGTTGAGCATGACTGCGTCGCAGCCGAGCTCCATGGCGATGGCCGCGTCGGACGCCGTGCCGACACCGGCGTCGATGACAACCGGCACGTCGGACTGTTCAACAATCAGACGTATGTTCAGAGGGTTTTGCAAGCCAAGGCCAGACCCGATCAACGCCCCCAAAGGCATGATCGCGCAGCAGCCCGCATCCTCTAGTTTGCGTGCGTAAATCGGATCGTCGGAGCAATAGACCATGACGTCGAAGCCATCCTCGATCAGGAGACGAGCTGCGGCGAGCGTTTCTTCCATGTCGGGATAGAGGGTCTTCTGGTCACTGAGCACTTCGAGCTTCACGAGTGACCACCCGCCCGCCTCACGCGCCAGGCGCAAAGTTCGCAGAGCTTCCTTAGCGGTATAGCAGCCGGACGTATTTGGCAGCAGCGTGAACTGATCAGGCGAGAGGTGGTCTGTTAGCCGCTCCTCGCCCGGATTGGAGAGATTGACGCGCCGCAGGGCCACCGTGACGATCTCAGCGCCCGCCGCACGGGCCGCCGCCGCATTCTGCGCATAAGAGGTGTATTTCCCCGTGCCAACGATGAGGCGAGAGGAAAAACTGCGCCCAGCGATTACCAGCGGATCTTCGATCTCGGCCATGGTCTGGCTTAGTGCGCCCGCGCAAGCGCCACAAGTGCGCGGGCGCGGCCGGAAGGCGGATTAGCCGCCCCCAACAAACTGGACAATTTCAAGCCGGTCACCCTCGGTAAGCTCAGTCGCGCCGTGCAGGCTTTTCGGCACGATTTCAAGGTTTCGTTCGATGGCGATGCCGCGCGGGTCGCCGTCGAGCGTGTTGACCAAATCAGCCACCGTGGTGCCGTGGGGCACATGGCGCGGCGCTCCGTTCAAAAACACTTCCATGCGGTCTCCATTTCGCCAAAGCGGGCTTGCCACAAGGGCCGATTGGCGCCATTGCGTGGCGACTATGGCCTCCCCTATTTACGTGCTCGGCGGACCAAATCTCAACCTACTTGGGATGAGAGAGCCTGAAATCTATGGGCGCGTCACCCTTGGCGAGCTCGAAGCACTCGTCCGCCGCCAACCCGGCGGCGACGGCGCCATCTTTCGCCAGACCAACCATGAGGGCGAATTGGTGGACTGGATTCAGGAGGCGGGGCAATCGGGCTCAGCATTGATCCTGAACGCTGCGGCCTACACCCATACGTCCGTGGCCGTTCACGATGCGCTCAAGTCGATCTCGATCCCCATAGTTGAGGTTCACCTGTCCAATCCCGTCGCGCGGGAAGAATTTCGCCACACAAATTTCGTTGCGCCCACGGCCCATGCAACGATTGCCGGCCTCGGCGCCCATGGATATGTCCTGGCCATGGACGCGGCCCATCACCTGATCAGCCTTGGAGGCACGTCGTGACCATGAGCAGCGGAAAGTCCAAACTCGATACGGGGATCATTCGCGAACTTGCCGCCATCCTGCGCGAGGCTGATCTCGGCGAACTTGAGGTCGAGCATGAGGGCTTGCGGGTGCGCGTGTCGAAGCCTGCGGCCCTGCCAGTCCATATACCAGCCCCGCCCATGGCAAGCGCCGTGATGCCCGCCGTGGCCGAAGCCGCGCCGGCCTTGGCTGCGCCGGGCGCAGCGCCAGTCTCTTCGGATACCGGACCGACAGCGGTCGACGAAAACGCAGTCACGTCGCCCATGGTCGGGACCGTCTATCTCTCACCAGAGCCGGGTGCTCAGGTCTTCGTCGCGCCAGGCGACAAGGTAAAAAAGGGCGACACGCTCATGCTAGTTGAGGCCATGAAAACCTTCAACCCGGTAGAGTCGCCCCGCTCAGGGACCGTGTGCCGCATCCTTGTCGAAGACGCCCAACCGGTTGAGTTTGGCGAGCCGCTCATCGTTATCGCCTAGCCCCGCCGGAGGCCCGCGCTGCCATGATCGAAAAAGTCCTGATTGCCAATCGAGGCGAAATCGCACTGCGCATCCACCGCGCCTGCAAGGAAATGGGCTTGGAAACCGTGGCGGTCCACTCCCAAGCCGACGCCGACGCCATGGCGGTGCGCCTGGCAGATGAAAGCGTGTGCATTGGCCCGGCGCCCTCGGCCCAATCGTATCTCAAGAAATCGCGTATCATCGCTGCGGCCGAAATCACAGGCGCAGACGCGATCCATCCTGGTTATGGATTTCTGTCGGAGAACGCCAGTTTTGCCCAAATGGTCGAGGATCACGGTCTGATCTTCATCGGCCCAAAGCCCGAGCATATCCGTATCATGGGCGACAAGATCGCAGCGAAGCAGGCGATGATTGAGGCCGGCGTGCCCGTCGTGCCAGGCTCGGATGGCGGGCTCGACAGCGTGGGCGCCGCCAAAAAGGTCGCCAAGAAAATCGGCTATCCTGTTTTGGTGAAGGCCGCTTCAGGCGGCGGCGGGCGGGGCATGAAAGTCGCCCATTCCGACAAGGAACTCGACGTCGCCGTGAAGACGGCGAAGACCGAAGCAAAAGCCGCCTTTGGCGATGACGCGGTCTACCTGGAAAAGTATCTGGAGCGTCCGCGCCATATCGAAATTCAGATTATCGCCGACGAGCACGGCCAGGTCTGCCACCTCTGGGAGCGCGACTGTTCAATCCAGCGGCGCCACCAAAAGGTGTTCGAAGAGGCGCCCTCCCCGGCCTTGAACCAGGCCCAGCGCGACGATATCGGTCTGATCGTTGCCAGGGCGGTCGCAAAGCTCGGGTACCGCGGCGCGGGAACCATGGAGTTCCTCTACGAAGATGGCCAGTTCTACTTCATTGAAATGAACACCCGCATCCAAGTCGAACACCCGGTCACGGAAATGATTACGGGGATCGACCTGGTGCGCGAGCAGATCCGCGTTGCCGACGGCGCGAAGCTCTCATTCACGCAGGAAGAGGTGATCCTGGTCGGCCATGCTATTGAATGCCGCATCAATGCAGAACACCCCGAGACATTCGTGCCAAGCCCTGGAACGATTACCGGCTTTCATCCACCGGGCGGGCCAGACGTGCGCCTCGACAGCGCCGCATATGCCGGATACCGGATCCCGCCGCATTATGACAGCCTGATCGGCAAACTGATTGTCCATGGCCGCACGAGAAATGAGTGCGTGATGCGCCTGCGCCGGGCCTTATCCGAAATGGTGGTGGACGGGGTCGATACCACCTTGCCGCTCCATCGCCGCTTGGTCGAGGAAAAGGATGTCATCGACGGCAATTATGACATTCATTGGCTCGAGCGGATGTTGGCGCAGGGCTAAGCGCCATGGGCACGCGCCTGGACACCAAAGAACTCTTGAACTGTTACCGGCGCGGCGTGTTTCCCATGGCCGAAAGCCATGATGATCCTCGGCTGTTTCTGGTCGACCCTGACCTTCGCGGTATCCTGCCGCTCGACGGGTTCCATATCCCCAAGCGGCTCGCCCGCACGGTGAGGCAAGACAAGTATGTCGTCACTGCCAACCAAGCTTTCGACCGGGTGCTGCAAGGCTGCGCCGCGCCTGCCCCGGGCCGGGAGTCGACCTGGATCAATCCGCTGATTTACCGGCTTTACTCGACGCTCCATAAGGAAGGCCACGCCCATTCCATCGACGTGTGGCACGATGGCAGGCTTGTCGGCGGCCTCTACGGTGTTGCGATCGGCGGCGCATTTTTCGGCGAAAGCATGTTTTCCCGCGCCGCCGACGCCTCAAAAGTGGGCCTTGTCCACCTGGTTGGGCGTCTCATCGCAAGTGGCTTTAGCCTGCTCGATGCCCAGTTTCACAATCCGCACCTGGAGCAATTCGGCCTGATTGAGGTGATCCGCGCCGACTTCCGGGAGCTTTTGGATGAGGCGTTGACGCGGGACTGCGAATTTACCGCTGCGCCAGAACCCATGCAAGGCGCCGAGGTGCTCGACCTCATTCAGCAGAATTAAGCGCGGGCGGCTCCGGCTTGGCACATTCAATCACCCAGACATCATAGACTGGGTGCTCAAGGGCGTTCAGCCCGGGCGAGGACGCAAACATCCAGCCAGAAAAAAGAACCGGGTCTCCCGGCAAGGTGGCCGCACCCTGGAGGGGCTGCAACGATTTCACCCGGATAAAAGCCGAGCTTTCAGGCGGAAGATCCGGCGGCGTCTGGAAACAGGTTTGCACCTCCACCTCCAGGGTGCCGAATGTAATCGGCGTGCCGACGGCCATTTCAATATCGGTGAAGCGGCCGGTAATCTTGTCCAGACCGCGCAGCGTGGCTGTCTCGAACTGACCCCATCTGAGCTGGGATTCAAGCTCGGCCTCTTCCCCTCCGCCAAGGCCGTCTTCAGAAGCGGCATCTAGTGCGGCATCGGCGGGGCTTTGTACCGCTTGATCGGCGACGGTTCGCAAGGCCTGCTCGGGGGGCTCCTGCGCCGGGGCCGGCTCGCTGGGCGCATCAAACGTCCCTAGGGAGAGGGCCGTATCTGTCTCCGCATCACCTGGCGCCTCAGTCTGCGCGCGCTCTTCGTCGGGGGTCGGCCCGAACAGAGCATCAAAGTCTGCTTCCAGGCTTTGCGTGTCGACGGGCGTATCTTCGGCGGGCGCCTCCTGGGCAAAGCCGGCGGCGACCACGGTGAAGAGGGCCGCAGAGACGACAAGGCCCTTAAGGTTCATTCTGGGTAGCCGCCGTCGCCCGATGCGTCAGAGCCACTGTCGCCATTGCCGCCGCTGGCGAAGGAAGCAAACAAGGTGAAGAGATCAACGCTGCCCTGGGTGTTCGCGATCATCGCGCATCCCGAACCATCAAACAGCGCTGTATCGGCGCTGCAAGAAGGCACAGGGCCCATCTCAAAAGCATCATACCCGGGGTCGAGGGCGATGTAGGCGCCGCCCAGCAGTCCATCGGTTTGTATCCGCGCCACCGCATCCTCAAACACGCTGATCTGCGGGTCGACGCCCATGGTGAGCAACGCCTCATTGGTCGTCCGGTCCAGGCGGATCGACCTCACGATGCCCACCTTGACGCCGGCAATGCGCACATCCGAGCCGCGATCAATGCCCGATACAGAGCTAAAGCGCGCCCCGATTATCTGGTCTGTCGTGCCGGACGGCGCGTCGCCGCCGCGAGCGAATGCAAAATAGAGAAACGCACCCGCCACGATGATAACGGCCGCGCCAATTAAGGTTTCAACGAAGGATTCACGCATCGGGGGTCCATGCATCATAGTCGGCATAGGTCTCTTGCCGCTTGCCGCCAGGCGTCGATAGCGAGCCCTTGGGTTTGGAGGCGAGGAGTGTGCCGGTCAAATTCGGTTTATGGTCTTTTTCCCAATTCCGCCGCGGCAGCGGGCTTTCGGTCGGGGGCTCTTCCAATGCGTGGTGGAGCCAGCCATGCCAGTCGGGCGGGATCTTTGAGGGCTCAGCAAGGCCTTCATAAACGACGTAGCGCCGATAAAATGTAGACGTTCCCAGTGAAGCGCGCCGATCTTCAAAATAGCGATTTCCGAATTCATCCTCACCAACGAAGTTCGCGCGCCGACGAATGTCGAACCACGCCCCAAGGGTGAAGCCGTTCCACCAAGTGAAAAGTCTCGCAATCACGCGCTGCTCCTGAACCGCGACTCAGGCAAGAATATGGCCTGGCCGACGCGTTTAGTCACCCCAAAGCCCTTAAGCAAATGCTGTCAGCAGCCTGTTGATGGTCGCAAGAATCTTCCCAAGTGCTGCGACTCGCGCGATCAATATAAAGATATGGATTTCTTTCTGTTCCCTCTCCGTAAACCGTCCACGCCATGACGGAGATAAAGTGGTTCTGTGAGCCGACACGGCTGTCTGAACTTTGCGCGCCTCCACTCGATGCTGAGGTTGCGGAAACGCCCGATAAAATGCGCTCGGCGATGTCAGATCAGCTCCAGCGCCGGGCCGCTCGTGCGGGACACCTTGCGCTGGCAGAGGTATTGGACCGGCTCGGCGACGCACCAAACGACGATACGCTGGCCGCGGCGCACCGATCTGGCCTTCCGCTTGATCTGATAGAGGTGGGGTTAAAAGCCCATGGCGGGTTTCCCGCCCTGGCGCGGCACTTGCGCACCGAAGCACTTGAGTTCACGCCGACGCGGCGTCGCTTTACCCCCTCCGGCGAAGGCACGGCCCAGGCGGCCTGCGACTTTGCCAGGCAAGGCGGCGACGTCCTCGTCGGCCCTTTATTGGACCTGGGCGAAGATCCTTCGGCAGTGGGGCTCAATGTTGCCGCTCTGATTGGCCCGGGTGGTGTCGATGAAAACAGCTTGGAAGCGGCTTGCGCTAACGCCGCACGCGCCGTCGGACCGGGCGGCGTCATTTTAATCGAGGGGCTCGGCGCAGCGATGTTTTCCTTGGGCGCGCCCCGGGACATGCGCGTCGCCGGCGCGCTCTTGGCGGCCGTGCGCCACCAATTTCGGGGCAGCGGGCTCAAAAAGTCGCTCGCTGAGCAACTTGGCCTGATACCTCGGCGCGCAGCCGCGAAGGCGGGCCCGAAACTCGCTATTATTCCAGCCGTGTATAGCGCCGAAGCGCCGGAGAGCCTCAGTCTGCAGGCGATGCCCAGCCTCCTAATCGAGGGCCAGGATCCGCCGACCTTGACGCGGTCTGTCTCGCTCTGTCTGGAGAAGACCGCGCCAGGCGCCCTCGCAGACCTGGAAGTTCGCCTGGGCAATCTCTCAGACCTGGACACGTTGGGGGAAATCACGGTCGAGCGCCTCCGCGCTCGAGGCTTTACGGCCGAGGCCACCGCGAAGGTCAGCCAAGCCCTCGGCGAGGGGCTGACCCTAAAGGCCGCATTTTCCAGATGGGTCCTGGGTGATGCGTTCATTGCCGACGTGCTCAAGCGCGCGCCCGACCTCTTCGATACCGATGGCCACGCCCTACTCTCCGCCATCGGCTTTTCGAAACGGGACATCGACGCCGCTGAAGCAGACCTTGACGGCCGCGCGGCGCGCCAGGTGGCCGATGCGCTAGAGGCCGCCGGCATCGAAGCTCAGTGGGGCATAGATGACGCGCTGGCCCTCGCTGCCGCGAGCGCGCCCTACCTCGACGCGCCGCCGATCATCACGGCGGAGGACGCAGAGCCCGCGCAATTGGACGAAATCCTTGGCAAGGGGCTTTGTGTCTTCCTACCGGGGGCGGCGCTGGGGCCTGCACCGGACGTCCAAGCGCGGTT
The DNA here is from genome assembly GCA_038747245.1 of Pseudomonadota bacterium. GTDB lineage: Bacteria > Pseudomonadota > Alphaproteobacteria > Caulobacterales > Hyphomonadaceae > UBA5336. Next base: position 22,503 of record JBCDJY010000010.1, on the reverse strand, counting down.
AGCGTCGATTGAAGCGCGCGCCGCGGCCTTGCCCAGCGCTGGGAGCGCGATCACCCAGCCGGCTGTCGACGCAGCATCCGACGGCCCGGCGATCCGCACGCGGCTTCCTGACAGGCGCAAAGGCTACATTCAGAAATCCACCGTGGGCGGCCATAAAGTCTACCTCCATACCGGAGAGTTCGAAGATGGCGACCTGGGCGAGATTTTCATTGATATGCACAAGGAAGGCGCCGCCTTCCGCTCCATGATGAACAATTTCGCGATCTCGGTTTCTCTTGGCCTGCAATACGGCGTTCCTCTGGATGAGTATGTCGATGCATTCGTTTTCACGCGCTTCGAGCCGGCTGGAGACGTCACCGGAAATGATCGCATCACAAAAGCCACCTCCATCCTCGACTATATTTTCCGAGAATTGGCGGTCTCATATCTTGGCCGGGAGGACCTGGCCGAAAACCACGACGATGTGAGCCATGACGGCCTTGGCCGCGGCGTCCAAGGCGACGGCACACGAGAGGCCGCAGGACAAGCCCTGTCTGACGAAGCAGCGCAAATCATTTCGAGGGGTTTTTCCCGCGGGCAGTTGCCCGACAACATCGTTGTCTTGGATAAGCGCCGGCTCGAAAAAGCAAGTGACGAGGCGGACGCTGAGGCCGATGCAGCAGCGCCGGAATATCTGGGCGAGGCTTGCCCGCGATGCGGCAGCTATACGCTTTTGGCTTCCCTGGATGGTGATGGTGGGCGCTGTGACACGTGTGGAGAAAGCGTCGCCTCAATATAGCTGTTGGGCCACGGCCAATTTTGCTGCCTTGGATGGAACGAGACTTGCCGACCTCTGGCCCGTAAGGACCTCATTAGGCTAGGATCGCGCCATGTTGAAACACATCATCGCTTTGGTCGCGGCTGTGATCTTTGCAGGATTTACGCCGGCAACGGCGCAAAGTGCTGAAGAAATTGCGCGGGTGAAGGCGGGCGAGCCGTGCCAGGGCTGCAATCTGTTTCAAGCTGACTTTTCCTATGAAAATCTGCCGGAGGCGAACGTGGCCAATGCGCGGCTGAGGCAAGCCAATCTATCCTTGTCGACCATGGATGGCGCCAGTTTGCGCAATGCCAATCTCTCGCTTGCGAACATGTTTGGCGCGCGGTTTACCGGCGCTGATTTCGAGCGCGCAGATTTGGAGCGCGCCACCCTTGTGGGGGCGTATTTCGGCGGTGCCAACTTTGCCGAAGCACGCCTAACCGGCGCGGTGCTCTCGGGCGCAGATCTGGAAACGGCGCTCGGCCTTACCCAGGCCCAAATCAGCGCTGCATGCGGGGATGAATCGACCCGCCTTCCCGAGGGCTTAACCCTGCCTTCTTGCCGCTGAGGCAGCTGTTTTATTAAGGGAAGTTCAGTTCACATGATGGTTTTCGTCGCCTACAATCTAAGGATGTGGCGTGCGATTATCGGCGGAATGGTTTTTGGTTTGGCGGCGGTGCCAGCACACGCCCAGGGCACCTCCAAAGTCGGTTGGGAGCCAGTGTACACAGCCCAATGTCGAGACTGCCAGTTGGCCGGAAAGCGCCTTGCGGGCTGGCGGCTGGATGGCGGGGACTTTGAGGGCGCGCGCCTTGCGTCGGCAAATCTACGCGGCGTTTCGGCCGAGGGCACGCGCTTCTGCGAGGCTGATCTCAGCGGCGCTGTGTTGGACGGTGCACTACTCGACCGCGCTGACTTTTCGGGGGCCCAATTGGTGGCTGCACAGCTGAAAAATGTGTCGGCCACCGACATGAACGCCAAGGGTGCGGCCCTCACCGACGCGGATTTAACCTTGGGAGAGTTTGCCGGCGCCTCATTTGAAGCGGCCGATTTGACCCGCGTTTCGGCGACCGGCGCTATCTTCGCAGCCGCCAGCCTCAATGGCGCCCTGGCGGAAGACACTGACTTCACAAATGCGAATTTCGAACGCGCGAACCTGACTGGAATACGCCTGCGCGGCGCGACCCTGGCCGGCGCTAGCTTCAGGGGCGCGCGCCTCGGCGGGGCTGATATGACCGGCGTGAAGGCCTATGAGACAGCCAACTTCTCAGGTGCCTGCGCTAGCCCGGCCACACGTTTACCTTTGGGCATATCTCTGCCGATTTGCCCGCCGCTTCCCATGGCGGCGCTCGCCGAATAGCATAGCGTGCAGCTTGCTTACTCGATGATGATCAGATCATCGGGTGGGAAGACTGGAGCCGAAGCAGCAGCAATTGCGGTATCGATGAATTCGCCTGGCCCGCCCTCCCGGCGTTCATAGGCTTCAACTAATGATAAATACGGCGGCACATGCACCCAGCCATGCTCCTCGGTGTTCTGGATGATTTCGAAATGGAGATGAAAGGTCGTTGGCGTGCCGCCAAAATCCTTGGAGACATAGCCGAGCACATCGCCGGCCAGCACGCTGTCCCCGGCAGAAACCTGAAGCGCGTCCATATTCAAATGCATGTAGCGGAAGATTCGCCCGCCGGAGCGCAGCTTCACGGTGTAGGTGCCGATCTCATAAACAACGCCGTCCTCCACCGCGACCACCTCGTGGAGCATACGGTCATCTTCGGCCGTTCCGCGCAGGATCTCGCATTCGCTGGGTGTGCCCACGCGAATATCCTGACCTTGGTGAATACGCCCCAGAGGACAAAATGGAGACGAGCGGTTTGACGTCCGGGTCTCGCAGAAATTATCGCGCCAGGGATAGGTATAATTGCGTGGGTCGCACTCATCGCCCCCGCCGACACCGCCGCCAAAGCCCCAGACCATGGATTGCAGGTAGGCGGGCGCTGTGCGGATCGGGAATACAAGCCCGGGGGCGTGTACAATTTGGTCCGGCGCCCCGGTGCCTGATCCAGGCGTCAGCGATCCGGGGGCGAAATAGGAGAAGGTGAACTCCACAGGCTCGTCGACTGCGGGCGGGGCAAGCGTATCCCCGGTGTCTACGGGGTCGGAAACAGGCAAGGGGTCGAGATCGTCTTCACCCCCCGTCTCGCCGGTTCCATAGGGATCAAGCACCGGCTCGCTTGGCGGTGGCGGCGGCGGCGCATCGGGGTCCACGGTGGGAGGTGTGCGCGGCGGCTCGCCGCCGTCTCCTGGATAACGCACGGCATCACAGCCGCCGAGCAGGGCTATGCCGCACGCGGCGATGCTCAACGATCGCCAAATCATTACCGTGTTCCCGCGATCACAAGGGACTGGGCGAGTTCAACCGCCTCGCCTTCTTCCACGCAGGCGCTGCCGGCAGCGCCCGCCTCGACCTTGCACACAAATTCGACGATGTAGCCTGCCCCATAGCGCGAAAAGCTCACCATGGCGCCGTCAACGGTCGAGTTGAACGTCAAATCCTCAACGCCGTTCCCAAGGCCCGGGGTGACATCAAAGACCTCATTGGTACCCGATACCGTGATGTCAAAAACTGCGCCTGGATAGGTGGCCAGATAACCGTCGGGCAGATGGATGAAACGCGGCCCCGCAGTGGCCGTGGCTGGGGTGACCAGCCCAGTCGGCAAAAGCACAGGTACGGGCGGCGCCTGCCCATCGGATTCAATTTGGAAGCCCTCTGGCGCTGCGAGGCCTGGCGTTGAGGCCAAATCGGTACGCGCCGCTTGCCAATCGATGCGCGCTTCATTCGCCGTTGCTGAAGGCCGCGCTGGTGGCTCGAACTCGGCCGGCTGACTTGGCGCCGGCGTTGCTGCGGGCGCGGGCGCAGGCGCGCGTTCTTCGCCAATCTGCTCGGCGCAGGCGGCAACAAATGCGAGCCAAGCGGCCATGGAGATAACGCGTAACATCATGGCCCTACTCCCCTATTCCGCCAGGTTGGGCGGTGAAATCTGGGTCGGCATATCGCACGGCGCCATGGCCGCGGATCGCTTCCACCAAATTGCGAACCTGGATCCGCGCCTGGTCTGGCCCTGCTGGAACCAGTGTCTCAAGGATAAGCTCTCCGCTGTAGGAGCAGCTGACCACATCCATATTCGAAAACAGTGGATCCCCCTTCGCCCAGTCGGCAAACATCGCCTTCGCGGCTGGGCGGTCGCGCCGCCAGGTGGCGATGACATCGTCGATCACGGCATCATTGTTGAATTTGACAATGAAGGTTGCCGGCTGCGCCGGGGCGCTCGGCTCTGGAGGCTGGGGACGAGCCGTCAGCTGGGCGGTCTCGATCGCGCCGCCGGCAGGCTCAGCAATAGACACAGGCATAGCCTCGATTTCACGAACCGGGATCGGCTGCGCGCCAAGGTCGGCCTTCACCTCAAGGTCAGGTTGAAGCGCTGGCGCCATCCGCTCACCGCTGACACTTGTGCCAGCGGCCATCGGCCAGGCCGGACCGGCTTGCTGCGACTGCAGAAAGACACATCCCGTGGCCACAAGGGCAAAACCGGATGCGCCAAGAACCCCGCCCAAGTGTGCTGTCAAAGCCATCAGGTTCACCTTTGGCCGCTAGGGCCAGCTAAGGATTGAGCTCCACGCGCGACAAATCCAAAAGCCCCGCACCGCAGGGCCGCAAACACAGCGCTGGGTCCTCTATGCTAGGCTCAGCGCCGGGATACTCATCGCATGGGCCGGCACATTGTTCCACCTCCCGAGGGGCGAGCGCTGACAAAAGCGTGTCGGCGAGGGCAGCCCCGACCAGCTCTGGATCGCGGGCTTTGATCAAGGCCAACGCGGCCGAAACGTGGGGCGCGGCCATGCTTGTGCCCTGCTCAAAGGCGTAGAAACATGTGTCGACCGGCTCTGACGTCACCGGGTCGAAGCAATTGGTGGCAAGGCGCGTCGACAAGATCCCGTCTGGTCGCCCATCGCCATTGTCATCCCTGCCGAGATCACCGCCCGGCGCAAGAAGATCGACTTCGTCGCCATAATTGGAATACGGCGTGATCTGGCCCCGGGCATCGCCGGCGGCGACCGAAATCACGTTCTGGCATCCACCGGGGCTATAAAACCGGGTGTCGACGCGCGCGTTACCGGCTGCAGACACAACCACAGCGCCGCGCTCGGTCACGGCATTGATGGCCTCCTGCAGCGAGGCAGGGCAAAATTCAAATAGCCCGATCGACAGATTGATGATGTCCGCAGGGTTGTCGTTCCAAACCTCGTTGCCCTCGCCATCGAATGCCGGCACCAGGCCGCCTGCCCAGCGAATGGCGTCATTGATATCGGTGAGCCGCCCGCCGCATTTTCCAAGGGCGCGCACCGGCACGATCTTCACCGACCAGGCTCCCCCGGCAACGCCAGATCCATTATTGCTGAGCCCTGCGCCCACCGTGCCGGCGACGTGGGTCCCGTGATAGCTGTCCTCGGCAAATGGCGAGGAAGGGTCGCAAAGGTCGCCCGGATCGTCGGGGTCAGGGTCGCGCCCGTCGCCATCGTTGCCCATGCGCGGGTCGGAGACCATGTCCCAGCCCGGCGCCACATTCAGAGACGTGAGAATGTCGGGGTGGTCCATGTCCAGGCCGGTATCGACGACGGCAACTACGACATCGCGCGATCCAGTGGTGTCCTGGTCGGTCCAGAAATCAACGAAGCCAGCCCCGCCAAGCGACTGGCCCTCACCTGCGCCATTGTTGAAAAAGTGCCATTGCAAAGACCAGAGGGGGTCATTGGGCTCGACGGCGACACGTAGGGGTGCGGTGTCATCTGGCCGGCGAATAAACTGGTGCTCGAAGATAAAGTCCTTCTCGACATATTCGAACTCTCCGGTGGCGCGCAGCTCTCGCACCAGACATTCGGTGGCCAAGATCGGGTCTGCCCGCACGGCTTCGGGCCCTGCATTCTCAGGGCACGCCCGCTCCACATTCAAAGCCATGCGCGGCAGGTTTGGCAGCCGGGCGCCTTCGGCGGTGAATGGTGTCGGCGGCAAGGCTGGGCGCCGGGGCAGACCTGGGCGCATTTGCGTTGGGTCAGCGCCTTCGGTCCCGATCTGGATGACCATCTGGCCGGTTCGGTTGAGCTCAACTTGGCCGGCAAGGCCGAATTGGCTCATCTTTTCCAGCATCAAACCGCGGGCATCGGTCTGCACCTCGATGGCCCGGTCAGTGACGATGGCGCGGCGCGCCATGCGCGATTGTTCCGGCGGCAGGGATCGCGGCAAGAGGACGTCCCGCGTTACAGCGTCCCTCACGGCGCGCCTGGCCGTCGGCGGCACCTGCCTAATCTCCGCCTGCGGGCGATCGCCGCTGGCTTCAGGGGCCTGCGTCCCCGGAGCCATAATCGGTGGTTCGGCCAGCTCCATCAGCTCTTGCTCCAGCTCCGGCGCCTGCATGATTAAGGCCTCGGTGGGCGTGGGCAGAGGCGGCAACTCGCGCGGTTTGGCAATGATTGAGCCGATGGCAAAAAGCGCTCTCGGCCGCTCTTCAGACACCGCCGCCGCTTGGGCCACCGTGCCGCCAGCAAAAGCCCGCGCCTCGAGCGGAACACTCGCCATGGCTGCTTTATCGTCATGGCCGGCGGCGTCGCCTGTCACTTGCTCGACGGCGGCGTTTACAACATCGCTGGCGCGTTGAAGGCGCTCCTCGGTCCGGTCACAGGCCGACACCGATAAAAGTGCAGACGCCAAAAGCCCCGCGGAAAGACGGCGGAATAGGTCTAGACGTTTCGGCATTATTGACCTCGCTCTTACCGCCCCAGCGCCCGGCAAATCCAACTATCCAAAGCATATGGTAGGAATAAGACCGGCGCCAGACGCCACAAACGGAATCTCCGATAGCCGCACCTGAGGATCGCCCTATGAATATCGCCGCCCGCCCATCCCTCATCGTCTTGACCGGCGCCGGAATCTCAGCGGAGAGCGGCCTTGGCACGTTTCGCGACGAGGACGGCATCTGGACCAAGTACCCGCTGGAAGATCTGGCAACACCAGAAGGCTTTGCCCGCAATCCCGACTTCGTCCACGGCTTTTACAATGATCGCCGGCGCCAGCTCAAAACCGCAAAACACCATGCTGGTCACGCCGCCTTGGCGCGCCTGCAAAGCGCGTGGGAAGCCCAAGGTGGGCAGTTTCTGCTGGTGACTCAAAACGTGGATAATCTGCATGAGCAAGCCGGCAGCAGCGGCGTCGTGCACATGCACGGCGAGCTTAATCAGATCCGTTGCATGGCGTGTGATCGCCAAGCCGAGTGGCATGACGATATTGATCGCTCGACCCGCTGCGCCGCGTGCGGGCGGGCCGGCGACCTGCGCCCCCACGTGGTTTGGTTTGGTGAAATGCCGCTTGACATGGATCTCATCGCCGACGCCCTGGTGGCCTGCGATATTTTTGTTGCCATCGGAACAAGTGGCCAGGTCTATCCTGCGGCCGGCTTCGTCGCCGAAGCGCTCGCGGCTGGCGCGTTGACCATAGAGCTCAATCTTGAGCCGTCGGACAACGCCTATGTGTTCCAGGACGGGCGCTATGGCCCGGCTAGCGAAATCGTTCCGGCCTGGGTCGACGATTTTCTAAGCTGAGGCTTGACCGGGCACCCCGTTTCAGGGCTCTCCTTGAACAAATCACGAACCTGGAGGGCGGGATGGCCGATGGCGATGGGTATGAGCATGTGTCGACAGGCGATCTCACCCGGGGCATCGTTCGGCTCTGCGCCGCGCTCGACCTATCGCCGGTAACGGAATTGACCCTCGCAAATGGGCGCCGCGCCGATGTGACCTCACTGTCGAGCAAGGGCGACATCGAGATCGTCGAGGTGAAATCCAGCATCGCCGACTTTCGCTCCGATCAGAAATGGCCGGAGTACAGGCCCTATTGCGACCGATTTTATTTCGGCGTCTCCAGTGCATTCCCCGCTGATCTGATTCCGGGCGAGTGCGGCCTGATCATTGCCGATGCCTATGGCGGCGCAATTGTCCGCCAGCCCGAGACCCACCGTCTCTCACCTGCCCGGCGCAAGGCGGTCACGCTGCGCTTTGCAAAGCTTGCAGCCCTTCGCGCCGCTGCGTGCCATGGCATCGTGTTGGAGAGCGGCCCGGCGCATCTACATCACGCTTGAAATGAGCCATCTTTATCCCCTGGCCGAAGACGCTCGCGGCGCGCTTGACCTGAGCGCACCAGTGGCGCGCACGCGGTTCGATGCCGAGCGCCTGGGCGCTGGGGCCCAGGTGTTAAAGCTGACCACGGAATGGATCTCCGAAACCGAGGGCGATCTCGCCCTGTCTGATGTCGAAGCCCAGGCGGCTTCAGGCCGGGGATTTATCCAAGCCTATGAGGATGAAGCTGGCCGTCCGGTCTACGCCGTCACCTACTGGCAAATGGACGGGCCGGTGGGCACTGCGCCAGATCCGGACGCTGCGTCAGAAGCAGGCGAAGCAGAACCCGCTGAGCCGGTGCCGGACGTCGAGGCGGATGAAGATCACACCGATGATCTCTACTTTCGGGTCCGCCGCGGGCGCCGCCAACGAAAGCCCTATGTCGATCCGCGCCAACTCGACCTGTTCATCCGCCCCGATGGGCGGGGCTTCGAACACGCCGAAGGCGGGGCAGTCATCACCGATGAGGAAGGCGACGGGACGACGTTCGGCGGATAACGCCAACGCGCCTGGCACTCATTTACGCCGGCTTGAACGTCAGCGCTACGCCATTGTTGCAGTATCTGAGGCCGGTCGGGCGCGGGCCATCCTCGAACACGTGGCCCTGGTGGCCATCGCAGCGTGCGCAGTGATACTCGATCCGTTGCATCCAAAGCTTGTTGTCCACCTTGGTGTCTAACGCGCCTGGGATATGGTCCCAGAAACTGGGCCATCCTGTGCCGCTGTCATATTTGGTGGCGCTCTCAAACAGAGGAAGATCGCAGCCGGCGCAGGCATAAGTCCCGGCCCGGTATTCCTTATCCAGGGGTGATGTGAAGGCCCGCTCGGTGCCCTCTTCGCGCAGCACGTAAAACTGCATCTCAGAAAGCCGCTCGCGCCACTGCGCTTCGGAGAGCGCGCTCCAATCGTCCACTGGGGGAAGTGCAGCCGGCGGCGCATCCAGTGTTGCCGTATCTGCATTTATCGGCGCGCTGCACGCGGCCGCGCAGCTCGCGCCGGCCAGTGCGAGGACGCGGCGGCGTGTCATCGAGGTCAAAGCGGTGATGTCCATGGGCTCTAAATGGGCGTTTGCTCGGCTGTGCCAACTCACAGATGCGTCATCGGCGGGGCGGTCTGGTAGCCTTTCCCCCTTGATTGTACCTGTGATTTATCACACTGGCACCTCGTAGAGCCATCGAAACGGAGGCGCGGAAATGGCCCAGTGGGTCCTCGGCATTATCGGCGGGTCCGGCCTGTACGACATCCCTGGCCTAGAGAAGGGCCGAGAAGACGCCATCGATACGCCCTGGGGCAGCCCATCTGGCGCACTGCGCCGGGGTCGACTTTCGGGCGTTGAGCTGGTCTTCCTGCCGCGCCACGGACCCGGACATCGCCTGACGCCGAGCGCTGTCCCCTACCGGGCCAACATCGACGCGCTGAAGCGCGCCGGCGTCACCGACGTGCTCTCCTTTTCTGCCTGTGGGTCGCTGCAAGCCGCCTACGCGCCAGGCGAGTTTGTCGCCGTAGACCAGTTCATCGACCGCACGTTTGCGCGGCCCAAATCCTTTTTCGGACCTGGCCTCGTGGCCCACGTTTCGATGGCGAAACCCGTCTGCGCGCGGCTTTCAGCCCTGGGCGCCGACGCCCTTGCGGAGATCGGCGCGCGCGTTCACCGCGGCGGCACATATCTCGCGATGGAAGGCCCCCAATTCTCAACCCTCGCCGAAAGCCAGCTTTATCGCCAATGGGGCTGCGACGTGATCGGCATGACGAATATGCCCGAGGCCAAACTCGCCAGGGAAGCTGAGTTGCCCTACGCCACTTTCGCCATGGTCACCGATTACGACTGTTGGCACGAGGAAGAAGAGGACGTCTCAGTCTCGAATGTGCTGGAAGTGCTCTCGGCAAATGCCGCTGCGGCCCAGCGCGCCATCACGGCGCTATGCCAGCGCCTTTCGAAGATTGACCGCACGCCATCGCCGCAAGCAATCGAAACCGGCCTCGACTACGCTATCGTGACAGCCCCCAGTGCGCGCGACCCCGAACTGGTTGCAAAACTCGATGCTATTGCGGGCCGCGTGCTCTAGGCGCCATAATCGACGTCAGGTCCAGTCTTTGCTAGGTGAAAGGGGTCTTTGGAGGGACAAGTATGTTTTCAGTAGAGTTTCAGACCGGCGCGCTGCTGCTCATCGTGATTGCTGTGCTCGCCATTGCTTACATTGCTTGGCGTGATCGCAATGATCGAAAGGCCGTCGAAGAGGAAGTTCTGGCCGGGGTGGGCCATGAATTGCGGCAGAACATCCAGCGTTTCATGGCCGAGCTTGCGGCGATCACACGCGACCAGCCCGTGGTGGGCGGTGAATTGATGGTGGTGCGCCATCCGCAGTTGGATGCGGTCTATGCCCAGAATGTGCCTGCGAACAGGAATGCCCTTTCGGTGATCGGCGCCACATACCAAAATATCCAGTCTCGCAAGAACGACATTTTGAATGCCGCCCAAGCCGGCCAGGATCTCTCCTCTACCACGGCGCCGGCAATCGAAGCGGTGATCGACGCCATCGTGATCCTCTATTTGTGGGAAGACCATGGCGGCGCGCGCCCCACGGATGCCTCCACGACTCGGTCTTGGCGGGTGCGCCAATGGATGAAAGACCATGGCATGGGCTGGGACACCTTCCCGGACATGCATCTGCGCGATGCTGTGGTCGAGCGCCTGCGCACCTACGGCATGACGCTGACGCCGCGACCGCTCACCCACACCGCATTTGAGTATTATTCGATGCAGTACGACCGCAAAGCCGACCCGCGCGCGCCCATGTGGCGCCGCCGTTCGGCCAAGCCTGAGCCCGTCCAGATTGCCGAAGAAGTTGCCCGGCCCATCCGCGACGGGGAAGAAGTGGTCGTGGGATAGGCACACATGGATCTGAAGGCGGCAATCAGAACGATCCCTGATTATCCCAAACCGGGCATTCTGTTCCGCGATGTCTCAACCCTATTCGGCCAACCAGACGCCTTCGCCGCCGCCATCGAGGCGATGTCGGCACCATTCATTGACCGCGACGTGGCCAAGATCGCCGGCATTGACGCGCGCGGCTTCATCCTAGGGGGCGCGATGGCGGTGCGTTTGGGTGCAGGCTTCCTGCCCCTGCGAAAACCCGGCAAGCTGCCCTACGAGACCCTGTCTGAACCGTATGAGCTCGAATACGGCACCGACGCGCTGCATATGCATGTGGACGGAGCGTCAGCGGGCGAGCGCATTGTTTTAGTGGATGATCTCATCGCGACCGGAGGCACCGCGGAGGCCGGTCTCAAGCTGCTGCGCCGTGTCGAAGCCGAAGTCGTTGCGGCAGCCTTCCTGGTCGACCTCCCCGACCTTGGCGGCGCCGATAAGCTTCGCGCCGAGGGCGTTGACGTGTCGGCGCTGGTCTCGTTCGACGGCCATTGAAGCAGCGCGTGGACACCAAGATGACGGCCGCGGCAATCGGCCAGAGGCTCAGGGCCTTTCCACCAGTATTTCGCTACCAAAATAAGGGTTTTGAGGAAGCCGCAATGCCCCCGACTTTCGTCTATGATGGAGACTGCGTCTTGTGCTCCCACGCAGTGAGGTTCGTGCTCGCCCGGGACGAGAGCACGCCCCCGATCAGATATGTGGCGATGGCATCGAAAGAAGGACGCGCCCACGCCGAGCGGGCCGGCATCGATCCAGTCAATCCAAGCAGCTTCGTCTTTGTTCATGATGACATAGTGCTGACGGAGTCGCGCGCCGCATTCGCACTCATCCGTTGCCTGAAAGCGCCCGCCCGGTGGATCAGCCTTCTAAGCATACTCCCCAGGCCGCTCTGCGATGCTGTCTACCGCCTCGTGGCGCGCAATCGCTATCGCATGTTCGGCCGCCGTAAGTCGTGCCTCGTCCCGGCGCCGGAGACGCGCCACCTCTTCGTATTGGACTGAAATGATGACCCCTCACCTCAGCGAAGATCGCCGCAACGCCCTGATCGGCCATCTCCAGACCCTTTTCGAAGAGCGTTTTGACGAGGACCTCAGCGCATTTCGCGCCGGGGAGATTGTCGATGCGGTACTGCAAACCCTTGGCCCACTGGTCTACAATCAGGCGGTAGAGGATGTCAGGGCGCATTTCCAGGCGAAGCTCGACGATCTGTCCGGCGAGGTTCGCATGGACGGGCCGGTCGGGTGAACCTCAACGTCCAGCAGCAGTGCGCCGAACCTGGTGACTTCGGATGCGTGTTAGAATGTCGATCGAAGAGGCGGCCAAGGCAACGAGCTCTTTCACGTCGCGGTCCGCTTCCGCCTGGTGGCGATACTGGTCAACGATAGCAACCAGCTCCCTGATAAATGTGTCCGATGGCGTGTTCATCGTGCCCCCTCTGTGGCCGGCAGGGGCGCCCGTGGCGAGAATACGCTGCTGATTTCCCAAAACGGCCCACCCGCTTTTGCCTGATCTGCATTGCGCCCCAAGCCCAAAATACGGCCACGCCCCAATAAGTCAAAGCTGCCAAGGCGCTAGGAGATTGGCGCACGCCTCCTTGGCGCATAGATGTCGCCCATGGACCGATTTGCAGCGCTCTTAGACCGACTGATCCTAACCCCGCAGCGCAATGGCAAGCTCGACCATATGGTTCAGTATTTCCAGCATGTGCCGGACCCGGCCCGGGGCTGGTCGCTCGCTGCGTTGGCCGGCGAACTGTCGATCCCCGGTGTGAAGGCCAGCGCCATCCGATCCTTGGTCGAGGCGCGCATCGACCCGGTCTTGTTTGCCTTGTCCTACGACTATGTGGGCGACCTTGCCGAAACGGTCAGTCTGGTCTGGCCCGGCGCGACTGGGACAAACCGGGCACCGCCCATCGAGGACGTGGTGCCCGCCTTGATGGAAGCCTCGCGCAGTGAAGGCGAACGCCTGGTCGAGGGCTGGCTGAACGATCTCGACCCCCCCGGCCGGTGGGCCCTGTTAAAGCTGGTAACCGGCGGTTTGCGCATTGGTGTGTCTGCCCGGCTGACAAAAACGGCGCTGGCCCGCTTCGGCGAGGTGGATGTCGCAGAGATCGAGGAGATCTGGCACGGCCTTGCCCCGCCCTATGAGGGCTTGTTTGCCTGGCTTGAGGGGCGCGCGCCCCGGCCAAATCCCCAAATCGACGCGCCGTTTCGCCCGGTTATGCTCGCCCACCCCCTGGTCGCCAAGGATCAGCGCGATGACCCCGACGCGGTGGACCCCGACCTGATCCGCGGGGAAAACTTCGCCGCCGAATGGAAGTATGACGGGATTCGGGTGCAAGCCGTCTCGGAGGCGGGCGTGCGGCGCATCTATACGCGCACCGGCGACGATATCAGCCACACATTTCCCGATGTCCTCGCCGCTATGAATTTCGATGCCGCCCTGGACGGCGAGCTTTTGGTGCGCAGCGCCGATGGATCGACAGCGCCGTTCAACGCCCTCCAGCAACGGCTCAATCGCAAGACGGTGTCCAAGCGCCAGATGGAGGACCGCCCGGCCTTTATCCGTGTCTATGACGCCCTCGCCATCGGCGAAGAAGACCTTCGAAGCCTGGCCTTTCGCGAACGCCGCGCGCGGCTGGAGACATTTGTTTCAGGGCTGGAGACGGATCGGTTTGACCTGTCTCCATTGGTCGAGCTTACCGATCTTGATGCGCTGGAGGCGGCCCGGAATGCCCCGCCTGCCCCTGAAATCGAAGGCCTGATGCTGAAACGCTGGGATAGCCCTTACCTGGCTGGGCGGCCCAAGGGTCATTGGTATAAATGGAAACGCGATCCCTTTTTGATCGATGCAGTACTGCTCTACGCCCAGCGCGGTCATGGAAAGCGCTCCAGCTTCTACAGCGACTTTACCTTCGGCGTCTGGCGCGAAGGCGACGGCGGCGACGTTCTCACGCCGGTCGGCAAAGCCTATTTCGGCTTCACCGATGAAGAGCTGAAACAGTTGGATGGGTTTGTGCGTGACCACACGATTGAGCGGTTCGGCCCTGTCCGCGCGGTAACGGCGAACGCTGAGACAGGACTTGTTCTCGAAGTCGCTTTTGAGGGACTTCAGCGCAGCCCACGCCATAAATCAGGCATCGCCATGCGCTTCCCAAGGATCAATCGCATCCGGTGGGATAAGCCGACGCGCGAGGCCGATCGGCTGGAAACCCTGGAGGCGCTGCTGCCGTCTGAATGAGCTTACCAACTCGTAAGGCGCCTTTGCCGCGCCGGCGCCTTATTCATCAATCACTTAGAAAGCAACGCATAGAACTTCTGGCAGCATCACAGCGGGGCGGAGCGCGGCCATGGCTTTGAAAACGGGGGCAGGCGGCAAGGCTGGGTCGGTCGGCAAGGCCGGCGCAAGCCGCAAAAGGCCGTCGAAACGCCCGCTGCGGTGGCGGATCATCAAATACAGCGCCCTGGCCTTCGCGGCGTTCACGCTCTCAGGCGTGGCGGCAGCGGCGATCTACCACCGCATCCTGATCCATGACATGCCGACGCTGCCCGATACTGCGGCCTTATGGACGGTCAACCGCGCCCCCGCCATGGAGTTTCGCGCCGAAGATGGCGCTCTGATTGCCGTGCGCGGCCCCCGTTACGGCCGCGAAACCGCCGTCGCCGATGTCCCGGCCCATGTCTCGCAGGCCTTTATCGCAGCAGAGGACAAACGCTTCTACAGCCATAATGGCGCCGATACCTGGGCGATCATCCGGGCCGCATGGGTCAACTGGCGTAGCGGCAGGACCGTGTCAGGCGCCTCAACAATCACCCAACAGCTGATCAAAAATCTCGTCCTCGACCCGCGCCAAACCATCAAGCGCAAGGTGCAAGAGGTTGAGTTGGCGCGCCAATTGGAACGGCGCCTGACCAAGGACGAAATCCTCGCGCTCTACCTCAACCGGGTCTATTTCGGCGCAGGTCTCTACGGGTTGGATGCGGCGAGCACCCATTATTTCGGCAAGCCGCCGGAGGATTTGACCCTCTCAGAGGCGAGCCTGCTGGCCGCCCTGCCCCAAGCGCCGTCGCGCATGGCGCTGACCGGCGACATGTCTCTCGCCCGCGCGCGCCAAGACTATGTCTTGTCGGAGATGGTCAGCGCGGGATTCATTAGCGAGCTGCAAGCCGAGTTTGCTCGGTCGGAGGAAATCGCTGTCCTTGAGCGGCCGGCCGAGGCCCCGGTGTTTGGATATGCCATAGATGCCGCCGTTGCCCAGTTACCAGACCTGCTGGGCGGCGCGCCGCCGCCTGACCTTGTCATCACGCTGACGATCGAGCCCGAACTTCAAGCTCAAGTTCAAGCCACCATTGCCGAAACGCTGGAGGCGTCCGGCGAAGAGGCCCGCGCAAGCCAGGCCGCCGCCCTGGTGCTTCGGTCTGATGGGCACATTGCGGCCATGACGGGCGGGACTGACTACACCGTCTCTGAATTCAACCGCGCCACCCAGGCGCGGCGCCAGCCCGGCTCTGCCTTCAAAGCGGTGGTCTATGCCGCCGCCCTTGAGGTGGGAAACAGCCCTTATGATGTGCGCGCGGACCGGCCTTTGCAAATCGGGCGCTGGTCACCCAAGAATTATGGCGGCGGGCACCTGGGCACCGTAACCCTTGCTGAAGCCTATGCTGAGTCGCTCAACACCGTTTCTGCCCTGCTGACCCAGGAGGTTGGGGAAGAAGCGGTCATCCATCTGGCGCGCCGCCTTGGCATGAGTTCGGAAATGACGCCGGTGCCGTCAATTGCCCTGGGCAGCCAGGAGGTCACGCTGCTGGACCTGACGCGCGCCTACGGCGCTTTCATGCGCGACGGCCTCCGGCTGGATCCGGTTCTGGTCACCCGCATTGAAGATACCCGCGGGGCGCTCCTCTATGAAGCGCCGCTGCCGACAACGCGCCGCGCCATCGATAGCAACGTCGCACGCGATATGACCTCGATGATGGTGCGCACCGTGGAGCAAGGCACGGGGCTCTCCGCCCAAGTGCCGGGCCGCCGCGTGGCCGGCAAAACCGGCACCAGCCAAGACTGGCGCGACGCATGGTTCATTGGATACTCGGCCACAAATGTCGTCGGCGTCTGGGTCGGAAACGACGATGACAGCCCGATGGACCGCGTCACCGGAGGCGGCCTGCCTGCAGAACTGTTCGCCCAGCTGATGACCTTGGCAGAGCCCGAAGGCACACCGGAAGGCCGGCTGCCCGGCGCCGAACGCTATGTCGCCCTGGGGGAGGCATCGGAGCAGCGGATCGCGTTTTACCGCGCGCTTTCAGGCGCGTTTGCCGGCGTGTCAGGGCGGGATGTGGCAACCGTCCAAGGCGCCAGTGCTGCTGCACCAGCCCAGCGCCCATAGGTAACGGCCAAGTCGAAAGGCCTTAGGCGGCAGCGGCTTCGCCGGCGAGCGCTTTGGCTTGCTCAATCCACTTTTCCCGCGTGACCCGGTTCTTGAAGGCGAGCTTATCATCGATCCACTCACCATCGGCCTTCGTCCAGCCGGCAATCTGGTGGAAGTGATAGATCCCGAGGTCGTGCAACATGTTGGAGAGCTTTGCGCCAATTCCTTTGATGCGGGTCAGGTCGTCGGCCTCTCCCTCGGGGGCATCGAGCAGGTTGGGCCCGGCGGGCTCGCCCCGGGACACGGTGGCAGCAGCCGCTTTCCAGAAAGCGGGCGGCGAGAAATTCTCCGCAGCGGTCACCCAGCTGTCATTTGCGGCCATAACGGGCAATCCCGAGCGCCGCATCCGGTCGAACATATCTGTCATCACACTGCCAGGCACGCGCGTGGGCCACGTCGCCCAGCCAGGAAGCGCTTGCAACATATCGGCGGCCTGCTCCCACGCAGACAGGTTGGCGTCTGCGAGCGAATGGAAAGCCTCGCGCATGGTTTCTTCGTCAAAATAAAATTTCGGGTTGGGCACCGGCATGTCGGCAGACATCCAGCTCACCGGCGACTCGGTGGCCTGGCTGGTGCGCTCAACGCTCGAAATCATCCTTTGCTGGGCCGCGATGCTCGTTTGTAGAGCGGTCCGCGCGGCGGCGGCAAAAAAGCTGAATGGGGTCGTTGCAGGACCAGTCGTCATAGGGGCACCCAATGTTTGTGGTTCAATAATTGTTGCTGTGCATAACATATTGTGCTGCGGCGCACAATTAATATCGAGGCGCCTCAGAGCCTTTGCCCCTTTTCGGTCACGGGCGCGCTCCATTAGGCTGTGGCATGGCGAGTCGGCGCACTCCTTCTCCAGCAACTGGGCGCGTGCTGGTGTTCGATTCCGGGATCGGAGGGCTCACAATCCGCGATGCCCTCGCCGCGTCGGCGCCGGGACTTGTCATCGACTATGCGGCCGACACCGCATTCTTCCCGTATGGCGAAAAGGCCGACGCAGCTCTGGCCGCCCGCGTTCCTGAGGTGGCCGAGGCCCTGGTGGCAGAGGCCAAACCTGACGTGCTGGTCATCGCCTGCAACACGGCGAGCACGCTGGCCCTTTCGGAAACCCGCTCCAGGCTGGCCATCCCTGTGATTGGGACGGTGCCGGCCATCAAGCCCGCCGCCAGCCTGACCAAAACCGGCACGATCGGCCTTCTGGCCACCCCGGGCACACTGGCGCGGGCCTACACGTCCAAGCTGATTGCGGATTTCGCAGCCCATTGCCAAGTCATCCGGCATGGCAGCGTCGATCTGGTTCACCTGGCAGAGCGGCGCGCGGCGGGCGAGCGCCTGCCAGCTTCCGAGGTCGCAGCCGCCCAGGCGCCGCTCTTCCATGCCCCCGGGGGCGAGCAAATCGACACAGTGGTCTTGGCCTGCACCCACTTTCCACTCTTGCGGACGGAACTTACCGCCGCAGCCCCGCACCAAGTCAGCTATATCGACAGCGGGGCCGCGATTGCTCGGCAGACCCTGAAGCGCTTGGAAGCGGCGCCGGCGCGCCGGATCGGCGTTGATCCGCCCGCGGCATGGGTGACCTCACCGGTTCACCCAGAGGCGGTTGGGCGGGTGTTTCGACGTTATGGGTATGAGACGGTACGGGCACTGGACGTGCCAGCGCGCGCGCAGGGGGTGTAGGCGCTTGGAAACGGGCTATCGGCAACCTGCACCAAATCGTAGCTGCCGAAGCCATTGAATCCCGTCGCCATTGCGCGCCCATAGGCGCCCATCGCCCCAAACTCGAGATAGTCGCCTTCCTTAAGGCCTTGCGGAAGCATGATGGCATGCGGCCAACGGTCTGCACTGTCACACGTTGGCCCGAACAAGGCGTAAGGCGCATGCGCCTCCGGCAGTCCACCGCCAGGGCGCAAGGCGCGCACCGGAAAATCCCAGCCCAGGTGAACCGCGTCGTAAAGCGCGCCGAACCCGCCATCATTGAGATACAGCGCGCCGGGCTTCACCCCATCGACCCGCACAAGAAGACTTTCCGCCTCGGCCACCAGCGCCCGGCCTGGCTCTGACCACAGCTCAGCCGGCTCGGTCACCATCATCGCCCCAAAGGCGCTCGCCACGCGCGCCCGGTAGGCCTCTAGGTCAACGCGCGCTGCGTAGCGCGCCGGAAACCCGCCGCCGACATCAACCACGTCTACGGTGACCGCAGCCGCAGCGATCAGTCGCGATAGCCCCGCCATGGCCAAGCTCCAGGCTGCGGGCGCCAGGGATTGGCTGCCAACGTGGAAAGACACGCCGAGACGGCGCGCCACGCGGCGCGTGTGGCGCAAAAGGCGCGGCGCCTGGGCCTCGCTGGCCCCAAACTTACCCGTTAAAGGCACCGTGGCCCCGTCATTCGAGACGCCGACGCGTACGATGAGGGTCAAATCTGCGGCATGGCCCGTCGCCTCGCAGATCTTTTCAAGCTCAGCGCTGCTGTCGAGCACGAAACTGCGCACGCCGTGGGCGAAATAGGCGGCAGAGATCGCTGCGCGGTTTTTCACTGGATGCATGAAGGCAAGGGTTGCTTCAGGCAGCAAAGCGCTCACCGCTTTGACTTCCTGGTCAGACGCCACATCGAAACAGCGCACACCCGCATCCCAAAGGCCCATAAGAATATGCGGCGCAGGATTGGCTTTGACCGCGAAGTAAGGATCGCCGGGGAACGCGTCTAGGAACCAAGCGGCAGCAGACCGCAGCGCATGGGGACGATAGCAGAACACGGGCGCCTCGGGCGCGGCCGTATTCACACAGTCGATTGTACTTGCGAAAACATCCACCGCCGGCGCTCCAGTGACATGGGCTCCAGGCCCGCCTTCACCTGGCGTTCGTGCGCCGGGCCTGCGCTGGCTGCCCGCGATGTCCGCCTGCCCAGACCCTATAGGCGGGGGCTGAGCTTGCCCGCAAGCGAATAGTTGCACCGCACAAAGCCTTGCGAGGCGATCCCCAACCGCCTAGTCACGTGAAGCGCGCACGCAGGGGGAACAGCCATGGCAAGGCATCGGCGCATTACCGCGATATTAGCATTCTGCATCGCCGCTTGCGGAGATAGCGGACTGTCTGAATTCAACGGCGCGCCAGTGCCGCCGCCGCCCGCCCTCGGCCAAGAAGAGCGTATCCGCATCGTTGGGTCCTCGACAGTCGCCCCCTTCTCCACCACCGTTGCCGAGCAGTTTGGCGCCTCAACGCGTTTTGCCACGCCCATCGTCGAGACCACCGGCACGGGCGGTGGCTTCAAGGCCTTCTGTACCGGCATTGGCCCGCAAACGCCGTCAATCTCGAACGCCTCACGGCGGGTTAAACCCAGCGAGCTTGCCCTGTGCACCCAGGCCGGCGTGACGGAGCTCGTAGAGGTGCAGATCGGTTTTGATGGAATCGTGTTGGCGACCGGCAAAGACGGGCCAGACTTGGACCTGACCAAGGAGCAGATCTGGCGTGCACTCGCCGCCGAAATCCCTGACGGCCAGGGGGGCTGGAAAGCAAACGACACCGATCGCTGGTCGGACCTTTCACCCGCCCTTCCGGATCTGGCGATCCGTGTGTCCGGCCCACCGCCGACATCGGGCACCCGGGACGCCTTTGTCGAAATCGCCATGGAGCTTGGCGCCGAGGCCGTGCCGGAAATGGCGGCCCTGGCCCAGTCCGACCCTGACGCGTTCCACCGCCGCGCCACCACTGTGCGCATGGACGGCGCTTGGGTCGATAGCGGCGAGAATGACACCGCGATCATTCAAATCCTGATCAACAATCCAACGATCGTAGGCGTCCTTGGTTTTTCATCCGCCGACCAGAATGGAGACCGCGTGAAAGCGGCCCAAATCTCAGGGGTGACCCCAACGTTTGAGGCCATCGCATCGGGTGAGTACAAGATTTCCCGGTCGATGTATTTCTACGTGAAGGCCCAGAATGTCGGCCTCGTGCCTGGCCTGACCGCCTACATTGCCGCCTTCACCAATGATGACGCCTGGGGACCTGAGGGCTACCTCGCCGAAAAGGGCCTCATTCCCCTGCCCCAAGCAGAGCGCGCCCGCGTTCGCCGGGACGCGGCGGCGCTGACGCTGCTGGATACCGCCGGCGAGGGCTAGCGCGGCTCGCCGATCCGGCATAACACGCCGGCCATGTCGCTGACCGAAGAAGCCGCGCGCCGGCGCACCTTTGCCATTATCTCCCACCCGGACGCGGGCAAGACGACCCTGACCGAAGCCCTGCTGCTGGCCGGCGGCGCCATCCGGCTTGCAGGCCAGGTTGCCGCGCGCGGAGAGCGTCGCCGCACCCAATCCGACTGGATGAAAATCGAGCGTGACCGAGGCATTTCGGTGGCCTCATCGGTCATGACGTTCGAACATGGCGACAAGGTCTTCAACCTGTTGGACACGCCGGGCCACGAGGATTTCTCCGAAGACACCTACCGCACCCTCACCGCCGCAGACAGCGCGATCATGGTGCTCGATGCCGCAAAGGGAATCGAGCCGCAAACCCTCAAGCTGTTCGAAGTATGCCGCCTGCGCGACATCCCGATCATCACCTTCATCAATAAGATGGACCGGGAGGCCCAGGACCCCTTCGCCCTACTCGACGAGATTGCCGACAAGCTGCAACTCGACACAGCGCCGCTGTATTGGCCGGCGGCCTCGGGCCAGCGGTTTGCCGGCATGTTGGACCTGAGCTCGAATGAGTTCCTCGTTTTCCGCAAAGGCGGCGCCGCCGAACCCGGGCCCGCCGAGCGCATCCCATGGGGCGGCAATTCGGTTACTGAAATCATGGATGAAGGCGTCCACGCCGAAATTTCAGAAGGCGCAGAACTGGCCCGGGAGGCCCTGCCCGCGTTTGACCGCGCCGCCTACCAGGAAGGCCATATGACGCCGATCGTTTTCGGCTCGGCCCTGCGCCACTTCGGCATGCCGGAACTGCTCGCCGCCTTGGCAGACTTTGCACCCTCCCCGCGCGCACAATCGGCAAGCATCGCAGGCGCGCCGGACACTGTGGCGGGCGACGACAAGGAGGTGTCGGGCTTCGTGTTCAAGATCCAAGCGAACATGGACCCAAACCACCGCGACCGGATCGCTTTTCTGCGCCTGTCATCGGGCGAGTTCAAACGCGGCATGAAGCTGAAGACCACAGCGGGCAAACTGCTGAATGTCCACAATCCGCTCATGTTCCTCGCCCAGGACCGCGAGATCATGGAGACCGCCTATGCGGGCGACGTGATCGGTGTGCCCAATCACGGCGCCTTAAGGGTCGGCGATAGCCTTTCGACGTCGGGCAAAATCCAATTTGCGGGCATTCCGAATTTCGCGCCTGAGATCCTGCGCCGGGCCCGAATTGCCGATCCGATGAAGCAGAAACACCTGCGCAAGGCGCTGGAGAGCCTGGCCGAAGAAGGCGTCACGCAACTCTTCAGGCCGCAGATTGGCTCTGACATGATTGTCGGCGCGGTTGGCCAATTACAGTTCGAAGTGATGAGCGAGCGACTGGGCGCCGAGTACGGCCTTGAAGTGACCTTTGAGACCGCCCCTTTTAAGGTCGCAAGGTGGCTCGCAAGCGCGGATGCCGGGCTGCTGGATGCGTTCATGGACAAGAACAAGTCCGCCTCAGGGCATGATCTCGATGGCGCGCCGGTGTACCTGGCAAAGAACGCCTGGGACGTGGGTTATGCCCAAGAGAAAAATCCCGATATCCGCTTTTCCGCTACGAAAGAAAGAAATTCTAACGAAACGTAATAAACCAAGATTAAATTGATATTGAGTGAATTCCGAACAAATTAGATTTAGTTTTATTCGGGAGAGACAGATGGATATTTTGTGGTCCGACGATCTACACTTTCACGAGCCTTGGGACAGCCCATGGGCGGACGATCCTGATAATCCATTCGATCAACCGTATTTCTTCCAAGCAGACGATACGCCCGGAAATCCGGGACCACCTGATACCGGTGATGGTGACGACAAATTCAAAACTTACGTGGCGGACACTTGGGGATACTTTGATCAGAACGGAAATGATCAGTATGATGACAATGAGATATTTCTCTTTGCAGATGAAAGCCTCACGGTTGAAGACACGGATGGGACCGCCAAACAGTTTTTCGAGACCTTCACTGCATGGCCG
>JBCDJY010000009.1:0-102647 GCA_038747245.1 Pseudomonadota bacterium | reverse complement strand
GCCCAGTTTGCCCGGTGAATTCACACAGTCCAGAACCGCAATCGCCGCCATTGCCCGCTCCCTCTACGCGACTCACACAGTAGGCCAGCGCCACCGGCTGGCCGAATGACGATTTGGAAGGATTGGCAATTGTGAACGCGATTGGCAGAGCCAGGGTGGGGCGGAGTGTGGCAGGCCGCAAGTCGCCCTTGTATGCCTCCCACACCGAAGTTTCTAACGGCTGTTCTCGGCGGCTGAGCGGACCAAACACACTGGAGCGCGCCTATTGGGCGCTCTCGGTGTCAGTCGCGGGCCAGAAGGCCTTCATTCTATTGCGTTTGTTGCAGGGGCAGGCCAAAAAGGGCCGAAGGGTTGATTATGCTGCTGCGCCGAATTTCGACACACGTCAAAGAGCAGAACTGGTTTGCGGTTTTCCTCGACTTCTTCATCGTCGTGGTCGGTGTCTTCATCGGTATCCAGGTGGCGAACTGGAATGAGCAGCGCGCTCTAAAGGCCCAAGAGCGGTCCTATCTGATCCTCATTCAGGAGGAAATCGATCGAAATCTGGAACTAAGTCTGAACCGCTTAATTTACTACACGACTGTAAGTGAAGCAGCAGAACGTACCTTAGAATATCTTGAAGGGGATGAGCCTTGTACCGATGACTGCAGAGGGCTCCTGGTCGATGCATTTCATGCGTCTCAGTTCTTCGCGCAGTCGTTTAGTTCTGTAGCGTTTGATGATGCCGTTCAGCTCGGATTTCCCTCGAATGAGACACTGCGTGATACGCTCACCATGGGTTACAGGGGTTTGGTGAGCACGAATGTCAACGATCAACTCCCTGCGTTTCGCGACGCCGTTCGTTTGCAAATTTCACCGTTGGCGACGCGCATCTTATGGTCGGGGTGTTGGCGTCTTGATGAAACCACGCTGACCGAGTCGCTATCGCGCGACTGCGAAGCAGATCTGCCCGCCGATGATGCATTGGCGAGCATGGAACGCATGAGGAATGATCCTGAATTGGCGGGCCTGTTGAGGCTTTGGATTGGGACGATTGTTTTGCAGAATATAGGGCCCGAACTTCTGGAGCCTGCACTCAACGAGATGAGCGTTCAGCTGGCTGAAGAGATCGCTCGGAAATGATCCTTCGCCGCATCACACAACACGTGAAAGAGCAGAACTGGTTCGCTGTCGGGCTCGACTTCTTCATCGTCGTGATCGGTGTCTTCATCGGTATCCAGGTGGCGAATTGGAATGAGGTGCGGGCCGGAGAAGAACGGCTTCGGTCACAGCTGGTGAGTTTCCAAACCGAGCTGATCATGGCGCGAAGCGATCTCGATGACCTTGAAGACTATTACGCGGAGCGATCAAACGCCGCCGCAGAATTGCGCATGCGTCTCGAGACGGAGGAGCCGCCGCTGAGTGAGGGCGCGTTTAACCGCCTTGCGTACTCGGCAATACGGGATTTTCAATTCAACATTCTGTATCGAAATTTCGAGGAACTGTCATCGTCCGGTGCCCTCGCGATGATCTCCGACGGTGAACTTCGCGATCTTGTTTTTCGCTGGGACAATGAACTCGCGGCAATTCGCAATCTCGATGTTACGGGCGAGGAATTCCGGGCGACCGCAATACTACCAAGTTACTCATTGGCCACTGTTTATGGAAATGCTTATCAGCAGTCTGAACGCTATGAGGATATCATAACCCGAGCCGAGCGGTTTGAGTTCGATATTGACGCAATCCGCGCCAATCTTGAGTTCGACAACGCGCTTGCCTTACGCCACTTGCTTATGTTGCAGAAACTGGAGCGGCTAAGGTCATTTCGCGTAACGAGCGAAGAGCTGATTGCAGCGCTGGAGAAAAGCGCGCCATGATCCTGCGCAGCGTCACACAACACGTGAAAGACCAGAACTGGTTTGCGGTTTTCCTCGACTTCTTCATCGTCGTGATCGGTGTCTTCATCGGTATCCAGGTGGCGAACTGGAATGCGTCCCAGTATGAGCGCCGTGAAGAAGCGGCGATTATTGAAAGGCTTCGGCTCGACTTTGAGCGTATCGAGCAGGACGCTGACCGCAGCCTTGTTTTCCACCAGACGATGACGGAAGATCTCCGGACAATGCTGCGATCCCTCCGATCTGGCGAGCTGAAGGATGAAGACATTTCTGCATTTGAGCAGGCGCTGGTGTTGGGGCCTGCTTTTCAAACCAGCGCGGACAGGTCCGGGACGTTCACAGAGCTTATGTCTTCGGGCCGGGGCAACATCCTGCGCGATCGCGACCTGTTGAATCTGCTGGTCGATTATGAAGATTTTCTCGAACGCTACGCGTTCGCACAGAAGTTCTACTCTGAGTATTCCCTCCTTTTTACAGGAGCGTTCAGGCGCGGGTTCAATTACAATGTTGACATCGAGCTCACGGAAGAAGCGTTTGCGCTGATCGAACAAGGAGTGCCAGTCGTCTCATACGACTTCCAGGCCATGGTCTCCGACCCGGATTTCTACGAGGCAGCCGAGGAGCTAATGTTCATGCATAGTGGGACGATCCTCTGGCGCAATCGGATCAGCGACCGCATAGACGTCATCCAACAAAGTCTCGCCGAGAGTGAGCCGTGATCATCCGGCACCGCCGGAGGAGACGTGTGCCAAACATTGAGCGGGTAAACTTCGCGCTTAGGCGGCCACTATGTGATACCCCCTTAAGGCTCATATCGGCGAGTTGCGGTCGTCCAACTCGCGTCCACCCCCCAAAACTTATCCGCCCCGTTATCCCTGGCCTTAGAATGGGTGCCATGGATGAGACGGCGAAGATTGCCCTGAACCGGGTTTGGACGCTGGTGGCGGGGGTGCTGTCTGCGCTCTCTGCGCTGCCCGGCCTGACCGGTGTGTGCCTGCCGGGGCCCGTGTGGGCGCGGGCGTTTGCGGAGCTGCGCTTTGCCGAGGCGGCCGCCCGGCGCGCCCTGTTCGTCATGGCCAAAGCCCAGCCGGGCCCACGGCTGCCGTGCCCTAGCGCCATGCCGCCCGCGCGCGCCGAGACGCCGGATGTGTCCCCCACGCTATCCCCCAAAATCCGGGCCGATCGCGCCCCGCTGTTCCAGTTGTCGGACACGCTGCCCGACCCGCTGGTGCTGGCGGGTGTCGTCGAGGCGCGGGCCCCGGCGGGGCCGATCGTGGCGAGCGGGGCGCCGCGCCCGGCTGCGGGGCTGAGGGCGCGCATCGCCGCGCTGCAGGCTGTTCTGGAGGATCCGGGCCCGGCGCTTGCGCGCTTCATCGCCCGGCGCGACCGGCCGCGGCGCCACATCTTCGATCGCGGCACGGCCCCGCGCCTGAGGACCGGGTATCCGCCGGGCTTCATCGTGCGCCGGGCGCTGGAATGGTCCATGGATGTGCTAATGGAAATCCACATGCTGGCGCGCGGGCGGGGCGCCGATCCGCCCCTTGCGCCGGAAACACCAGACCCATGCCCTGCCGCCTGAGCGCGGTGGGGCTGGCGGTGTTGGGGCCTATTCTGCTGCCGCGAGCCGCTCGGCCTCTTCGTCGCTCAGCTCTGAATTGTCATAGACGTTCTGCACATCGTCGAGCTCGTCGAGCACATCCAGCAGCTTCATCAGCGTCTCTGCCGCCTGGCCTTCCACGGGCACGGTGTTTTGCGGCTTCCAGATCAGCTTGGTGGACGTCGCCTCCACCTTATCCCAAGTCTCGTCCAGGGCGCCGGCGACCTCGCCTAGCCCCTCGCGCTCTGTGTAGATGATGTAGGTGTCGCCGTCGCGCTCCATGTCCGATGCGCCAGCCTCGATGGCGGCCATCATCACATCGTCTTCGCTGCCGATCTCGGCCGGGTAGATGATCTCGCCGACCTGCTCGAAGCCGAAGGAGACGCTGCCGGTCTCGCCGAGATTGCCGCCATTCTTGGAAAAGCCGGAGCGGATTTCGCTGGCCGCGCGGTTCTTATTGTCGGTTGAGGCCTCCACAATGATGCCGACGCCGCCGGGCCCGAACCCCTCATAACGGATGTCAACATAATCGTCGCCGCCGCCCCCCGCGCCTTTATCGATGGCGCGCTTGATATTGTCCTTGGGCAGGGAGCTGCCCTTGGCATTTTTAATCGCCAGGCGGAGGCGCGGATTGGCGTCCGGGTCGGGCCCGCCAAGCTTGGCGGCAATGGTGATTTCCTTGCTGAGCCGGGAGAAGAGGACGGCGCGCTTTTTATCCTGGGCGCCTTTGCGGTGTTGGATGTTTGCCCATTTGCTGTGGCCGGCCATGGCTGCCTCGCTTCGATGATCTGCTTGCGCTGGGCCCTGAGTAGCCCAAGCTGCGGCCCGTGTCAGCCGCGCAGGGCCGCACCGGTTGCCTTGGCGACTTTGGCGATGATTTTGTCCATCACTGCGTCGATTTCGGCATCGGTCAACGTCTCGCCCCGGGGCTGGAGCGTGACTTCCAGCGCCAGCGAGCGATAGCCGGGCTCTACGCCCTTGCCGGCATAAACATCGAACACGATGACATCGGAGACAAGCGCCTTATCGGCGCCCTGGGCCGCGCGCACCAGATCGGCCGCCGGCACGTCGGCGCGCACCAGGAAGGCCAGGTCGCGGCGCACCGGGCTGCGGTCGGGCGCCTCCAGCTTGCTTCGGGTCTTCGCGCCGCGGGCTTTCATTTGCGGCAGGGCGTTGAGGTTGAGCTCAAAGCCAAACAGCGGGCCGTCCACGTCCAGGGCCTTGAGCGCGCGCGGGTGTAGCGCGCCGAACTGGGCGACGGTCACCTTGCCCATCTTCAGGCTGGCGCCCTGGCCCGGATGCCAATGGCCATCGCGCGGCGCGCCGACTTGGAAGCGACTGCCGGGCTGGCCGATGGCGCCCAGCACAGCAAAGAGATCGGCCTTTGCGCCATAGGCATCATAGGCGCGCTCCTGCGCGGCCCCAGCCCAGTGTCGCACCCCCGATGGGCGCGTGAGCGCGGTGACCACTGTGCGCTGGTCCTTCGGCCCATCTCCGAGATAGATCGGGCCAGCTTCGAACAGGGCGACATCCCGCTCGCCGCGGTCCCGCGCCCTTTGCAGCGCAGCGGCGAGGTTGGCCAGGATGGTCGGGCGCATCTGGTCCAGTTCGCTGGCCACCGGGTTGTCCACGCCCAAGGCCGGGCTACCCCCGCCGAAGACGGCCGCGGTTTCCCTGGCCATGAAGCTCCAGGTGACTGTTTCGAGAAAGCCGCGCGCCGCCAAGGTTCGCCGGGCGGTTCTCACCCGGTCTTGCAGGGCGGTGGTCATGGCGCCTCGCCCGCCCGGGGGCGGGGGCAGCGATGTGGTCGGCAAGTGGTCGAAGCCTTGGGTGCGCGCAATCTCCTCCACAAGGTCGGCCGATTGGGACACGTCAAAGCGCCAGCTCGGCGGGCGAACATAAAACCCGTCGCCGGCGTCTTCGACATCGAAGCCCAAATCGGTGAGCGCTTTGCGCATGTCCTTTGGCTTGGTGTTGAGGCCGGTCAGCCGCTCCACATCGGAGAGCTTGAAGGCAACCGGGGCTGCGCGCGGCGGCGGGCCGCCGGCGAGCTTAATCTCTGAGACTTTGCCCCCGCCGGCAGCCGTGATCAGCTCGATGGCATAGGTTAGCCCGTCGATGCAGGAGGCGGGGTCGACGCCGCGCTCAAACCGGTAGCGGGCATCGGAGATGATCCCTGTTGCGCGGCCGGTGCGGGCGGTGCGCAGGGGGTCGAACCAGGCGCTTTCGAGAAAGACATCGCAGGTCTCCTCCGACACCGCGGTGCTTTGCCCGCCCATCACGCCGCCAAGGCCAATCGCGCCGCTATCATCGGCGATCACGCACATATCCGGCGTCAGGGCGTAGGTTTTGCCGTCGAGCGCGGCGAGGGTTTCGCCCGCTCGGCCGAGGCGCGCGACGATCGCCCCGCGCAGCTTAGCCGCATCATAGGCATGCAGGGGCCGGGCGCGGTCGATCGAGATGTAATTGGTCACGTCAACCAGCAGAGACTTCGGCGTCAAGCCGACCGCTTCCAGCCGCGCCTGCATCCAATCGGGCGAAGGGCCATTCTTCACGCCGCGGATCAGCGCGCCGGCAAATACCGGGCACGCGTCTTCTGCTTCGATACGAATGTCCTGGTCGCAGGCAATCTTCCTGGCCGGCGCCTTGAGGTCTCTCGGCATAAACCGCCCCGCCCCGGCCGCTGCCAAGTCCCGCGCGATGCCGGCGACGCCGAGCCAATCGGGGCGGTTTGGCGTGACCTCGAAGTCGATCACCGGGTCGTCTAGCCCGAGTGCCTTTGACGCCGGTGTGCCCAGGGCCCAGCGGTCATCGAGGTCAGCAATGCCGTCATGGTCTTGGCCGGCATTGAGCTCTTTGGTCGAGCAGAGCATTCCGTGGCTCTCGATCCCGCGGATCTTGCGAGGCTTTTTATCGAGGGCGAAGTCGAGGCCGGGAATATAGGCCCCAACCGGCGCATAGATCGCGGTCATTCCTGCCCGCGCGTTAGGCGCGCCGCACACGATTTGTTTCTCGCCGTCCACAGTGTCCACGGTGCAGATCTGGAGCTTGTCGGCGTCCGGATGGGGGGCGGCTGCGGTGACTTTCGCCACCGTAAAGGCCGCAAGCTCGCGCGCTGGATCGGTGACGGCCTCCACTTCCAGGCCAGCCTTCAGCATCACCTCCAGAATGCCCTCCAGGTCGAGCTTGGTGGCCAGATAGTCGTCCAGCCAGGACAGGGTGAATTTCATGGCGGCTTAGCCTTAAGGACAATGGGAATGGGGCGCAGGGCCTTGTCTAGTTGCGCATTTTCCCGCTTGGCTCAAGACGGCGGCGCGCGCAGGGTCGCAGCGTTAGCTCAGCCCGCCGCTCACGCTCGGCGTCAGCCACGGCTTGAAGCCGTAATGGCGGGTCCAGACCGGGTCGGCTTCAAAGTATGGGCGAAGGTCTGGCATGCCGTATTTGAGCATGGCCAAACGGTCCACGCCCATGCCGAAGGCAAAGCCTTGGTGGGTCTCCGGGTCGATGCCGCAATTGGCAAGGACCTTGGGGTGGACCATGCCGCAGCCTAGGATTTCCATCCAGGCCTCGCCGGCGCCAATCTTTATCGTATCGCCGTCGCGGCGATACTTCACGTCCATCTCCGCTGATGGTTCTGTGAACGGGAAAAAGTGGGGCCGGAAGCGGCTTTCAACATCGTCGATCTCGAAAAACGCCTTCACGAAATCGATCAAGCAGCCCTTCAGGTGGCCCATATGGATGCCGTCTTCAATGACCAGGCCTTCGACCTGGTGGAACATCGGGGTGTGGGTCGCGTCCCAGTCGTTGCGGTAGACCCGGCCGGGCGCGATAATGCGGATGGGCGGGCCGCCCTCGGTCATCGTGCGGATCTGAACCGGCGAGGTATGGGTGCGCAGCACTTTGCGCGCGCCGTCTTCGTCTGGCGCCATGAAGAAGGTGTCATGGTCTTCGCGCGCCGGGTGGCCTTCGGGGAAATTCAGCGCCGTAAAATTGTGCCAATCATCTTCAATGTCTGGGCCTTCGCAGACGCGAAATCCCATATCGCCGAAAATCGCGGCGATCTCTTCGAACACCTGCATGACGGGATGCAGGGCGCCGGTCCGCTCGCGCCGGTGGGGCAGCGACAGGTCGATCCGTTCGGCGGCGACCTGGGCGTCGAGGGCGGCGTCCTCCAGCGCGGCCCTACGCGCCTCCACGGCGGCGGCGACCCGCTCCTTCAGGGCGTTGAGCTTGGGACCCATCTCTCGGCGCGCGTCCGGGCTCATCTTGCCCAGGGTCTTCATCAAGCCGGAGACCCGCCCTTTCTTGCCGAGCTCGGCCACACGAACTTTGTCGAGGGCGGCCAGATCGCTGGCCCCATCAATGGCAGCGATCGCCTGGGCTTCAATGGTCGTGAGGTCGATCATAATCGTTTCAATACCGAGTTAGTCCGCGCCGCAACTGATCAAGGGCGCGAGCCAGCCGGGCAGCTATGGTTCGGCGCCTCGGATGGCTTGGCTCCACTGCGCTGTCCCGGCGGGTTCAAACCGGCGAGCCTGAAGCGCCGAGCAAGATGCATGGAGGCGCTAGGTCTAAGCCAACGCGGCTTTGGCCTGCGCCACCACGGCGCCGAAGGCATCCGGCTCGCGGATGGCGAGGTCGGAGAGGACTTTGCGGTCCATTTCGATCCCGGCCTTGTTGAGCCCATCAATGAAGCGCGAATAGGTCAGCGTGTCATCGTGCTTGCGTACAGCGGCGTTGATGCGCTGAATCCACAAGCTGCGAAACTTCCGCTTTTTGACCTTGCGACCAACATAGGCGTACTCGCCGGCTTTCCAGACGGCGGCATGGGCGGTGCGGAACGTATTCTTCCGGCGGCCGCGATAGCCTTTGGCGGCCTTGATAATCTTCTTGTGCCGCGCGTGGGCAGGCACCTTATTGCGTGAGCGGGGCATGGCGGCCTCCTGGTCAGATTCGGATCAAGTTGGATTGGGGCGCAGGCCTAGAGGCCGTAGGGAAGATACTTCTTCACGCGCGGCTCGTCGGCCTTCGACAGCACCTTCGTGCCGCGGTTCTGGCGAATGTATTTGCCATTGTGGCTGATGAGGCGGTGGCGCTTGCCAGCAACGCCAGCCTTCAGCCGGCCCGTGGCTGTGATCTTGATCCGCTTGGCGGCGGCCTTCTTGGTCTTCATCTTCGGCATTTCGGTCTCCTTATCGCCGAGCTCGCGCCAGATGTTCTGGCGGCCCTGGCCTGTTTCATGGTGAAGGGCGCGTCGGGCATGCCGTTGGCCGTGCGCCTGAAGCCGCGTCTAATGGCGGAAATAGATGCGCGAATCAACCGGCTTTGAAGGCTATCCGCATTTGAAGCCGATCACGCGGCCATCCCCATCGGTGAGTATGTTGAGCCGCGCTTCGACATAATCCATCGTTGCATTGTCGGTCGGCGCGAGAATGCGGAACATTTCTGGCAGTCGCTCCGCGGGAATGTCGCGTGCGGGCTGGCCGAGGAATCCGCGCACAACACGCATGCCACATGTGTCAGCACCGACCCGGTCGAGCGCGTCCCATTCGGGCTGGACAAGCGCATCACCGGCTGTGTCGTTGGCTGCGGTGTCGCGGGTGACCGGCGCCGGTTCCGGCGGCGCTTGGCCGTCGGCATCGGTCTCGCTGGGCACGCCGCCGCACCCGGTAAGACCGACCGCACAGGCGGCGATAAATGCAGATCGGATCACCGCGGCGCCATAACCATCGTCATCTGCCGGCCTTCGAGTTTCGGCTCAAGCTCCACCTTGGCCATTTCCTCAAAGTCGGTCTTCACCCGGTCCAGCAGCTCCATGCCCAGATGCTGGTGGGCCATTTCCCGGCCCCTGAACCTCAGGGTGACTTTCACCTTGTCGCCATCCTCGAAAAACCGCGTCATCGATTTTGCCTTCACCATGTAATCATGGGTGTCGATGTTGGGCCGCATCTTGATTTCTTTGAGGTCGGCCGACTTCTGCTTCTTGCGCGCAGCGGCCTTCTTTTTCTGCTCCTCAAATTTGAGTTTGCCATAGTCGATAATCTTGCAGACCGGCACGTCCTGGTTCGGAGACACTTCGACGAGGTCGAGCCCGGCCTCTTGGGCGGCATCAAGCGCGGCCGTGATCGGCATCACGCCCTGTTTTTCGCCGTCTTCGTCGATGAGAAGGACTTTTTCCGCTTGGATATCGCGGTTGATTCTAGGGCCGGTTTTCTTCTGCGGTGCGGCCGCGTGGGGTCTGCGAGCTATGACATATCTCCTCTGATAGCGTCGGGTCTTGGTCGGTAATATGCCGATTTGGGACCGAAGCATCAAGAGATTTGCCGACCCCTGACCCCTTCCAGCATGTCAGTGTCTGCCAAAGCGTGTCTGCGCTGATGGCTGAGATATTTGGCCCGTGGAGCGTGATGTGCTGGCTGAAATGCGGCGTGTTGATACCCGCGCGCGCCGCCGTCGTCGGGATTAACTGCAAGCACGGCGTGCCGAAAATCCCTGCGATCTGAAGCGCCGCGCCGTCGGGGCCGATGACTACAGATGCCGCCTCAGCGAGCGAAATGATCTGGGGCGCATCGGCGCGCCCCACCACATTTTTGGCCCCGCGCTCTGCCATCTCAACACGCTGGGCCAGATGCCCGGCCTCGCTCGGCCCCGTCATAACAGGTGTGATCCCGGCTTGGACCAGGCGTTTGCACAGCTCGGCGACCACGGGCTCTGGCCAGTGGCAGGGGTCGTCTTCGCCGGGCGGCGTGACAGAGAGGAGCGCAAAATCCCCCGCGATGCCGAAATAGTCCGGCTGCAGCCTTGGCGGATGGGACAGCTTGTGGCGCACCCAAGCAAGCTGGGGCCTTGGCAGGCCGATCAGCTCCACGCCGGCAAGAATCAACTGCCCGGACAGGCGCTCAATCTCACTGACGGTCCCGGGTTCTGCGGCGCCTGAAAACGTGGCCGATGCAGTTGGACCGCTCGCCGGGGGCGGCGCGCCAAACCGGGGTCTAAGCGCGCGTAAAATCCGCTCACTCTGCTCGGTTCCGTCGAAATCATAGATCAGGTCAAACCGCGTGCGCCGCATCTCAGCCAACTTCGCTGCGCGGCGTTTTTTATCGTCATGGCAAAGATCGGTGATCACCGCGTCAACAAACGGGCAGAGCTCAGCCAGGTCCTCAAGGTTCGGCTGGCATGCCAGTGTGATTCGGGCGTAGCGATGGGATTTTCGCAGGCTCTCGAGTGCGCCAATGGCCAGGGCGAAATCGCGTAGACCGCCTTGTCGCAAAACGAGTATTTCTCGTGCAGACGCCCCTGGATTCACGGGCTTTGATGAAGACACTTGCTGGCTCATCGAACACTATACTTTCGACTCAGTCCCACCCAGCACGCCGGAATATACATTGAGCGTGGCCGCCTGCATCCCCCGTTTAGCGAAATTATTAGTCACGTAGGCGCGCGCTGCCTGGCCCATGGCTGCGCGAGCACCCGGACCGAGCGAGATCAGCGTCCGCAAGGCTGCGGTGAGCTCAGCAGCGTCGCCGGGCGCGAAGCGGATGCCGGTCTCCCCCTCGATGACGGTCTCGCGCGCGCCGCCATGGTCAGCGGCGATCACCGGCCGGGCTAGGGCGCCGGCCTCGGCCGCCGTTCGCCCAAAGGCTTCCGGGCGCAGGGACGGCGCGAGAACAATGTCGCTGGCAAGATAAGCAGCTGGCATATCGCCTGTGTGGGGCATCAATCTGACCGATGCGTTAAGCCCGGCATCGTCGACGGCGTCGGTCAGCTCGCCGACATAGGCCGTTCGGCCCTGGGCATCGCCGAGCAGAACCAGGCGCAGGCCGGCGCGCTCTTCCGCGGTCAGCCCGACAAAGGCTTCCAATGCGAGCCCCTGGCCTTTCCATCGTGTGAGCCGGCCTGGCAGCAGGATCACCAACACCCCGTCTCGGTCGCTCCCGGCGAAATCTCTGCGCTTGGCAGCGGTCCGCTCTGGCGACACCGCATCGGGGTCAAAGGCCATTAAATCGACGCCGCGGGGAATGGTCACCAAGCGCGGCGGGCCGACGGCATGCTCAGCTTGGATATGGGCGGCGGTCCATTGGGAATTGGCGATCACCCGCGCGCCCCGCACCATGACGCTATTATAGAGGCGCTTCAGGCGCGAGCGGGCATGGTAAGCCCCGTGATACGTGGTGATGAAAGGCGTTCGCGTGCGCCGGGCAGCCCAGAGCCCGCTCCATGCCGGCGCGCGGGAGCGGGCATGGATGAGATCGACGCCCCGGCTGCGGACCAGAGCAGCGAGCCGACCCGCATTCTGCCAGACCACGGCCGGGTTCTTCGATTTGACGTTCATGCGAATATGCTCGCCGCCCAGGGCCTCCACATCGCCGACAAGCCGGCCGCCGCTGCTGACCACAATCGCCCGCGCGCCAGCCTCTCGGAGCGCCTCGACCATCTCAAGCACGGTGCGCTCTGCGCCGCCGGCGCCGAGCTCTGGGATCACTTGCAGAACGGTCGCTCCGGTCAGAACGGGGAAACGAGCCGGCTGGCGGAGAGGCGAGGGCGGCGACGCGGGAGCCATATGCGCCCTCTGCCACGGCTGGATCATGGCGAAAAGACGCCCCGGGGGAGATGACGAAACCCGGCGGGGGCACTAAAGCTTGCGCCATGACGCCCCCGCAATTCGATCCGGAAAAATTCGATGCCCAGGGGCGCCACCGCAAGCGCGTGCACGTTTATTATGAAGACACCGATTTTACCGGCATGGTCTACCACGCCAACTATTTGCGGTTTTTCGAACGCGGACGCAGCGATTTCCTGCGCGACGCCGGCGTGTCGCACGCCTCACTCCTGGAGCGCGAAGACCCCGCCGCTTTCACGATCATTCGCGCCGAGATCGACTTTAAGGCCGCAGCGCGCATTGATGATGAGCTGGACATTATTACGCGGTACGGCGGCACGCGGGGCGCGAAGATCCTGTTTTCCCAAGTCTGCTTGCGCGGCGATGAAATCGTGGCCAGCGCCGAGATCACCGCTGTGCAGATCCATAGCGACGGGCGCGCGCGGCGGCCGCTTCGCGATATCGTCGAGACCTTGGCGCCCTTGATCGCGCCGCAGGGGCCAGCCGGCGGCTCGGCCAAGTAGGGCCTGTCGCGCCTTACCCCTTGGCCATGTGCGCGAACACAGCGAGTTTGCCGCGATTTGGTCAAGTTTCCCCGCCAAGAGCACCGTGGGCTGCGGGCCCCTGTTCGCTCCGGACATCCGGAAAGAAAAGAGCTGGGAAGGAAAGAGGTTTTCGATGACGAGCATTGTATCGGCCACAATCGCAGGCGCTGCTGCGCCCCTGGCCGGCGGGTCGGAGTTTTCCCTCGTCGGCCTGATATTAGAGGCCGACATCATTGTACAAATCGTCCTGGTGATGCTGGTCATGGCCAGCGTTTGGTCGTGGGCGATCATCATCGAAAAAGTCTTTACCCTCGGCAGCGCCCGCAAACGTGCGGCCGCCTACGAAGAGGCCTTCTGGTCCGGGCGCCTTGACGATGTTGAAGCGCGCCCCGGCGTCGGAGACGATGCCGCCGCACGGGTGTTCGGGTCCATTTCGCGGGAGTGGAATGATGTGCGCCGCGGCCTGATTGGCGAAGAGGGCCAGCTTGTCTCACGGGCAGAGCGGTCCATGCGCGCGGCGGTCGACCGGGAAGTCGGACGCCAGTCTGGCGGCTTGGGCGTGCTGGCCTCGATTGGCTCAGCCTCGCCGTTTATTGGGCTGTTCGGAACCGTTTGGGGCATCATGAACGCGTTCCTCAATATCGCCGAGCAGCAAGACACCAGCCTCGGCACCGTTGCCGGCCCGATTGCCGAGGCCCTGTTTGCAACCGGGCTGGGGCTGGTTGCGGCGATCCCGGCCGTGATTTTCTACAACAAATTCTCCGCCGACCTGAACAATCTGGCCGACCAATTGGACGCGTTTTCCCAGGACGTGCTCGTGCGCTTATCGCGCAAGGCTTCCGAGGCGCGGGGGTAGGGCCATGGCGATGCAACTTGGCGGTGGCCGGGGCGCGCGCGGACGGCGCAGCTTTAATGCCGAAATCAATGTCACGCCCTTTGTCGACGTCATGTTGGTGCTCCTCATCGTCTTCATGATTACCGCGCCCCTGCTGGTGCGCGGTGAGGAAGTGAACCTGCCCGACACCCAATCCCCCGCGCTGCGCAACAGCGACAGCCAGGCGCTGACCGTGACGCTGACGCGGGATGGGCGAATCCTTCTGAATGAAGAAAACGAGGTCGCGCGCCGGGACCTCATCAGCCAATTGGTGGCCATCACCGACGAGGGCTATGACGAGCAGATTTACGTTAAGGCCGACACCGAGCTGCTCTACGGTGATGTCCTGGAATTGGTCGCCTTCATCAAGGCGTCCGGCTTTACCCAGGCTGCGTTCCTGACAGAATTGCCCCAGGCCGGGAGGGACTAGGCGCTCTCGATGTTACGCGGCCTTCCTGCCTCCTTAATTCTCCATGCGGCGATCGCGGGCGCCGGGGCAATTGTCCTGCCCACCCTCGCGCGGGATGTGACGGCCGAAGTCTCCCTGGTCCCGATCGACATCCTTTCAGTGTCTGACCTGACCAATGTGGCGCCGGCGCCCCGCCGCGAGGTGCCTGAGCCGGAGGCGGAAATCCCGCCGCCCCTGGAGGACTTCCTCGAAGACTTAGACACGATCCCGCCGGATATTCCGGAACCTGAGCCCGAGCCTGAGCCGGAGGCGGCCGAGCCACCGGCCCCGCCGCCCGAGCCCGAGCCCGAACCTGAGCCTGCGCCCGAGCCTGAAGCGCCAGAGCCAGAGCCAGACCGACCGATCCTGGCCGAAGCGCCAGCCGACCCCTTGGCCGACATTCTAGGCGACGCGGAGAACCTGTTTGACCGCACACCGCGCGATCCGCCGCGCCAGGCGCCGCCTGCGCCGGCGCCTGAGCGGCTGGAAGATGAGCAACCTGCGCGCAGCGAAGCGCGGCGCGGCGCCGGCGCGCGCACGGCCAATACAGCCCGTGTAGAGGCCCTGCTGACCCAGCAATTGTTCGTCTGCTGGGACGATGTCGATGACCAGCCCAATCCCGAGCGCCTGAATGTCACTTTGAAGATGGAGCTCAACCGCGATGGCACGATTGGCGCCGGGCCGACCCTGGTCGATCCGCGCAGGCGGCCCATCGGCGACCGGGCTATGGGCGTGGCCATTGACCGAGCCCTTCGCGCGGCGCGCCGATGCGCGCCCTACCGGCTGCCGGATGGCGCAGCGGCATATTATGATGAGTGGAAAGAGGTGACCTTGAACCTCGGCCCCGTATTCAGGCAATGAAGAAATAGGAGGGCCAAAGCCCATGATGAGAATTTTGGCGATCGTATGCGCACTGGTCACTGCGCCGCTGTTGGTGGCGCCCCACCATGCCCCGGGACAGGCGCACAGCCAGGCCGTCGTGAATTTGGGGGACGGTACGTTCAAGCCTTATCCCATCGCTGTGCCCGCCTTTAACGCCGCCACGCCCGAGGCAGAGGAGCTGGCCCAGCAAATCTCGCAGGTGGTGCGCAACGATCTGCGCCTCACCGGGCTGTTCGACCTGTCTAATGAGCAGGCCTTCATCCAGCGAGACCTGGACATCAATGTCGAGCCGCGCTTCGCCGATTGGCGGGTGATCGGCTCAGATGGCCTGGTGGTCGGGGAAGTCGATATCCTGGAAGATGGACGCGTGCTCGTCTCCGCGCGGCTTTGGGACATTACCGGCGGGGCGCTCTACCGGCTCGATGGCAAGCCCGGATACCAGGGTGCCACGGCGCCAAGTAACTGGCGCGCGGCCGCCCACCAGATCGCTGACCGGATCTACACACGGATCACGGGCGAAGACGGATATCTCAATACGCGCATCGTCTTTATCGCGGAAAGCGGGCCGGCCACACGGCGCGTCAAGAAACTCGCCATCATGGACCAAGATGGCGCCAATTACCGCGAACTGACAACGGGGGTGAATACGATCATCACCCCGCGTTTTTCGACGTCAGACCAGGAAATCACTTATATGTCCTATGAGGGCGGCCGCGCCCGGGTGTATCTGTTCAATATCGAGACCGAGCGCCAGGAAGTCCTGGGCGACTTTTCGGGGATGACGTTTGCGCCGCGGTTTTCGCCAGACGGATCAAACGTTTTGTTTTCACGCGCCGAGAATGGCAACACCGATCTCTACATTATGGATTTGCGCACGCGCCAATCTCGCCGGCTGACCGACCATCCAGCGATTGATGTCTCGCCTTCGATGAGCCCCGATGGCCGCGCGATTGTGTTCAACTCCGACCGCGGCGGCAGCCCGCAGCTTTACGTGATGAACACAGATGGCTCGCCGAGAACCTGCCCGTCGGGCGGGCGGGATACGGCTTGTCGGATCACGTTTGATACGGGCCGTTATTCGACCCCAGTCTGGAGCCCAAGGGGTGATCTGATTGCGTTTACGAAGCAATTGCGCGGACGGTTTTACATTGGCGTCATCGGGATCGATGGCGGCGGTGAGCGGTTGCTGACCGAATCCTATCTTGATGAAGGCCCCACCTGGTCGCCCAACGGGCGGGTGATCGCTTTCTTCCGGGAGAACCAGCCCGGTGTGGGCCCCAAACTGTGGTCGGTGGACCTGACGGGCTCGAATCTGCGCCAACTGCCCACGCCGACCGATGCATCAGACCCGGCCTGGTCGCCCCTTTTGGGGGGACGCGGGTGATTGCACAGATGAAATTTCGCCAATAAAGCGAGATATCCGCGCAACACCTTGTCGACAGAGTGGAAAGACACCGCCAACATTCCGCTGCCACGGCGTTGACAACTTTGGCGACTAAGGCGTCTATCATTTGCGGAGGCAGAGCATCTTGGAGCGTTCAGTCATGAAGTTATTTCTCAAATCCGTAGCCGCTGCAGGCTTGCTTGTGTCGATGGGCGCGTGCGCCTCGGCGCCTGAGCCGGAGCCCGCACCCGCCCCGGCGCCAGCGCCCGAGCCCGAGCCGATTCCTGAGCCGGAGCCGACGCCGCCGCCGCCCCCCGCGCCAGAGCCGGAGCGCTTCACGGGCCCGCCGCCCGGGACGCTAGAGGATTTCCGCGTCAACGTTGGAGAGCGCGTCTACTTCGACCTCGATCAATCGCGCCTGGATGCCGATGACCGTGAGATTTTGATGCGCCAAGCGGCGTGGCTGCAGTCCTATGGTCAAACACGCATCCTTGTGGCCGGGAACTGTGATGAGCGCGGGACGCGTGAGTACAACCTCGCCCTTGGCGAGCGTCGCGCTGCCGTGGTGAAGGACTTTCTCGTGAGCCAGGGCGTGGATCCAGCTCGGATTGAGACCATTTCTTACGGCAAGGAACGCCCGATCGCCGGGGGCTCAAATGAGCAGGCCTGGGCGCAAAACAGGAACGGGTTTACCCAAATCCTGACAGGCGTCACCGGCTAAGCCCCCAGCGCCACATAAACCCTAAAAGACGGCCGGGCTGCCATAATTTGGCCCCGGCCGTTTGACTATTTGAATGTCATGCGCCCGCTCGTTCTTTCGTTTTTTCTCGCTTTATCCATTGTCTTCCTCGCCGCCGAAGCCCGCGCCCAAGGCGCGCCGGTCCGCGAGGGTGTCACAAATCAAGACCTGGCCGCCCAGGCCCAGGTGCTGCAGCGCAACAATGCCGAGTTGCGCCTCGAACTGGGAGATATGGAGCGCGAGGTTGCCCAACTTACCGGCAAGGTCGAAACCCTCCAGTTCCTGCTCAGCCAGACCCGCGACGAGGTCAATCGGATGCAGGGCGACGACAAGTCTATCGGCGAGGCACTGGCTGCGCTTGACGCGCGCCTTGATGCGTTGGACAGGCGCATGGGCACCATGAATGAGCGGGTGGCCAATCTGGGCACCCAGTCCGCCGCCATAGGAACATCCGGGGCAGGTGTAGAGCAAACGGTCACCGCCGGCTCGGATAGCGGCGCAGGTGGTCCCGAGCCGGCCAATAGCCCCCAAGGCGGCCCTGCGATCGCGCCGCAACCCATGCAGACAGGCTCCCTTGGCACGATTTCAGCGGCCGACCTTCCCGGTGAGGCAGGCCCGCTGTTCGCAGAAGCCAAAGCTCGCCTGCTTCAGTTTGATTATGCTGGAGCCGAGGCCGCTTTCTCAGATTTTCTCAGCCGGTTTGGCGACGACCCCCAGGCCGGCGAGGCGCAGTATTGGCTCGCCGAGGTGCTCTTCCAGCAAGAGGAGTATGCCGCGTCGGGCCAGGCCTATACCGAGATGATCCGAGCCTATCCGGACGATCCAAGGGCCGCCGATGCCCTTGTGAAACTCGCGCGGTCGATGCGATTGGTTGGCGATGCAACCAGGGCGTGCGCCGCCCTCGATGCCCTGCCGACCCGCTATCCCAATGCATCCGGGGTGACCCGCAATCTGGCGGCTGTAGAGCGGACCCGCTCGGCCTGTGACGGGTGACGGCCGGGCCAGTCCCGCAGCGGATCATTGCCTTGCTTGGATGGAAGCTTGGGCTGGGGCCCTCGGTGGCACGCCGCCCATCGCCGTTGCCGTTTCCGGCGGCAGCGATTCCGTAGCGCTCCTTATGCTCGTGAATGACTGGGCGAGGCGCCGCGGCGCAGCCCTCCATATTCTGACCGTTGACCATCGCTTGCGACCAGAGAGCGGCGCAGAGGCGGCCGGCGTCTGCGCACTGGCCTCCGAGCTTGGCTGGCCCTCACACGTGCTGACATGGGACACGCCGAGCGGAAATGCCCACGCTGCGCGTATGGCCCGCCACCGCCTGCTCGCAGGCGCGTGCCAGCGGCTCGGCACCAAACACCTCTTTCTGGGTCACACACGCGACGACCAAGCCGAGACCTTTCTTATGCGTGCGCGCCAGGGGTCGGGCTGGTTTGGACTGGGCGGCATGGACTGTTTGTCGCCGTCGCCGGCATGGCCGGAGGGCGAGGGCCTCACCCTCGCGCGCCCACTTTTGGACCAGCGCCGCGCGAGCCTTCGTCGGCATATGGAGCGCCGCGGCATCGGCTGGGCAGACGACCCGAGCAATTGTAATTCCAATTATGAGCGCGTTCGTGTGCGGCGCCGGCTGGCCGCATGCCCATCGATGCGCGCCAGCGTCGATCGGGTGGTCGAGCAATTTGGCCGCCTGCGCCGCGCTGAACTGCTTGCCCTAGCGGACGCCTTGGAAACCCGCACGCGCTGCCACAGCGATGCCAGTCTGGATCTTTGGCTTGACGGCCTTGGCGCCGAGCGCGCGGTTCGGCTGATGGGCTGGCTCGTTCAAGCCGTGGGCGGCCATGCCAGGCCGCCCCGGCGCTCCGCGCTCCGCGCTGCACACCGCGCCCTCACGATCGAGGCGGCACCGGCGCGCACGCTTGCCGGCGCATGGATTGTGCGCGTGCAGCCAGGCCAGCTCAGCTTCTACCGCGATCCCGGGTGCGCGGGCCAAACGGAGCGTACCGGCCCATACTTCGATGGGCGCTTCAGGCGCGCGCGGGAAGCGCCTGCAATCGCGCCCCGAAATGGGCGCGCCTCGGCGGCGCTACCTGTGAATTCAGATGCTGGCTGGGCCGAGATGACAGGCCCGCGGCTTGCACACCTGCGTTCAATTTGGCGGCATCTGCCCACCGTGTCGCAGGTTTCGTCTTGATCGGGAGTCGTTTTCTGTATCGATTGACCCTATCTCTGTCATGAAGCCACTGTTGAAAGTGAAAGACATCCCATGAACATGCGGAACTTGGCGATCTGGGGCCTGATCGCTGCACTCATCATCGGAATGGTTGTTGTCATGCAAGGCAACACCGCGGAACGCGGCGCCGACGAGATTGCGTACTCGCAATTGACCGAACTCGCTAAGTCCGGCGCGCTCCAAGAGGTGACGATTAAGGGCACGACGGCGACCGGCACCACCACCTCGGGCACGCGGTTTGTTGCCGAAGTTCCAGCGCTTGACCTGGAACTGCCCCAGCTTTTGGCCGAAAGCGGCGCTGAAGTCGTCTATGAGTCGAGCGAAGGATCTTCCCTCGGCGCGATCTTCATCAACCTTATCCCTGTTCTGCTTATTCTCGGTCTGTTCCTGTTCATGATGCGCCAGATGCAGGGCGGCGGCCGCGGCGGAGCGATGAGTTTCGGCAAATCCCGGGCAAGGTTGCTGACGGAAAAGCATGGGCGCGTCACATTTGATGACGTGGCCGGCGTCGACGAGGCCAAAGAAGAGCTCCAGGAAATTGTCGAGTTCTTGAAAGACCCGTCCAAGTTCCAGCGACTTGGGGGTAAAATCCCCAAGGGTGCGCTGCTCGTCGGGCCTCCCGGAACAGGTAAGACGCTGATCGCCCGCGCGGTTGCCGGCGAAGCGAATGTGCCGTTTTTCACGATTTCGGGATCTGATTTTGTGGAAATGTTTGTCGGCGTCGGCGCAAGCCGGGTGCGCGATATGTTCGAACAAGCCAAACGCTCAGCGCCCTGCATCATCTTCATTGACGAGATCGACGCGGTCGGGCGCTCGCGCGGCGCCGGCCTTGGCGGCGGCAATGATGAGCGCGAGCAGACTTTGAACCAGCTTTTGGTCGAGATGGATGGTTTTGAAACCAATGAAGGGATCATCCTGATTGCGGCGACCAACCGCCCCGATGTGCTTGATCCAGCGCTTTTGCGCCCCGGCCGGTTCGACCGCCAGGTCACCGTCGGCAATCCCGACATTATTGGACGGGAGAAGATCCTTAAGGTCCACATGCGCAATGTGCCGATCGCTAAGGATGTGAGCGCGAAGATAATTGCGCGCGGCACGCCCGGCTTTTCCGGGGCCGACCTGGCCAATCTGGTGAATGAAGCGGCGCTTCTGGCCGCGCGTCGCGGAAAACGCGTTGTTGCCATGAAGGAGTTCGAGGACGCCAAAGACAAGGTGATGATGGGCCCGGAACGCCGGTCCATGGTCATGTCTGAGGATGAAAAAGAACTGACAGCCTATCACGAGGCGGGCCACGCCATCGTCGCCCTGAAGGTGCCCAAGGCTGATCCGGTCCACAAGGCGACGATCATTCCCCGCGGGCGCGCCCTCGGTATGGTGATGCAATTGCCCGAGGACGATAAGCTGTCGATGTCGAAGATCGAAATGACCTCCCGCTTGGCGATCATGATGGGCGGACGGGTTGCTGAAGAGCTGCATTTTGGTGAGGACAACGTCACGGCCGGCGCAGCGAGCGACATCCAACAGGCCACGCGTCTGGCGAGGGCCATGGTCACGCGCTGGGGCCTCAGCGACGCCATCGGCCCGGTCGACTATGGCGAGGATCAAGGCGAGGTGTTCCTCGGCCAACAGCTGGTTCAATCCTCGAGCGTTTCGGAAGAGACCTCCAAGAAAATCGAGGAAGAGGTGCGCACACTTGTCCAGGTGGGGATGGACGATGCACGCCGCATCATGACCGACCACAAGGATCAATGGGTCGCGATTGCCCAAGGCCTGCTCGAATATGAAACGCTGACGGGCGAAGAAATCATCGGCTTGCTGGATGGCAAAAAACCCGACCGCCCGGACACGACCGATGAAGATGACGGGCCAACTTCGGCTGTTCCCGTGATTGGTAAAAAGCGCGGATCTGCCCCGGACGGTGAGGCCGGCTTCGAGGGCGATCCCAAGCCGGCGTAAAGCCGGCGGAGCGGCCCGCAGGCCGATTTGGGTGGCCGCAGCCAATGCGAGGTAGGCACCCATGAACGGGCTAAGCAAAGGCCGCGTGCTCATTGTTGCCGGCTCGGATAATTCCGGCGGCGCCGGCGTTCAGGCCGATATCAAAGCTGTGACCGCCGGCGGCGGCTATGCCATGACGGCGATCTCGGCATTGACGATCCAAGACACCACCGGCGTCCACGGCGTCCATCCCGTGCCGCTCCCAGTTGTCCTCGCGCAATTCGATACTGCGCTCGCCGACATTGGCGCCGACGCGGTGAAGACCGGCATGCTTGCCGATGCCAGCCTTATTGAAGACCTCGCCGAGCGTTTCGAGGCCCTTCCCGGCGACGTGGCGATCGTGGTCGATCCGGTCATGGTGGCGACCAGCGGCGATGTGCTCGTTGGCAAGAAAGCCATGGAAGCCTTGGCCGCCGATCTGGTGCCGCGCGCGCGTTTGGTGACGCCGAATGCGCCCGAGGCCGAACACTTGACCGGGCGCGCCGTTGAGAGTGTGGATGGCCAACGCCGGGCGGCTGACCGATTGCTGGAGCGCGGGGCCCGCGCTGCACTTGTGAAAGGCGGCCATGTCGGCGGCGACACAATCACCGACGTGCTGCACACCCAAGACGGAGAGTGGCTGTTCGATGGGCCGCGTATAGACACGCGCCACACCCATGGAACGGGCTGTACCTTGGCCAGCGCGATCGCCGTGCGCCTGGCCCTCGGCGCTGGCCTGCCCGAGGGGGTGTCGGCGGCGCGTGATTATCTGCAGGTCGCCCTTGAGCGCGCGCCTGGCTTTGGCCGCGGCAAGGGGCCGGTCCACCATGCCTGGCCGTTCAAACCCTCAGCGAGC
The DNA here is from genome assembly GCA_038747245.1 of Pseudomonadota bacterium. Classification (GTDB taxonomy): domain Bacteria; phylum Pseudomonadota; class Alphaproteobacteria; order Caulobacterales; family Hyphomonadaceae; genus UBA5336. The sequence continues at coordinate 80,651 of JBCDJY010000009.1, read as the reverse complement.
TAGACCCCCGCGCGAACGACGCGGCCTGCTCTCCTAGCTCTGGTCCATCAGCCGTTCGGTGAGATACGTAAATTCCAAGGCGACGCGGCGCGCGCGCTCGACTTGATTGGACGCGGCGGCGTGGCCGCCATCGGTGTTCTCATAATAAAGAAACGGCAGGCCCGCAGCTTCAAACTTCGCCGCCATCTTCCGAGCGTGCCCGGGATGGACCCGGTCATCCTTTGTCGAGGTGATAAAGAAAGGCGTTGGATAGTCGCGGCCGGCATCGAAATTCTGGTACGGCGAAATCGTCTCAAGAAATGCGCGCTCCTCAGGCACGTCTGGCGAGCCGTATTCGTCGACCCAAGACGCGCCCGCCAGCAGCAAATGATAGCGCATCATGTCGAGCAGCGGCACCTGGACCACGACAGCGTTCCACAAATCCGGGCGTTGGTTCAGCATGACGCCCATGAGCAGCCCGCCATTCGAGCCGCCCATAATTCCCAGATGCTCCGGCGTGGTGAGGCCGCTTTCAATCAGATCTTCGCCCACCGCGATGAAATCATCATAGATCAATTGCCGGTTCGTCTTGAGACCCGCCTGGTGCCATTCCGGGCCGAATTCGCCGCCGCCGCGCGTGTTGGCGAGCACATAGGCGCCGCCCGCTTCCAGCCACAGGCCCACATTTGTTGAGTAAGCCGGGCTCAGGGTCACCTCGAAGCCCCCATAGCCGTAAAGCAAAGTGGGCGTGGACCCGTCCATGGGCGTGTCTTCGGCGCGCACCACGAAATAGGGGATCTCCGTTCCATCGGATGACACGGCGAACTTTTGTTCAACGGTCATGCCTTCCGCATTGAATTTGGCAGGCAGCGATTTCAGAGGCCGGGTCTCGCCCGTTTCCACGTCCCATTCGAGCAGGGAATCCGGGGTCAGGAATCCCTCATAGTTCAGAAACACTTCGTCTTCCTTGTCGCTGGCAAAGGCGACACCGGCCTGGCCCGGCCCTGGGAGCGAGATGGTCGACGTGCTCCAGCCATTCTCGGTGGCGTCCAGGCGCAGCACTTTACCGACCACCGTGTCATTGATTGAAATCAAGGCGACGTCCTTGGAAATGGACACGCCGCGCACGGCCTGGCGATCATTGGGGCGAAACACGATCTGGGTCCGCGGCAGGGTGCCGGTTTCGATGAAGGCCGACAGATCAAACGAAATGAGATCGCCGGATTTGAATTGGAGCTGCCCACTTGGCGCCCAATCCTGCTCCAGGGTGACGAGCAGCATGTCGCCGAACACGCCCTGGATCGTGGATTGGGGCGGCAAGGGATACTTGACCGGGTCGCCGCCATCGCTCGGCACATACCAATAGGTGCGCGTGAAAAACGTGTCGGCTTCCCACACGCCTTCGACCGGGCTGCCGTCAGCAAGCTCCATGACCATCGGCCAAATCCCGACATCAGTCTCGCTCCCGGCATACACCTTCACAGCTTCTTCCAGCGGCGTGCCGCGGGTCCATCGTTTTACGATTGAGGGATAGCCGCTTTGCGTCAGCGTCGCGCCATCGCCGCCCCAATCGGTACTGATCAACATTGTGTCGCGGTCGACCCATGACGCGGCTTGTTTGGCCTCGGGCGCCGCGAAGCCGCCGGCGATGAAGCTCTTGGTTTCGAGGTCGAACTCGCGCGTTTCAACGGCGTCCTTTCCGCCGTTTGACAGCGCCACCATGCAGAGCGTGGCGCCGCCGTCGGCGGGTTCGTGGCAATCGGCGCCTTTAAAGACCCAATTGGCGCCCTCGGCCTCGGCCAAAGCGTCGAAGTCGAGTACGGTCTCCCAGGTTGGGTTATCGGTGCGATAATCTGCGAGCGAAGTGCGCCGCCACAGGCCGCGGACGTTTTCGTCATCCTGCCAGAAATTATAGGCCATCCCGCCGCGCACGCGGGCGTAAGGGATACGCTCGTCCGACGTGGCGAACTCAGTGGCTTTGGCCAAAAGCTGATCATATTTTGGATGGGCTTCTAAGGCTGCCAGAGAGCGTGCATTTTGGCTTTCGACCCAAGCGAGGGCCGCCTCGCCCTCCACCTCTTCCATCCACAGGAACGGGTCTTCCGCGCTTGCGGCGGGGCTCGCCATCTCTGTCATCGTATCTCCGGTGTCTGGGGCCGCTGCAACGGGCGGTGCGTTGGGTGCAATCGCTGGGGCAAGGTCTGCGGTACCCGAGGTGGCCGCGCATCCGGCAAGGGCGAGGGTCAAGAGGGCTGCTGCGCTGGTGTGGACGTGTCTCATAATCTGTCCTTCATTCGGGCTTTGGCGGCATATCAGCCACGGCGGGTGCGTTTGGCAAGCGCTGCCTAGGCCCTCGACAATCATCGGCTGTCTAGGAAGCGCCTCAGGGCGCAGGGTCCTTTGGCAGGTCTGCCGTGAGTGTTGCGCCCGACACCGTTTGCCCATCGAGAAACGCGATCAGCGTTGGCACGATATCGGGGTGATCGAAAAAGAGATTATGGCCGCCATTCTCCACTTTAATCACGGTGCGCTGGCTAAGGCCCTGGGTGGCTTCAAGGGCGGCCTCGGGATAGGTGCGCCCGTCCAAGGTGCCCGAAAAGACTAGAACGGGCGTATCTCCCATCGGGCCCTGCCTGAAAGGGTCAGGTAGCCGGTATGGCGCGTCCAGATCGTCGAGGTGCGGCATGGGAAAGTTTGGCGCGTCTGCCAGCAGCGCGCCCTGCGCTTGCTGGGCAACCTGCGCGGCGCGTTCGGTTGAGATCCCCGAGGCCAAGTCCATCATTGTGGGCATCGCCTGGAGCTCAATGACCTCAGGCATAAGGAAGCCGAAATAGGCCATGAACCGATCATCGGGTGTGTCGGCTGCCATCGCGAAAATGGCGCTTGCCACCTGGCCGGCTCGGTCAGGATCCGAGACGCTGTAGGAAATTGCGCGCTGGACCGCGAAGGCGCCAAGCGTGCGCTGGGCAGGGGGCGCATTGCCGCCGAAATACATGTCGATCACCGGTCTCTCCCGGTCGATCCGGTCCAACGCGCTGCGCAGCGCCTCAGCCAGATCGCGCCCGCCAGGCCGCGCTTCGCTCCAAAGCCCATGATCAAGGGCCTTTTGTAGGCGCGCGAAATAGGCATCGGTGCGCTCGGGCAGCTTTACCGTTTGGTCCAGGCCTTCGACACTCACAAGGACGGCGCGCGTGACCCGGCCCGGGTGCGCGCTTAGGGTCGCCAAGGCCAGGTGGGTACCATAGCTGATTCCCAGCAGCGCCACTGGTGTGCCTAATGCGCGCGAAACATCTGCGATATCAGCGGCGCTTTCTGCCGTGGTATACCCGCGAATGTCGACGCCGGCTTCCGCCCAGAAAGTCTGGCATGCGGCAAACGCTTCACGGTGCTTCGAGATGAAGGTGGCGCGGTCACCCACATCGCCAGGCCCCCAGCCTACGCCGCTTTCGCAGATTGGCGGCGTCTGCGAGCGGCCCGTTCCCCTCTGGTCCAGCAAGACCACGTCGCGGGTCTGGCGCAGGGCATCAAACAGCGGCCAGCGCGGTCCGCGGGCCGTCCCCGTGGCTGACCCCCCGGGGCCGCCGGCCAGGTAAACCACTGGGGCCGCGCCGCTGGGCGCCAGCGCCGGCAAGACAACGAACCGTAGGTCTATTGTCTTGCTGCCGGGATCGTTGCGGTTTTCCGGCACGCCCAGGGTATATTCGACCCCGTCGATGGCCCCGACGCCGTTGACCTCCAGCCGGGTCGGCGCCGTTTCAAAAGCAATCTCGCTGACTGGCGCGCGCGGCGCCGTTGCCGCGCAGGCCGCAATGAGGCTGATAACGTACAACACGCCGAGCCGCTTGAGGGCCCGAAACATGTTGGAGCGGCCCATTGTCCAATCGTTGGTCCGACCCAGTCGATGGCTTCGACGGTCGGTCATTCAGCGCTCCGCCGCAGTGCGATCAAGGCTTGCGCCTGTATACCGCCGCCCGCGCAACAGAGCAGCTGCCCCCCCACCGGCGTCGCGGGGACGCCGCGCCAGTCGCAGGCGAGACCGCCGGCGCCGCGCACGACGGGGATCAGCGCGGCCTTGTCCCAAGGCAAAAGCCCGCTTTCAACCACAAGGTCCAGGCCGCCGTCCGCCAGGCGGGCATAGGCATAGGCGTCGAGCCCGTATCTGGTCATTTGCGCTGTGGCGCGCAGGTGGGTCCAGGCGCCCTCCTCAGCCGGTGTAAAGAGAAACGGATCGGTGGTCGAGGCGCGCGCTTGCCTGAGATCGTCGCGGTCTGAGACATGAAGTGGGCGCGTCTCTGCCGGGGTGATCAGGCAGGCGCCGCCAGGCCACCCAAGGTAGACCTCGCCCAATGCTGGGGCGGCAATGGCGCCGTACACTGAAGCGCCTGATGGGTCAGCCAGGCCGATCAGAGTGGTCCAACTGGTCAGGCCCGCAATGTAGGCGCGGGTGCCATCAATGGGGTCCAGGTACCAGGTCCAGCCGCTTGTACCTCTCTGAAGGCCGTGTTCTTCGCCTTGGACAGCATCATCGCCGCGTTCGAGCGTGAGAATTTCCCGAATGGCTGTCTCTGCTTCGCGGTCGGCGCGGGTTACAGGGTCGAAGCCGGCATCGGACTTGTTTTGCGGCGGCTCATCGCAGCGAAAATGGGCTTGGGTGATCGCTCCCGCGGCCGCCAACAGACGCTGTATAAGTGTGAGCGTCTCTGAATGTTCGGCTGGAAAGGGGCGCGCCATGGACCGCGGAGTGCGCGGTCCAGGTAGCTACGTCAAGCCGCGCCACCTTGTTCATCGACTTCACTTTGAAGTGCCTTGGCGAGTTCAAGTAGCCGCCGGCGCGGTCGCTCGGAGAGGCGGTAGTAGGCGCGCACCAGTTCAAGGGTCTCTTTTTGGCTGAGAATATCGCCTTCGAGTTTCTCAGCGTCATTGGCAGGGTTGGCCGGCGCGTCCATCGGCTTGATGCCGTCGAAAAAGTACTGGACAGATACGTTCAAGGCCCGCGACAAATCATAAAGCCGAGAAGACGTCACCCGATTGGCGCCGCATTCATACTTTTGGATCTGCTGGAAGCGCACGCCCACTTGGCTCGCCAGGTCTTGTTGGGTCATGCCCAAAAGACGCCGGCGGCGGCGGAGCCTTTTGCCCACGTGAAGGTCTACGTCGTCGGCCATGCTTTCGCTCCTCAACTCTCCGCGAGGCGCAGTCTCGTGCGTCTCGTTCTTGGATGGCTGTCGAAAGAGTGAGCAAGGCCGGTGCCAAATCGTCTGGCGCGTTAGATCTGGCGGTGATCCCACAGGAAAATCGCCGCAAAATATTGCAGGTGCGAAAAATCGCTTGATCTTTTTGCGGCGCACAATATCGTCGCTATCAGCACTTCGGTGCTAACGCCTCTTGGCGTTTCCTCCCTTTACCTTTTTGCCGCGGCGGCTTTCCGGCGCGGCTTTTTTTTAGGGAATGCGCCGTCCGTTCGTCTGCGCAGCAAACCGGGCGACCTGACCGATGACCTGTCCGACATGGCTGGCCATCCGCGGAAATCCGTCGCCTCGGGCCACGCGGGTCTCATCCATATACAAGTCGCGCCGGATTTCGATCTGCAGCGCGTGAACAGATCTGCGTGGGCGCCCGTAACGCAGTGTCGTGTAGCCGCCGGCATAGGGCGTGTTGCGCGACACGGAGTAGCCGAGCTTTCGAAACCGGGCTTCGACCAGGCTTGTCAGCTTGGAAGAGCATGAAGAGCCAAAGCGGTCACCAAGGACGATATCGGACAATGGCCTGCGGCCCGGCTGGCGCGAAGGCATTGAGTGGCAATCGATGAGGAACGCCCTGCCATGCTCTAATTTGAGCCGCTGAAGCTCTGCTGCGAGGTGGCCATGATAGGCGTCGTGGATATCGCGTAGGCGCGCCTCCGCTTCTGCTGCACCGAGACGCCGCGCGTAGATTGTGTGCCCTCGAGCGCCAACCCGGGGAATGCATCCCAGCCCGGCCTCGACCCGGGGGCCTGGCTCAGCGCACCGGCGGGGCGGCGGTCCGTCAAACATCCGCCGGTCAAGCTCAAGCGGGTCGCGGTTGAGATCGACAAAGCCGCGGGCGTAGCGCGCCGTGAGCAGCCCGGCACCAAAGCTGCGCGCAGAGGCGATAAGTTCATCCATAAACGCGTCTTCGGTACGCTTCAGGTCGATCAGCGGCACGCAAAGCGCGTCTCGTAAGGCATCGGGATACACGCGCCCCGAATGGGGTGAAGCGAAGATCAGCGGCAGGTTGGGCGCCGACGGGGCGGAGTAGTCGAATGGAAAGGGATAGAGCGTTTCCAGCGCGGCCTGGGGCTCTACACCGGTATTGGACGCGCCTGGCGTTGGAAGAGGATCAGCTAGGCTCATCGTTTCATTGGCTTGTGAATTCCGTGATCCGTCAAGGGCGCGTTTCGATGCGTTCATGGTCAATTTACTCAAATCAACATAGTTGCGATATAGGCGGCAAAGGGCATCGACACAGCAATGACGAAAATTCTCCTGGCGGAAGACGACGATTCGATGCGCGCATTCCTTGCAGCCGCCTTGCGCCGGGCAGGTCATGATGTCCAAGACTATGCCGATGGCGAAGGTGCGCTGGAGGCCCTGGAGCGAGAGGTCTTTGATCTTTTGCTCACCGATATTGTCATGCCGGGTCTGGACGGCATAGAGCTTGCGCGCCGCGGCGCCGAATTAGATCCGGCCATGAAGATCGTGTTTATAACCGGGTTTGCGGCGGTTGCCCTGGCATCAGGGGCACCAACGCCTGCGGGGGCCAAAGTGCTCTCCAAGCCTTTCCATTTGCGCGAGATCGTTGATGAGGTTGACCGGGTGATGGCGGCTTAGCGAAGCGCGCAAGGGACCGTCGCCATGGCCATGGCCGCAGCCCAAGCGCTGCATCCCGGACGCCGGAACGAAAATCGTCAGCTAAGCGCATGTGATGGATGCGCGAGCGAGGCCAAGGCGATGCAACAGCGCTTGACCCCACCGCACCAATAAGCGATCACGCGGCCTTCTTTGGCGGGCGGTTAGCTCAGCGGTAGAGCACTACGTTGACATCGTAGGGGTCACTGGTTCGATCCCAGTACCGCCCACCATTTGATTTTGAGACCTGCTTTTAGGATCTCACCTGAGCTGAGCCGTGGTGGCCTTGCACCTGTTCTGGTCAAAAGGCGGCTTCGAGGATTTCCAGGATATCTCGGTGCGATTGTATCGGGCGCGGGTTCGCGCGGACCCAGCGATTGGGGACCGACTTTTGCGCGATCTCGACAAGCTGGTCGCGTTTCACGCCCACATCCGACAGGCGCGATGGCAGCTTCAAGTCGGCCACCAGTTGGCGCACGCCGCCCGCCGCCGCCCGGCTTGATAGCGCGCGGGCGATCTCGGCCTGGGCTTTGACCGTGTGCCCCAGGTTCCAATCCAACACGGCCGGCAGGACCGTGCAGGAACACAAGCCATGGGGCACGCCTGCGACAGCGCCGAGCTGGTGGCCGATGCCATGGCTGGCGCCATAGGGGGTTCGGTTGAGGCCCGCTGACGCCATCCAGGCGGCAAGCTGCCCCTCAAGGCGGCTTTGGGGATCAGCTGGGTTCCCGGCGCTTGCCCGGAGCGCACTGGGCAAGGCTTCAAGCGCGCCAAGGGCCAGGAGGGACGTGTATCGCGTGGGCGCTATTGAGCAAATTGTTTCAACTGCATGGTCAACCGCACGCAAACCCGTCGAGGTCCAAAGGTCGACCGGCGTCTGCGCCGCCATTTTGGGGTCGAGCACCACCACGGCTGGGCCGATGCCGCGCCCCATGACCATGTGTTTAATCCGGGTGTCCGGATCGGTCAGCCCGGCAACATCGGAGTATTCCGCGCCCGAAAGCGTCGTCGGACATGCGATTTGCCGTATCGGCGGCAGTGTCCAACCATTGCGTTGGTCGGCGACCGCCATGGGGTCGCTTACGCCAGCGGCCAACATGGCCAGCACCACTTTAGACGTGTCAATCGGCGTCCCGCCGCCCAGGGTGACGAGGAGGTCCGCCGCGCAGTCTTTGGCCATGCAGTGCAGCGCGCGCGCACACGGGATCGGTGTATGAGGCTGCAGCTCGTCGAAGATGCCAATACACCGATCGCCGAGCCTCTCCGCCAGCAGGTCAACCTGATTGGACGAGCTGCGAAGCGAGGGGGACGCGACGATCAGCACGCGTTGTGCGCCAATGCGATCGCTTTCCTCAATGAGTGCTTCAAGCAACGGCTTGTCCCAGCGGACCGCTTCCAAGCCGGTGTAGGCGTATGCTCCCGGGATCACCGGCATCGTTGAACCCTCGTCAGCGAGTGATGCCTCGGTCGCATAGCTTCCCGGCCCGTTCAAGCCGGACAGAGCGCCGAGCGCGCCAGAGGCCCATCGGATGTTCGCGGGCGTGCGGGCCCTTCGATTACCTATCAGGGCCGGCCTGTTGCAGACGATTTGTGGGCGGAGTCGCGCGACGAAGCCTAGGATGAAAGGGCTGCGATCAGTTGGCGCTGGATGTCGGATGTGCCGCTATAGATCACGCCGCCGAGGGCATCGCGGAGGTCGCGCTCGATCCCGGTATCGGTGAGATAGCCAGCCCCGCCATGGATGCGGATTGCGTCCAGGCTGGATTCTACGAAAGCTTCTGAAAGGTGCAGTTTCACCATCGCCGCGTCGACACGGCTGTGGATATCGTTGTCCAATTGCCAGGCGGCCTTGTAGAGGAGCAGACGCGAGGTCTCTAGGCGCAGGCTCATATTGGCGAGGCGGTTCGATACCGACTGGTGCTGCAAGATCGGTTTATCGAAGACTTCCCTGGACTTCGCAAAGGCGTAACAAAGCTCCACCTGGCGGGCCATGGCGCCGATATGGCTCGTGAAGATCAAGCGGCGCTCCCACTCCATCGAGTGTTGAAAGATCGCGCCGCCGGCGCCTTCGCGGCCGAGCCGCGCGCTTTCGGGGACACGGCAGTTTTCGAAGCCGAGGCGTCCCATCGGAGATGTCCGAAGGCCCATTTTCTCCTGCGTTTCGAGTTTGTGGAAGCCCGGCGTATCGGCGTCGACCAAGAAAGCGCTCACACCCCAAGGGCCGCGATCGGGACGCGTAGAGGCAAATACAATCGCCATGTCACAGCCAGGCGCCATGCCGACATAGGTTTTCTCACCATTCAGGATGTAGTCGGCGCCGTCGCGCTCTGCGACCGTGGCCATGGCCATGGCGTCCGATCCCGATGCCGGCTCAGTCATCGCATGGGCGCCCACCAGGTCGCCGCGCATCATTGCCGGTAAGTATGCGGCCTTCTGGGCCTCGGTGCCAAACGCCTCGATCGGTTCTTGAACAGCCCAAAGCTGCCCGTTGAGGCCAAGCGTCAGCCCATTGTCCCGGCAGCCGTAGCCGATCGCTTCAAGCACGATGACCGTGGTCAAGATATCAAGCTCCTCGCCGCCATAGGCTTTGGGTCCGCACAGGGCGAAGACGCCGTACTCGCCGGCCGCCTTCCAATGGGCGCGCCAGTCCTCGGCGCTTGTCGCGCCCGCGCGGTCGCGGTCAACGAGACCTTCGCTCAGCTTGGCTTCGGCGAACGCGCGTGCGCCGGTCTGGCGCGCCGTTTGCTCTTCGGTCAAATCAAAATGCATCGCTGAAACCTCAATAGTCTGGGCGCCCGGCTTGGCAGGCTTGCAATTCCGCTGCCCTATCGGCCACGTCTTTTCGGCTGCATACAATGCGACGTTTTAGGAGCGCAGTTCTGAGCCAGATACTTTGCATCGTTGGCGAGTTGGCGGGATTGTATGCATCTGCGCAGGTGCTCTGTGACCGGTTGAGGCAAGGTGGCCACGAGGTCACCTTTGCGACAAGCAGAACGGCCTCACACTCTGAGGACGGAGATGTGCTCCTCCCAGCCAGTGGTTTCAACGCGTTTATTGAAGCTGATAGCGGAAGAGCGAGTCTTGCAAGGTGGTGGCGGCGGCGGGAGCGTCAGGCAGCCGCGATAAAGAGCTTCAACACTCAATTCGTGCTCGATTTGGTCGACCGCACCGCCCCTGATCTGATCCTGGTCGACCTTGAACTCCACCAGCATATCCTGCCCCTCCGCGCCCAGGGACGAAGACTGGCGCTGCTGAACACCTGGCTTGAGATTGACCCGCGCAGCGCCACCCTGCCGCTGCATCTGCCTATTTCGCCAGACGCCGCCGACGCAGGCCGGCAAGCCAAACGTGCCTGGCGAAGATATCAGGGCGCCAAAAAGCGCCGCGCACTTCGCGAATGGGCGCGCGAGGCCGGCGCCGATTGGCGAACGAGCTTGTTGACGCTTGCCCGCAACAATGGCCTCGAAATCAAGGCTGAAATCGACTTCCAATCCTGGCTGTATCCATTTTCCTACCGGAACATTCCAATCCTTACCCTGCATGCCGCTGAGCTCGATTATCCACGGCTTCCCGTCACAGGATCAACGTTTGTTGGCCCAATGATATCGCCCGCTGATGATGATGTTCCCTGGCTGGAGAAGTTCATGACCACCGGCAGGCCGCTTGTCTACGCCGGCTTTGGCTCCTTCTTTACGGCTAGCCCGAACCTGGTCGCTGCCGTGTTTGAAGCCCTTAGCCAACGGCCGGACTGGCATCTGGTGTTCTCTCTGGGAGGCCGTCCAGCGCCCGATCTCCTACCGCCGCCGAGCAATGTGCGTGTGATCGACTGGGCGCCACAAACCAGTATCCTTGAACGCGCCGACGCCGCCATCATTCATGGCGGGATTAACACCATTGAAGAGTGCGTACAGGCCAAGGTGCCAATGATCGTCTACCCTCAATCGGTCACCGATATGCCTGGCAATGGTGCCCGGGTTGCTTGGAACGGCTTCGGTGAGGTCGGCGACCCTCAAGATGGCGCTGAAGCTCTGCTCGCCCGGCTTGACCGCGTGGTGGCATCCCAAGACATCGCCAATAGATTGGCGCAGGCTTCCGAGCGCCTGGAGCGTTACCGCGACGACCGCGTGCTTGAGCAAACCATAAACCGGCTGCTCACCACGTGACCGAGCCTGCATGGATCCAGATTGAAACGCGCCGCGCCACCGATTTTGCGGCGGATGGTGAGCGCTCCGGCAACCGGCTTGTCAGCGAAGAGGAACATCGCCGCGCGCGCGAGATGAAGAATCCATCTCGCCGGGCGGAGTTTCTGACGGGGCGCCGATTGATCCGGCGTATGATCGGGGCGCGCCTAGGGCTCCCACCCGAGGAAATCTCATTAGCGGTCATGGCGACGGGCCAACCTCGGCTTGCTGGCCCCAGCCAAATCCCGATCCACTTTTCGATAAGCCACTCGATGGGCCTGGTGGCCTGCGCCGTTGCCGGCATCCCGGTTGGCATCGACGTGGAAGCCTTTGACCGGATTTCAGCGCCGCGCGCCCATGCCCGGGCGCATTATCACCCTTCCGAATACACCCATCTTACGAAGCTTTCAGCGCGCGACCAGGGCGTGGTTGCGATGGAGCTTTGGACCCTGAAAGAGGCGTTTGCGAAAGCCATTGGGCTCGGCCTGCGCCTCGGTCTTGATGCCACCAATTTCACGATCGACCTGCGAAAGCGCGTGTCCGCAGATCTTAGCGGGGCGCAAGCAGACTCTCGTGATTGGGCGTTCGCCACCTTCTCGGTCTTGGAGGGCTTTGCCTGCTCAATCGCCATGGAGGCCAAGGGAAGGCGAGCACGCATCCAACTCAACGGCGAGGCGTACCAGGGCCCGATGTGAGAGGTGGGGCTTAATCGTCTTGCGGTCCCAAGGCACGGCGCAGACGCTCCGCCCAATTATCGAGTACGGTTTGATCGAGTTGGATCGAGATGTGATTGGCTTCGATCGTCTCCACAGCCAGTTCGGGGAATGTCTCTCGCCACCAATAGGGCATGCCCTTGTCTGGAAGGTTGGCTGGGGTCGTGACAATCAGTGTTTGGCCGAGGTAGGTCTTCGGCCGGTATCTTGCGAAAGCTGCATTGTAAACATTCAGGATATAGGGGTGCCGAGCGCCCATAGGGACAGGCTGGCCGAGCCGCCGGAAACCAGTCACCAGCGCTGCGCGCGCAGGGTTGCGACCATAGAGCTCGAACACGCGAGACACGCGTTCGCCGGCATAGGCTGGCAGGTCGCGTGCGCCAACGGTGAGGATTTTTCGCGCGTGTTTGCGAAACTTCTGACTGAAGGTGAACGCCAGGTCGTCGGCGTCCGCAGCAGCGCCCTGCGGTGCCTCTTCTCGAAGGGTGGTGGCTGCCGGGGGGTCGAGGAGAAACAGGAGTGCGACAGCGTCCCCGCCAGCGACGAGCCGCTGGGCCATTTCCAGTGCGATCATCCCGCCTGTGGAGTAACCGCCTAGGTGGTAGGGCCCTTCAGGCTGAAAGGCCTTCAGTTCGCCCAAGGCAGCCTCGGCCAGCCCCTCGATCGTTTGGCCCGGCGCCAGGTCTGCATCTTCCCAATGACCGAACAGGAAACCGAGCCGGTGTTGTGGCGCGAGGCACGCCGCAAGGTTGGAGAACATGCGTTTACGGCCATGGACCATGAAAAACGAAGGGCCGATGCCTGCTGCGTTCGCAACGGCGACGCGGTTGTCTCCCAGCGCGCTTAAGCTCGTTTCATCGTCTCGCGCGAGGCGGCTTGCAAGTTCTCGCACGGTGGGAAAATCGAAGACGTCATGGGGCACGAGGGACAGTCCGTGCCGTTTGGCGATGGAAGCCAGCCGAATGCTCAGGAGGGAATCTCCACCCAGATCGAAAAAATTATCCGTCGGCGACACGTCGTCTCGGCCGAGGCATTCCGACCAGATCTCGATCAGAGTTGCCTCCAGTTTTGACGCAGGTGCAAGGCCCGGCCCGTGCTGAGCTGAAGCAGCGCGGATGAGCGATGATGCCGCGTTTCCGTCGCGCTTGCCGTTCGGAAGACGCGGGATGTTCTCAACGGCAAGGATTGGATCGGGGCACATCGCACCAGGCAGCCGGGCCATCAGTTCGGCCCGGCTCGGGGCGCGCTCCGCCTCCACCAGGGCCGCTAAACGTTTCGGTCCGTTGCTGTCTTCCAGGAAGACAAATGCAGCGTCCACCTGGGGCATTTCGGTCAGAGCGGCCTCTACCTCCGCGCACTCAATTCGGTGTCCTCGGATTTTGACCTGGCGGTCAGCTCGCCCAAGGTAATGGAGCGACCCGCCAGCGTCCCACATTCCAATATCGCCGGTTCGATAGAAGCGCCTTTCCGGCTCCTCGGCCTTGCCAGAAAACACCTTCGCTGTGGCTTCAGGCCGCTCAAGATAGCCAAGGGCGACGCCTTGGCCGCCGACCATGATTTCGCCGGGAATACCGGCCGGCGCCGGGGCCCCGTCGACGTCGGCCACGCAGATTGATGCGCCTGGGATCGGTCGCCCAACCGGTGGGGTAAGGCCCGTGTCGTGGTTGGTCAGATCGGCCGCGGTGCACCAGACCGTCGCTTCGGTTGGCCCGTATTCATTGACCAGGCGCACGCCGGGCAGTGTCCCGCGATGGCGCGCAACGACCGACGCGGCCACGGCCTCGCCGGCAAGGATGACGGTGTCGAGGCTGGCCAGATCAGAAGGTGCAACGGCTTCAAGCAGGGCGTCCCAAAGCCCAGGCAAACAGAGTAGGTGCGTGACCTTTTTGTCCCGGATCAGGGCGCCGAGGGCTTTCGGGTCTTGTTCGGCCCGGGTCTCAGAAAGGACCAGGTGTCCGCCTTCGACGAGGGTCCAATAAAGGCCGGCCACAGAACTGTCGAAGGCCAGCGATGAGAGAAGCAAAAACACTCGGGGGGCCGCGCCATAGAATTGCGTGCGGGCTGCTGTCGACGCCCAAAGATTACTTTGGCTTACGACCACGCCTTTAGGCGCGCCGCTGGAGCCAGATGTGAAGATCACATAGGCGGGGCGTTCGGCGATACGATCGGCAGGCGATATGATCGCATCTGAGGGGACGGCGCCATCGAGGGCGCATATTTCGATATCGCCGAGGGGGAGGTGGGTTGTCTCCGGGCAGACAAGCGCCAACGCCGCCTTGGCGCTTTTGGCAATGGCGGTGATCCGGGGCCCGGGATACGTCGGATCGATGGGGACGTACGCCGCGCCGATGCGCAAAGCGGCCAACATTGCGCACACTGCGTCAGGGCCGCGTGGAACGGCAATGATGATCCGGTCGCCGGCCGTTATGTCTTTGCCGTTGAGGATTGCTGCGATCTCTCTGACCCGGGCTTGAAGCGCCTCATAAGTAAGGGTTGTCTTCTTGAAGGAGAGTGCGGTCGCGCGCGGTTTCTCCGCCGAGATGTTTCCGATCGCGGTCTCGACCGGGGCGAACGAAGAGGCAAGCACCGGGCCCCGGCCAAAGGCCTCGGCTGCGGCGATCGCTTGGTCGCCGCCAAGCGATGTGCTCGACAAAAGCGCGTCCGGTGCGTCGCAGAATACACCAAGGGCTTCGCAGAAGTAGGCCAGCAAAAGTGAGACGCGCGCGTGCTCGACACGGGCCGGATCGTAGATCGCCTCCAAAGCGAGCCCATCGCCCGGTCGCAGGAGAAGCGCAAGGGCGTATTCGCTCTGGTCGCGGGCCTCCTGTTCGATGATCTCCAGGTCCAACGACTCGGCTTGGGTGTTGGGGTAGTTCTCGAAGACAAACACCGTGTCAAACAGGCTCTGGCCGATGCCCAGAGGGCTCCACGATTGGATATCGGCTAGGCTTGCAAACTGATGGCGCTGGCGTTCTTCGATGTCGCTTTGCATGCGGCGAACGAGACCTGAAAACGTGTCGCTCGGCGTTGCTTTGAGGCGAGCCGGATTGGTTGAAACAAAGGCGCCTACGGCATCCATCGCGCCTGGAAGTTCGGCGGGACGCCCTGAGGTTACGGCGCCGAAAACGACATCCTCAGCCCCCATGTGCCGCCTCAGGCAAATCCCCCAGGCTGTAAGAAGAAAGGCGTTGGGCGTGACACGCAGTTCGCGCGCCGCAGCGGTCACCCGAGCGTAGAGCTGCGCGCTCACAAGGCAGGTTTCACGTGCTTTTTCGCGCGTGTTCGGCGCTTGTGCGGGGCGGCCAAAAACGGTTGGCGCTTCCAGGCCGTGCAGGTAGCGGGTCCAGAAAGCGGCATCGGCGCTCTCATCGCGGGTCTCTCGCCAGGCGAGAAAGCCGCCGAAATCGGTTGCCGACCGCTCGCTGTAGAGACCGCCTTTTCGAGCGGCGGCATAGCGCCCGAGCGCTTCCCTCAGAAGCAAGCCATGGCTCCAGCCATCGCTGATAAGGTGGTGACAGGTCCAGATGAGGCAGTGGCGCTCGCCACCGAGTCGGGCGCATGCGAAGCGCATTAGGGGCGCGGCTGCCAGGTCTATAGGCGAAAGCCGCTCGGTTGCCGCGAGCGTGTTCAATCGCCTGTCCTGTTCGTCGCGCGGCAAAGCGCTGAGGTCGGTGTTCGACCATTCCGGGTCTACCTCGGTGCGGATCGCCTGGAGGGGGGTTTCAAGCCCCTCCCAGATAAACGCAGCGCGAAGCGCATCGCGGCCAGCGATGACCTTGTTCCAAGCGGCCTGGAACGCTTCCAGGTCAAGCGGACCTTTCAAGGTCAGCCTGACTTGCCCGACATAGTCCCCAGGCTGCGCTGTCCCGCCTATGGCGTGGAACAACATCCCTGCCTGGCTAGGCGAGAGCGGATAGATGTTTTCGACATTGTGCAGTTCCGACATCGAGCGTCAGTTCTTTTTCTTCGCGAGCGCTGCCTTGAGCGCGGTCATGTCGCGGCTGGACACGCGCGTCTTCGGGCGCTGCCGGACGGGCTCTTTTTCGCTGGCAGAAACACCGGCGCTGGCCTGCGCTAGGGCCCGGACTGTTTGGTGTTGGAAGACATCCACGGCAGCGACCGAAAGGCCTCCCTCGCGCGCTTGGCTCGCGATCTGGATCGCAGCGATCGAGTCGCCGCCCAGATCATAAAAATTAGCCTCAACCCCGAACTCTTGCGCCTCCAGCACCGATGTCCAAATGCCGAGTAATCGGGCCTCGCTGTCATTGGCTGGTGGTGTGGTGTCGATCCCCTCGATAAATCTTGTCCGTGGCGGCGTGGGCAAACGGCTGGTGTCGATCTTGCCGTTCTTAGATAATGGCAACGCGTCCACCCGCATCAGGGCATCGGGGATAAGCGCGGCCGGGAGCCGCCGCCCCAGCTCTCGGCGAACGCTGGCAACATCAATGGCCGGCTCAGAGACGAACCAGGCGCTCAAGCGTCCCTCGTTTCCCGGCATCTCATAGCCGATATCGCGCAGGATATCGCTTACTTTCGCCTCGTCGATATCATCGTCCAACTCGTCCATTGCTTCGCGCCGGGTCTTGTGGCCCAGGCGAACGTCCCAGCTGTAGGGCAGGGCGTAGTTGTGATAGCCCTCTCGGGCTTTATGGATGAAAATCCCAGCGTCATTGATGAGACAGTTCGTGGACCGGCCTGTATCCGACGGCCTGATCCACGGCGCGCGCGACCCAAGGAACGCATAAATTTCCTCAAGGGGCACATCCACATAGCGGTAAAAGTCGATGAATTCCACTTCGTCGAGCGCAATCCCACTGCGGACATCTGGAGCATCAATCATGCGGGTGACGGCGTCTGGGGTGCGGTGATACGCCCTGCGCGCCTGGTGGACCAATTCGTCGATTTCCCCCGGCGCCGGCGTTTTCGCCTGGAAGAGTTCGGCCGTGAGCCGCGTCTCAAAGAATTGGCCACGGGAAAGGCCGGTTACAATTGCGCCGACGCCCTCATCCATCGCGGTTTGCAGAGCGAGCGTATAGATCGCCTTGAAACATCCATTGCAGACATTGGAGTGGAGAGTGAGGCTGTCGACAAAGATCGCATCCATGGCCGACGTAGTGAGAAATCTATGCTCAATCCCCAGGTCCGAAGCGGCGCGTCGGATATTGTCTTTAGCGCCGTTTGAAATGTAGCCATTGTCCAGAGTGAGGGCGAGGATATCCGGCGTGATCTCGGCCGTTCGGTAAAGCGCATAAGTGCTGTCTTTTCCGCCACTTAAGAGGACGACGACATCGAACTTGCCACGCCTTCGCGCGGCGGCTTCCCCAATCGCAGTGCGAAGGTTTTCGGGGGTTGAGAAATAGCTGTCAGCCCGGTGTTTATAGGCCTCGTAGCCTCGACAAATTGAACAGACGCCTTCCTGATCAATGTCGGCTCCAGGATACGCAGGGCTGAGGCCGCACTCGCTGCAGGCCCTCCCGGCCGCGTCGCAAGCGGCACGGGGCCCAGACAGGCCGACCACCGCCTGGGAGACACCAGGGATCGATAGGATCGCGGCTTCCACCTCGCCCGGCTCAATCCTTACGCCATTGACCTTTACCTGGTCATCCACCCGTCCGAGGTAAGTGAAGCGGCCATCGGGATCGATACGGGCCTTGTCACCGGTCGCATAGAGCCGGCCGTCAGATACCTCAGCTATGACCTTGAACTGTTCCCGGGTGAGATCAGGCCTGTCGAGATAGCCCTCAGCGAGGCGCGGCCCGCCAATGTACAGCTCGCCCGCCACGCCGACAGGTTGGCGTGTCCCGCCGTTGCTTAAGACATGCAGGGAGACATCGTCGGCGGGAAGGCCGATCGACACGGTGCTTTCGGTGTCGAGCTTCGGATCGAAGCGATGAACCATGCATCCGACTGTCGCCTCTGTCGGGCCGTATTCATTGTAGATCGAGAGATCTTTCGAGACGGCGGTGAGCGCCTTATGGGCCAGGGCGGTGGTCAAGGCCTCGCCACCGAGGATCAGAGTCTTGATTGCCCCGGCGGGCAGCGCCTCGGCGCAGACAACGGCCAGGTGTGCGGGCGTGAGTTTCACAATCTCAACACGGTCGTCGGTGAACACATCAAGGACCGCTAGATCTCCGCGCCCGGCCGTCTCTGGATAGATTGAGATGCTGCCGCCGGTACAGATTGGCAGAACAAAAGACGTAAGGGTGAGGTCGAACCCGATTGAGGAAAAAAGGGCCATATTGCCTTTAAGACCATTGGCATAGGTGCGCGCAGCCCAAGCCGCATAACGGTTCAGGGCGCCCCGCGAGACGACAACGCCCTTAGGCGCGCCGGTAGAGCCCGATGTGAAGATGCAATAGGCCGGCGCCTCATCAGATGGCTGCGGCGGCGCCGATCGCGGGGCAGTGCGCGTTGAGATTGGCAAAACCGGGATGCCCGTCGTGGCGGCTGCCGCCGCACAGGCGGTATCTGCAACGATCAGTGTCGCTCCCGATGTGGCGGCAAGGTCGCGCAGGCGCAGCTCCGGCGTGTCGGCCGGTATAGGAACAAGGCACACGCACGCCTTGAGCGCCCCGTAGACCGCGATCACCAGGTCAATCGACCGCTTTGCATGAAGACATACCCGCTCGCCTGGCGCCACCCCTTGCTCGGCCAGTGCCGCGGCGAAGCCATCCACGGCCTCGCTCAGTGCACGATAGGTGATGACTTCTTCGCCGCACCGCAGAGCCGGCGCATCGGGCTGGGCGCCCGCTTTGGCTTGCAGAATCAGCGAGAGATCGTCTGGCTGCCGTGAGGCCGCGCCTTCGCCAACAGCTACAAGATGTTTGGCTTCCTCATCGGTGCACATCGAAACGTCGCCGATGCGGGTTTCCGGGTTACTGATGAGGGCGTTGACCATTGCCGAGAGGTGGCCCGACGCTGCGCTCCGAACGACGGGATCGAACGCGCCTTTATTGATGTCTAATTCTGGGCGCGGTCCGGTTTCGTCAAAATCATGGACATGCAGTCTGAGTGTGTGGGCGGGATCATTTGCCCCGCAATGGCGCCATGAAATCTGGGCCGGGCGCCCGGCAAAGTCTCCAAACCGGGCCGGGATATAGTTCAACACCGCATGAAACTTGCGCAAAGCGCCCGGTGAGGTCGTCCCTGGCAGCGCCGATTTGAGGTGGGTGATTACGCCTGCTTTGGCTTTGGAATGCAGCGATAAAAATGTGTCGTCTTCGTCCAGATTGAGCGTGATCGGGAATAGCTCAATGAGGAGTCCCGCCGTTCGCTTTGCTGCCGCGCTCGCGCGGTTGTGCACCGGCGCGCCCAGGGTAATGCGCTCATCTCCCGAAATGCGGTGGAGATAGGCGGCGAACGCGGTCAGCCAGAGCGTAAACTTGGCCATGTCCGTGCTCAGCATTCGAAACGGCGGTGTGCTGGCGAGGCCCGCTAGGGCCCCGGCCATGTTCTGGCCGCCCTTGAGGGGCACGCGGATCGAGCCTGGGGTTTGGCTGGCGGAGGGCCGGCCATAAAAAGACACCCGATCGTCGCGCATGGCGGGCTGGGGGTCGCCTTCGATGGGGCCATCGGTGCGGTTTTGGGCCGACACATGGTCGAGGAAGGCGGGGCGCTCGAGGCCGGGTCGCGGATCGCCCCGCTCAAGCGCTGCATATGCGGCGGCGACATCCTCAAAGATCAGCGCGGCTGATGAGGCATCCGACGCGATGTGGTGCTGATTGAAATACCAGACCCAGTGGTCCTGATTGAGTTTCAACAGCGCAGCGTCATAGGTCGATTTGGCGAGATCCAGCGTTCCCGCAATTCTCGCGTTGATCAACTGGTCTGCCGCTGCGCTCGGCTCGGTCTCTGCGCTAAGGTCAATCTGCTCGACGCCATTGGGCGCGGCATCAAGGAGGCGCTGGCGCGCGGCGCTCGGCGGGCCGGTCACGACGAGGCGTAGGGCATCCACCGAGGCGGCCACGTGGTCGAAGGCAGCCGTGAAAAGCGTCGGGTCGACCGCGAAGTTGAGGTCTATCCGCCAGCCCATATTGTAGAGCGGCGCATCTGGATTGAGGTGTTGCCCTGTCCAGATCATCTTCTGGCTTCGGGTCAGGGGTATCCCATCGAGCAGAACGCGCCGCTGGGTCGTCATCTCATCGTTCGCGTCTCTAGATAGGCTTCGATCGCCGCCAAGGATTGGAAATGCTCAATGACGACATCCTCGGGAGGGACGGTGATCGAAAGGGTTTGCTCGATAAAAGCAACAAGCCGCATCACACCTAGGGAGTCGATTTGCCCAGAGAGCAAAAGGTCCTCGGTGTCCTCGACCTCGGCGCCGCCCAAAAGCGTTTGGGTGATGAAGTCCCCGATTTGCGGGTTCATGGGCATGGAGCCTCCAATGTCTTTGCCAGCGCGGCGCGGTCGATTTTTCCGGATGCGGTGCGTGGGAATGTATCGGTAAAAATGTACTCAGATGGGCACGCATAGCGCGGCAAATGCTTGCCTGCGTAGGCCCTGAGGGACTGGGCACTCGGTCCATCGCCGTCTTCGATTTGGACAAACGCGCAGAGCGTTGCTTGGTCCGCTCGCACGGCGGCGCAGGCGTCAACAACGCCGTTGAGCTCGGAAAGAACGGCCTCGACCTCCTCAAGCTCGATCCGGTGCCCACGCAGTTTTACTTGGCGATCCAGCCGCCCGAGGAAAACGAGCTCGCCCCCTGGCTGCCGCTCAACAAGGTCCCCTGTGCGATACCAGCGACCGCTTCGCTCTTCGCAGAAGACTTCGCCATCGGCCTGGGCGCTACCCCAGTATCCGCGCATCATTGCTTCAGTCTTTACGAGAAGCTCGCCCCGGTCAGCGTCCTGCCCATCATGGTCGACAAGCTTAAGCTCAGCGTGGGGGCAGGGACCCCCTAACGGCAACTTCTCTAATAACTCGATATCCTGCGCGCTCGCATGGAAATACGTACACTGGTTTACCTCAGCCGGACCATAGGAATTGCTGAAACGGGCCCTCGGCGCGTGTTTCGCGAGGGCGCGCAGATAGCGCGTTTGGATCGGTTCGCCGCCAAAGATCACCCATCGCAAGGCCGAGATATTGCGCTGGGCGAGGGCGCCGTGATCGACGAGTTGCGAGATGGCGAACGGTACTGAGTACCAAACCGTCAGCTTTTCAGCTTCAACCAATTGGGAAAGACTTGCGGGGAGGCGCGCATGTGCTTCCGGGATCAAGACGCTGCAGGCGCCAGCGACGGGCCCGGCGAACACCTCAAATGTCGACATGTCAAAGTGGAATGGCGAGTGGTTGCCAAGGCGATCGTCGGGCGTGAGGCCGTAGAGGCTGGCGGCCATGCGCGCGTAAGCGAGACCGCTATGGTGGGTGTGCTGGATGCCCTTTGGCGTGCCCGTCGAGCCGGACGTAAACATGATGTAGGCAAGGTCTGTCGGGGATGGTGTGGGTAGAGATACCACGTTCGCATCACGCGCTCCGAGTGTCTCCCAAAACTCGGCCTCAGCGCCGAAAACGGCAAGTGATCCTTCGCCCTGCGCAAACAGGTTGGCGCGTTTGGCGGTGGCTGGATGGATGGCAAGTCCAGACAAGCGGCACTCAGCCACGATGCGCTTCAGCCTGTCTTCAGGCGCGTTTGGATCGAGCGGGACATAGGCGCAGCCAGCCTTCATGATGCCATACAGCGCGATCACGCTTTCGAGCGATTTGAACATGAACAGTCCAATCCGCGCGCCTGGCGTAATCCCTTCGGCGAGAAGGCGGCAAGCAAATCGATCTGTCGCCTGGGACAATGCGCGGTATGTTATTGAGCGGCCACCACATCGAAACGCCTCTCGCTCGCCAGCCTCGACCGCCCAATGGTCAATCGTATCGAACAAACGCCGCATCACGCTTTGGTCACCCGATCCATCCGAAAAGCGCCCCGCTGACGTTGCCGAAAACGTCAAAGGTCCGCTCGACAAACCAGAACAGAGCGATCGCGATGAGCGCCGCTGAGGCAAGTCGTAGAATTAACATTGGATAAAGCTGCCACCTGCGGATCAAGAACAGAAGCGGAAAAACTGCCGCAACTATAACGATCTGTCCGATTTCGACGCCGATGTTGAAGCCGGCGAGCGCCACAAGCTTCGAGTTTTGGTCGACTCCGAGCGGTTCCAGCACATTGGCGAACCCGAACCCGTGGAAGAGGCCAAAAGCAAACACCACAACCCACGCGCGGTGATGAAACCGGGGAATTATGTTGTCCAAGGCTACGATCGCGATGGAGATGGCGATGATCGCTTCAACCAGGGTGACCGAAAGCGTCACCACGCCGAGGGCAGCAAGGCTGAGCGTGATGGAATGGGCGACGGTGAAGAGAGAAATGATCTTCACGACGGTCCAAAACGCGTCTCCAAAAGTGTCGGCGGGCGCCCAAATCCCATTGCGCCTGATCATGACCGAAGACAGCAAGAGCGCGATCAAGAAGAGGATGTGATCGTAACCGATCCAAATGTGCCAGATGCCGTGGCGGATGAACTCCATGAAAATCTCGAAGCCAGGCCGGCCGATCAGGCTAAGCGTTTGGGCGCCGTCGCTTGGGCCGAAGATCAGTGAAAACTGAGCTTCATTGTTCTCTACGCCCGTGCGCGTATTGCTTTCGATGAGGGCAAATCCGCGATGGGTCGGCTCCACTGTGTCGAACAGAAACCGATACTCCATCTCCACACCGTCGGGCGTATCGGTGATGCTGGGCACCTCGAATTGCATGAGGGCAAAGGTGTCGACGTCGATCTCGAGAAAGGTGGTGGTGGTGAACTGCTCAGGCTGGATGATGCCCTCAATGGACAGCGTCAGTCGCTCGGCGAAATAGGCGAGGATTTCATCTTGGCGCGCTTCGAACTCCGCGCCGGTCAACACCCCGTCGCCATTGGCGTCGATCGGGATGACCTTGTTGATATCGGTGAGCGTGGCTTCGACGCGACCAGCCAGACTGGTGTCGGTCACGTTGAAGTAGACATAGCTTTCATTCAACCGGTGGGCGGCTGCCTCAGCGGCAACAAACGCGGCGAGCAAGCTGACTAGTACGAAACGGAACATGGATCGCTCATTCTGTTGGGGGCGTGTCGCGAAAGCTGCAAAATCCTTGCCTCCGCGAACGGCTCTATGAGGCCCGCTGGCGCGCAGCGCCGAGCCAGGTCCGAGCCGTCTCGACCATGCTTCGGGCGGTTGCAGGTGCCAGCACCCTGTAAAAGCCGATGAAACTCACCACACCGACGCCTACCGAGAGGGGGAGCCGCGCAGCGTCGAGCACCGCGCCTTGCGACGCCCATAGGGTCCACGAGACCAGGGCCGCCATGGCGCACGCAGCGAGCACTGCAGGCCCGCTTGCCTTCATTTGGTCGCCAACCGAAAACCCGGATGCTCTTGAAACCAAGACCATGCCTAAGGGCACCAAAGCCAAATTCACGCAGAGGATCGCTGCGCAGATGGCGGTGAGGCCAAATGGGATCACAAAGGGTAGGATGCCGCCTAGTGCCACCACCTCTATGGCGAGCAACACTACAGGCGTGCCTTGGTGTCCTAAGCCTCGAAGGATCGAAATCGTGTAGGCCTCCAGAGCGCCGCGCAGGCCAATCAACAGGATAATTTGCGCCGGTAGGACGGCGTCCTGCCATTTCGAGCCGAAGACGAGCGGGATAAGGACGGGCGCGATCGCAGCCAGGCCGAGAAAGGCCGGTGCGCATAACAGGCTGGCTGCTTGAAAGCCCTTTCGCAGAATTTCATGGAGGGCGGACCTGTCCGACTGGGTTCGGGACACAGCGCTTAGGGCCACCGCGCCTATGGGCTGGAGTAGAAGGCCAGCTGCACGTTCAAACAGGCGCTCTGCAAACACAAAGAGCCCAAGGGTCGCCGCCCCGAGCCCGGCGCCAACAATGCCGCGCGGGATTTGCTGCGATACAAATTTGAGCGACCAGGTGCCCGCTGAGCCCCAATTCAGGGCCGCCACCTTAGGCCAACCGGCCGGTCGGGGCAGGCCAGGGGTAATAGGATGTGTGATCCAAACCCCAATCGTGCGCGCAAGTGCATTCGCCGCTTCGCCGGCAAGGAGGCTCCACCATCCGGCGCCCATGCTGGCCAGCGCGACGGCAACGCTCGCGCCGACCAAGGCAGCCAAGGTCTCAATCTTGTTAAGAAGGTCAAATCTCAAATCCCGCATGATGAGCGCAGCAGGGACGGAGGCGAGTCCCAAAATGAGACACAATGCTGCGAGCGCGGGGACGGTCTGTGCCAGGGCTTCAACACCAAATAGCGCCGCTAAAGGCGCCGCTAGTATAGCCAAACACCCTGTCAGCACCGCGCTAAGGGCCAGGGTCGCCCAGAACGTCGCCCCGATGAAAGCCTGCGAGGCGGTCTGATCTTGAATCAGCGCCTCTGAAAGCGGGCCCCGCACCAGCAGCGCCCCGGCCCCAACGATCAGCATTGTTAAGGCAAACACGCCGAAATCCGACGGCGCCAACAGTCGAGCAAGCCAGATGAAGGCGACGATCGAGATGATCGCCCTCGTCCATGTGCCCACCATAGACCAACCGACGCTCGACAGAATTTGTTTTTCAGCCATCCGCTCAACCTCGCCGGCCCAACCGCTTCGAAGGTCTCGCACAGAACTTGCAGCATGCAGACCAAGCGACGCGTATACGGTGCTGGTTGAAAACGATTTTATTCATTACGGTCGTGCAATATCGTATATAATATAGGAAATCAAACGAGACGGTTCTGATGCGCAATGCGACCACGCGGCTCCTCACGCGGGCAGACCTTTCCACTCTGATCTCAGCCCACGGCGCCGACACCCTAATGGGGGACATGATCGCAGCGATCGAGACCGCCTTCGTGAGCTTTGATGAGGCCAAATGCACCGTGCCCGTCAGATCAGGCTTTTCCTACACCGCGCCCAGACCGGGCCTGGTCGAATGGATGCCTATTCTTCGACAGAGCGACCATGTGACCCTCAAAATGGTTGGCTATCATCCTGAAAATCCGGGGTGGGCAAACCTTCCCACAATTCAATCCATGGTCGGCCGCTGGGATACCGATACCGGTCGCCTCGTTGCCATTTGCGAGGGCGGCCTGCTTACAGCGTTGCGCACGGGCGCGGCGTCCAGTGTCGCATCCAAAGCCCTTGCGAAGGCCGATGCGTCGACGCTCGGCCTTATCGGGGCCGGCGCCCAGGCCGTAACCCAGCTTCACGCCCTGTCCCAAGTCTTCGATCTCAGCTGCGTGCTGATCCATGACAGCCAGCCTGCCCATGCGGCCTCTTTCCCCAGCCGCGTTGCGGGCCGTCTAAAGGCCGGCGTCAGGATCGAGACGAGCTCGACCCAGCGCATGCTCGCCGAAGCCGACATCATTTGCACCGCGACGACTGTTGCCCCTGGCGACGGGCCGCTCTTTTCGAGCGCTGCCGATGCTAAAGCGCACCTTCATGTGAACGCGATTGGCGCTGATTTCCCAGGAAAAACGGAACTGCCTCTGGACCTCATGCAAAGTGCATTTGTCGTCCCTGATTTTACTGAACAGGCCATTCGCGAGGGCGAATGCCAACAATTGAGGCGCGATGAGATCGGCATGGACTTAACGGCGCTGCTTCAGCGCCCCGGCTTGCAAGCTCAACTTCACAGCGCTCGCACCGTCTTTGACTCGACCGGGTTTGCGCTTGAGGACGACGCCGCCCTTTCCCTGATCCTCGATTTGGCCGGTCATTACGACATAGGCAGCGAAATCGAGATGGAGACGCCGGGTCTGGATGTTCTCAATCCCTACGACGCCGCCGAGCCCACTGCCTCATCAACCTCGCCGCTTAAACTGGACACACTGCCATGACCCGAACTGCATTCTGCGCCTTTGCGACTGCGCTGAGTTTTGCGCTCCCAGCATTCGCAGATGACCCGCCAGAGGCTGACCTGGAATTGGACACAGTCAGCGTATTCGGCCGCGCCATTTCGCTTCTCGGCTCAATCGAGTCCGCTTCGTCTGGCGTGGTGGGTTATGAGGATTTCGAGAACCGGCCACTGTCTCGCGCCGGCGAACTGGTTGAGGTCATTCCAGGCGTGATCGCGACCCAGCATTCGGGCGAGGGCAAAGGCAACCAATTCTTCCTGCGGGGCTTCAACCTCGATCACGGAACCGACTTTTCGATCGCCGTTGACGGCGTGCCGGTGAATCTGCGCACGCACGGCCACGGGCAGGGCTATCTCGACATCAATTTCGTAATCCCTGAATTGGTCGAGCGCGTCGACTTTCGAAAGGGGCCTTATTTCGCCGATGCTGGCGACTTTTCCGCGGCAGGCTCGGCGAGATACAAGACCTACGACACGTTGGAGGAAGGGTTCGCTGAAGTCTCCATTGGTGAAAACAACTTCCAGCGCGGGGTCGCGGCCAGCTCCTTCGCTATTGGCGACCATTCGGATCTGCTTCTGGGGCTGGAAGCTGCGGCCTATGATGGCCCTTGGGTTCTCGAGCAGGACCTGACCCGCTTCAACGGCTTTGCGAAGCTCACCCACTCCCACGACTCAAACCATTTCCACTTGATCGCTACGGCCTATGACAGTGAGTGGACGTCGACCGACCAGGTGCCCGAGCGCGCGGTCGACGAGGGCCTCATCGATCGGTTCGGTTTCATTGACGATGATCTTGGCGGAGAAACCACCCGGTTTTCAGTCAGCGGAAATGCAAGCTTCGAACATGCCGGCGGCGCCAATACGAGCTGGACGGCCTATGCCGTCGCCTATGATTTCAGGCTCTTCTCGAACTTCACCTACTTCGCAGATGATCCCGTTAATGGAGACGAGTTCGAACAACGTGACCGCCGCATTTACTATGGCGGTAATGTCCGCCATGAGCGAGCCCTGTCAGAGCGCATCGGCCTTTCCCTGGGCGGGGAGATCCGCCGCGATGATATCCGCGACATTGGCCTGTTTCGCACGGCCGCCAGGGAGCGCCTGTCGACGACCCGCCAGGACAAAGTTGAGCAGTTCAGCGCTGGGGTCTACGCGATTGGCGACATCGAGCTAACCGATCGGCTGCGCGCCCAAATCGGACTGCGCGGCGACTATTATGACGCAGATGTGCGCTCCATTAGCCTTCCTGAAAACAGCGGAACTGAAAGCGACACGCTGGTTACGCCTTCGGCATCGCTGATCTTCCAGCCAAATGACACGCTGGGCCTCTTTGCGAACTATGGCCGCGGCTTTCATTCAAACGATGTGCGCGGCGCGACCATACAAATTGATCCGGTTAGCGGTGAGGCCGTCGATACGGTTCCAATCCTGGTCGAAGCTGAAGGCGCAGAGCTGGGCGCGCGCGTTGAGGTGGGCCGGTTCAATGCCACTGCTGCGGTGTTCTGGCTCGATCTAGAGTCCGAACTGGTCTTCGTCGGCGATGCCGGCACCACCGAAGTCAACGACCCAACCCGCCGGTTTGGGATTGAAACAAGCGCCTTCTGGCGCGCGACCGACTGGCTCGTCCTGGATGCGTCAGCTGCGTTTACGGATGCAGAGTTCGATATTTCAGGCGATGAAACCGAGATCCCAGGCGCTGTGGACACGGTCTTTGCCGCCGGAGCGGTGGTGTTCCAGGGACCCATGACGTTCAGCGCCCGTGTGCGCCATTTCGGTGAGGCGCCGCTGATTGAGGATGGATCGGTGTCCTCCGATGCCACCACTGTGGTCAATGCCGCTGCGACCTATGATTGGGCCTCGGTGTCGTTAGGCCTGGAACTCTTGAATGTCTTCGATGCAGAGGATTCCGACATCACCTACTTCTTCGAGTCCCAATTGCCCGGCGAGGCTGAGCCCGTGGCTGACCGCCATTTCCATCCGGTGGAGCCTCGGCAGGTGCGCGCGACCTTGCGCTACCGTTTCTAAGAAGACGAGCACCCGCGGGACGTCTGGCGGCGGCAGCAAATTAGCGTGTGATTGGCGCTCCGATGGCGTGAAGCGCTCGCCCATGGGCCCGCAACCAAGCCCGATCACGGCGCCAATCGGGGCAGATTCGGTTCACGTGGCCCCAGAAGCGGTCTGAGTGGTTCATCTCTAGAAGATGGGCGCATTCATGGGCTGCAACATAGTCAAGGACGCGCGGGGGCGCGCAGATCAAACGCCAGGAAAATGACAGACAGCCATCAGCAGTGCACGATCCCCAGCGCGAGCGGGTATCTTTCACCGAGATCCGTTGCGCAGTGACCCCCAGGGCGTCGCAATATGTGCCGACCGATCGGGTTATCTCCGTTTTCGCTGCGCGTTTCAGGTAGCGTGAGACCCGCGCTGCAAATGTCTCTGGTGCCCCTGGCGCGCTTAAAGTGAGCCTTGGTTCGGCTACAAGCTGAGCCCTTCGGCCGGACCCTGACAAGGAAAGTTGGCAGACGGCGCCTTGAAACGGGATCTCGCCGCCATCGCGGAAGGGGAGGGGAGCCGGGATCAAAGAAAGCTGCTCAGCAATCCAGTCGACTCGGTCCCTCGCAAACGCGGTCGCTGCCGGCAAATCACGGCGGTGCGGAGCGACCGCCACCGCTTCCCTGGCGCTTTCATCGAGGCGCACGATCAGTCTCTTCGCCCTCGCATTGACTTCCAGCCGAACGATAACCTCGCTGCCGTTTTTCGCATAAAGCGCCACTTTCTGGCCTTTGTCGCGGAACATGGTACACCTCGGCTTGCACTTTAGGGTGAGACTAGGGCTTCACTATATCCAAGGGGATAACGCACCCATGAGAAACTTGTTCGTGACGGTCGCAGCGTCTGCATTGATTGCTGGCTGTGGTCAAAACACTGACGCACCTGTCGATGTTGAGGACACCGTCGAACGCGGCGGCGAAGCTGCGATCGGCTCTGCCCAAAGGGCATTGGCCGACCTCGGCAACATCACCCTCCGTGGAGGCGATGCGTCTGAAGCGGCCGACGCATTGGCAGCCATGTTCCTTGATACTTCGGGATCGGGACGCATCAGTTTCGAGACCTCCGACACAAATGGCGATGGGGCGACCTTCTCCGGCGTAACCATCGACATTCCAGGCGGCAACAGCGACGGTGATGGTGCCCAGCTCCTCGTTGGGACGCTCGAACTCGATGGTCTGGACATGGTGGACGGCGGCGCGAGTTTTTCAAAGTTATCGCTCGACGCCATCGAAATCGTTCCAAACGACCCTGGCGATGCGGAAGATGGCACGCTTACGATTTCGAACATAGAAGTCCTCAACCCGTCTCCGGCGCTCGCCAGTTGGTTTGCGAGCCTTGGCGGGACGGGCGAGCCGGCAGAGTTTCCAGGGCTTGCGGAAGTCGCGTTCGATTCAATGGCCATGAGCGACATGGCTTTCGACTTGTCTGACGGTTCTGACAATGTGGCGTTCAATCTCGCCGGCCTGCAGTTTGGCGGCGCCAGCGAGACCGGGCTTGCCCTCGCCCGGGTCGAAGGCATCACATTAGACGCCGAATCCAAAGGCGATGATCCAGTCAGCTTGCGGCTCGGCTCTTTGGCGATGACGGGCGTCGGTGACAAGATCGTTTCAGCCATCGAAGCGGGTATCGCTTCGGGCGTCTCGGATATGGCGGAATCCTCCCAGTTCCTTGAGGCGGTTTACGCAAATCCCCTCGAGCCCGGTTATGATACGATAACTGTGGACGACTTAGCGTTTGACATCGGCGGCGTCGCCTTTGCGCTTCCAGGCGCGAACAGCATGGTTGTTCGCGATGCAGACGGCGTCGCCACGGGAACGGAAACAGAAGAGTTTACGGCCACTTTATCTGCCGATCCTGAGGCTGGAAAATCTGGCGCAGAGCTCGCAGGCGCCCTCGGCATGATGGGCTATGAAGAGATCAAATTCACAGCGGCTGGAAAAACCCAGATCGATCAGGAGACCGACACCGTTGTCTATGACGCAGCCGAGAATTTTTATGCCATTGAAGACGGGTTTACGCTTCGCTTTGGCGCGGACATGTCAGGCATCTCTGAGTATTCCTCCAAGCTTGCCGCGATGGATCTGTCCGATCCCAGCGGCGACCCCGCAATGTTTCAGGAGGCGGCCAGCGCTCTCTCATTCAAGGCTCTGACCGTTCAATTAGAAGACGATTCTATCGTCGACCGCGGTTTCAATCTCTATGCAGCCCAATCGGGTGAGGACCCCGGCGAAGCCCGCCAACAGGCGATCAATATGATGCAGCTTGCGCCCATGATGGCGGGCGGAATGGGCGTCGACATGTCGATCGCAACCGAGTTTTCGACGGCGATCGCCGCATTCCTGACCGACCCGGGAACGCTGACGATATCGCTTGATCCGGAAAAGCCTCTGAGCGTTGCAGCATTTTCCGAAATGAAAGACCCAAGCATGATCACAAAAGATTTTCTCGGGCTTTCGGTCACCCACGAATAAGGCCGAAGGTGATATTAGGGAGAGGGCTTGGATGGGTCTGAGCTCTCCTCGATTTTAAGGGCGCCGATGGCCGCCTAGCCGCCGGTGCCCTTCCTTTTCCAGGTCAAACCACCCATAGATGCCGG
The DNA here is from genome assembly GCA_038747245.1 of Pseudomonadota bacterium. Lineage (GTDB taxonomy): Bacteria > Pseudomonadota > Alphaproteobacteria > Caulobacterales > Hyphomonadaceae > UBA5336. The sequence continues at coordinate 50,393 of JBCDJY010000009.1, read as the reverse complement.
ATGCGCATTGCTTTCTTTGGAGATGTCGTCGGTCGTTCTGGACGCCGCGCGATCGCAGATCATTTGCCGGCGCTTCGCGCGCGCCTGAAACTCGATTTCGTGATTGTTAATGCAGAGAACGCGGCCGGTGGGTTCGGCCTTACCGCAGCGATTTCTGATGAGATTTTCGCCGCCGGCGCCGATTGTATCACCTTGGGCGACCATGCTTGGGATCAGCGCGAGATGTTGACCCATATCGAGCGGGATCAACGCATCCTTAGGCCCCTCAACTATCCTGAAGCTGCGGTGGCCCCGGGGCGCGGCGCACAATTGTTCACCACCGGAAGCGGGCGAACTGTTGGGGTTATCCAGCTCATGGCCAACGTGTTCATGCGCTTTGCGATGGAGAATCCGTTCGCCGCGGCCATGGCAGCGCTCGACGAGCTCTCCCTCGGCCGTGTTTGCGACGCCGTGGTGATCGACTTTCACAGCGAAGCAACCAGTGAAAAAATGGCGATGGGCCACCATTGCGACGGGCGTGCAAGCCTGGTCGTGGGAACCCACACCCATGTCCCCACAGCAGATGCCATGATTTTGACCGGAGGGACGGCCTATCAAAGTGACGCCGGCATGTGCGGAGACTATGACAGCGTCATCGGGATGCGGAAGGAGGCATCGATCTACCGCTTTTCGACCCAGCTACCCGGCGAGCGTTTCCAACCCGCCGACGGCCCCAGCACGCTGTGCGGCACGCTGGTCGAAACCGATGAGACCACCGGCCTGGCCAAACACGTGGCGCCAATCCGCTTTGGCGGGCGATTGGCGCCCAGCGTGCCGGAGTTCTAGAACACCGCGCGGACACCCACACGGATATTCTGGCCGGGGGCGGGAGCCACATCTTTCAGTGTCGACGTCGCAAATCGCACTTCCTCGTCCGTGACATTGCGGGCCTCCAAGAAGACCTCTGTACCGTCTGCGCCGATGCCGAAGTCCGATACGTCTAGCTCAGCGCGCAGGTCCAGCGTCGTGTAGCCCTCGGTGGGAAACGCGCCTTCTCCGGGATCGTTCTGGTCGGTGGCGTGGCTAACCGCAGCGCCCACTTCAAACGCGCCCCATTCCGCGGCGACTGAGCCGTTGAAGGACGTTGGCGGTACAAAGGGAACGTTCCCCCCGCCATCGAGTTCAGCGTCTACAAAATCAAGGCTCGCACCAAACTCCCAGTCAGCCCCGAGCGGCCCGTCTTCCAGGGCGAAATCGCCGTATATTTCCGCGCCAAGAAATGATGCGTCCTCCGCGAGGAAAACGAACACAGGAAGGCCATCTGCAACGGTGACCACCTCCCCATCTTCGACGGTCGACCCGGGTGTTAGGTAAATGAACCCATCGAATGAAGTAGCGAACACGTTGACCCCGATCTGGATTGCATCGCCGGTCCAGCGCGCCGTGCCCTCAAGATTGATGCCCGTCTCCTCGTCGATGTTGACGTCGCCGACTTCAAACTGGTTCGTCGCCAAGTGCGGCCCGTCGGCAAAGAGCTCGCTCTCGCTCGGCGCGCGCTCGGTATAGGAGATTTGTGCGCCGATGAAACCGCCGCCGTCGAAAGATCTGTTCAACCCGGCCGATGCGCTGATCAGGTCAAAGTCTTTGGTGATGCCAGAGATGTTCTCCCGTTCTAGCGTTTCAAACCGAGCGCCGCCTTCCACGCCAACGCCTGAATCCCATGTCTTCGCCTCGTATACAAAGACGCTGAAGGCTTCGGTATCGGTGGGCGAAACGAAAGCTTCCTCTCCGACTGCGCTGAATTCCGTCGAGATGAACTGGACGCCGAGGGCGCCTTCGAAGCCTGCGATTTCATGGTCGAGTTCGAGACGGCCCTCATAGCCTTCATTGGCAAAGACGGTGCCTGCTTCCCCCGGCGCTTCAAATTCGGTGTGCTCGTAATCGACAAAGGCCAGCGTCGCCAGCACGCCGGTGAGGATGCCCGCTTCCAGGTCCACCCCGCCGCGGATGTCGATCCGGGTTTGCTCCAGATCGATGAAGGGGTTTTCTTCTTCCTCCTCCTCCTCGCCTTCTTCGCCGCCTTCCTCTCCTTCTTCGTGGCCGTGGCCTGGCAAGCCGTATTCAGCTGTTTGCTGGCGCACGGCGACGCCGAGAAACCCGCTTTCGCCAACCCAGCTTACGCCGGCGGACAAGGTTTGCGTTTCAACGAACGAGTTCTCCTGGGTGCCGCGCTGTTCGCCTTCTTCATCATGTTCGCCTTCCTCTTCGGCCTCTTCGGCGGCTCTTTGGAAGTCAGACTCGGCGAAATCGGGAATGTCATAATTGCCGAAATCCCGGAGGCTTCCCGAAACGGTAAAGACAAGCGGCCCGGCACTGGCTTGAACGCGTGCGGCGCCTTCACTGCCCTCGCTTACGCTATTGTAGGCGGCAAAACCCTCGCCGCTGATTAGCGTGTCAGGGGCCTCTTCGGCGATAAGGCCATCAATCACGTTGACCACGCCGCCAATGGCCTGGCCGCCATAGGCCAGCGCAGCTGGGCCGCGCAAGATTTCGATCCGCTGTGCATCGATGCCGTCAGCGGTCACCTGGTGATCTGGTGAGGCGGCCGACGCATCGATCACGCCAATGCCGTTTGTAAGAACCTGGACCCGGTCGGCCCCGAGCCCGCGCAAGACCGGCCTGCTGGCGCCTTGTCCGAAAAATGTCGATGAAACGCCCGGCTCACGGTCGAGCGTATCGCCAAGGGTTGAACTGAGGCGCTCCACAATCTCTTCGCGGTCGATCGCCGTGGCATTGCCAATCAGTTCATCGGCGCTTCGGTCGGGACCAGCACCAGTGACGATGACGGTGTCTAGGCGCTCTTGGGCACTTGCTGCGCCAACAGAAAGGGCCACCGCGGAGGCGGCGGTCAGCCAGCCTTTGATGTGTCGTGACATGGGATTGCAACCTTGCATTGGAATGGAGTGTGAGGGTGTCGGGGCGTGAAGGACAGCGGCCGCGATCGGCTTTTGCTTGCTATGCAGGCGGGCTTCTGGCTGTGGGAAGGACAGCCGCACCGCGTTCTGCAAAAGAGCCGCCGTTGGCGCTTTTCTGTTCGGGCGGGCGTTCCGTTTCGATCTGCTCGATTAATCGAGCAAGCGGCGGAGGATCCTCACTGGCGTTTTCGGATGCAGAGACACTGCAAGCGATTTCGCCAGAATCGGCGTCGATTGGCGCTGTGACGGGCGCAACACTAACCCTACTGGCCTGGATGCCAAAGAGAAAAACGGTCAAGCCGAGTGTGGGCAGCAGACGGAACCAGAACGCCATTGTTACCCCGTAACGTTCCGGCTCAGATGCGGCAAGGTAATTTGTCGATCTGATTGGCAACGCGCATGGGGCTGTTGCAAAATAGTCGACGGTCGCTTCTTGCAAAAAGGCGAAGGCGTCGAAACGGTTGCGCGAAGGCTGGAAATCCGCGGGCATGCACTGCCAACGCGGTGGCCACGGCGTGACAGTCAACGTAAGACTGGGGTTACCGCAGCGGGCTGAATAAGGGGCGCCTATGAAATTTTTCGTCGACACCGCTGAAACTTCGGCAATCGCTGAGCTGCAATCGACAGGTCTTATTGATGGGGTGACCACAAATCCCTCGCTGGTGGCGAAATCGGGCCGTCCTTTTAGCGACGTGATTGCTGAAATCTGCGAAATTGTTGATGGCCCCGTCAGCGCCGAGGTCGTGGCCACCGACCACGCCACTATGTTGAAGGAGGGGCGCGCGCTGGCTGAAATCGCGGGCAACGTTGCTGTCAAAGTGCCCCTCACATTGGACGGACTAAAGACATGCCGCGCGCTTGCTGATGAGGGCACAGCGGTCAACGTCACGCTGTGCTTTTCGGCGAACCAGGCGCTCTTGGCTGCAAAAGCAGGCGCCGCCTATATCTCGCCTTTCATCGGCCGGCTGGACGACATCCACATAGACGGGATGGAACTGATCCAGGAAATCCGCACCATCTACGACAATTATCTCTTCGAAACAGAGATATTGGCCGCGTCGATCAGGTCGCCGAACCATGTCAAAATCGCTGCTATGATGGGCGCTGATGTTGCCACTGTGCCCCCCGCTGTGCTGACCGGACTGATCAACCATCCCCTCACCGATAAGGGGCTTGCAGCCTTCCTTGCCGACGCGAAACAGGCCGGCGTGGCGGTCTCATAAATCCGCAGACGCGGCGCCGCCGTAATCGAAGGTATGAAAAACGCAGCACTTGCCCTCGCCGCGTCGGTCGCCTTGCTGGTTGCCGGCCAAGGCTTAGCCGAGCCTGAACGGGTTGCGCCGGGCGCAATTAGCGTTGACGGCAAAGTCACCCTCACGCCCGCGATCGCGCCAGACGGAAAGACAGCCTACTTCTCGAGGGCAGATTGCGATCTGATCTGGAAGTGCCCGCAGCTTCTCCACGTCTCCTATTTTGACGGAGAGGCCTGGAGCGAAGGCGAGCGTGTGGCGGGTCTCGGCGCATTTCGGGTCGATTGGCCGACCCTCGCGCCCGACGGCGAAACCCTTGTGTTTTCGTGGACTAAGCCGCGGCAGGCCTATGAGGATTTAGACATCATCGAGAACTTTGACCTGTTTTCGCTCAATCTATCCGACGAGCAGGGCGAACCGCAGGCGATCATGGGCGGCGATGTGAACCGGCCTCGGGCCGGCCGCCTTAAGACACGCCGGGCGTTTCATGTCCAAAGCATGGGAACGTTCACCAGTGCGGGCGACCTATATTTTTGGGACGAGCGTGAGGATGCCATTGGCGAACGTGACGTGTTCGTCGCCAGAAGCGATGGCGCCGGCGGCTTGCTCCCCGCGCAGCCCGTTCCGGCGCCGATTAATTCAACTGGGCGGGACCAGTTGGGATATGTAAATCCGGCCGGCACAGTGATGCTTTTATCCTATCCAAACCGGGGCGGGTTTGGCGGCGATGATATCTTTATTTCACGCAGGTCAGGCGCGGCTTGGTCAGAGCCTCAGAACCTTGGAGATCTTGTGAACAGCCCGGCCTATGAGGGCGCGCCGCGGTTTTCGCCGGACGGCTCAAAACTGCTGTTCACATCGACGAGGGCTTTTGGCGATACCCCCGAAGGCTTGCTCCAGGCTTGGTGGATCGACACCGATGAACTGATCGATGCGGGCGTGCTCCAGCCGAGCGATGTTGCGCCCTGGCCATCCTAGGTCACAAGGCCGACTGACGGGCGTGAAAATGCCCTGTCGGAATTCCCAGCAAGGTCATAGGCAATGAAGTTTTTCAGCGCATCTGTGACCTCTTGGCCTGGCCCATTGAGGGTCTTTGGGTCAATTGGGGCGCCGAAAGTGAGCTGGAACTTGGACCTGCGCTTATTCAGAAGCTCATGGAACAGGGTGATATCGCGCAACTCACCATTGAGTTTCGAGAATAGATAAAACAGCGTCGAGTTCCGGGCATCGACGTTAAGTGGGCAAATCGGGGCATGCTGTTTTTTGGCAAGGCCCACGACCGTGGTGAACCAGGGCTGCTCCCAAAGCGCGCCATCGACTTTTCGGGCAAGTTTGCCGGACGGGAATATCAAGACGCATTTTTCCTTTGCAAACGCGTCAGCGGCGCGCCGCAAGGTCTCTCGGGTCTTGGCGGGGGAACGCTTATCCATAAGCCACTCAACGGGGATCACGACGTCGGTGAAGAGGGGATTAACCCGGACCGCGTCAGCATTGGCGAAAACGACGATGTCCTGGCGGATCTCGCGCAGGGCGTCCCAGACCGCGATGCCGTCTGCCAGTCCGGTGGGATGGTTGGCGGCAACGATCACACGCCCTGTCGCAGGTAGGTGCGCTGCGCCGCTGCAGCTGACCCGCATATCTAGCTTTTTGGACAAATAGTCGAAGGACTGTTCGCCGTTCAACGTCATCAGATGATCGGCCATCGCGCGGGCATTCCCGTACCCCAGCAGAGCGTAGAGGAGTGGTCGCACAACAGGCCATGACCAATGCCCGACAAATGACGGGCAGCGCTCCTGAATCAGCTCGTCAACGATGTGAAGATCGGATTTCTGGGTGCCGCTCAGAAAGACCGCGTTCGCTGCCAATTCAGCGCTGATCGGTTCGTCGGTCATTTCAACTGCATCCCTCGGCGATCACATGAGGACCATAGCGTGCACTGGGGTCTCATGAAACCATTCCGGAAGGGGTCAACTGACACACCGTGCGACGCGCCACCGGCTATGCAACTTTTAGGCAACCGCAGCCGTCGCCCCCGGCCTGATCAGACGCGGTAGCCCGCGGCGTGGATGTCGAAATCATCGCATAGCGCGCGCAGGAACACTTTTGTGCGCTCGTCTACGATCCTGCGCGTCCAGTCTGAATGTTCTGCGAACACTGCTGCGGTGCGGAAGTGGCTGTGCACGCCGGCTTGGCAGACCAGGCGCCGCTTCGTCGCGTAGACCTTATTGCCCAGCGTCGCGTTCAAGGTCGGCGGGACAAGCGCGAGATTGCCCAGCTTGCGCACATATTCACGTATCACCCGGGAATCGTTGCTGAATTGCCGGTGCCAATAGCTGTTCTTGTTTGGCCTTACCGGCAGCACATGCTCGATGCTGACGTCGCCGCGCGCGATCCGCACAACATCGGTAGATAAAGCCATTTCCAATTTCACAAGCAGCGAGCGCAGATACTTCGCCTTTGGGTCATGCGGCCCCTGGATGACCAGCCGCATCGTATCGCGCTGATCCTGGTTAAGGGCCAGGGCGTGGTAAAACGCATCAGCTGTGTCGTGGGCTGCGCGTTGGGACAAGTCGGCAAACTGGCGCCGACGGTCCATGCTGGCGCCCTTACGGTCGTTGATGAGATAGTAATACCATCCCAGCCGTTCGAGTGCGGTCATCACCCGGGCGATACGCGCAGGTGCACCGCGAAATCGGCGCAGGGCCGTCTGCGCGATATGGCGCCATTCGCTCACATCATGGTCCACAAGGTGCAAGGACAGCAGAGCCCGGTCGATGATGTCCTTCTCGGGTCCTTCGGGCATGTCCGCATTGCCCGAGGCGATTTCTCGAAACATGCCCACGTGGCCGGACAGTTTTTGCTTGATGAAAACATGCGCGTCGCCGCGCTCTTCAAATGAAGACAGGATGTCGGCCGTTATGGACCTGTTTGACTGGCGACCGTGGAGCACCTCCCGGCGCCAGGTGCGCAGAAAGCTTTGCATGCCCTTGGGTCCCAGGTCGGCTTCGACCTCATCCCAAAGGTTCAAGAGGTCGGCGCGGTCTGCTTCCGTCTCCCCGGCATACTCCACCAAAGCAAATCGAACGACGTCTTCGCCCCGCAAGGGCCTGCCCCGCGAATTAACGGTTTCGAAGACCTGGAACGGGTCGCCCTCTGATGGCACCTCGACTCGGATGAAGCGGGTGTCATTCAGCAAAAACTGCAGGAATGCCCTGAACGTCTCTTCTTTCATCTCTCTTAGGTGATGGTAGGCCCGCAGGAAGTTCCGCTGCATGCAGGCGTGGCTCTCATGCTCTGGAAGGATGGCGTTGTGAAGCGATTGGAAGCTGCCCAGCGGGTAAATCCGCTCGGCGTAGAATTCTTGGTCGCCGCGGTGGAGCGTTAGGCGAAAGCGCGCATCTACGCCGGCAATAGGATCGGCCGGTTTGACAATAAACTGTCCCAGTCGCTCGCGCACATGGTCATTGTCGGTCAGTTCGCGGGCGGCCAGAAGAATGAGCGTCATCGACGTGAGCCGCTGCTGACCGTCGACGACTTCTAGCCAATCGGTGGCATTGCGGTAGAGAATGATCGAGCCGAGGAAATAGGGCGTCGGCGCCTGGCCTTCTTTCAGGTTTGCGACCGCCCCGAAAAGATCGGTCATCAGCTGTTCGAACTCCGCCAGCTGCCACTCATACCGTCGTTGGTAAGGCGCCATGACCAGCACGTCAGGCTGCTGGAGCAGCGTGCCGAGGCTCGCCTCACGGATGTCCATTACGGTCCCCAGTCTACAACCCGCCGAGCCTTAAGCAGCCGTAATATACGGTCAAGGCGGTTCGCGTGTGAGGTGCTTTTTAGGCCTCGGGCGGTGTTTCCAAGGCACTTGCAAACGATTTTGCCTTGCGCAACCGGGTCCGCAACTCCGGCAAAAGCGATTCATTCGAGGCCAGTACCGCACCCGTGCGTAGCACGTCGCCCCCATCAATTTCCTCGACGATCCCGCCGGCCTCGCGCACCAGTACAAGCCCAGCTGCGATATCCCAAGGCTTGAGCCCGCGTTCCCAGAAACCGTCAAAGCGCCCTGCCGCGACATAGGCAAGATCCAGAGCCGCTGATCCGTACCTGCGCACGCCCGCGCAAACGGGTGTCAATGCTGCAAGTTCCCCCCAGAATGTCTGGTGAGCCGCTTCTGACTTTCCCATCCATGGCGTGCCTGTCGCGATGACCGCCTCACCAAGCTTGCGTCGCGCGGCAACAAAGAGCTTTCGTTGGTCGAGCCAGCATCCTCTCCCCCGTTCGGCCCAGAAGATCTCGTTCTTCGCGACATCGTAAACGACGCCCGCGAAAAGCTCTCCCTCGCGCTGCAGGGCGATGGACACAGCAAAATGGGGCTGTCCGTGGAGAAAATTCAGCGTGCCGTCGAGCGGATCGACAATGAAGGTGTTTGATTTGTCGGTGCCCTCAACCACGCCGCGTTCTTCCATGATGAAACCATAGCCTGGGCGGGCTTTGGCCAAGGCCTCAAAAATGATCTTTTCGGCGCGATGGTCAGCGGTCGAGACAAAGTCGGCGGGGCCCTTTTTGGAGACTTGGAGATGTTCGACCTCGCCAAAATCCCGGGCCAGAGCTCGACCGGCGTCGCGAGCGGCCTTGATCATTACGGCGCCGACGGCCGAGGGTTTAGACATGGACTGGGCCTATCCGAGGTCTGGAGGGGGTGCGCCCGGCTCCGTTTTTTGACAATAGCTGTCTGGGCTTAATCGCTGCGCCGTAAATATGTGGCATCAGCCGTCTGCACAATGATCTTCTCTCCGACGCCAACAAATGGCGGGACCATAACGCGCACGCCGTTTTCGCAAAGCGCTGGCTTGAAACTGTTTGCCGCTGTTTGGCCCTTCACAACGGGCTCTGTTTCCGTGATTTCTAGAGCCACTTGTTCGGGTAGGGCGACGCCGATCGGCGTGGTCTCATAAAACTCGATTTCGACGACCATACCATCCTGGAGGAAGGCGCCCTGGTCACCGAGAAAGTCATGCTGAAGTTCGATCTGTTCGAAGTTTTCTTGGTCCATGAAGGCAAAGGCCTCGCCGGTGTCGTAGAGAAACTGATACGCCTTTTGTTCCAGGCGGACCTTTTCGATGGTCTCATTGGCCCTGAAGCGTTCATTCAGCTTAGACCCATTGATCAGGTTTCTCAGCTCAACCTGGTTGAACGCGCCGCCTTTCCCAGGCTTCACCGCATTGGTCTTCATTGCGCGCCACACCTGTCCTTGGTGCTCGATCACCGTGCCGGGCTTGATTTCATTGCCATTGATCTTGGCCATGGGCGATCCTCGATAGGAAAAGTCCTCGGCGGCGTAGCGGCGCGCCTGAAAGAGGTCAACCACAGGCCGCTATCGCACGGAGCGCTGGAAACTTTGCGGGGCCTTGCGCGTCGCCTATACCGGTGAGCAGTGGGTTTTATGGAGCGTTCCATGGTCATGAACTGGATTGAGCGGTTTCTTACCTTCGAGCGTCTTTTGGGCGCCGACCTGGTGCGCGTGACCTATTATGCCGGCCTGGTGGTCATCCTCGGCTGGGCCATTTTGCGGATACTTGCCTCACTGGCGCTGGTTTTCAGCGATTTGTTTGCCGCGATTGGCCTGTTTCTCGCCGTGCCGCTCCAAGCGCTTTTTGCGATATTGCTGTGGCGTCTTTTGGCCGAAGCGGCCTGGGTGTTTTTCAGAGGTGAAGAGGAAATCGTCATTGAGGCGGCCCCGCAAGCGCCCGACTATAGCGAAGGTTTTGCTGCAGAAGGCGATGTGAACGTCAGCTCGTAGTCGGGTAGGGTGCGTCTTTGTGCACTGCGTCGAAGAGTGCGTTGAAGGATTCAACAGCGGCTGCTGGCCCCTCTTGATAAGCCCAAACGCCTGCGCTGACGGCCAAAAAGTCGGCGCCGGCCTCAATAATCGGGCGCGCATTAGCCACTGTAAGCCCGCCAATGGCCACGCAGGGCAGGGTCATCGCCGATTGCCAAAAGTTCAACACGTCAAGGTCAGCGGGCGTCGTTTCGGTCTTGGTTGGGCTCGGGAAAAATGCACCAAAAGCGACGTAATCGGCCCCGGCTTCGCCGGCTTGCATAGCCAGGTGGCGGGAGCTTTTGCACGTTGCACCAATAATCGCGTCTGGGCCCAGTCGTCGGCGCGCTTCTTCAACAGGTGTGTCGTCTCGGCCAACATGAACGCCGTCGGCGCCGAGCTCTAAAGCGAGATCTACGCTGTCATTGATGATTACAGCGACGCCGCTGCCCTGCGCGGGCCCCATCACCGCTGTTGCCACCGCGCGTGTGGCGTCCACGTCGGTCTCAACGCCGTGTTTCTGGCGGATTTGCAGGCACGCCACGTCGCCTGAGTCCAACGCGCTGAGCATTTGGACCGTAAAGGCCTCCACATCGGTGATCACGGGTGGCGTAATAAGGTAGAGCCGGCAGCGCTCTCGTTGGGGCGGTGCGTCTTCAGAAGCCATTTATTGCCGGTTCCCGGTGCCTAACCTCTACAAGAGGCATCACAGATCATATCGATTGTGACTGACAAGACCGAGTTGAACGCATCGTCGGTCTGCGCCGCTGAGAGGCCTTCGGTGAGCGCGCGTGAGAAGCTCGCAATCATCCCTGTATTCTGGGAGAGCTTTTCACAGGCCTCACCTCTGGAATACCCGCCCGATAGGGCGACGACCCGCAGGCATCGGGGGTGATCAACGAGCGGCGCGTAAAGGTTGGGTGTCGTGGGCAATGACACTTTGAGCATGACGTTCTGATCAGCCGGCAACGCATCAAGGTGCAGAGCGAGTTCGGTAAGCAGCAGGTCCTCTGCGGCCGCTTTGTCATCGATCGTTATGTTCACTTCCGGTTCGATGATGGGGACAAGCCCATGGGCCAGGATTGCATGGCCCACGTCGAATTGCTGGGCCACAACCGCCTTGATGCCGTCAGCGTTGGCGGCGTTGATGTTCGATCGCATCTTTGTGCCGAAAATGCCGTTCTCGACCCCGCGTGCACACAGCGCGTCGAGACCAGGCATCGGTTTCATGAGTTGGACGCCTTGGGCTTCGTCGGCCAGCCCTTTGTCGACTTTCAGGAAGGGCACGACCCCGCGCTCATTCCAGATGTAGTGAGCTGCCGGCGCGCCTTCAATCTTGCCGTCCATCGTCCGCTCGAAAAGGATTGCGCCTATCACCTTGTCGCCGTTGAAGGCGGGTGCCCGCACAATACGCGACCGCATCTCGTGGATGAGCGCGAACATCTCATCATCAGTGCCATATGCATCTTCAGCCACCCCGTAGGCGCGAAGGGCCTTGGGCGTGGATCCGCCAGACTGGTCTAGGGCCGCGATGAAGCCCTGTCCGGTGGCCACTTTGGCGGTCATCTTTGCTTTGGACATGGCGTGTCTCCTTGTGCCGCTATCGGCGATTGCTTTTCAGGGCCTCGACGCCAGGAAGCGCCTTGCCTTCCATCCATTCAAGAAACGCACCGCCTGCTGTCGACACAAATGTGAAGTCGCCGGCAACGCCGGCATGGTTCAGCGCGGCGACCGTGTCGCCGCCGCCAGCAACAGCCACCAATTTGCCTGCCTTGACGCGCTGAGCTGCCGCGCGGGCAGCCGAGACGGTGGCGCGGTCAAACGGCTCGAGCTCAAACGCGCCCATGGGCCCGTTCCAAACCAGGGTTTTTGCCGTGTCCATCGCAACCGCGAGGATCGCCGTGGTTTGGGGGCCGGCGTCGAGGATCATCTCATTGTCGGCGATCTCACCCAATCCGCAAACCCGGTTGGCCGCATTGGCTGCAAACTCTTTCGCGACCACAACATCCATCGGCAGTATGATGTCGCACCCAGCTGCCCGCGCTTTGGCTTCGATCTGTCGCGCTGTATCGGTGAGGTCGTGTTCGCAGAGCGACCCGCCGACGGAGTGCCCCCGGGCGGCCAGGAAGGTATTGGCCATGCCGCCACCGATTGCCAAAGCGTCCACTTTGGCGACCAGGTTTTTGAGCAGATCGATTTTCGAGGAGACTTTCGCGCCGCCCACTACGGCCAAAACAGGTCGCTCTGGCGCGCCGAGTGCCGCATCGAGCGCCTTGAGCTCGGCTTCCATACCACGCCCGGCGGCAGACGGCAGCAGGCGCGCAATGCCCTCCGTTGAGGCATGGGCGCGGTGGGCTGCCGAGAAAGCATCGTTGACGTAGACATCGCCAGATGAGGCCAGAAATTGGGCAAGCTCAGGTGCGTTGGCCTCCTCGCCGGGGTGGAAACGTGTGTTCTCGACGAGCACCGTTTCGCCCTCCGCCGGCAGGTCTGGACGCTCGCTGAATCGCACGGGCGACCCGAGCACCTCCGCCATGGGCGCGGCCAGCGGCGCTAACGACATTTCCGGCACGACCTGGCCTTTGGGACGGCCAAAGTGGGCAAGCAATATCGGCCTGCCCCCTTTAGCCAACACGTCGCGCAGGGTGGGCACCGCCGCGCGCATCCGCGTGGTATCGGTGACCCTGCCATCAGCCATCGGCACGTTCAGATCAACGCGGATCAATACGCGCTTGCCCGAAAGGTCGCCCAAATCGTCTAGGGTTTTAATGTCGTGCATCGCTGCGGTCTGCTTTCAGCTCATCCTTCGCCCACTGGCGTCAGATGAAGCTTCCGAGATGAACAGCAGTGTCGGACATGCGCGTCGCAAAGCCCCATTCATTGTCATACCAGCTGAGAACGCGCACCAGGGTGCCATCGGTGACTTGGGTCTGCGGCAAGGCAAACGTCGAGCTGGCCGGATTATGGTTGAAATCGGCCGAAACAAGCGGGGCCGAGGTGTAGGCGAGCACACCTTTCATCGGCCCGTCTGCGGCGGCGATGATCGCTTGGTTCACGTCCTCCACCGTCGTCTCTTTGCTTGCGTCGAACACCAGGTCGATCATCGACACGTTGGGCGTCGGGACCCGCACGGCGGAGCCGTCAAGCTTTCCGGCAAGCTCGGGTAGGACGAGCCCAACGGCTTTTGCAGCGCCGGTCGATGTGGGGATCATTGAGTTGGCCGCTGCCCGGGCGCGATAAAGGTCCTTATGCATCCGATCTAGCGTGGGCTGGTCGCTGGTATATGCATGGACGGTCGTCATGTAGCCGCGCTCTATGCCGACCGCATCGTTAAGGGCCTTGGCGACGGGGGACAGGCAATTTGTTGTGCAGGAGGCGTTCGACACAATGAGGTCGCTGGCGGTCAAGGCGGTATGGTTCACACCGTAAACAATGGTCTTGTCGGCGCCCTTCGACGGCGCCGACACCAGGACGCGTTTGGCGCCGGCATCAAGGTGGGCCGCGGCTTTTTCTTTGCCCGTAAATATACCTGTGCACTCAAGGGCGATTTCGATATCCATCGCCTTGTGCGGCAGCTCTTTCGGGTCGCGAATACAGGTGCATTTGATCGAACGGGAACCTATGCCAATCGTATCGCCGTCGACCTTCACTTCATCGCTGAGCCGGCCATGAACGCTGTCATATTGCAGCAGATGCGCATTGGTTTCGATCGGCCCGAGATCGTTGATCGCCACAACTTCGATGTCCGTTCGATCGTGTTCAATAATCGACCTCAGGACCAGGCGCCCGATGCGTCCAAACCCATTGATTGCCACACGAACAGCCATGAAATTTCCTCTTCCAGCGCGCCTCTGCAAATCTTTTGCAGCGTTTAGACCCGGTTCGCCTAGGCGTCCACCCGTGGGCAAGCCCGGTAATCAGATAATGAGAGCCTGCAAGAGCTGGGCCGCTGCATTCTCCCGTTTTTGACTCCCAAGACGCCAATCATTGTCACCGGATCGGCCGGGGAGCGGAACGGTCACGAGCTCAGGCGTTTGTTGACGGCTTTCGCCACGGCCTCGGGCCTAATGCCGAAATGCGCATAGAGGTCTTGGTAAGGCGCGCTCGCGCCATAGCCGGCCATGCCGACAAATCCCCCGTCGCGGCCAATCCAGCGGTCCCAGCCCATTCGAACGCCGGCTTCTACGGCCACCTTAGGCAGATCGCCGCCGAGAACTTCGTCTTGATAGGCGCGGTCTTGCTGTTCGAAGAGCTCCATACACGGCATTGAGACCACCCGCACGGGCACGCCAGCATCAGCCAGAAGACCGCGCGCCGCCATCGCAATGGCGACTTCCGAGCCGGTAGCGATGATCACTGCTTCTGCTGCCGGCGAGTCCGATAAAACGTATCCGCCGCGCGCGCTGGGATTCCCGAGGGGGTCGCGTCTCTGGCTGGCAACCTTTTGCCGGGTGAGAGCTAGAGTGCTCGGGCCAGATGTGTGCTTGAGCGCCAGTTCCCAGCATTCGGCGGTTTCAACGCCGTCGCATGGCCTGAAGACGTGCATATTCGGCATGGCGCGCAAGGAAGCGAGGTGTTCGACAGGCTGGTGGGTCGGCCCATCCTCGCCAAGGCCGATCGAGTCGTGCGTCATTACATGAATGACGCGAAGGCCCATCAGTGCACCGATCCGCAGCGCCGCCCGGCTATAATCTGCGAAAATCAGGAAGGTGCCGGAATAAGGCACAATCCCGCCATGGAGGGCCATGCCATTCATGGCCGCCGCCATGGCGTGTTCCCGGATGCCATAATGAATATAGCGGCCATTTGGGGTGCTGGCCGTGAATGGCGGAGTGGCGGCCGTCTTGGTGTTGTTTGAGCCCGATAGGTCTGCAGATCCACCGACCATCTCAGGCACCGCCTGGGTGAGGACTTCGAGCGCTGCGCCAGACCATTTGCGGGTCGCATCGTCCTTAGCCATTTCGACAACGGAGCTTTTGTGGACGTCCATCTGTTCGGCAAGATCGTCCGCGACCGCGCCAAGCATGGCGCCTTTGAACGCGGCTGCATGCTCAGACGCGTTTAGCCGCAGCCCCCACGCGGTACGCTCGCGTTGGCAGCGTTTGCCGGCCTCTGTCCAAGCCGCTTCCAAATCCGCGGGAATTTCGAACGGCGCATGGGGCCAATCGATCGCCTTGCGGATCCCTGCGATCTCTTCGCCGCCATAGGGCCCGCCATGGGCCTTGCCCGTGCCCTCAAGCGTAGGCGCGCCGAAGCCAATTCGCGTCCTGCAGGCAATCATCGCTGGGCGCTCAGTCTGCGCGCTCGCCCAGGTGAGCGCGGCCTCGATCTCGTCTTGGTTGTGGCCGTCGATCCGCCGGGTGGCCCAGCCGGAGGCTTCAAACCGAGCACACTGGTCCGTGGAGTCCGACAGCTCGGTGCCGCCGTCGATGGTGACCGCATTATCGTCGAACAGGACGATCAGCTTGTTGAGTTTCAAATGCCCGGCAAGCGTGATCGCCTCTTGGCTGATGCCTTCCATAAGGCAACCATCGCCCGCCATGACCCAGGTGCGATGGTCCACCAACTCGTCGCCAAACCTGGCGCTCAGGTGGCGCTCGGCGATGGCCATGCCGACGGCCGTGGCCAGTCCCTGACCAAGGGGGCCGGTGGTGGTTTCAACACCAGCCGTAACAAAGTTTTCCGGGTGTCCTGGCGTTGTCGAGCCCAATTGGCGGAAATTGCGAATGTCCTCGCGCGACACGCTTTCATAGCCTGTAAGATGCAAGAGGCTGTACAGCAGCATGGAGCCATGGCCGACTGAAAGCACAAAGCGGTCGCGGTCTGGCCAATCGGGCGCCTCGGGATCGTGCTTAAGGTGGCGTGCCCAAAGAGCGGTGGCGACATCGGCAAAGCCGAGTGGGGCACCGACGTGGCCCGATTGGGCATGTTCCACCGCATCCATTGATAAGGCGCGGATGGCGTTGGCCATTTGCGTGGCATTCACCGTCATCGAAAGACCTCTCTTTGCGCGGTGGGTCTGCGCCAGGCGCCCTGGGGCGTCAAGCGACTTGGCGGGGTCGGTTAACGCGGCTAGGACATTGCAATGGATAGGATCGATGAAGCGGCCACGCGATTAGACAAAGCCCTTAGGCGCTTGGAAGGTAGCCTCGACAGCCTAATGGAGCGGGCGGGGGAGCCTGGCGCCTTGCAGAAAGAGCGGCTTGCGCTTTTGCAGGACAGAGACGAACTTGCTGAAAAACTTGATGCCTCAATGGCGCGCGAGGCGGCCTTAGAGGGTTTGGCCGACGAGGCGTCAGAGGCCCTTGGCTCGGCGATAGAGGAAGTGCGCGCGGCGCTTAGCCGAGAAGACTAGGGGCGCTGGGGTGGCTAAGGCTGATATACAAGTACTCGGCCGCGCCTATACAATTGCTTGCGCGCCCGGCCAGGAGGTGCGCCTCTCCCAGCTTGGCCGCCAACTTGATGGGCGGATGCGCAAGATAGCTGATGCCGTCGGTGATGTGGGCGAAGACAGGTTGTTCCTCGTGGCCGCATTATCGCTCCTCGACGAACTCGATGCGGCTAAGGGGACAACCGGCGCCACGGTGGGCGAAGTGGAGGCCCGGGCCGCATTGATCATCGAAACGGCAGTTGACCAAATTGAAAGCATCGTTGCGCGCGCCGAGGCGCGTCTCCGCGGCGAGAGGATGGGCTGAAAGCAAGCGGGGCCATGAGGCACGACGATAATCTCCAACCCTTCCTCGTGGCATTCCCTCCCGATGAGGAGGGCCCGAGGGTTATGCTCGATCCCGGCTTCTTTCATGGAGCCGACGAAGTGGGTCACTTTCTAGGCGAGTTAGCGCACCAATATGCAAGGGCTTTCGTCCAATCAGGGCGCGCCGTGCACATGGCCGATGCGCTGGAGCAAATCCGTGAGTTTTTCGTCTTGGAAACACGCTCGCCATTAGATGAACAGGGTGATCCGGACGGCTGAGCACGCCGGCTACACGGCGCCGCCTGAACACCCTAGTGCCTCCTTAGTTTCACCTCCTTTGCCGGCAGACTTAACCGTGTTTAGGTGGCCGGGGCGATGAGGGAGCAAACCAATGCCGCGCTTTGGACGGTCTATAAGCAGCCTTTTGACAGCCGTCGGATTGGGGCTTCTATCTGCGTGCGGCGGAGCATCCGACACGCCCCCTGATGCGCCGCAATTTGAAAGTTCCGAAGGCGATGTGGTCGAGCGATCTCGGCGCGATCAAAACGCGGCCAATCGACGGGAGCGAGAACGACAGCGCTTGGCGGACGAGGCCGCGGTTGACTTTGCTTATACGCGCTACCGCATTGATACGTCTGGCGAAACGCCAACCGCCTGCTTTGTGTTTTCTGCCGCCTTGGATGACCAGCTCGATTATGGACCGTTTCTGGATTTCAGGCCTGCCTTCCGCCCAGCGCTGTCGGTGAGTGGTTCGGCGCTCTGTGTAGGCGGCCTCGAATTTGGCTCAAGCCGTACGGCGATTTTAAAGTCAGGCTTGCCAGCCGCTGACGGGCAAACTTTGGCGCGGTCGGAAGAGGTCTCGATCGATTTTGCCGACCGGCCGCCTTACGTTGGGTTTCGCGGCACAGGCGTCATTCTTCCGCGTGAAGAAGCAGACGGCCTGCCGATTGAAACGGTGAACGTTGATCAGGTGCGGGTCACCGTCTCGCACGTTCCCGACCGGGTGCTCTACGACAAATCCATCGACCAAGGCGCCACAGCCCAGCAGGGCGGCTACACTTACCTTTATGGCGATCGGCGCGCCGACGACGTGGCCGAGGAGATATGGTCGGGCACCATGCGGATCGCTGCGGTGGAAAACGCCCCAATCACCACGATTTTCCCGCTTTCCGACGTCGTCGGTGAACTCGAACCAGGCGCTTACTTTGTCGAAGTTGAAGACGCAAAAGCACTTCCGGCGAATGCGGGGCCGCCTGCCTCGTCGAAACGTTGGATCATGCTCACTGATTTGGCGCTCACGGCATATCGCGGCGAACACGGCTTAGACCTGACGCTGAGATCATTGCGGGACGGCCAAGAGATCGTCGGCGCCAATGTGCAGCTGGTGGCATTCAATAATGACGTCCTTGATGAAGGCGAGACCGGCGCCGATGGCCGGATTCGTTTCGACAAGCCGATCCTTTCTGGCCGCGGCAATGCAGCCCCGAAACTCGTGCTGGCCTATGGCGCGAGGGGAGACCTCGCGGTGCTCGATCTTACGCGCGCGCCGGTCGACCTTTCTGAATTAGATGTCGCTGGGCGCACAACGCCGGGGCCGGTCGACGGTTTTGTGTACACTGACCGAGGCATTTATCGCCCTGGAGAGACCGTCTATCTCACAGCGCTCATGCGAGACCGGGCGGCGCGCGCGATCGACGCCCGTGCGGGGCAATTGGTGGTCTACCGGCCAAATGGCCTGGAGGCGCAAAGGCTTCGGTTTGCAGACGCCGAAGGCGGTGCGATTTCCCTCGACTATCCATTGGAGATGGGGTCTGCGCGCGGGGTTTGGCGCGCTGTATTGGAAATGGACGGAGCCGGGCGGGCAGGCGAGGTCAGTTGGTCAGTCGAGGACTTTGTTCCCCAGCGCATCGCCGTTGATCTTGAAGTTGATGAAGATGCACCGCTTTTGGCCGGCGAAACGCGTGCGTTGAACGTCGCTGCGCGCTTTCTCTACGGCGCGCCCGGCGCAGGCCTAACGGTGGCGTCTCGGGCCCGTCTCCAGCGAGACCCCAACCCCTTTCCGGCATTGGATGGGTTCCGTTTCGGACGCCATGACGAAGCCTTTGGCGAAGACGTGATCACGATCGCAGACGCGGCGACCGATGGCGCAGGCGTCGCACGCCTCGTGCTTGACCCAGGCCGGCTTGGCCAAGGATCGCGTTTTCCCCTGCGCCTCAATACGGTTGTTGACGTTGAAGAGCCTGGCGGGCGCGTGGTCAGCGAGAGCGCAAGGATCCCCTACCGCCCGGCACAGCTCTACCTGGGGCTAAAGCCGGGCTTTGAGCGGCGAGCGCCGGAAGGGGAGCCGGCGCGCTTTGAAATCGCAGCTGTCGGCGCCGATGGCGGCCTTGCTGGAACCGAAGTCACCTGGAAATTACTGGCTATAAACTATCACTATGACTGGTACCGAGACGGAGATCAGTGGCGCTGGCGCCAGTCGCGCACGGTCGAACAAGCCACCCAAGGCACCTTGTCGACCGCGCGCGGCGCCACCGGGCAAATCAACCTAAACGACCTTCAATGGGGCGCTTATGAACTCATCGTCGATGGCCCCGCCGGGGCATCGGCATCGATGTCCTTCAATGTAGGCTGGGGCGGCGGCGTGTCGGATGACGGGGTCGAAGCGCCTGACCGCGTCGAAGTGGGCCTGGTCGATGAAACGGTATTGCCCGGCCGAAACGCTGATTTCTTCATCGTCCCACCCTATGACGGCGAGGCCCAGATCGTTGTTGCCACCGATCGGATCTTATCCGTGGAGACACGGCCGGTTACCGCCGAGGGCACGCAGATCACGCTTCCCGTCACCGATGAGTGGGGCGAAGGGGCCTATGTCATGGTCACCGTGTTCACGGAACGCGATCCGATACTAAGCGCCCAACCAAGACGGGCTGTGGGCGTTGCCTACGCCCCGGTTGATATGACCGAGCGGACCTTCGACTTATCCATTGTCGCGCCTGAGGTTGTGCGGCCCAATCGCGATCAGCTGATTGAGATCGAGATAGAGGGCGGGCCGCGCGAGCCGGTGTTCCTGACATTGGCGGCCGTTGACGAGGGCATCCTTCAACTCACAAAATTCGATAGCCCAGACCCCGTTGCCCATTTTTTTGGCAAGAAGGCCCTGGGAGTATCGCTGCATGATGATTACGGCCGGCTGCTCGACCCGAATTTGGGGCTTCCGGCCGAGGTGCGCAGCGGTGGAGACCAATTGGGCGGAGAGGGCTTGTCGGTCGTCCCGACCAAGACCGTCGCGCTTTATCGAGGAATTGTTGATGTGGGCCGGTCAGGCGTGGCACGCGTGCGCCTGGACCTTCCTGAATTCAATGGTGAGCTCCGCCTCATGGCGGTGGCCTGGTCGCGCGAAGGGCTGGGCGCTGCCAGTCGTCCACTCACGGTCCGCGAGGCGGCCCCGTCAGAATTGATTTTGCCGAGGTTTCTGGCTCCCGGAGACGAGGCTGTCATAACCGCGTCGCTGGACAATGTTGAGCTGGAAGCCGGCGAGTTCGCCGCCAACGTCACCGCCGCCGGCGCCGTGACCCCGCTAGACGGAAATTTCGTGCGTACGTTGCCGAATGGCCAGCGGGTAGATGCGCCGATCCGCATCCAAGCCGGTGAGCAGGGGCTCTCGCGTCTTCGCCTGGCAGTCAGCGGACCTGAAAATTTCGCAGTCGACCGCGAATACACAATTCAGACCCGCTCGCCATACCTACCTGTGACCCGGATAACGTCCGACGTGATGCAACCTGGCGAGACCTTCAGCTTGTCACGAGACATGGTCGAAGGCCTGATGCCAGGGTCGGTGGATATGGTTGTGAGCTTTTCCAGCTTGCCGGTCGATGCCACAGCGCTTTACGCTTCACTGGCGCGGTATCCCTATGGCTGTACCGAACAGGTGGTGAGCCGGGCCCTGCCGCTCGTCTACGCCGATCAACTGGTTTCGCTGGGCGTCGAAGGGGAGACGGCCGATGCGCGCGCCGAGGTTCAACAGGCGGTCAACCAGGTCCTGAACCGCCAATCTGCCGATGGCGCCTTCGGCCTCTGGCGAGAAGGAGACCGGAACGCCTCGCCTTGGCTCGGCGCCTACACCGCCGACTTCCTCTACCGCGCCAAGGAGGCCGGGTACGCCGTGCCCAACGCCGCGTTGGAGCGCGCATATTCGGCTTTGCAAACGATCGCTTCGGGCGACGCTTGGCGGATCTATGGCTACGATACAGATGTCTGGGAAAGCCGTTGGCACAGCGACACCCAGTCGAAATTGATGTCCCGCTCGGCGCCCTATGCGCTTTACGTTTTGGCGCGCGATGGGCAGGCAGATGCCGCTCAGCTGCGTTACCTGCATGACCGTCAATTGGACGAGATTGAGAGCCCCCTCGCCCAGGCCCAGCTGGCAACCGGCCTGGCGCTCCTCGGCGACGTGTCTCGCGCGCGCAACGCCTTCGCCGCGGCCGAGGCAGGGCTCGGATATGAAAATACCGGCGACTATTATCAGACCGAGTTGCGCGATGTAGCGTCGATGGTTGCGCTTGCTTTTGAGGCCGGCTTCGAAGATCTGGCGGTGAGGCTGACTGAGCGCTTGTCGGCAGGAGCCCCCGATCCAACTGAGCTCACCACCCAGGAAAAAGCGTCCATGCTTTTGGCCTTGAACGCGCTGACCGGCGGCGAGGCAGATGCATTCGAAATGGTCGTCGATGGGCTGGGACGGGGCAATGACAATGATCGGCGCTACGCCATTTCAGAGGGACAGATTTCGTCAGACGTGTCCTTCACTTATGGCGGCGAAGCGCCCGTGTTCCGCACGGTATTTATTACCGGCAGCCCGCTTGAGGCACCGCCGCCGATCTCTTCGCGCCTAGACATCACGAAACGATATTTCAGCCTGGCTGGGCGCCGCGCAAATCTCGGCGATGTGGCCCAAGGCGATCAGCTCGTTGTCGTCTTGACGCTTGATCCAGGTGAGCGGCGCACCAATCCGTTGATTGTGGCCGACCTTCTCCCAGCTGGTTTCGAAATTGAGACAATCCTGAAGCCCAGCGACGGCGCGCTCCAAGGGGGAGACAATGGTGTGTTCGACTGGGTCGGTGAGATTTCGCGTCCTAAAATTTCCGAGGCAAGGGATGATCGCTTTGTCGCCGCCATCGATGTGCGCACTGAGAACGAAACGCTTGCCTATGTTGTGCGTGCCGTAACGCCGGGCGTGTTCTCTATGCCAGGGGCGGTTGCGGAAGACATGTACCGACCCGCGGTGCAGGCCCGGTCGCGGGCAGGAAGCGTGACGATTACGGCTCAGAGTGGAGGCCCTGGGGGCGCCCAGTAGCATGGGCTGGGCCGACATCTTCGCCAAAGTTGGGCAGGTGGCGCGTCGCCTGGCCGTGCGCGCCAGGCGCGGGGCGGTCTACGCGCTCGCTTTTGCTGGCATCGTTTTCGCCTTGGACTGGATGTTCCCCCCGCCAATTGAGCGAGGCGCAGTAACGGGCCAGTGGGTCAGCGACCGAGACGGGCGGCCACTGCGGGCTTTTCCGGCCCCCGAGGGGCGGTGGCGCTTCACTGCGGAGTTGAGCGAAACCGACCCGCTATTCATCGAGGCTTTGCTGCGGATCGAGGATAAGCGTTTCCATCGACATTGGGGCGTCGATTGGACGGCCATGGTCCGCGCCGCCGCCACAAGCGCGCGGGCCGGGCGGGTGGTTTCCGGCGGGTCGACCATCACCATGCAAACGGCCCGCTTGTTGGAGCCGCGAAGGCGCACGATTGGCTCGAAGCTGATCGAAATGGTGCGGGCGCACCAGATTGAGGCGCGCCTGTCCAAACAGGAGATCCTGGAGCTTTATCTCACGCTCGCGCCCTATGGCGGCAATCTGGAAGGGGTGCGTGCCGCGAGTTGGGCCTATTTCGGCCATGGACCGCAGCGGCTGACCGACGACGAAATCGCGTTGCTGATCGCTTTGCCGCAAAGTCCGGAAAGGCGCCGACCGGATCGGCAATCGGAGGGCGCAGCTGCCGGGCGCGCCTCGGTGGCGGCGAAACTCGAAGAGTTTGGACTTTTATCCTCTGCCCGCGCCCGCGAAGTAGAAGCCGCGCCCCTGCCCGGGACAAGGTTTGGTTTTCCCAATCTCGCCTGGCACGCGAGCGCCACAGTGCGAAGAGGCGCATCGGCTTCAGACATGCGCGCAACCTTAGACGCGCCGCTTCAAGCTGAACTCGAAACGCTCTTGGCGTCCCGGGTGGCCGGCATGGGAAATCATGTTCAGGTCGCGGCTCTCATTGTTGATCGGACATCGCGATGCGTGCGCGCCGCCATAGGCTCGGTTGATCGCCGCCGGCCGGGGGGGTGGATGGATTTGACCCAGCAGCCCCGATCACCTGGCTCAACGCTGAAGCCATTTATCTATGCGATGGCCTTCGATGACGGCATTGCGGCGCCAGGAACGTTGATCTCAGATCTCCCGAGGCGGTTCGCATCCTATCAGCCTGAAAACTTCGACCGGTCGTTCCGCGGCGACGTTACGGTCGCGCAAGCGCTACAGCACTCGCTGAATGTGCCAGCCGTACTGGCCTTGTCCGAGATCGGCCCCAATCGGTTCGCTGCCACCCTCTCACTCGCGGGGGCCCACCCGATGGTGCGCGCCCAGGCCGAAACCTCGTCTGGGCTTGCCCTGGCGCTGGGAGGTGCAGGCCTCACGGTTCGGGATGTCGCCCGTCTCTACGGCGCATTAGGCGATGATGGCCTGGCAAAGCCGCTCTGTTGGACCGTTGAAGATGAGCGTTCCGAAGACACGACATGGACCCCGCAACGTTTGATGAGTTCTGAGAACGCGGCCTCGGTGCTGTCCATCCTAGCCGACACGCCTGCGCCGAGCGGCCGTGTTCCAGGACGCCTGACCCGTGAGGCGCCAACCCTGGCCTTTAAGACTGGCACGTCTTACGGATTCCGCGACGCTTGGGCAGCGGGGGTTTCCGAAGACCATGTCGTTGTCGTTTGGGTTGGGCGCGCGGACGGGGCGCCTCGACCCGGAGTGACGGGACGCGCTGCAGCGCTGCCACTCTTGTTTGAAATCGCTGACCGTGCAGCGCAGCATCTGGGCAGCCTCAAAGACACGGCCGAGCCAAGTGGTGAGGAGCCATACGTCCGAGCGGAAGCCGCGCTACGTCGCTTTTCAGATGCTGGCGCGCCCCAGATCTTGTTCCCACCGGAAGACGCCGAGCTCTGGGCAGGGCCCGTGAATGGAAGGAAGGCGCGTGCCTTCGTGATGACCGCGCGCGGGGACGGGCAACTTGCCTGGTACATTGACGGGCAGCCAGCCGAAACCGATGCGGGCGGATTGCCGATATGGATGCCCGACCGCGCTGGGTACTACGAAGTAGCCGTGTTTGACGACTTGGGACGCTCAAGCGCGGTTGGCGTTCGCGTGATCGGCTTGCCCGCGCGGTGAGGCGTTGCCCTCGCGAAACAGTGATCACGAATTCAATCGCTTCGATGCGCGCAGGCCATTGGCAAAGCAGTGGAACGGGCACATATCGCGAGAGCAGCTGAGAGATCGAGGGCCAGATGCGCGCGCTTTCCAATTTGCAGATCGGGATCCTGATCGCGACTTTTGTTGCGCTTGCGTCCTTCGCGGCCACAACGGCGGGCGCAGAGGATACCTCAGTACCCATTCAAACGGCGGAAAACACGGAAACGGCAATCCTCGCAGGCGGCTGCTTTTGGTGTGTCGAAAGCGATTTCGATAAGCTCGAGGGCGTTTTGGAGACTGTGTCGGGCTACACGGGCGGCAACAGCCTCAACCCGACCTATGAAACCCACAAAGCCGAGCGCCACATCGAAGCGGTTCGCATCTCCTACGACGCCGACAAGCTCTCTTACACCGAAATCCTAGACTATTATTTCCGGCATATTGACCCGACAGACGCCGGCGGTCAGTTCTGTGACCGAGGCCACTCCTACACAACAGCGGTGTTTGCTCTGACAGATGAGCAAGAGGCGGATGCGCGATCAACGATTGAAGCGATTGACACGTCCGGCGTTTTGGACGCACCG
The DNA here is from genome assembly GCA_038747245.1 of Pseudomonadota bacterium. Taxonomy (GTDB): domain Bacteria; phylum Pseudomonadota; class Alphaproteobacteria; order Caulobacterales; family Hyphomonadaceae; genus UBA5336. The sequence continues at coordinate 25,609 of JBCDJY010000009.1, read as the reverse complement.
ATTGTGACCGCGGTCAGGGAGGCAGAGGCCTTCTATCCCGCCGAGGACTATCACCAAGACTATTATTTGAAGGCGCCCCTCCAATACAATTTTTACCGCCAGGCCTGTCGCCGCGACGCGCGTGTTCGCGCCGTCTGGAGCGGAGAGGGCGACGTCGGCGGCTAACACGGCGCGTCTCGCCTTTCCGCAACGGCGACCTGCTCTAAACTGGGATTATGGCAGTTTACGCAGATTACCGATCGATACCCCATGAGGCGCGGGGATACTCCATCGCTTTGGGCAATTTTGATGGCCTCCACGCAGGACATGAAGCTGTCCTTCGACATGCCCGCGAGTGGGGCGCGCCGCTTGGTGTCGCCACCTTCGAGCCGCCGCCGCGAGCGTTTTTCCGGCCCAACGATCCTCCATTCCGTCTCTTCCGGCCCGCCCGTCGCAACGCCAAGATCCTTGCTTCGGGCGCCCAAGCGGTGTTCGAGTTGCCCTTCACCGCCGACCTCGCCAGGATGACCGACGAGGCCTTTGCCAAGGACGTTCTCTGCGATGGCCTTGGAGCGGCCCATGTCGCGGTCGGCTTTGATTTCCGCTTCGGACGTGGCCGCATGGGCGATGCGGCCAGACTGGCCTCTTTGGGACGCGCCCATGGCTTTGAGGTTTCAATTGTTGACGAGGTCGAAAATGAGGGAGGCGATAAGGCCTCTTCAACGGCGATCCGTCAGGCGCTTCGGGCCGGAGAGCCTGTTAAAGCCGCGCGCATGCTCGGCCATTGCTGGGTCGCCGAGGGCACGGTCGCCCACGGCGAGAAGCAGGGGCGCGAGCTCGGCTTTCCCACTGCAAACCTGCATTTGAGTGACCTCATCCATCCCCGCCACGGGGTTTACGCGGTTCGCGCGAGAACCGAGCCGCAAGGGAAGTGGATTGAGGGCGTTGCCAATTTTGGGCGCACGCCGACGACTGGACTGCGCGATCCCTTGCTTGAGACGTTTCTGTTTGATTGGGCCGGTGATCTGTACGGCGCGCGCTTGGAAGTGGCGCTGGTGGCGTTCCTGCGGCCCGAGCTGAAGTTCGACCGCATTGAGGATATGGTCACGAGGATGCACATTGATGTGGACGACGCCAAATCAGCTTTGGAGGCGAACCGATCCACAGGCGACCAGCTGGGCACCTAGACCCTGCTGTGGCCTCGGCGCCCTTTGCGCGCGCCATTTGAGCTGAGCGGGTCTGAAAACATGGCGTGGTGACAGGTTTGACGGGCTCTGCTAGGCGAGCCGTGTTATGGTTTACACAAAACGAATTCGCGGCCCGGTCGGGGACTGACGCGCCCTCGCGTTACCCGGCCGGGAGCATTGCGCCGCTCGAGTTCCAAGCCAATTCAGGTCGACCCATGACAACCGAAACCCCACGCGACTATCGCGATACAATCTTTCTGCCCAAAACAGAGTTTGCCGACAGAGGTCAGCTGGCCAAGCGTGAGCCGGACTTCATCGCCCGCTGGGACGAGATGCAGCTTTACAAAAGAATGCGCGAGGCGCGCGCAGGCGCGAAGCCCTGGTTGCTGCATGACGGCCCGCCCTATGCCAATGGGCACATCCATTTGGGCACAGCGATGAACAAGATCCTGAAAGATATCTGCGTGCGCTCGCACCGGATGATGGGGTTTGACGCGTCGTACCTGCCAGGTTGGGACTGCCATGGGCTGCCCATCGAGTGGAAGGTTGAGGAGGAATTCCGCAGCAAAGGCCGCACGAAGGATGATGTGGGCGGCGCGGAATTCCGCGCGCGCTGCCGCTCCTATGCGGCCGAATGGGTGGAGGTTCAGAAGCAGGAGTTCCGCGCCTTGGGCATCGAGGGTGAGTGGGACGATCCCTACCTCACCATGGCGTTCGAGAGCGAAGCCGCGATTGTTGGCGAGTTCCTGGACGTGGCGATGTCGGGCCGCCTGGTGCGCGGTGCAAAACCGGTCATGTGGAGCCCGGTGGAACGCACAGCGCTGGCGGAAGCGGAAGTGGAATACCACGACCGCAAAGTGCCGGTGATCTGGGTGAAGTTTCCGGTCGTCCCAATGATTGCTCAACACGACAACTTGGAAGTTGACGCTGAAATCCTGAATGACCTCAAAGGCTCGTCCGTCGTTATTTGGACCACTACTCCTTGGACCATCCCAGCGAACCAAGCCGTCAGCTATAATCCTCGGCTGGATTACGCTTTATACCGAGTCAATGGGGTGATGTCTGAAGAAGATTTGGGTTTCGCGCCATACGCTCTACCAGGTAACAAACTAATCTTGTGCGTCAATCGGGTGGAAGAGGTGATGGAGGCATCCAAAGTCATCAGCTTTACGAAAGTCAGAGACGTCGACCCAAATATCCTTGCGAGCGTGCGACATCCTTTTGGAAATGCGGATTGGGCGGATAATTTCTGGGGCACTCAATCATACATGCTTCCAGGAGATCATGTAACTGACGACGCCGGCACCGGCTTTGTGCATACTGCGCCAGCCCATGGCGAAGATGACTTTGTTGTTTGGCTAACCAAGCGCGGATCGCACATCCGCCAGATCGTCGATGCCGATGGCTGCTACACAGACGAGGTACCCGAGCGGTTCCGCGGCCTCGATATCGTGCGTACGTCTGGCAAAAAGCGCGGGCAGGCGGGCAAGGCCAATGACGAGGTGATCAAGGCACTGGCCGAAAGCGGCAACCTGCTCGCGCGCGGCATGACCACGATCCGCGATGCCCATTCCTGGCGGTCCAAAGCGCCTGTGATCCGCCGTGCCACGCCGCAATGGTTCATCGCCATGGACCAGTCCGGGAGCGACAGCACCCCACCGCTCCGCCAGCTCGTCATGGACGCGTTGAAAGAGGTTAGGTTTTTTCCCGCTACTGGCCGCAACCGGCTGGAGGCCATGGTTGCTGACCGGCCCGACTGGCTAGTCAGCCGCCAGCGCAATTGGGGCGTGCCGCTGACAATCTTTGTGAACGGCGAAGGCAAGCCTCACACCGCGGCGCTCCCGCGCGAACAGGCCGAAGCGATCAACGCCAAGATCAAGGCCGCGATCGCCGCGGAGGGCGTCGAAGCCTGGTTCAGAGAGGACCACGACGCAGCCCATTTCTTCGAAGGCACCGGGGCAGACCCAAGCGACTGGGACAAGGTCGAGGATGTTTTGGATGTGTGGTTCGACTCAGGCACAACCCATGCCTTCGCCCTGCGCGCCAGAGGCATCATCGACGAGCGCGAAGGTCAGGCCGACCTTTACCTTGAGGGTTCAGACCAGCACCGTGGCTGGTTCCAGTCCTCGCTTCTGGAGTGCTGCGCCACGCGGGGCATTGCGCCCTACCGCCAGGTCCTCACCCATGGGTTCATTGTCGATGCCAACGGCAAGAAGATGTCCAAATCCTTAGGCAATACGGTCGAGCCCGAGCAAATCCAGAAGCAATACGGCATCGAAATCCTGCGCATCTGGGCCGCCAGCGCTGACTTCACAGAAGACCTGCGCATCTCGACGGAGATCCTCAAACGCACATCCGACACCTATCGCCGGCTTCGAAACACGCTGAAATACCTGCTCGGCGCGACGGCTGGGTTTTCCTCCCAGGCTGAGGCGCTCCCGCCCGAAGACATGCCGAGCCTTGAGCGCTGGGTGCTGCACAGGCTCGCAGAACTCGACACGCTCGTGCGCGATGCCTACGGCGATTATGACTTCAAGAAAATCATGGCCGCCCTGGTGAATTTCTGCGCGGTGGACCTGTCGGCGGTTTATTTCGATATCCGCAAGGACAGCCTGTACTGCGATCCGGTATGCGAAACCGCCGATTATTGGGATGCGGACACGGCCGTGTTCGGCAACCGCCGGCGCGCGGCCCGAACCGTCATGAACGCCGTGCTGGAGCGGCTCATGGTTTGGCTGGCGCCGATCATGCCGTTCACAACGGAAGACGCCTTCTGGAAAAGTGGGTTTGACGGCGAAAGCGTGCATCTCCAGAAGTTTCCGGACAGCCCCGATGCCTGGAGCGACCCAGCCCTTGCCGCGCGCTGGGATCAGATATTTGCGGTGCGCCGTGTGGTGACAGGCGCCTTGGAAGTGCAGCGCCGAGATAAGGTGATTGGCTCTTCACTTGAGGCGGCGCCGCAGGTGTATGTCGCCGATCCCAGTATGCTTGCTGCATTTGACGGCCAGGACGCAGCTGAGATCTTCATCACCTCCGGGGCATCGCTCACCCTTGGGCCAGCGCCCGCCGGGGCCTTTCGCTTGGAGGAGGTGGACGGCGTCGGCGTTGTCTTCGCACGTGCCCGAGGCGTTAAGTGTGCGCGCAGTTGGAAATACTTCGATGCAGACACGGCAGACCCATCCTACGCCGGCATCACGCCGCGAGACGCCTTGTCTGTAAGAGCTCTAGATGCAGCCAGCCGTTGATCTTCCAGCCGAAGTAACGATTGAGCCAGAAGATCCGCCGCGCGACGCCGCGCCGATTGAGGCGCTCTATGACGCCACGTTCGGGCCGGGGCACTTTGCAAAGACGGCGGAAAGACTGCGCGAGTTTAACGCCTCGCTGCCGGAGCTGTCGCGGGTGGCGCGCTCTCAGGGGCGTATCATTGCGGTGTGTCGGGTTTGGCCAATCAATGTCACAGGCGAGGCCGCGCTTTTCTACGGCCCGGTTGCCGTTGCTCCCGATCGCCGGGGCAAGTTACTCGGGCTTGATGTGACACGGGAGGCGTTGGAGGCCGGCCGGGCCGAAGGCTGGCCATTCGCAGTTCTGATCGGCGCGCTGAGCTACTTTGGCCGGCTCGGCTTCGAACGGGTGGAAGCAGGTTCGCTGGTCTTGCCAGGTCCCCAAGACCCCTCCCGCGTTCTGGTGTGTCGCTTTGACGGGCGCGCTCCGACCCCTGGCGATGTGGCGCCAGGCCATGGTGCCCGGTGTTAGCGCGAAATGCCCAACGGCGCCGCACGGCGATCACGCGCTAGCGAAGTTCTAACAAGACACGTTCACCCAAACTCGGCCGAGAGACTTCGACTGCTGTCAGCCCCGGCAAGGCAGGCTTAAGCCGGCGTGAAAACCAGACGCAGAGCATTTCCAGCGTTGGCGTTTCCAAGCCCGGAACCTCATTCAAGAGGCTGTGGTCCAACTCGGCAGTGGCTTGGTCTAGCGCCGCTGTAATCTGATCAAAATCCTGGACCCAGCCTTCGCCAGCCTGGGCTTGTCCAATGACGGTGACTTCGACGCGGAAGGAATGGCCGTGAAGGTTCTTGTAAGGGTGGCCTTGAGCAACATGGCCCATGAAATGAGCCGCCTCAAACGTTGCCGCTTTCGTGGCGCGAAATGTGTGCGCATTGACCTGATCGACTACAGGCGGGGCGGAGGTGAGGCGTGTGGTGTCTGTCATGGCATCGACTTCGAAGTAACCCCTAAAGCGTGTACCGACTGAGCGGCGCGCTTGTCTAGCTAGGCAATGCCTAGGCCGGCGCGGCGGTCCACCTCGAAAAGCCTTGGGCGCGCAGGTCGCATGCCGGACATGCCGCGCACCCAAAGCCCCATGGGTGGTGGTCCTCGCGGTTGCCTTTGTAACAGGTGTGGCTTTCCTCAATGATGATCTTCGTGAGCGCAGGCCCGCCAAGGGATTCGCCCAAGGCCCAAGTTTCAGCCTTGTTGAGCTCCATAAGCGGTGTTTTCAGCGTGATCGGGTATTCCATCCCAAGGAACACCGCGCGCATTTGCGCATCGAGGGTCTCGCGCCTGCAGTCTGGATAGCCTGAAAAATCCGTCTCACACATGCCGCCGACGAGGACAGGTATGGCCCTTCGATAAGCCACGGCAGATGCCAGAACCGCAAAAATGAGATTCCGCCCAGGTACAAAGGTGTTCGGCAGGCCCGCGGCCGACATTTCGATTTCCGTCTCATGGGTCATCGCCGTTTCGCCGACGTCGCGCAGGCCATTCGCGTCGAGCAGATGATCGGGGCCCAAACGCGGTGCCCAATCGGCAAATTGAGATTTGAGCAGCGCGCGAATACGCAGCCGGCACTCCAGTTCAACCGAGTGGCGCTGTCCGTAGTTAAACCCGACCGTTTCGACCGCCGCATATCGCGACAGGGCCCAGGCCAGGCAGACCGTCGAATCTTGGCCGCCCGAGAACATGACGAGGGCACGTGAATTCTCAGGAGGTGTCTTCATCACTGGTCTCCGCCGGCGCGCTCGACCGGGCGCCGAAACACCCGTCACTTTTACGCCACGCGCGCGCCTCGGAATAGGGCTTGCAGGCGATAAGGCGTTGACAACCGCCCCGACGCCGCGGTGTCATGTAACTAGAGGCACGCTGCACAGAACCGGCGGCCTTGAGAGGAAACGCTATTGCTGCGCCCAGCCGTTTGCTGGCGCCGGCCGGGAGGAACAATAATGAGATCCACATTCGACCAGAAATCCGCGCTTTTTTTGGGTGTATCGGTTATCGCTATGGCGGTGACCGCGCCCGCGGCTACGGCGCAAAGCAGCAACGACACTGCAACGCCGCGCACGCTCGGCACCGTCGTTGTCACGTCGCAGAAGACGGAGGAGTCAATCCAGGACGTGCCGATTGCGGTTTCGGCATTTGATCAAAGCGCGCTGGAAAAACTACAGCTCACGGGCGGCCCCGACCTGGTGAAGTCGATCCCGAACGTGAACTTCACCAAAGGCAACTTTTCGGGGTTCAACTTCAGAATCCGAGGTATCGGCGTTGATGCGGTGTCGACCTCTGGAGATGCCGGGGTTGGCGTTCACATCAATGACGCTCCGGTAAATGCCAACCGGCTATTCGAAGCCGAATTCTTCGATGTGGAGCGCATTGAGACTCTTCGAGGACCCCAAGGGACCCTTTATGGCCGCAATGCGACCGGCGGGGTGGTCAACATCATCACGGCCAAGCCCGTGCTCGAAGAGTTCCAGGCCAATGCCCAACTGACCTACGGCAACTTCAACACGCTCAAAGCCCGAGGCATGGTGAACCTACCCCTCGGCGAGCTCGCCGCGCTGCGCGTGGCGGGCTCTTACCTTTCGCGCGATGGATTTGTGGATAATATCGGGACTGGCAACGAAATCGACGACCGCGATCTCTACAGCATCCGGGCGACACTGGCGTTTGAGCCGACAGACCGCTTCCGCGGTTGGATTCTTTATGAGCACTTTGAGGAAGAAGATACGCGGTTGCGGTCAGGCAAGCAGTTTTGCGCAACCGACCCGATTAAAACCAGCTTCCAGGGCATTCCCATCTCGGCATTCGATCAGCTCATCACCTCCCAAGGGTGTGTCGATGAGCCCCTTACCGCCAATGAATCCCTCGGCGGCGTCAACACCGCGTCCACTCTGGGCGGCGGCCTCGCGATTTTTGCGGGCCTGACCGGAGGCATCGACCCGGTGACGGGGAACGCTGTCAACGTCAACGCCAATGGGACCGGCATCAACGCCGACTTCCGCACGATCAACGCCGCGATCGACCCGTCTTATGAAGCCAGCCAGGACTTTATCTCCTGGAGGGGCGAATTCGACATCACTGACAGCCTGACGGCGATCTACCTCGGTAGTTACAATGAAACCGAGGCAATTTCGCAGGAGGACTACAACAAGTTCCAGACCTCAGTGCCTTTCAATACGACAGCAAGCCCATTCATTGCGCTGAGCAACCCGGCGCTGGCACCACTTTATCCTCTGGTGTTTCCAGGCGGTGTTGTCTCCGACCCCCAATTGGGGCCATCCAACCTCTTGGTCAGCTTTGACCTGTCTGGTGCGGTCAGCGAAGAGACGACCCATGAACTGCGCTTGCAGTCAGATTTCGACGGGCCGTTCAACTTCAATGTTGGCGCGATCAAAGTCGACTTTGAAACCAATGACACCAGCAGCGTGCCGGAAAGCTACTATGTGTTCTCGAACTCGCTCACGGCGTTTACTCAACTCAACAATGCGGGGGCAGTCGCGGCCGGGGGAGAGCCCGTATTCAGTATTGCTGACCCGGCAAACGCGGGCGACCTGCCGCTGGATAATCTCGGCGATGGCACCGACCGGAACTATTTCCGCTCGATCACGCCATACACGCTCGACAGCTTTGCGATCCTGGGCGAGGGCTACTTTGATGCCACCGACGATCTGACGTTCACGCTGGGGCTGCGGTATACGAGCGATGATAAGGAAGTCATCCGCGTCCCAACGTTCTTGTTCGTTCCAGACGCGGCTCTGCCAGATCCGCTGGCGGGTATCGGAGTGGAGGAAGCGAGCTTTGAAGAGACGACGGGTCGGTTCGGCTTCGATTGGAACCCCGATCTCGATTTCTCGGAAGACTCGCTTTTCTACGCGTTCTACTCGCGCGGCTATAAGGGCGGCGGCATCAATCCGCCCCAACCTGCGGAATCAGTCGATGTCTTTCCCGCAGCTTTCGACCCTGAATTCGTAGATGCTTTCGAGATAGGGACGAAAAACACCCTCGCCGGCGGCGCCCTACAGCTGAATGCCACCGGCTTCTATTATGACTACCAGGGCTATCAGATCACCCAGATCATCAATCGCACCTCGGCGAACTTCAACGTCGATGCTGAGATTTCCGGGTTCGAACTTGAGACGATTTGGAACCCGACATCCACGCTCATACTGAGCGCCAATCTCGGTCTTCTCGACGCCCAGATCGTGGATACGTTCGGTATTGATGTCCTTGATCGCACCAATGGCCGAGACGATTTGGTGGTGCTCAAGGATGCAGGCAGTTTTGCGAACTGTGTCGTTTCAGCGGCGGGGTATGCGACCGTGCTCGGCGCTATCCAGGGCGGGCTTCTGGATCCCGGCTCAACACTCGGGCTGTGTACGGGAGATCTGCAGGGCTTGGAGGCCGGCTTTGGGCTCGGTGACGTCACCGTGAGCTATGTCGACTCCAATGGTGAAACCCAAACGGCCACGGCCTTCCAGCCCTTTGACGGCGAGGCGAAAAACCTGGATGGCAATAACCTTCCAGGCACCCCGGATATGACGTTCAGCTTTGGCGCGGAGTACACGTTCGAGGGCATTGCCGGTGGTGACTGGGATGCCAGGCTGCGCGGCGACTTCTATTATCAAGGCGAGAGCTTTTCGCGGATCTGGAACACGGGGCGCGATGAGCTAGAAAGTTGGAGCAACGTGAATCTGGGCATCAAATTCACGAATGTGGCCAATGGCTGGTCCGTTGAGGCGTTCGGCAAGAACATCACCGACGAAGATGTGATCACCGGCGCTTACCTCACTGACGACAGCTCGGGGCTTTACTCCAACGTGTTCCTGAACGAGCCGGCGACTTATGGCGTCACCCTGGCAAAGTCCTGGTAGCGACGGGCGTTGAAGTCCAATTCGAGGGGCGGCCCCAGGGGTCGCCCTCTTTTTTTTGGGCTTAGCTCTGCATGGTTTCGATGTTGAAGCAGGCTGGGAAATGCTCCGGTTTCACAAAGACCTCGCCGGCGCGCTCCCCAATACGCTTTAACCGCTGCAGGTTCTTTCCTTGGGCGCAATCCATTTTTCGGAGTTTGGCGATCTTTCCAGGTCCTAGGGGCGCCCCGTCCTCGTAGATCTTAAGATGAATGAGAGCGTCGTGGTCGAGCACGGCGTCATATCTCTGAAAGTCGAACAAAGGCTCAGGCGAGAGACAGTAGGCATCGGCTGTGCCCGTATCGCCTCTACGGGACGCGTCCACTTCTGAGTTAATCGGGTAGGGATCGCGCGGCCTGGAAAGCGCTTGCATGATGAGAACCTGGTTCTTCCCAACGTCTTGGATCGAACCGGCAAGGGAGAACACTGCTTGTTGCACAGCGGCCATGCGGCCGAGCTTGCGGCTTGAGAAGGCCTGGCGAAACTCACCGGTGCCCACCGAAGTAATCAGCAGGTTGTCCGCGCCGACGGGCCAGCGCAGGCCATAGCCCGGCAGTGTCGTGTATAGCCAGAACGCGACCGAAGGATTGTTGAGCCCGGCCACGGCGCCGTCCATGAACGCGCCTGGCGCGCCGCTCTCTTCGATTTGCACATCGACATGGTCGAAATAGGCCGGTGCGGCTGCACTCGCGCGGACGACTTGGCGTAACGAATAGTCTTTATTCGCCCGCTCGCCCGCCCGTGTTTGCTCCCAATAAAGCGCTTTGGGATTGTTCGTGAGGATCCAAGCCGAGCCCGAGTCCATTCGTTTTGCCGTGACGCCGAGGCCGGTCTTCAAGGCGGGGCTGTCCAGCGACTGGTCTCCAAGGTGGGCGTTTAACTCCTTATCAAGGCGCTGGGAGTCGAAGCGAGCCACAAAGATCTGGGGGAGAATGCGAGGGCTGGAAAAGATTTGAGACCCCATGGTCATATAAAGGTCCTGGAGTTCCTTGACGGGCTTTCCAAGCGCAAGCCAAGCGGCAATGATTGAACCGGTCGAGGTGCCCCCGATGAAATCGTAATAGTCTGATAATACAAAGGCGTCGCGTGCCGGCCCTTGGGGTATGCGCTCGCGCAGTGTCTCTTCAATGTGGCGAAGGATGCCGCAGCTCAGCAGGCCGCGAATGCCGCCGCCATCAAGCGCGAGTATTCGTTTGGGCCCGCCCGGCATCAGGTGTCGGTCCCGCGGCCGGGTTGCATCCCACTGATACTCTTGGCCCATTACGGTCTCCTCGCGGCCTAAACCCTATCAGATTACGCCATCGGGGAAATCCGGCCGGCGCGTGGCCCGCCAGTCTCCAGGCTTAGATTACGAGGAAGTCTGCGATCCACTTGCCGACGCGTTCATTGTCGTGGGACGAGGAGAGCGAGGCCAGCGCCGCTACAACCTCTTCGTCTCCGAGCGGATCGCCTCTGCGATTTTCGTAGAGGGCGGCGGCAAACGCATCGGAAAACTCAGGGTGACCCTGGAAGCTCACCGCCGGACCTTGGCTGTACTTCAATCCCGCCAATGGGCAGAACTCAGATCGTGCGATGATTTCAGCGCCGGGCGGCGCCTCAATAACTTGGTCCTGGTGGCTGACGGCAAGGGCGAAGCTGTCATCGCCTTCTGGACCCATCCAATCCTGATGTGCGGTGATCTGATACCTGTGGCGGCCGATGCCCCAACCCTTTGGCGATTTGATGACCTGGCCTCCAAAGGCTTGGGCCATGGCCTGGTGGCCAAAGCAGATACCGACCTGTTTGACGCCTTCATAGGCGCACCAGCGAATAAAATCGAAGAGCCCTGCCATCCAGGGCAGATCATCATATACCCCGAAGGGCGACCCCGTAATGAGGACCGCGTTTAGCTTTTTAGGGTCCGGATAAGCGTCTCCGCTGGAAATGCGCACGGTCTCTACGGTCAATCCCGGCATGTGCGGCGTCAAAAGATCCTCGAACATTTCAGGATAGTCTGGGAAGCGGCGCCGCAGCGCGGCGCGAGGCTGACCAACTTCTAGGAGCGTAAGCGTCATTCTAAGGCGTGTAGCTTTGGAGAGCGTTGGAGGCTTCGGCGGACTGATCAGCAATCCAAGTTCGCATGCGCGTCTGCAGAGTGGACAGCGGCATTGAGCCCTCGGCCAGTAAGTGATCGTGAAAAGCGCGCAGGTCGAAAGCGCTGCCGAGCGCCGCCTCTGCTTCTTGGCGCAATTGCCTGATTTTGAGCTCGCCCACTTTGTAGGCAACAGCCTGACCCGGCCAGCCAATGTATCTGGTCACTTCCGTTTGGATATTTAGCGGGCTTAGGGCCGTGTTCTCGCGGAAACAGGCCTCAGCCCGCGCCCGAGACCACCCGTACCAGTGAAGCCCCGTGTCCGACACAAGGCGGCAGGCCCGCCACATTTCGTAGGACAGTGCGCCAAAGCGCTCATAAGGCGTGGTGTAGATGCCCGCCTCTCCGGCGAGGCGCTCGGCATACAGCGCCCATCCCTCGCCAAAGGCTGTGGCGTAAAACGTGCGGCGAAACTCAGGAACGCCTCGCATCTCCTGGGCCAGGGCGATTTGTAGATGGTGTCCCGGTACAGCCTCATGGGCTGTAAGGGCGGGCAGTTCATAAAGTGGCCGCTGGTCGAGACGATAGGTGTTGACCAAATAGGTACCAGAGCGCCCTGTTTCTGGGTCGCCCTGGGCATAGCGCCCTGTTGTGTAGCCGGGCGCGATGGCGGCTGGGACAGGCGACACGCCGTAGGGCAAGCGGGGCAAACGACCGAAATACTGGGGAAGGCTTGCATCCAAACGCTTGGAAATTGTTGCAGCTTTTTCAATGAGGTCCTGGGCCGAGGCGGCATAAAACCTCGGATCTTCCCTCAGGAAATCGAGAAATGCCCCAAAGTCACCCGCGAACCCTACTTCGTCGATAATATCCTGCATTTCCTCGCGGATTCGAGCGACTTCGGCCACGCCAAGCTCGTGAATGTCTTGCGGCGACAAGCCGGACCCGGCGGTGTGATGCGCCACCAGCCGGGAATAGGCGCGGCGTCCACCACGCAGACTCGCAAGCCCCGGCGCGGCCCGAACATTTGGCGCGTATTCGGTCTCCAGAAAAGCGTGCACATCTCGGTAAGCAGCAATGGCCGCGGCAACGGCTTCCCGGCCCTCGCGCTCGATCCGCACCCGGTCTGCGGCTGGAATCCCGTCCGGCAGCCCTTGTAAAGGGGCCAACAGGATCGAGGTGTCCACGCTGGATCGCGATTGTTCCGCGACCTGGTCGATGACTGTCGAGAGAGGGTCGCCATGGGCGGTCCAGCCGCTGGCAATGCCGCGCCGCATATTCTGGGTATTCTCATCGAAGTATCGCGGTATGTCCCGCAAGCGCGTCAGATAAGCCTCGGCATCGGCGACTGACCGGATGCGGGCCCGGGCGGCGGCGAAGATGGGCGCAGAATGAAAGCCGCTGTCACCGGTAAATGGCACACGCTCTGACCCCAGCTCTTGGCGCATCACAACGCTACTGAGCAGGCGCTGCAAGATCGCCGCGTCGGTGTCCCGTGTTGTCCCTAGCCGTTCAAGTCTGTCTAACAAAGCGCGGGCGCGGTCTGCATGGGTTTGCAACACCTGCGGGGAGACGCTCGGCCACTGCACCGGGCCAGCGCCTGTGCCCCGCGCCGCAGCGGCGGGGTTGGTATCTCTTCGGAAGGCCTCGTAGTCTTCGACAAGCATACTGAATGTGTCCGCCAGCGCGGCTTCACCTTCGCTTGCAGGATTGGTGTCGGCAGAGGCTGAGACAGAGAGGGTCTCCGCCGCGACCCAGGCGAGCAAGCCGCCCGCAAGCCAGGCCAAAAGTGCGCGTTGACACCCTAACATGGCCAACTAAGACCATTCACATCAGTGAATTGCAAGCGAGGACGTGAATGCCTGCAGGTGATTGGAGTGATACGCGGCCCCTGTCGCCTCACTTACAGGTTTGGCGTTTTCATCTTACGATGGTGGCATCCATTAGCCACCGAATGTCAGGGTGCGCGCTGTACTTCGGCAGTGCGCTTATTGCAGCTTGGATCTTCTCGCTGACGCTGTCCCCGACCGACACTGGCGGCGCCCCAGCTTTCTATCTGCTGATGGAAGCCGTTTTAGGCTCGTTCCTCGGCCAGATCATTCTCATCTTGTGGGCGGCGGCCGTGCTCTATCACTTTGCAAACGGGTTGAGGCATCTACTTTGGGATGGGCCGGCGATTGGTTTTGATCCGAAAATTGCAAGTGCGTGGTCTGCTTTCAATTTCGCCTTTGCCGGGTTTGGCGCGGTCGCGTTGTGGGCCGCGGCAACATTTATCTGAAGGACGGCCCATGGCGGCATCACAGGATTTTACGACGCCGACCGCCCGGGCCCGCGGCCTGGGATCGGCCAAGGCCGGGACAGAGCATCACATTCGCCAGCGCGTTTCGGCGATTGCGCTCGCTCTACTGGTTCCGTGGTTCTTGTTCTCCGTCATCCGCGCAAGCCAAGCAGGCTTTGAGGGTGCCCAGGCATGGGCGGGCCAGCCGTGGAATGCGATATTGCTCCTGCTGACCTTCTCCGCGGCCTTCTACCACATGCGTCTCGGTATGCAGGTCGTCATCGAAGATTACATCTATAATACAGGGCTAAAGAGCGGGCTTTTAATCGCCAATACGTTCGCGGCGATTGCGCTTTTTGCCATTACGGCACTGAGCGTCCTGAATATTTGGATTTCGGCTGGCGCGGCGGCGTGAGCAGCTGCGCAGGTAGAGGATGACGACAATGGGCACCTATGAATGGATTGATCATACCTATGACGTTGTTGTCGTCGGCGCCGGCGGCTCTGGCCTTCGCGCTGCATTGGGCGCCGCCCAAGCTGGCCTAAGGACGGCGTGCATCACGAAGGTGTTTCCAACGCGGTCCCACACAGTCGCTGCCCAGGGCGGCATCGCAGCTTCCCTTGGAAATATGTCCGAGGACGACTGGCGGTGGCACATGTACGATACGGTCAAGGGATCTGACTGGCTCGGCGATCAAGACGCGATCGAATACCTCTGCCGCAATGCGCCTGCGGCTGTGTACGAACTCGAACATTGGGGCATGCCGTTTTCGCGCACCGAGGAAGGCAAGATCTACCAGCGCGCGTTCGGCGGCATGACCAAGAATTTTGGCGATGGTCCAGTGCAGCGCACATGTGCCGCGGCCGATAGAACGGGCCATGCCATGCTCCACACGCTTTACGGCCAGGCCCTCAAGAACGAGACAGAATTCTTCATCGAGTATTTCGCGATGGACCTGATGATGGACGAGGAAGGCGCCTGCCGCGGGGTGACCGCTTGGAAACTTGACGATGGAACGCTTCACCGGTTCCGCGCCCAGAAAACAATCCTCGCAACTGGCGGGTACGGCCGCGCCTATTTCTCTTGCACGTCAGCGCATACGTGCACCGGGGACGGAAACGCCATGGTGCTCCGCGCCGGTCTCCCGCTGCAGGATATGGAGTTCGTACAGTTCCACCCGACCGGCATCTACGGCGCCGGGTGCCTCATCACCGAGGGCGCACGCGGGGAGGGGGGCTACCTGACCAACTCCGAAGGCGAGCGTTTCATGGAGCGCTACGCACCAAGCGCTAAGGACCTAGCGTCGCGCGACGTCGTCTCCCGCGCTATGACTGTGGAAATTCGCGAGGGCCGCGGGCTCGGAGAGGAGGGCGACCACATCCACCTCCACCTCGATCACCTGCCTCCAGAGACCTTGGCCGAGCGCCTTCCTGGCATCTCTGAAACCGCTCGCGTCTTTTCCGGGGTGGATGTCACCAAAGAAGCGATCCCGGTTCTGCCCACAGTGCACTACAATATGGGCGGCATCCCGACGAATTATCACGGCGAAGTGCTGACAAAAGCCAATGGCGACCCGGACCATGTTGTGCCAGGCCTCATGGCCGTTGGCGAGGCCGCTTGTGTGTCGGTCCACGGGGCCAACCGCCTTGGGTCAAACTCCTTGATCGACCTTGTTGTGTTCGGCCGCGCCGCGGGGCTCCATTGCGGCAACGCAGTCGACGCTGGTGCGGGCCAGCCCGAGGTTTCCGACAGCTGGAGCGACAAGCATCTGGAGCGGCTCGATAAGGTCCGCAACGCGACCGGTGACCAGCCAGTCGCCAAGCTTCGACTTGAGATGCAGAAAGCCATGCAGGAGAACTGCGCTGTGTTCCGCACCGGCGAGATTCTTCGAGAGGGTGTCGAGCGGATCGACGGCGTGTTTGAGAAGCTGCCCGGCCTGGACGTGCAGGACCGCACGATGATTTGGAATACCGATCTCGTTGAAGCCCTCGAGTTTGATAATCTGATCACCCAGGCGGCCGTAACGGTGAATTCGGCGGCAAACCGGCAAGAAAGCCGCGGCGCCCACGCGCGCGAGGATTATGCAGACCGCGACGACACCAATTGGATGAAGCACACGCTCGCCTGGGTCGACGAGGACGGTAAGGTCTCGATCGATTACCGGCCTACCCACGATTACACGATGTCGAACGATATCGCCTACATTGAGCCTAAGGCACGGGTTTATTAGTCTGTCTTAGGCTGCCATCGCGGAGCTGCGTAGTTTGGGACGGATCGTGCCCGTGGCGGCTGTAACCGTTACGTAAATACCTCGGCTGTGCCAGAGTCGGGGTTCAAGGGGTCGGGGCCGTAACGGTTAGGACCTTTTTGTCCGGGTAAGCAGCCAAAGAGAATCAGTTGGGTAACGCCGACGGCCAGGATAATGAGCGTGCCGCCGGCCACGACGGAAAGAAGCAACGGATTTGGGTCGCGCTCCAATCCGGCGAAAACGCCGCCGATGATCATCGCAAGGCCTATTATGAAACCGGCCACAAAAAGGAGCTGCCACCACCCACTCAGGCCCCTGTCGTGCAAACGTTTGACCGGCACCGCTACATACGCGGGAAACAAATAAAACAGGCTTACGAGATTGCTGACTGGCCCCTGATTGGCAAACGCAGACGTACCTGCCGAGGGATCGAACAAAGACGGATTAATTGCCAGGTCAATGAGCGCCGCCACCACAGCAACACCCATAGAGGGCAACCAAAATTTCAGCCAGTAATCCGATCGGCTGATCCGGCCGATGGGATTAAACAAAAAATTGAAAATTGCGCCCATCGCTTCCCTCCCGCATCTCTCCGCGCACTATCAGACAGCGATGGTGCTTTGGCCAGTCTGGTGTGATGCGTTTCCGCTGTTTGAGGAGGGGGACGGGGCGAGATGGGCGGCGTTGCATCTGCACATGGGTCTGCGCCTGGGTTACCCAGACCAAATGTGGTTTAAAGCACCCCAGAGGACCCTTTCTTTTCGCTGCTGCGGCATACCGTCCAAAGCTTCTGCTCGCCCTTAGGCTTTTGTATCCGATCACATACTTATAAGCGTGTTAGAGGTTACACGAGTGTCGCATGGTCCAGCTTACCCTGCCAAAAAATTCGAAGGTCACGGCAGGCAAAATTTGGCCCGAGCCCGCCACAGCGACTGACCTGAAGAAGTTTCGCATTTATCGATACAGCCCCGAAAGCGGAGGTAATCCGCGCTGGGATACGTATTTTGTAGATTTGGCGAAATGCGGCCCAATGGTGCTCGACGTCCTGTTTCATATCAAGAACACGATTGACCCTACGCTCGCCTTCCGGCGCTCTTGTCGAGAGGGCGTTTGTGGTTCCTGCTCAATGAACATTGGTGGCCATAATACCATTGCGTGCACCAAAGGGTGGGACGAGATCGCCGGGTCTACAATCACCATCGCGCCGCTGCCCCACCTGCCAGTGGTGCGCGACCTCATTCCTGACCTGACCAATTTTTACGCCCAGCACGCCTACGTCCAGCCGTTCCTGAAGACCGATACGCCCGAGCCGGAAAAAGAGTGGAAACAATCTGAGGAGGACCGCGAGCATCTAGATGGCCTCTATGAGTGCATCTTGTGTGCGTCCTGCTCGACCTCATGCCCGTCATATTGGTGGAATGGCGATAAGTATCTCGGCCCAGCAGCGCTTCTGCAGGCTTATCGCTGGCTGATCGACAGCCGGGACGAGGCCACGGGTGAGCGCCTGGATGATCTTGAAGATCCGTTCAAGCTCTACCGCTGCCATACGATCATGAATTGCGCCCAGGTCTGTCCAAAAGGGCTTAATCCGGCCAAGGCGATTGCCAAGATCAAACACATGATGGTTGATCGGGTCTCCTGACGGACGCGATCGTCCAGGCGCTGGTGCAGTTGCTTCCAGCCGAGCGAATGTGCCCCGAAATTGTGAAACGCTGTTGAGCTAAACGGGCGAGCACCCAGATGCATTATGGCACCATTAAGCTTGGTGCTTAGTATGGCGCAGATGACGCAAGCGATTCGATTTCTCGGAATTGATCCTGGCCTGAGGGCGACCGGGTGGGGAGTGATTGACCAATGTGGCCCGCGCCTTACCCATGTGGCCCACGGCGTCATTTCGGTCGACCCAAGCGGGCCGCTCGTGGCGCGGCTCGGCGGCATATTCACCCAAGTGCGCGAAGTCATCGAGACCTATCAACCGCGGCGCGCGGGCGTTGAAGAAACACTGGTCAATTCAGGTGCGCGCAGCGCGCTTAAACTCGGACAAGCGCGCGGGGCCGCCATGGCGGCACTGGCTTGCTCAGGCCTTGCCGTTTCGGAACATGCGCCGCGCCAAATCAAGCTTGCCGTCGTTGGAACCGGCCGTGCGGACAAAAGCCAAGTCACATTCATGGTTCAGCGACTCCTGCCCAGGGCAGGGGCCATGGGCGCCGATGCCGCCGATGCCCTGGCATGCGCAATTTGCGCAGCCCATCTCAGCGCCGCCCCGGGGGCTGCGGCATGATTATTGGGCGGCTGCGGGGCGAGGTGGCTGCCATAGGCGCCGACACCGTTTTGATCGACGTCGCCGGCGTCGGTTATGTTGCCCAGGCCGGGTCGCGCGCGCTTGCCAGACTTTCGGTTGGACAAGACGCATCTCTACACATCGAAACGAAAGTCACGGAAAACTCAATCACGCTCTACGGTTTCGATACCGATGAGGCCCGGGCCTGGTTTGTGAGGCTTCAGGATGTGCCTGGCGTTGGCGGAAAGGCGGCGATGGCCGTGTTGGACGCCCTGACAGTGGCGGAATTGATGGACGCAATCGCCCTTGGCGACGTTGCCATCGTTACCCGGGCCAAAGGCGTTGGGCGCAAACTTGCTGAGAGGATTGTCGGCGAACTTTCCGGTAAGCCGGCGCCCTTGGGGCGGTATGCGGCAACGCCGATCTCCCTAGGCCAAGCCGCATCCGAGCCAGGCCTGGACGCGCAGACCGGCGCCCGGCAAGACGCAATAGACGCGCTTCAAGCCTTGGGCTATGACCCGGCCGATGCAGCCAGAGCCGTTGCCACGGCCTCTAAGGACGGCGCAGGCGATGATGGCCCAGCATTGATCAAAGCGGCGCTGAAAACGCTTGCGCCGGCATGAGCCGGCTTGGCTCTGTCACCGATCCGGAGGCCCAGACGGGTGAAGCTCTTGACCGGGCTCTAAGGCCGCAAGTGTTCGCCGACTATATCGGCCAGGACACGGCAAAATCGAACCTCAAAATCTACGTGGACGCGGCGCGCGGGCGCAAGGAAGCGCTGGACCATGTGCTTTTGTTCGGGCCGCCAGGGCTCGGCAAGACGACGCTTGCACAGATTCTGAGCCGAGAAATGGCCGTTGGATTTCGCGCCACGTCGGGCCCAGTAATTGCCAAAGCGGGCGACCTCGTGGCGATCCTCACAAATCTTGAGGCCAATGATGTGCTGTTCATTGACGAGATTCACCGGTTGCCGGCCGCGGTCGAGGAGATCCTTTATCCGGCTATGGAGGACTACGCGGTCGACATCGTGATCGGCGAGGGACCGTCGGCGCGATCGGTAAGACTGGAGCTGCAACCGTTTACTTTGGTTGGCGCGACGACCCGGGCAGGGCTGTTGGCAACGCCTCTACGCGACAGGTTTGGCATTCCCGTCCGTCTTGAGTTTTATGAGCCAGGGGACCTGGCTGTAATTGTGCGTGCGGCCGCGGCGAAACTGAACGCCCCGATCACGCCGGCGGGCGCCATGGAGATTGCCCGGCGGGCCAGGGGCACGCCCCGGATTGCCCTCAGGCTCCTGCGGCGCGTCCGTGATTTTGCTGACGCCGAGGGCGCTGAGATTGATGAAGGCTCAGCCGACCGGGCTTTGGCCCGATTGGAAGTCGACGAGGAGGGCCTTGATAGCCTCGACCGGCGCTACCTTGATGCACTGGTTAAGACCTATGCTGGCGGCCCGGTTGGCGTTGATACCTTGGCCGCGGTTCTGAGCGAGGCGCGAGACAGTGTCGAAGACGTCATCGAGCCGTTTCTCATGCAGCAAGGCTATGTTGCGCGCACGCCCCGGGGGCGGGTTGCTGCTCCGCGTGCCTACAAACGCCTCGGCCTTAAAACGCCTGGAGACCTGCAGGCTGGCCTCTTTGAGGAGGAATAGACGCAGCCGGTGCCCTCACAAGATACCCGGGGCGCTAAACGACCCTTCGCAGCTTCGGAACGGGAGCGACCGCCGCGCGGGTTTCCGGCGCAAACCGTGTGATGAATTCAGTCACCCGGGGCACGATTTCAGACCTGAACCGCGAGCCGTTGAACACCCCATAATGACCAACGCCGGGCTGGATATAGTCAATCTGCATCGCATCAGGGATGCCTGAGCACAGCGTGTGGGCAGCCTGCGTCTGTCCAATCCCTGAAATATCGTCCTTTTCGCCCTCAACCGTCATGAGCGCCACTGAGGTAATTTGCTCTGGCCGTACCGGTCTGCCCCGATGGCGGAACAGCCCTCTGGCTAAATGGTGTTCTTGGAAGACGCGCTCGATTGTCTGCAGATAGAACTCTTCGGTCATATCCAAGACCGAGAGATATTCATCATAAAAGCCGCGATGGCGCTCAATGCCGTCGCCGTCGCCCTCGACCAGATGATTGAAGAAATGCCAGTGGGCGTCGACGTGGCGGCCCCAATTCATGTTCATAAAGCTGGAGAGTTGCACAAAGCCGGGATAAACGCGCCGCCCCATGCCCGGGTAAGGGGCCGGGACGGTGTAAATCATATTCTGCTCAAACCAGGCATAGGTGCGCTCCTCAGCGAGCAGGTTGGGCACTGTAGGCGATTTCCTGCAGTCGATGGGCGAGCCCATGAAGGTCATCGTGGCTGGAAGATTTGGATCCTCATCTTCGGCCATAAGCGCAATGGCAGCCAGGCTTGGCGGCCCTGGCTGGCAAACAGCCAATAGATTGGCCCCAGCACCGACCTCCCTCAGCATGATTTGGATATGATCGATGTAATCATCGAGATCGAACCGGCCGAGCCAGATCGGCGCCATCCGCGCATCGGCCCAATCGGTGATGTACACTTCATGGGTCGGCAGGAAGGCCTCCACGGTGCCGCGCAGCAGCGTCGCATAGTGGCCTGAAAGCGGCGCGACGATCATCAAGCGCGGCTGGCGCGGCGCGTCTTCGCCGCACGCGAACGCCATGGCCCGTTCGTCCCTTTTGAAATGTACGAGCTTGCACCAAGGCGAAGACCAGGCGGTTTCAGCCATGACGGGCACATTGACCGAGTTGATCCGAGTGGATTCGAGCTGCCAATCTGGTTTCCCGTAGAACCGTGTGGCGCTTTCGAACACGTCGGTCATCGCGCCGAGGGCACGGCCATAATCTGTCTTGGAGAATGGGTTGAGCGGGCTTTGTACGGCCGCTCGGCTCATCTTCGCTGCCATTCGCAAGGGCGCCATTGCGGCGCGGTTGAGTTCCACGAGAGTGTACAGCATGGAGTGAACGCTTTTCTTGACACGTGTTGCTGCACTGCACCGTATGCCGCTTCGCCCAAAACGCAATTGAATTCACTCAGCGCGAGAGGCATGCCTGCCGCGAATGGCGCTGTGCCTAATCGGTAATGGGCGCCGTGGCGGCGGGCGCCGTGCCGCCCCGTGGCCGCACCGAAACGGCATTGACCAAGCGTTCGCCCGAGAGCGCATCCATGGCCGCCACATCGATTGCCCTTAGGCTTCTCGTAGGCCGTGAGGGTTGGCCGTGCTCAGACAACCAGGTCGAGACTGCCTCGGCGCGCGCCCGCGCCAGATCGGCAGACCGCGCTGAGGAAAGCGCCACGTGGCCCGTTACGTCTGCGCCAGCCGCCTGCCAGCGCGCCAGCGTCCAATCGATGTCTTCCAGAGCAGCGATTGCAGCCGCATCGAGCTCGCCGCTTCCGGGCGCGAATGGAACGGTTGGCAAGTCGGTGATCGGCGGCACGACCGTAAGGTTCCATTCGTTGAAATTTCGGGTTAGGCCGGCTTCAATCTCCCGGTAGGCCCTCAGCGAATAAGCGTCAGAGCTAGACGCCACAAAAACAGCGATTTTCAATTCATTGTCGATATCACGGGCTTTGACCGGAAACGGGATCGCCGCTGCGAGGGCCTGGTCGGTGGCATAGCGCCGAGCGATGTCTTCGACGCGTTGAATCTCCGCCCGGAGCGGCGCAGCCAGTGAGTTATCGGCCAATGCGAGCAGTTGTTCTGCTTCAAGGGAGCGGCCTTCATTCATGATCAATTGGTCGAGGCGCACGCGGACGGGCCGATCGAACCGCTCGTTCAGCAACGTCGCGAGTTGCTCTTCGGCATTCGGCACAGGCTGGTGGGTCATGACTGTTGCCGTCACGCGGATCTCGTCGCGCGGGAAGGCGATGCTGAACTCAGACAGGCGTGCATCATCGGCAGGAAACGGCTCAAGCACGCGGCTGCGCACCTGGTTCGAAACCGTTGTTTCGTAGGCAATGTCCCCCAGCGCGACGCCAAGCGGCAGTGAAAGCGCGCCAAATACCGTGAGGATGAGGCTCGACTGCCAAAGTGTGTGCCGCGGAGAGTGTTCTTCCCCAAAGCCATAGAGCTTGGACAGGGCAACAACGCAAAAGGCGATGGCCAGGAGGTTGGTCATGAAGAGGAAGAAGGCGCCAGCAGCCACGTCCCAGTTTTGGACGGCGAGACCGAAGCCAACGACGGCCAGGGGCGGCATCAGCGCGGTGGCGATCGCAACGCCAACAATCGTTTCGCCTTTGCGGTGGATGACTGCATATCCGCCAGCCAGGCCAGAGAAAACGGCAACGCCGAGATCGAACAGATTTGGCCTAGACCGTGTGACGATCTCCTGAGTCATTTCCTTGAGCGGGGAAATCCACACCAGTACGAAGGCGATCGCAACGGCGGCAAAGACGCCGCTGATCTGGGCCACAAGTGCCCGGCGCAAGGACGACCATTCTAGGATCGTGAGTGAGAAACCAAGGGCCATAATCGGCCCCATCAGGGGTGAGATCAGCATCGCGCCGATAATTACGGCAGGCGAAGACAGAAGCAGGCCGAGCGTAGCCACGCCGCAGCTCATGACACTCATAAATATGTAGCGGCCTGTGACGTGGCCCTCTTCGCGAACGTGCTCGACCACTTCATTATGGTCGATCGGCCGCGCGAGCCGGCGCAGGAGCAATCTGAGATAACGCCACCATTGGGGCGCTTTGGTCCGCCGCGCGGGAGGGGGTGTGTCTAAAACTGCCATGGCCGTATCTCCGGCGGACAATGGCCGCGTTAAGTCCCGTATTTAGGGCGCCGTTGCAATGCAGCAATCGCCCGTGGGCTTGACCGGTCTTAAGCGCGCTTTCCTAATGCGATGAAAACCCCGGGAGGTCAGGCGTAATGGGCGGCCTGAGAGCTTTTGAAATCCACGTCGAAGATGAAACGTTAGAGCGGCTCAGAACTGCATTTGAAGCCTATCGTTGGCCGCCCGCGCCGCCCGATGCCGGGTGGGCCATGGGAATGGACCAGAGCGCGCTCGAAACCCTCCACGGACATTTCCTGTCGGACTATGATTGGCGACACGCAGAAGCTGGCCTGAATGCATATCCTCACTTTTTGGCGGAGGTCGACGGCCTGGATATTCATTTTGTCCACGTGGTTGGCGAAGCCGAAGGCAAAAGACCGCTGCTTCTGACCCATGGCTGGCCAGGCTCATTTTTCGAGTTTTGGGACGCGGCGCCAAAGCTGGCTTGGCCGACGCGCTATGGAGCGCCGGCCAGCGATGCCTTCGACCTCATCATCCCGTCACTCCCCGGCTATGGCTGGAGTGGAAAGCCTGCCTCGCCTCTGGGTCAGAAGGATACCGCGCGGCTGTTTGATGTCCTGATGCGCGAGGTGCTTGGGTATCCAGCCTACCTCGCCCAGGGGGGCGATTGGGGCGGCGTGGTAACAAGCTATCTCGGCCTGAACCATGGCGCCGGCGGTGGGCGCGGCGGTGCGCGCGCGATCCACCTCAATATGATTGGCCTGCGCCCGACTCCAGCCACGCCGGAAACCGAGGCAGAAAAGGCCTGGCTGGCGCAAACGCGCACGGCAATGCAGCTCGGCGGGTCTTACTTTATGCAGCAGGCGACGAAGCCCCAAACGCTTGCCTACGGGCTCCACGATAGCCCGGTGGGCCAGCTGGCCTGGATCTGCGAGAAATTCCATGGGTGGAGCGATCTCGGTTCGGGCGGATTGTTTGATGTCTATACGCCCGACCAGCTGCTCACCAATGCGATGATTTATCTGGTCAATGACGCCTTTACGACGTCGATCTGGTACTATGCCGCCTTCGCGAATGATGGTGGGCCGGCGCTGCCAGAGGGCTTGCGGTGTGAAACACCAACGGCGTTTGCCGATTTTCCGGGCGAGGGCCTGTTTGGGCCGCCCCCACGCAGTTGGGCAGAGCGCGCCTACAACATTACGCGATGGACAAAAATGCCCAGAGGCGGGCATTTCGCGGCCATGGAAGAGCCGGATTTGTTCGTAGATGAGCTGCGAGAATGGGCGCGCGAGGTTGGATGATGACTGAAACCAAGTTTCTCAACGGACCTAAGGGGAAGATCGCCTATCGACACACGCCGGGACGAACAGGAAAGCAGTTTCTTTGGGCACCCGGCTTTAACTCCGACATGCAGGGCACGAAAGTCCTCGAAGTGGAAGCTTGGGCGCGGGGAGCTGGCCACGGCTTTACAGCCTTCGATTACGGCGGCCATGGCGCGTCAGACGGCGTGTTTGAAGAGCTCACCGTTGAGGACTGGCACGCTGATACCCTTGCTGTGCTGGAGGACATCTGCACTGGACCAACGATGCTCCTTGGCTCCTCGATGGGCGCATGGATGGCCATGCTCGCTGCGCGGGAGCGCCCAGAACGTGTCGCAGGAATGGTTTTGGTCGCGCCTGCGCCCGATTTTACCGCCCGTCTCATGTGGCCTTCGATGCCCCCTGAAGGTCGGTTTGCGATCACCCAGCAAGGGAAGTGGATGCAGCCCTCCCCCTATGGCGATCCAGTTGCGATCACCCGCGCGCTTATCGAGAGCGGAGCCAGGCTTGGCGTAATGGGGGCTCCGTTCGAGTTTGAGGGTCCTGTGCGCATTCTCCAGGGCATGCGGGACGAGGAAGTCCCGTTTTCCCATGCCCAGGCGCTTGTCCAGACCATTACATCGAGTGACCTGACGTTCACGCTGGTCAAAGACGGCGACCATCGGCTGTCGCGGCCCCACGACATCGCCCGCCTCCTCGCAACCTGCGAGGAGATCGCCGAGGACTGAAGGAGCCGGCGCACTTACGGAGGCTTGGCGACCTGGTGGCGTTATCGACGGCAAGCCACCCTGTCGGCGCTTTCCCAGGCCGCTTTTGCGCGCTCTTGCCGAGCGGCCTGGTCTCGGTAGACTTGACATCTGAAAAAAACGCCATTGGCCACTTGCACCCCGTGGGTCAAGGTGTTAATGACCGCCGCTTGCGAGATGGCGCGGTGAGTTGACCGGGCCTTTTTGCATTCCTGTCCGAGACCGTGGGTGGCGCTCTGCGCCCTAAATCCCGTTTGGGAGCCCGCACAGACAGGGTGAGGCGAGAAGAGGCGCGGCTGGGCAAACCCACCGAGCCTTAGACCGGCGCGCCCTGGGCAGGGCGCCTGAGGCGGCGAGCCCATCTCAGGTCAAGCCGGGCGATCGAATGGTCGGTCGTTCACCACGATGGAGACGTTTGATGGATCGAGCCGGGAAACAGGCCGCACGTCAAGAGCTCGAAAAAATCTTCGAAGCTTCGGGCGCGGTGATTGTTACGCACTATTCCGGTTTGAACGTTGCCGAGCTTACGGAACTGCGGACCAAATTGCGGGACGG
>JBCDJY010000008.1:0-105058 GCA_038747245.1 Pseudomonadota bacterium | reverse complement strand
TGGCGCTGGGCCAGCCAGCATGAAGGCGGCGCCCGGCCGTGGTGTTCCAGGCAGGGGCAGGGCCGGCAGCGGGGTGGCGGAGACCAGATTGAGGCAATTGACCGGGGCGTAGGGCGGATCGGTGATTGAGAAGCTCGGTAGGCTGGGCGCCGCATTGGCGGGCTTGGCGCCTGCTTTGGGAGCCGGCATGGCGGGCGCCGGCCTCTTCGCCAGCGGCGCCAGCACCACGTCGCCGGCCATGGCCACCAGCAACCGGCGCACGAACATCTCCAGATACAACACCTCGCGGCAGGCGGCCCGCCAGGCCGCGCGCAGCATATACCCGCACGCCAGGCCCTGGGGGCCGGCCAGCTCACGCGCACCTTCGAGCCTTCGGGCGGCAAACCCGAAGCTCCAGGCCAGGCTCTCTCGATCCATCGTGTCCATGGCCGCAAGCTTAGCCCAGCGCGCAACCCCGTCGGATAGGGGCTGGCCTGTCCACGGGATAGGGGCGCGGCCGGCGCGCCCTAGGAGGCCAGGACCCGCGGCAGCTTGAACACCACGCTTTCACGGGTCACGGTCAACTCTTCCACGGCCACGTGGAACCGCGCTTGGCAGGCGTCCATGACGCCCTGGACCAGGTCTTCCGGCGCGCTTGCCCCGGCCGTCAGGCCGAGGGTTCTGGCCCCGTCGAACCAGGCCCAGTCGATGTTCTCGGCGCTGGCAATCAGGTGGGCGTCGCGGGCGCCGGCGCGCAGGGCCACATCCACCAGGCGCTTGGAATTGCTTGAGCTTTCCGCGCCGATCACAAGCACCAAATCGGCCTCTCCGGCCATGGCCTTCACCGCTTCCTGGCGGTTTGTGGTGGCGTAGCAAATGTCTTCCTTGTGGGGCGCGGCAATGTCAGGGAAGCGGCGCTGGAGCGTGGCGACGATTTCGGCAGTGTCATCGACTGAAAGCGTCGTCTGGGTGCAAAACGCGACATTGGCCGGGTCGATCGGGGCGAAGGCCTCGGCGTCTTCTACCGTTTCGATCAGGCTCATCGTGCCTTCTGGCAATTGGCCCATGGTGCCGATGACTTCCGGGTGGCCGGCATGGCCGATGAGCACGATCTCCTTGCCGGCCTTGAAATGACGCTGGGCCTCGACGTGGACCTTGCTGACAAGCGGGCAGGTGGCGTCGACAAAGATCATCTCGCGCGATTTGGCCTCGGCTGGCACAGATTTGGGCACGCCATGGGCGGAAAATACAACGGGCCGGTCGGCCGGGCACTCCTCCAACTCCTCAACAAACACGGCGCCCAACGCCTCAAGGCGGCTGACCACATGGGCATTGTGCACGATTTCGTGGCGCACATAGACCGGCGCGCCCCACTTGCCGAGGGCTTCCTCCACAATCTGAATGGCCCGGTCGACGCCGGCGCAAAATCCGCGCGGCGCCGCCAGCAGCAGCCTCAAGGGGCGCTTTGCTCCGGGCATGATGTGGTCTCCTGCGCCTGGTCTCTTTGCAGTTCCCGTGCAAGCCATATAAGTGGCGTCACCCATCTTGGATAGGCGCCGCCATGACGCCCCCACCGCGGCGGTCAGGCAAAGCGCGAGAGGATATCGAACGCCCCATGTCAAAATTTGCAAATGCATGGCTTGCCGCAGCCGGCGCTGCGGTCTTGGCCGGGTGCAATTCCGGCATCGGAGACCAATTTGACACGCGCCAGAATGCCGGGCCATGCCCAGCAGCCGCCTCGCTTTATGAAAGCGCGCGGATTGTTGAGCTCGAAGGCGGCGAGAATTTCGGCAACATCACCTATACGGGCGAGATCACCGGCGTGCGCCTGTTCTGCCGCTACACCGGCGATAATCCGCTCCAGGCGCAGCTGGAGCTTGATTTTGCCTTCGGCAAGGGGCCCCTGGGCGCCGAAGACCGCCACACCTACCGCTATTGGGTGGCCGTGACGCGGCGAAATGGGAATGTGCTGGCCAAGGAAGAGTTCTTCACCGAAGCCAACTTCTCTAACGCCCGGGTCGACGCCGTGGAGGAGACCCTGGCAGACATCACGATTCCCAGGATGGATGAGACGATTTCCGGCGCCAATTTCGAGATCCTGGTCGGCTTTGTGCTGACCGAAGACCAGTTGGCGTTTAATCGCGCCGGCAAGCGGTTCCGCCTGGATGCCCAGGGCGGCTGAGGAGGCGCGCGCGGCGATGCCTGACCTCATCGAACACCTCTCGCAGGTCTGCGGGGCTGCGTTTGAGCGCGCTGGGCTGTCGCCTGACTGGGGCGCGGTGCGCCGCGCCGACCGGCCAGACCGCGCCGATTTCCAATGCAACGGCGCCATGGGCGCGGCCAAGTCGGCCGGGCGCCCACCGCGGGATCTCGCCTCTGAGGTGGCCGCGCAGGTGGCCCGCGACCACAGCGTTGAGGCCTGCGAGGTCGGCGGGCCCGGCTTCCTGAATATTCGCGTGACCGATGATGCCCTGGCTGCGCGGGCTGAAGCCATCTCCGCGTCGCAGCGCTCTGGCGCGGCGCTGGCGGCCGACCGGCAGCGGGTGCTCTTGGATTTCGGCGGGGCGAATGTGGCCAAGCCCATGCATGTCGGCCACCTGCGCTCGGCCGTGATCGGCGACACGCTGCAAAGGGTGCTCGCCTTCATGGGCGACACCACCGTGTCGGACACCCACCTCGGCGATTGGGGCCTGCAAATGGGCCACCTCATCACCGAGCTTGAGGACGAGCAGCCGGGCCTGGTCTATTTCGATGCGGCGTTCACCGGGCCTTATCCGGGCACGGCGCCCGCGGCGATGGATGATCTCGGGCGGCTTTATCCCCAGGCGAGCGCCAAGGCGAAGGCGAGCGAGGCGCGCAATCTGCGCAGCCAGGAAGCCGTCGCCGAGCTCCAGGCCGGGCGGCCGGGATACCGCGCGCTGCTGCGCCACTTCATTGACGTGTCGGTGGCCGCGCTCAAGGAAGACTACGGCGACCTCAACGTGCATTTCGACCTGTGGAAAGGCGAAAGCGACGTCGACCATTTGATCCCCGGCTTGGTTGAGGACTTCAAAGCGGCGGGTCTGGCGCGCGAAGACAATGGCGCCTGGATCGTTGATGTGGCCCGTGAGGGCGAAAACGTCTCCGTCACGGCGAAAGATGGCACCACCAAGCTGAAGAACGCCATGCCGCCGATCATGCTGGTGAATTCGCGCGGCGGCACCGGCTATCACACCACTGATTTGGCAACGATTGTCGACCGCATGGCGATTGACCCGCCGCCCGAGCGCATCCTTTACGTGGTCGACCTTGCCCAGTCGCTGCATTTCCAGCAAGTGTTCCGTGCCTCCGAGCGCGCCGGCCTTATGCCAGAAGCGGCGCTGGAGCACATCGCCTTCGGCACCGTCAACGGCACGGACGGCAAGCGCCTGCGTACCCGCGAGGGGGGCACGTTCAAGCTGCGCGATCTGATCACCATGGCGCGGGCCAAAGCGGCCGAGGCCGTCAATGCGCCCGGCCGGTTGGCCGACGATATGGCGCCGGATGAGCGCGAGGCGGTGGCCCATGCCGTGGCCCTGGCCGCATTGCGCTTCTCAGACTTGCAGAACACGCGGACCACAAATTACGTCTTCGATCTGGACCGCTTCACGAGCTTTGAGGGCAAGACAGGGCCCTATCTCCTCTACGCTGCGGTGCGCATCAAATCGCTATTGCGCCGGGCCGGGCAGGACGGGCACACGCCGGGCGCGATCGCCGTGGAAAGCGAGGCTGAGCGCGCGCTCGTGCTGGCGCTCGACGGCTTCGGCCAGGCGCTGATGTCGACGCGCCGCAAGCGCATGCCGCATATCCTGTGCGAGCATATCTACACGCTCGCCCAGGCGTTCAGCAGCTTTTATGGCGCCCATCCCATCGCCGCGGAGAAAGCGCCGGGCGTGCGCGCCTCGCGCCTTGCCCTCAGCGCGGCTGTGCTGAAACAGCTCGAAACCGGGCTCGGCCTCCTCGGCATCAAGGTTCCAGACCGGATGTAGCCTGCCGGTAAGGCAGGTGTGACGGCGATCCAGGCACCAGCAGGCGCCCCGTGCGGCGTTCTCGCAAGGGTCGCTTGCCGCAATGCGGAATCAGACCTAGTTTCGAACTCGCAAGTCGGGAGAGCGTGGAGCCATCCACCGCCGAAGGCGCAACCGCCCCGGAATCGCTCAGGCACAGGGACCGGCTTGCACGTAAACGCTGGAAAGCGGCAAGCGGGCTATAAGACCTGCGGGCCGCGCCGAAGGAGCAAGCTGGCATATCCGCGGAGGGCGCGGGCCGGCGGAATCTCTCAGGCACCGAGACAGCGGGGGCAAGTGATGCAGGGGCGCTGCGCGGCGCCCTGGACCTTGCTCGTGTGGTGCCATGGCTGAACCTTCGACACAGACACTCAGGCGCACGCCGCTGTTCGATGCCCACGTGGCGGCCGGCGCAAAGATGGTGCCGTTTGCCGGCTATGAGATGCCGGTGCAGTTTCCACAGGGCGTGAAGGCCGAGCATCTTTGGACCCGGCAATCGTGCAGCCTGTTCGATGTCTCCCACATGGGGCCATGCTTTATCTTTCTCAAAGAGGGGCTTGGCGCGCCTGGCGGCCATGCCGCGATTTCGGCCCTGATAGAAACGTTGGTGCCAGGCAATATAGCCGGGCTTGCGCCGGGGCAGGGCCGGCTCACCGTCCTGCTCAGCGAGGAGGGCGGCATACTCGATGATTTGATCATCACGCGGATGCCGGACCCGGCGCTTGAGGGCATGTTCTATGTGGTGGTCAACGGCGCTGTGAAGGCCAGCGATTGGGCCCATATCCAGGCCAAGCTCGGCGATCAGATCGCCATTCAAACCGCAGATGACCGGATCCTCATTGCCCTTCAGGGGCCTGAGGCAGAAGCCGTCATGGCCGCGCATTTCCCAGAGGCGGCTGACCTCAGTTTTATGCGCTGCGCCTGCATCCAGAAAGGCGGCGAGAAGTACATGCTGTCGCGCTGCGGCTACACCGGCGAAGATGGCTATGAAGTGCTTGCGCCCGCCAACGAGACCGGCGCCGGGCTGATCGACGCCCTGCTTGCCGACCCCAGGGTGAAGCCGGCTGGACTGGGGGCGCGCGACAGTCTGCGCCTTGAGGCGGGGCTTTGCCTTTATGGCCATGACATCAATGCAGATCGCGACCCGGTGGAGGCAGACCTGGGGTGGCTCGTGCCGAAATCGCGGCGCGCACGCGCAGACTTTCCAGGCGCAGAGCGCATCCTTGCGGCATTTGAAGACGGCCCTGCAGAGCGCCGCGTCGGCCTGAGGCCGCTTGAACGCGCCCCCGCCCGCGAGGGCACGCCAATACACCTTGGCGGCGAAGCCGTCGGTGAGGTGACCTCAGGCGGCTTTGGGCCCACGGTCGATGCGCCTATCGCCATGGGATATGTGCGCGCAGATCTGGCTGCGCCCGGCACGCAGGTCGACCTCATGGTGCGCGGTAAGCCGCGCCGCGCCGAGGTCGCTCCGCTGCCCTTTGTCGAACACCGCTACAAACGCTGAGGGGGCTGATCTGTGAGCACCAAATACACCAAGGACCATGAATGGATCACCCTGGACGGCGACACGGCCACCGTCGGCATCACGGCCTATGCCGCAGAGGCCTTGGGCGATGTGGTGTTCGTCGAGCTGCCCGAATCCGGCAAAGCCTTCAAACAGGGCGATGACATGGCGGTGGTGGAAAGCGTGAAAGCGGCCAGCGACGTATATGCGCCGGTCAGCGGCGAGATCACCGAGGTGAATGACGCCCTGACCGACGCACCCGAGACCGTCAACGAGGCGCCCGAGGCGGGCGGCTGGTTTTGCAAGATAAAGCTCGCCGACCTGGCCGAGTTGGACACCCTGATGGATGCGGCCGCCTATGCGGCCCACTGCGCTGCGGAAGGATAAGACACGATGAGATACCTGCCTTTATCCCCCCAAGACCGGGCGGCCATGTTGGCGCAAATCGGCGCGCCCTCGGTCGATGCGTTTTACGACGATGTGCCCGATGCGGCCCGCCTGGACGGCCCGATTCGGGGCTTGCCGAACCACCAGGGCGAGCTTGCCGTGGAGCGGCGCCTCTCAGCCCTGGCCGCGCGCAACCGCACCGCCAGCGATGGTCCGTTTTTCGTTGGATGCGGCGCCTATAAGCACCAGGTGCCCGCCACGGTGGACCACATCATCCAGCGCTCGGAATTCCTGACCACCTACACGCCCTACCAGCCGGAAATCGCCCAGGGCACCATGCAGACCCTGTTCGAGTTCCAGACCCAAGTCGCCGAGCTGACGGCGATGGATGTCGCCAATGCGTCCATGTATGACGGCTCGACGGCCTGCGCCGAGGCCGCGCTCATGGCCTGCCGCGTGACCAAGCGGCGGCGCGTGGTCCTTTCGGGCGGGGTGCACCCCCATTACGCGGCCGCCACCCACACGCTCTGCGCAGCCCAGGGCATCGAGGTTGTGATCCTGCCGCCCCTGGTGGATGGCGAGGACGAGCTGATCGAGGCGCTCGATGACGAGACGGCCTGCGTGATCGGCCAGTCGCCCAATGTGTTCGGCACGGTGACCGACCTGTCGGAAATCTCTGCCGCGGCCCACGGCAAGGGCGCGCTCATGGTGTCTGTGTTCACCGAGGCGGTGTCGCTTGGCCTGGTGCCGCCGCCGGGCGAGATGGGCGCCGACATCGCCGTGGGCGAGGGCCAATCCATCGGCAATCCGCTGAACTTTGGCGGGCCCTATGTCGGCCTGTTTGCGTGCACCCAGAAGCTGATGCGCCAGATGCCAGGCCGGCTGGCCGGCGAGACCGTGGACGCGGACGGCAAGCGCGGTTTCGTGCTGACCCTATCGACCCGCGAGCAGCACATCCGCCGCGACAAGGCAACGAGTAATATCTGCACAAATTCAGGGCTTTGCGCCCTGGCCTTCACAGCGCACATGACCCTTCTGGGCGGTGTTGGCCTGAAGCGTCTGGCCCAGCTGAACCATGAGGCGGCTTGCGCCCTGGCCGATGCCCTTGAGGGGGTCGATGGCGTGGAGATCCTGACGCCGCGCTTCTTCAACGAGTTTGCCTTCCGCACGCCGATCAATGCCGAGGCCGCGCTTGCCATGCTCGGCGAGCGCGGCATCCTTGGCGGTGTGCGCGCCTCGCGCCTCCTGCCGGGCGGCGATATGGCCGATGTCATCATCGCGGCCGCCACCGAGTGTACGACGCAGGAAGACATCGCGGCCTATGCCGATGCCCTGGCGGAGGTGGTGTGATGATGACCGCGCCGCCTTCCCGCTCAACACGACTTTCCCTTTAGAGGTGATCGCGCCATGACCATGAACTCCACCGGCCGCCCCACAGCCCCCACTCCTGTGCCAGCCCAGCCGCTCGCCGAGACGGTGTCTGGCTCACGCGGGCTGTTGCAGCATGAGCCGCTGATTTTCGAGACCGACCGCTGGACCGGGACCGGCGTCGACTTGCCCGAGCCGAAGGGGGCGCCCTCGCGCCTCGGCGGCCTCTCGCGCAAGCAGGACGCGGCGCTGCCGGGCCTGTCTGAGCCAGAGACGGTGCGCCACTATGTGCGCCTCAGCCAGCGCAACTATGCCATCGACCTGGGCTTTTTCCCCCTCGGATCGTGCACCATGAAGCACAATCCGCGGCTGAATGAGCGCCTGGCACGGCTGCCCGGCTTTGCCGATATCCACCCGATGCAGCCCCAGGCCACCGTCCAGGGCGCGCTGGAGCTGATCGACGAATTGGCGACCTGGCTGAAAACGCTGACAGGCATGCCGGCGGTGGCCATGAGCCCCAAGGCCGGCGCCCATGGCGAGCTGTGCGGCATGCTCGCCATCCGCAAGGCGTTGGAAGCCCGCGGTGAGCTTGCCAGCCGCAGGCGCGTCCTCGTGCCAGCATCCGCCCATGGCACAAACCCCGCCACAGCCATCCAATGCGGCTTCGAGGTTGATGAGATCAAGGCCAATGCCCGCGGCCGGGTGGATATGGCGGAGCTGCGCGAGAAGCTCGCCAAGGCCGACGATATTGCCGGCATCATGTTGACCAACCCGAATACGTGCGGCCTGTTTGAGACCGACATTCGCGAGATCGCCGATCTGATCCACGGGGCCGGCGGCTATTTCTACTGCGACGGGGCGAACTTCAACGCCATTGTCGGCCGCGTGCGCCCCGGCGACCTCGGCATCGACGCGATGCACATCAATTTGCACAAGACCTTCTCCACGCCCCATGGCGGCGGCGGGCCAGGCTCTGGCCCAACTGTGCTGTCCCAGGCGCTGGCCCCCCACGCGCCGGTTCCGTTCATTGTGTGCGACGAGGACGGCACGTTCCAACTCATTGAGGAAGATCGGCGCGAGGCCCAGGATAGCTTCGGGCGCATGGTCGCTTTCCACGGCCAGATGGGCATGTTCGTGCGCGCGCTTGCCTACATGCTGAGCCATGGCGCCGACGGGCTGAAACAGGCGGCGGAAGACGCGGTGCTGAACGCCAACTATGTGCAGTCGCGCCTCAAATCCGTGATGACGCCGGCCTTTGACACCTATTGCATGCACGAGGCCCTGTTCTCCGACGCGTTTGTCGGCGAGGGGATCGAGACCATCGACATCGCCAAAGCCCTGATTGATGAGGGGTATCACCCGATGACGATGTATTTCCCGCTCGTCGTTCCCGGCGCGATGTTGATTGAGCCGACCGAGACGGAGAGCCGGGCGGAGCTCGACCGGTTCTGCGACGCATTGGAGGCGATTGCCCAGCGCGCGGCGGCATCGGATCAAAGCCTTAAGGCGGCCCCGCGCCTCGCCCCGCTCAAGCGCCTGGACGAGACCCGGGCCGCGCGACGGCCTGTCTTGAAGTGGACGCCGCCTGCCGCCGAAGCGGCCGTGGCGGCCGAATAGGGCGCTCTACCAAATCCGCGCGGCCACCGGCGCAGGCGCCAGCCGCGCGCGCCCGCCTGCGCTCCAACGCGCCTTCAGGCGTGTAAAGGCTGCCATAACTGGGCGCTCAAAACAGCGGTAGGCAAGCCAAGCCGTCACCAGGCATGACACGAGGCTAACCGCCGTGAACAGGGCGAGTGTCTCCCAGCCCGGCGCCGTCATGGCCGCCCAGGACGGCAGTGCCAGGCGCGCCTGGAGTAAGGGCAGACCGCGCGCCAGGGCCAGGAGCACCAAAAGGTGGCTGAGATACAGCGCGTAGGACCAATCGCCCAAGCGCACAAAGCCGCGCCAAACCTTGACCCTGCCCTCGGCTTCAAGGCTGACCAGGCCATAGACCAGGCCGGCGCAGG
The DNA here is from genome assembly GCA_038747245.1 of Pseudomonadota bacterium. Lineage (GTDB taxonomy): Bacteria > Pseudomonadota > Alphaproteobacteria > Caulobacterales > Hyphomonadaceae > UBA5336. The sequence continues at coordinate 95,789 of JBCDJY010000008.1, read as the reverse complement.
GCACGCCAAAGGCGGCCACGCGCCCCCACTCCAACATGAAAGCGTGCCAGCCTGCCCCGGGGTCGAAGGCGATTTGATGGCCCAGAACCATGACCTGGCCAGCGCCCGCGCCCTCGGGCAACACGCTTCCCGGAGGGGCCACGAAGACGAGGGCGGCGACCCAGGCGGCGCTGGCCAGGGCGGTGACGAGGGCAGGCCGCCACCTGCGCCCGCTTTGGACGGCGAGCGCTGCGAATGCGCCAAGGATAAACTCAAGGGTGAGGGGGTGGAGCGCCAGGCTGACAAAGCCAGTCGGATAGGGCGCAGACAGCCCGGCCGCTGCGCCGCCTGCGACCAGACCAGCCCAGACCGCCAGCATCGGCCCCAGCCAGCGGCGCGACACCAGCAAGGTGACCGCGAACGCGGCGTAGAAGTACATTTCGTGGATCAGCGTCCAGCCAACATTGAGTACGGGCAATGCGGCCTGGGGGAGCAGGGCGAAGGATTTCAACAGGTGCTCACCGGGCGCAACGGCGCCGTCTGCAAACGCTGCCCATCCCAAGCCGTCCCGGTTCAGCGCCACGTGAAACGTGAGCATATAGGCCGTCGTCAGGCCGGCAAACAGCCACCAGGGCGGATAGATCCGCGCGGCCCTTGAGGCCAGGAATACGCCTGCTGTGGCCGCGCCGCGGGACCTGTCAGCGGTGACATAGACCATGATGAAGCCCGAGATCACGAAGAACAGATCGACGCCGGCATAGGCGTTTTCGATCAGCAGGGCGCTGCCCAGCCCGACCACGTCGCGCCCTGGAAACACCATTTGCTCTCGGATAATTCGAAGGTGGAACAGCACCACCAGAATTGCCGCCAGACCCCTTAGGAACTGCACTGTGTTGAGCTTCAATTGCTGGCCCTTTTTGAGGCGGAAGACCGCGAAACGAACAAGTTTCATCCAGTTCGGCCATCAAAAATTAGCCTTAACGTCGTAGCTTTGCCACACACGCCTAACAGTTTTGTGGGGAGACTGGCCGCATGATTTTGAACGCCCATATAACACCCATGGCAAACACGCCGGACCCCTTTAGCCAACGGCCTCAGCCGCTTGTGGGCCAACCGATCGCGGCAATGGGCCAGGGCATGCGCACGCTGGTTCGCCAGTGTTTTGCCTTACTGGGGCTGGCGCTCATCCCGATTGGCATTGTCATCGCCGTCCTTACGCCCGTGCTGCCCGTGGGCCTGCCGATTGTCATTCTCGGCGTTGCTTTACTGGGCCGTAATTCGCTTTGGGGCCGGCGTTGGATGGAAGGCGTGCTCAGCCGGCATCCCAGCGTCGAACGCTTTGCGCCAAACTGGCTCATGAAGCTCGTCTTCGCACGCGAAAAGCGCCGGCTGCGCAGTTAGGCCGCCGCCGGGCGCGCGCCTTGGTGCGCAGCCCCAGGCAAGACCCACTGGGCTAGGCGCGCTTTCGGCTCCACCAGGCCCGGCGCCGCGGCTTTCCGTCATCGCTATCGTCTTTTTCGGGCGCTGTATCGGCTGATTTCGCAGGCTCGGCTGGTGCAGGCGTGTCTTCGGCTTCTGTTGTGGCCGGCTCGGGCTCAGTCTGCGGTTCGGGCGCGCTGGGGGGCTGGCTCGGCGCAGGGTCGCTTGCCTCGGCTGGCTCGACTTTGGGCGCCTCGGCCTCGGCTGGCTCGGGCGCTGCGCTGCTTGGCTGTGTTTCCGCTTGCGCCGGGGGCGGCCCAGCATCTCCCGCCTCCGATGGGGATCCAGCGTCAGCCACCGGCGCCTCGCCGGCCTCATCGCGAGACCCGCGCCGGCGGCCGCGACCGCCCCGGCGGCGCTTGCGTCGCCCGCCCTCGCTGGGCGGCGCACCGGCCTCGCCTTCGCCTGCGCCGCGCTGGGTTGGTTCGGGCGCGGCCTGGGCCACGGCCTCTGCCAGTTCGGCTTCGGCGGTTTCCGCATGATCGAGCATTTCCGCTGCGGTCAGCGAGACGCCGTCAAGGAACGCGCCGCCATCTTCGGGCACGATATCGCCCTTGGGCCGGGTCAGCTGGCTCGGATCGATGGGCTCCAGATCGGGCAGATCATCAACGGCCTTGACGGTGTCGACATCGCCCTCTTCGCGCCGCCGCCTGCGCCCGCCGCGGCGCCCGCGCCGGCGGCGCTTGCGGCGTGCGTCCTGGCCGCCATCCTCCTCGCCATCATCGCGGGTCTCGGCGGCGTCAGCGCCGGTCTCGCCGCGCGCCTCATCGACCACTTCCAGGTCAACCAGCGTGTCGGCGGGATCGGGCGGGGCCGTCTTGCGGCGGTTCCTTTTTGGCCTGGGCTGGGCGTCGGGGTCGCGCTCGCCATGGAGCGTGAAGTCTCCCGCCAGCATGGTCTCCGACGAGCTCACCGTCAGCGCAAAGCCGGCGGCCTCTTCAATCGCGGCAACGGCGTCGCGCTTATGGTTGAACAGGTAGAGCGCCACCTCGGTCGGCGCCTCCACGGAAAGCGACTTCAATCCGCCCGTCGCCGTACGCGCTTCGATGGCCCGGAGCAGCTGGAGCGCGGCGCTGTCGACGCTGCGAAGCCGGCCGATGCCATTACACGTGACGCACGGGTCGGATGTGGCTTGCAGCAGCCCGGCGCGCCGGCGCTGGCGGGAGATTTCCATCAGGCCGAATTGGGAGATGCGCCCGAACTGGACCCGCGCGCGGTCGATCTTCAAATGCTCCTTCATCGCCTTTTCGACGGCGCGATTGTTCTTCGGCTCGTCCATATCGATGAAATCGATGACGACGAGGCCGGCCAGGTCGCGCAGGCGCATCTGGCGGCATGCTTCTTCGGCGGCCTCGATATTGGTGCGCAGGGCCGTTTGCTCGATGTTGCGCTCCTTGGTGGAGCGGCCCGAGTTCACGTCGATCGCCACCAGCGCCTCGGTTTGGTTGATCACCAGATAACCGCCGGATTTCAAGCGCACTTCGGGTTTGAAGATGCTCTCCAATTGCTCATCAATGCTGTGGTCAACAAAGACGGGCACCTGGTCGGTCCAGTGTTTCACCTTGCGGGCCTGGCTGGGCATGATGAGGTTGGCCAGGTCCTTGGCTTCCCGGTAGGCGTCCTCGCCCTGGATGAGGACCTCTTCGATCTCCTTATCGAACATGTCGCGCATGGCGCGGTGCACCAGCCCGCCCTCGGCATTGATCAGGCAGGGGGCGCGTGAGGTTAGGGTTTTCTCGCGGATCTTGTCCCAGAGTTTGATCAGGTAGTCATAGTCGCGCTTGATGTCGGCCTTGGTACGCTTGGCGCCGGCGGTGCGCACGATCAGGCCCATGCCCTCAGGCATCTCCAAGTCGCCGACAATGTTTTTCAGCCGCTTGCGGTCAGCGCCGTTGGCGATCTTGCGCGAAATGCCGCCGCCGCGCGGCGTGTTCGGCATCAGCACGCTGTAGCGCCCGGCCAGGGAGAGGTAAGTGGTCAGCGCGGCGCCCTTATTGCCGCGCTCTTCCTTGGCGACCTGGACCAGCATCACCTGCCGCCGGCGGATGACCTCTTGGATCTTGTATTTGCGCAGGAAGGAATTGCGCGGGGGCCGTTTGCGCTTCTGCGCGCCGCGGCGGGATTTTTCCGGTGCCGCCGCGGCCTCGCCGGCGCCCTCTTCGCTAAGGTCTGCGGCGTCGTCGTCGCCGGTCTCATCCTCATCGTCGGCAGAAAGCCCGGCCTCATCGTCGCCGGGGTCCTCGTCGTCGTTGTCGTCATCTTCGTCCAGATCCAGGTCGTCTTCGTCCTGGGCGGCCGCCTCGGCGGCGGCTTCCTTCAACAGGGCTTCCCGGTCGGCCTGGGGAAGCTGGTAATAGTCTGGATGGATTTCGGAGAACGCCAGGAAGCCGTGGCGATTGCCGCCATATTCAACAAACGCCGCCTGGAGAGATGCCTCCACGCGCGTGACCTTTGCGAGATAGATGTTGCCCCTGAGTTGTTCCTTTCCCTGGGTTTCGAAGTCGAAATCGTCAACCTGTTGATCCGTGACGACGGCCACCCGGGTTTCTTCCGGGTGGGCCGCGTCGATCAGCATGAGTTTTCCCATGTAGTCGTACCTTATGGTCTGGCCGCGCGCGCCCACCGCGAAGGTCGCAGGAGGGGCGCGCTGCGCCAAATTCTATGTTTTGAGGTCTGCCGGCGGCGACGGTGCAGGCGCCGCGCTTGGCGGGGCTCAACAACCTGATTCGACCGGCTTCGGTGTGCATTTTGTTTCGCTTTCCGGGGCCCGTTAAGCCTGGCGCCACGGGGCGCAAAAGGACCGAGAGGGCGGAAATGTATCGATGTCGCCGCATTGCAGGCGCACGCCCTACATGGAGGAGAACGCCTGAATTGGAAACCCCCACGCGCGAAAAACCAGCCCTTTCCGGTCTTCTCGGCGCGGGCGATACATCCTCGGTTAAGTTGCCGGGTGGCACAAACACCGTCAGGGATGTGTGGTCGAGTTAAGGAGCGTTCACCGTGAGTTTTGCCGCGGTATTTCCCCGCGCCATTTTGGTCCTTCTGGCCTGGGCGGCGACGCTGGCTTCGCCGGCGGCCGGGCAAATCGATGGCGTGCGCATTGTTGGCGATGGCCAGGTCACGCGGGTGACGCTTTGGAGCGCGGGCCCGATCGCCGGCGAGGTGCTCGTCTCCGAAGCGGCCGGGGCCTCGCAGATCCTTCTTGCGCTGGATGAAGCGGTCGGGCGGGCAGACGGGCCGCGCCAGCCGGTGTCGGCCGCCACCGGGGTGGCCTCCTATGGCTGGGAGCGCGGCGCGCTGTCCCTGACCTTGGCCCGGCCGATGATGGTCTCGCGCCGCCTCGACCTGCCGCCTGCGGGCGAGGAGGGCCGCCACCGCCTGGTGATCGATCTGGTCGCCGTCTCGCGCGCGCGGTTTACCCGCGCCGCAGACCGGGCGCAGCCGCGCGTGACCGCTTTGTTGGCCGCCCACCGCGCTGCGGCCGCGGGAGGCAGGCAAGCTGCGCGCCCCACCCCGGATGGACGCGAGGTGGTGCTGGACCTGCCCCCCGAGGCTGGCCGGTATCTCGTCGTCATCGATCCAGGCCATGGCGGGCGAGACCCGGGGGCGATTGCCCCCAGCGGGCTGCAGGAGAAAGACGTGGTTCTGTCCGCCGCGCGCGCCTTGCGCGACCGGCTGGAGGCGACCGACCGGTTCACCGTGCGCCTGACGCGGGCCGACGATACGTTTATCGAGCTTGGCCAACGCGTGACGCTGGCGCGCGACTGGGGCGCAGACTTGTTTATCTCAATCCACGCCGATGCGGCCACAGATGCCGGTGTTGCCGGCGCGTCGGTCTACACGATTTCCGAGCGCGGCCAGCGCCGTGTCGGCACTGAAGCGCAGCGCAACAATTGGGATTTGGATGTGGAAGAGGGCGTCTCCGAAGAAGTGTCGGGGATATTAGAAACCCTCACTCTACGTGAGACACGCACCAATTCAGGCCGCTTTGCCCAGCTTCTCCTGCCGGAGTTGGCCAAGGCGGGCCCCGTCTTGCGCAACACCCACCGCAAGGCCGGCTTCTATGTGCTCCTGGCGCCAGACGTGCCGGCAGTGCTGCTGGAGATGGGCTTTTTGACCAACACCGCCGATGCCGACCGTTTGGCCAAACCTGCGGGCCGGGCGGCCTCCATGGACGCCGTTGCCGCCGCGATTGAGACCTATTTCAACCAGCAGGACGTGATTTTTGCCTCAAATTGAGACGCTGGACCGCAGGCGCGCTGACGCTTTCGCCTTTTACAGGTGCGCCGGTGGCCCTAATCTGGTCCAAGTCAGGTGCGATTCCGGCCGCGATGCGTGGGCGGGGCGCGCCCGCAGACCGCGCCGATGAGAATGAGGATGAGCCGATGTCCCGAGTGAGCCAAAGACGCTTCCTCACCGTCGCAGCTTTTAGGCGCACGCTGATCTTCTTCGCCATGCTCGGCGTGCTAGGTGTTGCTGGTGTCGCCCTTGTGGTCGCCGCCCTGACCCGCGATTTGCCGACCGTTCAGAAGCTCGCGGAATATGAGCCGCCCATCACCTCCCGCGTCCACGCCGGCGACGGTCGTTTGATTGCCGAATTCCAGGGCATGGGCAGCGATGGCACGCCCCAATACCGGGTCTATGTGCCCTACGATTCGATCCCTGACAGCGTGATCCAGGCCTTTGTTTCCGCCGAGGACAAGAATTTCTTCGACCACGAAGGCATAGATTGGCTGGGCATGACCCGGGGCGTTCTGAACACCGTGCGCAACAAGGTGTCTGGCACCGGCGGCATGCAGGGCGGCTCGACCATTACCCAGCAGACTGTGAAAAACATGCTGCTGACCCGCGACCAGACCATCGTGCGCAAGATCAAGGAGGCGGTGCTGGCTCGGCGCGTGGAAAGCGTTTTCGAAAAGCCCGAAATCCTAGAGCTTTACCTCAACGAGATTTACCTGGGCGGCGGCTCTTACGGGGTCGGCTCTGCGGCGCTGGAATACTTCAATAAGTCCCTCACCGAGCTGGATCTCTCCGAGGCAGCGATCCTGGCCTCCCTGGCCAAGGCGCCGAGCACGGTAAACCCCTACACCCGCCCGCAAAGGCTCCTCTCGCGGCGTAATTATGTCATCGGCCGCATGGTCGAGGATGGGTTTGTCACCCAGGCCGAGGCCAATGCCGCCATGGACCGACCCCTCACCACGACGCGGCGCCTGCGCGGCGATGAGTATCAAGCCGCGACCTATTTCGTCCAGGAAATGCGCCGTGATCTCCTCGACGCCTATGGCGAAGACGCGCTCCATGATGGCGGTCTGTCGATCCGCACCACCCTGGACACAGAGCTTCAACTGGCCGCCACCCGGGCCCTGCGTGAGGGCCTGGTCGCCTATGACCGACGCACCGGCTATCGCGGCCCCGTGGGCGAGCTGGGCCTAGATGGGCAGGCCCTGCAGGCCCTTGCCGACTTCGCCATGCCTGCCGGCCACGGCACTTGGGAGGCCGCCCTCGTCACCGGGCTGAACGCTGATGGCACAGCCACCATCCGCCTGGCCGACAACACCGAGACCGTCCTGTTCGAGGAAGATGTCGCCTGGGCTGCGGAAACTTACCTGCGCGGCGGCGAGGTGACCGGCCTGCTGGCCGGCGATGTGATCCTGACAGAAGTCGCCCGCCAGCCCATGGAGCTTACCGAAGAACAACTGCTTGCGATTGAGGCTGAGGATCGCCCGTCGCCGCGCCGCGGATCGGCCCTGGCTGTGATTGAAGCGCTGACCGAGCCTGTGGGCCGGGCGAGCCTTCGCCAGCTCCCGGAAATCGAAGGCGCCCTGGTGGCCATGGATCCCCATACCGGCCGCGTGCTCGCCATGGCGGGCGGCTTTTCCTTCTACCGCAGCGCCTTTAACCGCGTCACCCAAGCCGAGCGCCAGACCGGCTCGGCGTTTAAACCGTTCGTCTACGCCGCGGCTCTTGAGCGGGGCTTTACCCCGGCCAGCAAGGTGCTCGATGCGCCGTTTGTGGAGTTTGACGTTCAGGCCGACGATTTCTGGGCGCCGGGCAACTATGCTGACGGGCGCTTTTACGGCCTGTCGACCATGCGGCTCGGCCTGGAAAAATCGCGCAACCTCATGACCGTGCGCCTGGCCCAGGACATCTCGCCGGAGGCCGTATCGGAGTTTGGCGAGCGCCTCGGCGTTTATGGCAATTTGCAGCCCTACCTTGCCATGTCCCTCGGCGCCGGGGAGACCACCATGATGGAGCTCGCTAAGGGCTACGCCGCACTGGTCAATGGCGGCAAGGCCGTCGAGCCCATCCTGCTGGACCGGATCCAGGACCGGTATGGCCACGACATGTGCGTGACCGATCCGCGCCTCGGCGTGGGGCGCGAGACCACGGCGCTTGGCGTGACCCGGATCGGCGATGCGGTGTGCCAGGTCGGCGCGCAGGAGATGGGCGACGACGCGGCTATCGAGGCGGGCGGCGAAGCGGCCTTGGCCGACCCGATCGAGGTGATCTGCCCGGGCTGCAACAATATCGACGGCTGGCAGGGCGATGCACCGCCGCCTTTGCCGGATGCGCGCGCCCAAGTGCTCGACCCGATTGTGGCCTACCAAGTGGTGCATATGCTCGAAGGCGTGATCCAGCGCGGCACCGCCACCAATGTGCGCCGCCGCGACGGGCTGGAGACCATGCCCCTCGCCGGCAAGACCGGCACTACAAATGACTATAAAGATGCGCTGTTCTTCGGCTTCTCGCCCGACCTCGTCGTAGGCATCCGCGTCGGTTATGACACCCCGCGCACCCTGGGCGAGGGCGAAGGCGGATCGGCCGTGGCTGCGCCCATCTTCGCGACCTTTATGCAGGCCGCCCTGGAGGGGGAGGAGGCGCTGCCCTTCCGCCGCCCGCCCGGCGTCTCCATGGTGCGCATCGATGCGCGCACAGGCACCCTGCCGACGCCATCGACCGACACGATCATCGAAGAGGCGTTCCGGCCAGGCACCGAGCCAGGCTTTACCTTCGACGATGATGAGGGCCTGATGATTTCCGGCAGCGGCGGCGACATTTTCGGCCGCCGCGCGCCGCAGCCGGCCCGCCCAGCCGGCCTTCCTGGAGGAGCCGGCCCGCTACCTGGCCTGCCCGGTGGTGAAATCGACCCAGACGATGTGCCCGCCCCCGCCGGGGAGCTTGGCCTCGGCGCGCCCACAGCCCCGCCTGCGCCAGAAGCTGAAGTTGTTGCCGACGGTCTGGGCGACACCTATTAGCTGGGCGCCCGGCGCCCTTGCCCCCAAGCCCGCACCCAGGCCCCCAAGCCCGGGCCCTGGCGTATAGGCCCTGAGCCCTGGCTTGACGCCGGCGCGCCGCGCTTGCATCTCTGCCCCCTTAAGGAGGCGCGTCCATGTCCGCTGACATCCAGGCCCTGGCCGACCAGATCAAGCAGTCTGCAGAGCTGCTGAGGAGGCGTCTTTGACTGGGACGTTGCCACGAAACGCCTGGATGAGCTGACCGCACTGTCCGAGCGCCCCGATTTCTGGGACGATCCGGAAGAGGCCCGCAAACTGATGCGCGAGCGCCAACGCCTTGCCGACGGCATCGAGACGGTGGAGGCGCTGGAGCGCGAGCGCGCCGACGGGCTTGAGCTGCTCGAGCTTGCCGAGGGCGACGCGGCCATGCTGGCCGAAGTGACTGCCAGCCTCGACAAGGCCGCCCGCCGCGGCGCCAAGGCCGAGCTTGATGCCCTGCTGTCGGGCGAGGCCGACGGCAATGACGCCTACATCCAAATCAATGCCGGTGAGGGCGGCACAGAGAGCCAGGATTGGGCCAGCATGCTGCGGCGCATGTATGTGCGCTGGGCCGGGGCGCGGGGCTTCAAGGTTGAGGAGATGGACGAGCGCGAGGGCGAGGAGGCGGGCATCAAATCGGCGACCATTGCTGTGAAGGGCGACAGCGCGTATGGCTGGCTGAAATCGGAGACCGGGGTCCACCGCCTGGTGCGCATCTCGCCCTTTGACAGCTCAGCGCGGCGCCACACCAGCTTTGCCTCGGTGTCGATTTCGCCCGTGGTGGACGACAATATCGACATTGAGATCGACCCGTCCGACGTGCGCACCGACACTTACCGGGCGAGCGGCGCGGGCGGGCAGCATGTGAACAAGACCGATTCGGCGGTGCGCCTGACCCATGCGCCCACGGGCATCGTGGTCGCCTGCCAAACCTCGCGCAGCCAGCACGCAAACCGCGAGGAGGCGTGGCGCATCCTGCGCTCGCGGCTGTATGAGCTTGAGCTACAGCGCCGCAAGGACGCCAGCGCCGCCGAGCACCAGGACAAGTCCGCCATCGGCTTCGGCCACCAGATCCGCTCTTATGTGTTGCAGCCCTACCAGATGGTGAAGGATTTGCGCACCGAGGTGGAGACCAGCGACACCAGCGGCGTGCTGGACGGCGACATCGACGCCTTCCTCAGCGCGTCCCTGGCCCAGGAGGCAGGCGCAAGCCGGGATTAGTCGTAAAAATTGGCGAGGGTATCGCAGGCTGTTTCGTTGCCGCCGTCGCATGCCATCTGGTGGAGCTCGCGAGAACGCGTGCGGTCTACGGCGACGCCCTTTCCATCGTAATAGAGCGTGCCAAGATTGTTGCAGCCGGCCATGATCCCGCCGGTACAGGCCTGGTCGTAGAGGCGCCGTGCGCGGTCATAATCCTGGGCGACGCCGAGCGCCTTCTCGTAGAGACTGCCCAGATTGTAGCAGCCGGCCATGTCCCCACCGGTGCAGGCCTGGTCGTAGAGGCGCCGTGCGCGGTCATAGTCCTGGGCGACGCCGAGCGCCTTCTCGTAGAGCCTGCCAAGATTGTTGCAGCCGGCCATGATCCCGCCGGTACAGGCCTGGTCGTAGAGGCGCCGTGCGCGGTCATAATCCTGGGCGACGCCGAGCGCTTTTTCGTTCAGCCAGCCAAGATTGTTGCAGCCGGCCATGGTCCCGACGGTACAGGCCTGGTCGTAGAGGCGCCGTGCGCGGTCATAGTCCTGGGCGACGCCGCGTGCGTGCAGGTGATTGTACCCGAGATTGTTGCAGCTAAGGGCATCCCCGGCCGCGCAGGCGGGTTCGTAGTCGCGATTGGCCGCCGCGTGGTCGCCGCGATCCTTGGCCGCGTTTGCGCGTCTTCTGGCGGCGACGGCGTCGAAGGGTGGCTCGGCGCGCCGGGCGCGGGCGGTGAGGGCTTCGATCTGGGCGTTGCTGGCGGTCGACAGGGTGAGCGCGGCGCGCGATTGGCTGTCGGTGAAGGCGTTGGCGGCCCGCTGGGTGCCCGGGCCGGCATCGCCGTCAATGACGCTGGTATAATGGCCCAGCCGGCGCAGCTCTGTCTGCAGCGCGCGCACCGCCTCGCTGCGGGCGGCTGCCGCCGCGCGGGCCTCTTCGGGCGATTGCCAATCGGGCGACAGGGCCCTCAGGGCATCCTCAATGCGGCGCTCCAGGGTCCGGTCGCCGGCCTCTGCGCGCCACACCTCCAGCAGCGAGACGGCGCCGCTGCGGTCATCCATCTCCACGGGCGGCGTCAGGCCGGCGATGGCGACCGCTCCGCCCATGCGGGCACGGTAAGCGTCGCGGCCCGTGCGCTTCGACAGCTCTTCCAGCACGCTGCGGTTAAGGTCGCCGTCGCCCGCAGCCTCCATCGCCTTGGTCAGCTCGACCCTAGCGTCATCGCGCACCTGGTCATCATCGCTCAGGAGATCGACCAGCACGGGCACAAGGGCTGCGAGCGGCGACACGCGGGCCGGCGGCGCGTCCACCATTTGCGGCGGCGGCGCAGACCCCCGGGGCGAGGGGATCAGCCCGAACAGGTGCGCCGTGGCCCCGCCTGCGGCGATAAGGGCAATGGCGATCAGGGCGAGCACCAGGCCGCGCGCGCCTCCGCCGCCCGTGTCTGGTTCGGGCGCTGGCGCCGCCAATTCGGGGTAGGGCGCGGCGGCCTGGTCCATGTCGGCCCGTGATTTCTCCTCCAGCGCCGGGAACAGCGGATCGGCGGCCGCTGCCTCCTGGCGGAACCGGGCAATCGCCTCGCCATTAGAGGCGTCCACCGCGCCATAGGCGCTCAACTGGCGCAGGCGCCGGGCCGCCTCGAACGCGCGGGGATGGTCGCCATATTGGGCTGCAAAAGCCTCATACTCGCCGGGCGCCAGGCTCGCCTCGATCTGCTGCCAGGCCTCTTCGCCATGGTCGCGCGCCGGCGCCACCAGGCCGAGCCCCTTGACCAGCACATGGGCGTCGGCGTCAAAGCTCTCGGCGCGGATTTTCACGCCGTGGCGCTGGGACAGCTCGCGCAATTCCTCGGGCAGGGCGCTGGCCAGCGGCACATCGGTGCCATCCAGCAGCACGGGCACCACGCGAATATCCCGCTCCAGGGCCGCGGCGATCTCGAGGCGGACAAAATCATTCGGGTCGTCCAGGCGCCGGTTGCCCGCTTCATCGGCGATGGTCAACCAATCGCGGCCGATCACAGCCAGCAGCATATCGCATTTCTGAACGGTCTCTTCGATCTGGCGCTTGAAGTTCAGCCCCACGGTCATCGAATCGAGATCGTAGAATATGTCCTCGCTTGGCGTCTCCACGTGGCGCGAGAGGGCGTTGTAAAGCGCCCGGGTCTGCCACTGGGCGTCCTCGCGCCGGTAACTGATGAAGATTTTTGCCACGGCGCGCGTCCCTACGACCGTCGCCATTTAAGCGCCCGGCTTCAGAATGGGCAAGGCGTGGAGTCGCGGATAAGCGGCGCCGGGGCGGGCGCGCGCGAGGCGGCCTGCGCTAGGCTGTGCCCGGGGTGCCGGGCGTGGGCGATGCCGGGTTGGATTTGGCCTTGGCCGGCGCCGGGCCAGGACGTGCAGGCTGCACCGGCGGCTTCGCGGCCACTTGCCGGGGCGCGGATGCGGCGGCCTTCGGGCCGGCATTCTGCAGCGGGTCGGCGGCGTGCTTCACCTGGCCTTCGAACACGGCGTTGGCCTGGATCGTCAGCGACGTATGGACAATGTCGCCTTCCACCTTGGCGCCGGTCTCCAGCTCCACCTTGCGGCCGCGGATCGAGCCGCGAATGGTGCCCTTCACGGTGATAACTTCGGCGATGACCTCGCCGGTGATGACGCCCGAGGCGCCAATGGTAATATCCTGGGCGCTGACATCGCCTTCCACCTGGCCGTCCACCTGCAGCGCGCCTTCGGAATACACCGAGCCGCTAATCTTCATGTCATTGCAGATGATGGACGCGACGGCGCGGCCGGCTGGCTTGCTGGCCGCTGCGCGGATTGCTTCCTGGGTCGGGTTGGCCAGGGGCACCGCGCCGAGATCGCCTTTATTGGTCTTCGTGAACATGGCGCCCTGCCTTCAAAAAATCGATCGGATCATACTGTTTGTTGTTGAACAACACCTCATAATGAAGGTGCGGCCCGGTGGAGCGCCCGCTTGAGCCCATCAGGCCCAGAGTGTCGCCAATGGCCACGCTATCGCCGCGCGATACGCTGATCGACTGCAAATGCGCATACCGCGACTTGAACCCATTTCCGTGGTCGATCTCCACCATCCGGCCATACCCAGACATCCGCCCAGCCATGGTGACGATGCCCGGCCCTGCCGACACGATCGGCGCCTTGTAATAGGCGGCCATGTCGATGCCATTGTGCCAGGCGGGGCGCCGCGTGAACGGATCCACCCGCATGCCGTAATTGGAGGTCAGCCTTGCGGCAACGCCCACCGGCTCGGCCAGGGGGAGCGTCTCGACGATCTCTTCGTAATAGCGCGCCTCTTCCAGGCGGGCGGCCACTTGAATGACGCGCCGGTTAAACGCCGCGTCTTCCGGGTCTTCAAATTCCATATTGGCGAGATCGGCGAGCGAGACTTCCGGCCCGCCCATGCCCTCGGTGTCTTCGATGCGGCCCATGCCCACGGCGGTCAGCCGAAGGATGCCGCGGGCCCGCTCAGAGCGCTCGACGGCCAAGTCTTCGGCATCATTAAGGAAGGCCAGTTGGTCGGTCTTGACCGTATCGATCCGCGCCCGGGTGCCAACCAATTCTAGACGCGCGCCGGGCTGGCCGCGCTCCAGGCCGCGCCGGGCGTCGGCCTCGTCAATGGTCGCGTCGAGGAGCAGTTCGGCATTGTCGCCGCGCAGGGCAGTGACATCCAGGTCCTCACCGCTCTCCAGGGCGTCGAGCAGCACTTTCAGGGTCTGATGACGTTCTTCGAACTCAGCCGTTGCGCGCTGGAAGTCCTCTGTGCGCTCCTCCAGCAAACTTTGCGACAGCGCGGTGTTTGCCCGCAGCTCCTGAATCCAGCGCTGGTAGCGCGCATCGTCGCCTTGGCTTTCGGCAATCTCAAATGCGCTTGGGCCGCCGAAGATGTACGTGACCGTCGCGATGCCGGTCCATCCCGCTAGGGCCACGGCCCCTGCGGCCAGCATGGCTTGCTGCCATGGCGAGACCGATATGTAGTGAACTGTGCCGCCGCTTCGATGGTAGATTTGGCGCTCAGGAAACACACGGTCAAAGACCGCTCGCGCCTTGGTACTCAACTGTCTCATTTACGCCGCCTGCCGAATGGTCGTGTTTTTGCGGCACCTGCTGAACGTGGCCGATGCCGTCCCGAACCCTCTGTGTTGCTTTTTAACCTCAACGCACGCACCCATGGAACCCCTCGCAGACAGGATTTTGCCGCAAAACTGCCGCGGTTACCTTAAAGTCCGTTTAAGCTCGCCGCGAAAACCGTTAACCGCCGTAAACACTTTACGAGGCCTCCAGGCGCGCAAGCACCGCCTCGGCGTGGCCCTTAACCCGCACTTTTGGCCAGACCTCAGCAATTTTTCCTGCTGGATCGACCAGGAACGTCGCACGCTGAATACCCATATACTTCTTTCCATACATGTTTTTCTCGACCCAAACGCCATACGCCTCGCAGACTTTGCCCTCTTCGTCAGACGCGAGCGCGACGGTGAGGTCATGTTTTTTGCGAAATGCGTCATGTTTGGACGGGCTGTCCTTTGAAATGCCGATGATCACGGCATTCTTCTGCGCAAACGCCCCGGCAAGCGCGGTGAAATCCTTCGCTTCATTGGTGCAGCCCGGCGTGTCGTCCTTGGGATAAAAATAGACCACCACCGATTCGCCGCGATGGTCTTCCAGGGAAATCGTCTCGCCGCCGGCGCCCGGCAGGGTGAAGGGCGGCGCAATATCCCCGACAGCAACCATTCGCGAACCTCTGTGTGTGAAGCCTAGCGCTGCGCAAGTGTGCAGCCTACCTTAGAACTAGAGGGCACGGGCGCAGGAGCAAGGCGGGCAGGCCCCTGCCGGCGATGAGGAGAGTGCGCGTGGTTCGCCAGACCGCCCGGGTCTTGATTTTCGAACTCCTCGGCGGGGTGTTGTTCCTCGCCGTGATCGCTGCCGCCATCCTGGCCTGGCGCCTGTCCCAGGGGCCGCTGGAACTTGACATGTATCGCGACGACATTGCCCGGGCCCTCACCGAGGCGCGCGGCGGGCGCGCGGTCGAGATTGAAAAGGTCCAATTGCAATGGTCTCCGGCGCGGCGCCGGGTCGATGTGCTCGCCCAGGGCATCACCTTCTATGCCCAGGATGGCGCGCGGGGCGGGTATGCCGCCGAAGCTGACCTGGAACTGGATGCGTCGGGCTTGCTGCTTGGCCGGGTTGATGTGGTCGAGGTCGGCCTGCGCGACGCCGAAGTGGAGGTGCGCCAGGTCGCCCCGGACGTCTGGTCGATCGCAAGCGAGCCGCTGCCTGCGATCCCGGCCGCCGAGTTTCCAGAGACGCCGGCCGATTGGCTGGCCAGCATCAACCGCGTGCTTGCCGCGTTGCTGGTGGGCGGCGAAGATGCGTTCGACGACCTCATGCTCTCGCGCGTCTCTTTCCAGGGACTGGATGTCGACGTCGTCGGCTTGTCGGGCGCGCGGATCGCCAGGGTGGCCGATGCGGCCGGGGCACTCGAGGTCAGCGGCGGGGACCTATCGCTCACCCTGTCGGGCCTGGGCGAGGGGGATGGCCTGCCAGAGCGGATTGCGCTCGGCCTGGACAGTTTCGGCCAATTCGAAACGCTGAATGTGCAGGTCCAAGTCGCTGGCTGGACCCTGTCAGAGCTCGCCGGACGCATGGGCGCCGCGCCGGGACGCTTGGCCGGATTGCCAGCCGAGCTGACCTTAAGCTTCCAGGCCACGACCACCGGCGGCCTGTCGAGCGTTGCCGCCCAGGTCGAGACCGGCCCTGGCCGCCTGAGCCTGGCCGATGAAATGGTCGAGGTCACCGAAATCGTCGGCGAGGCGAACTATGACACCGGGACGGACACGCTCGATTTCGCCTTTTCCTCCCTCGACGCCGGCCTGGCGCGCGGGCCGGTGAACGGATCCCTCGGCGGGGCGGTCTTCGCCGCTGGGCCGCGGCCAGTGTCGCTGCGCGCACCGCAGCTTGCCGTCGACGCTCGGCCGCTCTTCGAACGCCCCTGGAGCCTGCAAAACGTGGAGGTCGATGCCCGGATCGCGCCCGGCGCTGACGGCGTGGAGATCGACCGCCTGCGCTTCGACACGCGCGGCATCACCATGGCCATTGCTGGGCGCGTGGCCCGTGCCGACCCGGGCAGTGACGGGCGGCTGCCGGTTACGGCCAATCTCGCGGCCAATGTGTCTGGCGCAACCGGCGTGCGCACCGTGCTGGATTTCTGGCCGCCGCGCCTCGGCGCTGGGGCCCGGCGGTTTGTCGCGCGCAATATAGAGGCAGCCGAACTCACTGGCGCCACCGCCCGGCTTACCCTCCGGCCGGACAGTTTTGCTGCGGGGCACCTGCGCGACGGTGATCTTAATGTGGATTTCTCCGTGCGCGGCGCCGATGTGCGCTTCCTGTCTGAGGTTGCCGCCATCACGGGGGCGAGCGGCACCGGCCGGCTGACGGGCAACAGCTTCTCGGTCGCGGTCAATGAGGCGCAGTGGCTGTCCTGGGACATCACTTCGGGCTCGGTCGCCATCCCCCAGCTCAACCCGCGCGGCGGCGACCTGATCATCGAAGCGGCCGGCCGCGGCCCTGTGGAGGAGGCGGTCACGGCCGTCTTCCGCTCGCGGCTCGACCTGGAGGCGCGCACCGGCTTCGACCCGACCCGGCTTAGCGGCGAGGGCGATATGGTTTTCCGCATGGTACGCCCGGCCTTGGATAGGGTTGCGCCTGAGGATGTCAGCTTCTCCGTCGAGGGCCGCGTCATGGAAGCCGGCGTCACCGGCCTTGCTGCGGGCTATGACCTCACCGACGCTTCGGCGCGCGTGGCCCTCGATGGCCAGGGCATTGCGATTAATGGGCGCGGCGCCCTCGGCCCGGCGCCTGTCACCTTCGACTGGCGCGATGAGTTTGATGATGACAACACGCCCAGCCGCCTGGCGGCCCAAAGCGTCGTCACCCCCGACGTACTTAACCGGTTTGGCCTGCCCGGGCGGCCCTACATCACCGGCGAGGTGCCGGTCGAGCTGACCGCCAGCGTGCAGCGCGACACGGTGGTCGAGGCAGCTGCCGATCTCGATTTCACCGCCGCGCGCATTGATCTCACCGAAGTGGGCTGGCGCAAGCCGCCGGCCGATCCGGCCACGGCGTCAATCGTCTACACCGATTATGGCGGCTTGCGTTCAGCGCGCGCTGCACTCGACAGCGAAGGCGCCAAACTCGAAGGCCAGGTGCGCCTTGCGCCCACAGGCCGCCTGATTGATGCCGACCTCACCCGGGCGTTCCTGGAGGGGCGGATGGATGTGAGCGGGCGGCTTAGCCGCGGCGCGAATGGCTCTTTGGACATCGAAGTGAACGGCCCACTGCTTGATGTCTCGGGCGTTCTGCCCAGCCCCGGCGGGGTCGCAGGCGGCAGCGCCCTCGGCGCGGTGACCCTGGATGCGGAGGTGGACACGCTGGTCCTAGGCGAGGCGTTGGTCTTGCGCGGCGCGCGGCTCGGCGCAGTCTCGCGCGCAACAGGCCTCGATTCGTTTTCCGCCAGCGGCGCGCTTGGCGCCGGCACGGGGCTGGAGGCGAGCTACCAGCGCATTGATGAGGGCTCGGCCCAGGTCAGCCTGTCGAGCGATGATGCCGGCGCCCTTGTCGAGACCTTCTTCGACAGCGACCTGTTGCGCGGCGGGCGACTGGACTTGCAAGGCGTGGTGCGCCAGGCCGAGGAAACGAGCTCATTTGACATCCGCGTTGAGGATGCGCGCCTGCGCGATGCGCCGTTCCTGACCCAGATCCTGTCCCTGGCCTCCCTAAGGGGCCTTGCCGACACCCTGGGCGGCGAGGGCGTTTTGTTCAGCGAAATCTCTCTGCCCCTGCGCGCGCGGGCCGGGCGGTATGTGGTTGATGGCGGGCGCGCCTCTGGCCCAGCCATGGGGGTGACCGTCAATGGATGGGTCGAGCCCGAGGCGGGCGGCCTCGCCGTGGACGGCGTGCTGGTGCCGAGCTACGGCGTCAACTCCGCCCTTGGCGGTGTTCCGATTATTGGTGACTTGTTTGTGGGCCGGGAGGGCGAGGGGGTGTTCTCGCTGACATATTCTGTGCGCGGCGAGCTGGCCCGGGCACAAGTCACGGTCAATCCCCTCTCGGCGATCACGCCGGGCGTGCTGCGCCGCATCTTCGAAAACCCAAGCCAGACCGAGCTTCCCACATCTGAGCCCGCACCCGTGGGCGAGTAATCTGCGCGGCCTAATCCGACGGGGTTTGGCGCGGCTGTATACTTCTGCCTATGAACGCATCTGCCCAATCCCTAGGCCGCCAAGTGGCCCCAACGCTGGAAAACTGGCGCGCGGTGGTCTGGCCGCTGTTTTGGCCGGTCTTCTTTTGGAATTTGCGCGTGTTTCTGCGCCTGATCCAGGAGCAAAAGGCGGCCGTCGGCCCCAAAGGCGTCTTCATGTACGAGGTCACCTGGTACGGCGTGATCCGCATCCACTGGATGCAGCCGCCGGCGGCCCCGCATTGGGATGATGCGCTTGAGGGCTGCGCGAGACGCGTGGGCCGGGTGCGGGGCCGTGAGGCCGGTGAACAGGCGTCTGCTACTGAGGCGCTGGTCGCCCAAGCGCAAGCAACGATGGTCAGCATTCCCTCCCACTCCCGTGCCGCAACCGGCCGCCGCGCCCGGCTCGCCCTGGGCGCTTTCCCCAGCCTAGCCCACGTGGATACGTCCTAATCCTCTCACTCAACGCGAAGCAGCCTTGAGCCCGACCCATCGCGTAGCGGGGGTCAAAACAAACATGCCCCTGCCGGGGCCTTCTCCGGCTCCAATCGATCCCCCGGATCGATGGGTCTGCTGACGCAGACCGCCTGCGAAGAGCCCGACCCATCGCGTAGCGGGTGTCAAACAAGACAGCCTTGAGCCCGATCCATCGCGGAGGCGAAGCCGAAGCGGGGATCAAACAAGAATGCTCCGCCCCGGGCGGAGCCGCAGCGGCTGGGTTGGCGTTGGGGCAGCGATTGGATTGGCCGGGCCGCCGTGCCAAAGGAAAGTGATGACGCAGTTCAAAGGCAAAACGGCGGGCAAAGGCGGGCTGACCTATCCGTTTGGCGATGCGCCGCCGGAGCTTGGCGCATGGGCCCAGGTCGCCCCGGGGCTCTATTGGCTGTCCATGCCGGTGCCCTTCGCCCTGAAATTCGTCAATGTCTATCTGGCCGATGATGGCGACGGCTGGACAGTGATCGACACCGGAATGCCTATGGAGGAGACCAAAGCGGCTTGGCGCTCGGTCTTTGATGAGCTGCTTGGTGGGCGCCCGGTGCGGCGCATCATCGTCACCCATATGCACCCTGACCATGTGGGGAATGCGGGGTGGCTGCACCGCAAATTCCCGGGCTCGGAGCTGTGGATGAGCCGGCTTGAATATGTCAGCTGCCGCATGCTGGTGGCCGATACGGGCCGCGAGGCGCCCGAGGCCGGGATCAATTTCTACCGCCGCGCCGGTTGGGATGACGCCCAGGTGGACGTGTACAAGAATCGCTTTGGCGGTTTCGGCCGCGCCGTCAGCCGGATGCCCGATGCCTATCGCCGCCTGGCCGATGGCGACACGCTCGAAATGGCGGGCCACACCTGGCAAGTCATGGTCGGAAGCGGCCACTCGCCCGAGCATGTCTGCCTCTACTGCGCCAGCCTCAACACCTTCCTGGCCGGCGATCAGCTTTTGCCGCGGATTTCCTCTAACGTGTCGGTCTTCCCGACCGAGCCTGGAGCCAATCCCTTGGCCAATTGGCTCGACAGCTGCGCCAATCTTAAGGCGCGGCTTCCCGAAGACGTCCTCGTCCTGCCGGGCCATAATGAGCCGTTTGTCGGCGCCCATAAGCGCCTTACCCATTTGATCGATGGCCATGAGACGGCCTTGCAACGCCTGCATGGCCGCCTGTCAGAGGCGCCGCGCCGCGTCATCGATACGTTCCCGGCCCTGTTTGGACGCAAGATCGGGCCAGGCGACCTGGGCATGGCGACCGGTGAAGCGCTTGCCCACCTCAATCTGCTTGCGGCGCGCGGCCTGTGCGAGGGCGCCCTGGGGCCAGACGGCGCCGATCTTTACAGCGCCGCTTGAGCGGTCCGGGCGCTGGCGCCGCTGTGAATTTCAGTTGCCAGCTGGATTTTTCGTCGCCATCGCCGGCCCCGGCGGCTAGAAGGCGAAGGCGGGCCAGTCAAAGCGAAGGGACAGGCATGGGACGTGAGCAAGCTGCCAACCAGGACGCGGCGCCAAAGGCCCCCAAGACCTGGGGCGACAAGCTCCGCCAGGAAGCCAGGGAATGGGGCGCCACCCTATCGGTTTTCGTGCCACTGTTTTTCCTGTTCTCGATGATTTTCTATGAACAACGCGTTATCCCGTCGGAAAGCATGGTGCCGAATCTGCGGGTTGGCGACCGGGTGGCGGTGGCGAAATTTGCCTATGGCTATAACCGCCATTCGGTGCCCTGGGGGCTCGGCAAATTGCTCGGCCTTGGGGAGGGGACCTTGTTCCAGACCCTGCCCGAGCGCGGCGATGTGGTCGTGTTCGAGCACCCACACTTTAACCGCGTTATGATCAAGCGCCTTGTCGGGCTGCCGGGCGATCAGGTGGAGATGCGCGGCGAGCAATTGTTCCTCAATGGCGCGCCGGTGCCCACCACGTTCGAAGGCCGTCTCGACTATACGCCCCATACTGAGCCCAGCGCTGTGACCGCGCGCGTCTATGGCGAGACCATTGGGGCGAGATCCTGGATCACCCACCAATGGAGCCAAGGCTCGAAGGGGGATTCCACACCCCTATTTATCGTGCCGGAGGGCCACGTCCTGTTCATGGGCGACAACCGGGACAATTCGAAAGATGCCCGCGACACATCCGGCCATTGCCCTGTGCGCAGCGGCCGGGTCGATGAAGCGGGCTGTGAGCTCGCGCCGGGCATGAGCGCCGAGCGCGCCTCGATCGGCTTTGTCCCATTGGATCACCTGATCGGGCGCGCAGAGACCGTCATCTTCTCGACCTATCGCTGCCGCGGCGGACCAGCCAGCGGGTGTCTCGAAGGCCGCCTTTGGAAGGGGCTATAGGCCGGCGCCGGGTGCGGCTGCGACTTGCCCGGCCCGGGGGTTGCCGCTAGGCCTCGCGGCAGATGAGCGACCCGCTTTCCTCGCCCCGGCCGCTGGAGCCTGATCCGCTCCTGAGCCCTGAGCCGAATGCCGGGCCGGTGCTCGGGCCGATCATCGTCTCACGCCATGGCCGCCCCGCCCTGGATCGCACCGCCGGGCCCCGTCTCGGCTGGAAGGCCTATCGCGGCTGGTGGGCGCGCTATGAGGAGGGCGGCCTGGCCGAGGGGCAAGCGCCGCCGCCGGCCCTGGTCGAGGCAGTGCGCGGCTGCGACGTGGTGCTCACCTCAGAGCGGCTGCGCGCCCAGCAAACCGCTGCGCTGGCGGCCGGCCACCGCCCGGCTGAAATCGACGGGGTGTTCAATGAGGCGCCCTTGCCGCCGCCGCGCCTGATCGGCGTGCGCTATTTGCCAAAGACCTGGAACATACTGGCCCGCACCGCCTGGCTTGCTGGCCACTCACTGGACGGGGAGACGGTGGGCGAGGCGCGCCGCAGGGCAAGCCGCGCGGCCGACCGGCTCCACGAGGCCGCGCGCGCTGGCAAGGTCTACCTCGCCGCCCATGGCTGGTTCAATCGGATGCTGCGCCCGCAATTAAAGGCCCGCGGCTGGCGCGAAATTGAAAATGGCGGCGACCAGTATTGGAGTTTCAGAGTGTACACCCACCCTGGCGGCGCGGCGCTCGATCAGCCGTCGGATACGCCCAGGGCGTCCAGATCCGACAGCGCCGACAGGACCATTTGATCGACGTTGTTCTTGTCGGTGCTTTTATCGGGCGTCGGGAAGCGAATGTCCTTCCACAGCTGCATTTTCAGCCGGACTTCAGCCATGCAGCGGGCCTGGGTTTCGCTCAGCCGACCGAGCAACTCCAAGGCCTTCTGGCGCAGGGCATCCCGCTCGGCGTCGAGGCGATAGAAGAGGCTCGTCTGGGCCTGCTCTGAAAAGAACAGCTCATCTTGGCGCGCCTCGATCTCGGCAATCTTGGCCTGGCATGCGCGCCAATCCTCAGCGAGGCTTGAGACTGTGGCCAGCGGCTCGGCGCCGGAAATCGGGCCGGAGGCGCCTGGCCTGGATGGCGGCGTCGGGGTCATGGCGGCGTCCTTGATTAACGGCCCGCATTTAGGGGGCGTGCGCGCGCCGGACTATCCCGGGATCACGGGGCAAACACAGTCGGCATCAGGGCGATTGTTTAATTCAGCGCGGGTGGATTGCCGCATGCCTCAGCCGCGATCAGCTCATCGCGGCGGGAAGAAGTCCTTCGCGCACCAGAGCGCCGCGCAGCGCCCCCGCGCCGGTGAAGACGTGGCCGATAAATCCGAGCCGTTCAGCCGCCTCGATATTCTCAGGCCGGTCGTCGATGAAGAATACGTCGCCGGGTGCAGGCCGGCCCATCCTGGCCAGAGCGATCTCGTAAATCTTAGGATCGGGCTTGATCACGCCCTCGCGTCCTGAAACGACCACGTCGTGCAGAACCTTGATCATCGCGAACGCATTGAAGGTGATTTCAGCGACCTGAGCGGGCAAATTTGAAAGCCCGAACAGGGGGACGCGCGCCTCCTCCAATTCCGCGATGATGGCTGGCACGCCAGGAACGTATCCGTGGAACATCTCCAGCCACTGTTCGCGCCAGGCGCGGATATCCTCGGCGTAGTCTGGAAACGCTTCGGCCAGCGGCGGGATGGTGTCGTCGAACCGGGCGCCGGCATCGTGTTGGGTATGCCACGCCATCGTGCAGACCGTGTCGCAGAACCAGCGCGCTTTTTCTGCGTCGGCGAACCTGGCAGTATAGAGCTTGAGCGGATCCCAATCGACCACGACATTTCCGAGGTCGAACAAGACGATCCTGGCCGGCATTCAGGCCCCGTTAACAGCCGAAGGGTTTGGCTACGCTAACCCTGCTTGGCTTTGAAGCGAGGATCGGTTTTGTTGATGACGTAGACCTTGCCGCGCCGGCGAACGACCTTGCAGTCGCGGTGGCGCGTTTTCAGCGCCTTGAGGGAGGATCGGACTTTCATAGGACGGCCTTGAAACTGTACACGCGCCAGCGCAGGAAGGCCGCGAGCTAGCTCAAACGCCCTGGCCCTGTCAAGTTGGGCAAGGGGGCCCATCGAAGAAGGGATGTCACCCATGCCAAAGGAACTTCGAAAGCCGGCGCGCTCGGCGGCCCTCACCGCTGTGGCGGCTCTGCTGGGCGCCTGCGCGGCGGGTCCTTATCCCCCAACCTTGCCGGCGCCATCCCCAGCGCCCGAGGAGCCCGGCCCAGGGGGCGGTGGATCCGCCCCAGCGCCGACGGGTCCCTATACCTCCTCAGGAAACGCCAGCATGGATGCGTGGCGGTTGAGCTTTGCGGCCAGGGCCGAGGCCCAGGGCAGGGATCCGGCTGCCATCCGATCCATTCTGGGCGACCTGCGCCCCCTGAATATCTATCTCGGCTCCAGCGTACAGACCCAGGCGGCGGTGTCCGAGCAAGCCGAATTTGCCAAGCCGATCTGGGAGTATTTGAGCACGGCTGTCACAGCCACACGGATCGACCGTGGGCAGGACCGGAGTGTCTCGCTCGACGCAGCGTTCGATCAACTGGAGGGCGGCTACGGTGTGGATCGCTCGGTCTTGTTGTCCATCTGGGGCATGGAGACGAATTTCGGCTCCTATATGGGCGACTATGATGCGGCCAACACCCTGGCGAACATGGCCGTTGAGGGACGGCGCCAACGGTTTGCCGAAGGCGAGCTGATTGCGCTGATGAAAATCTTGGAGACCGGCGCAGCGCGGCGCGACCAGCTGACCTCCGGCTGGGCCGGCGCCATGGGTCACACCCAGTTCATGCCGTCGACATTTCTCGCCCATGCCAGGGACTTCACCGGAGACGGGCGCATCGACCTTTGGGATAGCCCGGAAGACGCCCTCGCCTCGGCAGCGAATTATCTTTCCGTGTCCGGCTTCGAGACGGGCCAGCCCTGGGGGCTGGAGGTGATCCTTCCGGCGGACTTTGATTACAGCCTCGCCGACGGCCAGGACCGGCGCGTGTCGAGCTGGCGGTCAGTTGGGGTCGCGTTTGCCTCGGCGGGCGGGCAGGGCGCAGTCCCCGATGGGAAGTTTGCCGAGCTTTGGGTGCCGGCGGGCCATCGCGGGCCAAAATTTCTCCTCTTCAAAAACTTCGATGTGTTCAAGACCTACAACCGCGCCGACAGCTACGCCCTCGCCGTCGGGCTATTGTCCGACGCGATCGCTGGGCGCGCGCCGCTTCAGGCCGCCTGGCCGACGGACTTACGCCCGCTTTCAGTGGCCCAGGTGAAACAGCTCCAGTCGGGCCTGAATGATCTCGGCTTCGAGGCAGGCCCGATTGATGGCATTGCCGGGCGCGGGACGAAGGGTGCGCTGCGACGCTTCCAGGTCGCCAATGGCTTCATCGCCGATGGATTTCCCACCACTGACATGCTGAGCCGGGTGCGCCAGGCCGCTGGGTAGGGCGCGCGGCGCCCCGCAGGCTTATTTAATCGGCGGAAGGCGCGGCAGACGGCACGGCGCGCACGCCGCCCGCATACACCGCGGCAAACGGGGCCATGAGCAAGAGAAGGCCGCCCGCCAAAGCGAACGGCAGCGCCGGGTGTGCGAACTCGTAGAGCCAGGGCCCGAAAAACGGTGAGACGACGAACCCGATTGCATTCGTCGCCATGACCAGCCCGGCAATGTCGCCCTGCTCGTCGGCGCCGACCGCCAGCGATGCGCCGGCGAAGTAACCGGGCCGCGCCAGCCCTTGGCCGAGCCCTATGGCAAATTGGGTAAGGATCAAGGTCGCAAAATCCTGGGCAGGAATGATCAAGAGCGCCCCAAAGGCCAGCGAAAGCGCGCCTGTCACCATGAGGCGCTTGTTGGACATGTCCAATCGGGGGATCAGCACCAGCTGGGCGAGGATCGTGCCCATTGCGCCAATGGTGAAGGCTGGCCCGGTGAACTGGGCCGCTTCCACGCCCGACACGTCCATCTTGTCCATCACGGCAAAGACGAAAGTCTGCATCAAAACGCCGGTGACGAGCGATAGGGCCGTGGCAAAGAGCAGGAACCCAACCACGCGCTGGTCTCGCCAGAGCCCTTTGCGAGGCGCCCTGGGGGATTTTAGCTCCTGTTGCGGCGGGGTGTGCTCAGGAAGGCGGGTGAGCACCAGCCAAGACATCAAGCCCGCCAGAAAAAAGGTCAAAAAGACGGGGCTGAGCAATCCAAACATGGCCACCATCGCCGCTGCGAAGGCGGGGCCGGCCACGGTTCCGAAACTGTGGCCGGCGGTCACCGAGGCCATGTCGGCGGTGCGCGTTTCGGGCCCTGTCCGGTCTGCGACATAGGCTTGGGCTGCCGGATTGGTGCCCGAGCCGAACAAGCCAAACAGGGAGCGTGAGCAAAGCAGCAGAGCAAACACTATGGCCGGCGATGTGATGAGCAGCGATTGGGCTGCAAGCCCAGCCAGGCCGAACAGCAGCATCGAAGCGGCGTAGCCTGCCAGCCCAATCGCGGCGACGCGCCGGCGGCCGAGCGTGTTCGACGTGCGCCCCCAAAACGGGCTCGCGATCACCCAAAGGGCTGCCGACAGGGAAAAGATGGCGCCGGCCATCCAATCTGGGAGACCGAGCTCACGGGTCAGGGGCGGCAAAACGGCGGCAATCAGCATCGTGTTGCCTGCGCCAATGGTTGCCAGCGCAAAAAAGAGCAGCCGAAATGCGCCGCGGCGATCGCGCCTAGCGGCGTGCGAACTTGGTTGCAGATCGGGGCGGCCCATGGACGCCAGCTACCGCCCGGCGCGGGTAAAGATCAAGCGCGGTGTCTAACCCACCGGGCCTTCGAGAAACCCAAGATTGGCCGTGTCAAAGTTGGCAAGGTTTGGAAACACGCCGCCAAGCTCCTGGCTGTTTAGGCCGAACCAGCTGCCCAGGGTTGCGCCAAATTGCTCAACGGAAACCTGTGGGATCAGCCGGCCCCGCGAGGGCGTGTAGAACGCGCTTTCAATGTTTGGCTCGGGCATGGCGCCAAAGACCCGCCCGCCGCGCACCGCCCCGCCGGCGACAAAGTGATGTCCAGCCCAGCCATGGTCGGTGCCGTTATCATTGCCGTTCAGAGTGCGGCCAAAATCAGAGAAGGTGAACACGGTGACATTGCCCCACTGGCCGAGCTCGACCATGGCATTCCTAAAGGCGGCAAACGCGTCGGAAATCTCCCGGGCAAGGCCAGGCAGCGTGTTGGCTTGGTTGCGGTGGGTGTCGAACCCGCCGCGGGTGGCGTAGAAGATCTGGCGATTGACGAGCAGCGCCTCGCGCACGGCGATGGTTTCGGCCACTGACCTGAGCTGACGCCCGAGGCTGGTGTCGGGAAACGTCGTTGTGAGCCCCGTGACCGCGTTATTTCTGATCTCGGCAAAATTCTCATTGTCTTCGATCCCGCGCGCCGAAATGGCTGACGCATCCCGCTCTAGAATGCTGTCGGCGCCAAAATCACGCCGCAGGAGCGCCTCGCGCAGCCGTGCGCGGGCTTCGTCGCCTTGTCCGCCGCCGAGCAGGCTGCGCTGGCTCTCAATCCTGAGCGTCGGAATATCCCCGCTCGGTACAGAGAACGGCCGCGACGTCTCGCCCGATAGAAACACGTCGGCGCTGCCGACGGTGATGTTCTGGTAGATGCCCGGCGTGCCGGGCGACGCGGCCGCGATGAGATCTGCAAACTTACCGCCCCAACCGGTGCGCTCGCCCTCGGTGTCCAGGGCCATCCATGTCGATTGCTGGTCATTGTGGGAGAACAGCTTTTTGGGCAACGGGACGGACCGGTCATCATATTGCTGACGGGTTGTCGGCTCGATCAGGGGACCGACGCTGCCGACGATGGCTGCCTCCCCGGCGTTGAAGAGCCCTTGGAGGCCGTTCATTTCAGGGATCAGGCCCATCCGACGCCCCCCCAGGGGCGATGGGTTGCCAATGTTCAGGGGCAGCAGTGCATCGAGCGCCCGCGACGGCGTGTTTGCGCTGCCATAGGCCGAAAACAGATCGCCCCTCAGCTCTGTGAGGGCAGTGTAGAGGGGCTGGTCGAGCGGGAGAACGACATCGCCATAGTCGAGCCCGCCCTTCAGGAAGATGCCAATAAGGGCCTTGTAACCGCCCGTCTCAACACCGTGCGCTTGTGGCAGAAATCCCGAACGGATGGCCGCCAGCCCGCCGGCCGCCGCCATGCCTTTTAAAAACAATCGCCGGGACAAAGGTCTCATGGCTTTCCTCCCTAGCGCTGAATGCGGAATGCAGGTGAGTTGATCGCGATCAGCACCGCCGCGGAGACGCGCCGGTCGAGGTCTTCCTCCGGATCGTTGTCATCGATGGGGATGGCTTGCACGGTCTCGGCGATGTCGGTGAGGGCCGCCTGCGTCATTCGCCCGCCGGTCAATAGCATATTCAGGTGGTCAGCCAGGGCGCTCGGCTGGTCGGCCAGGGCGCGTTCATCGCGGTAATCGGGCGTGAAGCTGGTGTTTCGCTCCCGGGACGGGGAGTCGTCGAAGATAAAGCGCGTCATGAAATTCAAATAGCCAACCGAGGCGCCGGAATTGACGATCTGAAACTCCGGCACGGTCATACCGCGCGCGCCGGCTTCGGAGCCCGGCGGGATGTAGCCGGGGCGGTAAAAGTTAAACACCGAGGGTGGGCGGAAGGCTTGCTGGCCCAGGCGATCGGTGGGCGAGCGCGTGTCGTTCAGCCAAAACTCATTATCGGGATCAATGCCGGTGACATCGAAGGCGCGCGCCCAATGGACGAAAGAGATGACGGGCTCGCGCGCCTTGCCCGCCTGCTGATCTGTTCCCGGCCCCTCCAGCACATAGGCGTCGAGGAGAATTGCAGCCACGGTGGCGGCCAGGTCGCCGCGCGCACCAGTGCCGAAATCCCGTCCATCAGCAGCTGTGAAGCGGCCCTGTTCAAAGGCGGTCGCGACCCGCTCGACATAGGCTGGCGGGGGATTGGACGAGGTGAGCCTTTGGATCAGTTGCCGACTGATGAAGGGGGCGACATTGGGGTGAGCGAACAGGGCATCCAAGGCCAAGTCGATCGATTCGTCGCCCGGCGTGCCGGCGGAGATCGTGGTGCCCAGGAAAGACTTTTCCAGCTCTGAATGCTGGTCATCATACATGATGAGCGGTGTGTATTCGCTATCGATATCGTGTCCGTTGAAGAAAGTGCCGCCGCGTTCGGAAAGGCCAGTGAACACGCGCGCTAGCCCGACCACGTCGTCATTGGTGTAGGTTTCGATCTGCTGGCCCTGGGCATCAAGGCGCGGCGTCCCGTCCATGTTGAGCTCGACCAGGCCGATCGTGAACAATTGCATGATTTCGCGGGCATAGTTCTCATCAGGCATGCGACCCCGGCGTTCATCGCCTTTGCGGTTGCGCATGTATGTCAGGAATTCTGCCATGAGCGGCGTGTAGGTGACATCGTCGATCAGATCGCGGAAATTGCCAAAAGCGTTCCGCGCAAGTGCGTCGGCGTAAAACGCGGCGCGCCGCGGCCGCACGCCGCCACTTTGGCGCGTGTTTGCCACCAGGATTTGGGACAGGGCAAACGTCACCCGGGTACGCAGTTGATCGTCATTGCCGATCATGGCCTGCCAGACGACGTCGTCGAAAATGTTCTCATTGCCGCGATCATCGGCAGGGGTGAGTGCCGCGACGCGGGGAAGATAAAGCGTGACGGGTTTGGCCAACTCGCCCGCCACCCAGTCCGAGGCGCTGCCAGAGGCGGTAAGTTGATTGATCAGGGTCTCGTCGGCGCCGAAGGTTGCAAAGTTCAAAAAGCGGACGGCCTCGGCGCGGTCATCTATCTCGGTGATTGGAGGAGCCGGCGGCGGCGGTGGCGGGCTTGCAACTGGCGGCGGCGCGCTACCGCCATCGCTGCTGCCTCCTCCCCCACCGGAACACCCGGCAAGGGTGGCAGCGCTGGCCCAGAGGAGGGCCAAGAGACCGGTTTTGACTGTCAACTGCATGGGCCGCTCCGCTTAGCGCGCCCTCAGCTACTGCCAGGTCAGTGAGAATCGGAAGTTAAACCCGAGTGAGAAATTACCGTCTAAACAACGTTTAATGCGCGCTCTCGCATCAGGCGAGTAGGCGGCTTTGCAGCGTTGAACGCATGGCCTGATCTACGCCAAGCGTTGCCTCCAGATAGGCATCAACGCTGCCAGCGGTCTCGGCAATGGTTGAAAATGCGGTCTCGATGTAGCGTCGCCGAACACCCATAAAGGGCCGGTAGACATCTGCTGAATAGTCGCGGCCCAGGGTCTCGTTGAAGTAGGCCTGGGCGGCGGGAAGGCGCCCGTCGATGTCCACGGCAGTATTGGTCAGCTCATAATCGGCCAAGATATCGGCCTGCGAAACGCCGAGAACATGGTGGGTCAAGGCGCAGGCGATGCCGGTACGGTCTTTGCCGGCCGCGCAATTGATGACTGCGGCCGCTCCATCGCCGAGGCCTGCCAGCCTATCGAACCACCCTTTGAACAGCTCCACGTGGTGGGCTTTGAACGGCGCCGTTTCGTAATACGCGTTCATCCAGTCTTCGGCCGCCTCGGCACTCGCCTCTATCTGGGACAGAAAGGTGACATGCGGGCTCTGCATTTCGCGCCCGCCATCGCTCGTCAGCACTTCCGGCGCTGACCATCGCCCGGGCTGTCGCTCGCGCTCGTCGGGCCGGCGCAGGTCTGCCTGAAAAGCAATCGGGAGGCCCGCAAGCACCTCCAAATCGGCTTCAGTGGCCTCGTCATAGTGGCCAGAGCGAAAAAGCAGCCCAGCTTTGACGCGTTTTCCCGGCCCGGCGGCGTAGCCACCAAAATCCCGGAAATTCCTGACGCCCTCAAGCGCAAAAAGCCGATTGTCCATGGGTGCCCCTGTCTGGCCTGGACAAGATGTACCTCGCCGGCCGGGGAAGAAAACCGTTAGCGTCGTGGAGGTGCGCTTGTGCCTGCGGCCTCGGGCTCGCGGGTCTGGCCTGCGCGTCGCTGGGCCGTCGCTCTGTTTTGTGTGCAAACCGAGAGGAGACGTCCTGCGACGATGGGCAAAGGCGCTGTGAAGCGCGCCTCCTGGCCATCGACAATGAGGTCGCAGTCGCAGTCGCGCCCGACCGCCTCCGCGCGCGGCGCGCCTGGGGCATCAATGGTGTGGCGAATCATTGGGCATCCATCGCGGACGCGTCCCTCGACAACGGTTGTGTGAACGGCGCCGTTGGGTTCGCTCCAACGTATCGATTGTTCGGCGCAGAACTGGGCCGCGGCAGGAGCGCCGGTCAGGCAAACGGCGGCGCAAACTATGAGCGGGCGGCCCATGCCTGCGAGGCTGCCGATCAGGGGCCGTGCAGGCCTGCGTCCCGCGCGCCCCATCATTCCACCACTTCGATCGTGTAGCGCTCAATGACTGTGTTTGCGAGCAGTTGTTCGCACATCTCACGAACGCGCTGCTCGGCGTCCTCGCCGGCAAGCCCTGGCCCCAATTCCAGCTCGATCACCTTACCGATGCGCACACCGGCAACTTCTGAAAAGCCCATGCGAGAGAGCATGTCGGCAACGGCTTTGCCCTGTGGGTCCAACACCCCGGCCTTCAGGCCCACATGGACAATTGCCTTCATTGCCGCCGCCCTATTTGCCGCCGCCATTGAAGGCGACGATGTTATCGCCTTGGCGCGTTTCCTTGATGATCCCGAGACGGCGCGCGACTTCGCCATAGGCTTCGGTCACCCCGCCGAGGTCTTGTCGGAACCGATCCTTGTCGAGTTTCTCGCCGGACTCGGCATCCCAGAGCCTGCAATTATCGGGGCTGATCTCGTCGGCCAGAATGGTGCGGACCATGTCGCCCTCATAATGGCGGCCGAACTCTAACTTGAAGTCGATCAACCGAATGCCCACCGCGCTGAAAAGGCCGGTTGTGAAGTCGTTCACGCGCAGGGCCAGAGACACCATGTCGTCAACCTCTTGCGGCCCGGCCCAGTTGAACGCGGCGATGTGTTCTTCGCTGACCAGGGGATCGCCCAGGTCATCCCGCTTCAGATAAAACTCCACGATGGTGCGCGGCAGGGCGGCGCCTTCTTCCAGCCCGAGGCGCCGCGCCAGCGAGCCGGCAACGACATTCCTCACCACCACCTCCAAGGGGATGATCTCGACCTTCTTGATCAATTGCTCGCGCATATTGAGGCGGCGGATGAAATGCGTCGGGATGCCAAGGCCCGCAAGGCGCACCATCATGAATTCGGAAATGCGATTGTTCAGCACGCCCTTGCCGTCGAGCACGGCGCGTTTCTCGGCATTGAACGCGGTTGCGTCGTCCTTGAAGTACTGGATCAGCGTGCCGGGCTCGGGCCCCTCATAGAGAATTTTGGCTTTACCTTCATAGACCACTCTCTTGCGGGACATGGCTTTGATCTCGCTTCTGTCTCAATCAGCCCCAGGCGGGCGCGGCCCTGGTATGGGCCGGCCTTCCTAAGGCGGCGGCAGTCGCACAATCTGAGTGTCGACGCAACGCCGAGCTTAGCAGAAGGCGCGCCGCGCGAAATGCTTGAGCGCAGCGGCCCGCCAGCTTAAGACTGCGGCGCATCCACGCTGAAAAGGACCGAGACCTCAATGGGCAACAGCTTTGATGACCGCAAGCGCGGCGAGGAATCCAAATACGCGCTCGACCAGGAAACCGAATTCAAGGTGATGGCGCGGCGCAACAAGCTGCTCGGGCTTTGGGCCGCCGACCTGCTGGGCAAAACCGGCGCGGCCGCAGACGCCTACGCAAAAGAGGTTGTGTTGTCGGATCTGGAAGAAGCGGGCGACGATGATGTGCTGCGCAAGGTGCGCGGTGATTTCGATGCCGCAGGTGTCGCGCGCACCGACGCGGAAATCCGCGACCAGATGGATGCTCTACTGCCGGTGGCGCGCGAGGCGATCACCAAAGGGTAGCGCGCCCGCGCACCGGCAAGCTCGTTGCGCGGTGCTCGCACTGGATATCAACCCGCTTTCCTATGCGTCTCGGGAATAGGTGCTGTTCTCCCCAGGCCAGTCGTAGGGGCGGCGCCTGTCTCCATCTTTGGGTCACTGAAGCGACCTACAGAGGAGTTGAAAATGATTGATATCCGACGCTTTGAAGACCTCGGCACGTTCAAGAATAATTGGCTGAAGGCCCACTACCACTTCTCTTTTGCCCACTATGTGGACCCTGCGCGGCGCGGCGTTGGCAAACTGAGGGTGTGGAATGACGACACGATCCAGCCCGGGGAAGGCTTCCCGCCACACGGCCATGAGTCGATGGAGATCATCACCTATGTCCGCAAAGGCGCCATCACCCACCGAGACTCCCTCGGAAATGAAGGGCGGACCGAGGCAGGCGACGTCCAAGTGATGAGCGCGGGCCATGGCATCCAGCATTCCGAATGGAACGCAGAGCCCGGCGAGACCCAAATCTTCCAGCTGTGGATCGAGCCGCGCACGGCTGGCGGCGCGCCGAAATGGGGCACCAAAGCCTTCCCAAAGGCGAGCCGCACAGGCGCCTGGGAAATTTTGGCCAGCGGCCTTGGCGATGAAGGGGCTCTGGAGATTAATCAGGACGCGCGCGTGCTCGGCGCAACCCTGGGAGCAGGTGAGGCGCTCAGCTACGAAATCGCTCCAGGCCGGCGCGGGTATCTTGTTCTGGCCACGGGCGCTGCCTCCCTCAACGGGCAGGACGTGTCGGCCCGCGACGGCGCCGAAATCGCAAGCGGAGCCGCGCTCCAGATCGAAGCGCGCGAAGACAGCGAGTTTCTCCTCGTTGAGACGGTCTGACCGGCTAAGCGCCCGGACAGGAGGCCCCCAGGGGCTTGCGTTCGGGCGCGAAGCAGGCCTTTTTGAGATCTATGAGCTTCCCGCGCCGCCCTATTCTAACCGCCTCCACCTTGGCGGCGTTGCTCCTCGCCGCGCCGGGGTGTTTGGCGGCCCGTGTGGCCGGGGACGTTGTTGAGGGCGCGGTGAACGTGACCGGTGATGTGGCCGAAGGCGCCGTCAATACGGCCGGCGCTGTCGTCGGCGCTGCAGTGCCCGGCGACGGTGAGGACGATCAGGACGAAGACGACCGCTAGGCGTCATCGCGGCCCTGTGATTTCCCCGTGACAACCCAGTGCGCTATCTAACGAGAAAGAAAGAAGAGGCTCACATGATCCGCGCTGCTTTGTCTGCATTGGTTTTATCCGGTTTCGCCGCTGCGGCGGACGCCACCACCATCACCGTCGCCTTCTCCGAGGAATTCGCAGAGAAGCTGGAAGACGATTACGGGCTGCGCGAGGGAACACGTCTCACTGAGGAAATCATCGAAGATATCGAGCGCGAGCTCGACCGGTCCGGCGTGGAGGCTACGCGCATAGATGTGATGATACTCGACGCCAAACCCAACCGCCCGACGTTTGGCCAACTTAGGGACACGCCTGGATTGGATCCGATCCGATCAATTTCCCTCGGCGGAATGTCCATGGAAGGCAAGATCACCCATTCCAGCGGCGCGGAATCAACCGTTGAATACTCATACTTTGAAAATGACATTCGACAGGTCGTGAGCGCCGGCACTTGGTGGGACGCCAACCGGGCGTCCAGGCGCTTCGCCAAGCGGGTCGCGGAGGATATCTCCGGGCAATAGCCATCAGGCGTTCCGATTGCGCGGCGCGGCTCTGACGTCCGAAGGTTATTTGTCTTGGCCCACCGGCTCGATAGACAACGCCGAAGTATGGGCGCCGGCCTTCTTGTCGCCAGTGCTCACCATCTCAACTTTCAACGTTGAGCCTGGCGTGATCAGCACATCTTCGTGGCGCAGCGGAATGTCGATGCCTGCGGCTTTGAACCGGTCCCACACATTGAGCATCACCTCCGATCCCACATTGTTGATCCCGTTTTGCGGATCGTCGATCCAGAAGCGGGCTTCGATTTCGATGGCTTCATCTCCGAATTCCATTACGAGGCATTTTGGTTCAGGCGCATCCAGCACGCGCGGGGTCGCCTTGGCGCCTTCGACGACGAGGCCGCAGGCCCGTTTTAAATCGCTTTCATACTCGATCCTGAGGCGCCGCTTAATCCGCACTTGGCGGTCTGAATAGCTCCAATTGATCACCCGATCGGTGATCAACTGCTCGTTCGGGATCAAATGCTCTTTGCCATCGCGTGTGACCACCGATGCGTAGCGCAGCCCGAGCGATTTCACGACGCCGTAGCTCTCATCCACTTCGATTACGTCATCGGGCTTGATCGATCGGTCGGTCAGCAAGATGACGCCCGATATGAAATTGGCCACGATTTGCTGCATCCCAAATCCGATGCCGACGCCGATGGCGCCGCCAAGGACTGCGAGCCCCGACAAGGGGATCGACAGGCCCGCCAGGGTCAACAGCGCGGCGGCGAAGAAAAGGCCGATTTGGAGCGCGTTGGAAATCAGAATGCGCAAGCTCGGCTCAACTTGCGGCAGCGTCTCGACCCGGGTCTTGAGCTTTTTAGACAGCCAGTTGGCGCCGAAGAGAAAGACGCCGGCTGTGACCACAGCCTGGAGCAAGAAGGGCGGGTTGATCGTACGCCCGCCAAATTCCGGGCCGATCGTGTATGTCCAGGAAATCACGTCATCGAGGACGCCGAATGCGTTAAGCCCGGCAACCGCCAGCGCCGCATAAAGCGCCGGTTTGCGTAGGCCCGCAGGCAGAAATGCGCTCGCCAAGGTGATGAGGAGGAACGCAACCGAAAGGGAGAAAGCGACGCGCACCAGCGTCGCGTCGAATCCGGCGCCGGCCAACGCAGTCTGCGCCGCGTAGAACAGGGCCAGGGTTAGGGCAGGGCGCACGAGCTTCGGCACAGTGTCCTGGGTGAGGCCGGCGACGCTTTTGGGCAGCTGCGCTGTCAGCCGACTGAGCCCCTTTTTGACAGGGCCGGCCAACATCGCACCCACCAGCATGGCTGCAACAATCGCTACGGCTTGGATGCCGAGGGGCAAAAGCACGTCGACGTTGAGTAAGTTGGCCTGTCCCCAGCCCACCGGATCGGAAAGAATCGGCTGCGCCCAATCGAAAAGGCCCGGCGCCAGCTCGGCAGCGGGTGCCCCGCCAGCTTGGGCAATTGGCTCTGGGCCAGCGATTTCGGAAACGTCGCGGCAGTATCGATTGCCCTGCCTAACGATACACTCCTGGTAGACGATCTCTGGCGCTTCCGGTTCCACGACCGCCTCCACAGTTTTCGCAGCATGTTCCCTGGAGCAGCTATTTCAGTCCCATGCAAAAGGAAACGGCCCCCGCCAACAGGCAGGGGCCGCCTTTGAGCGATTTCATTCGCGCAGAGCTCAGCTTTCGGGCAGGAGCACCGTGTCGATGACGTGGATGACGCCGTTGGATGCCATCACGTCGGCGGCAATCACGGTGGCGCCATTGACCGTCACACCATCGGTGCCGTCAATGGTGACCGTGCCGTTGAGCGTTTCGGCTTGTGTGGTCGTGCCGGCGAGCTGGTCAGAGGTCACTTTCGCGCCCGCAATCACGTGCAGTTTGAGTATGCTTGCGAGCTGGTCTTTGTTTTCCGGCAGAAGAAGCGTCTCAACCGTGCCTTCTGGCAGCGCTGCGAAGGCGTCGTCGGTCGGCGCAAAAACTGTCAACGGGCCTTCGCCCATCAGCGCGCCTGCAAGATCAGCAGCTTTTGCAGCAGCGATCAGCGTTTCGAAAGAGCCGGCAGCCGAGGCCACGTCGACAATTGTGGCGGCGTCGTGGGAGTCGGTGACGTAGCGCACCGGCTCAGCGGCGGCGGTGCGTTGGCTTTTGTAAGACGAGCAGCCATCGGCCATTGCGGGCGCGGCGGCAAAGGCGAGGGCGCTGAGAGAGAGGGCAACGAGTTTCATCTAAATCTCCAGAAATTGGCCAGCGTTGTCTGGCCCGACGGAAATTATATACCAAGCACGATAAAAAAAGGCGGAAGGTCTCACAAATTGTTTATCTTTCACGCGCTGGTCGCTGGGGCGCATGGTATTTGCTCGTAATGGTGGTATTATTTCCTCATGTCGCTTTGGCTTGAAATTTTAGCCCAGGGCCGCCGGCTCTTCGAGGCAGATCCGGTTGATGCCAGTCTTGATCCGGCAGGCGATTGCGCGCCGGACCCTAACGATGTGGGCTTCACCGCTGCAATCGTTGGCCTCGGCGCAAAACTCGCGGCCGCCGATGGCTTTGTCTCCAATAATGAGGTGGCTGCATTTTCCCGCGTGTTCCGCTCAAGGCCTGAGGATGCGGCATCGGTGCAGCGGGTCTTTAATCTCGCGCGGCAAACCGTGAATGGCTACGAGGCTTACGCCCGCCGTATAGGCCGGAAATACAAGGGCCGGCCCTGCCTTCTCGAGGGCGTTCTTGATGGGCTTTTCCAGATCGCCTTGGCCGATGGCGTGGTGAAGATTGAAGAGTTGGCCTACCTGAAATCGGTGTCAGACGCGTTTGGCTTCAGCGAGGCGACCTTCCGGCGGATCAAGGCAAGCTATCTCGGCAGTTCGCCCGATGATCCCTACCATGTGCTGGGCGTTTCATACGATGCTGAATTTGCAGAAGTGCGTAAGGCCTACCGGCGCCTCATGAGCGACAATCACCCCGACCGTGTTGTCACCAATGGCGCGCCGCCTGAATTCGAGGCCGCTGCCCAAAGGAAAGCCGCTGCGATCACCTCGGCATATGCGCGAATCAAGGCAGAGCGGGGTCAAATCCTGAGCTAGCAACGGCGCCCATGCCGTCGCCGCGCTGCCTAGGCGCGCTTCAGGTGCGCCTAAATCGTAGGCCGGGCTTCGAAAACCGCCCATTGCGGCTGGGATTTCACGAAATTACCATCAAAGTGCAATTGACGGGAAAGGCGCGCGCTCCCATCATCCGGTTTAGGAGAACGCCATGACGCTGAATGAAACCAAGTCTGCGCCCCCGCTGTTTGATGGGCTGGTAGATAAAGCTCATGCGGGGCTTAGCTGGCTTGCACGCTTTGCCATTGCAGGTCTTTTGATCGTCTTTGCCGGCGTTCTGACAGTGGCGGCTGCTGTCGCCGGCCTGGTGATCGCTTCGATTGCGCTCCTCCTGCGTTTCGCAGCCAAGGGCAGGGTGCGGGCGCCTCGTGGGCGGTCGGCTGAATGGGCACAGGCCGAAGGCATAACCCTGGAAGCGCGCCGCACGGACCATGGATGGCGCGTCGAATAAAACCAGCTTAATGCTAGCGTCTCACATGGGGCGTGGAAACGCCCGTTAGTTCCCGGCGCCTGACCATCTCTCTTTTGAACCGGAACAGCTCCGCGGGGCGCCCTCCCGTGGAGGTTTCCATGGCGCCCGTGCCTTCCACAAGGCCAGTCTTGTCGAGCGCTCTGCGAAAGTTCTGCTTGTGCAATCCAATGCCAAGTAGGGATTCCACCACGGATTGGAGCGCCGACAGAGTAAAGCGCTCTGGCATCAATTCGAACACGACCGGGCGATACTTCACCTTGCCGCGCAGACGCCCCATGGCGGTGGCGAGAATGCGCCGGTGATCAGACCGCATCGGCGCGCCTAACTCAAGGTCAGGCGGACTGAGGGCGGCATCCCGCGCGCACTCAGTGACCAGCCCTGCATCGTAGAGCAATTCGTAGCGTTCCAGAACGCGCTCTTCGACCCAGGAGTGTTGGTCGGCGGCGCCGAAGGCCATTTGTGCGCGGTCCAGCCGGCTCGCATTTCCCGCCGCCCAGGAGGTGAGCCGGGGCAGGATTTCCCGGTCGATCAGGGCTGGGCGGCCATGGCGGTGGTCCTCCCAAGGAAAGAATGAATACCAGCCCCGCCATTGTGCATCGAAGGCGCCTCCGAGCTCTGGGGCCTCCGGGGTCAATGCGAGATAGCTGACTGAGATGACCCGCGCGCCGCCGCCGGCCGCGCCGAGACTTGAATCGGGCGTATCACGGCCCTTATCGCCAAAGGTATAGAGCTGTTCCACATACCCGAGGTCAAATCCGGTTTGCTCGCCCACCCAGCCTCTCAGTCCCAGCTCGAATGTGCGATGGTCGACAGGGTCAAACGGGCCAAAGGGGAGGGCGGGGTCGGCGCCGCCAGACTGGGTCGAAAGCACGCTCGGTGCAGAGGCGTCCGCAGCGACAATGACTGCGGAAAGACCAATGACGACGCTGTTCAAGCGGCACCTCGCTCAAGCTTAATGGCCTCGCAAATATCCGAGTATCGCTCAAGAAACGCGGCCTGCGCCGCCTCTGGCGAGAGGGGCTCCAGCCGAAGGCGGCACCCGTCTGGCGGCGCGAGAAAAAGGCGATTGGACTCCTCAATGCCAAAGCCAGCCAGCTGGGTGGCCTCAAGCCATGCTGACATCAAATCGGCCCGTTTAATGAGCTTTTTCATGTCGGCTGTCAGGTCGGGTGGCAAGCCGAGCCGTATGTGTATGGCCCGCGTCAATCGCGCTTCCACGGCGCGGTAATCGCCGCCCAGCACAGTTTTGAAGGGTGAAATCATATCGCCGACCACATATTCTGGACCATCGTGCACAAGGGCCGCCAAACGCTGTTCAGGCGTTCGGCTCGGCCTGAGCTTTCCGACAAGGGTTTCTACCACCAGGGAATGTTGCGCGACTGAAAAAGCAAACGCACCCGAAGTCTGGCCATTCCAGCGTGCCACTCGGGCAAGGCCATGGGCGATGTCTTCAATCTCGACATCAAGCGGCGAGGGATCGAGCAAGTCCAGCCGTCTGCCCGACAACATGCGTTGCCAAGCGCGCGGGGGCTGCGGGTCTGATCGTGGCCGTGCCATGGGGTAGATGTAGGCGCGCGCGGGTCACTTGTGAATCGGGCATAGGCGCGTTGTCTGTGATTTCTCTGGGGCAGCCGTCGGGGTTAATGTTTGCGCGCGCTTGGGCAACACATTGCCCCGCCACCGCCGCTAAAATGTGAGGACGCATTAACCGGGCTCATCAATAAGGGGAGCAGCGAAAAACGAGATAGGGTACGGTGATGGTAGAGATGCTTTTGAACTGGGTGAGCGAGCCCGGCACGGCCATTTTGGTGCTGGTCGGTGCAGGCGCCATCATCGCCATTGAGGCCACGCGCCAGGGCCGCGAGGCCCTTTGGGGCGAGTTTGTGTGCAACGATCCCGACGAGGAATGATGCCCGCGCGAGCCTAGCTTGCCATGGGTGTGTCGCGCAGGCCGCCATCGACCTCGCGCTCGGCTGCGCGCTGCGCCGCATCGGCTTTGACGGGCGGGCCGAACGTGATCAGGGTCGCGCCGTCTCCGCCGCGCGGCTCGGCCCCGTTGCTCAAGAAGCTCACTGAGCCCTCGGCGCGCACCTCGGCGATGACATCCGCATCGGGCCGATCGGCCTTTAGATCCGCCAGGGTGTACTTCTCCGTGAGCTGGGTCTTGGAAAATACCCATCCCCGGTAATGATCTCGGATCAATTGGTCATAGCCGCGGCCGCGCTTGATCAGCGTGCGCCCGCCCGTGCTGCCGCCAAAGGCCCGGGGGTCATCTTCCTCACTGTCCTGGATTGAGAGCTGGAACACTTTATGCCGGCCGAGTTCCGGGGCGAAGTGGCCGGACACGAGCGCATTGTATGGCTCATTCGCAGACAGGGCGAGGGCAGTGGCAAAGCGGGCATGGTCAAGGCGCACTTCGGCGTCTTCCGATAAGACCTCACCGTAGAACGTCTCCAGACCGGCCTCTCGCGCCGGGCGCAGGCGGCGCCAATTCGTGTCCGCGACAATGGCGTCGACCCCAGTGCCTTTGAGCGTTCTGGCCAGATCCACGCTCCACGGCGTAGCACCGACGACCAGAACGCCGGGTTTCTCGCTGCGGGCCAGGCCAAGGAATTGGGCCAGAGGGCGGATTGTGAAGCCATGGAGCACGACTGTGGAGAACACCATCGCAAATGCCAAAGGCGTGATCTGCTCGGCGCCATAGATGTCAAAGGAAGAGTTCCGGTTGAGGTCAATCAACAGGCTGCCGAAGAGGCCAGATACCGCCACCGCAACAATCCCGCGCGGCGCGATCCACCCGAGAAGAATTGCCTCGTTGCGCGTAAGCGTGCCGTAGGTAGACACCCAAATCGATAAGGGTCTGACGATGAACAGCATTGCGGCAAGGAAGAAGAGGGTGCGCGGCTGGAGGGCTTGTTCGATCAATTGCGGCGTGAGGTCTGCGGTGAGAATAATGAAAACGCCGGACACAAGCAGGACGGCGATGTCCTCCTTGAATTTACGGAGCTCGGCGAGGCCTGCGAGCTTTGAGTTGCCCAGAAACATGCCGTAGGCGGTCACAGCAACGAGACCGATCTCTTTCTCCAGCATTTCTGCGGCCGCGTAACACAGGATGATTGAGGCGAAGATGATCGGCGCCTTGAGATATTCAGGGGTCAGGCCGGCTTGGAACAGGCGCACAATCGCCCAGCCGAAAGCCAGGCCGAGGCCCACGCCCACGGCGGCTGCAAAGATCACCCAGGCCGCGACTCCGATGGTGCTTTCGCCCTGTGAGGCAACGCGGACCACCTCAAAGGCGGCAACGGCGAACAAGGCGCCGATCGGGTCATTAACGATGCCTTCCCATCTCAGCGCCGCGCCGGTGCGCCCGCCAATCTTCGATTGCCGCAGCAGCGGGATGATCACCGTCGGCCCGGTCACCACCATGACGCCGGCAAAAACGATTGAAGAGGCCCAGTCCAAACCGCCGGCATAATAGGCGGCAAGCGAGCCCAGCGCCCAGGCGACCGGACCACCGATGAACA
This sequence comes from Pseudomonadota bacterium, assembly GCA_038747245.1. Taxonomy (GTDB): domain Bacteria; phylum Pseudomonadota; class Alphaproteobacteria; order Caulobacterales; family Hyphomonadaceae; genus UBA5336. The sequence goes on along the minus strand of JBCDJY010000008.1, from coordinate 55,026 downwards.
CCATGCGCCGCACCGCAGCGCCGGCGTCTCGAAGGTGTTCAAAGCGAAGGACCAGGCCTCCTTCGAACAGGATTACGGCTACCGCCAAGGAGATGATCGGGCGCAGTAGGTCATTGAATTCCGCGCTGGGGTCGAGCAGCGCGCCTTCGGTACCGATGAAAAGCGGGCTGGTTGGAGAGCCAAGCGTGGTGGCCCAAATCGGGCCCACGATGAGCCCCGCCATAGCCATGAGAACAATGGCTGGAGCTTGGAGGCGCCAGGCAATCCATTGGGCGCCCAGGCCAAGTGTGCCGATCAGGGCCACCGAAAAAATAAGCGACTGCTGGGTGCCGGCTAGAAAGAGAGGAGAGAAGAAAGCGTCCAAGGGATCTATCGGGTCTGGTGCGGGCCTCCGTCAGACGTCCACCTCAGTCTGACCGTCGGCGAAATCGAAGCCGATTTCCCGGGTCCCGTAGTCTCCTTCGTTGTAGCGATCAATGCGTTCTTGAAACCAATCACGCACGTGGTCGTAAATCTCGCCGTAGAATGGCGCCGGGTCATTCTCTGCCAAGGGAAGTGCGAAGGTGTATTCCCGCCCACCCTCCATAAGCACGTGGAACGCCTCGCCGGATTTGCGGCATTCCATGGCCAGGCGGAGCCAGTCGGTGCCTTTGGAGACGCGCACAGCCAGGCCGAACTGTACCGGCCCCAGGGGGCGAAAGCCCCTTGGAGGAATGGAGAATGCATGGTCGCCATAGGAGCGCGGCTCAAACGGGCCGGAGGGCGGCACGAGGTGTACACATTGTCCGTCAGTGGCGCCGAGATACCCGCAAAGCCCTTCGCGCATCTCCTGTGCCAGCCTGCGAATACGGGCATAATTTTCTGCAGCGAGGCCCTGATACGTCTCGACAGTCGACAACAGCTCTTCGAAGCGGGACATGCACGGGCCTCCTCGCCGGTCGCGCTCCGCTTCAGCGGGGCCCCAGCGCGACGCTACCTATGCACCGCCCTGGCGAGCGATCAAGCCTGTAGCCGCCGGGTCAGACCAGGATACGACGCCCAAAAGAAACGCGGTACCAGTAAAACTGTAGCCCAAGGAAGGCGAGGACGATGCCAACCGAACCAGAGGCAAGTGTGCGGACCGTCTCCGGGCTGGGTGTCAGGATCACCAATTCCAGAAAGCTCGCAAAGACCAGGGTCAACATCGCGGCGGCGCCCCGGCGGCTGATACCAATCGTCAAAGCCGCCCAAACCGTCAGTGACCCGAACGCCGACATGCGCAGGATCTCATTCTGGAGTGCGAAGATCTCTTCCCCGGGCGCCCAAGCCGCACTGCGCACGGCGATCAGAACGGCGATCAGGCCGGTCAATCCGGTGGCGACACGCTCGGCAGTGCCGTGCATCCAGTAGCTGCGTTCGATTTCATGGCCGAGGTCAGTACTCAAAACACGCTCCTACATCGATTGGGTCGGACACCCGCATCTCACGCTTTCATACCCCAACTGCTTTTAAAGGCCGCTTCATTGGAGCCCTCCAGTTTTGCGCGTTTTGGAAGGCTTGGATTAAGCCTTATGCGGCCGTGCGCTCGCTGAAGCGCAAACGCTGGCTGGCCTGGTCTACCGTTTCCCGGTCGGGCCGGGCGGTTGCCGGGATGCACGCCGTTGCCACATCCGTGGCCGCTTGGGCGGCAGCCCCAGCCAGCGTCTGGGCAAAGTGTGTGCGGATGACGTCGAGCGCGCAGGCCTCTTCCTCCACGACCTGGCCGAAACGATTGGCCAAGGGCCCCACGCAGCCATAGGAAAGGAATACGCCGAGAAACGTCCCGAGCAGGGCGCTCGCCACCATTGCGCCCAGGGTTTCGGCAGGCGCATCGATTGCGGTCATCGTTTTGATGATGCCAAGGACCGCCGCGACGATCCCAAGGGCGGGCAGGGCGTCGGCCACAGATTGCAGGGCGGCCACACTCCGCATGCGTTGGGCCAGGGTTTGCTCAATCGACCGGTCCATTTGCTCGAGGGTGCGGTTTGGATTGGAGGGGTCGAGCGCGCCGAGCCGCAGCGCGTTACAGACAAGGTCGCGCGCTGCGGCGTCTTCATAAAGCCGGGGTGCTGATTTTAATAGGGTGGAGCGTTCAGGGGCTTCGGCGTCGGCTTCGACTGCGAGGTAGCCGCGGCGGGAAATACGGCGCGAGATTTCCGCCATCACGCCCAGCAAGCTTGCGTAATCGCTGCGCTTCCAACGCGATCCGCGCACGGCGCGCACCAAGCCGGCTAAGGCACCGCGTGTCACATCTGGCCCATTCCCGATCAGCAGGGTGCCAAGGGCCGCGCCGACGATCAGGGTGAGCTCAAAAGGTAGGGCAGCCAGGACCCCGTCGGCGCCGCTAAAGACAAGCGCGCTGCCCACTAAGAGAATGACAAGACAAAGGCCGAAGAGTTGGTACATAGCGTCTACCCAGCTGATGGATTGGGGTAACCCCGGCTCGGTTAAGGCGCCGCTAAGCCTCGGCGCGGCGCACTCCCCCAGTGCGGGAGGGACGGCCCACACATGGTGCCTGACAGCAGTCGCGGCGTTGTTTCACCGCCTCGGTTTTGCTAGCCCAGATAGTGATGAGAGACGGAGGCTTAACAGCGCAGTTGTCTAGGCATTCGGGCCATAAACCCTTGAGGCGCTGCCGCGCCAAACCACCTCATGGAAGCCGACAGGAACGACGTCTTGGCCAGGGACCAGTAACGGCCCATTAAGCACGATCCCACCAAATTAGAGTGACGATCCGAGAGGAGCAGACAAGATGAAATCAGCGATTGCTGCACTAGGCCTGGCCATGCTCGCCGGGACGGCCGCTGGCCAGCAATACGCCGTTGCCGACGGCTATCGCACCTGCCCTCCGGCCCAGACCAGCCAAGGCCTTTCAGTTGTTGAAAGCACGTGCGGAACGTTGACGCCGCCAAGCTTCTCTTCTGCCGCGTTTGCCAGCTTGGCCGAGCTTCAAAGCGCAGCGGCGGCGCGCGATGCATTCACGCAATCGGTGTCTGAATATGGAAACTGTGTGACCCGCTTCATCGACAGCTATCGCCGACCCGGCGCCGACGCCAACTCCCAGGCGCCGGACCAGGCTGCTTGCGCCCATTCGTGGGCACAGGACCAAATCGTCCAGGCAATGCGAGACTTTGGCCGCGCGTGTGTGGATTTCTCCAACCGGTCTATGGTCGACGCGTCGATCGAGCCTTGGAGCGGGGCGTGCTATCCGTCCGCCTCTTCCCAGAACGGTTGAGGTGAAGCCCCGAAACACCAGAAGGTACCGGGCCGCTTTGGCCGGCGCTTTTCGGGACAAAGGAACGCTTTGGTGGCATCCATAAGCTGGGTTACACTGCAAAAAAAGGCAGTGAGGAACCCATGGATTTCGACATTCCAACAGACGTCCGCGATTATCTCGCCGAGTTAGACCAGTTCATAGACGATGAAATCCGGCCGCTTGAAGCCGAGGATGACAATATCCGGTTTTTTGACCATCGCCGTGAGTGGGCCCGGACAGACTTTGAGAATGGCGGCCTGCCCCGGCCCGAATGGGAAGCCCTATTGAAAGAAGCGCGCCGGCGGGCTGACCAGGCTGGCCATCTCAGATACGCCCTGCCGAAGGCCTATGGCGGCCAGGACGGCACAAACCTGGCGATGGCCATCATTCGAGAGCACCTCGCGCGCAAGGGCCTCGGGCTCCACAATGACTTGCAGAACGAGCACTCTATTGTCGGCAACATGCCGCAAATCCTAATGCTGCGTGATTTCGCGCGCGACGACCAAGCCCATCTTGCCGAAGAGGCCTTGGCGGGCCGGTTCATCGCCACCTTCGGCCTCACCGAGCCCGACCATGGCTCTGACGCGACGCATATGGAGACCCGGGCGCGTCGCGAGACCCGGGACGGTGTAGCCGGTTGGCGCATCGACGGCGAAAAAATGTGGACCACCGGCATGCATGTCGCGACCCATATGATGTGCTTCGCGCGCAGCTCCGGGGAAGACGGCGACGCACGCGGCATCACCTGCTTTTTGGTGCCGGCCGATGATCCCGGCGTGGTCATTGAAGAATATCTCTGGACGTTCAATATGCCCACCGACCATCCGCGGGTCTCGATCACCGATGTTTGGGTGCCCGAAACGGCTGTGTTCGGACCGCCGGAAGGCGGCTTGGCGCTGGCCCAGCATTTCGTCCATGAAAACCGGATCCGGCAAGCTGCGTCCTCTGTGGGCGCTGCGCTCTACTGCATGGACCAGAGCATCGATTACGCCCGCCAGCGCGCCCCGTTTGGCAAGCCGCTCGCGGTCAACCAAGCGATCCAGTTTCCCGTTGTCGAATTGGTCAGCGAGGCAGAAATGCTCCGCCTTCTGATATTCAAGACCGCGTGGGAGATGGACCAGATGAGCAAGCCGGAAGTGGCGCTCAACCTGTCCGATAAGGTCTCGATGTGTAACTACCGCGCCAATCGTCTGTGCTGTGAGGCGGCGGACAGGGCGATGCAGATCCATGGCGGCATCGGCTACAGCCGTCACAAGCCGTTTGAACACATCTACCGCCACCACAGGCGCTATAGGATCACCGAGGGGTCAGAGGAAATTCAGATGCGCAAAGTGGCCGGGCATTTGTTCGGCTTCATGGGGCCGAAACGCGCCGCCCTGAAACCGGCCGCCGAATAGCGTCAGCGCGCCGGCGGCCCGCAGGCATTCACACGTTGGGCCGGCGGGCATCCGGCCAGGCTGTAGCGGTCATTGGCCGTGGGCGGGGGTAGGTCGAGCACGTCGCTCATGAAGATACAGTTTGGGTCCGCGCTGCGCCGAGGGCGGTTGCGGGTGCCGAAGGTCGCCGCATTGGCCCGGTAAATCCGGCACCATGCTTCTGATTTTCCATAGAAGCTCTGGGCGATCTGGGTCAGCGTATCCAGGCCGGCATTTGAGACGGTGAATTGGCACGGCGCGACAATGGCGTCTTCGCAAGGCTGGAGATTTGCCGGCATGTCGATCGGGTCTGGAGCAGGGGCAAGCGCTAGGATGCCTGGGCCCACGTCCGCCTCGCCGCGCGGGCGTGAAGTTGGGGCCGGGTCTCCGCTGGCTGCGAACCGCCGGGGCGCTTCGGACAGCGTGCACGGATAGTTCGATAGGTCTGCATTGCAGGGCAGGTAGGCAAGGCGCACATCCTCATCGAGGCGGCAACCCTCCTCGATTTCGCTGCCTGCAAACAGCCCCCGGCAGGTTGGCGCCGCGTCGGCAGCGCTTGCGGCCCCCTCGCCAGCCAAGCGCGCGCCGACTTCGGCAATAAGAAGGCATGGCGCATTGGTCACAGCGCCGTTCTCCACAGTGCACGCCTCCGCCGACGCCTCCTGCGCGCGGGTGTCTGCCGCCTCAGCGGCCCGCTCAGCTTGGCCCGCGAGCGCTTCGGCGACGGCGCTTGCCATCAGGCATGGCGCCTCCACGACCGCGCCGTCGGCAATGGCGCACGGCTCTGGCAGGTCCGCGGGCACCTCGATCTCCACACGCTCCGCAGGCGGCGGGTCCAAATTGCCCTCCAGCAGACAGGGCGTGTTCCTGATCGTGCCATCGGCATCAGGCACGCAGGGCAGCCGGCTGGCCTGGGGCGGGGTCAGCGATGGCGGCACATACCGGGCATTTAACCGGCACGGGGCATTCTCGATCCCGCCTCCGAGTGAGACGATGCAGGCCTCAAGGGTGGGCGGTAGTTCAACGGGCGCAACTTGGCCATCGGGCGCATCGGGCCCGATCAGGGGCGCGACATTGGTGGTCAGCGTGCACGGCGCCCCGGAAATTGACCCGTCGCTATTCAGCGCGCAGTTGGGTTGCGCGTCTGCATTGCGCGCCGGGGGCAGGGCCGCTGCGCTGCCTGCAACATCGGCCCGCGCTTCGATCAAAGAGGGTTCAGCCTGGGTGCTCGCGATCGGTTCTCGCCCAGGGCCTGAAGACAGCGTCGAGCCCATGACCCAGAGTGCCAAGGCGCCAAGCCCCGCTGCCAGAAAGCCGGCAAGGGCGTAGGCCAGGCCGTTCTCCTTTTGCGCGGGGGTAATCTTCCGCGTGAACGGGCGTACATACCAGCCTCCCCACGGGGTCGGTTCTGCGTCTTCCGTGCGGTTCGCAAGGCGCACACTCTGCGGGGTCAGCAGCGTATTGATTTCCGCTTCCGTATACTCATTCAAGGCAAGCACTTCGACCGCCGTGGCCGGATCGCCAGGAGCGATCGACTTCACCATCGTTTCGAATTGCGCCGTGTGGGCGGCCCCAGCCGATGAAAGCACGCCTTGGATGAGCCCTTCGGCGATTTCCGAGGCGGTGTCTCCGGACTGGCGCATGTGCAGGGCGATCCGGTCAATGACCGGCTTCAACTCGTCGTCCAGGTCGTCCCGGCTCGGGCGGTGGGGCGGAAGCCATCCTCCCGACCGGCCGGAAAGCGCCACCACCTCGTCAATTTGAAACGCCGAATATTTCGAGTAAGGCGGGGCCAGGGCGTCGATGGGCACATCGGCGAGCAGGTTCACAAACGGCTTGCGAAGGGTCATTGCCCTGCGCGCTTCCAGGGTGAAGGCGCCGGACCTTGCGGCATGCTTCGTCCAGACGGCGAGGACAACGCTGCAGGCCGCAATGGCCATATCCGAGGCTTGGTTGAACGCATCTCCGACCCCGATGCGGCGTTTTTCGCGCCAGATCCTCAGGCCCGGACGCTGGCGGTGCAGCTCTTGCTGCAGCGCGGCGGCGATGTCCTCGTCGGCGTCCGTATAGGCCAGGAACACATCATAGGTCGCCGGTCCGACCGGTGTTTCAGGCTCTGGATGGGTGGCGGCGTTCTCGCCCATCACACGCTCCACTCTATTGCCCAACCGGGCCGCGCCTTTTGGCGCTGTTAAGGCATGTTAGGACTTTCCGTCCCCAACCGCCAAAGCATTAACAAACGACAGCAGAATTTTCACCCTGCTTAAAGAAGATTCACTTTTGAGGCCTGTTTTAGGCCATTCCTTATGCGGTGACTGCGTCTGCGGAAAGGTTTCGGCAAGATGACCCGGGGCTTAATGGCGATCTTGAAATTCGATGCAAGGAGCGATCTCGGATGTTGAGAGACCTAATTCGCCACGTGGCCCAGGAAACCGGCACAACACAGGCGACCGCGCGCAGCGCCCTGGGAATTGTCTTCAACGCCGCGGAGCGACAGGGGTCCCCATTTGCCGCTGCCCTGTTCAAACGTTTGCCCGGCGCGCGCACCTTGTCGGCGCGGACAGGATCGGAAATCGGCGCACCGAATGGAGTGATCGCCCGCCTGATCGAGCAGACGCCGGGCGGGCGCCGCTGCGTCGCGACGGGGATGATCGCCCGCCTCCATGAAATCGGCCTTGGGCATAAGGATATTGGCAGGCTACTCCCGGCCATCGCCGGATTTGCCGAAGACACCTATGCGATTACCGGCTTTGGCCATTTGGGCGATCTGCTCGGCGGCGACGGCGATATTGTGTCCATCGAGGAGTCGATTTCGGCGGTGGCTTGAGCGGCCAATCTGGCTGGGCCTAGGGCAGGGGCGCGCCCCTGCGCGCGGCAACCAGCCCGTAGACTTCCTCTGGCTTCAGTGTGATTTCTGCCGCGCTCGCGGCTTCCGTGATGCGGCCAGGCGACTGCGTCCCGATGATGGGGACCGGACGGGCATGGAGGTGGGTCACGAAGGCGAGCGCGATCTGGGTGCGGCTTGCGCCACGGGCCTCAGCAAGCCGATCGATCGCCACCATGAGACGCTCGAAGTCCGCCGGCGCTGCTGCCCCTAGCGGCGACCCGGTCGCGAGGCTGCCGCCTGCCAGCGGCGACCAGGCATAGACCTTCGCGCCGATCTCCATGGCAAGATCAAGCGTCCCATCCTCCAGAGGCGCCTGGTGCCAGGCGGACAGCTCGCACTGGATGGCGGCAATCGGCGCGTCCAGGTGGGCCGCAAGGGCGCGCGCCTGGCTGGCGGTGAAATTGGAGACGCCAACTGCCCGGATACGGCCTGAGGCCATGAAGCGGTTGAGCGCTCCGGCCACGTCGGAAAACGGCACGGTCAGGTCAGGGCGGTGGATGTAGAACAGATCGACATAGTCGGTGGCAAGGCGCGCGAGCGACGCGTTCAAGGCCGCTTCCAGATAGGCCGGGCTGGAATTGTAAGGCTTGGGCAGGTCAACGCCGGCTTTGGTTGCCAGATACATCTGCGCGCGCAGGTGCGGTGCGTCGCTTAAGATCTGGCCGAGCAACGCTTCGGCCCCGCCAAATCCCGCCGGCTCGCCATAGCCGTAAATGTCGGCGGTATCGATCACGGTCATGCCGGCTTCGAGGGCGGCGTTGATGTTGCGCCTGGCGGCTTCGACGCCGCCTTGGGTCAGGCGCCAACAGCCATAGGCGATCTGCCCGGGCGGCGGCGCGGAAGACGAGAGCGCTTCGGCGGTATCGGGCTCTGTCATGGCCGTTGCGGTGGCAGAGCCCGGTGCAGCGCGCTGGCCCCGGCCTAGCGCGACAGCTCCTTCATGGCCTCATCCAGGCCCTGGAGCGTCAGCTCAAACATGCGCTGGGGACCGATCAGGTCGCGCATCAGCTGGATCGATGCGGTGTGGTCCCACGCGCCTTCTTTGACCGGGTTGAGCCAAACCAGATTGGGGTAGGTGTCGACGAGGCGCTGGATCCAAAGCCCGCCGGCTTCCTCGTTCCAATGCTCGACGCTGCCGCCCGCATAGGTGATCTCATAGGGGCTCATCGTTGCGTCCCCTACCAAGATCACTTTGTAATCGCTCGGATATTTGTGAAGCACGTCCCATGTGGGGATGACGTCGGCGCGGCGCCGGCGATTGTCCTTCCAAAGGCCCTCATAAGGGCAATTGTGGAAATAGTAGTACTCCAAGGTCTTGATCTCGCTGCGCGCGGCAGAGAACAGCTCTTCAACGACCCGAATATGCGGGTCCATCGACCCGCCCACATCCATGAGCAGCAGCACCGAGACCGTATTGCGCCGCTCTGGCCGCATTTCGATATCCAGATAACCCTGCTTGGCCGTGTTGCGGATTGTCTGGTCAAGATCCAGCTCATCGGCGGCCCCATCGCGGGCCCATTTGCGCAGGCGCTTCATGGCGATCTTGATGTTGCGCGTGCCGATTTCGATCCCGTCATCGTAATTCTTGAATTCGCGCTTGTCCCACACTTTCACAGCGCGGCGGTGGCGCGACTTATCTTGGCCGATCCGAACGCCTTCGGGATTGTATCCGTCGGCGCCAAAGGGGGATGTGCCCCCTGTGCCAATCCACTTATTGCCGCCCTCATGGCGCTTTTTCTGTTCTTCCAGGCGCTGTTTTAGGGTCTCCATGAGCTTTTCAAAGCCGCCCATGGCTTCAATTTCTTCCATTTCTTCGGCGCTGAGGAACTTTTCAGACATTTTGCGCAGCCATTCTTCCGGCAGGTCCTGGACATCAACAGCGTCGGCCAGCGTGTCCAGGCCTTTGAAAACGTGGCCAAACACCCGGTCGAACTTATCGATATTGCGCTCATCCTTGACCAGGGCGGCGCGGGACAAATGATAGAAATCATCAACCGAGCGATCAATGACGTCGCTGTCCATGGCCTCCATCAGCATGAGGTATTCCTTCAGCGTGACAGGAACCTTAGCGGCGCGAAGCTCGTTGAAAAAATTCAAAAACAAGACAAGCCCTCCGCTGCTGCTCCTAAAGATAATGCGCCAGCGGGCGCTTGTCCAAGTCGCCCAGCGTAAAGGTCACGCTTATTCGGTCAGAAGCCGGCCAGCCACGTCCGCCAGCGCTGCGCCCAAGACGCGGTAGGCCTCGCCCCGGGGAGAGGTGTCGCGCCAGATCAAGGAGATTTCCCGCTTGGCGAGGGCATGGTCGATGCGGCGCAGGCACAGCCCTTCATCGCGGCGGGCCTCCTGGACCGTATAGAGGCTGGGCAGCACCGCGATGCCGGCCCCCATCGCCGCCATCTGGCGGATCGCATCTAAGCTGGTGCCTTCATACTCTGTCGAGACGTGGGCGTCGGCGGCATCGGCAAGGGCCTGGACAATGATCGACAAGCGGTGGCCCGAGCCGAGGCTGAGCAGGGTTTGGCCGGCCAGTTCGCCAATGGTGAGCGGTTGCGGGTCGGCCGAAAGAGGATGGTCGGGCGGCACGCAAATCCACATGCCCTCTTTGAAGAGGGGCATATGGGCGCTGCCCGGATGGTCTTGGGCGGTGGAGATCACGGTATCGAGGCGACCTTCCGAAAGGCCGCGCTCAAGGTTGATCGTGTTTTCATCGCGCACGCCCAGGCGCAGCTCCGGAAACTCCTTGTGCAAGCGCAGAACGGTATCGGGCAAAAGGTAGGGCCCAATCGTCGGCAAAACGCCGAGGCGGATCCGCCCCGAAAGTCGTCCTGGCTGGTGTTGCACTGCTGATTTCAGATCTTCAACGAGCCGCAAGATCGACCGGGCGCGGCGCACAAACTCCTCGCCCTGGGGCGTCAGGATGGCCCCGCTCCGGCCGCGCTCAATGAGTTGTACCCCGAGGCTCGCTTCAACATCGGCGACCTGGCTGGACAGGCTCGGCTGGCTGACATGCAGGCGGGCAGCCGCCTCACCAAACCGGCCCGTTTCGGAGACCGTGACGATGTATTGGAGCTGGCGAAGGGTTGGGCGCATGTCTGCCTATAGCTTCAACCTATGGCCAAGAGAACATCTTTCGATTGGAAGCATGCCGTGCCCCAAACGATATTTGCTCCATCGAACGAGACCTACGGAGCAAAAAATGAACACCCCCCGCCGCGACCTTGGGCAACTGGCCGCTTCCGGCCTGGCCCTGCCAGCCTTCGCGGAAGCCGCTGACCAACCGAATGCCCTAACTGCAAGCCCGCACGCCGCGGTGCGGCCTGACGTGTCGAAGGCCGCGCGCCGCGCATGGCGCCGGGCCCGGGCGCGGCGTTACGCAGCCTGACCAAAACAAGTTTGGAGACCCGCCCCACACGCATCCTTCTCTCCCCTGACGCAAGAGCGTCCCGGACTATCGCTCACACCCGGGGCCTCTTCTGAGGCGGGTCTCCATCCTCCATCTTTCTCAGAACGCCCTGGCATCGCCGGGGCGTTTTCCTGTGCCTCCCTATTTGCCAAAGTCGCAATACTGGAGCGCGCGCGCCGTGCCGTCGGGCTCGGTGGCGGCGTAGACCGGCCCGCCAAACTCATCGCCCTCACAGAGGAAGCCCATCTGAAACAGATCGATCAGATAATCGTTTGTGGGCGTCAAATTGTTGGCCAGCATGTAATCGAGCGCGTCCTGGTGCTGCCCCAGCCGAAAAATGGTCTCGAACCGCTCGGTGCGCGATAGATTGCCCTGCTCAAGAAGGAAGTTCAGCGACGTTGCCTCGCCGCGGAGAATATCGCGCGTCTCGGTGTAGGCGATGGTTTGCTCGCTGGTGAGCCCGTCCATGTCCAGCAAGGCGGAATAGTCTTCGATCGCCCCCATCACATCGTTGCCATCGCCGGCGCGCAGGGCTGCGCGTTGTTCAAGGGCCAGCATGCGCTCTGCTGGGTCGAGGGTCTCGTCTCCAAGCAGTTGGGTCAGCCGGTCAATCGCGGTTTGTTCATTGCCCGCAGCGGTCAACTGGCTGACCGTATCCATCGCCATGTCGAAAGGGCGCTCGGAGATATCGGCTGCTTCCGGGGGCGGCGGCGGTGCAATTGCCGGCTCTGTTGGCTCAGAGCCAGTGGTCGCGCAGGCGGCAAGGACAAGCAAGGCGGCGGCGGGCAGGGTGTATCGGATCATAGGTGGGTCTCTCGGAGTGGATGTTCGCAGCTGTGTTATGCCGGCGCGCCGCGTCATCCAAGGGGCGGTTGTGTGGCCATGTCGCGGCAGGGGCGCGGGCCTGCCTAGGGGCGCCAATCGGGCTGCCAGGGCCCAGCCCTCAGCGCAGCCTGGGCGTGGCCAGCGAAGTCGCAAATCAGCGGGCGGGTGTCGCGGGGGTCAATGATCTCTTCGGCGTAGAAGGCTTCGGCCGTGCGGAATGGCGAGGCGATGGCTTTGAAGTCCGCCGTCAAGCGCGCCACGAGGGCGTCGGGATCTTCGGCCTCGGCAAGCTCCTTGCGGAAGGCGGCCTCAATCCCGCCGGCCATGGGAAGCGAGCCCCAATCTCCCGACGGCCAACAGTAGCGCCATTTGGTGCGGCTCTGGTTCATCATCGCGCTTCCGGCCAGACCGTAGGCTTTGCGGATCACCACTGAGCAAACCGGCACGCCGGCCTGGTAGACGGCCTGCATGGCCCGCACGCCGCGCCGGGTGACGCCGGCGGTCTCGTGGCGCACGCCAACGGCAAAGCCTGGGCAGTCAACGAAGTGCACAACGGGCAAGTGGAACAAGCTGGCCAGGTCCATATGCCGGGCGACCTTGTCGCAGACGTCTGCGGTCCACGCGCCGTCCAGGTAAAACGGATCGCCGGCGAGGATGGCGGCGGGATAACCATCAAGCCTGGCCAGACCGGTGACGATGCCTCTCCCCCATTGCTGTCCAATCTCGAAGAAGCTGCCCTGGTCGACCACGGCGTCGATCAGCGCGCGCGGCTTGTAAGGCGTCACGCCGTCGTCGGGCACGAGCGATATGAGCGCCTCCTCGCGCCGGCTGGCGGGATCGTGGGTGGGCCCGCGCTGGGGAAGGACATCAACACTGGGCGGCAGGTAGGATAGGAAGCGCCGCGCGCTGGCGAAGGCCTGCGCTTCGCTATCAACCACAGCGTCCACCGTGCCATTGCGGGCCTGAATTTCCCAGCCGCCAAGCGCCTCCTTTGAGACGTCTTCGCCGAGCGCGCGGCTCACCGGCGGGCCTGCTACGAACACTTGGGACAGCCCCTTCACCATGACGCTGTAATGGCTGGCGGCCACCCGCCCGGCGCCGAGGCCCGCGCAAGGGCCCAGCGCGAGCGAGACGAACGGCACCGTTGAGAGGCCGGCGGTAATCTCGCCCCAGCCCGGCGTTTCTGGAATATAGGTGCGCGGATCCTTCTCCAGCATTTTTACAGAGCCGCCGCCGCCCGTCCCATCGATGATTTGGACAAGCGGCATGCGGTACTCGGTGGCCATCTTCACCGCCTGGACCATCTTCTGCCAGATGGAGGCATCCGCTGCGCCGCCGCGCACGGTGAAGTCATCGGCCAAGATAACGGCTGGGCGGCCGTCGAGGCGGGCGCGGCCCATGACCGAGTTCGACGGGCGAAAGCCGGTCAGCGCATTGCCCGCATCGTACGTTGCCGAGCCGGCGATCTTTCCAATCTCGTGAAAGCTGCCGGGGTCAGCCAGGAACGAGACCCGCTCGCGCACCGTGAGCTTGCCGCGCGCGCGTTGGCGCGCCACGGGCTCCTCGCCGCCCATCTCTTCTGCCATCCGCTCGCGCCGGCGCAGCTCTTCAATCGACTTTTCCCAACTCATGGGCCTGATTGGGGGGGAAGTTGTTGCTCTAGGTCAAGCGTTGCCTCTTGCACTTGGCCCAAGCATCCTGCTTTATCCCCTCCAGATGCGATCAACATGGAGGACGGCGCATGACCCTTGAGGAATTGACAAGCAAGGCGAACGAAGCCGTGAGCAGCGGCGGCGACTTTACTAAGAAGGTGAAGTTTGATTTTGGCGACGCCGGCAAGCTGTTCATCGACGGGGCGGGAGGGTCGGCCTCCAATGAGGACGCCGACGCGGATGCAACCATCAAGGTCGATTGGGACGATTTCAAGAAAATCTCCGCCGGCGATATGGATGCCACAATGGCCTTCATGCAGGGCAAGCTGAAGGTCGAAGGCGACATGTCTGTGGCGATGCAGCTGCAGGGCTTGATGAGCAAGTTCAGCTAGCCGGCCCGCCCTGGGCAAACAAGAACAAGGCCCGGCCGCTATGCCGGGCCTTTTTTTGTTGCCATAATAGCGCCCATGGATAGCGCTCAAACCCTCCAGCATTTCGTCGACGTGCCGGGAAATCCCGAGCCGGACGGCGCAGAGCTGGTCTGGTTCAAGGGCAGCGGCGGGCGCAATCTGCGCGCCTGCCTTGTGCCCTCGACCCGGGCGGCTGGCGCCCGCGGCACCGTGATCGTGTGCCCTGGGCGGACCGAGTTCATCGAGAAGTATTTCGAGGTGGCCCGCGAGCTCCAGGCCAAGGGGTTTGCCGCGCTGATCCTGGACTGGCCTGGCCAGGGCCTGTCCGACCGGCTGCTTGAAGACCGCGGCAAGGGCCACATCGACGATTTCAAAACCTTTATGGGCGCGTTGCAGAACGGTCTGGATGCCCTCGGGGATAATCTGCCGAGGCCCTATGTCTCGCTCGCCCACTCCATGGGCGGAGCCATTGCCCTGGCGGCGATCTCGGAAAAACTGGTGCGCGTCGATGCGGCCGCGTTCTGCGCGCCCATGTGGGGTTTGCGGACCCCGGTTTTCGGCGTGCGCTATCTGGTTTGGGCGATGCGCGCCATGGGCCGGTCGGGCGACTATGCCCAGCAGCCGGGGCCGCCAGAGCGGTTCAAAGATAATATCGTCACCCATGATGAGCGCCGCTGGCAGGTCCACCGCGACCTGGTCGACACGGCCCCCGATCTGGGCCTCGGCCCGGTGACCTGGGGCTGGCTCGGCGCGTCGCTCGCCATTGTGCGCACGTTCGCCCGCCGTGCGAAGCTGGCCGAGATCGATGTGCCTGTCCTGGTGGCGTCGGCCAGCCAGGAGCAGCTGGTCGACAATCGCAGCCACGAGCGGGTGTGCGATGCCCTGTGCGATTGCGAGCACATCACGATTGATGGCGCGCTGCATGAAATCCTCATGGAGACCGACGAATTGCGCGCCCCGTTCTGGGCCGGCTTTGACCGCCTGCTGGACAAAGCCGGGATCTGATGTCTGCCGCGCCCAGCACGTGCGGCTCCGCCTCGGGCGGAGCATGTTTGTTTTGACCCCCGCTTCGCGATGGGTCGGGCTCAAGGCTGCTTCGCGTTGAGTGAGAGAGGTTAGGACGTATCCAGGCGGCCTGGGCCGGGGAAGGCGCCCAGGGCGAGCCGGGCGAGGCGGCTTTGTGCGGCTCGGGGGTTGGCAGGAACGCCAGCCAGCGCCGCTTTGGCCCGGGCGACCAGCGCCTCAGCAGCAAACGCCTTTTCACCGGCATCACGTCCGAGCCCGCGGCCCACGCGCCTCGCGCAACCGTCAATTGCATCGTTCCACCGCGCCGCAGTCGGCGGCTGCATCCAGTGGATGCGGATCACGCCGTACCAGGTGACTTCGTAGATGAAGACGCCTTTAGGCCCCACGGCGGCCTTCTGCTCTTGGATCAGGCGTAAGAAAACCCGCAGATTCCAAAAGAACACCGGCCAGAACAGCGGCCAGACCACCGCGCGCCAGTTCTCCAGCGTCGGGGCCACTGGGTGGCCTAGGGATGCAGAAGGTGCGTTCATAGGCCGAAGTATAGGCCACAGACCAACCCCGTCGGATTGGGCCGCGCTTATCCATGCAGGCGGAGCCGCCTGGCCGCGTTCAGGCGGCTCCGGCTGCGCGGTTCTGCCGGTTTTCGATCAGGTCGTCGACCACGGCGGGCTCGGCCAGGGTGGAGGTGTCGCCCAGGTCGGCGAAGCTGTCTTCGGCGATCTTGCGCAGGATGCGCCGCATGATCTTGCCAGACCGGGTCTTGGGCAAGCCGGGCGCGAACTGGATCAGGTCCGGGCTGGCGATGGGGCCAATTTCGGCGCGCACATGTTTGACTAGGTCTTTCTTGAGCGCGTCGCCGACCTCGACGTCGGCCCGGGCGGTCACATAGGCATAGATGCCTTGGCCCTTGATTTCATGGGGATAGCCCACAACGGCGGCTTCTGCGACGGCGGGATGGGCGACCAGGGCGCTCTCGACTTCGGCGGTGCCCATACGGTGGCCTGACACGTTGATGACATCGTCCACCCGCCCTGTAATCCAGATCGCGCCGTCGGCGTCGCGCCTGGCGCCATCGCCGGTGAAATAAGCGCCGGGATAGGCCGAGAAGTAGGTGTCGAGAAAGCGCTGATGGTCGCCATAGACCGTGCGCATCTGGCCGGGCCAGCTGTCTGTGATCACAAGATTGCCTTCCGCGGCCCCCTCAAGGGCTGCGCCGTCGGCGTCGAGCAGGGCGGTCTTGACGCCGAAAAACGGGTTCATGGCCGCCCCCGGCTTCATGTCCGTTGTCCCAGGGAGAGGCACCATGAGTGTCCCGCCGGTTTCGGTCTGCCACCACGTGTCAATGATGGGGCAGCGCCCTTCGCCCACCGTGTTGAAATACCAGTCCCAGGCTTCTGGATTGATCGGCTCGCCCACCGTGCCGAGGAGGCGCAGGGAAGCGCGCGAGGTAGCGGTCACATAGGCCTCGCCCTCGCGCATCAGGGCGCGGATTGCCGTTGGCGCGGTGTAGAAAATGGTGATTTTGTGCTTGTCGACGACCTGCCAGAAGCGCGAGGCGTCGGGGTAGGAGGGAACGCCCTCGAACATGACGCTGGAGGCCCCGTTGGCGAGCGGGCCATAGACAATGTAGGTGTGGCCGGTGACCCAGCCGACATCGGCGGTGCACCAAAAGACATCATCTTCGCGCAGGTCGAACACATGCTCATGGGTCAGCGCGGCCCATAGAAGGTAGCCGCCGGTGGTGTGGAGCACGCCCTTGGGTTTGCCGGTGGAGCCGGAGGTGTAGAGGATAAACAGCGGGTCTTCGGCGGCCATCGGCTCTGGCGGGCAGTCGGCAGGGACGTCTGCGCCAGCCTCATGGAGCCAGACATCGCGCCCCGGCGCCATGTCGACCTCGCCGCCCGTGCGCTGGACGACCAGCACCTTGTCGACAGAGACGCCCGCCTGGGCGCAGGCCGCGTCGCAATTGGCCTTCAGGGGCACGGTGCGCGCGCCGCGCAGCCCCTCATCGGCGGTGATGACAAATCGCGACTCGCAATCGACGATCCGCCCGGCCAGGGCTTCCGGCGAGAACCCGCCGAACACGACGGAGTGGACCGCGCCGATGCGGCTGCACGCCAGCATGGCATAGGCCGCCTCCAGGATCATCGGCATGTAAATGGTCACCCGGTCGCCTTTCTTGACGCCCATACCTTTGAGCACATTGGCGAATTTGCAGACCGCGGCGTGGAGCTGGCGGTAGGTGAGGGTGTGGCTTTCCTCTGGGCTGTCGCCTTCCCAGATCAGGGCAGCCTTGTCGCCGCGCGTCTCCAGGTGCCGGTCCAGGCAATTGTAAGAGACGTTGAGGACGCCGTCCTCATACCATTTTATCCGCACATCGCCGGGGGCGTAGGAGGTGTCTTTCGCGCGGGTGGGCTTCTTGATCCAATCGAGGCGGCCAGCGCACTCCATCCAGAAGGCCTCAGGGTCTTCCAGGGAGCGGCGGTACATCTCCTGATAGGCCTCCGGCGAGAGCTTGGCGCGCGCGGCAAAGGCCTCTGGCACGGGAACGCGTGTGTCTTGCGTCATGTTTGGTCTCCGCCGCATTCAGGGTCGCAGAGCTTAGAATGCGCACTTCGCTGCGAATGTGAAGCCGGGGGCGGCGCGCCTATTCGGCTGGCATCGGCGCCATGTCCTGATCGGCCAGGCCATGGGCGCGGCGCGTGCCCGGCACGCGGATGTCTTCGACCAGGTCTTGAATGTCGCGGGGCGGCGGCGCCGTTGCCAGCGCGGTGAGGATGCCGATGGCGCCGGACGCCCACATGAAGACAAAGCCAATCCCCTCGGGCGAGACGCCAAACCAATACTGCGCCGGCGCGCCGCCGCCGAACTTGAAATAGTAGATATAGGCAAAGGTGCTCACCAGGCCGGTGACCATGGTGGCTATGGCGCCTTCCTTGTTCATCCGCTTCCAGAAAATGCCCAGGAAGATGATCGGGAAAAGGGAGGCGGCCGCCAGGCCAAAGGCGAAGGCGACCACTTCGGCGACAAAGCCAAGCTGGCCGGCAAAGATGCCCAGCAGGCCTGCGCAGATCACTGCCCCGGCGGCCGCGCCCCGCGCCACGCGCAGCTCGGTGCGATCGGACATGGCCGGATAGAGCGTGCGCCGGCAAATGTCGTGGGAGACCGCCGAGCTGATCACCATCAACAGCCCGGCCGCCGTCGACAGGGCCGCCGCCAATCCGCCGGCGACGACCAGCCCGATGACCCAGCCGGGCAGCCCGGCAATCTCGGGATTGGCGAGCACGATGATGTCGCCGTTTAGGAAGACCTCATTGTCGTTATCCGTGGGCGTGACGCAGCCCGTGTCGCCGTCGGCGCGGCACAGGGCAAGCTCGCGTTCGCCGTTTGGCCCGCGCTGGCCGGTGAAGACGGGGGTGGCTTCCTCGAACGGTTTGCCCGCGCGGTATTGCAGCCGGCCATCGCCATTCTTGTCGACCCAGGCCAGGAGGCTGGTGGCTTCCCAGCTTGCAAACCATTCCGGCGTGACCGCTTCGCCGTCCTCGGCAAGCTCGGGCGCGTAGACGCTCTCATTCACCGTATCGATGAAGTTGAGCCGCGCGAACGAGGCCACCGCAGGCGCGGTGGTGTACAGCGCTGCGATAAAGACCAATGCCCAGCCCGCCGAGACCCGGGCATTCTTCGCCGAAGACACGGTGAAGAAGCGAATGATCACATGGGGCAAGCCGGCCGTGCCGAACATCAACGCGCCGGTGATGGCGAAGATGTCGAACATGGATTTGTCGGATTGGGTGTATTCCAAGAAGCCGAGATCGGTGACGACGGTGTTGAGCTTGTCCAGCATGGCGGTGTCGGTGCCTGCCGCATTGCCGATAAAGCCGAGCTGGGGGATGGGATTGCCGGTGATGATCAGCGACATGAAGATCGCCGGTACTGTGTAGGCGAAAATCAGCACGCAATACTGGGCGACCTGGGTGTAGGTGACGCCCTTCATGCCGCCGAGGGTGGCGTAGAAAAACACGATCGCCATGCCGACCACGATGCCCCATTCGAATGGGATGCCGAGGAAGCCGGAAAACGCCACGCCGACGCCCTTCATCTGCCCGGCAATGTAGGTGAACGAGACAAACAGCGCGCACAGCACGGCGATGAGACGCGCGGCGCGGCTGTAATACCGGTCGCCGACAAAGTCGGGCACGGTAAACTTGCCAAACTCGCGCAGGAACGGCGCCAGCAGCAGCGCCAGCAGCACATAGCCCCCGGTCCAGCCCATGAGGTAGGCCGAGCCGCCATAGCCCAGCGACGCAATCAGCCCCGCCATGGACAGGAACGACGCTGCCGACATCCAGTCAGCCGCCGTGGCCATGCCGTTTACGGTGGGCGGCACATCGTGGCCAGCGACGTAGAAATCATTTGTTGATCCGGCCCGGGCCCAAATGGCGATGCCGATATACAGCCCGAAGGTGGCGACGACGAAAAAATAGGTCCAGGCCGACGCGTCCATGCCTTAACCCTTCACCTTGAACTTGCGCTCAAGCCGGTTCATCGCGCGGCAATAGTAGAAGATCAGGCCGACAAACACGTAGATTGCGCCTTGCTGGGCAAACCAGAAGCCCAGCGGCGCCCCGCCAATGGAGACCTGGTCCAACACCCCGCGCAGCAAGATGCCGGCGCCATAGGACACGGCAAACCAAATCAGCAGCAGGATGACCGTCAGGCGCACGACCGCCGACCAATAACCCTTGGCGTCGATCTCGGCAGGCGCATCAGACATGGCCCGCCCCCTGGCCGCGCCCCGCGGCCCGGCGCCACTCGGCCAGGCCGCCGCGCAGCAACATGCCAGCCAGGATGAACCCGCCGGCGACATAGGCCTCTTTCACGCCGAGGCCGGGCTCGCCAAGGGCGAGAAAGGCTTGGACGGCGAAGAGGATCAGCATCAAAAGCCCGAGGGCGATCATGATGTGGTGCTTCATGGCCGATTGGCCCCCGGAAAAACTGAAACACAATCTAAGCATCCGGCAGGTAGCCTGGAAAGGCCGCGGCCTATTCTGGCCGCCGGGACGCGCCCGCCTGACCGAGCAAACCGAGACCTGAGGACCTGTTTCCATGCCCATCCGCTGCTTGATGTCATCGGTTTGCCTGCTGGCTCTGGCAGGCTGTGAAAGCCTGCCGCGCCCGTTCGCCGGCGAAGCCCCGCCGCGCCAATTGGGCGAGGACGAATTGCCCTTTGCCTTGCCGGGTGATTGGCAGTCGGTCGCCGTGGCGGGCGATGGTAAGTTGGCGGAGGGGTGGGCGGCGGCCTTTGGCCCCGAGGTGGAAGCCCTGATTGTCGAGGCGCTGGCGCAAAACCTGGATCTGAGGGCAAGCCAGGAAGCTGTTGCCCAGGCCGAGGCCCAGCTCGCCCAGTCGCGCGCGGCCCTGTTTCCCCTGCTCACCGCTGGCCTGAGCGGCAGTGAGGCCGAACCGCTGGAAGAGGCAAGCCAGCCCGGCGGCATCAATTTCGCGAATTTAGGCGCCATTGATTCCTATTCGGCCAATCTCAGTGTCGCTTGGGAGGCCGATTTGCGCGGGGTTAATCGCGCCGGCGTAAGGGCGGCGCAGGCGCGGCTTGAGGCGAGCCGGGCGATCCTGTCTGCCAGCCGTCAGAATGTCGCCGCGCTCACTGCAGCCGCCTATTACCAGATCCTGGGCGCCGCGCAGCAGCTGGAGCTTGCCCGGCGCACCGCCGCGACCTCGGCGGAAAATGCCGAATTGGTCAGCCGTCTTGTCGCCGCGGGCGCAGCCGCGCGCCGCGACGAAGTGCTGGCCCAGGCCGACCTGGCCGCCGCCCGCGAGCGCGAGGCCGCATCGGGGCTATCCCTGCGCGATGCCGCCCGGGCCTTGGAGACCCTGCTCGGGCGCTACCCGACTGGCGTGTTCGCTGCCCCGGCGCCTTTGCCGGCCCGCACGGCGGCTTTTGACCCGGAAACGCCGCTGGATGTGCTGCGCCGACGGCCCGATGTGATTGCGGCCGAGTTTGACGTCATCGCCGGGCGGGCGAGCGCCGACCAGGCGCGGGCGCGCCGTTGGCCCAGCCTCAGCTTCTCGTCGGCCTTGTCGAGCGGGGCGGCCGACCCGTCGGACCTGTTCGATCCTGTGTCGGCGGCGGTGTCCATTGGCGCCCAACTTTCCCAAACCCTGTTCGATGGTGGCTTCAGGGGGGCTCAAATCGACGGCGCCGACGCGGCAGAGCGCGAGGCCCTGGCGCGCTACGGCGCCGCCGTCCTTGCCGCGATTGACGAGGTGGAGACCGCCGGCGACCAGCTGACGACCCTGGGCGTGCAGGCGGAGTTCCTGGCAATAGCGGTGGCGGCATCGCGCGAAGCGCTGGCGCTGACTGAGCTGCGCTACCAAGCCGGGGACACCGACCTTCTGGATGTGCTGAACCTGCGCCAGCAGACCATTTCGGCCGAGGAGGGTCTCATCTCCGCGCGCCTGGCCCAGGTGCAAGCCGAAGTCGCGCTGTACCAGGCACTGGGCGGGCCCGTTGGCGCGCCGTAGCCCGTGCAGCTTGCCGGCCTGGCGCCTTCCAGGCTAAGGCGGGCGCATGTCAGCCCAGCGCGATCTGCAACGAAAAACCGTGCGCGACATCGCCGCCGCCAAGGGTGCAGAGCCCCTGGTGTGTCTCACGGCCTATGACGCGCCCATGGCGGCCATGCTCGATCCCCATTGCGACGTGCTTTTGGTCGGCGACAGTGTTGGCATGGTGGTGCACGGCCTGCCATCGACCGTGGGCGTCACACTGGAGATGATGATCCTGCATGGCCAGGCGGTGATGCGCGGGGCTCAGTCTGCGTTTGTGGTGGTGGACATGCCGTTTGGCTCCTACGAGACCAATGCTGACCAGGCCTTCCTGAATGCTGCGCGGATCATGACCGAGACCGGCTGCCAGGCCGTCAAGATCGAGAGCGGCGCCTATGCAGCCACCCAGATCGCCCATCTTGTGGAACGCGGCGTGCCCGTGATGGGCCATGTCGGGCTTCGGCCCCAGGCGGTGAATGTGAATGGCGGCTTCCGCGCCCAAGGCCGCAGCGAGGCCGAGCGCGCCCGTGTTCTGGGCGAAGCGAAAGCGGCCGCTGACGCGGGCGCCTTTGCGCTTGTGGTGGAAGGTGTCGCCGAAGACCTGGCCGAGGCGGTGACCGAAGCGGTAAGCTGCCCGACGATTGGCATCGGCGCCTCGGCGGCCTGCGATGGCCAGATCCTGGTGACCAACGACCTGCTGGGGCAGTTTGAGTGGACGCCGAAATTCGTGCGCACCTATGGCGATCTGCGCGCCATGGTCGATGCGGCGGCAAAAGCCTATAGCGAGGATGTGCGCAGCCGGCGCTTTCCCGGCCCCAAGGAAACTTACGCCCGCACCCAGGGCTGAGCGAAACTCCGATCTGCGCGTTGCAGCGCCGGCCCCGCGAGGCTAAGGGGGACGAGGAGTTGCGGAGGCGCGCCAAGTGGCCGACATTTTCGAAGAGGTCGAAGAGGAAGTCCGCAAGGACAGATTGGGTGACCTCTGGCGCCGGTTCGGCTGGATCGTGTGGCTCGCTGCGATTTTGATCGTTGGTTTTGTTGGATTTTCCGAGTGGCGCTCCGGCCAGGTCGCCGCTGAGCGCGCGGCCCAGTCCAGTGCCCTGGATGCCGCGCTGCAGGCCCTGGAGGAGGGCGATTACGCCGCCGCCCAGGCAAGCTTCCAGGATATGGTTGACGCCGGCACGCCCCTGTCGCCCTTGGCAGCGCACTTGCTGGCCGAGGCCCGCCTTGTCGGCGGCGGCGACCCCGAGGGCGCGGTGGCGGCTTTGGCCCTTGTCGCCGATGCCGAGGGCAGCCCCTACGCCCAATTGGCACTGCTGAAATCGGTTTATTTGCGCGCGGAAACCATGGACCTTGCGAA
Source organism: Pseudomonadota bacterium (assembly GCA_038747245.1). GTDB lineage: Bacteria > Pseudomonadota > Alphaproteobacteria > Caulobacterales > Hyphomonadaceae > UBA5336. Next base: position 32,213 of record JBCDJY010000008.1, on the reverse strand, counting down.
TATGGAAACCGAGCTTGCCCCCTTGATTGCCACCGAGACCCAGCTTGGCGCCCTGGCCGAGGAAGTTTTGGCGGCCAAAGCGTTCGCCGAGGGCGACTTTGCCCGCGCCCGCCGCGACTACAACCGGCTCATGATCGCAGCCAATGCGCCGGCCGGGCTGCGCCAACGCGCCCGCATCGCTGTGGATGCCATCCCGCGCACAGCCAGCGCCGATGTGGCGCCCGAGCCAGTCGAGCCCGACGGGCCTGTCGATGACGCCGCTGAGCCGGCCGGCCCTGAACGCGTCGAGGAAATCCAATGATACGTGTTTCAGCCATGAGATCCGGCCTCGCCGCCTGTGTCGCCGCAGCGGCCTTGGCCGCGTGTAACTCCCTGGGAGGGCTGTTTTCGTTCGGAAATGCCGAGCGCGAGGCTGCCGAGGCCGCCGACCGCGCCGGGCGCATTGCCATGGTGCTCGGCGATGAAGCGCTCCAGGCCGATCCGGAGCTGGCGTCTTTGCCGGTCGTGTTGCCCGTGGCGGAGTCGTTGACCGAGTGGACCGAGGCCGGCTCGCGGCCCTCCAAAGTGGTGGGCCATGTGCTGGCCGGCGAGGCCTTGGAAGTCGCCTGGAGCCGGGATGTGGGCGCCGGGTCTGACCGCTCGTCGGCCCTCACTGCGGCGCCCGTGGCCAATGCAAACCAGATTTACGTGCTCGATTCAGAGCAGCGCGTCCATGCCCTGGACCTGCAAACCGGATCCCAGGTGTGGCGCCGCCAATTGGAGTCCGGCAATGACCGAGACCGTGTCGGCATCGGCGGCGGGCTGGCCCTGGCCGGCGACCGGCTAATTGTCTCCAGCGGCTTTGGCAGCGTCTCGGCCTTGGACGCTGAGACCGGCGCGGTGATCTGGACGCGGCGCACCGAGGCGCCCATGACCGGCTCGCCCACGATCAAGGACGGGCGCATATTCGTCACGTCCAACAACAATGAAGTGCTCGCCCTGTCCCTTGACGACGGCCAGATCCAGTGGAGCGACCAGGCCATCTCCGAGCCGGCCCGCGTGCTGGGCAGCCCGAGCCCCGCCGCCGTCGAGGACATTGTGGTGGTGCCCTACTCATCGGGCGAGGTGATCGCCTACCTGGCCAGCAATGGCCGCCGGCTGTGGAGCGATGCCCTGTCGCGGCCCGGGCGGTTCACCCCGATTTCTGCGATCAACGATATTGCGTCGCGGCCCGTCCTGGCTGGCGGCCTTGTGATCGTGGCCAACCAATCGGGCGTCACCGCGGCGATTGACGGGCGCAGCGGCAATCGGATTTGGGCCCAGGGGATCGGCTCGACCCAGGCGCCGGCCCTTGCGGGGGACTATCTGTTCATTGCAGGCACCGATGCGACCTTGGCCGCCATTGATGCGGGTTCAGGACGCGTATTCTGGGTGACGCAAATGATTGCCTACCGCAATATGGAAGAGGAAAAGGGGCGCCTCAGCTATTCGGGGCCTCTGGTGGCCGGCGGCCGCGTGCTGGTCATCTCCAGCGAGGGGGATGTAATCTCCTACGATCCGCAAACCGGCCAGGCGACGGATCGGCTTGGCCTGAACCAGGAAGTGTTCCTGGAGCCGATTGCCGTGGGAGAACATGTCTTTGTGCTCACTGATTCGGCGCGGTTGATCGCCATCCGTTAGCCCGTGGGGACCGCCGCCATGGCGCTTAAAATTGCCATTGTCGGGCGCCCGAATGTGGGCAAATCCACTTTATTCAACCGTCTGGCCGGCAAACGCTTGGCGCTGGTCGATGACCAACCTGGCGTCACGCGGGACCGGAAACAGGCGCGCGGACGGCTGGCTGACCTGAACCTTATCCTGATCGACACGGCCGGCTTTGAGGACGTGACCGACGCGTCCCTTGAAGCGCGGATGCGCGCCCAAACCGAAGCTGCAATTGCCGATGCCGAGGTCGCGGTGTTCCTGTTCGATGCGCGCGAGGGCGTCACGCCGGTCGATGAGCGCTTCGCCGAGGTGTTACGCAAGGCGGGTCTGCCGGTGGTTCTGGCCGGCAACAAGGCCGAGGGCCGCGCCGGCGAAGACGGGCTCGTTGAGGGCTGGGGCCTTGGCCTTGGAGAGCCGGTCGGCCTGTCTGCTGAACACGGAGAGGGGGTGTCCGACCTCTACGACGCACTTGTAAATACCGCGACTGAGGCCGGCCTTGATCCTTACCATGGTGACGAGGCAGATGAGCGCGCGGCGCCCTCAACCGACGCGCTGCTGGGCAGGCTGGCCGAGATCGATATCGACGATCCGAGCTTGAGCGATGAAGCCCTTGAGCAACGCATTGCCGCGGCCGGCGCTGATCTGGATACAGCCAGCGGCGACGCCAGCGATGGCAGCGAGGACAAGCCCATAAGGCTTGCCATTGTGGGACGGCCCAATGCCGGCAAATCGACCCTGATCAACACGCTACTCCAGTCAGACCGGCTGCTGACTGGCCCGGAGGCCGGCATCACGCGGGACTCGGTGTCGGTGGATTGGGTCTGGTCAGGGCGAAAGATCCGGCTTGTCGACACAGCTGGGCTTCGCAAGCGGGCCAAGGTGCAAGAACGGCTCGAGCGGATGTCGACCGGGGAGACGATCCGCTCTCTCAAATATGCCGACATCGTCGCCCTGGTGATGGACGCCGGCGAGGCCCTGGAGAAACAGGACCTCCAGATTGCCGACCTGGCGCTGCGCGAGGGGCGCGGCCTCGTGCTCGTGGTGTCCAAATGGGACCGGGTGAAGGCCCCTAGCGAGGCGGCAAAGGCCCTGCGCGAGAAGGCAGCGCGGCTTTTGCCGAATTCCGGCCGGGCACCGATCGTGTTTCTATCGGGATTGACCGGCCGGCATACCGAAAAGCTGATGCCCGCCGTGGCCGCGCTCTATGACAATTGGACCGCTAAGGTGCGCACGGGAGACCTCAATCGCTGGCTGCGCCATACGATGGAGCGCCATCCGCCCCCGGCCGTCCATGGCAAGCCGATCAAGCCGAAATTCATCGCCCAGGTGAAGGCGCGCCCGCCGAGCTTTGTGCTGATGGCCTCGCGCGGCAATCACATGCCGGAGGCCTATAAGCGCTACCTCATCAATGGCATCCGGGAGGCGTTCGACCTCCAAGGCGTGCTGATCCGGCTGTACGTTCGCCAGCCGAAAAACCCCTATGCCGATAAGGCCTGATCAGGCCCGGTCGCGGATCGCCAGGAAGTCGCGCTCGTCGGCGCCTGTATAGAGCTGGCGTGGACGGCCAATCCGCGCCGCCGGATCCTCGATGCTTTCATTGAGTTGGGCGAGCCATCCAGCGGTGCGCGCCACGGCAAACAGCACCGTGAACATCGTCGTCGGAAAGCCGATCGCATTCAGGATGACGCCGGAATAGAAGTCCACATTCGGATACAGCTTGCGCTCGATGAAGTACTCATCTTCCAGGGCAATTTTTTCCAGCTCTTTAGCCACGGCCAGCACCGGGTCGCTGATGCCCAGCTCATCAAGCACCTCAGCGGCGGTCTCCTGCATGACTTTGGCGCGCGGATCGTAGTTTTTATAGACCCGGTGTCCGAAGCCCATGAGGCGGAAACTGTCTGATGGATCCTGTGCCTTGCGGACATACTCGCCGACGCGGTCTGGCGACCCGATCTGGCGCAGCATGTTCAGCGCCGCTTCATTCGCCCCGCCATGGGACGGGCCCCAAAGGCTCGCAACGCCGGCGGAGATGGCCGCATAGGGGTGGGCGCCCGATGAGCCGGCCAGCCGGACCGTGGAGGTCGACGCGTTTTGCTCATGGTCGGCATGGAGGATGAAGATCCGGTCCATCGCCCGGGTGAGGATCGGGTTGGCCGCATAGCGCTCGGCGGGCACCGCGAAGCACATGCGCAGGAAGTTTTCAGCGTAGGAGAGCGAATTGTCGGGCTCCACAAAGGGCTGACCGATGGAGTATTTGTAGACCCGCGCGGCCAGGGTCGGCATCTTTGCGAGCATCCGGTAGGTGCCAAGCTCGCGTTCGGCGGCGTCCTGGATGTCCATCGCGTCGGGATAGAACGCCGACAGGGCCGCGACCGTGCCCGCCAGCATCGCCATGGGGTGGCTGTCGCGCCGGAAGCCATCGAAGAACCGGTCAAGCTGCGTGTGCAGCATGGTGTGCATCGTGATCTGGTGCTGGAATTCGTTGAATTGCGGCTGGGTTGGCAGGTCGCCGCGAAGCAGAAGGTAGGCGACTTCCAGGAAGCCGGAGCTTTTTGCCAATTGATCGATCGGGTATCCACGGTGCAGCAGGCGGCCTTTTTCGCCATCGATGAACGTGATCTGGCTTTCGCAGCTGCCCGTTGAGGTAAAGCCTGGGTCAAGGGTGAAGACGCCGGCATGCTTATACAGCGCGCGCACATCGACCACATCCGGCCCATCGGTGCCGCTGAGGATTGGCAATTCCACAAGCTTGCCATTGATCTCCAGGGTCGCGGAGCCCTTCGGCTTCATATTACTCTTCATCGGGCACCTTCTTCCGTCTCGTTGCCACGGCGCAGGGCCGCGATCTGTTCATCCAGTCTGGCCAGGACCTCGTCTCTGCCGATCCAGGACAGGACCGGGGCGAGGTCTGGCGCGGGCACTCCGCCCGTCACCGCACTGCGCAAAGGCGGGCCAATCTGGCCCATGCTTAACTCTTGTGCATCGCAATATTCTGACAGACTACTGGCGATAAGGCCAGCGTCAAACGCCGCAAGACCGGCAAGCCGTTCGCGCAGGGCCTCAAGGCGCTCAGGGCCGGCCGATCTAAGGCTCTTACGGGCTTTCTTGTTGAGCTCCAGCGGCCGCTTCAGGAGCAGGAACCGGCACGCGTCCGCAAGCTCGGGCAGGGTTTGCGCCCGCTCGACGAGCAGGGGCAGGGCGTGCTGCACTGCACGCATCTGCGCCTCGCTCGGCGTGTGGTTCTGCTCAAGGAAGGGGCGCAGGGCGGCCATCAGGCGGGCGCCATCGGCCTGGCGCAAGGCGTGTTGGTTGACCGAGGCAAGCTTGTCGAAATCGAGCCGAGCCGGCGCCTTGCCGATGCCATCGAGGTCAAATCGCGCGGCGGCCGCCTCGAGCCCGAGCACATCATCACGGCCATCGCTCCACCCCAGGCGAAGGAGATAAGCACACATCGCTTCGGGCAGGTAGCCAAGCGCGCGAAATTCCAAGGTGGATTGGGCGCCGTGGCGCTTTGACAGCTTCTTGCCGTCCGGCCCGTGGATCAGCGGGATGTGAGCAAACACGGGCGTCTGCCAGCCCATGGCGGTGTAGATCGGCAGCTGGCGAAAGGCGTTGCGCAGGTGATCGTCGCCGCGCAGCACATGGGTGATCCCCATATCATGGTCGTCGACCACCACCGACAACATGTAGGTCGGCGTGCCATCGGCGCGCAGCAAAATCAGGTCATCCAGCTCACGTGCGGCAATCTCCACGCGGCCCTGGACGGCGTCATCCAGCGCGATCACGCCATCATCCGGCGCCTTTAGACGCACAGTGAAAGGCGCGTCATGGGAAGGCGCGGGCGCCCCGCTGCGCCAGGGCGAGCGGTAGGGCGCCAGGAGGGCGTCGGCCTCGGCGAGCAGCTCAGCGCGGGCGTCTTCGCCCAACCCTTCGGCCCTGGCCGCCTCGCGCTTTTGCGCGCCCTCATCCCGGCGCGCCTGAAGTGCTTCGGGCGTTGCATAGCATTTGAACGCTGATCCGGAGGCGAGCATAGCGTCGGCCACTTCGCGGTGGCGGCCTGCCTGCGCGCTTTGGAAGACAGGCGGCGCGTCCGGCGAGAGGCCGAGCCAGTCCAGGCCTTCCAGGATGGCCTCTTTGGCCTCTGATGTGGAGCGCGCCTTATCGGTGTCTTCGATGCGCAGCAGATATTGGCCGCCATGGCGGCGCGCAAACGAAAGGTTGAAAAGGGCGGTGCGCGCCCCTCCAATATGGAGCATCCCCGTCGGGGAGGGGGCAAACCGGGTTACAACGGCCATATGCTTGAGGGTCTCCAAGGCAAAACCACGCAACTCCAGCGGGTTGAACACGGGCCGGCGCCGGCGCGCAAGGGCACAATTGGCGCAGCGCTCGTGCGGGCGCTCGGCGTACCGCTGCCGCTTGAAAGCGGCGTTGTGTTTGCCCTGTCGGTGGCGTTTGGCGCGGCGATCTACTTCGCCCAGACCCATGAGCCGCCCTGGATTTGGGTGGCCACGGGGCTTGTCCTTGGCGCTGCGGCCTGGCGCGGGCTTGGGGCGGTGCATGCCGTGCCGAGCCTTGCCGTATTCGGATTGGCCGTTTTCGGGCTGACCCTTGGCTGGGCGGCGGGCAAGGCGCGCATGTCCATGGTTGAGGCGCCAGTGATCGAAGCCGGGCTCGGCCCGGTCCTCGTTGAGGGATGGGTCGCCGGCATCGACCGCGGCGCCTCGGGCCCGCGCCTGACGCTGCAAGTCCACGCAATCTCCGGACTGGCGCCAGACCAAACGCCGCCCCGCGTGCGCATGACCCACCGGCTTGACCTGAAAGTGGCGCCTGGCCGCTTTGTGCGCTGCTTTGGCGTCCTGCGGCCACCGCCGGCGCCGTCGATTTCAGGCGACTATAATTTTCGGCGGGAGGCCTGGTTCCGCGGCCTTGGCGGGGTGGGCTATGTGATGGGCCGATGCCAGGGCGGCGCCCTCGGCGCGCCGAGCGGGATTGACGGCCAATTGGGGGTCCATCTGTCGAGCCTGCGGCGCCAATTTGCCGAGTTTGTGAACCAGGCGGCCGGGCCGGAGGCAGGCGGTTTCGCCGCCGCGCTGATGGCTGGCGACCGCAGTTTCATGGCCCCGGAGGACGCCGAGGCCCTGCGCGGGGCGGGCCTGGCGCATATCCTGGCGATTTCCGGCCTGCATTTGGGCATCGTCGGCGGGCTGGTTTACCTCATGGTGCGCCGCGGGCTCGCCTTGGTGGAGCCGCTGGCCCTGCGCGTGGCGGTACAAAAGCCCGCAGCTGCGACCGCTTTGGTCGCCTGCGCGGCATATCTCATCCTCTCCGGGGCGAGCGTCTCGACCCAGCGCGCCTTTATCATGGCGGCCATCTTTTTCGGCGCGATCCTGTTCGACCGGGCCGCGCTGAGCCTGCGCTCATTTGCGATTGCCATGGTGTGCGTTGTGCTGCTCCATCCCGACAGCGTAATGACACCCGGTTTTCAAATGTCTTTTGCCGCCACCGGCGCCTTGATCGCGACCTATGAGGCATGGGGCGCGCGGCGCAGGGCAGCCGCCGAGCGCGCCGCGCCGCGGGGCAGCCTCTTTGTAGTGCAATCCCTGGTGGTGACATCTGTCGTCGGGGCATTGGCCACCGCGCCATTTGCCCTGTTTCACTTCGGCCGTGTCGCGGCCTTTGGCTTGGCGGCCAATCTCATGGCAATGCCCATCATTACCTTTCTCAGCGCACCATTAGCGGCCGCCAGCCTCGTGGCCGCCCCGTTTGGGCTTTCAGATGAGATGATCGGTCTGTTCGGCCTGACCTTGGAATGGGTTTTGGCGATTGCGCACTTTTTCGACCGTGGGCCGCCCGCACTCCTTAGCCAGCTTCCGCCTGTCTCGCCGTGGAGCCTTGGCGGTTTCATTGCTTCGCTGTCGTGTTTTGTCATGGCCATTGGCCGTTTGCGGCTGTTTCTCGTGGGCTTTTTTCTCGCACTTGCCTGCGTGGCCTGGGCCCAGGGGCCGCGTATTGGGCTGCATTGGTCGGTCTCGGGAGATGTCTATGTGGCCGACGAAGCCGGCATGTCCCGGGTCCAATTCATTGAGGGCGATGGCCTCGGCCCGTTGAGGTTTGTCAACGCGCCAATCATCCAGGACTGCCGCGCCGAAGACTGCCAGTTCGACACGCCTTTAGGGCCTGTCACGCTCCACCATGGTGACGCCGGCGCGTTGACTTGCCGCGATCTGGCCTCCGGGATCCATCTTTTCACCGAGGGGCGTGAGACCTGGTGCCCTGGCAGCTATGTCTGGGCCGACCGCACCGAAGAAGGCGCGCTCACACTCTGGATCGCCGCAGACGGAAGCGTTCGCGCCCAGCGCACGGCGCCCTGCACGGGCCGGCCTTGGGCGAGGTGCCCCCGGCCCTAATCGTAGCGGCGGATCAGGGCCACCAGCTTGCCTTGGATGCGCACCCTGTCTGGCCCGAAGATCCGCGTTTCGAAGGCGGGGTTGGCCGCCTCCAAGGCGATCGAGGCGCCCTTACGGCGCAGACGCTTCAGCGTCGCTTCGCTGTCATCAATCAAAGCCACGACAATTTCGCCCGTATTGGCGGTATCGGTGCGTTTCAGGATGATCAAATCGCCATCATGGATGCCGGCATTGATCATCGACTCGCCCTCGACCTCCAGGGCGTAATAGGCGTCGCTGTCGGCAAAGTCCTGGGGCGTCTCCACCCGGGCGACCTCGTGTTGGATCGCCTCTATGGGCACACCGGCGGCAATCTTGCCGAGAACAGGCAGGGAGGCGCCGATTTGGGCTTCGACCGTATGGCCGGCTGCTACCAAGGACGGGCGAAACGTCTGGCGTCCGCGCGGCGGCGCCGAGGGCGTGGCTGCTTCTGGCAATTTGATGACTTCAAGCGCCCGCGCCCTGTGGGCCAGCCGGCGAATGAAGCCGCGCTCTTCCAGCGCGGTGATCAGGCGGTGTATCCCCGACTTCGAAGCCAGGTTCAGGGCGTCTTTCATCTCATCAAAGGATGGCGAGACCCCGTCTTCTTTGATTTTACCGTGGATATAAATCAGAAGCTCTTTTTGTTTGGCTGTCAGCACCGCATCCGCTCCACTCCGTGACGATTCGAATGTTCACAGCTGTTCTATACTCGTTCTTGTTCTGGGTCAATGCGCCCGGCTTCCCTAAGGCGCCGGGTCGCCGCGGCGCGGTCTGGCTGTTTCATCAGGCTTTCGCCGATCAGAAAACGCCTCGCGCCGCTCTCGCGCAGCTGAATGATGTCGCTTGGCGCGGCGATGCCGCTTTCGGAGACAAGGGCCACATCTTTGGGAATGGAGGGGGCAAGGCGCGCGGTGACGCCGAGATCGGTGGTCATGGTCTTGAGGTCGCGGTTGTTCACGCCGAGGAGGTCCGGGGCGAGGGTGAGGGCGCGGGAAACCTCCGCGGCCGTATGGGTCTCGACGAGCACATCCATGCCCTGGTCGCGGGCGGCCGTGCCCAGGCTGCGGGCCAAGGCGTCGTCGACGGCAGACATAATGATCAGTATCGCGTCTGCGCCGTGGGCCCGCGCTTCGATTACCTGCCAGGGATCGACCATGAAATCCTTACGCAGCAGAGGCAGGGGCGTCGCCCCGGCGATGTCGGTCAAATCGTCAAGGGAGCCACCAAAGCTCGGCCCGTCGGTGAGCACCGACAGGCAGGCCGCGCCGCCGGCCTCGTAATCGCGGGCGATGTCGCAGGGGTCAGCCCCGGGCAAGATATCGCCCGCCGATGGGCTTTTGCGCTTGAGCTCGCAAATGAGGGCGTTGTCGCCCACAGCGGCCACTGTGGTGAGGGCGGTGGCAAAGCCGCGCGGCGGCGGCGCGGCGTCTGCCCGCTTCAGGAGACCTGCCAGGTCCGTTTCGGATTTCCGCGCCGCGACCTCCTTGACCTTGTAGGCCAGGATGGCGTCAAGCGCAGTGCCTGTCGTTTTTAGTAGCGCCATCGCCTCAAGCGTCCTGGCCGTGGGAGAGCGCGCACAGCGCCTTGAGTGTGCCCCGCGCTGCGCCGCTGTCGAGCACTGCGCCGGCGCGTGAGACCCCTTCGGCCAGCGTGCCGGCCAGGCCTAAAATATGCAGCCCGCAAGCGGCATTCAGGCAGACTACATTTCGAAATGGCCCGGCCTGGCCGTCTAATAGCTCCAAAATGGCGCGGGCATTTCCGGCCACATCTTCGCCTTCGAGACTTGAAAGGGGCGAAGGCGTCAGCCCCGCGTCGGCCGGCGCGATCTCAAACACGCGCACCGCGCCATCCTCGACGGCGGCAACCCGGGTCGGCCCCGAGATCGACACTTCGTCGATGCCGTCCATGCCATGCACCACCCAGGCCCGGCGTGTGCCGAGCTGGGCCAACGCATTGGCCATGGGTTCAAGCCATTTCACGTCCGAGACCCCGAGGATTTGATGGTCCGCGCCGGCTGGATTTGTCAGCGGGCCGAGCAGGTTGAAAATCGTGCGCAGGCCAAGCTCGGCGCGCACCGGCGCGACGTGGCGCATGGCGCTGTGGTGGGTCCGCGCGAACATGAAGCCGACGCCCGCGCTGTCGACGCATCGGCGCAGGGTCTCGTCATCGACATCAAGGTTGACGCCGAGGGCTTCCAGCACGTCGGCGCTGCCCGTCTTCGGCGGCACGGAGCGGTTGCCATGCTTGGCGACCCGGCCTCCAGCGGCGGCGATGACCAGGGCTGACGCGGTGGACGTGTTCAAGCTCTTCCAAGGCAGGCCGCCGGTGCCGCACGTGTCGAGGAGCGGGCTGCCGAGGTCGTGGCGGCGGGCGTGTTGGCGCATGATGGTGGCCCCGGCGACAAGCTCAGAAGCCGTCTCTCCGCGCACGGCCAGTCCTGTCAGGAACGCGGCCATCATCGGCGCGCTGGCCTCACCGGACAGGATCTCTGCGAACGCGCCTTCCAACAGGCCGCGGGGCAGGGCGTGCCCACCGGGGAGTTCGCCAAGGGCGCGTTTCAGGGCTTCGGGCATGGCGGTGTCGATACCCCGAGGCGTGGGTCGTGAACACCCCCGTCCCGGGCCAGGGTTTTGCTTTACAGGCGCGCCAGATGGTTCGAAAACGACGACAGAGACAAGAAAGAGGCCCGCATGACCCGTATACTTTCAATGCTTGCAGCCGCCGGGGCCCTCGCCCTTGCTGGGTGCGAAACCGTGGATACTGCCGCCCCTGAGCCTGGCCTGCCGGCAGAGGCGGAAGCATCGCTGGAGCGCGTGCTGGCTGCGCAGGAAGAGACGAGCCAGGCGCGCTACGGCGCCCGCCGACCGGGCGAGACCATTGCCTTCTTCGAGATTGAGCCTGGCATGACGGTGGTCGAAGCCCTGCCGGGCGGCGGCTGGTATTCTAAGATCCTGATCCCGTATCTTGGGCCTGAAGGCGAGCTAATTGCAGCCCACTATCCCGATGAGATCTGGCCCGCGATCCTCCCGCCGAACATGCAGGATGGAATTGACGGTTTCATCAGCCGCGCCGATGCCTGGGCCGAGGGCGCGCGCGAATGGTATGGCCCGGACGGGGCCGATGTTCAGCAGTTCAAGATGACCGACGGCCAGGCTGCGGAGAATGCCGGCACGGCTGATGCGGTGCTGTTCATCCGCGCCCTGCACAATCTCAACCGGGCCGAGGGCGAATTGGGCACTTTGTCGGGCGCGATTTCCGATGCCTATACCGTGCTCAAGCCCGGCGGCATTGTTGGCGTGGTCCAGCACCGCGCGCCCGAGGCCAATAGCGATGATTGGTCGGTCGGCGGCGCGGGGTATCTCAAGCAGTCATATGTCATCGCTTCCTTTGAAGCTGCCGGATTTGAGCTGGATGCTGCCAGCGAGCTAAACGCCAACCCCTTGGATACGCCCAGCGAGGAAGACATTGTGTGGCGGCTGCCGCCATCGCTCGCCACCACCGAGGAAGGCACGCCTGAGCAGGCTGTATTCGCCGCCATAGGCGAATCCGACCGCATGACGCTTCGGTTTCGAAAGCCAGGCTGACCGGGCCTCAAGACGAGCCTGGGTGGGCCTCACCGGTCTGTGCAAGCCAGTTTGCCAGGAGCCTTTGCCCGTGGTCGGTCAGCAGGCTTTCTGGGTGAAACTGGACCCCGAACACCGGCCGGGCGCGGTGGCGGAGCGCCATGATCTCGCCGTCGGCGGTCCAGGCTTCAGCCGTCAGGCAGTCGGGCAAGGGCGCGCGCTCGACGCACAGAGAGTGGTAGCGCACGGCGTTAAAGGCTTCGGGCACGCCTTCGAACAGGGGGCCGCCGGCGTGGCGCACCGCGCTGATTTTCCCATGGCGGATCTCTTGAGCTGTCACCACAGCGCCGCCAAACGCCTGGCCGATCGCCTGGTGGCCTAAACAGACCCCCAGAATGGGCAGCTCGTTCGGCGCCGCGGCGACCAGATCGACGCAAATGCCAGCCTCGTTGGGGGTGCACGGGCCTGGCGATAGGACAATGCCATCATCGCCGCGCGCCAGGGCCGCTTCAACGCTGATCTGGTCGTTGCGAATGACCTCGGTCGCCGCGCCGACCTCTTCGAGATAGTGGGCGAGGTTCCAGGTAAAGCTGTCGTAATTGTCGATGATCAGAATGCGCGGGCGGGTCATTGGCCATGCTCGAATTTCGGCGCCATTTCGCTCGCACGGCGCAGGGCGCCAATCTTGTGCAGGGTCTCGTCAAACTCGTATTGCGGGTCGCTGTCGAGCACCACGCCGCCGCCCGCTTGCAGATGGAGCTGGCCGTCCTTGATCACTGCTGTGCGCAGGGCAATGCAGGTGTCCATGTCGCCGTTCCAGCCAAAATAGCCTACTGCGCCGCCATAAATGCCGCGCCGCTCGCCCTCAAGTTCATCGATGATCTGCATGGCGCGAATCTTGGGCGCGCCGGTCACGGTGCCGGCGGGAAATCCAGCGAGCAGCGCATCGACAGCGGTGAGGCCATCGCGCAAGTCACCCTCGACATGGGAGACGATGTGCATGACGTGGCTATAGCGCTCAATCACAAAGCGCTCGGTCACCTCAACGCTGCCATATGCGGCCACCCGGCCGACATCATTGCGGCCGAGGTCCAGCAGCATCAGGTGTTCGGCCATTTCCTTGGCGTCTTCCAGTAGGTCGCTGGCGCGTTTGGCGTCCTCGACCGGGTCGCCGGAGCGTGGGCGCGTGCCCGCGATCGGGCGGATGGCCACGCGGCCGCCGCGCACCCGCACGAGGATTTCCGGGCTGGAGCCCACCAATTGCACCGCGCCGAGGTGCATGTGGAACATGAACGCGGACGGGTTGAGCTGACGCAGGGCGCGGTAGACCGACACGGATTTGGCAGGGCTCGGCGCCGACAGGCGCTGGCTTGGCACCACCTGGAAGATGTCGCCGGCGCGAATGTAGGCTTTGGCGCGGTCGACATGGTCGAAATACGCCTGCGGGGTCGCGTTGGAGACAAAGTCGACCGCAGCAGAGGCCTCCGAAAACCGAGGTGGCATGGGCGACGGCGCGTCGAGCTGGCGCTCGATCGCGTCGAGATAGGTATTGGCGCTGGCCTCGTCGCCGGCGCGCGCGCGCGCGACAAGCAGGATTTCCTGGTGCAGATGGTCGAAAATGATCACCAATTTGGGGATCACGAGCAACGCATCGGGCACGCCAAGCACGTCGCGGGCGGCAAAGCGCACGGGCTCGACATGTTGGATGAAGTCATAGCCGAGATAGCCAAACGCGCCGGACGCCATGGGTGGAAGCCCGTCGCTTGAGGGACCGTCGATTTTCGCCGCCTCGGCAAAGGCGCGCAGGGCGCCGACAGGCGTTGGCGAAGGATGGGGCTGGGCACCTGTGAACTCTGCATCGGCGCTGGTCTCGGCCACGCCGCCCTGGACGCGAAACCAGGTCAGGGGATCATGGCCAATAAATGAGTACCGCCCGAGCCGGTGGCCCCCCACAATCGATTCGAACAGGAAGGTGCCCGGGCGATTGGGTCCAAGCTTCAGAAGTGTGCCAACCGGTGTCTCAACGTCGCCGATGCGCCGGCGTACATGGAGCGTATCGGCCATTACTGCTGGTCCAGGATTTGGCGCTTATAGGCTTCCAAGGCGGCGCGATTGGCGTCCAGGTCGAGCGTGTCGCGGAAACCGCTTTCCATTGCTGATAGGAAATCATCGCGCACGGATTCCTCCAGCTCCGGTCCGACCAGCCCGCTCAAAACCTCGATCTCGACCGCCTCGGGGGGCGTGATCGCGGTGAGCTCTGCGAGCAACATCTGGTTTGGTCCCGGCCCTGGCAGGGTGAAGACATCGCCTTGACTGGCCTCAAACACCGGGACCAGCAATTGCTGCGGCAGGGCGCCGTCATAATTGGCGCGCGAAATGGGGCGCGGCGCCGATTGGAGCGGCTTGCCGAGCCCCTCGGCAACCTCGGTAAGTGTGCGCGTCCCGGCCTGGATGTCTTCGACGAGGGCGCTGGCAAATCGCTGCAGGCTTTCGGCGCTTTCGCGGGCCGTGTAGGCGGCCTCAACTTGGCTGCGAATGTCAGCAAGGTTAGGCGTGTAGGGCGCAAGCACCTCCTGGACCTCGATAAGAGCGACCTGCGTGTCGCCTTCTACGGGATCGGTGACGTCGCCGACGCGGCCTGAAAATGCGGCGTCCATGAGCGGGCGGTTGGCCGCAAGGTCAGGGATGACCACGCCGTCAGCGGTCGCCGCGCCCGCAGACAGGGGCAAATAGGTCAAGACCGGCGCGCCGAGCTCAGCGCCGATTTCCTTAAGGCTCAACCCCTGCCCGATGAGTTGAAAGAGCTGGCTTTCGGCCTGGAGGAACAGGTTTTCCGCCTCGCGCGCCGCAAACTCCTCTTTGATCACCGTGCTCACCGACTCGAAAGGCAAAGGTGTGCCGGGGATCACTTCGTCCAGCCGGGCGACCAGCCACACATTCCCTGTCTGGAACGGGCCGACAACGGCGCCTGGACGCGCGGCCTGGTCAAATAGGGCTTCGGTGAGCTCAGGATTGGTGAGCTCGGCTTGCAAGGCGGTGCGCGGCTGGGCCGAGGCGATGTCGCCGCCGGTGAACGTGTCGGGCGATGCCCCGCCGGCGAGGCGGCCGAATGCGTCCAACGCGGCCGTCTCGCTGGTGGCGGCCACTTCAAGAAAGCGCCGGCGCTCAGGGCCGGAGAAGCGCTGGGTCTTTTGCGTTTCGTAGAGCGCGCGAAGATCCTCGGGCGAGACCTCGACGGTGTGCAGAAAATCGCTCGGCGATAGGGTCAAAATGGAAAGGACCCTGCGTTCAGGCACGCTAAATTGCGCGGTTTCCTCGGCGAAGAACGCCCCCAGCGCCTCGTCGCTTGGCGGCTCGACCCCGCCGCCATCGGCGCCGTCGACCACGAGCCATGTGACCTCGCGGCTCTCGGCCAGATAGGTGGCCTGAAGCTCGGAAAAGCCTGCCGGTATGTCCAGGCCGCCTTCGATGCCTGCCACTAGGGTGCCCAGGGTGCGGGTGTCGCGCAGGTTCTGCTCGTAGAGTGCGGGGGTGAATTGGTTGGTCCTCAGGATCTGGCGATAAAGGTCGGCATTGAACGCGCCCGATACCGGGTCGACGAAATTTTGGTCGGCGAGCACCCTGGCGGTCGAATAGCCTTCCGAGGCGGCGGCGCCGATCTCTGCGCCATAACCCAGATTGGTGGTGCGGGCGGTTTCCGCAGCAAACAGCTGGTCGACAATCCCGCGCTCAACGGCCTCTCGCCGGGTGGCCACGCCGCCCTGTTGGCGCTGCCTGCGGAGCACCTGTTCAAGCCGGGTGTCGAACTCTTGCATGGTGAAGCTGCGCGATCCGGCCTGTACGGCCTGATTGCCCATACCGCCGGCCAGGCTTGGCAAGTCGATCCACAGCGCCATTGAGACGATGATCAGACCGAACACCAAACCGCCGACCCATTTCGATCTGAGAAGCTCTCTAAGTGAGGTGAGCATGCACGCAGACTTTCACTCTTGATGGCGGCCGCCTGGCTTGGGCCGCCGCATTGATGGCACCGCTCCTGCTTGCTAGGCGAGGCGCCAAGCCAAGACAAGGGAGGCCGCCGCGATGCCACGCACGCTTATTGCCGGCAATTGGAAGATGAATGGTCTGCGTTCAAGTCTCAGCGAGGTCTCGGCTGTTATTGACGCGCTCGGTCGCGCGCACCAGGCCGCCGACATCGCGCTGTGCGGGCCGGCCACCCTGGTGGCCGCGATGGCAGACCTCGCCCAGGGCAGCCGCCTGAAAATCGGCGGCCAGACGTGCCATACGCAGGCCTCCGGCGCCCATACGGGGGACATCTCCGCGGCCATGCTTGCAGATGCCGGCGCGGCTTTTGTCATCGTTGGCCATTCTGAGCGCCGCGCCGACCATGGCGAGGGCGATAGCCAGATCGCAAACCAGGCCGCTGCTGCCATGGCGGCCGGCCTTACGCCGATTATCTGCGTCGGCGAAACGCTGGCGCAGCGCGACGCCGGTGAGACACTCGCTGTCACCGCCCGGCAATTGGAGGGATCGCTTCCGACATCTCCCTCACAAGGCCCATTCGTGGTGGCCTATGAGCCGATTTGGGCCATCGGCACCGGTCGCACGGCCAACACCGAGCAGATCGCCGAAGTGCACGGCGCTATCCGCGCCCAATTGGCCAGCCAGATGCCAGAGACTGGCGCCGACGTGCCCATTCTTTATGGTGGCTCGATGAAGCCGGCCAATGCGCGCGAGATTCTGTCGGTTCCTGAGGTGAATGGCGGGCTCATCGGCGGCGCGAGCTTGAAGGCTGCCGATTTCCTGGCCATCTACGAGGCGGCGGGCTGACCCAATTTACCGAAACAGGGTTGGCGTGCACGGTCATCCGGCCTAATGCGCGGGGATTGAAGACGGCTTAGGCACTGCTGCATGCAAAACGTTATTCTTGTAGTCCACATTCTGGCGTGCATCGCGCTGACGGCGGTGGTGTTGCTCCAGCGCTCTGAAGGCGGTGCCCTGGGCATTGGCGGCGGCGGACCCGGCGGCGGGCTGATGTCGGGCCGCGGCGCGGCTGGCGCGCTTGTGCGCACAACCATGATCTTCGCGGCCGTGTTCTTTGTGACCAGTCTTACCTTGACGACGCTTGCAGCGCGCACCGACGACAGTCTGAGCGACGCCGAGCGAGCCGCCGGGGCCACCATCGATCCCGAGGGTGACAGCATCATCGACGAGCGTGTGCTGGACCCAGACATCGACTTGCTGCCGAGCGAGCCTGTGGAGACGCCGCTCGATCTGGACGGCCCTGGCCCAAGCGCGGCGCCTGACGGGTCGCCGGCCGAGCTCGGCGAGACCGAGCTCAGCCTCGACCCACCGCCGAGCGCCGAGCCGGAGGACGACACGGCCGGCGACGGGGCGCCCCAGTGACGGTGCGACGCGGGTGAGGGGCTTCTTGGGTCAGGCCGAATCGCAACAGGTTCACCTTCCATGATCCGCTATATCTTCATCACCGGCGGCGTGGTCTCCTCGCTCGGCAAAGGCATTGCCTCCGCGGCCCTGGGTGCCCTGCTGCAAGCGCGCGGCTATGGCGTTCGCCTGCGCAAGCTCGATCCTTATCTCAACGTCGATCCAGGCACGATGAGCCCGCGCCAGCACGGCGAGGTGTTCGTCACCGATGACGGCGCAGAGACCGACCTCGACCTTGGCCATTATGAGCGCTTTACCGGCGTGAATGCCCGCAAGAGCGACAACATCACCACGGGTCAGATCTACCGCGAGATCCTCGATCGCGAGCGGCGCGGCGACTATCTCGGCGCCACCATTCAAGTCATCCCCCATGTGACGGATGCGATTAAGGCCTTCGTGCTGGCCGATCCTGGGGAGGGGGTCGATTTCGTATTGTGCGAAATCGGCGGCACGGTCGGCGACATTGAGGGGCTGCCGTTTTTCGAGGCGATCCGCCAGCTCGGCCAGGAGCTGGGCCCCGAGCGGGCGGTGTTTTTGCACCTGACCCTGCTGCCCTACATACCGGCGGCTGGCGAGATGAAGACTAAGCCGACACAGCACTCGGTGAAAGAGCTGCGCTCGATCGGTATCCAGCCAGATATTCTCCTGTGCCGCTGCGACCGGCCAATCCCGGACACGGAGAAACGCAAAATCGCCAATTTCTGTAACGTCCGCGCCTCCAGCGTGATCGAGGCGCGCGACGTTGGCCACATTTATGATGTGCCGGGCGCCTACCATGAAGAAGGCCTGGATGATGAGGTCCTCTACCATTTTCGGATTGGCGAGGCGGCCGAGCCGGATCTCGGACGCTGGAGCCGAATTGGCGAGATGATCCATGCGCCTGATGGCTCGGTGTGTATTGGCCTGGTTGGCAAATACACCGATGTGCCCGACGCCTATAAGTCGGTCACCGAAGCACTCGACCATGGCGGATTGTCCAATCGCGTCGGCGTTGAAGTGAAGCTGATCGATTCAGAACAATTCGATGATGGCCACCGCCCGCTACACCTGCTCGAAGGCGTCCATGGCATCCTCTTGCCCGGCGGGTTCGGCGAGCGCGGCGCCTTTGGAAAGATGCGCGCGGCCCGGTTTGCCCGCGAGCGCAACGTGCCGTGTCTGGGCATTTGCTACGGCATGCAGCTCGCCGTCGTGGAGGCGGCGCGGAACATGGCCGGGCTTAGTGAGGCGACAACGACGGAGTTTGGCCGGCCCGGCGAGCCGTTGGTGGCCCTGATGGAGGAGTGGATCCGGGGCAATGAGAAAGAGGTGCGCACGGCCCAGACCGAAAAGGGCGGGACCATGCGCCTTGGGGCCTATCCTGCGCAGCTGAGCGAAGGCTCTCGCGTGCGTGAGATTTATGGCGAAGACCTGATCCATGAGCGGCACCGCCACCGCTACGAGGTCAACCCAGCTTATCTGGAAAGGCTGGAGGCGGCGGGCTTGCGGTTTTCTGGCATGTCGCCCGACGGGCGGTTGCCTGAGATCTTTGAGCTGCCAGGCCATCCTTGGTTTATCGGGGTCCAGTTCCACCCGGAGCTGAAATCCCGTCCGTTCGCGCCCCATCCCCTGTTTTCAAGCTTTATCCGCGCCGCCGTCACCCAAAGCCGCCTGGTTTAGATGCCGCAGCGGGTTGCGCGGGCCTGTCTGTGTCTGTAGGAAGCGCGCTTTGGACACGCGGGCGCTGCGCCTCACAACCTATCGGATCCCATCATGGCTGTTCCCAAAAGAAAGACCACGCCATCAAAGCGGGGCATGCGGCGCGCCCATGACCGGCTAACGGCCAAGCCCTACGTCGAAGATAAGGAGACCGGTGAGCTGCACCGGCCCCACCACATCGACCTTAAGACCGGCATGTATCGTGGCCGCCAAGTGATCGAACCCAAGGAATAGGGCGCTCGCCCTGCGCTTTGACACGGCCCCGGACCCCGCGTCCGGGGCTTTTGTTTTCGGGCAGGGGATGGACATGCCGGCCCCGCGGCGGCACGTCTCGGCCATGGCCGGGAACAAGACGAAACCCACCCTTGAGGACCCGCGGGCCTTCATTGCCGGGATAGCCCATGACACGCGCCGGGCAGACGCCGAGCGGCTTTTGGTGATTTTTCACGAGGTGACGGGCCTCGCGCCGCAAATGTGGGGCGACACCCTCATCGGGTATGGGCGCTACCACTACAAATATGAGAGCGGGCGGGAGGGGGACATGCTGATGACCGGCTTCTCCCCCCGCAAATCGAGCCTGAGCCTCTATGTCATGCCGGGATATGAGCGCCCGGAAATGGCTGAGAGGCTCGCGCGACTGGGCAAGCACAAGCTCGGCAAGGCCTGCCTGTACATCAACAAGCTGGCCGATGTGGATGAGGGCGTATTGCGGGAGATTATTGCGGCAGGCGTGGCAGATGTCCGCGCCCGCTACGAGACGTGGGACGCCTGAGGGCGCGGCGGCCCGGGCGCCCCGGCGCTTCTGGCGTCATGAAAGCGTTTCCGCCGCCCTATCGGCAAAATACGTCACGATCCCCGCCGCGCCAGCGCGCTTGAAGCTGAGCAAGGTCTCCAGCATCACCCGCTCGCCATCGATCCAGCCGCGTTCGGATGCAGCCATGATCTGCGCGTACTCACCCGACACCTGGAACGCGAGGGTCGGAATCGCAAACGTCTCGGACACGCGCCGGACGATGTCGAGATAGGGCAGGCCCGGTTTCACCATCACCATGTCAGCGCCTTCGCTGATATCCATGGCCACTTCGCGCAGGGCCTCGTCTGTGTTGGCCGGGTCTTGCTGGTAGGTCTTCTTGTCACCAACCAGGGCCGTGGCTGAGCCAATGGCATCGCGGTAGGGCCCGTAAAAGCCGGATGCATATTTCGCCGCATAAGACAGGATGAGCGTGTTGACGAAGCCGGCTTTTTCCAGCGCCCCGCGAATGGCCCCGATGCGTCCATCCATCATGTCAGAGGGGGCAACCACATCGGCGCCCGCGTTGGCTTGGAGCAGGGCCTGGGCCACCAGCACTTCGGTGGTGGCCTCATTGAGCACATAGTCCCCGCCGCCGAGCAGGCCGTCATGGCCATGGCTGGTGAACGGATCCAGGGCGACATCGCAGATGACCCCCACCTGGGGCGCTGCTGCCTTCAGCGCCTGGATCGCGCGGGGCACAAGGCCGTCCGGGTTGAGCGCCTCGCTGCCGTCTTGGTCTTTCAGGGCCGGGTCTATGAAGGGGAAGATTGCGACAGCAGGGATGCCGAGCGCGGCCGCCCGCGCGCCGGCTTTTTCCAGCTCGTCCAGGCTAAGCCGGGCGACGCCGGGCATCGACTCGACCTCTATTTTGGGCTGCGCTCCGTCATGCACCACAATCGACCAGACCAGATCGCTGGGCGTGAGCACATGTTCGGCGACAAGGCTGCGTATCCAGGGCGCCTGGCGTAGCCGGCGCAGCCGCGTGGCCGGGAAGGTTTGGGTATGCGGTCTCATGGGGGGTATCTGCACACAAAGGCGCGGTGTGTCACCACCCGCCAGCTCGGCCCGAGACCCCCAAGGCGGCCAAGTGATGCTGGCCTTCCCGCACGGGCTCTGATTAGAACAGGGCAGGGAAGGCACGCACCATGGCTTACGACATATTCCTCAGTTACCGGCGCACCGACCAGGAGTTGGCGAAGGCCTTGGTCGATGCGATGACCGCGGTGGGCTTGGATGTGTGGTGGGACCAGCGCATCGAGGGCGGCGAAGACTGGCGCGAGGCGATTGTCGCGGGGCTGACGGGCTCCCACGCCCTGGTGATCTTGTTTTCTGAAGAGTGCAACGAGTCCAAACAGCTCAAAAAAGAGCTCGCGATCGCCGATACGTTGGACAAGGAAGTGATCCCGGTTCTGGTCGAGGATACCAAACCGCGCGGCCATTATCTTTACGAACTTGCAGCCCGAAATTGGCTGCAAATCCATCCCAACCCCCTGGCCAAAGTGAACGAATTGGCCGGGCGCCTTGCGGCCGAATTGCAAACTGAGCGCGGCGGCATGTCCGGCCGCGTCTCACCGGCGCCGGCGCAGGCCACCCAAGCGCCTGGCGCCGCGGCCTCGCCGCCGTCTGCAGCGCCTTCAAGCCCAACCGCAGCCGCGCCAGACCATGATGAGCCCCCGCTTCAAGCTGAAACTGTTGAGAAAGTCGTCGCGGCCACCCGTCGCCAGCAAGGCGCGGTGAAGGGCCGACGCGATTTCCTGCCGTTTAAGTGGTTTGAGGTGGTTATCGCGGCCGTGCTTGCTGGCTTGGCCGTCTATGGCGGTTACGACGTCGATACGGGCGAGGCCATCCGTCAGGCCCTGATGCTGGACGGGCTTGGCACGTTTTTCTTCGTTCTTGTCGTGATTGCCATCGTGGTGTTTCCGTTCCGGTATTACTTCCGGCGTCGGCGCGTTTGGCGCGCGGTTCGTTACTACGCCCTGAGTATTTTTGCCCTGACGATGGTGCTGGGCACGATTTTCGGCATCCACCCCGATATCGCCAGTGACGATTTGGGGCTGGGCGAGAATCTTGCCGTCGCTTTGATAGGATCCCTTATAATCTTCGGTCTGTTGGCGATCGTCAGCTTCGGCATTTACGGCCTGCTGCACTTCCAACGCGCGATGCGCAGTTTCAATCGCAACGTGGAAGCGATCTAAAACCAGCGCAGGCGCTTGCGCATGAAACAGCGTTTTGTCGTGTCTAGGCTCTCGGCCTGGGCGGCTTCCAGATCGAGCATCCAATCGCTCAACTCGCCCCGTTTCAATTCGTGGAAGCCAAGGGATCGGTAGAACGGCCCATTCCAGGCCACATCCCGGAACGTCGACAGGATAATGTACTTAAACCGGCGCTGGCGGGCGTCTTCGAACACCCGCTCCATGAGGGCGCGGCCGAGCCCCTTCTGGCCATGCCCGGGGTGAACGCTGATCTGGTCGAGATAAAGCGCCCCGCCGCGCAGGGATGTGAGCGTGAAGCCGACCGGTTCGGCGGCCTCCTCGCGCACAACAAACACCTCGCGCTCCCGGATGCCAGCTTCAATAAAGGCCGCCGGAATGTGGTCGCCCAGATCTTCAGCGCGGATCAGCCCGGTCTCTGCAAACAATGTGTCGCTGGCCACATTGATGTCGATCAGGGCCAAGACCTCGCTCGGATCAGCTCGGGTCAGGGCGTATCCCGTTGCCAAGCGTCCCATTGACCCGGCCTCCTGCCATGGCATCTTTGATCACAAGTAAGTGAGCCGGGGAGCGATTCCAGTGACAGCGCCGATTACCGACGAACAGGTCATGATCCGAGAGATGGCCAAACGCTTTGCCGGCGACCAGCTGCGGCCCCACTCAGCAGCCTGGGATGCCGAAAGCCATTTCCCCGTCGATGTCATCCGCAAAACGGCCGAGCTGGGATTCGCCGGCATCTATCTCAGCGACGAGTTTGGCGGCTCGGGCCTGACGCGGCTCGACGCGGTGCTGATCTTCGAGCAGCTGTCCTATGGCGATGTGTCCACGGCCGCGTTCATCTCAATCCACAATATGGCCAGCTGGATGATCGACCGGTTCGGCACGCCGTCCCAACGCGCCGAGTGGCTGCCTAAGCTCACCTCAATGGACCTGATCGCAAGCTATTGCCTGACCGAACCTGGCTCAGGCTCCGATGCTGCGGCAATGAAGACGAAGGCGGTGCGCGACGGCGGCGATTATGTGCTTACCGGAGCGAAGCAATTTATCTCTGGGGCGGGCACGTCCGATGTCTATGTGGTGATGGCCAGGAGCGCGGGCGAAGGCGCGCGGGGCGTATCTGCGTTTATCGTGCCCAAGGACGCGCCCGGTCTCAGCTTTGGCGCCAATGAGCACAAGATGGGATGGAAGTCCCAGCCGACGCGGCAGGTCGTGTTTGATGCTGCGCGCGTTCCCGAGGCCAATCGGATTGGCGCGGAAGGCGACGGGTTCAAGTTCGCCATGGCGGGGCTGGATGGCGGGCGGCTCAACATTGCCGCTTGCAGCCTGGGCGGGGCGCAGCTCGCCCTCGATAAGGCGCTTGACTACGCCAAGGAGCGCGAACAATTCGGGCGCCCGATCGCAGATTTTCAATCGGTTCAATTCAAGCTGGCCGACATGGAGACCGAGCTCCAGGCCGCTCGCGTGATGCTTTATGAAGCGGCAGCCCGGCTAGACGGCAAAAGCCCTGACGCGACACGCTGGTGCGCCATGGCCAAGCGTTTCGTCACCGATACCGGCTTCAAAGTCGCCAATGAGGCGCTGCAAATCCATGGCGGATATGGCTACCTTTCCGATTATGGGGTGGAGCAAATCGTGCGCGATTTGCGGGTCCATCAAATCCTGGAAGGCACGAATGAAATCATGAGGGTCATCATCTCTCGGGATATGCTGTCGTCTTGAGCGGGCGGGCCGGCGTCCCGCTCGGCCTTAAAGGAGGCGGCAAATGGATCAGAACGTCCTAATTTCCGCGGCCGGCGGTGTCGGGCGCATCACGCTGAACCGGGCGGCCGCCCTGCACGCGCTGACCTTGCCCATGTGTGAGGCGATCCTTGCCGCGCTGAAGGCATGGCGCAGCGACGCGTCAGTCCACCTTGTGATGATCGACCATGCCGACGGCACGCGCGGCTTTTGCGCCGGCGGCGACATTCGCATGTTGGCCGAAAGCGGGGCCGGCGACGGCGCTAAGGCGCGGGCCTTCTTCGCCGCCGAGTATCGGATGAATGTGGAAATCGCGCGGTTTCCCAAGCCCGTGCTGGCGCTGATGGATGGCGTGACCATGGGCGGCGGGGTCGGCCTGTCTGTCCATGGCAGCCACCAAGTGGCGACCGAGCGGACCGTGTTTGCCATGCCAGAAACCGGGATCGGCCTGTTTCCCGATGTCGGCGGCGGCTGGTTCCTTCCGCGCTTGCGCGGTCATTTGGGCACTTGGCTTGCGCTCACCGGCGCCCGGCTGAAGGGCGGAGACGTGGCCGCCGCACATATTGCCAGCCATTTTTTGCCTTCGGAGTTGCTTCCGAACCTGAAGAAGCAGGTGTTAGAGGCGGACTTTTCGGGAGGCGCTGCGGAAATGCTGGGCGAAATTCTCTCTCGCGCGTCCCATCCGGTCCCGCCCGGCGCGTTCGAACCCCATTTGGAGACGATTGAGGAGACGTTTTCGGCGCCGACCGCCGAAGAGATCGCCGCCGCCCTTGCCGCCCATCCTTCGCCCTGGGCCCAGGTTCAATACAGCCAGCTCGCCGCGAAATCGCCCGAGACGGTGAAAGTCGCCCTGCGCCAATTGCAGATTGGCGCCGCGCTTGAGCGGTTTGAAGACAATATGGCGATGGAGTACCGGATTGGCTGGCGCAAGGTCCAGAGCGCTGACTTCCTGGAAGGGGTGCGGGCGGTCATCCTTGATAAGGACAATTCGCCTAAATGGTCTCCTGAGACGTTAGAAGCAGTGAGCCAAGCTCAGGTTGAGGCCTATTTCGCGCCCCTTGGCGACGATGAGCTCGCCTTCGAAGACTAAAACAGCGCCTGGCAAATGTGTTATAGTTAACGCATAGGCCGCTTCCTTAACCTTCCCTGGGCCTACAAAGCTTCCGGTTATCAATATCTTAGGGCTCAGGCCTTATATCCAATCAAACTACAACAAAAGTTGAGTGGTGATGGATATGACAACTGAATTGGGCGTGGCGCAGGAGTCTGCGGACACGATCGCACAATCGTTTCTCAAATCCTTGTCCCTTCTGGAGCAGGCCCACCGGCGGCTCCACGATGTGGTCAAGGACGATCTCGAGCGGGGGGGAGAGCGGTCGCTGACCGGCGTCCAGGCTCTGCTTCTCTATGAGATTGGCGACACGGAAACGCCGGCGTCGGCGCTTCGGGCCCGCGGCGCCTTCGCAGGTACAAGCCTGTCCTACAATATCAAGAAGCTTCAGGAAGGCGGTTATCTTGAACAGCGCCGGTCCCGCTCGGACAAGCGCGCGGTTCACCTTCGCCTGACCGAACGGGGCAAAAAGGTGCGCGCTCGCGTGTCGGCCATGTTCGATAAGCAGGCCGCTGCGCTCGAGCCCACGGCCAGCGTGCGCCCCAACGACCTTTCGCACTTGAACAAGTCCCTTTCGCGGCTTGAGCGATTTTGGTCAGACCAGATCCGCTACCGGCTTTAATCGTCGGCGGCGCCAAAGCGGCGCCGAAGCGGCGTGTCGGGGGTGTGCAATTCGCGGCGGGGTGTCTAAGCTCCTCGCATGAGGGGACACATTGCTGGCGGGCTGGCGTTTTGGGCCGGAGCTGACGTTGCGTATGCGGGGCCCTGGGTTCAACCCCAGGGCGACGCCTATGCGCGCGCATCGGTGGCTGCTGAGCGGGTCGAGGGCCTGGATGCGGTGCGCTATGATTTCTATGGCGAATACGGCATCGCGCCGAAATGGACGGTGACGGCAAAAGCCGAGCGCGTCGATTTCGTCGACGCCAAGGATTTTAGCCGCGAGGGGTTCCGCGCCACGGTGCGAAGAAATCTCTGGCAGCGCGACACCGCGCTGGTTTCTGTCGAAATGGGCGCTGTGTACGGCGCGGCCATTGGCGGGGTGCGCGGCTGCGATGAGATTGGCGGCGAAGCCCGGCTGACGGGCGGCGCCAGTGGGCGCTGGGACGGCGCGCGATGGTACGGCTTTGCCGATGTCGCCACGCGGATTCACGACCAGGGGTGTTGGCGCGACCGTCTTGAAATCGGCGCCGGCCGCGAAATCTACCGCGATCTCTACATCACCAATCAGATATGGCTCGAGCGCGGAAGCGAGGAGAGCCGGTCGGACAAGTTCGAGGCTGGCCTTCTGTATCGACATCCCTTCGGCGATCTCGCCATCGCCTTACGCGAAGAGTTCAGTGGCCGGTTCGATGAGCGCAGCGTCGTGATTTCCGTGGCCCGCCGGTTTTGACACCTGGCCGGCTTGCCAGGCCCCAGGCGGGGGACTAGGGCCCCGGGCATGGTCAAACTGCGCAAGAAAAAGCCGCGCCACATTGCGGCCGATTTATCGACGCGCGATGGGCGGCGCCGCGCGCGCCGCGAGCTGATCTGGGCTGACCATGGCTTTCTACGCCTGCGCTTCCAAAACCTGCACCAGGTGTCACCGGAAATGTGGCGGTCTAATCAGCCTTCGCCGGAACAAATCGCGCGCCACAAGCGCCTGCGCGGGATCAAAACGATCATCAATCTGCGCGGTGTCTCCACCCGCGGCTACTACCTGTTGGAGCGTGAGGCCTGTCAGGCTCACGGGATCGACCTCGTCGATTTCCAGGTTTTCTCCCGCGACACGCCGACCGTGGAGACGGTGCTCGGCGCGCGGGACCTATTCAACACGATCCGCTACCCGGCCTTGATGCACTGTAAATCCGGAGCCGACCGGGCCGGGATCATGTCGGTGTTCTACAAACTGTTTCGCGAGCAGGCGTCGGTGGAGGAGGCGCTGGGCCAGCTTTCCCTTAAGTATCTGCACGTCAAGCAGGGCAAAACCGGCCTCCTTGACCATGTCTTTGAGACATATCTGCGCGCGCCTGAGGGCGAGCGAAAATCCTTCCTGGAGTGGATTGAGCAAGACTATGACCGCGCGGCCATCAAGGCACAGTTCCTTGAGACATTTGGGTCACGCCTGAATATCGATCGCCTCCTGCGCCGGGAGTAGTGCGTGTTTCCTCTGGTCACCGCTTTGATTACATGGAACATAGCGTTCCAGCGTAGAGGGACGGTGCAATGATGCTTAGGAATGCCGCCACGGGGCTCGCCGGACTGTTGGTCCTTGCCTCGTGCGGCAGTGGGGGAGACCGCGCGGCGATGCAATCGGCCTTGGAAGAAGCCGGCTTGGATGCGGAAACCAGCGTTTGCATGGCTGAAAAAGCCGAGGCCGACATGGACCGCGACCTCTACCGCGCCATGGTCGATGCAGCCCGGTCAGACACCGGACGGCTCGACCAGTTGACCGTCGCGCAGCAAGGCGCGCTCGGTGCCTTTTTACTGGAGGCGGCGGTGGACTGCTCGCCGCTAAATCTCGAATAGTTCAGAAGAACATGAGTGAGGGTAGCCAATGAAGTTCTTCATTATCAACAGTTTCCGGACGATGGTTTACGTGGCCTATGTGGCGGTAATCATCGGTGGCATCGGCCTTGGCCTGTATAATGCCGGCGCGTGGAGCGGACAGGTGCTGAACATGTCTGGAGCCTTGGCCCAGATTGTTGATTTCCTCGTCTTCTCGTTTGCCGGCTGGATCGTGGCGAGCTTGATCTGCGGCCTGATCGTGACCCTGCTGGACATCCGCGACGACATTAATGACCGTCTTCCCGATGCCCGGATGGACAGTTAGGACCACGAGCTGCGCGCTGCGTCGTTGGCGGCCTTGAGGAATCGCCCCGAACGGCCCAAATCCTCCTGATGAAAGCTCCGCCTGAACAAAGCCACCCCGCGCTCGAGGCCGCGATCCAGGCCTGTCTCGATGGCGGCGCAACGGCCGCCGATGGCCGGATGTCGGTCTCTGAAGGCGTCAACGTCGCCGTTTTGGGCGGTAAGCTAGAGTCAATCGAGCGCGCGGAATCCCAAGCCCTCGCGCTAAGGTGCTTTTTCGGCCAGCGCATGGCCCATGTGTCAGGTTCCGATTTGTCCAAAGCGGGGCTCGCCGCTCTGTCGGAGCGTTGTGTGGCCATGGCGAAAGTCGCCCCGGAGGACCCCCATGCCGGCCTTGCGCCAAGCGACGGACTGGAAACGCAGCTGCGCGAGTTGGACCTCGACGGCGATGTTGATGTGCCGGACGAGGATTTGGAGCGGCGCGCCCTGGAGGCCGAGGCTGCGGCCTGCGCCGTTGCCGGCGTGAAGCAGGTGTCCAGCTGCGGGATCGGCTGGTCGCGCAGCACGCGCTGGCTGATGTCGAGCCAAGGGTTCCAGTCCGGCAAGACGGCCTCGAGCCTGGGCCTGGGATTGGCGGCCGTCGCCGAAGCCGATGGCAAGATGGAGCGCGATTATGAGAGCCGCACGGCGCGCTACCTGGAAGACATGCCGGCGCCAGAGACGATTGGACGGATCGCTGGCGAGCGCACCGTCGCCCGCTTGTCGCCGCGCAAGCTCGCAACCCAGAAGGCGGCTGTAATCTATGACCGGAGACTATCGGCAAGCTTGGTCGGGTCGCTGCTTGGGGCCATTTCTGGGCCGTCGATTGCTCGCGGTGTCTCCTTTCTCAAAGACAAGCTGGGCGAGGCGGTGTTTCGCAGTGACGTCAACATCGTCGACCAACCCTTTCGGCTGCGGGGCATGGGCTCGCGCGCCCATGATGGGGAGGGCCGCCCGGTTCGCGAGCGCGCAATCATCGAAAATGGGGTGCTCACCGAGTGGCTTTTGAATGGGCCATCGGCGCGCCAGCTCGGTCTTGAGCCGAACGGATATGCGTCGCTCGGATTTGGCGATCCGCCCGGTGTGAGCCCGTCGAACGTCGTCGTCGAAGCGGGCCAGCAAAGCCCCAAGGCGATGATGGCCGAGGTCCAGAAAGGCCTTCTGGTAACCGATATGTTTGGCCCATCGATCAACCCAAACACGGGCGACTATTCGGTCGGCGTGTCCGGCTTTTGGTTCGAGGGCGGGCAGATTGCCTATCCCGTCGCCGAAGTGACCATCGCGGGCGACTTGCCGTCCATGTTTGCTCGCCTTGTGCCGGCCTCCGATCTTGAGCTGCGCGGGTCGCGGGATGCGCCGAGCCTTCTCATCGAGGACATGTCGATTGCCGGTGACTGACGCCTGCCTCAGCGCCGACCTGGAGACGATGATCGACATCGCCCGCAAGGCCGGCGCGCTAGCTCAGTCGCTGCGCGGTCAGGCAACCCGGACGGCTTGGGAGAAGGCCCCCGGCGATCCAGTAACCGAGGCGGACCTTGCCGTGGACCGGCTGATCGCCAAGCGCTTGAAAGCCGCGCGACCGGCTTACGGTTGGCTCTCGGAGGAGACCGCCGATCATTTCCCCGCCCGCCAGCGTGACCGTGTTTGGGTCGTTGATCCAATCGACGGAACCAAGGCCTACATCCGCCCTGGCGATCCCCACTGGTGTATCGGGATCGCTCTGGTGGAGCATGGCCAGCCCGTGGCCAGCGTGGTCTTCGCTCCCGATTTAGGTGAGCTGTACGTTGCCGAGGCCGGCCGCGGGGCGTCCTTGAATGGGGCCCCGGTCTTTGCAAGCACCCAGGCGCGCCTTGAGGGGTGCCGCATGATTGCAAGCACGCAAATGCTTCGCCACCCCGGCTGGCCCAAGCCATGGCCCGATGTGACGATGGCCGACCCCAGACCGAACGCAACACTGTTGCGCCTTGCCTGGGTGGCGTGCGGGCGGTGGGACGCCACCATGGCCATGGCGCAAAAGTCCGATTGGGACCTGGCCGCCGGCGCCCTGCTCGTGGCGGAGGCCGGCGGCGTTGCCAGCACCCATCTCGGCGAGGCCTTCCAGTTCAACCGCCGCCTCCCGGCCCAGCGCAGTTTGATCGCTGCTGGCAAGCGCTTGCATCGTCTGTTAGTGCAGCGCACCGAGGGCGTGCTGCGCCCGTCTGGAGCCGATGTGTATGCCCCGGTGGACACGCCAGAGGCGCCTGTGTCAGACCGCCGGAAACCTGCCGAGAGACGTGCCATGTCAGATGCCGAAATGCCGATGAAACAATTGCTCCACCTCGTCATTGGTGGCGAGCTGAAAGACGTCACCGAAGTCGAGTTTGAAGACCTGTCCAAGCTCGATTTCGTTGGCGCGTTCGGCAATTATGAAGCGGCCTATGACGCCTGGAAGTCTGCCGCCCAGCGCACGGTGGACCATGCCGAGATGCGCTATTTTATCCTCCATGCCCATAAGCTCCTCGATCCGGAGACGGGAAATCAGCACGCCGTCTGACGCCCAGGTCCTGCGGCGGGCGCGCGGCGCGCTCTCCGGCCTGTTGCGGCGACATTTCTGGCCCCATCGAAACTGGTTCATCGCCGGTACGCTTTTCGCGCTCGTCACCGCGGCGTGCGGCGTCGGCTACGGCGCGATGCTCGCCTATGTCGGTAACGCGCTTCAATGCCAAATCGAGGGCGGCGCGGGCGGGGCCTGCGCGCCCGTTGAGGCGGTGGCTGAGGTCTTGGGCGCAGCCGGGGGACGCGCCTGGATCTGGCTCGGCCTTGGCGGCATCGTCGCCCTGACCAGCCTGCGCGCGGCGTCCATGTACGCCATGACCTTGGCCAACAATACCGGCGTGCAGCGCGGGCTTGTATCGATCCAGTCGGTCCAGTTCGACGCGCTGACCGACGGCGATTTCGCCCGCCTAGCCCAGACGGCGTCGGGCAATTTCGTCTCGCGCTTCATCAATGACGTGAACGCGATCCGGGATGCGGCGCTGCGCCTGGCAAACAATCTGACCAAGAGCCTGGCGACTGTGATTGGCGTCTTGGCGTATCTCTTCATCATCGATTGGCAGCTCGCCTTGATCATCGCGGTGGTCTACCCGGTTGCGCTGGGCCCGGTGGTCGCCTTGGGCAATGCGGTCCGCGCCCGTTCGAAAAAGGCCCAGCAGCAAATCGGCGAAGTCACAGCCCTTTTGTCGGAGGGCTTGCAAGCCGCCCAGACGGTGAAGGCCTATGGGCTTGAGGCCTATCAGAAAGACCGCGCGCGGGCCGGATTCGCCGAGCGCTCGCGGCTGTTCCTTAGGGTGCTCAGCCAGCGGGCCGGCGTCGATCCGGTGCTGGAAATTGTCGGCGGCGTGGCGATTGCCGCGCTTCTCGGCTTTGTCGCTTGGCGCATCTCTGACGGCACGAATACCCTTGGCGACTTGCTCGGCGTCATCGGCCTTATTGGCGTCGCCGCGCCGGAGGTGCGCGCCCTGGGCTCGATCAACACCGTGGCCCAGGAAGGCAGCGCGGCGGCCGAGCGCGTGGCTGAGATCACCGGCGCGTCGCCTGGCGCGCCGCCCGGTCCAGGCGCCCCGGCAGCCGGCGGCCTGCCGGCAGATTTGCGCGGCGCCCTCGCCTTTGAAGACGTGTCCTTCCAATACCCGGATGGAACGCGCGCCCTGGACGGGCTCAGCTTCACGGCCGAGCCTGGCGAGACGGTGGCCGTCGTTGGGCCGAGCGGGGCGGGGAAGTCCACCTTGTTCAACCTCCTCTTGCGGCTCTATGAGCCATCGGCGGGGCGCATCCTTCTGGACGGCGTCGATGTGCGCCAGGCGGCCCCAGAAGACGTGCGCCGGCATATGGCCCTGGTGGCCCAGGATGCCGTCCTGTTCGACGACACGGTGGGTGCCAATATCGCCCTGGGCCGGATCGGCGCCGATGCGGCCGAGATTGAAGCCGCCGCCCGGGCCGCCCATGCCGACGGCTTCATCTCAGACCTGGCCGGCGGCTATGGCGCTCCGGTGGGCGAGGCCGGGCGCAACCTTTCAGGCGGCCAGCGCCAGCGCATCGCCCTGGCCCGGGCCATCCTGCGCGATGCGCCGATCCTGCTGCTCGACGAGGCGACCAGCGCCCTGGACGCGGAAAGCGAGGCCGAAGTCCAGGCGGCCTTGAAGCGGTTTTCGCGCGGGCGTACGGTGCTGGTGATCGCCCATCGCCTGGCCACGGTGCGCGGGGCCGACCGCATCATCGTGCTCCAGAATGGCCGCGCCGTGGAAGCGGGCGACCATGACGCGCTGATGGCCGGCAACGGCGCCTATGCCCGCCTGGCCCGCCTGCAATTGAGTTGAGAGGCGCCCCATGCACTTTCTCCACGCACTGCGCCCCCGCGCGGCGCGGGCCGGCGGGGCGTGGCGAGGTCATGGGCCGGCCTGCGGCGGGCCGCGGTTGAGCGTCAGCAGCGCCAGGCGCTCGGCCTCGTAATACGAGCTCCGCGGCAAATCGAGCACGCTGGCGCGGCGCCCCACCAGGGCCGGCGGATAGCCGAGCCGGATCACCCGGCGCGCAGCGCTGCGGACAAGGCCCAGCCGGCGGCGCTCCAGGCGCCGGGCGATGCGGGCGGCATAGTGCTCGGGCGCCGCCAGCGCCGCGGCCAGGGCGGCAAACCGGGCCGCCAGGCGCTGGGCCGGTACCACCGGGTCGGGGCTTGGGCCAGCC
>JBCDJY010000007.1:0-107552 GCA_038747245.1 Pseudomonadota bacterium | reverse complement strand
TGCGGCTACATGCTGCGCGCGGCCTGGCGGGCAGCCTGCCGCGAGGTGTTGTATCTGGAGATGTTCGTGCGCCGGTTGCTGGTAGCGATGGCCGGCGATGTGGTGCTGGCGCCGCTGGCGAAGACGCCCGCGCCCGCCAAGCCGGATCCCAAAGCAGGCCCCAAGCCCGCCACTGCAGCGCCCAGCCTACCGGGCTTCTCAATCACCGATCCGCCCTACGCACCAGTCAATTGCCTCAATCTGGTCTCGGCCACCCCGCTGCCGGCCCTGCCCCTGCCTGGAACACCACGGCCCGGCGCCGCCTTCATGCTGGCTGGCCCAGCGCCCGACCCGGTCGTGCCGGCCCAGCGCCTGTCGGCCCGGTTTGCCGCCCTCGCCGCGGCCCTAGAGGCGCCCGAGCGCTATGCCGCCCGCATCGCCCGGCGCCTGGAGCGTCGCCGGCTGGGCGCGGCCCTGAGCCAGGCGCGCCGCGTGATCCGGCTGGGCTATCCGCCGGCCCTGGTGGGACGCCGCGCCAGCGTGCTCGATCTGCCGCGGAGCTCCTATTACGAGGCCGAGCGCTTGGCCCTGCTGACGCTGAACCGCGGCCCGCCGCCGGGCCCGCCATGACCACCGCCACGCCCCGCCGGCCCACGCCGCGCGGGGGCGCAGTGCGTGGAGGATGGGCGTGGGGCCAGAATCTGGGGCTGCCGCGTGGAGCGCTTTACGCGACTTGCCGGGCGAGGGCGCACTGGCCCCAAATCTCGCTCAGCGCCGAGACCAGGCGGCTGACATCCTCCTGGGTATGGATTGGCGAGGGCGTAATCCGCAGCCGCTCAGTGCCCTTGGGCACGGTGGGGTAATTGATCGGCTGCACGTAGATGCCGTGATGGGCCATGAGCCAGTCGCTGATCATCTTGCACTTGACCGGGTCGCCGACCATGACCGGAACAATGTGGCTGGGATTGTCGAGCGTCGGGATGCCGATCGCGGCCAGGCGCCGGCGCACCTCGGCCACGCGGGCGCGCTGTTGGGCGCGCTCAATCTCGCTGGTCTTCAAATGGCGGATGCTGGCGAGCGCGCCGGCCGCCACCGCCGGCGGCAGCGCCGTGGTGAAGATGAAGCCGGAGGCAAAGCTTCGGATGAAATCGCACAGCGCTTCGCTGGCAGCGATATACCCGCCGAGCACGCCAAACGCCTTGCCCAGGGTGCCTTCGATGACCGTGATCCGGTCCATCAGGCCCTCGCGCTCGGCGATGCCCCCGCCGCGCGGGCCGTAAAGCCCCACCGCATGGACCTCGTCGAGATAGGTCATGGCGCCGTAATGCTCGGCGACCTCACAAAACTCGGCAATCGGGGCAATGTCGCCATCCATGGAGTAGACGCTCTCGAACGCCACCAGCTTCGGCACACTGGGATCGAGATCGATCAGCTTGGCCTCCAAATCCTCCGGGCTGTTGTGTTTGAAGATCCGTTTTGCCGCCCGCGAATGGCGAATGCCTTCAATCATCGAGGCGTGGTTCAGCTCATCGGAGACGACCACGCAGCCCGGCATCCGCGCCGCCAGCGTGCCCAGGGCGGTCCAGTTGGAGACGTAACCGGAGGTGAACAAAAGCGCCGACGGTTTGTCGTGCAGGTCAGCCAATTCCCGCTCGAGCAGGACATGGAAATGGTTCGTACCAGAAATGTTTCGGGTGCCGCCCGCCCCGGCGCCGCACTGGTCGATCGCCTCGTGCATCGCCGCCAGCACGGCCGGGTGCTGACCCATGCCGAGATAATCGTTCGAGCACCAGACCGTCACTTTGTCGGGGCCGACCTCGCCATGATTGTCCGCCAGTGGAAACTGCCCTTTGCAGCGGGCGATATCGGCGAAGACGCGGTAGTTGCCCTCATCCCTCAGCCCCTCGAGCTCGGATTGAAAGAACGCCTCATAATCCATGGGAGCCTCCGATTTTTTTGCTTTTATTCATGGGGGGTGCCAGGGGCCAATCTGGCTTGCGGCCGGGCGATCCCTGCTGGGTCCAGCGCCACAGGGCCCGGTCGGGCAGGGGCAAGACCAGCGCCCAGTGTTCGAGCACGGCAAGCCAGGCCAGGGCCGCAAGCAGCGTCAGGCCGACCTGCCCGCCGCTGGCCGGCGCAGACAGTAGCGCGGCATAGGTCAGCGCCGTGGCCGCCGCAGTCGCCGCCGTGATGAACAGCGGGAAGAACGCCGTGATCCGCCGGCGGCCAAAATAGGTGCTGAGATAGGATAAGTGGCGCGGCAACAGCTCACCTGAAATGTTGGGCGCGCCAAGGAAGACGACGAGCTTTGCATTGATCCGCATCCCCCATAGGAGAAGGAAGGTCCACATCGCCACCATGTTTTCCGCGCCCCAGGACAGGGCGACAATCAATACAGCGTGGGCTGCGATCGCCATCTCATGGTAGATCACAACCTCCGTGGACACGCAAAAGCGGCGCCATGTGGATAGCCCTTCCGGACACGGACCGCGCCGCGGCCCGCCGATATAGCCGGTCAGGAACAGCGCCTCGTGCCAAGCCCAAATGGCGATGCCGCAGAGGAAGCCTGCATAGGCTGCCGGCGCGCCGGTCTCAGGGCGCAGGGCGAGGAGGGCGAGCATCGCCCCGCCCATGGCCGCCGTGGTTGCCGCAACGGTCAAGGCATGGGTCGCCTGGCCCAGCCCCATGCGCCAGAACAGCACGCCGGTGCTTGCCCACCAAACAAAGGCGGCCGCCAAACATGGAAGCACCAGTGCAGTCATCACCAAATCGGCTCCAAGCGGGTCGCCTCAGGCAGCGTATTCGTCCGGGGGCGGAGGACATACAGCCGACCGAAACTCAAGGCTGTCATGGCGCCCGATGCGATCCGTTTCGGCCATGAAAGCAAGCCGCCTTTTTCCTTGGCCGCCTCCATCCTGTCGGCCCATTTGCGCAGCCGTTGCAGGCCGGCAAGGAATTTCGGATGGTCTATATCAAGCTCCACCGGAAACACTTGCCGCGCGATTTGATTACAGGTCTTGAACACCTGCAGGTCATATTCCGTGGGATCTACGCCAAGGGCTGCGTGGAATGCGGGCCTCCGATGGTCACGGATGAACATGGTGGCGTAAACGGCGAGGAGAAAGAAACGGACCCAGAGCGTATTGGCGCCCTTGAGCAGTTTCGGGTCTGATCGCATGAGCAGGGCAAAAGCCTCGCCATGGCGAAACTCGTCATTGCACCATTCTTCAAACCATTTGAAGATCGGATGAAAGCGTTTTTCGGGGTGCTTTTGAAGATGCCGGAAAATCGTAATGTAGCGTGAATATCCAATCTTCTCAGAGAGATATACGCTATAGAAGATGTATTTCGGCCGAAAAAACGTATACTCTTTCGTCTTGGTCAGGAAGCCGAGATCGACCCCGATGCCAAAGTCCTTCAACACATGGTTGATGAAGCCAGCGTGGCGGGCTTCATCCCGCGCCATCAGCTTGAAGAGCGCCTTGACATCGGGGTTCGTGGTCTGACGGACAATTTCCCGATAAAGGACGCATCCTGAGAATTCAGCCGTCAGTGAGCTGACGAGAAAATCAACAAACTCCAGCCGCAGCTCCGGGTCCAGGGTGTCGAGTATATCGTTGAACTCATCGGTGCGTTTGAAGTGGCCTTTATTGGGGTCGGCAACCATTTCGGCAATCAAGGCATCCCATTCCCGCCGCACGGGCGAGACATCAATCTTGTCCATCGCTTCGTAGTCGGTCGTGTAGAAACGCGGGCTCAAGATTGTGTTCTCGAGGGCGACTTCATTGGTGTTCACATTCCGGGCGGCCCGCCGCGGCGCCACGTCCGGGACGACATCTGCGTAGGTGAGATCGGTCATTTCAGGCTCGCCGGCGAAAAGCTCACTTCGTAGAGCTCTTTGAACTCCAACATCGACAGGAGTTTGACCCAGGCGCGCTCCAGGGCGCTGGCCCGGGTAACGGTGGCCATACGCTCCAGGCGGATGGTCTCGCCCCAGGGCACGGTGATGGCCGAGCCATGGACAAGGATCTTGTCACCGACCTCGTTTCGCACGTCGCCGGCAAGTTCCACATGGGCCTCAAGGGACTCATCGGTGTGGATCACGGTGACCGTGCACGGCACATGGAACCGGTGCGGATGTGGATCTGGAATAGCTGTCATGACGTCTCCCCCGTCTCGAATAGCTGGTCGAAATTAGCCGCATTGCCCTCCGAAAAGGCCTGCAATGCGACGCGGCGCCCCGTGGAGGGGTCTTCAAGCAGGAGGAGTCCCTCCTGGGTTCGTGTCAGGGAAAACGGCGGCGTTTGACCAATGCCAAACTTATCCCTGTCATAGGTGAGCGCCCGCATGGCCGAGCGGACAAAGCCGCCTTCGCCTGCAGGATAAAGATGGATCATCTGCCCGGTCTCGGCGTTGAAGACGCCGACGGCCCCGCCGTCTTCGTCTGTGAAATTCAAAGACAGGGACTGGACCTCATGGACCTGGGAGGGCTGCCAGACCCCGACGCCTGTAAGCTTGGCAAGACCGACGCAGGCGACCACGAAGAAAATCAGCGCAAACGCGGCCCAAAGCATAGGCTCGGGTACGATTTTGCGTTCGCGATATTGCCCGCCAATGAGGATTCGATCGGTCATGTCCTGCTCCCTTATGCGGCGCCGCGGTTGGATTTGATGCGGATGTATTGGCGTGCTTCAGCGCCGACTTTCTCGGCGCCAAGCGGCACCGCCGGTTGAACCGGTCCGGCCTCGGCCATCGCCGGCGGAACGGCAGCCAGCGGCGCCGTCTCGGCGGCTGCTGCACGCCGCCGTTGCGCTTCGATTGCCGCAGCCAGGGCCTGCGCGGCGGTATCGACGCTGGCAAGGCCCCTGAGCGTTGGCATTGGCGGGGTGAATTTCAGCGGCCGCGCAAACGGCCAGAGGTGCAGATAGGCCGGCCCGCCTTCGCCCGTTGTTGTCAGGGCGATGTCGCCGCCCGATTTGCCATAGGTGCGCACGTCCGCCGCGGCGATTTTCGAGTAAGGCAGGTTCACGTATTTACGGATCGCGCCGCCATAGCGCATGACGATCCGCTCATCGGAAATCGTAAAGATCGCCGCGCGCGCCATCGCCCAGGCGATCACCCCGATAATGGCGCTGGCCGCAACCAGGGCCAGAAGCGACGTCGCAGCGGCAAACACCATGGCTCCGGCCGGGGCGCCTTC
The DNA here is from genome assembly GCA_038747245.1 of Pseudomonadota bacterium. Classification (GTDB taxonomy): domain Bacteria; phylum Pseudomonadota; class Alphaproteobacteria; order Caulobacterales; family Hyphomonadaceae; genus UBA5336. The sequence continues at coordinate 102,373 of JBCDJY010000007.1, read as the reverse complement.
GGCGGCGAGATTGGCGAGCCGCCAACTCGTCACGAGGAGGAAATAGCCCGCGATAAAGCGAATGTGGAACGCGTGGACCGCCAGGTGGCGCCAATCTGGCGAGCCCTGCCAGCGGATGGCCTCGCCGGGCGGCAGCCGTTCGGGCAGGCCGCGAATGGGCTCATAGCGGCTGGTTTCATCATCGAGGAAGACGTTCATAGTAGCGGCTCCTGGCGCTCGGGCGTGGCATAGAGCGTGCCTGCGCCGAAGAAGCCGGTGATCTTGTCTTCCTCCAGCCGCGTCACGCTGCCTTCATTTTTCGTGGTCGGCGCCATGGCGAATTGCTCGCCCTTGATGGCGTGCACCGTGACACGGGGGTTGCGCCCGCCATGGACCACCGCAAACGGAACCGGCAGGAGAATACGTTTCGATTTTGCCCCCTCCAGCGGGACTTCGACTTCGAAGTAGCGGATAACCGCTTCGGATTGGTCGACCCAGAGATCGACCACTTTGCCGCCTTCTTCGCTGTCCAGGCCGAGGACGGCCAGGCCGCGCGGATCGGTGTCGCCGGGGCGGACTTCAAATCCGGGGCAATCGCGGAATGGCGCAATGCGCGGGCGCCCTTCCAAGGTCAGGTCTGCAATGTCCTCGCGCATGGCATAGGCGCCGGGGCCGACGCCGTCGAGCAAGGGCGTCTCGCCGGTGGGGGCGAAGGGCGCGCCGACAAAGGCCGCCGTTGGCTTGAGGGCGAGTTCGCGCTCATCTGCGGGGCCGTAGACCATGACGATGTCATCGCGGCCATGGGGCTGGATATAGGTCTTTGCATTGGGCGGAAAGAATGGCGTCGTCGTGCCCGGGCGCGCTGACTTCTCCTGCTCTGCTGGATAGCCCTCGCGCATGCTTTCGCGCTGGAGGAAGGCGCAAAGCCCGAGGAAGAAGATGGTGAACAGCCAGAGGCTGACGTCCACAAGATCGATACCTGCTACGAATTCACCGCCAAAAATCATCGTCTTCGTCTCCGTTGTTAAATCGGCTGGTCAGCCGGGGAAGCTGGCCAGGCCGAATGCCTTTGAGCCGTTTCGGGTTTCAGGGGCGCCGATGTGGCGCGCGAGGGGGCCGATCACGATCAGGGTCATGAACAGGAGGAAAATCTCGACATGGTAGACGACGACGTAACCGATCGCGTCTTGGTCAAACGCTTGGCCGAGCAACCCTTGCCGCGCCAGGGCTTCGACCCCGTCGCGCAAGGCTGCGCCGGCAAACATGGCCGTGCCCATGGAGGTCGCCTGAACCGCACCCCATGCCCCAAGGGCGAGGCCGGAATCCGACGCGTCGGACAGCGCCATGGCCGCGGTTAGCGTGCACACGGAAAACAGCCCGCCGCCGACGCCGATGAGGGCCGTGCCGGCATAGAACAGGGCGCTGGAGCCGAGGGGTCCGGCGAACACCACCATGGACAGGGCGATGATGCCGATCAGCACGCCGTGGGCGGCCAGGCGCTCGGCGTTGCGGTCTTGGCCAAGCCAGCGGGCGGCCAAGGCAAAGCCAATCAACGTGCCGCCGGCAAAGAGCGCGGTGAGCTGGGTCGTTTGCGACACGCTCTGGTGTAGGACCTCTGCCCCATAGGGCTCGAGCAACACGTCCTGCATGGCAAACCCGCCGGCGCCAAGGGCGACGCCCCACATGAGGCGCCGAGTGTCGCGCGTCGCCATGAGGCCCGCCCAGGCTTCGGCAAAGGTCGGCTCACGCGGCGTGTCCGGCCGCTTCTTCTTGCGCGCTTCCTGTTTCCACAGCGCCACCAGGTTGAGCGCCATGGCGACCACGGCGGCGCCCTGGATGACCTGGATGAGGCGCACTTCGCTGAACGGCTGGAGCAGGGCGCTGAACACGAGGGCGCTGACCCCCAGTCCCACCAGCAGCATGACGTAGAGTAGGGCGACCACGCGGTGGCGCGTTGCCTGGGGCGCCAGGTCTGTGGCCAGGGCGAGGCCCGCCGTCTGCACGGTGTGCAGGCCCGCGCCAAGGGCGAGGAACGCGGCCGCGGCGCCGGCATGGCCGACCCAGACCGGCCCGGTCGTGTCGCCCGACAACACCAAAAGCGCGAACGGCATAATGGCGAGCCCGCCAAACATCAGCAGGGAGCCAAACCAGATGTAAGGCCCCCGGCGCCAGCCGAGCACGCTGCGATGGGTGTCAGAGCGGTGGCCAATCAGGGCGCGGAAGGGCGCAAACACCAGGGGTAGCGAAATCATCAAGGCGACCAGCCAGGTCGGCACGGCCAGCTCAACAATCATCACGCGGTTCAATGTGCCGGTCAGCAAGGTGAGCGCCATGCCGACGCTGACCTGGAACAGCGACAGGCGCAGCAGCCGGCTGAGCGGCAGGCCATCGCTGGCGGCATCGGCGAAGGGCAGGAACCGGGTCCCGATCGCTTGCCACCCTTCCGAGGCGCGTTGCTGGCGGCGGTCGGTCACGGCGCGGTCATCTCCATCGCTTGGGAGATGTAGAAGCCTGATTTGATCCGCTCGGTGCGGCCCACTTGCCAGCCGTCGAGGCCGGGGTGTTCTGCAAGGCGCTGGCTGAGCGCAGCCGGTGACACGGGCTGGATCGCCGGCGACCGGTCGGCGCGCGGGAAGAGTTTCCCAGCCGCATGCATCGCGGCCAGGGCGGGCGTGCGCGGGGCAAAGGTGAAGACGATCTGGCGCCGGGCCCGCACGGCCAGGGCCGCCAAGATATCGGCCATATCGCCGGCGCGGTAGTGGATGACTGAGTCCATGGCGGCGATGTGGTCCACCTGGTCGAGACCGGGATCGAAGGCATCGCCGACGCGAAAATCGATTGAGCCGGCAAAATCGGTATCGGCGGCGCGCGCCCGGGCCAGGTCCACCAGGGTGGCCGACAGATCTATCGCGATGACATTTGCGCCCCGCTGGGCCGCGGCCACGGCCAATTGCCCGGCGCCGCAGCCGGCATCGAGCAGCGTCTGGCCCGTCATGTCCCGAGGCAGCCAGGAGAGCAGTTTGGCGCGCATGGCATCGCGGCCGGCGCGCACCGTCGCGCGGATCCCGCTCACGGGGGCATCACTGGTCAATTTGGCCCACGCCTCGGCGGCGGTGCGATCGAAATACGTCTCCAGCTCGCCGCGCTTTTTCAGATAGGTGGCCGTGCTTCCCATGGTCATTCAAACCCCAGGAATTCAAAGATGTCGCGGTCTTTCATGGGCGTCGCATTGAGCTCATCGACGCCTTCCCAAAGCTTGGTCGCCAGGGCCAGATACTCTTCCTTCACCCGGTCGAGCTCGTCGCTGCCCTCCATTTCAAACAGGGTCGATTTCTTTAACCGGGACCGGCGGATGACATCCAGGTCGGGGAAATGGGCCAGGCGCTCCATGCCGGTGGCTTCGTTGAACCGGTCAATCTCATCGGTGGCCGCCGACCGGTTGGCGATCACGCCGCCCAGGCGCACATCGTAATTCTTCGCCTTGGCTTTGATCGCAGCGATGATCCGGTTCATCGCAAAGATGCTGTCGAAATCATTGGCTGTAACGATGAGGCCTCGGTCGGCATGCTGGAGCGGGCTGGCAAACCCGCCGCACACGACATCGCCAAGCACATCGAAGATGACCACGTCGGTGTCTTCCAGCAGGTGATGCTCTTTAAGCAGCTTGACGGTTTGGCCAACGACGTAGCCCCCGCACCCTGTGCCCGCAGGCGGGCCGCCGGCCTCGACGCACATCACGCCGTTGTAGCCCTCGAATACGAAGTCCTCCGGGCGCAACTCCTCGGAGTGGAAATCCACGCTTTCAAGAACATCGATGACGGTCGGCGCCAGGCGCTTGGTCAGCGTGAAAGTGCTGTCGTGCTTCGGGTCGCAGCCGATTTGGAGTACCCGCTTCCCAATCTTGGAAAACGCGACCGAAAGATTTGATGAGGTCGTGGATTTGCCGATGCCGCCCTTGCCATAGATGGCGAATACCTTCGCGCTTTCGATATCCATTGACGGGTCCATTTGAACCTGGACGCTGCCTTCGCCGTCCAATCGGTTCGAGCGCGCGCCGGCGCGGTCCATGGTGAGCGCGGTCATGGCGTGGCTCCTTGTGCCGGTGCAAGCCCTTCGACGCGGTCTTCGAGATCCTCGCCGGCCTTTTGCAAGGCCGCCAGGGTCTCGGCGTCGGGCTGCCAATAATTGCGGTCGCTGGCTTCGAGCAGGCGGTTGGCCAGGTTTGCCGACGCCTTGGGATTGAGCGCGGCAAGGCGCTCGCGCAGCGTGTCGTCGAGCACAAAGGTCTCGCCGATGGACTGGTAGATCCAGGGGTCGACCTGACCGGTCGTGGCTGACCAGCCCATTGTGTTGGACACCTGGGCCTCGATCTGGCGCACGCCTTCATAGCCGTGGCGCAGCATGCCCTCATACCATTTTGGGTTCAGGGTGCGGGTGCGCGACTCCAAAGCGATCTGCTCGGACAGGGTGCGCACCTTCGCGCCGCCCTGGGTCGCGTCGGCGATATAGATCGGCGTGTCGTGGCCCCGCGCGCGCTTCACCGCACGTCCGATCCCGCCGAGCGTGTCGAAATAGTGATCGATGGTCGTCACGCCGAGCTCAACGGAGTCGAGGTTTTGGTAAGCCAGGTCGACCCCTTCAAGGATGGTGTTCAGCAGGCGCGGCTGGGCCACTGGCTCGCCGGCGCGGCCATAGGCGAAGCATTTGCGCGCGCTGTAGGCATCGGCCAGGTCGTCCTCGTCTTCCCAGCACCCCGCTTCGATCATCTGGTTGACATTGGCGCCGTAGGTGCCCTCGGCGTTGGAGAACACCCTGAGCGCCGCCGTTTCCAAATCGCAGCCATGGGTCTCTGCCTGGGCGAGGGCGTGTTTGCGGATAAAGTTGCGCTCAAGCGGCTCGTCGGCGGTCGCCGCCTGGTAGGCTGCGTCGGCCAGGAGTTGGGATTGCATCGGCAGCAAATCCCGGAAGATGCCGGAAAGCGTGGCGACCACATCTATGCGCGGGCGGCCAAGTGTCTCCAGGTCGATGAGGTCTGCCCCGGCGAGCCGGCCATAGCTGTCAAAGCGCGGCGCTGCGCCCATCAGGGCCAGGGCCTGGGCGATTTGCGCGCCCTCCGATTTCAGATTGTCGGTTCCCCAGAGCACAAGGGCGATCGTCTCTGGCAGAGGAGCGCCGCCGGCCATGTGCCGCGCCAGCAATTCATCGGCGTGCAGTGCGCCTTCGATACAGGCCGGCGCAGAGGGCAATTTACAAGGGTCGAAGCCGTGAATGTTCCGCCCGGTGGGCAGAATATTGGGCCGCGTGATCAGGTCCCCGCCGCCGACCGGCGGAATGTAGCCGCCCCGCAAGGCGCGCAGCAGACCTGGCAGTTCTGAATCGTCCATGAGGTGGCGGTTGATGACCGCCAGCCGCTCTAGGGCGGCGGCACGCTCTGGCGCAGACTCTGGCGGCCCCGCATAGGGGACGTCGGCCACCACCGCCTCGACCGCCGCTCGGGGGAGGGTCGCGGCAGGGTCAGCAGCGGCAATGGCCGACAACAGGTCCAAACGTGCCTCTGGCGACGGGATGTCGCCGGCGACGTGGAGCCCATGGGGAATGAGGGTCGTCTCAAGCTCGTCCAAGGCCGCGGCCAGGGTTTCGGCATCTTCGCCGGCCAGGTCCAGGGCCACGGCTTGGGCTTTGGCGGCCTCGCCGAGCCGCCGGGCCATGGCCGCATCGCCGGAGGCGGCGCTGGCCTGCCACCGCGCCAGGGTGGCCTTGAGGTCGGTGAGCTCTTTGTAAAGGCCAGCCTCTGTCACCGATGGGGTGCGGTAGGTGACCGTGGTCGCAGCCGCGCGCCGCTTGGCGAGGGCGGCTTCGGATGGGTTGTTGGCGGCGTAGAAATAGACATGGGGCAGGTCGCCGATCAGGTGGTCGGGCCAATCTTTGCCGGTGAGTCCGGTTTGCTTGCCGGGCATGAATTCCAGGGCGCCATGGGTTCCGAAATGCAGGCACACATCGGCCTCAAATGTCTCTCGGATGTAGCGATAGTAGGCCGCGAAGGCGTGGGTCGGCGGATGGCCCCCGTCGAACATCAGCCGCATGGGGTCGCCCTCGGTTCCGAAGGGCGGCTGGACGCCGACCATCACCTGGCCAAACTGCGCGCCGAGGATGAAGAGGTCCTGTCCATCGCTCAACTGGCGGCCTGGGGCCGGGCCCCAATGGGCTTCGATCTCCTCAAGGCGCGGCTCGCGGGCGATGTGCTCTGCGGCGGGCACCCTGGCGAGGATCGCCGCATCGGTGCCATGCAGGCCCGCATCTTCGCCCAAAATTGCCCGGCGGAGGGCCTCGGCGTCTTTAGGCAGATCGACGGTATAGCCGTCTTGCTTCAGGGCGCTGAGCGTATTCCAGAGCGATGCATAGACCGACAAATTCGCCGCGGTGCCGACGCCGCCGCCATTGGGCGGGAAGTTGAACAAGGTGATCGCCACCTTCCGCTCTGCCGCCGGGCGCGCGCGCAATTGCGCCAGCTTCGAGACCCGGCGCGCGAGCATGGCGCAGCGCTCCTGGCAGGCCGTCATCGCCATACCGGCGCTGCCTTCGGCGCGGCCGCCAAACACGATCGGCCCCGTCGCCCCGTCTAATTCAGGCAGAGCCACCATCATGGTCGCTTCGATGGGGGTCAGGCCCTGGACATTGGATTGCCAGGCATCGAGGGACTGAAACTCCAATGCCTGGGCTGAGAGATATGGCACGTCGAGGCGGTCCAGAAGATCGGCCGCAGCGCCCGCATCATTGTAGGCCGGCCCGCCGACGAGCGAGAACCCGGTCAGCGACACAATGGCATCCACACGTGCTGAGCCCGTTTCGTCGACGAAGAACGCATTGATCGCCTCGCGCGCATCCAGGCCGCTGGCAAAGGCCGGCACGACGCAGAGCCCGGCCGCCTCCATCGCGGAAATGACGCCGTCATAATGGCCGGTATCGCCGGACAGGATGTAGGAGCGCATCAGCAACAAACCGATCCGCGGCGCCCCTGGGCGGGGCGCGGGAAGCGCATCGGCGGTTTCGCTGACGCGTGTGTCCAGAGCCGGATGATAGACGCCGACATCGGGGTAGGGGCTAGGCTCGGCGACATCCAGGGCGCCGCGCAAATGGACGCGTTCGCCGCTGGCATACCGGTTGAGAAGAAACTTCACGAGGTTGGTGAGGTTTTCCTCAGATCCCGCGAGCATGTATTGCAGCGTCAGGAAATAGGCGCGCACATCCTGGGCGGTGCCCGGCACATAGCGCAGGAGTTTTGGCAGTCGGCGCAACATGCGCGCTTGGGCAGCGCCGGCCTTGGCCTTGTCCTTGGAGCCGCGCAGCTTCTTCAAAAGTGAGATCGGGCCGCTTTCGGGCCGGTCCATCCGGAACTTGCCGAGGCGCGTAAGCTTGACCACGTCGGCGGCGGCCAAACAGCCCGCAATCGCGTCGCAATCCTCGCGCCGAGCGGTCAGATCGGGCAGCACCGCTTTGATATGAGGCTCGATAAACAGCATCGATGCGATGATGATATCGGCCTCGGCAATGTCGGCCTTGCAGGCGGCGAGCGCGCCGGGGCGGCGCTCAAAGTCTACGGCGGCATGGAAGCTGATCTGAAGCCCGGGAAGCTCGCGGCGCAGGGCCGCGCTCGCGCGTTGCACGGCTGCTTCCAACTGGCGATCGAGCGAGATGATCGTGACCTTGATCGCCACGCCCCGGCCCGGGCCGGGAAGGGTGGGGCGCAGCTCACCGTCCATAATGGGCCTTCGCATCGTAAAGCGTGTCTATGGAAATCTGGCTAAGCTCTTGTTCGGCAGCGTATTTTTCCGTGTTCCGGCGGGCTTTGCCGCGCACAAAGAATGGGATTTTTTGCAGCTCTTGCTCGGCTTCGGGGTCCCAATTGATCACCGCAGCGCTTGCTTGGGCCGCCTGGGCGGTCGGCGCAGCGGCCACGGGCGCAGCGGCGTGGCTCGCCAAATGCGAGGGGCCGGCTTCGTCGCTGAATTCGAAATCCTCGCGGAACATGCCGAGCAGGTGCTCTTCCAGCCCCATGACGAGGGGGTGAACCCAGCTGTCAAACAGGGTGTTGGCGCCTTCGAAACCCATGACCGGAGAGTATCTGGCAGGGAAATCCTGGACGTGGGCCGGCGCGGAAATGACCGCGCAGCCAATGCCGAGGCGCTTGGCGGTATGGCGCTCCATTTGGGTGCCGAGCACCAATTCGGGCTGGACCTCGGCGATGGCCGCTTCCACGTCGAGGTAGTCTTCGGTGATCAGGGCGTCGACGCCATAGGTCTTTGCGGCGGCGCGCAGGTCGCGGGCAAACTCGCGATTGTAGCACCCAAGGCCGACGACCTCGAAGCCAAGCTCCTCATCGGCCACCCGCGCGGCCGCGATGGCATGGGAGGCGTCGCCAAAGATGAAAACGCGCTTGCCGGTCAGATAGGTTGAGTCCACCGAGCGCGACCACCAGGGCATGTTGGCTTGGGGTGGCCGGTAGTCTGAGAAATCCCGCCCCAGCAGGCCGCCGATTTCGGCGATGAAATCCAGGGTCGCCCCGTGGCCCATGGGCACGACCGTGGTGCGCGGCTGGCCAAAGGTCTTCTCTAGCCACCGGGCGGCGGCCTCTCCGGTTTCGGGATAGAGGACCACATTGAAGTCCGCTTCTCCAAGGCGCGTAATGTCGGCCGGCGTAGCGCCGAGCGGTGCTGTCACGTTCACTGCGATCCCCAGATCACTGAGCAGTCCGGTGATCTCGCGCACATCGTCGCGGTGTCGAAAGCCCAGCGCCGTTGGGCCAAGCACGTTGCAGGTCGGCCGGCCCGTGCGCTCGGACGATTTGCGAACGCTGCGGTCGGCCAGGTGCCGCACAATCTGATAAAAGGTCTCCGAGGCGCCCCAGCTTTCCTTCTTCGTGTAACTTGGAAGCTCAAGCGGGATCACCGGGCAGGGCAGGTTTAGGGCCTTGGCAAGGCCTGCCGGGTCGTCTTGGATCAGCTCGGCGGTGCACGAAGCACCCACCAACATGGCGTCCGGCTTGAACCGGCTATGGGCCTCCCGGGCGGCGGTTTTGAACAACTCGGCTGTATCGGCGCCAAGGTCGCGGGCCTCGAAAGTGGTGTAGGTGACCGGCGGGCGGTGGCCGCGGCGCTCGATCATCGTGAAGAGGAGATCGGCATAGGTGTCGCCCTGGGGCGCGTGGAGCACGTAGTGTAGCCCCTCCATGGCGGTGGCAACGCGCATGGCGCCGACATGGGGCGGGCCCTCATATGTCCAGACCGTGAGCTTCATACCGCCAGCCTCTGCTTGCGCATCAAGGGGCGGGCGAACAGTTCAGCCAGGTCGCCGGCCTGCTCGTAGCCCTGGATCGGGGTGAAGACGAGTTCGATGGCCCACTTTGTGGTCAGCCCCTCCGCTTCCAGGGGATTGGCCAGGCCGAGGCCGCAAACCGTTATGTCCGGCGCAGCCTCAAGGCAGCGGTCCAATTGGCGATCGACATCCTGGCCCTCGCTCAGCTGAACGTCTTCGGGCAAGAGCGCCAATTCCTGCTCAAGATGACCGCGATGGAGATATGGCGAGCCGACCTCGGCCAGCGCCATGCCGCATTCGCGCGATAAGAAGCGGGCCAAAGGCGGCTCCAATTGGCTGTCGGGGAAAAAGAAGACCGACTTACCGTCGAGCACGCTGCGGTACTTCTCCAGGGCACGCCGGGCCCGGGCAGCTGGCAATTCGGTGACCGCGCGCAGGGTGTCCGCGCCGATCCCGAAAGTGTCGCAGGCCGCTTTCAACCAGGCCGTTGTGCCTTCCGCGCCGAGGGGAAAAGGCGCCGGGATGTGGACAGCGCCCCGATCGGCCAAGGCCAGAGCGGTGTCGCGCAGGAAGGGCTGGGCCAGCAGGAAGTGCGTGCCTTTGCCGACGGGCGGCATATCGGCGTCGCTGCGTGCAGGCAGGAACTGCACCGTGTCGAAGCCCAGCGCTTCAAACAGGCGGGCAAATTGATCTTCAACGACATCGGCGAGGGCGCCGACAACCATCAGCTCTCGCGTTTCATCACGCTTGGCCGGCAGGCCTGGAACCAAGGCGGCCAGGCACGCATCCTCGCCCTCGGTGAACGTGGTCTCGATGCCCGAGCCAGAATAGTTCAGCACGCGGACATCGGGGTGGAAGCTTTTCGTCAGCCGCTCGGCGGCGCGTGAAAGATCAAGCTTGATGACTTCAGACGGGCAAGAGCCCACCAGGAAAAGAAGCTTGATGTCCGGGCGCCTCGCCAGGAGGCGCGAGACGGTTGCGTCAAGCTCCTCATTGGCGTCGGCCATGCCGGCCAGGTCGCGCTCTTCGATGATCGCAGTGGCGAATCGGGGCTCGGCAAAAATCATCACGCCGGCGGCCGATTGGATGAGGTGAGCGCAGGTGCGCGAGCCCACGACCAGGAAGAAAGCGTCCTGAATTTTGCGGTGGAGCCAGACAATCCCCGTAAGGCCGCAAAACACCTCTCTTTGGCCGCGCTGCTTCAGGACGGGCGGGCGCGCCCTGGTCGGGGCGGGGCCTGCGCCGCACGGCGCGCTGCTATCGGCGCCAGGGCGGGCTGGAAGGGCGAGCTCGGTCATCGCCCGGCCTCCAGAGGGGCGCCAGGCCCCTCGGCCAAACGCGCTTGGCGCAGTTTCCAGACGAACTGGACGGCGTTGATCAGATAAAGCCCATAGGCCGCAAGTGCGACGGCCACCTGTTGCTCAGGTGTTCCGAGCGACAGGCAATACATGGCGACATAGGCGCTATGAAGGGTCACCACCGCCATCGAGACCACGTCTTCCCAAAAGAACGCCGGCGCAAACAGGTATTGCCCGAAGACCACTTTTTCCCAAACGGCGCCGGTGATCATTATGGCGTAGAGAATTGCCGTCTTGGCCAGGATTGAGGCCGCAGCGAGACCATAGCCCTCGCCGGTGGATACTGCGCGAATGACAAGCGCCAGACTCACGGCGAACACGACAAATTGCAGCGGCGCCAGTACGGCTTGGACCTGGGTCCAAATCGTGGCGTCGCGCCGGGCCCGTTCGGCCGGCGAGTAAAGCGGCGATGTTCTGGCAAAGCCCGCATATGCACCTGGATCCGGCACATTCCCTCCATGGTCGAAGGGAAAGGCTAGAGGAGGCGATCTAGGCTGTCAATCTGGCTTTACGTCCATTTTGCTTGACGTTTACACTTTTTTGGGGAACGTCTTTCGGACTGGTTAAACACTATCATCGCGGGTGCGTTTTTGCTAGCCTTTCAACCTGGGCAGCGTATTTGGCCCTCATTTGGTGTGTCGAGGCCAGCGTTTTGCGCCCTGAGGCGATGCGATCGTTGAAGGGGCGGCTTGGCCTGAGCCGGTCCGGATCCAACCGGACCCAGTTGGTGAGAGGCCGCGCGTTCGGTGTCCCGGCGCGCCCGCCAAGGGAGAGCAAGCAATGGACACACGCAGGCCGATTGATGGCTCACCGAGGCGCGGAGCGCAGGGCGGCATGAAGCCAGCTAGCGCCGCATTGGGCACCTTCTCGCAACTCGGCGAGCGCCTTGCTAGCGGCGCGCCGGCAGACCTGGCGCTGGCGGGGATGATGGAGGCCTTGGAAGGCGAGATCCTGCCTCGTCTCATGTTGACCTTCAGCGAGGCTGCGCCGGGCGCGGCCCTCAACGACGGCGACCGGGATGACTTCCTTGATCTCGTCCTGTCTGCAAGCGCCCATGAAATGGCCGAGTTCATCTCGGCGCTTTCCGCGCGCGGTGTTCCGCAAACTGAGCTGTTGGCCGATTTGATGACAGACGCTGCCCGCCGCCTCGGCGTGCTGTGGGAGGAAGACCGCTGCGACTTTTCCGATGTCGCACTGGGGCTTTGCCGGCTGCACGACGTGCTGCGCGACTTATCGGTGCGCGGAACCGCGGCCCATGCCCGCCGCGCCGTTGATGGCCCGCGAATATTGCTCTCAAGCGCGCCGGGCGACCCCCATGTCTTTGGGCTCATGATGGTGGCTGAGTTTTTCCGCCGTGATGGCTGGCATGTGTTAAGCGAGCCGGCGGCGCGCGCATCGGTGCTCCTGGATCTGGTGGCGAATGAGCGCATTGATGTGGTGGGCCTGTCGATCGGGGCCGAGGACACCGAAAAGGACCTGGCCTTTACGATCCGGGCCCTCCGCAAAGCCTCTTCCCGGCCTGACCTCACCGTTTTTGTCGGCGGGTACGCGCTTCTGGATAATCCTGAACTTGCCGAGCGAATCGGAGCAGATGGACATGGACAAAATGCCGAGCTGGCGCCGCAGCTTTGCCGAGAGCTTTTGGCCGAGCGAACGCATGCCTGATCATCTGGACCGCCTGGAGCCCTGAGAGCTGCGCATGGACACGATGACCCAAAAGCCGAGCCTCGCGGTCAAGTTCGCTGACCCGGCTGCTTTCTTGTCTGATTTGAACGCAGAAACCGTCGGCGAGATCGTGTCTTGCGCAGCTGACCTTGCCTTATTGGTGCGCGGCGGCGTCATCCAGGATGTGGCTTTGGGCAGCGCCGAACTCGTCGAGGAGGGCTATGACAAGGCCTGGCGCGGTAAGGCCTGGCAGGACATCGTCACGCCCGAAAGCCGGCCGAAAGTGAGCGATATGCTCGAGCGCTCGGCGGCGCACATGCGCACCTGGCGCCAAGTCAATCATCCCTCTGGCAGCGCCATGGATGTGCCCGTGCGCTATACTGTCCTGCCCGTCGATGGCGGCGAGACGCTGATTGCCCTGGGCCGGGACCTGCGCAGCGTCTCCCGGCTTCAGCAGCGCCTGGTCCAGGCCCACCAGGATCTGGAGCGGGATTTTACGCGCATGCGTGAGGCCGAGGCCCGCTACCGGCTTCTGTTCGAGACGATTACAGAGCCCGTGCTGATCGCGCGGGCGGGCACCTTGGACATTGCAGAGGTCAATCCGGCGGCCGAGCGCTTTTTGGAGCTGGAGGCGGCCGGGGCATCGGGCAAACGGCTCCCCGATCTCGTCTTACCAGCCCATGGCCGCGAGGTGGAATCGGTTTCGGCCACGGCCCTGGCAAATGGAACGGCGCGGTCTCAGGAGATGACACTCGCCCACGGCAAATCCTGCCGCTTCCAGATATCGGCGTTTCGCGAAGACCGGGACTCCCGGCTGATTGTCCGGCTCGTCGACTTTGAACGCGCGCCTGCCGAGCCCGATGCGCGCTCAAATCTATTGGCCTATCTCGAGCACCTGCCCGATGCGCTGATCCTTGCCGATCAAGACCTGCGCGTGGTTGCGGCCAACGCGGCCTTCATGGAAATGGTCAAGATTGTCGGCCAGGGCCAAGCTGTCGGCCGCCATCTCGGCGATTTCATCGGGCGCTCGACGACCGATCTCAATGTCATGATTTCGACCCTTCGAAACCACACTGTGCTGCGCAATTTCGCGACCGTTTTTCGCGACCGTTTTGGCGTCGAAGACACTGTCGAGGTGTCCGCGGTGCGCGCACCCTCCCAGCAGGGGCCGCTCTATGGCTTGTCGATCCGCAATGTGTCCAGGCGCTTGCAGACCGGCAGCCGGATTGGCGAGCAATTGCCCCGGTCGGTTGAGCAGGTCACCGAACTTGTGGGCCGAATGCCGCTTAAGGATATCGTCCGCGAATCGACAGACCTGATCGAAAAGCTCTGCATTGAGGCGGCGCTGGAAATCACCCAGCAGAACAGAGCCTCGGCCGCCGAGGTGCTCGGCCTCAGTCGCCAGGGCCTCTATTCCAAGCTGAAACGCTCCGGCATCGACCACGACTGAGCCGGGCGGGCGGCTTCAATGCGCCGCGATCGTCAATAAAAATTGACACCCTACAGTGTCTATTTTAGCGTCGGCCCATGGCGAATTCGACCCTACTGCTGCCGCAAAAGTCGGCGCCGTCCTGGCGCGCGGTGGTCGAGCTGGCCAAGCCTGTGACGTGGTTTGCTCCGATGTGGGCGTATATGTGCGGCGTCGTCTCCACCGGCGTTGCCTTGCCCGGGCATTGGGTCCTGCTGCTCGCAGGAATGGTGCTGGCAGGCCCGCTTGTGTGCGCCGCCAGCCAAACCGTGAATGATTGGTTTGACCGGGAAGTCGACGCGATAAACGAGCCGGCACGGCCCATCCCGTCGGGGCGGATCCCTGGTCGCTGGGGGCTTTACATCGCGGTGGCTTGGTCGGCGGCGTCCCTCGCGCTGGGCGCGCTGCTCGGGACCTGGGCTTTCGTGGCCACGGCCGTTGGCGTTGCCCTGGCCTGGGCGTATAGCGCGCCGCCCTTTCGGCTGAAACTTAATGGATGGTGGGGAAACGCCGCCGTTGCGGTCTGTTATGAAGGGCTCGCCTGGTTCACCGGCGCGGCGGTCATTCTCGGCGCCTTGCCAAATGGATGGATCATAGCTGCGGCGCTCGCCTATTCCTTTGGCGCCCATGGCATCATGACGTTGAATGATTTCAAGGCGATCGATGGAGATTTAGCCCTCGGGGTGCGCTCACTCCCCGTCCAACTCGGGCCGGCCAAGGCGGCGCGCTTGGCGTGCGTGGTGATGGCATTGCCCCAAGCGGCGATCATCCTGGTATTGATCGGTTTTGGCCTCTGGCCGTTTGCCGTGGCCCTTTGGGCGCTGCTCGCCGCCCAACTTTATCTCATGGCGGACCTGCTCAAATCTCCGCGAGAGAAAGCGCCCTGGTACAATGCCACGGGCACCACGCTTTACGTGCTTGGCATGCTGGTCACGGCATCGGCAATCGGAACGCTTTAGGGGACTGGCTTATGACCGGATCGAACGCAGCAAAGAATCTCGGTTGGCTTGGCATCATCCGCCTCGGCCTTGTTCAATCTGCCCTAGGCGCGATCATCATCATCTGCACCTCGACGCTGAACCGCGTCATGGTGGTCGAAATCGCTCTGCCAGCGATGCTCCCGGGCGCCCTGGTTGGGCTTCACTACGGGGTGCAAATGTCGCGGCCAAAATGGGGCCACGGCGCCGATGTCGGCGGCAAACGCGCGCCCTGGATCATCGGCGGGATGGCAACGTTGGCCCTCGGCGCGATTGGCGCAGCGGCGGCAACGGCCCTCATGGCAAGCCATGTGTGGCTCGGTATTGCCTGCGCGGTGGTCGCATTTGCAGTGATCGGCGTGGGCGTCGGCGCAGCGGGCACGAATTTACTGGCGCTTCTGGCAGCCCGCACCGAGCCGTCCCGCAAGGCGGCCGCAGCGGCGATTGTCTGGATCATGTTGATCGTCGGCTTCGTGTTGACCGCGGGGCTGTCGAGCCAATTCCTCGAGCCGTTCACCATGGGCCGACTGGTCATAGTGACAGCAATCGTCGGCGCCATCGCCTTATCGGTGTCGACCTTGGCGGTCATTGGCTTGGAGCAGGGACCGCGCGCCCCCGCCGCCGAAACGCCGGGCGATGCGCCCGGATTTCGGGAGGTCCTGTCCGAGATTTGGTCGGAAACCTCTGCCCGGCGTTTTACCGTGTTTGTGTTCGTCTCGATGCTCGCCTACAGCGCGCAAGACCTTATCCTGGAGCCTTTTGCAGGCCTCATTTACGGCTATTCTCCCGCCGAAAGCACGGCTATGGCCGGCGTCCAGAATGGCGGCGTGCTGCTCGGCATGATCGCCACGGCTTTGGCCGGCACGACGCTGGGCAAATCCCACGCGGGCTTTATGCGCGCTTGGACGGTCGGCGGATGCCTTGCCTCAGCCCTCGCGCTCATGGCCCTTGCCGGGGCGGCCCTCAGCGGGGCGGGCTGGCCGCTTGACCCCCTCGTTTTCGCATTGGGCGCAGCCAATGGCGCTTTTGCCGTCGCCGCCATCGGCTCGATGATGACCCTGGCGAGCGCGGCAGGTGACCGCCGCGAGGGCATTCGTATGGGGATCTGGGGCGCAAGCCAGGCCATCGCCTTTGCCATGGGCGGCTTTGCCGGGGCCGCTGCACTAGACGGCGTTCGCGCCTTGCTTGGCGCGCCGGATATGGCCTTTGCGGCGGTGTTCGCGGTGGAGGGCGCCCTTTTCGCCGTGGCGGCTGGGTTGGCCCTTTGGGTGGGTCGCAGCGCCGGCGATGACCTGACACTGCCTGCCTTGCCGGCCGGCGATATCTTACCTGCTGAATAGGAGCGCGCCGATGACAGGTTCATCCCGCTTGCATGCCCATGAGAGCTTTGACGTCGTCGTCGTGGGCGGGGGGCCGGCCGGCGCAACAGCGGCCGAAGATTTGGCGCGCCAGGGCCACTCTGTCATGCTGCTCGACAAGCCGGGCCGTATTAAGCCCTGCGGCGGCGCCATACCGCCGCGCGCAATCCGCGACTTCAACATCCCTGAGAGCCAGATTGTCGCCCGCGCCCAGACCGCGCGGATGGTCTCGCCCTCGCGGCGTGTGGTGGACATGCCCATCGAAGGTGGAAGCGTCGGTATGGTCGACCGCGCCCATTTCGACGAATGGCTACGCGAGCGGGCGGCGGGCGCCGGCGCGGTGCGCCGCAGCGGCGCCTTTAGCCACATTTCCCGCGATGAGGCCGGCGTGGCCCACATCCATTACCGCCAAGCGGCCGGCCGCGGGACGAAGCAATTGATGACTGCGAAAGCCCGCTTCGTCATTGGCGCAGACGGCGCAAAATCAAAGGTTGCCGACCAAGAGATCGCTGGCGCCGACCAGAAAAAGATCGTCTTTGCCTACCATGAGATCATCGACTCGCCGCGCGGCGGCGATCCCGAGCGATACCACGGCGCCCGCGCCGAGATCTATTACGATGGAAGCCTGTCGCCGGACTTCTACGCCTGGGTGTTTCCCCATGGCGACCAGACCAGTGTCGGGGTTGGCAGCGCCCATAAGGGGTTCAGTTTGCGCGGGGCAGTGGCTGAATTGCGCAACCGTACGGGCCTAAACGCCCAAAACACCGTGCGCACCGAAGGCGCGCCGATCCCGCTTAAACCCCTGAAACGCTGGGACAATGGCCGAGATATCATCCTGGCGGGCGACGCGGCCGGATGCGTTGCGCCAAGCTCGGGCGAGGGGATTTACTATGCCATGTTGGGCGGCCGGGTGGCGGCAGATGCTGTGCATGAAGCCTTAGAGACTGGCCGTGTGAAGGCCCTGGCGACCGCCCGCAAACGCTACATGAAAGAGCACGGAAAGGTGTTCATGATCTTGGGGGTCATGCAGCATTTCTGGTATCGCAACGATAAGCGCCGCGAGCGCTTTGTGAACATGTGCGACGATGCCGATGTCCAGCGCCTGACCTGGCAGGCCTACATGGAGAAGAAGCTGGTGAGGGCCAACCCAGCGGCCCATTTGCGGATCATGTGGAAAGACACCGCCCACCTGCTCGGCTTGACCCCGATCCAGCGTTAGACGCCCTGCGCTGCTATGCCCGGCGCGTCGTCAGAGCTCATCCTGGCTATTCACGGCTTCGTTGTCTTGGAAGCGATCGTCCTGGCCCGCATCTTAGTGCGCCGCGGTCTCTCCCGCTTCGTGCCTGCTGCCCTCGCATTTCTGGTATCGGGGGCCTTTTTGATGGAGGCACTGCGCGCAGCCCTTGGCGGGGCATGGTCGGCGCCGATACCAGCGCTGCTTTTGGGGGCGTTCATCTCGCACTTGGCGTGCCTCGCCCTTGCCCATCGGAGCGTGCGGGGGTAGCTCGCGCAGCCCTCGGAACGAAAAAAAGCAGCGGCCGGAGCCGCTGCGATTCGGAAGTGGTGTTTAGTGCGCGCGGCCTAGCAGCTCTAAGCCGCGCGCCCTGATGGGCCTCGTCAGAAGCGGGCGAAGCCGTTCTCCACGCCCCATAGGAACCAATTATCCACGACGGTCCCCGTTAGCAGGATGCCGATGCCTCCGGTGAGCGTGCAGAGCACCGCAAACCACCAGGCCCAGCGGTGGATCGACTCCATCGAGGCATTGAAGCCCATGGTCCAACGCCAGAAGAGCGCTGCCCGCTCTGAGGCCGAACCGCGGTCGAGGATTTGCTCCACCTCCCGCTCGCCGCCATACCGGCCGACCGCCATGATCGTGGCGCCGTGCATGGCAAACAGAAGCGCCGATCCATAAAGGAAGACAATCGAGAGCATATGGAACGGGTTGTAGAACAGGTTGCCATAAACCAGCGAAAAATTGTTCGTCCAATCCAGATGCGGGAAAATCCCGAACGGCACAGCTTCAGACCAGCTGCCCATGAAGATCGGGCGAATGAAGCCAAGCACCAGGAACAGCCAGATCGCGGAGGCAAACGCCCACGCCACATGGGTGCCCAGCCCCAATTGGATGGCCCGGCGGTAGACACGCACCCACCACAGCATGATCGAGGTGGTGAGCAGGAAGCCGGCAATGAGCCACCAGCCGCCTTCCGCCAGGGGCGGGAAGAAATTCAGGCCCTGCTCAGGCGGCGGCGGATAGAGCGCAAGCCAGGGCAGTTGCCCGAAGAACTTGATCGGGTCCCACCCAACCGATGCCCACATGTTCAGCCCAATGATCACGATAGCCAACAGGCCTGTGGCCAGGGAGGCGATGCCAGTAAAGCCGAGATAAAGCGGCCCCAATTGGGCATCGCCAATGCGCCCGAGCACGCTTGAGAAATTTACATTATTGATCCTGGCCTCATACCCGCTGGTATGGGGCACGCCAGGGTCAATGTGGCCGCGCACTTGGGTTTGCGTGAAGATATTTTGATAGTCAGCCATGGGACCCTCCTATTCCAGGCGCCAAATCGGCAGGTTGCGCCAGCCATCCCACCATTCGACCCAGGAGCCCTCATAAAGAGGGCCCGAGATCACGATGCAGATGGCGCTCCAAATTCCAGCATTCAGGGCGAGGAAAAGCCCGACACGGTGGATGCCAAGGGTGCCCACCGAATAGCCTTGCAGGTCCCGGAAGAAGGAATTTTCATGTTCCGGCGCCTTCACTTCCTTGCCCTTGCCCGGGTTGACCGCAGACAGCACCGCGCCGCCGTGCATGGCGAGCGCCAACGTGGTCGTAAAGAAGAAGGTGATCGCCACCATATGGGCAGGATTGTAGTGGAAGTTTCCGTAGAGATAGCCGGTATAACTGACCCAATCCAAATGGCTCATAATCCCATAGGGAAAGCCGTGGAACCATGCGCCCATGAGCACCGGTCTGATGATCACCAGAGTGACGTAGGCCGATACCGCCACGGAAAAGGCGATTGGCACGTGGTATCCCATGCCGAGTTTTCGGCAGATCTCAACCTCTCGAAAAATCCAGGATACAAAGGCGCCGATAGCGCAGAAGGTCACCAGCTGCCACAGTCCGCCTTCGGCAAGCGGCGCAAAGGCGAGCCCGTATTCGAGCGGCGGTGGATCAATGGAAATCAACCAGGGGTTCCAGGTATCCTCCATGGCTGCGCCCCAGAAGATGAGTGCGGTGCCGAGTATGGCGAAAAACGCCGCGGTGATGCCGAAAAACCCGATGTAAAACGGCCCGATCCAATAATCGAACAGGTCTCCGCCGATCAGCGTCCCGCCGCGCACTCGGTATTTGCGTTCGTAATTAAGTAGCGCCACGGTTTTATGGTCCTTTTGCCCTGTTGCGCCCGGCTAAACATCCCGCCGCAAAGAAATTGCGGCTTGGCGTCTCCGCCGACTTGAAAAAAGAGGGTCGGGCAAGAGCCCCAGGAAGGCCCGCCCGACCCAGTTGGGGTCCCTAGGCCTGTCCAATCACATCGGTGACATCAAGCGACAGGGAGGCCGTCGCCATAGGCGCAGTGCCGAGCCAGTTAAAGCGCGGCGTACTGAGCAAGATGAAGTGGATCAGAATTGCGAGGGTGAAGAGAAA
Source organism: Pseudomonadota bacterium (assembly GCA_038747245.1). Classification (GTDB taxonomy): domain Bacteria; phylum Pseudomonadota; class Alphaproteobacteria; order Caulobacterales; family Hyphomonadaceae; genus UBA5336. Next base: position 82,604 of record JBCDJY010000007.1, on the reverse strand, counting down.
CACGCCCAGAGCGACAAGCATCCGGCGTGGATCAAAGAGTAACCAAAGTCTCCACATAAGTCAGATCTCCTTTAAACGAGGAAGGACAGAAATTGGGCGACCTGGGTTGCCGTTTCCGCAGCCGAAACGTCTTCATAGCCGCCGGGACCGGGGATCCACGGGCGCCAAGACCAAACGAGGAAGTGGGCAATGATCGCGATGATGGTGAACCCAACGAAGCTCAGTATGAACGCCTTATGGAATTCCTGGGCTTCAGAGGCCGATAACCCGGAAAGGGTATCGGGTGTTGAGGTGTCTGTGGCCATAGGGGGAACCTCCTTTATCTGTCTCGTGGCCTATGCCGCTTTCGAAGCCCTGCGACCGGGGCGTGCTTCTGGCGGTGTCCGCCAAAATCTCTCAGTGCCGTGCGTTATCGCCCGGCTGTGATCCGCATGAAGTCTCCATTCATGGTTGAAACTGTCTGGGGTGATCTGCGCAGGCGCGCGATTTGAGCTCCGGCCAGGGCATCGGCAATGCAGGCCGCGCAATAGGCGAGCGCGTGGGTCAGGCTGAAGCCGCCATAAAGGCCGAGCGCGGCAGGTTCGCGGCGGCGGCGCGGCGGGCGTTTGGTGCGGTGTGCCATGGGCGGTCTCCTAGGCGGCCGATTGTTTGGGGGAAGCGGTGCAGGCGGCAACGTCCGCAGCGCTGACTTGGGCGCGTCCGGCCGCCCGCGCGCGTGCCTCGCAGGCATCGCGCAGGGTTTTGGCCGCTGAAATTCGGGTGAGGACTGGAAAGCGGTCGACCTCTGCGTCGAGCGCTTCGCTGGCTGCCGCCTGCCAGGTCACGCTCGCCTCGCAGCGCGAAGGCGTTGCATCGACCGTGTCCAGGTCCTTAGCCAGGGGCAGAATGTGAAACAGCGCATCGAACAGGGCGTTGCACACTTCCTGAACCAGGTAGGTGGCGCCGGCATAGCCCATGAACGGCGTGCCGGTGTGCCGGCGGATCACAGCGCCGGGGAAACTTGCCGGGATGTAGGTGGAGCGCGCGCCGGCCTCCTGCAGGTACATCCGTTCGTTGAAACTGCCGAAGACAACCATAGGCGCGCCGTCTTCAATCGCCTTCATCACGGCGTCATTGTCGGGTTTGCGCCCCGCGCATCGGGCAAACGAAAAGCTGCACGGTAGGCCGAGATCAGCCTCAAGAAAATTGCGTAAGCCCCGGGCATAGGTCTCGTTCGCGACCACGCCGAACGAGGCGGTGCCGAAAAAATCCTGGGTCACCGAGCGCCACAGGTCCCACAGGGGTTTGATGGTGGTGTGTTTCTCGCGCTCTATGAACGGCTCAGGGTCGACCCCGGTCAGCTCGCCGAGCGCGCGCAGGAATTTGGTGGTCGAATGCAGGCCGATCGGCGCTTGCAGATAGGGCTTGTCCATGGCCTCGCACAGCGCGCGGCCAAACTCGCGATAGAGACAGATGTTAACGTCGCCATCGGCCAGTTTGCGTACATCTTCGATGTGGCTGCCGAGGGGGAACACCATATTCACGGCGATGCCGAGCCCCTCCACAAGCCGGCGGATCTCCGCCAGGTCCGAGGGCATATTGAACATGCCATAACTGGGCCCAATCAGGTTGACGCTCGGCGGGGCGCCCTCTTTCTTTTTGCGCGGCCTGGGATTTCGCCCCTTGGTCTGGGCATATTCTGTCCATAGCCAGAGCAGGGCCCGGTCGGCAGACTGCCATTGGTCTTCATCAATTGTGCGCGGCAGGAAGCGGGCAATGTTAGCGCCTTCGGGTGTGACGCCGCCGCCGATCATTTCAGCGATCGAACCGGTCACGACCACGGCGGGCAGTTCCGGATCGAGGGCCGCGCGGGCCCGTTTCATCGCGCTTTCCGTACCGTGTTGGCCGAGCTCCTCTTCGCCAAGGCCGGTGACCACGATCGGCAATTCGTGGGGCGGCAGGGCGTCGGTATAGTGCAGCACTGAGGTGACCGGCAGGTTCTCGCAGCCGACCGGCCCGTCAATGACGACTTGCAGGCCCTTCACCGCCGTGAAGACATAGACTGAGCCCCAATAGCCCCCGGCGCGATCATGATCTTGGATCAGCATCCGACCGGCGCCTCCAAATTGGCGGCCCGTTTGGCGGCAACGGCCAGTTTCCGGCGCTGTTTGGCGCGGAAATTCTCATGGGTGTCGGGTGTGTCTTCCCAAACGCCGGCCCGGTCGCCAGCCCCAACGCCTTCAAAGAAGTCGCGCATCTCGTCCATTCGCGACTTGCCGACGATTGCGGCGTTGACGACATGGGCCAGCGCGCCGGCGCCGGCCGGGCCCATAAGCGGGCGCGCCGAAATCAAATTGGTGAAGTAGAGGGACGGGGTGCCTTTTTCCTTCGCTTTCTGAACCACCGGCGTTGTGCCGATCGCAAGGTCAGGCTTGAACGCCTCCAGCGCGGTGAGATCCGTCTCAAGACTGGCGCGGAAGCGAATTTCCACGCCCTTGGCTTCCAGCCAGGCGACGTCATCGGCGCTAAACCGGGTCTTTGGGCAAGCCGTGCCGACATATTTCACGTCCGCGCCGCTCTCCACCAGAAGGCGCGCGACGATGAGTTCTGAGCCTTCATAGCCGGAGACGGTGATGCGGCCTTTGATCGGCGCGCCGGCCAGCGCGCCTTTGATGGCCGGCAGGACGGCATTTTTCGCCGCATCGATTTTCTTGCGCGCCACGCCAGTTTCCGTGCCGATGGCTTCCAGCCAGGCCTGCGTCCCGTCGACCCCCACCGGCGCTGAGCCCACAACGGGGCGGCCAGCGGCTTCGAAGGCGCGTACGCTTGCGGTATAGAACGGGTGCACCGCCGCCACGGCCGCGCAGTCCAGGGCGGCGTAAAGCTCGCGCCATTCCCGGGTCGGCACCACAGCGCCGACGGCCAGGCCCATGGGCGCAATCATGCGGCCAATGATGACCGGATCGGCCGGGAAAACCTCGCCCAACAAGGTGATCGCGGGCAGGTCTGGCGCATCGCTCGCCGCCCGGGGCACGGCGCCGCGCTCGGCCTCGGTGCGGGCGTAATCCAGCATGGCGCCGGCGAGCACGTCCTTCGCTTCGGCATGGGTCGGCACGCCAAAGCCCGGCACGTCGATCCCAATGATGCGCACGCCGTTGATCTCATCGGGAAGCAAGCGCAAGGGCACGCCCGACGCCGTGGGCACGCACAGATTGGTGACCACCACCGTGTCGTATTTGTCCGGGTCGGCCATCGCTTCGACGGCGGCTTTGATGTCTTCAAAGAGCTTGCCCGTCACCAGCGTCTCTGAATTGAAGGGCACATAGCCCACCGAGCGCTTGGCGCCGTAGAAGTGGGACACAAAGGTCAGGCCGTACACACAGCACGCCGAGCCGGACAGGATCGTCGCGGTGCGCCGCATGCGCAGGCCCACGCGCAGCGAGCCGAAGGCGGGGCACATGGATTGGGGCTGGTCGTGGGGGCCTTGGGGATAGTCAGCAGCATAGCGCTCAAGCAGCGTGGTCTTGCCCGCCGCCTTGGCCGCCGCGCGCATTTCGGCTGCGCCGCCATGGCACCCGCCACCGGTGCCGGGCGCAGCAGGCACGCCCGCCGCTGGCTCAATCGGCGCGCCGGTATCTACGGGCGCGGCGCCGGCCGCATCATAGATGCGCTCTCCTGCCCTGCCGCTTATGTTGCCCCGGTCAACCATGCGCTCAAATCGTCTCGTAAATGACTTCTAAGGAGACTTTTTCGGTGTGGGCGACGCCGCACATGTCTTCTTCTGTGGCCGGCTCCAAGACCCAGTCCGCGCCGGTCTCCTCGGCGGAAAAAAGGTCCAATAGCCCTTCCTGTGAAAGCGGCGCGGGATGGCGCGGCGGCGCGCTTGCCACGTTCAGCCCGAGGGTCTCAAACATGGGCGCCCATTGGGTGCCCGGCTTGCCGACAATCTGGTAATTGGCCGATTTGCGACGGATATCCTCATCGGCCGGAATGGCTGACAGGACGGGAATGCCGACCTTTTCGGCAAAGGCATGGGCCTCGCCCGTTCCGTCATCCTTGTTGATCACCATGCCGGCGACGCCGACATTCCCGCCAAGCTTGCGGAAATACTCCACCGCCGAGCAGACATTGTTGGCAACGTAAAGCGACTGGAGGTCGTTCGAGCCGACCACGATCACTTTCTGGCACATGTCCCGCGCAATCGGCAGGCCGAAGCCGCCGCACACCACATCGCCCAGAAAATCGAGCAGGACATAGTCAAAGTCCCACTCGTGGAAGCCGAGCTTCTCCAGCAATTCAAAGCCGTGGATAATGCCGCGGCCGCCGCAGCCGCGCCCAACCTCCGGCCCGCCCAGTTCCATGGCGTAAACGCCGTCGCGCTTAAAGCAGACATCGCCAATCCTGACGTCCTCGCCGGCCTCTTTCTTGCGCGATGAGGTCTCGATAATGGTGGGACAGGCCCGCCCGCCAAACAGCAGGCTGGTGGTATCCGATTTGGGATCACAGCCAATCAGCAGAACTTTTTTACCCTGCTGCGCCATCATGTAGGACAGATTTGCGAGCGTGAAGGATTTGCCGATTCCGCCTTTGCCGTAAATGGCGATGATCTGGGTTTCCTTCGTCGCCTCGCTCGTGATCGGCGCGTCGGGCTCTTGCGCGGCTTCCGCGCGCAGGGCTGCGTCGGTCTCATCAATGCCGCGGCGGCGCTTAATCAATGTGGTCATGGCTCTGCGCCCCAGTCGATCAAGAGTTTCAAGCAGGCCGGATCTTCGAATGCGGTGGCGTAGGCCCCGGCCAGGGCGTTGGGCGACGCGGTGTGGGTGACCAGTCCGGTCAGGTCCAGGGCGCCGCTGCGCACCAGGGCTGCGGCGGCCATCATGTCCTCCGCGCGCCATTCGGCGGCCACATGCAGGGTGATTTCCTTCATGAATGCCGGCGGGAAGGCAAAGTTTGGCCGGTCTTTGTAAAAGCCGGCCAGCGTGATTTGAGCGCGGGGAGCGCATGCGGCGATCACGGCGTCCAAGGCGGCCGTATTGCCGCTGACATCGCACGGGGCGGCATAGTCGCGCCGGGTGTCTTCGCCAGGGTCTATTGCTGATGTGCCGGTGCGCCGGTCTGGATTGGTCTCCCAAATGGTTGGCGCGCTGCCCGTGATCGCTTCGGTCATCCGCGCCGTTAGGCGGCCCAGCACGCCGTTGCCGATAATCAGATCGGGCACCTGCGCGCGCTCGATGGCATGGTGGGCCGTGGCGGCCAAGGCCAGCAGCGTGTGTTCTGGCGCGGCGGACCCGCCGAGCAACGTGACCTTTCCTTCGGGGACCACAAGGCGCGATGCGGTTGCGCCGAAGAGGCCATGGGCGTCCTCAAAACACGATGCGCCAGGCACGAAGGCCATCTGGCCGACCCAGCTTGGCTTGCCCGGAGCCTCGACGATACGCCCGACCGATTCGTATCCAGGCACGAGCGGGTAGGCGAGGCCGGGAAAAGGCGGCATTTCACCCGACCAGAGCAAGCGCTCAGTGCCGGTGCTCACGCCACTCCAATGGATGTCGACCACCACATCGCCCGGGCCGGGCGGCGTCAGCGCCAGATAGGCGAGCCGCGCCTCTCCGTTGCCTTCAAACACGGCGCAGGCGGCCTCGCCATAGCCGGTCAAGCCCGGCACGGGCGGGTGCTCAGCGTCGCCAATTTTCACGTTGAATGAGTCGAGAGCCATCAGCGTCTTTATAAATTGACACTATCAACTGTCAAACAAAAAGGACGCCTTTTAGGCGACCTCATCGCGGCGCGTTTAGCCATTAGGCATGGCGGAAACGCTGGCGGATCGCGCGGCGGTGATAAAGGATCAGCCCTAGCCCAACGGTGAGGGGTGCGGCCCACAGAGCGGGGGTCAATGCCGCCTCGGGCAACAGCCTCACCGCGCCAAAGGCAAAAAACGCCGTGTAGACCGAAATGCCCGCCCCGATCAGCGCCTTCACATGTTCTGCAAGCCAGTCGAGCGGGCCAGGCGCGGGCTTATAGAGGTAGTGCAGATTGGTCGCGACGGTGGCAAAGCCCACCAGCGAGACCAGCCCCATGAGCGGCATGCCAACGGCTGCGCCCTGCCAAGCGCACTGAACCGCGGCGACCAGCAGCGCCGCCTGGAGGCCGAGATTATGCCAGGCGCGGCTGCGCTTTCGGGCGCGCTTGTGGCGCACGCACAGCCAGCCATACCAGGCAAGGTTCACCGTAAGGATCGCAAGATACAGCATCATCCAGCCAAAAATGGCGCGGATCACCGGCGCGCTGCCAAATTCGGCATGGTCGGCCAGGTGGGGATGGGTCGCGACCGGCGCGATCAGGCTGCACAGGCTGATCCCCACCGCGAAGAGGCCCGTCACCAGCATCATCGCCGTAAACAACGTGCCGCCTTTGCGGTGCACCGGTCCGCCTTTGCGCCCGCCCACGGGTATCCAGAACGCGACCAAGCCCACGGCGCCGGTGACAATGTGGCAGGCAACCAGCAGATGAAACAGATCAACAATCGGCGAGCCGTGATGGAGCATCGCGCGAATATTCCATGGCGCCGTCATTTTGACTAGACTATAGTCACTGTCCAACGAATGAGACACCCGGTCCTCACCGAGACGGCCTACAGGCCGCCGCGCCCGCGCAGCCTCCCGGCCGTGGCGGCCCTGGTGCGCACGCTGCTGCAGGGGGATGGCGACCTGCTCAGCCTGCTGCCGGCCTACGCCTACACAGCGCCGGTGCGCTTCATCGGATACAGCCGTCGCCAGATTCTCATCGTCAATGCGCCGGACTTGGTGCGTAGGGTCATGGTTGAGGAAGCCGACCGCTTTCCCAAAAGCGACCTGATGGTCGGCGCCTTGGCGCCGCTCGTGGGGGACTCGCTGTTCGTCTCCCATGGCGCGCGCTGGCGCCGTCAGCGGCAGATGATCGACCCAGCTTTCAGCCAGTTGCGCGTTGACCGGGCATTCGGCGCGATGGACGCAGCCGTCGATGCCTACGGCGTGCGGCTTGACCAGGCCGCGGCGGACGGCGCGCCGGTCTCGCTCGACCTCGCCATGGGCCACCTCACCGCCGACATTATCTGCCGCACCGTGTTCTCCCACAGTCTGGAAAGCGACACGGCGCGGGACGTGTTCGAGGACTTTCTCCATTTCGAGCGCACTGTGGCCCATGTGGAAATCCGCCGGCTGATCTTCGACCGCGCATGGGCGCCTACGCCCCAGAGCCCCGATGTGCTTGCCGCCTGCCAGCGCATCCGCCGCCATATCGGCCTACTGCTGGACACCCATCTGGAGGCCGGCGCGGCCTATGACGATATCGCGGCGATGGTGGCGGGGGCAGAAGCGCTTGAGGACGGTCGCCGCTTCACGCGCGAGGAGCTGATCGACCAGCTCGGCGTGTTTTTCCTGGCAGGGCACGAGACCACCGCAAGCGCCTTGACGTGGACCCTCTACGCCCTGGCCGAGCGTCCAGATCTGGCGGCCCGGGCGCGCCGAGAGGTGGCCGAGGTGTGCGGGGACGCGCCGGTGGGCCCCGCCCATTTGAAGCGCATGGGGTTCCTGCGCGCGCTCTTCAAAGAGGCCTTGCGGCTCTACCCGCCGATTACGTTCATCCCCCGTGTGGCCGCCGAGCCGTGCACCATTGGGGGCTATCGCTTGCGGCGCGGCGCCATGGTGATGATTGCGCCCTGGGCGATCCATCGCCACCACGCCCTTTGGGACCGGCCCGACGCCTTCGACCCCGACCGATGGTCTGGCCCCGCGCCGCGGGCGGGAACCTATTTGCCCTTTGGCTATGGCCCGCGCATGTGCGTTGGCGCCGGCTTTGCCGGTATGGAGAGCGCCTTGATCCTGGCCCGATTGGTGCGGCGCTTCGCTTTCGAGATCGTGCCGGGCCAGACCGTGCGGCCCGTCGCGCGCCTGACCACGCGGCCCAAGGACCAGATCATGGCCCGGGTGCGCCGGCTGAACCCGCGTTAGGCGTTCCGCCCCAGGAAATGTCGGCCACGGCGGCCTCGCCCATGCGCTCGCCCTTGGTCAAGGCGCGCCAAAGCAGGCGCCAGCTCGTGAACGTCATCAAGATGAATGGCCAGGGATCGCGCCGGTCCCAGGTCACGTCCTTGGACGTGCGCAGATACGGCCAGATGGCAGCGCGTCGTGACGGGCTCAACATCGCGCCCTGGGCCTCGGTCAGGCAGGGGTAGAATTGCTGCTGCAGCACCTCGGGCTTGAAGCCGATGGGGCCGGTCGCCGGGCCCGGCCCATCGCCTGCCGCCGGGCCGAGAATGGCCCGGGCCATGCCGCCTGGATCGAAGTAATGCACGCCGCTATTGGCCCTTGGATTGCATTCGATGGCGTGGGCCTTGCCGGCATCGTCATCAATGAAATCGAACGCCAGAAACCCGGTATAGTCGCTCTCGCGGGCGAAGACCTCGATCCATTCGTCCAAGTCGGGCGCCTCGATCCGGCGAAAGGCAACGCTCACCGTATGGGCGTGTACCGTGCCCTCATAGGCGACCGTGCCCAGGACGCGTCCGGCCTCGACGAGCGAGACGGTGTTGCGCGCGCGCCCCCTAAGTCTTGCCTGGACGACGGCCGGCGCGGCGCGCCCCTCGGGCAACGCGCCCCCCTGGTCAACGAAGGCCACGCCCAGGCCTGCGCACGCATAGACTGGTTTCACGACGACGCCCGTGCGCGCGGCAAGGGCCGTTGCTGCGTTGCTGCCCAGCGGCGCGGTCTCGGGCACCGCCAGGCCCAGGGCCTCGGCGCGTTCAACGAACGCGGCCTTGTCGTAGAGCGCGCGAATAAGGGCAAGATCAGGCCCGAAGAACCGCACCTGCGGTGCCAGCCGCGCCTTCAACCCGGCTGCAAACATCGCCTCCTCCGAAACGGGCACCACGAGGTCGACACCCTCCTCGGCAATTATGGCCTCCATCGCGTCCAGATAGGCGGCCTCATCGTAGACGGGCGCGGGCACCCGCAGGCAGCGATCGACGTGGCGCGAGGGGCTGCTCAGATGGGTCGGGTAGGGCTCGGCAATCAGCACGCGGCAACCCGCCCCTTTAAGGGCCCGGGCGATTTCCAAGGCCTTAGGCAGCCGGCCTAGGGTGAGGAGCGCCGTTTTCCTCAGGTGTTTCGCCATAGTCTTGCCCGGCTCGGTTTAAGATCAGCCGGCCGGCCGACGGCCCGCGGCCCCGCCCATTATGCGTCTGCAACCAACACGCGCACCAGCAGCGGTTGGCGCGTATTCGCCTCGCGCACCCGCCGGTACCCGGCCGCCTTTAGAAAGGCTGTCAGCTCTGCGCGCGTGCGCGGGCGGCCGGATCCCATGGCCCAGAGATAAAGCCCGAAATAGCTGTCGCCCATGGCTTCGGCGCCGCGGGTGGCGGCCATGGGCTCGGCGACCAGTAGGCGCCCGCCTGGCGCCAAAGCCTGGCGCGTCGCAGCCAAAAGATCGCGCACCGGCCCGTCATCATGGTCGTGCAGCACGCGCACCAGCGTGATCAGGTCCGCGCCCGTCGGAAGCGGCTCTGTAAAGCAGTTGTTCCCCACCGCCTCGGCGCGCGCCTGCAATCCGGCGGCGGCGAAGGTCTCGCGCGCCAGGTCCGCCACGGCGGGCAGGTCACAGAGCGTGAGGCGCGGGGCGGGGCAGGCCTTCGCCACAGCGGCGAGAAATGCGCCGGCGCCGCCGCCCACATCCATGATGTGGCGATAGCTGCCCAGGCCATGGGCCGCCATGATGTTGTCGGCGATGAAGGCCTGGGTCTGCGCCATGAGAGTGCTGTAGCCCTGTGCATCGCCGGCGCCCGAACCCGTACCGCCCGCAGCGCCATAGCCCCAGAATTGGGCCAGACGCGTCGGCCCGCCCTCCCGGCGCAGGAGGGCGACGGGGTCGGCCAGGTCCTTATAGAAATCACCATGGTGGCGGATCATCGCCAGCACGGAGGGGTTGCCGAGCAGCGCGGCGCCGGTATCGCCGAGGGTGTATCGCCCGTCGCCCAATCGGTAGGCCAGCCTGAGGGCGGCGGCCGCTTTCAACAGCCTGTCGGCCGCCTCGGGCGTGAGGCCCGCGCCGGGGGCCAATTCACTCGGCAAGGTCGGCCGCGCCGCCAGGCGGGGCAGCACGCTGAGTTCGACGCAGGCCAGCAGCACCTGGCTGTGCACAAAGCCCGTGCACAGGCCGAACAGGCGCGCCGCCTCCGCCCGGGCGCGGGGCCGCGTCAGGGGGTTTGCCGCTGCGGCCGCCTGGAAACGCGGGCTCGATAACAGCGCGTTGCGCCAGCGCCGGAGCCGCGCCCCGAGGCCGCTTGCAGTTGGCGCCGAAACGGGCGCGCTGGTCACGCCACAGAGCGCGCGAGGCTGGCCGGCATAAGGCGCGCGGCCTGGTCATGGACAAGGGCGCGAAGGGCCGGGGCGCCTGCGCAGTCAGGAACGCTGTCGGCCGCAGCCTCGATCAGGGCGCTGAGCTCAGCCATGGCGCCGCGCACGCCCAGGTCGCGCACCGCGCTGGGCCGGTCGAAGCGTTCGTCCTGCCCGGCTGGCTTGCCCAGGGCCGCCCCGTCCATCAACAGGTCGCGCAAATCGTCGGCCACCTGGTAGGCGTCGCCGAGGGAGGCACCCAGGGCGCGCCAGGGCGCGGGCTCGGCGCCCACAGAGGCCGCGCCGGCTTCGGCCGCGCCGATAAAAAGCGCGCCGGTCTTGGCGCGGTGATAGGCGCGGGTGTCGACCTGCGCTTCGCTTTCCCAGGCCTGGCCGGCGACAATCCCGCCAGGGGCGCCGACGGCGGTGGCCACGATGGGAATGACGCGGGCCAGTACGGCCGGCGCCGCGCCGCACGCCTTTGCCAGGGCCGAGAACGCCATCACGATCAGGGCATCGCCAGCCAACAGCGCGATCGGCTCGCCAAAGGTGCGGTGCACCGAGGGCTTGCCGCGCCGCATGTCCGCGCCGTCAAAACACGGCAGGTCGTCATGGACGAGGGAGGCGCAGTGCAGCAGTTCAAGGGATGCGCCGACACCGGCGCTGACCAATAGATCCCCGCCGCATTCTTCCTGGCACGCCGCCGCAACGGCAAGGCAGAGCTGGGGCCGAATGCGCGCGCCGCCGGGGAAGACCGCATGGCGAATCGCGCCGGCCAAAAGCGGCGGGCCAGGCGGGGTTTCACTGTCGGAGACAGCGTCTTCAAGCGCCCATTCAATCAAGGCATCGGCATCCATGGGCGGCCCTCCTGGTGATGTAAACTTCCAAAGACATTTACTTTTGTCAATCGATATGGACTATGTTGCGCTGGGAGGAAAGGAAGAGGTGGTGATGGCGAGCCGGCCCCGGTTTGCGGTTATCGGCGGCGGCGTTGCGGGCCTGTCGGCGGCCGCGATCTTGTCCCGCCGCGCCGATGTGACGGTCTATGAACGCGCCGCCGCGCCGGGCGGAAAGATGCGCCAGATCGAAATCGGCGGCCGGCCAATCGACAGCGGGCCGACGGTGTTCACCATGGACTGGGCGTTTCGTGAGGTCTTCGCCTTGGCCGGCGGGGACTTTGATACAGCCGTCACCCGCCGCAAGCTGGATGTGCTCGCCCGCCATTATTGGAGCGATGGAAGCTGTCTCGACCTTTACGCCGACCCGGCCAAGAGCGCCGCTGCCATCGCCGCGTTCGCTGGCCGGGTGGAGGCCGATAACTACCTGGCGTTTTGCAGCCGCACCCGGGCGGTGTTTGAGACCCTGCGCGAGCCTTTCCTGCGCGCCCAGAAGCCGAGCTTTGCCGGGCTCATCGCGCGCCAGTCGCCGCTGGCCCTGCTGAACACCGCGCCGTTCGCCAGCCTTTGGAGCGTCTTGTCGCGTAGTTTTAGCGATCCGCGCCTGCGGCAATTGTTTGCCCGCTACGCCACATATTGCGGCGCCTCTCCATTTCGCGCGCCGGCGACGCTGATGCTCATCGCCCATGTTGAGCAGGCCGGCGTGTGGGCGCTGGATGGCGGCATGCAAGCCATAGCCCGCGCATTGCATGGCCTGGCCGAGGGCAATGGCGCCCGGTTTCGATTCGGCGCCCATGTGGACGCAATCGAGCGCGGCCCGGACGGGCGGGCGGCCGGCGTGCGCCTGGCCACCGGCGAGGTCTGCCCGGCCGAGGGTGTGGTGGCCAATGCCGACGCGGCCGCGCTGGCGACCGGCGCGCTGGGGCCGGCCGGCCAGGCCGCGCTGGGGGCCGCAAGCGTGAGCGCCGAGCGCTCCCAATCGGCGATCACCTGGTCGCTCGTGACGCAGCCGCGCGGGGTGGATCTGTCGATGCATACCGTCTTCTTCTCCGATGATTACCCCGCCGAGTTCGACGCGGTGTTCAATGGCGGGCGCGTGCCGGCCGACCCCACCACTTACGTCTGCGCCCAGGACCGCGCGCCGGGCATGGCCCCGCCGACGGGGCCGGAGCGCCTTTTGTGCCTCATCAACGCGCCGGCGACCGGCGACACGCACCCCCAAACCGCCGAGGAGATCGCCCAATGCCAGGACGCGATGGTGACCCGACTGAAGCGCTGCGGCCTCGATTTGGGCCCCGGCCTGAAGACTGGCCTGAAGAGCGGCCCGAAGAGCGGCCAAGTGACCACGCCGGCCGACTTTCACGCCCTGTTTCCGGCCACAGGCGGGGCGCTTTATGGTGCGGCGAGCCATGGATGGCGCGCGAGTTTCCAGAGGCCGGGAGCGCGCACGCGCCTGGCGGGCCTCTACCTGGCCGGCGGCAGCGTTCATCCGGGCCCGGGGGTGCCGATGGCGGCGCTGTCGGGGCGGGCCGCGGCCCAGGCGGTGATGGCCGATTACGGTTTGACCTCGCCGTCGCCCCAGGCGGTTATGCCTGGTGGTATCTCGATGCCCTGAGCGCCGACGGCGAAAACGGCCTCACCGTTATTGCCTTCATCGGCAGCGTCTTCTCGCCCTACTATGCCTGGTCGGGCCGCCGCGCGCCGACCAACCATTGCGCGATCAATGTCGCGCTGTACCGGCCCCGGGCCGGGCGCTGGGCGATGACCGAGCGCGGCGCGCGCCACACCAGGCTCAGCGCGGCCCGCCTGGCCGTGGGCCCGAGCGCGCTGACCTGGGATGGGCGCGGCCTGACGATCGACGTGCACGAGCGCTGCGCGCCGCTGCCCTATCCCCTGCGCGGCCAGATCAAGGTCCACTTCAACCATGTGCTGGACCACGCCTTTACCTTGGAAGACGCCGGCGCCCACCGCTGGGCCCCGGTGCAGACCAATGCCGACGTCGAGGTCGCGTTCACCGCGCCGGCCTTGTCCTGGCGGGGCACCGGCTATGTCGACAGCAACCAGGGCGCCGAGCCCCTGGAGGCGGGCTTTCGCCACTGGGACTGGTCGCGCTACGACCTGGGCGGCGGCGAGACGGCGGTGCTTTATAACACCGCCCCGCGCCAGGGCGCCGGGCGCAGCCTGGCGGTGCGGTTTACCCGGTCTGGCGAGGCGCACCCGTTTGACCTGCCGCCCGAGGCGGCCCTGCCGGCCACACGGATCTGGCGCATCGCCCGGCCGACCCGCAGCGCGCCAGGCGCGCCGCCGCGGCACCTGCGCACCTTTGAAGACACGCCGTTTTACGCCCGCTCCCTGGTCGAGGCGAACCTCCTGGGCGCGCGGCGCGTGGGCGTGTATGAAAGCTTTTCCGGAGACCGGCTGCGCCACCAGATCGTCAAGGCGATGCTGCCCTTCCGCATGCCGCGCTGGGCGTGAGCATGTTTGTTTTGACCGCCCGCTGCGCTGCGCTACGCGATGGGTCGGGCTCAAGGCTGCTTCGCAAAAGGTGAGCCGGTTAGGACGTATCCAGGTGCGCTAGGCCGGGGAAGGCGCCCGAGGCGAGCTCGGCGCGGCGGCTTTGTGCGGCACGTGGGTTGGCGAGTAGTCCAGCCGTCGCCGTTTTAGCCCGGGCGACCAGCGCCTCCACGTCGAGAGCGTGATCGCCGGCCTCACGGCCCAGCACCCGGCCCACGCGTCTGGCGCAGCGGCCTAAGGCATCATCCCAGCGCTCGACCGTCGGCGGCTGCATCCAATGGATGCGGATCACGCCGTACCAGGTGACTTCGTAGATGAAGACGCCTTTGGGGCCGACGGCCGCTTTATGCTCTTGGATCAAACGCAGGAACACGCGCAGATTCCAAAAGAACACCGGCCAGAAGAGCGGCCACACCACCGCGCGCCAGTTCTCCAGCGTCGGGGCCGCTTGGCGGCCGAGGGGTCGGGCGGGTGCGTTCATGCCCGGCATTATGACCCCTGGGATAGGGGGGTGGAGAAGTTTTTCCGCTCAGCCCGCGCCGCTTGGCTTTGCGCCTGCAAAAGTCGTGGAAAGGCGCGCGGAGAAGGCCCTAGCGCTGTGCAACCCTGGCGCGGTGTCGGGCCTTGGGCTAACACCGCGCGACGCAACATCACCACAGGACAGAGCGGCCATGGCAGGAGACCTTTTCATTGGCGGCGGCGGGCCGGACCAGACCGACGCCCAGACCCTGCTGCTCAACCGCGCCAACCGCCACGGCCTCGTGGCCGGCGCCACGGGCACGGGCAAGACGGTGACGCTGCAAATCCTGGCCGAGGGGTTTTCGGCCGCCGGCGTGCCGGTGTTCTGCGCCGATGTGAAGGGCGACCTCAGCGGCATCAGCCAATCGGGCTCAGCCGACCATAAGCTGCACGAGAAACTGGTCTCCCGGGCCGAGAAGATCGGCTTCGATGATTATGGCTACAGCGATGTGCCGACCATATTCTGGGACGTGTTTGGCGAGCAGGGCCACCCGGTGCGCGCCACAATTGCCGAAATGGGGCCGCTGCTGCTTGCGCGCCTGATGGACCTGACCGAGACCCAGGAAGGCGTGCTGACCATTGCCTTCGAGTATGCCGACGACCAGGGCTGGCTGCTGCTCGACCTTAAGGATTTGCGCAAATTGCTCGCCCATATGGGGGAAAAGGAGGTGCGCGACGCGATCTCGCGCGAGTATGGCAATGTGGCGCCCCAAAGCCTCGGCGCCATCCAGCGGCGCCTCTTGGTGCTTGAGCGCGAGGGCGCCGAGCAATTCTTCGGCGAGCCGGCCCTGGAGCTGACAGACCTGATGCGCACGACGCGGGACGGGCGCGGCTATGTCTCCGTGCTCGACTCTACGAGGCTCATCAACAGCACGCGCCTGTACAGCACGTTTCTGCTCTGGCTGATCTCGAAACTCTTTGAGGAGCTTCCCGAGGTGGGCGATCCGGACAAGCCCAGCCTGGTGTTCTTCTTCGACGAGGCGCACCTTTTATTCGACAGCGCGCCGCCGGCCCTGGTGCGCAAGATCGAGCAAGTCGTGCGGCTGATCCGCTCTAAGGGGGTGGGCGTGTTTTTCGTAACGCAAAATCCGCGCGACCTGCCCGACACGGTGCTCGCCCAACTTGGCAACCGCATCCAGCATGCCCTGCGCGCCTACACGCCCAGCGAGCGGAAGGGGGTGAAGGCCGCCTCGGAGAGTTTTCGGCCGAACCCGGCCTTCGACACGGGCGAGGCGATCACCCAGCTCGGCGTCGGCGAGGCCCTGGTGTCGACCCTGGACGAGAGAGGCGCGCCCGGCATTGTCCAGCGCACCCTGATCCGCCCGCCAAGCTCGCGCCTCGGGCCGGCCGGCGGCGGGGAGCGCGCCGAAGTGATGGAAGGCTCGCCTGTGGCGCTGAAATACGATGAGGAAATCGACCGCGAGAGCGCCTATGAGATCCTCCTCGACCGGGAAGAAGCGGCCGCCGAAGCGGCTGAGCGCCTGGCAGAGGAAGAAGAGCGCGCCAAACAGGAGGCCGCGCGCAAGCGGAGCCGGACCAGTAGGTCGTCTGGCCGCCAGACGGTTTGGGAGAGCAGCGCCAAGCAAGCCGGGCGCACCCTGGCGCGCGAAATCTCGCGCTACGTGCTGCGCGGCATCCTCGGCGGGCGCCGGCGTTAGGGCTCGACCACATTAAACCAGAAGGGCGGCGTCTCGAGGCTGTCGAACATATCCGACACGGCGCCGCGCTCGCCTTCGATGCGCATGGCGCGGGTGAGCACCAGGCGCATGGCGCCCACCTCGCCGAGCACCAGGCGGTTAAAGTCCGCCCGGGAGACCCGCACGGTGGCCGCCGGCGCCTCGGCCGGCGACAGGCGCGGCACCATCACCGCCTCGCCCACTTCCACCGACAAGGTCTCGCCGGTGTCGGAGAATTGGAACTCCACCGCATAGGGCTCGCGCGCCAAGAGGGCCGGGTTGTAGCGCGCAGCGATGGCGTCAAACAGGCTCAGGCTCGGCACGGCGCGCAGGAAATCGGCGTTGCCAAGATTGGGATCGCCGACATCGGGCGGGCCGGCGCGCAGCTCCTGGGCGGCGGTGAGGAAATAGCTGCGCCAGGCGCCGCTTTCGGCCTGGAAGCCGATTTGCTCATAGGTGGACGCCAGCCAGGCGCGCGCTTCGCCATGGCCAGGCTCGGCGAAGACGACGTGGTTGAACAGCTCGGCTGCCCAGCGATAGTCGCCGCGGGCAAAGGCCTGGGCGCCCAATTCGACCACGGCGCCGGCCCCGCCCATGGCGGCAACATAGCGGGCCGCCGTCTGGGAGGCGGGCAGGGCGTAATAGTCCGCCGGCACACCGCTCCACCAGCCGAAATAGTGTTGGTAGACCGCCTTTGAGTTGTGGTTGAGCGTGCCGTAATAGCCGCGCGTGTCGAAGGCGGCCGACTGGACCGGCGGCTCGCCCAGGGCCTCGGCGGCTTCGGCTTGGGAGGCGCCGGCATTGGCCCGGCGTAGGGTCTGGTCGTGGACGTAGCGGTATATGTCGCGCTGGCCCTTGAGGAAGGCGGTGATGTTGTCTGTGCCCCAGGTTGGCCAATGGTGGCTGGCGAAGACGACATCGCTGGACGGTCCGTATTCGGCGAGGACATAGTCTATCGCCCGGCTCCAGGCGAGGGCGTCGCGCACCTTGGCGCCGCGGGGCGTGAGCACATTGTGGAAGGTGGCGGTGGCGACCTCGGCGGTGCACAGGGCGCGCAGCTCTGGCAAGTAGAACATGAACTCGGCCGGCGCCTCGGTGCCGGCAGCGTCGATGAACTCAAACGTCACCCCGTCGATCACCCGGCGCGTGCCCCGGCCGGAAATTTCCTCCGTCGGCAGCAGCAGGCTGATCGTGCCATTTGGCAGGCCAGGGCCGAGGCCCGAGCCGACATGGGCAGCCGGCGAGCGCACCAGCGTGTTGCCGAACATCAGCGTGGCGCGGCGCGACATGTGGTTGCCGGCGATCAGGTTTTCCGCCACCGCGCTTTCGGAAAAGCCGATGGGCGCGAGCACGGGCACGTCGCGCGCGGCGATGTCGGCCTCGGTGAGCAGGCCCCGGGCGCCGCCGAAATGGTCGGCATGGGAGTGGGTGTAGAGCAGCGCGGAGACGGGGCGCGCGCCCAGCGTGTCATTGACGAGGCCGATGGCGGCCGCGGCGGTCTCGGTGGCGGTGAGCGGGTCGATGACGATCCAGCCCGTGTCGCCTTCGATCACGGTCATCACAGCCAGGTCGTAGCCGCGCACCTGGTAGATGCGGTCGGCGACTTGGAACAGGCCATGGCGGGCGGCGAGCTGGGATTGGCGCCAGAGGGAGGGGTTGACCGTATCGGGGGCCTCGCCCTCCAGGAAGTCGTATTGCGGGATCGGCCAGACCACGTCGCCGCTGGCGTTGCGGATGGCCTCGCCCTCCAGCGCGGCGAGGAAGCCGCGGGCGGCGTCGGCCCGGTCGGTGGGCTCATCCAGGGGCAGGCGGGCGGCCTCGGCGGCGTTGGCTGCGCGGGTGGCCTCTGTCGCGGTGCCGGGGGCAGGGCGCACGGGCTCGTCGGGCTCGCTGGGCGCGGCGGAGGTCACCGGCGCGGCGGGCGCGGGGGCGGCTGCATCGGGCGCGGGGTCCGAGGCGCCTGGGCCACACCCGGCCACCAGGCACAGCGCCGCTGCCGCCCCCAAGAGGCGAGCTTTCACCATCGTGTCCTCCCCGGACTGTCTTCTTAGCTCAAGACTGCCGCGGGCGCGCCCGCCTTGTCTAGGGCTGGGGCGGGTCGGCGACCGCGTCGGCCGGGCGCAGGCCGCAGGGGTCCAACTCTTCAGCGGTGAGCCCGCGGAGGATCGGGATGTCTTGGGCATCCTCATCCGTCAGCCAGGGCCGATTGGTCATCCCCGCCAGCCGCACGCACGCCTCTTCGACTTGCGCCTTGGGGGAGAGGAGGAGGAAGGGATTGAACTCCCAAAGCCGAGCGGTTCCATCAATGGATGCAGTTAAAATGAGTCCACTGTCCGACTGAACATCAAGGCTCAGGATTTCGTTGGTGTGGCCTCTCAGCGTTTGGACTGGCACATCCTGACCAACACGCCAGACCCGAACCGTCTTGTCTCCTGAGGCGGTGATAAGGCGGCGCCCCTGGTCGTAGAACGCGACTGCATTCACCGAACCGGTGTGGCCCCTAAACAACTGGATTGGGTCTGGTGCCCCGATGCGCCACAGCTGAGCATCGCCTCCGGTTGAACCTGTCGCAATGTGATTGCCGTCCGGATGAAAAGCGACAGAGGTGATTGCACCGAAATCTCCGATAAGCGTTTCAATTGGATCGCTAAGCCCGATTTTCCATAGTCGGGCGGTTCCATCGGCCGATCCAGTGATCAGTCGTTGACCATCTGGATGGAACGCAACCGCCTCGACCGGTTGGGTGTGACCTTCAAAGGTTTGAAGCGGCTGCGGTTCGCCGATTTGCCAAAGACGGGCAGTTGCGTCTGACGAACCTGTAAGCAGTCTTTTCTCATCGGGGTGAAACATAACGGAGGTGATCGCAGCGCTATGTTTCCGAAAGTCGGCAATAAATCGATTACTTGCTATCTCTATGAGGCGTGCGATTTGCTCGTCCGAGCCTAACAGAAAGACGTCAGCTTCAGGGTGTACTGCTAGAGAATTGGTGATCCCCTCTCGCGTTTGGTAGGGATCGCCAATTGGATCGCCTTGGATTGACCATGTTCGAACGGTGCGATCATCCGAGGCAGTTAAAATGCGGGTTCCGTCTGGATGGAACACGGCTGATCGAACCCAGTCGTTGTGGTTTAAGACAAGGTGTTTTTGTGAGCCTCGTTCAAGCCGCCAAACCCTAGCTTTTTCGTCGCTTGAACCTGTAAGGAGCTGGCCTCCTTCGGCGTCGATGTCGATCGACGTAACCCACCCGGCATGGCCGCCGAACAAGTCAATTTCATCTCCACTGCCAATCTTCCAAATTCGGGCAGTTCCGTCATCCGATGCGGTAACCAAACGCTCGCCGTCTGGGTGAAACATAACTGCCGTCACCCAATCCTCGTGTGCCTCGAACACCCTTATTGGGTTGTCTTGCTCAATGGTCCAAAGCAAGGCAGTCCGGTCGTGTGAACCGGTAAGGAAATGCTGCCCGTCCTCGTGGAAGGCCACCGATCGGACGGAGTCCGAATGACCTTCGAAAACTGTGATCGGCAGGGCCTCGCCAAAACGCCAGAGGCGCGTGGTTGAGTCTTGTGATGATGATAGGAAACGCTCGCCGTCCGGTGACACGGCGAGATCCGTTACAACGTCGCTGTGCCCGCGATAAATTTGTAGCGGCTGGTTATCTCCAATGCGCCAAAGATGGATATTGCGATCGTCTGACCCGGTCAAAAACCGCTCGCCATCTGGGTGAAATGCGACAGTCCGGACCCAGCCGCCAAATCCCTCAAAGACTTGAAGCGCTTGGCTTTGGCCTATTTGCCACAATCGGGCGGTGTAGTCTTCTGAAGCAGATAGAAGCCGACTCCCTTGTCGATCGAAAGTGAGATCCGTCACTCGGTTGGTATGACCAAGGTATGTCTCAATCGCGGTCTGTTGGCCTTTACGCCACAACCGAATTTTACCGTCCTCATGCCCTGTAGCGAAAAGCTCGGGGTTGTTTGGATGGGCCGCAATAGCCTGAACTGGACTTCCTCCAAACGCTTCAAAAGCCAAGCGCTCATGGGTCATTGAATGCTCTAAGGCCGAGCGCGCGGCTGTGTTTTCCTGCCGAAAGAGCGACTGGAAACTGCCCTGCTGAGCTGAAGGGTCGCCCACCAGGGCGACGAGCAGCGCTCTCACATGCTCGTGCTGGGTCTGTAAGGCGGTGCTTTCGGAAGCAAACAGAGCGCTGCGTAGGGCCTGGGCTTCAAGCCGAAGCGTTATACTATTGAGAAAAACAATTACTGCGGCCAGCAACAATCCGAGCGCGATCATCACACCCGCCCAGATTGCACGGGCTGTTTGACGTTGATGACGCTCTGCTGCTTTCTCCGCAATTTTCTTTTCTTTCTGAGCCTTTAATTGCTGTTGGACGGCCTCTAACTGCTTTGCGACAAGGGCTTCGTGAGTCAGCCGGTTTCTCCAGCGTTTTGTATCGCGGCGTGCCTCCAAGGCTTCGCTTTCCGCGATGAGTGTTTCAACATGCTGTGGTAGGGCTTTGTCGGTCGGTGTCGTCGCAACCCACTTGAGCGCCGCACTTAATACGTCGCCCGTGAGCAGCCGGTGTTCTGAAGGGTCTTTGTGGTATTCGAGCGCTTTCACCATCAGCCGAGTGCGCCCGGCGGTCCAGGCGGCGTCTTCGGCGAGCCAGGTCTTGAGTTGCTCCTGGCCGGTGAACCATCCCGTGTCGGGCTTTTCCGCATCGGAATAGAAGAAGATATAGTTCTTGGCCGCAAGCTGGGGCGGCGGGGCGGTCTCACCCAGGGGCCCGAACAGGATTGGTGCCATCGGCTTGCCCAACCGCTCGGCCTCGGCCACCTCCCAGCGGCAAGTCTCTGAGCCGGCAGAGCGAGGCGAGAGCAGGAACACGACTTTATCGCAGGAAAAGATCAGCCGCCCCAGGCGCGGGCGCCAGTCTTCGCCGGGCTTGATGTCGTGCAGATCGATCACCGGATTGAAGCCTGCCGCCTGGAGGAGCGCGACGATTTGCTGGGCGTTGGCCACTTCGTCCCGCGAGTAGGAGACGAACACGGACAGCCTCGTGGCGGCGGTGGCTTCGCTCTCCTGGTCTGGCATGGCGCGTCCCGTCCCGTGTCCCGCTGCAACCTTAGGCGCGGGCGCGGCCGGTTTGCAATCGCCAGCGGGGCGGCTATCGGTGAAGCGCGCCGCGCAGACGAAGGCCCCGCCCATGACCGCACCTAAGAAAGTTGTGCTCGCCTATTCCGGGGGGCTGGACACCTCCATCATCCTGAAATGGCTGGAGACGGAGCTGGGCTGTGAGGTGGTCACGTTCACCGCAGACCTGGGCCAGGGCGAGGAGTTGGCGCCGGCCAAGGCCAAGGCGCTGGCCATGGGCGTGGCCGAGGACAACATCTTTATCGAGGATCTGCGCGATGCGTTTGTCGGGCAGTATGTGTTTCCCATGTTCCGGGCCAACGCGGTCTATGAGGGGGTCTACCTGCTGGGCACCTCCATTGCGCGCCCCCTGATCGCCAAGCGCCAGATCGAGATTGCTGAGATGGTCGGCGCAGATGCGGTCTGCCACGGCGCCACGGGGAAGGGGAATGACCAGGTCCGCTTCGAACTCGGCTATTATGCCCTGAAGCCGGACATCCGCGTCATCGCCCCCTGGCGGGATTGGGCCTTCAAGTCGCGCACGGATTTGCTCGCTTTTGCCGAGGCCCAGGGCATCCCCGTGCCCAATGACAAGCGCGGCGAGGCGCCGTTCAGCGTCGATGCGAACCTGCTGCACACCTCCAGCGAGGGCAAGGTGCTGGAGGACCCGGGCGAAGCCGCGCCCGATTTCGTCTACCAGCGCACGGCGGACCCGGTGGACGCGCCAGATACGCCGGAGGTGATCACCGTGGGGTTTGAGCGGGGCGACCCGGTGTCGATCAATGGCGCGGCGATGGGGCCGGCGGCGCTGCTGACGGCGCTGAATGAATACGGCCGCAAGCATGGCATCGGCCGGCTGGACCTCTTGGAGAACCGCTTTGTCGGCATGAAATCGCGCGGCATTTACGAGACGCCGGGCGGCTCGATCCTGCTCGTGGCGCACCGGGGCATTGAGCAGATCACGCTGGACCGCGGCGCCGCGCACCTGAAAGACGAGCTGATGCCGCGCTATGCCGAGCTGATCTATAATGGCTTCTGGTGGAGCCCGGAGCGCGAGATGCTGCAAGCCGCCATCGACCACAGCCAGGCCCATGTTTCAGGCGAGGTGACCCTCCAGCTCTATAAGGGCGCCGCGCACCTGGTGGCCCGCACCTCGCCCTACTCGCTCTACTCAGAGGCCCATGTGACGTTCGAAGACGACGCCGGCGCGTATGACCAAAAAGACGCGGAGGGCTTCATCAAGCTGACCGCGCTGCGCCTGCGCTTGCTGGCCGCGCGAGACAAGCGGGCGGGGCGGAATTGAATTGGCGAATGACGTTGATCAGCTCCAGCGCACTTTGATCGATCTCACTGAGGCCACAGGCTTCAATAAGCTGCATAGCGATACCCACCGGTCGCACACTATGTGGCCTAGAAAAGATGAAGATACGCGCCAAGCACTCTACGGTTTTTCAGATACGCTTGATGATGCCGCCGCAGCGATCCTAGGCTACACGTTTTCGGAATGGCCTCATGATTCCCGTCAACAAATACTCCTTATATACGGATGTCTTCAGGCGCTCTTCATTCAGCAAGATAGTGTGAAATTTCTGACGGATTACGCAGGGATTGAGTTTAAACCCGATGGCGGTGCTATCGCAATGATCCGATCAGTTAGGAATTCAATCGCAGGCCACCCCCACCCTGAAATGAAGCGTGGCCGACATCGTGCTACTTTCTTGCACTTGGGGTATCTTTCTAAGGAGGAATGGAAGTTCACGTCTGATAAACGACGTAAATTTAGGCCTATAGAAGCTGCAACAGAACAGGCCCTACAACTCAGACCAATACTCGAGTCCGCGGTGTCACGCATTTACGAGGATTGGGGTCACGTGTTTGATTCAACTTAGATTGCCGTGTTGGCCTGGTTTGGCGCATTCTCAATGCCAATCGGTATTTACGAGAATCGACGGACAGATTTTCACCGCAGAAGGGATTTCTATGATTGAACATGAAAAGGTCGAATGGATTAGAGTGATATGGCAAGGGCCGCCAAACGATTTGAAACGAGTGTTGATGGTCAAAACCAGCATTGAGTTAGACTGTTTGCATCCGGATTGGACCGAAAAAGAACGGCAGTCTGTTGAAGCTGCCGTGACCCAATACTTTGAAGATCACAAAGATGCTTATGACAGCGTGACGATACTGCCTAAAGCGTGGCCCAGCCATTAGAGGGCGGGCAAACGCAAGCGGCACGATACCCGCCGTCCATCGCGCGATTTATATACTCAGAGCGGGATTGCTATCCCTCCCTGGGCATTACGCTACGCACCGCGCCCCACCTATGCTATCTTAATCCCATGGACAAAGCTGACCTCCTCGCCCGCATCACCATTGAGCCTGGCAAGATGGGTGGGAAACCCTGCATTCGCGGGATGCGCCTTCGTGTGAAAGATATTCTCGAAATGCTGGCCGCGGGGGCGTCACGCTCTGGTGTTCTGGAAAGCTATCCGGACCTGGAAGACGAAGATATCTCGGCAGCACTCGTCTATGCGTCGCGTGCCAGCGACATTCATATCATCGCTGCGGAATGAACCTTCTGATCGACCAGAATCTGCCACCCGCTTTGGCAGTCTGGTTTCGAAATCAGGGGGAAGACGCGGTCCACGTACGCGAGATCGACATGCGCAATAGCTCTGATCATGAGATCGCGCGTGAAGCCAAGCGCCGCGAAGCGGTAATCCTTACAAAGGACTCAGACTATTCGGAGGGGATGCCCGTTCCGGTGGTCTGGTTGCGCATCGGAAACGCGACCAATCGTCGATTGTTTCAGGTGCTTGAGCATCACTGGGTCCAAATCAAAGAAGGTCTTCAAGCAGGGGAAAGGGTAATCTCTATCGAAGACTAGGGCGGCAAAACGCGCGGTGTATTATGCACCCAATGGCGGCGCCGGGGTGTGGGATAGCCCGCGCCTTATCCGCCCCCTGCCGGGTTGGCGTATAATCGGGCCGATGGACGCCCTTCGCGATCCTTTCTCACGGGTGCACCCGTTCTTCTGGCCGGTCCTGTGGCTAAGTTTGCGGGCGTTTGCGCGCTGGAGCCGGCGCATGGTCGAAGCCGGCCATGGCTTTGCTGGGTTGCGCGTTGAGCTGACCTGGTATGGGGCCATCCATGTCGCCGCGTTGGACCTCTCCCAGGCGGGCGCAAACTTCCGCCGCGAGTTCAGGGGCGCTGGGCGAGCGGACGCGTGGCGCATGCTGGCCGATGCCGCCAGCCGAATGGGCGCCGCCCTCGCCGAGCATGAAACCGCAGACGCGTGCCCAGGCCGGAGGCCATGGACCGGTCTCGCCGCCGGTGCGCCTAGTCGTGAGGCTGGCGCCTTTAGAGCCGCCTTCGCAGGTCTTCGCGCAAACACAGCGCTGTCATTGCAGAGGGGGGCCGACCGGCCCCTTGGCCAGGCCTCTCTCCCGCAGGCCGGGGGAGGGGCGCAGCCGCCATTTTTAGACCCTGGGCGGCCCGTCTCGGCGCGGCGCGGCGCTGTGCGTTGTCAGGTTCATGGGCCAGATCACTGGGCCGGGTTCATGGCGTCGTAGCTCAGCAGCTCTGTAAGGGTGATGGCGCCGTTTTCGTCGCGGTCTATGAGGCCGAACCGGGCCGGGCCGCCGCGGAATTCGTCCGGCGTCAGCAGGCCGTCACCATTGGTGTCTTGCCTGGCGAAAAGCCCCGCGCGCGGGTCCGGCTGGGCCGCGACCGCTCCGGTCGATGCGGGCTGGCGATCAGGCGCCGCGGCGGGCACGGCCGATGTGCAGGCTCCAAGGATAAGGGCTGGGGCGAGGGCTGAAAGGCAGGCGGGAAAGGGGGGCATGGCGGCACTCCGTTAAATACTGTATATCATATACAATACATAATTACGGATGTCTCCACGCACACGTAGATTTGAGGTCTCTGGAAACAGCGCGAGGGCGAGGCGTTGCGCAGGCGGGGCGTCAAGCGCTGCGCGCCAGAGAAAATAAGGCTCTATGGAGAAACCCACAGAGAAACGGCGCGCCAGCTGCACAAACCGACTCGCTCTGGCTCGGGCGAATCGGAATCATCGCACTCGGCCGGGGGGAATGGAGGCGCCCCATGGCCCGAATTGAATTGGAGACCCCCCACGCCGTGATCATTGCTACGGGTGGGGGCCTGTTCACCCACAAGATCATCATCAAAGCCACGGGCGAGACGGCCAAGGCCGTGAGCCTGCAAAACGCGAAAGACGTGTTGATCAGCCTGCTTGAGCGCAAGCTCGACCGGATGCTTTACACCGGCGCGCCCGTCCCGCGCCAGCGCTTGCATTAGCTGGCATGCCCAGCGGGCGAGGCCCTTTCGCCTTTGCGCTGGCGGGGGGGCGCGGGGCGCGCTACAGGGCGGGCATGGACATGCTCGACCGGCTTTCTTCAGGGCTGAAGGCCTGGCTTCTCCTGCTGGCGATCACCATGGCGGCGGCGGCTCCAGGGGTGTTCGCTATTCCGGCACTGGACCGGGACGAAAGCCGCTTTGCCCAGGCCAGCAAACAAATGCTGGAGACCGGGGATTTTATCCGCATTCGCTACCAGGATGAGCTGCGCAACAAAAAGCCCGCTGGCATCCATTGGCTCCAGGCGGCCTCCACGGCGGCATTCTCCGATGCCGAGGCGATGGAGATTTGGAGCTACCGGGTGCCGAGCTGGATCGGCGCAGGGCTCGGCACGCTGGCCTGTTTCTGGGCCGGGATCGCCCTTGTGGGCCGGCGCGCAGCCTTTGTCGGCGCAGCGCTGTTTGGCTCCACGATCCTGCTGACCAGCGAAGCGCACATCTCCAAAACCGATGGCGTCCTCGTGTTTTTCACCACGCTGGGCCTTGGCGCTTTGGCGCGGATCTACCTGCGCGGCGCGGCGGGGGCGGCGCCCGGCGCCGGGATCCTGTCGCCGGTACTTAATGCGGATGTGAAACGGCTCGCGCTCCTGTTCTGGCTCGCCATGGGGCTCGGCTTTCTCATCAAAGGGCCGGTGTCGATCATGGTGGCAGGGTTTGCGGCGGCGGGCGTTTGGGCGTGGGATAAGGCGGGGCAGAACGAGACCGGCCAGTGGTGGCGCGCGCTGACCTGGTGGCCCGGGCCGGCGCTGTTCTTTGCCCTCTGGATCCCCTGGTTCATCGCCATCCAGATCGCGACAAGCGGTACCTTCGTGCAGGGCGCGGTGGGCAAGGATTTGGCCGATAAAT
The DNA here is from genome assembly GCA_038747245.1 of Pseudomonadota bacterium. Taxonomy (GTDB): domain Bacteria; phylum Pseudomonadota; class Alphaproteobacteria; order Caulobacterales; family Hyphomonadaceae; genus UBA5336. The sequence goes on along the minus strand of JBCDJY010000007.1, from coordinate 56,303 downwards.
TCACCGGCGCCAGCGAGGGCCATGCCGGCTGGCCGCTCTATCAGCTGTCCCACCTGCCGGTTTGGTTTTTCCCGGCAACCCTCGCCCTGGTGCCCGCAGCCGTCGTCGCCTGGCGGGCCTTGCGGGGAGGTAGCGCGGCCGGGCGCCGCCGCGGCAGCGATGCGCTCATGATTGCCGGCGCCCTTGCCGGCGCCGCGGCGCTGGTGGCGTGGATGTTTGGGGAGCAGGCGCTGGTCGGTTATCCCTTCGCGCTGGTGGCTGTCTTTGCCGCGCTGGGGTTCACACCTGGTTGGCAGGGGCGCTGGCCCGCAACCGAGCGCCCGGCGCCGGAGATGCGGGCGCTTCGCTTCCTGGCGGCTTGGTTTGGCCTCACCTGGATCTTTTTCGAGCTGATGCCCACGCGCCTCAGCCATTATGTGCTGCCGGCCTATCCGGCGCTGGGCCTGATGTGCGGGCTTGCAGTGACGCGCATGATGGAGGGGTTGCGCCTGCCGGGGTCGCAGGCCGCCTCACTGGCGCTTTTTGGCGTTGGCGGCGCGCTGTTTGCGGCGATCGGATTTCCCGGCATTGATGCGCTCATCATGGCAGATGCGGCGGGGAACTTCACCTCCGCCGGTGAAGCTGAAGTGATGGCCCAATGGCGGCCGCTGCTGGACTATCCACTGGGGCTCTGGTGGGCCGGCGTCGGCGCCTTGGTCGTTGCGCTCGGCCTGGGCGCGGCCAGGCGCCAAGGCGCGGCAATGGCGGCCGGCATCGCCGCAGCGCTGGTGCTGGGGTGGCATGCGCGGGCCGTATTTCTGCCCGGCCAGACCTGGGTACAGCCCACGGTCGCCGCCCAAAGCGCACTCGCCGAAGTGTGCGGCCTGCCGGGCCAAGGCGCAGCGTGTGATGCCCCCGCGCGGGTCCAGGCCGTCGGCTATTCAGAGCCGAGCTATGTCATGGTCACCGGCACGCAAAACTTGCATCCGCCGGAGACCGTGGTCGAGGCGCCGGGGCAGGCCCCGCTGCCGGCGGTGTACCTGATCAATCTGGAAGACCCGGCAGGCGCGCCGGCGGCGGCGGTGCTCAAGGGCGGCGCTGCGGCCAGCGGCGCGGTGTGCGTGACCCAGTCGCGCCCGCGCTTTGCAATCAATTATTCGAATGGCGATCCGGTCCACTTCATCGCCATACGCCTGGACGCGCCGCCATGCGCTGCCGCCTCGCGGCCGGAAGCGGCAGCATCAATCGGCGCGCCCGGCGGGCCCTGACCGCACGCTCGGCACTAAGTGTCGCAGCATGGTGCGGTGCGCCCGGCTCGGGGGCGCGTTGGGGGCGGCCGAGCAAGGCTGCCCCTTAAATATATGTCATATTGTCAGTGGGATAGAGTTCATTTCCAGGAGGCGTTTCCATGCTGCGACTACGACTGCCATTTTGCGAATGAGGGGCATTTACATGGCCAGCATCTGCGGTTAAGCGCGTGCCGTTCGTGTTTGGGAAGGTACCGATATGAGATTCACCGCTTTGTGCGCGGCCGCGGCCCTGTTGTCTTCAGGGGGCGCCATCGCCCAGGAAACGGCCGGCGACGAGGAAGACGAGGCCCGCTTCGAGACGATCCAGGTCCTCGGCCAATCGTCGACCTTCGGGGCGACAAAATCAGAGCTTCCGGTGGCCGAAACGCCCCGGTCTCTGTCCATCATCACCGATGATGAGTTCCTTGAGCGGGGCGCCCTGGCGCTGAGCAATACGCTGGAATACACAGCCGGCGTCACCAGCACGGCGTTCGGCTTTGCCACCCGGGGGGATTTCACCGTCATTCGCGGCCTCGACGCCCCCGAGTACCAGGACAATTTGCAAGTCCTGTTTGGCTTCTACAACAATGCCCGGGCCGACATTTACACCCTGGAGCGCGTAGAGGTTCTGCGCGGTCCGGCATCGGTGCTCTACGGCCAGGCCGCACCCGGCGGCATTGTCAGCACCCTGTCCAAGGTGGCGGGCCCAGAGAATATGGAAAATGAAATTGTCCTGACCGCTGGCTCGTTCGACCGTTTCGAGGGTGCCGGGGATTTCAATTTTGACATTAGCGGCGATGGCCGGCTGACGGCGCGGATCGTCGGCCTAGTGCGCGACAGCGATACCCAAGTGGATTTCGTTGAAGACGACGCTGTGGTGATCGCCCCGTCGCTGACCTACCAAACCGCGCGCGGCTCGATCACCGCGCTGTTCAATTATACAGATCGGGAAAGCGACACGTCGGCCCAATTCCTGCCCTTGGCGGCGACGGCCTGCGGCACCGGCGATGTGACGATCTCTGAGCCCAATGTGTGCGCCAATGCCAGCGGCAATGAAGTGCCGATCTCGCGCTATGTCGGCGATCCGGGCTTCAACAAATACAACACTGAGGCCACCACGTTCAGCCTGTTTGGCACCTATCGGTTCAACGATGTTCTGAACTTCGAAGGCACGGCCCGCTACCGCGACAATGAGGCGGAGTACGACCAGGTCTGGATCTCATTCCTTGGCGACGGCAATCCGCGCATCCTGCCCGATGGCTCTGCGATTGGCCGTAGCTGGTCCAGTGCGCCGGCAGGCTCGACCCAATTTGCATTCGATGCCCGGCTGCGCGCGCGGTTCGACACCGGGATCATCTCCCATGAAGTGCTCGGCGGGCTCAACTACCAGGACGTGGAAACCGAGCAACGCTCGGCGTTTCTTTATGCTGTGCCGACCACCTTCAATATCTTCAACCCGGTCTATGACGGCTCGGAGATCCCGTCGGCGGCGACCTTCGATGCCGTTCGCGGCCTGACCGAGACCCAGACCATCGCAACCGACCTCTACATCACCGACCAGATGACCATCGGAAACCTGATCGTGAATGCCGGGGTGCGATTGTCCAGCGTCGAGTCAGAGGATCTGGCCAGCGACCAGGATGATGAGGAAGTCCCGATCACGATCGGCGCGCTGTACAAGACCAGCATCGGCCTGAACCCCTATGTCAGCTACTCAGAATCGTTCCGTGCCACGGTCGGCACCGATGTGGTCACCGGCTCGGCCCTCAAGCCGCGCCAGGGCGAGCAAGTTGAGGTGGGCTTCAAATACCAGCCTCCGGGCAGCGCGAGCTATCTGACCGTCGCCTATTTCGACCTGGAAGAAGACAATCTGGTCGATTTTGTGCCAGGCGGGCAGACCCAGCCCGGCCTCAGCATCGAGTCGACGGGCTTTGAGGTGGAGGCTCTGGTCACATTTGGCGACTTCGCCGTCGATTTCGACTTCCGCGCGCTGGAGGCCAATGACGTGGCCCCGGATGGCTCGGAGACAACGCGCTCAAGCCTTCCGGAGACCGCAGGCTCGATCTGGGCAAGTTGGGAGCCGACGGTCGGCGCGCTCACCGGATTGCGGGTCGGGGCGGGCACGCGGTTCGCCAGCGAGGTTGAAGACAATGGTACAGCCTTCCTGGCCGCAAATGGCTTTGCGCCAACCCCCAACCGGGTCGTAACCGATGGCTACACATTGTTTGATGCCTTTGTCGGCTACGCGTTCGGCGACATCGACCTGACCTTGAATGTACGCAACCTTGCTGACGAGGAATTTTATGCCACCTGCCTGTCGCGCGGTGACTGTTTCCCAGGCGAGGCGCGCACGATTACGGCCCGGGCGGCCTACCGCTTCTAGGCGATGGAGGCGGTTCTCCTCCTGCGCGCCGGCGGTGTGCTGGCGACCGGCCTCGGCCTGGCCTGCCTGTATGTGGCGGCAAAAGACCGAGGTGGGTCGCGGGCCAGGGTGGCGGCTGGATGGGGGCTCCTTGCGCTGGCGACCCTGTGCTGGGCGGCGTCCAGCAGCGCCGAGCGGGGCATCGCGCTTGGCCTGATTTGGGCGATGCTCCTGGTGCTAGCTGGCCTCGCCGTAACAGCGCTTAGCACGCCGCGCAAAGCCGCCGCGAGGCGCTCGCCGCGCCGCGCCATTCAGGGCGCAGGCGACAAAACAAGCGCCGGCGCCTTGGCGTCCCGGGTGATATCGGCCTTGCTGCTCGGCCCAATTGCAGGGCTCTCGGCACTGGCTGTCTCCACGGCGGCCTTCGCCCTGGCAGACCGCGCCGGTGCGGAGCATACGATCAATCTGGTGGCGGCGATGTTCCTGTTCCCGCTCGCCTGGGCCGCCATCGCAGCCCTGGTGGCGATGGAGCCGCGACTTTGGCGACGCGCGGCCTGGACATTCGCTGCCGGACTTGCACCTTTAGGCGCAGTGTTCGCAATCGCTTAAAGGTGCGCCCATGGCAGGCTCGATTTGGCCGAAAGCGTCGCCGCTGCGGGTGGCGCGGGCGCTCAAAGCCCATTCCTTCCTCGCCCTGGCCATTGGCGCGCTGATTTACATCCTGGCGGTCACCGGATCGCTCCTGGTGTTCAACCATGAGTTCCAGCGATGGGAACAGCCGGCCGCGCCCGAAATGGCCTCGATCAGCCCGCAGGCGGCCCAGAAGGCGGCGGAGACCGTTTTTCGCGGCGAGGAGCCGCTGACCTCACACCTCTATATCGGCTTTCCCACGGCCGATTTGCCGCGCACGGTGATCACGACCGACACCCAGGCTTTCCTGGCGACACCGGCCGGCGAGATCGCCGCGCCCGAGCACCATCCCTGGACCCAGTTCGTTCTGGATCTGCATTATTATCTGCATTTGCCCCAAATCCTCGGCTTGACCGTGGTTGGCGCGCTTGGCGCGGCGCTGCTCGGGCTGACCCTGTCGGGGTTTCTGTCCCATCCGCGCGTTTTCAAGGACGCGTTCACCTTCCGGCGGGGCGACGGGCGCGTTCCCCTGGCCGATTTGCACAACCGTCTCAGTGTCTGGACGGCGCCGTTTCACTTGTCCAATGCGCTGACGGGATCGATCCTGGGTCTGGCGAGCATTCTGGCCTTTGCCATCGCGGCGGCGAGCTTTGGCGGCGACACCACCAAGGTGTTTGCGCCGATCTTCGGCTCGGAGATGCCTGCCCAGGCACCGGTCTCGGAGCTGGCGGAGATCGCCGCGCCGCTAACTTACATGTCGCAAACTTATCCCGACAATCCGGTTACATTCTACGTCGTCCATGAGCCGGGGACAGGCGGGCAATATTCCAGCGTGATCGCCGGCCATGGCGACCGGCTTATCTTCGGCGAGTATTACAATTTTGACGCCCTCGGCGGCTTTCAGGGCACGACGGGCATTGCCGATGGCACCGCGGGGCAGCAGATCGCCGGGTCGATCTACAACATCCATTTCGGCAATTGGGGCGGCCTGCCGGTCAAGCTTGCCTACCTGGTGTTTGGCCTTGCGCTGTCGATGATTATGGCCAGCGGCCTGCGCATCTATTTCACCCGCCGGCGAGAGAAAGGCCGCGCGGCCCCGCGTCTGGAAGCGGTGTGGGACGCGGTGGTTTGGGGCACGCCGGCTCTGCTCGCCGCGACGCTTGTGATCTCTCTGCTCGGCGCGCCGGAGACGGCCTTGGCGCCGGTGTTCTGGTGGGGGCTTGTCGCCCTGTGCGCTGCTGCGGGCATCGGCGGGCGGGCCTGGACGGGCATAGCTTTGAAAGCCGCGACGGGCGCCGCGCTCCTTGCAGTGACCGCGATTTACGTCGCAGCTTATGGCGCAGCAGCATTCTCGCCGGCGGGCGGACCTGTGACGCTGGTGATCGCCTTGGTCGCGGCCGGATTGCTGGTGAGCGCGCGGGAGGTGTTTCTCCCTGCCCGGCCAGTGCTCGACCAGGTGACCCCGGCCGAATGAGCCAGGGCACCTAGCCTGGCAAGTGCGCGGCAATCAGATGCGGCCCGCCGCTGGCAAAGGCCGCCTCCAGCGCCGCGTCCAGCGCCTCGCCGGTGCGGGCATCGTGGCCGGTCACGCCCTGGGCACGCGCCAGGCCAGCCCAGTCGATCTCTGGGCCATCAAGATTAAGCATGCCCCGCGCCGCCGGGCCGGGATTGCCGGCGCCGGTGCGGTGCAACTCGATCTGAAGGATGCGGTAGGTGTGGTTGACGAACACCACGGTGACTACGGGCAGGTTTTCCCGCGCCATCGTCCACAGCGCCTGATTTGTGTACATCCCCGCGCCATCGCCCGACAGGCACAGGGTCGGCGTGCCCCCAAGCGCTGCGCCGATGGCCAAGGGCATGCCCTGGCCGATCGCGCCGCCGGTGAGCATCATCCACCCGTGGGGCCGGGCATTGGCCGTGGCCATATAGACGGGCAGCGAGTTCGAGACGCCATCATCGGAGACGAGCGCGCCTTCGGGCAGGTGGCGGGCAATCGCTGCGCCGACCTTGACCGCGTCGAGGTCGCCCTTCGGCGCGTCGGGAAGGGCGAGCTGGGCAAGCGCGGCCCCTGTGGCCGGCGCGCCGAGGGCATCGGCTAGGGCCGCGAGGCCAGCGCCGCTGTCTCCATCCGGGCCGCAGAGGCTGCGGGTCTCGCAGCCTTCGGGGATCAAGAGGCTCGGCTTTCCGGGATAGGCGAAGAAGGCAGCCGGCGTCTGGGTCCCGGCGGTCACCATGAGGTCAGTGCCTTCCAGGTCGGCCAGGGCGCCCTCGGCGAAGTATTGCATCCGGCCCGGCACAAAATGGCCCGCGCCGCGCTGCATGACGGGATAGAAGGTATCGGTCAGCACCCTGACGCCAGCGGCCTGGAGGCGGGCGGCCTGGGCGAGCCCTTGCGCATTGAGGGCGCTTACCCCGTTGACGATGAGGGCCGGTTTCTTCGCTTCTTTCAGCGCGCGGGCGGCGGCGTCCACGGCCTCCTGGCCGGGTGCAGGCAAGGGCCTCGGCGCAGCGACAGGCACCCGCTTGCCGCCTTCAAGCCATGCGCTGTTGGCGGGAAGGACCAGTGAGACTGGCCCCGGCAGCGGCCCGTGGGCCGCCTGGAACGCTTCGGCAGCCAATGGGCCAGCCCGGGCGGGTGTATCAACGGATTTGATCCACACCGAATTGGGCCCGGCCATGCCGGTAATGTCGCTGGTCAATGGCGCGTCATAGCGTGTGTGGTTGGTGGCGTGGTCGCCGATCACGTTGACCATGGGCGTGCGTGCCCGCCTTGCATTGTGGATGTTGGCGCCGGCATTGAGATAGCCTGCCCCCAAATGAAGCAGCGTCATGGCCGGGCGCCCCTCGGCGCGGGCAAACCCATCGGCTGCGCCGGTGGCGACCCCCTCAAACAAGCAGAGCACACTGCGAATGCGCGGCTCGCCATCCAGGGCGGTGACCAGGTGCATTTCCGAGGTGCCGGGATTTGCGAAACAGGCGGTGACGCCGGCGTCGGCCAGGGTGGCGACAAGGGCCTCGGCCCCGGTCATTTGGGGCGGTGTGTCAGCGCTCAAAATTGTCCTCCCATTACCTATGTGTTTGAGTGAGCCTGTAGCAGCCGACCGCGCCGAGTGCACCATGGGTCTGTTCGAATTAAAGCTGCTGCATACCGCGATCACCGCCCTCAACACGGGCGCTGTGGCCTACATCTTTTACTGCGGCCTGCGCCGGCGGGAAGACGCCTGGCTCGATCTTGCGATTGCCCTGGTCATGGTCGAGGCCGTGGCCCTGGCGGCGTTCGAGTTTCGTTGCCCGCTGCAATATGTGGCGCGAGCCCTCAGCGGGTCAGCCGGCCCGGTCAATGACATTTTCCTGCCCCAGTGGCTTGCGGCCTGGATTGTTCAGGCCTGCGTTCCGTTCGCTTTGGCCGGCCTTGCCCTTGTGTGGCGCAACCGGTTCGGGCCGCTCAGAACCGGATGATCGTGGGTCCGCTGCTGCCATCGTAGAGCGCGTCGACCGCGTCAGGCCGCAGGGCTTGGACCCGGGCCTGGTTGATGTAACCCTTCTCGGTGATTTCGCCGCTTTCCGGGCTTGGCGGCGTGTCCTGGAGGGCGATGGCACTGATGCGCTGGGCAGTATTTGGATGGGCGCGGTTGTAGGCGGCAATCCCGCTGGCGACGGCCTCGATGATAGCGGGGCGCGAGCAAAGCGCGGCCAGGTCAACGGGCTCGCCCACAGCGCGTTGACACCACCCCTCGTTCAGAAAGCCGATGAGCGCGATCTCATCCTGGTTTAGGCCGCAGACCACCACGTCCAACAAGGCGCCGCCCACCGCTTCAACGGCCTTCACCCGCACCGTTCCGGCAGACACCCAGGTGCCGCTTGCCAGCTTGAACTCCTCGGCCAAGCGGCCATCGAAGGCGAGGCCCTTGTTGGGATCGCCGGCGTCGACGAACCGCACCGCGTCGCCCATGCGGTAAAAGCCTTCCTCATCGAAGGCTTCGGCGGTCTTGGCCGGATTGCGGTGGTAGCCCGGCGTAATGTGCGGCCCGCGCACGCGGCATTCGAGCTTGTCGCCCACCGGCGCCAGCTTCATTTCGCAGCCCGGCAGCGGCAAGCCGATCAAGCCCATCGTATCGTTGGGCCAGTGGACATTCGATAGGGTCGGCGCGGTTTCGGTGGCGCCATAGCCCGCCGACAGGGAGACGCGCTCTCCTGTGGCGGCGACGGCAACGTTCTGGATGCGCTCATAAATGTCCTGGCCCATGGAGGCGCCGCCATAGGCCATGACAAAAAGGCGCTTGAAAAAAACCTCTGCCAGCTCCGGGTCGCGCTCCAGCTCGGTGGCCATGGCCGCCCAAGCCGCTGGTACGGTCGTGTGTTGGGTTGGCGAGACTTCGCGCATGTTGCGCAGCATTTCTGGCAGTTTCGCCGGCGTCGGCGCCCCCCAATCAATGTACAGCGTGCCGCCCCAATCGGTCATTGAGTGCAGGATTGCATTGGCGCCGTAGGTGTGGCTCCAGGGCAGGAAATTGATCATCACTTGGGGCCCGCCGGAGACAGCCTCGACGGCGTCCACATCCCAAACAGAGCGGATCATTTTTGCGTTGGCGGCGATCATGCCGTGGGTGTTGATGACGGCTTTTGGCTCGCCGGTGGAGCCCGATGTCATCATGAATTTGGCGATCCGGTCCGGCGTCAGTCGATCATAGGCAAGGTCCACGGCGCTGGTTGGCTCGGTGGCCAGAAGGCTTTGCAGCGGCACGGCGCCGGGGCAGTCAGGCCGGTTGCGGGCGTAGATCACCGGGCGCCCGGACAGCGACATGCCATCGAGGCCGCGTTGGTATTGCGCGCCGTCGTCAACATAGATGATGCCCGGCTTGACCAGATCATCGATGAAGTTGAGGCGGGTAAAGTCTTTGGCCAGGGTGGCATAGGCCGGCGTCACCGGCACCACGGGCGCGCCGGTCCACATGGCCGCATACATGACGAGGGCGTGCTCTATGGAATTGCGCGACAGGATCATGACCGGGCAAGCTGGCCCGGCGCCGATTTCAAGCAGAGCTTGGGTGAGGCGGCGCACTTCTGAAAGCGCTTCGCCATAGGTGATCTCGGTCCAGCCCGGCTGGCCCGGGTCGACTGCGTCGCGCTGGGCAAGCCAGGTGCGCCCGGGCGCGGCAGAGGCCCAATAGGTGAGCGGCGCAAGCATGTGCCTAGGGTGCGGGCGCAGCGGCAAACCATTGGTCAGATAGACGGTGCCATCGCCGCGCCGGTCCACGTTCAGGCTCTGGGGCAGGTAGGGAACAGCGCGAAAAGCGACCTCGGCATGGCTCATGTCGCCGCCTCCTTGCTGCGCAGCCTGCGCCCTAAAGATCGGCGGGCGTGCATGGCATATCCAAGGCATGGGTCTCGCCGGTCTTTTGATTGACCAGCATACACGCGCCGCCTGCCATCATTAGCTGGAATTGAGCGGGCTGCGCGGGGCTGCGTGTTTCATTCGGCCCGAGCGGCGGCGGCAGAACGCTGATCTTCGGCGATCGCGTGGGGTCGCCCGGACCGAGGGACACCTCAGCGCGCCCCACGGCCTGGGCCAGGACGGTCTTCATGGCCGCCATCTCCTCGTCGCCGGCCTCGACCAGCACAGCGGGCACAGGCTCTGAGGCGGCGGTCTTGCAGGCAGGTGCCATGGCCAAGCTCCCGGCGAGAAAGAGGGCGAGGCGCGCCTTCACTCCGCGCTCTCTTCGGGCGGCGGCGCGCGGCGCATATCGCGGTTGACCTCCATGACCGGCGGCGCGGGTGGCCGCAAGAATGTCGCCGGGTCGGGCGGGATCGCTGGTCCGGTGACCGAGCGCACCGTGGCCCCGATCACGCTGGTGAGCGGCGGGGGCGGGCATGTGCCGTCGGCGCGAAACTGCAGCGCGGCCGCCAGCAGCGGCTCGTTTGCGTCGCCGAGCGTGCCGGTCAAATTGTCGTCGACCACGCAGCCCGGCGTGCGCACGCCGAAGGCCGCGCTGGAGTTATTGGGGATGAAGCCGTCGGTGTAGTCGCCAAAGCCCTGGTCATTGGTGCCCTGGAACTGGATTGTGTAATAGGTCTCGCCGCAATTGTCGGTCGGGAAAAAGCCAAACGGCTTGCCGCACGTGGTATCGCCGATCAGGACGACGTCGACGCCGATGCCGCGCAAGCCATTGATCACGGCCTCGCTGGCGCTGCAGGTGCCCTCTGTGGACAGGATGTAGACCGTGTCGAGGTTAAGCTGGGGCAGGGGCGTGCCCTGGGCGAGGCTGAAGCCTTGGCCGGAATTGATGAATGGGATCGGATCGTTCGGCTGGCCGAAGATCGGGTCGACGCATGTGGGGTCTTCGCAATTGTTGAAGCGCAATTGCTCGAAGACCCGGCCTTGGGTGGCGGCTTGCCCGGCGATCATATAACTAACCTGGGCAGCGACGGCGAGCAGGCCCCCGCCATTATAGCGCAGGTCCAGAACGATATCGCTCGCCCCCGCCGTCTGCATGTCGAGGAAGGCCTGGTAGATTTCCACCTCACTGGAAAACGGGCTGAACGTATTGAACAGAATGTAGCCGACGTCGCCGCTCGGCGTGGAGATCATGCTCGTGCGGTTGACCGGTTTGTTGGAGATGTCGGCCGAGACGACCTGAACGGTGCGGCTCGCGCTGCGGTCATTGGGCGGGCCGAGCTCGAACACCGTCGTTGTGCCGGCAGAGGCTGGAAACAGCGCCGCGTTCAGCCCATCCACGTCGCCGCCATTGACGACGTCTATGCCATTGATCCCGTACAGCCGTTCGCCGCGTATGAAATTCGCCTGGCCGTCGACGATGGTCGAGGCCGGCGAGTTCGGCTCTGTGTAGACAACGCGCAAGTCCCGCGGCGGCGCCGATTGCAGAAATGCCAGGCGCACACCGTAGCTCGCCGAGGCGGCCGAATTGCGCTGCTCCAGAAACTCGGCGGTGGGCTGGCTGAAGTGGAAGTCGTCCTTGTCCTCGCCCGACGGCGTGGTCTCGAAGGTCCGCAATTGGGCGAAGTAATCGAGGCGATCGCCGAAATCATTCGGGTCGCGGTCGACCACCTCATCGTTCCAAAGATAGGTCTCATTGGTCCATGAGCGCAGCCAGAACAGCTCCTCAAGCAGTGATCCTGGCTCGTCCTGGAAGGCGTTGCCTTCGATGTCGAAGCCAACACGCGGCGTCTCACACTGGGCGACAAACGTGCTTGCGGGCTCAAAGACGCCCTCGGTGAAGGTCGGGCCCGGCGGCGGGGGCGGAGGGGGAGGCGGCGGCGGAGGAGGGGGCGGCGGTGGCGGCGAGCCCCCAATCGGAGGTTGCGGCGTGGAGGAACTCGAGCTGCCGCCGCCGCTGCAGGCGGCCAGGCTGAGACCGGCAGCAGCCACAAGGGCAATCCAACTGACCGACTGAAATTTTGTCATGTATGTGTTTCCGAACTTCACCTAGGCCGCATAGTTTCCGAACGGAGCGGTATTGCAAGTCGCAGCGGTGTCAAAATCGCGTGGGTTATTCAGCAGGCAGGGCTGCGTCGAACTTGACGGGCGCGCCTGCCCCCACCTTCACCAAGTCGCCGTCGCGCATGATGATTTGGCCGCGCACGATGGTGCCCACCGGCCAGCCGGTTGCCTCAAACCCGTCGAATTGCGTCCAGCCGCATTTGGCCTTCGACCATTCTGCGGTGATCGTTTGCTTGTGGGCCAGGTCCACCAGGGTGAAATCTGCGTCATAGCCTTCGGCAATCCGGCCCTTGCGGGCGATGCCGAACACGCGTTGGGGCCCGGCTGAGGTCAGCTCCACAAACCGGCGCAGGGACAACCGCCCTTCGGCGACATGGGTCAGCATCACGGGGACGAGGGTTTGCACGCCGGGCATCCCCGATGGCGAGGCCGGATAGGGCCGGTCTTTCTCTTCCTTGGTGTGGGGGGCGTGATCGGTGGCCAAGACGTCAACCAATCCGGCATTGAGCGCGCGCCACAGCGCGGTGCGGTGGCGTGCTTCGCGCACGGGCGGGTTTTGTTGGGCGTAGGCGCCAAGGCGTTCATAGCAGTCCGGCGCTGCCAAGGTGAGATGATTGGCGAGGACCTCGACGCTGGCGACATCTTTCGCCTCGCGCAGCATCTCCATTTCCTCGGCCGTTGAGATGTGGAGGACATGGATGCGCTTGCCCGTCTTGCGCGCGAGGCGCAGCAGGCGGCGCGTTGAGCTCACCGCGGCCTCCACGTCGCGCACCACGATATGGCTCTGCCAATCGCCGGTCACAGCCAGATCGCGGCGCTCGGCGAGGCGGTATTCATCTTCGGAGTGGAATGCGGCCCGGCGCTTAATCGCCCTGAGCACGCGCTCAACCCCCTCATCGCTTTCCACCAAGAGCGAGCCCGTCGACGCGCCCATGAAGACCTTCACCCCGCAGCAGCCGGCCATCTGTTCCATTTCGCCAAGGATGCCGGCATTGTCATTCGTGGCGCCGGCATAGAAGGCGTGGTCAACGTCCATGCGGCCTTTGGCGCGGGCGAGCTTGTCGAGCAACATGTCGGGTGTGGTGGTTGTCGGCTCGGTATTGGGCATCTCAAACACGGCCGTCACACCGCCCAGCGCGGCTGATCGCGCGCCGGTCTCCAGGTCTTCTTTCCACTCCAGGCCGGGCTCGCGGAAATGGACCTGGGTGTCGATCACACCCGGCAAGACATGCAGCCCTGTGCAATCAACGCTCTCGCCGGCAGAGGCGGCGCCAAGGTCGCCTATCACCGCAATGCGCCCGCCGCTCACACCGATGTCTGCCGGGCCCTCCCCGCCGGGCGTGACCAGGGTGCCGCCGCGCAGGATCATGTCGTAGGTCTCAGTCATGGGCTGGCTTATGCACCGGCGCTGGCGCCGTGTCATTAGATCGGGCCGCCGCGATATCTCCAAATCCGGTTGACGCGGGCGCCTGATCGTTCCACCAGGCCGCCAGAGCTGAAAGCGGAGCGGTGATATGGCGAGCCTGAGCATTCCAAACCCCAGGCAAGTGCTCATCGCCGGCGCGGCGATCTGCCTGCTCACCGCATCATCCTACATTGCGGTGCCGATTGGCCCGGTGCCGATGACGATGCAAACCCTTGCCGTGGTGCTGGTCGGCGCAGGACTTGGGCCGCGGGGCGGCGCGCTTTGCGTGCTCAGTTGGCTCGGGCTTGCCTTTGCGGGCGCGCCCCTTTTGGCGGGCGGCGGCGGCGGGCCAGCTGCGTTTGTCGGGCCGACGGCGGGGTACCTGGCCGCGTTCCCGATCGCGGCGTATCTCTCCGGCCTTTTGCCGCGCCCGGACACTTGGCGGGCCGCCGCGCTCGCCCTGGCAGGCTTTCTCGCCGCCCACGGCCTTATTCTCGCCCTGGGCACGGCTTGGCTGAGCGTCTTCCTTGGCGCTGAAGCCGCGTTTGCAGCCGGCGCAGCGCCCTTCTTTATCGGCGCGGGGATCAAGTCTGCCCTGGCCGTTGCCGTGCTGAAAGCCTGGCCGCGCGCCCCGAGGGCCTAGCCCGTCTCGACTTGGCCTTGGCCGCCGCGTAGAACCTGCTTTTATGAGCGCGACCTTTGCTTACTTGCCTGAGCGCGGCGTCCTGGCGCTGCGCGGGCCGGACACGATCGCGCTTCTGGAGCGGCTGATTACCAGTACAACATCCGGGTGGACCCCGGGCGAGGCGCGCTTTGGCGGGCTGCTTACGCCCCAGGGTAAGATCATCGCCGATTTCGTGGCCGTGCGCACCGGTGAAGGGGTGCTCTTGGACGCGCCCAAGGCCGGGATTGGCGAGCTGGAGAAACGCCTGAAATTGTTCCGTTTGCGCGCTGATGTTGAGATTGCGCCATTGGAGGGCGTCATCATTCTCGCCGGTGTTGAGCCCGCCGAACATGGCGTGCGGCCCGTTTCTGGCGCCCAGATCGCCTATGTGGACCCGCGCTTTCCAGGCGGCCGCCTGCGCGCTATCGCCAGCGAGACGGAGTGGCGCCAATACCATGGCCACGAAGCCGAATGGGCGCTGCCCACAGACGCCTATGAGGCCGATCGCATTGCCGCGGGCGTGCCCGATTGGGGCCCGGACTATGGCGCGGCAGAGGTGTTTCCCGCCGATGTGAACATGGATCGCCTGGGCGGGGTTGATTACAAGAAGGGATGCTTCGTCGGCCAGGAGGTGGTCAGCCGGATGTATCGACGCGGCAAGATCAGAAAGCGCACGTTCGCTGTGACCGGTGAGGGGCTGAGCCCGGGCGCGGAGGTGGTCGCACCGGGGCCTGTCGGCCGGGTGACGAGCTGCCACGGCGCTAGGGGGCTTGCCTGCCTCAGGCTCGACCGGGTCGCGAAGGCGTTGAAGGCCGAGGCAACGCTGTCCTGCGGCGGGCATCCCCTCGATCTAAAGCTCGACGACGGCGGCTGGCTGCACGAAGAATTGGAAGGCTTCATGTCCGATGCCTGACGCAGCCATTCCCTGTGCCTGGGCGCCGCCGGGCGATGCGCTCTACCGCGCCTACCACGATACGGAATGGGGCGTACCCGAGCGCAATGGGCGGGCGCTTTGGGAAAAGCTGATGCTGGACGGCATGCAGGCCGGTTTGGCTTGGATCACGATCTTGCGCAAACGCGAGACCATGCGCGCAGCCTTCGAGGGCTTCGAGCCTGCCCGCCTGGCGACATGGGGCGAGCCGGAAATCGTCGCCGCCTTGGAAAACCCCGGCGTGATCCGCAGCCGCGCGAAGATTTCCGCCCTGGTCGGAAACGCGCGGGCGTTCCTGCAAATGGAGGCCGACGGGACACCATTTGGGCCTTATTGCTGGGCCTGGGTCGGCGGCGCGCCGGTGGTCAACCAATGGCGCGCTTCCCACGAGGCGCCGGCCTCCACGCCGCTTTCGACCGAAATCTCGAAAGATTTGAAGCGCCGCGGTTTCAAATTTGTTGGCCCGACCATCGTCTATGCCTGGATGCAGGCCGTCGGCCTGGTCAATGACCACCAGACGGCGTGCCCGCGCCACCGCGAAGTCCAAGCGCTATGGTGAGGCAGGCGGTCATCGCTGCGCTCGCGCTGTTGCCAGCCTGCGCGACAACGACAGACACCGAGCGTGCGTTCCAGGCCTGCCGCTGGGAAGACGGCGCCGAGCGCGACCGGTGTATAGAGCAGCGCCTGGCCGATGCGCGCTTCGACCGCCACCTGAACGAGGTGGCCTGGTCTGCTGCTGGCCTCAAGGCCGATCGTCGCCAGGCCGGCTGCATGGCGCTCGGCGCCAGCGAGGATGACTGCCGTAAGGTGCGCGACGGCCCCGATGCCGCCACACCTGATCCCATCGACGTACCGCTGCAGGCGCCTGGGCCCGATCTTGCCGAGCGCGCAGCGGGAGGCTCGACGCCGGGTGCCGAACCGCGCTAGCTAAACGCTCCTCCCAGGCGCCTGCGCGCTGCCCGACACGAGTGTCACCATGCCTAATCCTGTTATCTCTGCCACGGGGCTTTGGACCCCGCCCCATTCGGTCAGCAATTCTGAGCTCGTCGACAGCTATAATCGCTGGGCCGATGCTTGGAATGCGCGCCATGCCGCCGACATCGAAGCGGGCCATTGCGCGCCCAAGCCCCAAAGCTCGGTCGAATTCATCGAAAAAGCGTCCGGCATCAAATCACGCTACGTTGTGGATAAGTCGGGCATCGTCGACCCGCAGGTGATGGCGCCCCAGATTGCCGAGCGGCCAAATGAGGACCTCAGCGTGCTCGCGGAAATGGCAGTGAACGCTGCTGAAATGGCGCTTGAGCGGGCAGGCCGTGATCCCGGTGAGATTGGCGCGGTTTTGTGCGCGGCGTCGAACATGCAGCGGGCTTATCCCGCCATGGCGATTGAAGTTCAGCAGGCGCTGGGCATTGATGGATTTGCCTTCGATATGAATGTGGCGTGCTCGTCGGCGACGTTTGGCATCCAAACCGCGGCGGACTTTGTGCGCGCGGGCAGCGCGAAATCGGTGCTCATGGTCAACCCTGAAATTTGCTCGGGGCATTTGAACTTCACCGACCGCGACAGCCATTTCATCTTCGGCGACGTGGCCACCGCGGTGCTCGTGGAGGCAGAAGACATCGCCCCGCCCGGGCATTGGAAAATCCTCCACACCCATCTGAAGACCCAGTTTTCGAACAACATCCGCAATAATTTCGGCTTTCTGAACCGCTGCGCGCCGGAGGGCATTGGCGCGCGCGACAAGCTTTTCGTGCAAGAGGGCCGAAAGGTCTTCAAAGAGGTCGTGCCCATGGTGTCGGCAATGATTGCAGAGGATTTGTCTGCCCTCGGCTTTTCCGGACGTGACCTGCGCCGGCTATGGCTGCACCAGGCCAATGCCAACATGAACCGGCTGATCGCCGCAAAGGTTCTGGGCCACGAAGCAAGCGAAGATGAAAGCCCCACGGTGCTCGACACCTATGCCAATACGAGCTCTGCCGGGTCCATTATTGCGTTTCACAAGCATTCCAGCGATGTCGAGCCTGGTGAGAAAGGCGTGATTTGCAGCTTTGGCGCGGGGTATTCGGCCGGAGCGGTGTTTGTTGAGCGTGCGCCCTGACGGTCTTCCTGCAAGGGCTGGTAATCGATGCGGCGCTGCGCGCGTGATTGCGCCGTCCTGCCTTCTATGGTCCTTGCTGGGCAAAACAGGAGGACACAATGGCAGGTGATCGCGAATTCGATATGGTGATCTATGGCGCGACGGGCTTCACCGGTCGCCTTGTCGCTGAATACATGGCGCAAAGCCACGCCGCGCGCGCGGGCCGCTGGGCCATGGCTGGGCGCAGCGCGGAGAAGCTGGCGGCCGTGCGCGACATGCTGGACCTACCAGGCGATACCCCGCTCATCGTCGCCGATGCCGCGGATGCAGCCAGCCTGAAGGCCATGGCCGAGCGCACCAAAGTCGTCTGCACAACAGTGGGGCCCTACACGCTTTACGGGGAGCCTTTGGTGGCGGCGTGCGTCGAGGCGGGCACCGATTATGTCGATTTGTCCGGCGAGCCGCTGTGGATGCGCGAGATGATCGAGACCTATGGCGAGGCTGCCAAGCAGTCAGGCGCTCGGATTGTGCATTCCTGCGGTTTTGATTCGATCCCGTTCGACCTCGGCGTGGCCTTCGTCCAGGAAGAGGCCAAAGCGCGCCACGGCGCCTATGCGCCCCGGGTGCGCGGCCGCGTGCGCCAAATGGAGGGCACGTTTTCGGGCGGCACAGCCGCGTCGGGGCGCGCGACCATGGCGAAGGTCCAGGAAAATCCGGCGCTGCTGGCCCCGCTCACCTCGCCTTTTGGCCTAACGCCCGGCTTTACTGGCGCTGACCAGCCGCAAATGAGCAAGCCTGTCGAGGACCCCAATGGACAGTGGGCTGCGCCTTTCTTTATGGCGGTGATCAACACCAAGAATGTGCATCGCTCGAATTTTCTCAACGGCCACCCCTATGGCGAGGGCTTTCAGTATGACGAGATGATCGCCACAGGCCCCGGCGATGCGGGCAAGGCGGCGGCCCACGCGATTGCCGGCCAGGATCCGATGGCGAACCCGGATGGGCCCAAGCCCGGCGAGGGGCCGAGCAAGGCAGAGCGCGAGGCCGGCCATTACGATGTCATGTTTATCGCTGAGCAGGCCGACGGGCGGACGGTTACGGCCGGGGTCACCGGGGACAAGGATCCCGGGTACGGCTCAACGTCCAAGATGATTGCCGAGGCGGCGTTGTTCCTAGCCGACGGCCAGGCCCGCGTTGGCGGCGGTGTATACACGCCCGCTGCCGCCTTTGGCACGGCGTTGATCCCTGCCTTGGCCGACCGCGCTGGCTTGGCCTTCAATGTGGAAAGCTAGCGCGCTGCCCGCGCCCGTCAGCTGCCAGAGAAGCGGCGCACCGCGCCCACGGCCAGTGCAAATCTGGCAAAGCTCCAGGCTTGGCCGTCGGCGAGCTGGCGCAGGGCGTCGTTGAGTGCGCCCTTCGCTTCGGCGCGCCCTGCCAGCCATTCCGTCGCGCCCCCTGCATCCAGGGCAAGGCGGGTCATGGCAACATGCTGGCCAGTGAGATCGTCGACCATGCGCCGGGTGGCGACCCGGTCCCAATAGGTGGCTGAGGCCAAGGCCTCCTCGGCATTGGCCTGGAGACGGTCGAGCTTGAGTTGGTCGCCAAGCTCGAAATAGACCGTCGCCGCACTGGCCATATCTGCGTCGCCGGCGCGCACCAGCTCAACCAGGGGAAGCCCCATGGCGAAATAGGGCAGGGCCGCTGTCCATCGGGCCAGTGCTTCGGGCACCTCGGCGCGGATCAGCTCACGTGCCCGCCGCTCAATGCGCACCGCCGCATGGGGCGATGCGGTATCGCGCAAGCTCGACTTGAATGCGTCGAGGGGGGCCTGGAGGGCGCCGGCGATGTCGTCGACGGGCTTTGAGAGATCCATGTCGGCCAAGATTTCGCAGGCCCTGAACAAGGCGCCCGCGCCCTGAACGCGCATATCCGTCTGGACCGCGGCGGCGACCTTGGTGTCGAGGGCATCGATTTCATCTTGCCAAACGCCGAGGTTCAAAACGCGGCGGGCGATCTCAAAGGCGCGGGTCAGCTCCGCATTGGAGCGCTCGGTGGTCTCCCGCAGCCTCGATAGGAAGACGGGGCCGGCGGTATCCAAAAGCCGGTTAGAGACGACGGTTGAAATGATCTCACGGCGGAGGCGATGGCTCGCCCGAGCCTCCTCGAATGGGTGGACCGCTTCTGGGAAATAGCCCGTCAACGTATCTTCGAAGGCCGGGTCGTCGGGAACGGTCGAGGCAACCAGATCATCGAATAAGGTGATTTTGGACCAGGCCAGGATCACCGCAAGTTCCGGGCGGGTAAGGGCCTGGCCGCGCTCCTGCCTCTGGGTGAGCTCAGCCGTCGCTGGCAGGCCTTCCAGCGCCCGATTGAGGACACCGCGGCCCTCAAGGTAGACCATCAGCCGCTCCAGGGCCGGCGTATCGGCGAGCGATGTGGCTTCGGCCAGGCTCAAGGCGCCGGTCTGGTCGTAATTATGGGCGAGGACATGGCGCGAGACATCATCGGTCATGGATTTGAGAAGGATGTTGCGCTCGCCCCGGGGCAGGGCGCCCAGGCGAATGGCCTCCCCGGTCAGGATCTTGATGTTGACCTCATGGTCGGAGCTGTCCACCCCGCCTGAGTTATCGATGGCGTCGGTGTTAAGCCGCCCGCCCGCCAGGGCATATTCGATCCGCGCGGCCTGGGTCATTCCGAGGTTGGCGCCCTCGCCAACGACGCGCGCCTTAAGGTCGGCGCCGTCAACTCTCAGGAGATCATTGGCCCGGTCGCCCGCCTCGGCATGGGATTCGTGGCTTGCCTTTGCGTAAGTGCCGATGCCGCCAAACCACAACAGTTCCACATCGCTCTTGAGCAGGGCGTGAATCATCTCAGCCGGGGTGACCCGGTCGCCAGCAAGGCCGGTGAGGGCGCGGATTTCGTCGGTGAGATCGATCGCCTTGGCCGAGCGGTCAAAAACGCCGCCGCCTTGCGAGATGAGCGCCGTGTCATAATCGGCCCAGCTTGAGCGGGGCAGATCAAAGATACGCTTGCGTTCCTGCCAAAGTCGCTCTGGGTCGCCGGGGTCGGGGTCGATGAAGATGTGCAAATGGTTGAAGGCAGCCTGGAGGCGGATCTGCTTGGACAGCAGCATACCGTTGCCGAAGACATCGCCGGACATGTCGCCGACACCGATCACGGTAAACGGCTCGGCCTGTATGTCCTTGCCCATTTCGCGGAAATGGCGCTTGACCGCCTCCCAGCCGCCCCGGGCAGTGATGCCCATCGCCTTATGGTCGTACCCCGCCGACCCGCCAGACGCGAAGGCGTCCCCGAGCCAGAAGCCATGGGCCTCGCTGATCTCATTGGCGATGTCAGAAAATGAGGCTGTGCCCTTGTCTGCGGCGACGACGAGGTAGGGGTCTTCGCCGTCCCAGATCACCGTATCCTGTGGCGGTCGGATCTCACCGTCCACCAGCGTGTCGGTCAGATCGAGCAGTGAACCGATGAAGATGCGGTAGGCGCCAATAGCCGCCTGGCGGACGGCTTCACGCGTGTCTTCGGCTGGCTTCAGCTTTGGGTAGAAGCCGCCCTTGGAGCCCACCGGCACAATCACCGCGTTTTTCACCTGCTGGGCCTTCACCAGGCCGAGCACTTCGGTCCTGAAGTCATCGCGCCGGTCCGACCAGCGGATGCCGCCGCGGGCGACGGCCCCGAACCGGCAGTGGACGCCTTCAACCGCGGGTCCAGCGACGAAAATCTCCCGATAGGGTTTCGGCTCCGGCAGCACTTCGACCTCGCCGCTCGCGATTTTGAAGCTGATTGCCTCTCGCACCTCGCCGGATGGCGCGCATTGGAAGAAGTTCGTGCGCACCAGGGCCAGGATGAGATCGGCCAGCCTGCGGATGACCCGGTCGTCATCCAGGGCCGAGACGCTGGCCAAGCCCGCTTCGATCTCGGCCCGAATCTCTACGCAGCGCGCCCCCCGGGCCTCGAGGTTTGTGCCGAGCTCGGGATTGAAGCGCGCGTCGAATAAGTCGAGGAGCTTGCCGGTGAGCTTGGGGTGTCGGCGCAGCGCCTCGATTTGGGTCGCGCGCCCCGGGTCACGCCCGGTCTGGTGGCGGAACGCGCAAAGGCCGCGCAGGAGTGCGGCGTCGCGCCAATCGGCCCCGGCGGTGACCACGAGCTGATTATAGCCATCATTCTCGGTGCGCCCGGTCCACACCGCAACGAAGGCTTGTTCAAACCGGGCCGACACCTCTTCCATGGGCGTTTCGTCGCCGCTTGGCCGCCGCATTTTGAGATCATGGACCCAGTAGGTTTCCGGCCCATCTGGGGCGAGTTTCTGCGAGGGATGGACCGGGAAGCCCGTCTCGAAGTTCACAAACAGGCCCATGTTTTCAAACACGGGCACGCAGCGTGACAGGGCGATGGCGCCGTCGCGGACATAGATTTTTGCGCGCAGGACGTTGGCGTCGTCCTCGGCTTCCTTATAGGCGCGAACGCGCACGGTCTCCGAGGCGCTCAGCGCCGCCATTTCCCGGATGTCCCGCAAGGCCTCCTCGGCGGGAAATGCCTCGCGGTAGGCTGCGTTGAACGCATTTCGGAATGCGCCTGCCTCGGCGGCTGCAAGGCCGTCCATTTCGGCTTGGGTGAGCGCCTCGCTGAAGGCGTCGTCCCAGGTCCGGGCGAGATCGGCGACAGTGCGCTCTAGCGCGGCTTGGTCTGGCCGGGGCTGGCCCGGCTTGATCTGGACGTGGAACACCACGCGCACCAGGGCGGAGGTGTCAAAGCGCGGTTCGAAATCGGAAACCTTGCCTTGCAAGGCGTTCTCTAAAGCCTCCGAAAGGGCCATGCGCAGCCGTGTGTCGTAGGCCTCACGTGGAACATAGACGAGGGCAGTGGCGAAGCGGTCGAACTCATCAAATCTGAGGAACACCCGAGCCCTTGGACGCCCGATCAAGCCAAGCGCGCCCTGCACCATCGGTGTCAGCGTCTCCGCGGTAGACTGTAGCAATTCGTCCCTGGGCCACTTTTCCAGGATATTTGACAGGGCTTTCGCGTCATGGCTGCCGGGGTTGGCGCCTATATTCGCGAGAATTTTCTCGACCCGTTTGCGTACCAGGGGGATGCTGCGGGCCGTTTCGTCATAGGCGGCAGCCGTGAAGAGGCCCAGGAAGCGCGTTTCGCCGGCAACGCGCCCTTTGCTGTCATAGTGTTTGATGCCCACATAGTCGGCCGCCACCCGCCGGTGGACCCGGCTGGTCAGGGTCGATTTGGCAATAATGATCGGTTCCTGACGGGCGACGAAGGCGCCGATCTCGGGCCTGAGCACCGTCGGCTCACTGGAACGGTTGAGCACGTTGAGCGCTTCATCGCGCAGCAAGCCGAGATTGGAGCCTTCGACCATTTCCGGCTCTTCGGCGATTGGCCGCCCATCCGCATCGGCGGGGAAGCTATAGGTCCGCTTGCCTAGGAAGACGAAATGCCTCCCAACCAGCCAATCCAGGAACGCCGTCGACTCGCTGCGAATCTCTTCTGAAAGGTGTTTCTCCCGTTTCAGACGATCGAGCTCGAGACGCATGGCAGCCTGCAGCGGAGCGTAATCGGCCACGGCTAGAGCCACGTCGGCTAGGGTCGCTTCCACTTCTGCCGTCAGCGCCTCGGCCTGGGCCTTGGATATCCGCGGGAGATGGACCTGAATGGCCGATAGGGGCGGTGCGTCTTTGCGCTCCAGGATTGGGTGGAACAGGGCCAAAACTTCCAGGCCCATGCCCGTCACCGCGTTGAGCACGGAATCGACCAGGAAAGGCATGTCGGGCCCAACGCATTCGAGCACGCTGGCAGCGCTGTCGGCTGTTTTCGAGCCGGTTGGCCGAACCCGAACCTCAGCGCGTGCGCCGTCTGCCGCATCGACCAGATCCCAAATCGCTTCGGCCAATTCATCGGGCCGGGGCGAATCGAGCAGGGTCAGGTCCTCGGCTTCGGCTTGGGCGCGGAAATGGGCTTCCAGTTGGGCTTTCGGTGTCAGGTCTGCGCTTAAGGACAATGTGTTGACCCCCTGGGCCTGGCCGCCGAATTCCCTTTTTAGGCGCGTGGCGACGCCCGCACAATGGCTAGGCAAAACTTGGGAGGTCACGGGTGGTGTGGGGCCAGAAAAGGGTGGGCCCGCCAGACGGGGACGTGTCTAGCGGGCCCGCAGGCCTCTATCCGCAGGCTGGGTGGGGGGACGCACGCGGAGGCCTGAACTTTTCGGAACTTTGAGATGCCAACTGATTGGCGCCCCTGCCCCTCACTGGCGTGTATGTCTCATAGCGAATGCCACCGCAACACATTTTCTCAGACCTTGCTGTATTTTCAGGCGGGGCCGGCGCCTGCCCCGGCGGCAAGAGAAGCGCCTGTATCGCTTGGACTTTCCGCTTGGTCGAGGCTTGGATTGCCATCCGCCGATAGCAAGACCGCGACCCACCGCGTGGAGTCAGACTGGGCGAAGAGGACCATCATGAGCACCGTAAGCGGCGCCGATAGAAACATGCCGGGTATGCCCCACAGCGCGCCCCAAATCGCCAGCGATAGAAGCACCACGAGGGCCGACAGGTTGAGGCTCTCCCCCATCATGCGGGGCTGGAGAAAGTTGCCAATGGCGAATTGCCAGAAGCTAACGGCGACCAGAACCAGCAGTGTGTAGACATAGCTATCTTGCGGCGCGGCCCCGGGGACCCAGGCCGGCACATCGGGCTGCACGAGGGCAAACAGCGGTGGCACGAGGGCGGCGACGATGGACCCGACTGTTGGAATGTAATTCAGCACGAAGATGAGCGCCGAGAGGAACAATGCGTTCTCTACGCCCAGGGCACGCAGCGTCGTGTAAGTCAGGACCGTGATCAGCACCGAGATCACGGTCTGCGTCCAGAGATAGGATTCGATGCCTTTGCGGGCCGCCTCGGCAACTCTGGTGACCTTGCTGCGCTGGGCGGGCTCGCGGAAGATCCTGTCGAGTTTCTGAGACCAGGTCGATTGGGCCAGGAATAGAAAGCCGACATAGATCAATATGAGCACGATATCGCCGCTCAGTTCGCCCACGGCATTGGCGATTGGCCCGACGAGTCGCTGGCCGGTTTCGTTGAACAGGAGTTGGGTCAGGGAAGGTGCCTCCTGGGCCATGCCCACCAGACCGTAGACGTCGCCAATGAGCTCATTGATCCGCCGCTCATAGTCGGCTGCGTTCTGGCCGCCGAACTGGGCGATCCCCTGGGCCATCATGCCAACAAAAGCTATAAACCCGCCAAGGACCACAAGGATCGCCATGGTGCGGCTCAGCAGACGCTGGTTGCCCGGCACGTGATTGTCGACTGCGCGGGCGAAGCCTTCAATCGTCAGGAACAGGAACACTGACAGCGCGAAAGGCGCCAGGATACCGCGGGCCTCATAAAGCAATGCGATCACGATCCCGCCGGCAATGATCCAGAGCGCGGATTTGGTGGCTGTGTCCACGGGTGTGGCCCTCCCTTGGCTTTGCCTTGCCTATTCGGGTGTCCTCTGGGATCGCCAAACGGTCAAGCAGCGCGGGGTCCCGGCTTGGACTGGCGTGCGAGCCGATATACACCTAGGGCGCAGCTAAGGAGGGCGCCGGTGTCGGCCATTCGGATGTTCTTGGCCGCGCTCGGCGCGGCAGTTGTTGCCTTGGTGCTTGTCGTGCTTGTGCGCACCTGGACCTATGGAGGCGCCGGCGCCGCCCCGGATGTCACCTTGCCGCCCGCGCCAGATATCGAGGCCTCCGAAGCCGCCGGCCGGCTTGCCGAAGCGCTACGGTTCAGAACGATCACCCTAGCGCCCGGCGATCCGCGGCCCGGCAGCGAAGGCCCATGGCAGGCGCTGCATGCCTGGCTCGAAGCGACGTATCCTGCGGCCCACCGCGCCATGGAGCGGGAGACCGTCGCGGGCTTTACGCTGCTCTACACATGGGCTGGGAGCGATCCGAGTTTGCCGCCGCTGCTTATGATGGCTCACCAGGATGTGGTGCCCGTGAATATGGGCACCCAGGGGGATTGGACAGCGCCGCCCTTCGCAGGCGAGATCGTGGATGGCTTTGTCTATGGCCGCGGCACGATCGACGACAAGGGCTCGATGGTGGCGTTGATGGAGGCAGCGGAGGCCCTTGTTGGCAGTGGGTTCCAACCAACGCGCACCGTTTATTTCCTGTTCGGCCATGACGAGGAAGTGTCGGGCTCAGGCGCGGAGGCGGCCGTAAGCTTGCTCAAATCCCGCGGCGTGCGCCCGCTCATGGCCCTTGATGAGGGCTTCATGATCATCGATCCGTCGCCCCTAACAGGCGCGCCCATGGGCTTTATTGGCGTGGCCGAGAAGGGCTACGTCACCGTGTCGATCACGGCCATCGCCGAAGGTGGCCACAGCTCCGCGCCGCCCCGGGATTCAGCGCCGGTTCGCCTCGCCCGGGCTCTGGTCGCGTTGGATGAAAATCAAATGCCGGCAGATTTCAGCAAGCCACCAATCAAGGACCTGTTCGAGGCGAGCGCGCCCGATATGCCCTTTGTCCAGCGTATGGCGTTGGCCAATATGTGGCTCTTTGGCGATGCGGTGCAGTCCCAAATGGCCGCGATCCCGTCGGCCAATGCCTTGATCCGCTCAACGACGGCGCCGACCATGCTGGTCGGCTCGGCGAAGGAGAATGTCCTCGCCCAGCGGGCCACGGCGGTGGTGAATTTCCGGATCCATCCCAACGATACTGAAGACGATATTCTGGAGCATGTGCGGACCGTGACAGCCTCCATCCCAGGCCTTCAAGTGGAGCGTGGACGCGGCGGCATTCGCGGCGCGGGCGCATCGCCGGTGTCGGCCACTGATACGCGCGCCTATGGCGTGCTCGCAGCTGTGTCCCGCGAGGCGAGCGGCGGCGCACCTGTGGCGCCCGGCCTCGTGCTTGGCGCAACCGATGGGCGCTACGCCACCGCGATCACCGACGCGGTGTACCGATTTCTTCCAGCGGTGATGAGCCCTGAGGAGCTGACCGGATTCCATGGCACCAATGAGCGCATCTCGGTGGAAAATGTCGGCCGGATGGCGCGCGGCTACGCCCAGATTATTCTGGCGCTGGACCAGGAAGAGCGCTGAGGCCGAGGTCGCGGCGCCAGGTTTCGGCCTCGACATTGCGCCATACCTCACGGCCTATAAACCCATAGCCGGACGCAGCGAGCCGGGCGCGGATCTGCTCCGGCTCTCCGTCGTTGCAAAGCGTGTTGGGCTTGAGGAAGACCATGGTGGGCGCCTGGGCAACCACGTCGGGCCAGTCGATCTGGGCCCCGTCCATCCAGGGCGAATAGCTGTTGCGCTCCACCGCGTCGGTGCCCGCCAGGGGCTGGCCGTAATTTGCGCGCCAATCCTCAATCGTCATGTCCCATACACCGCCATCATGGTGCACCCACACATCGGCGTCGCTGCGATAGAAGTCTACGGCGGGCCATGTGAAACTATCGCAGATGAGGAGCACGGCGCCGGGCGCGTCGTATGCGGTCACCGCGCCGCGCCAATCCTGCACAAGCTGAGCGCCGAGATTGCTGTGGGCGTCGCCGCGCATGAGGAAACTGGCGCTGGAGCCAGCACTGGCCAAGAGGGCGGCTGCGGTGAGGCCCGTCGTCAACCAGCGCCGCCGTCCATGGGCGGCCAGATAGCCAAGGGCAAGCGCCCCGCCTATGGCCGCAGGGAGAATGATCCGTTCCATGTAAACGGGTTTGAAGGCGAAGCCGATCAACCAGATGAAAAGCGGGAAGGCGGCAGCGTTTGCGAAGATCAGCGGCAACGTCCAGCCTGGCCGCACCAAGCAAAGCAGTCCGCCGGCCAGAACGGCCAGGAAAAATGCGCCCATGGCCAATGACGGGACATTGTTGGGCCCGATTGTGGCCGCGAGTGTGATCAGCGCCGTGGTTGGCGGCTGGTGTTCTAGCCAGTTGAACACGCCAGAGGTGCCAACCATGACGCTGAGCCATGGCGCCCAGATGATCAGGGCCGGCGCATTCACGACGCCGAGCTTCCAAGTTGCGGTGAAAGCGGCCTTCGGCCCGCCGCCGAGCGCCCAGGCACAAAACACCCCGTTCAGGACAAACAGGTACAAGACCGCGGTGTTGTGGGAGTACAGCGCGGCGAGCGCGCTCAACGTGTAGATACCCCACCATCCAAGCAGGCTGCGGGAAAACAGGCTGGCGCCCTCCGAAAACCGCGCGGCCATGACTTGAAGTGACCAAGCCGCCAGCATGAGGAGCAAAAGCAGCTGGGTATAGTTTCTGCCATTCACCGCGTAGACGAGCATCGTAAACGACAGGGTGAGCCCAGCCACGGTGACCAGCGCGCCCACCGGCCCCAGCAGGCGTCGCGCTAGGAAGTATATCGGCGCCAGCATGAGCACCGAGAACACCGCTGAGGGCGCACGCACGGCTACGGCGCCGTCCAGAAACAGCGTTGACAGCTTCACGACGGCGAAGTGCAGAGCGGGGTGCGTGTCGAATGGCACCGTAAACAGCAGCTGGAAGCTCTGGCCCGCAGAGGCCAGAGTGTAGCCCTCGTCAATCCAGAGCGAGTCGTGGGTCAGTGTCGCGAAGCGCAACACAAGGGCGAGCAACAGAAGCGCGCCGAGTATGGCGATCTCCCATGGCAGGGGCAGCTTGCGGGCCGGCCGCCATTCGCGCATCAGCATGGCATGCAGGCCGAAGCGGCCCTGGAGGCGCGATGAGGTGTGGTCGCTGGCCAATGGTCGTCCCCGAGGTGTCAAGCGCGGGCGCTTTTGATTGCCGCTTCCATGCAAGACAGCAACCAAATGCGCGCGTCAGGGGTATCTCCGCGCTAATCGCGCCCCTCATCGCCAGGGGGCGGTTTACCGGCGGCGGCGCGCCGGTTGCGCCGGGCGGTGTCTCGCGCGCGCAATTCGTCGGAAAATGCGCTGGCGAAGACGCCGGCAGGCAGGGCGACGACGCCAATACCGGCCAGGGCGATGACCGAGGCCGCGATCCGACCCAAGACCGTTTGAGGATAGATGTCGCCATAGCCAACTGTGGTCAGGGTGGCGATGGCCCACCAGATCGCCCGCGGAATTGAAGCAAACGCCTCGCGCTCCGCCACGACGCCTTCAATGAAATACAGCGCAACGGCGGCCACATAGACGAGGGCCATGGCCACAGCCAAGGTGGTCAAAAGCTGCCCGCGTGAGCGCGCAAGCGCCGCGCCAAGCACATCAAAGGCGGGCATGAACCGGGCGATTTTAACCAGCCGCGCCAGGCGCAAGACGCGCAGCATCATCAGCGTTTCCTCCCCCTCAGCGCCAATAAAGACCAGCCAGAGAAGCTCTGGCAGGAATGCGATCAGATCGGCGATCGCACTGGGCGAGGTCATGTAGCGGAGTTTGCCGCCTGGGCCGCGCAGCCTTGGGTTCTCGCTCGACGCCCAAACCCGCACGGCGTATTCAGCAGCAAAGATGGCCAGGATCGCCAGGTTAAACAGCTCAATGCCGCGCGCCCAGCCTGGCGGCAGCGACGGCTCGGTCTCCAGGGCGACGGCGATGAAACTCGCCATAACCAGCAGCACGATGACCATATTGGTGCGAGAGAGGCCATCCCGTTCTTGGGCGCCGGGCTCAAGTTCGCGGTAGACGCGGCGCCGCAAGCCTATGTCCGTGGATGAACCGTCTACGGCCATAGCTGCCCTTTCCGCCCGGATCGCCGCCAACCTACAGTCTGGCGAGGACGGTGCAACGCCTCAGGGGGCCGTTAGCGCTGGCTGAGGCGCTGGGCTTCGCGGATTTCCCCGCGCAGGACCAGGAGGTCAATGTCCTCTGGCAGGGTGCGGCGTGCAACGGCGACATCCCTCAAGGCGGCGTCATACTGTTCAAGTTCAACGTGGGCCCGCGCGCGCAGGCCATACCCTTCGGCGGTCAATGCACCATCGGTTTCGAGGCGGTCCAGGGCGCTGATCGCTTCGGCGGTCCGCTCCATGGAAACAAGGGCCAATGCCCGGTCGAGGCGCAGGGCGGGGTTCCCTGGCCCCAATTTCAGCGCGTTGTCCAGGGCCACTAGGGCCGCTTCGGGCGCGCCGGCCAATAGCCAGGCATTGCCAGCCTGGCCGAGATAAGACCGCCGCGTTGCCACGTCCCCGCCATCGGGCGCATTGGCCAAGTCTTCCAGCCGGGCGGCGCCCTCGCCAGGGTGGCCAAGGGCGATCAGGGCGAGAGCGGTGCAGTGGCGCGCCCCGGGCCGGCCACCATCCGAAAGCCAGCTGAGCCCGTTCTCATAGGCTTGTTCTGGATCGGTCTGCACCAAATCGAGGCACGCTGCCAAGCGGCGGTCTTCCTCGGCTTTGACGGCGCGGCCCGCCTCAGTCACCGGTCCGTATTGCAGGACGCTCAGCACGGCGAGCGCGACAGATAGGCTGGACACGGGGCATCTCCGCTCGGCATAGACTGGTGCAGCAAGGCGTAGTGGTGCACCGATCGGACCGCAAATGACAGATGCGCAACGCAGCTTGTTCTGCTTTGGCCTCGGCTACAGCGCGCTTTATCTGTGCCAACGCCTCAAGGCCAAGGGATGGCGCCTAGGCGGCACGGTGCGCAGCGCCGAGAAGGCCGAAGCGCTGGCTGCTGCGGGGATCCACACCCAGGTCTGGCCGGGCAGCGACCCCAAGCCGCCTCCAGGCAGCGATTGGCTGATTTCGGTACCGCCAGGAGAAGCGGGCTGTCCGGCATTTCTTGCCGCTGGGGCGCTGGCCGACACGGCGCGGTCTGTGACGTATCTCTCAACCACGGGCGTGTATGGCGACCTTAGCGGTGGATGGGCGTTTGAGTGGAGCCCGGCGCGGCCGCAATCTGCCCGCGCTGCCGCGCGTTTGCGCGCCGAGGACCAGTGGACGGGCACCGGCCACCCCCATGCGAGCCTGGTGCGGCTGCCCGGTATTTATGGGCCCGGGCGGTCTGCACTGGATCGGCTGAGGGCCGGGACTGCGCGCAATATCGTGAAACCCGGCCAGGTGTTCAGCCGCATCCATGTCGCCGATATTGCGAGCGGCCTTGAGTGTCTGTTGGATAAGCCCGGCAGCAGGGGCGTGTTCAACCTCACCGATGATCTGCCCGGCCCTCCCGAGGATGTGACGGCCTATGCAGCGCGTCTTCTCGGTGTGGCGCCGCCGGAAGAGATCGACCACCGGGCGGCCGGCCTGTCGCCAATGGCCGCAAGCTTCTTCGCCGAATGTAAGCGCGTGTCGAATGCGCGGGCGAAGTCGGCGCTGGGCTGGCGTCCGAAATTTCCAACATTCAAGGAAGGTTTGCAGGCCATTCTGGAGGCAGAAGGCGGGCCCGTTGACCCTTTGATCGCGCTTGCCCAGGGCCGGCAATAGGCCCGCGCCCGGCCGTCAGTCTAGCCTCGGCGGGTTCCTGACGGGTTCTTGGCTGCCGCGCTGATCAACGCGCTGCGTTCTGGTGATGACAAAGGTCGCCACTTGCCCTCGGGCAGGGCGCCGAGCTCCACGGGGCCAATCTGCTCGCGTTTCAGATCAATGACCCGCACGCCGACCAAGTCGCACATCCGCCGGATCTGCCGATTGCGGCCTTCGCGGAGCACAAAGGACAGGGTTTGCGCGCCAAGGCGCTCAACGCGGGCGCGCTTAAGCCGGCGTCCGTCAAGGCTCAAACCGTGGCGCAGGCGACCGAGCGCGGCTTCGCTGACTTCGCCCCGCACGCGCACGATGTATGATTTTGCAAGCTCCGAAGACGGGCCCACAAGGGCTTTCGCCAAGACGCCATCTTCCGACAGGATCAGAAGGCCGCGGCTGTCCTGGTCCAGCCGGCCAAGCGGCGCGAGTTTGTGACGCCGACCTGGAACAATTGCGCTGCGACCGTGCAAAGCGCGGCGGGTCAGCAATCGCACGGCCGGCACCTGATCGCCCTCTGGCGTGCCAGAGACAATCCCGATGGGCTTGTTCAGCACGATGCTGATCTTGCGCGATAGGGCCGCGCCGGCGCGAGGGGAAAGCGTCAGCGTCTGGCCCGGCGCAATTTTATGGCCCGGCTCGGAAACGGCCGCGCCATCAATCTCGATTTGACCTGCCTCAATCAGGCCTTCCGCTTCGCGCCTTGAACACACGCCCTCTTGCGCTAGCCACTTGTTTACGCGCATGGGCGCTTCGCCGCGGAAGGTCAACGTCTTGTCCATCGGCCGCGTTCTAGCACCCAGGCGGGGGGGCGAGCCAATCCTGCAACGCATTGCAGTTCAGATTCCCCAGCTGCGCGAATACCGTTTTGGTTTACTTTAAAGGCATGCTTGAACGCGCCCAGTGCGGGCTGGCAGCTCGCGTATAAGGGATCCAGAATGGAGAAATCGATGGTGAGACCTTTCCTTTGGCCAGCCATGGCCGCGACAACCTTGATGGTAGCGGCCTGCGCGACGCCGCTCGAGGCCGATGGACGGCTTGAGACAACCCGGGACCGTGTCCAAGCTGCGTCCGAATATGGCACGAGCAATGGCGCCTATTCGCGCGCCCAATCCTTCCTCTCAGACGCCGAGACGGCTTTCGAGGCCGGCGATGCGACGGCCTATGACAAGACCGTGGAATTGGGCGATGCCTACGCCCAGGTTGCGATTGCCGAAGGCGAAGCGCGCGAGGCCAAAACCGAGGCCGACGAGATGCGCGGCCAATTGGACGGCGCTGAGGCGGAGGCGGCCCGTCTGGAGGCTGATCTTGCCGCTGCCCTTGCGCGCGCAAGCGAGGCCATGGGCGCCTCCAGCCAGGCCCTTGCACTTCTCTCGGGCACAATGAAGTGCACAAGCACCACCACGGGCAGCGGCGCAGTTGCCATGACCTGTCCGGGCTTGGCGTTCGGTTTCGACCAAGCCGCCCTTAACGCGGCCACCGATGCCCGCCTGACAGCGCTTTCGGAGTTTCTAAAGGCCAATGGCAGCGTGAACGTGGAACTTGTGGGCCATACAGACGCCACAGGCGATGAGGGCTGGAACCAAGCGCTATCGACGCGCCGCGCCGACGCGGTTTCGGATTTTCTTCAAGCTGAGGGGGTCGACGCGTCGCGAATTTCCACCTCAGGCCAAGGCGAAGCTGCACCGATTGCCAGCAATGATACGCGCGCAGGGCGGGCCCAGAACCGCCGGGTGGACGTCGTGCTCAGCGGTGTGGCCAGCCCGGAGACATCGGCAACCTAAGACAGGTCCCAGCCGGATTATCTCGGCAGTATATAAGGCCGCATCCCATAACAGGGTGCGGCCTTTTTCGTTTCTTTATTGGGCGGGTCAGGCGAACTCAGGCGCGATTTTCAAGTTTCGCACCCAGCCCATTTTCTCAAGAACCAGCAAGGCCGTGCCGTTATAGTCCACGATCCGGTTCCAAATGCCTTTGCGCGGGCGATGTAGAGCGCTTTGCGGCGCATCATGATGATGATCATGGAAGGCTTCGCCGCCTGTGAGTAATCCAACGAGGTGGTCGGACCACACCGGCGTCTTCAAGTGGCCCAGCACATTGATGCCATACGTCGTGGCATGAAACTGCACCGCCCGTCCGATCACGAAGCAGGCGTGCAAGATGGCGGTTAACACCAGAGAGCCGCCGGCCAACCACACACTTGCATAGATTGCCGCCGGCACCAGGAAATGCAGGACGAAGGACAGCGACATGTAATGCCGGTCCATCCACATGATGATAGGCTGGTTCTTCAGCCAGAGCGGCATGGGGCGCGCCATGTCTTTGGCGTCACGAAACAGGATCCAGCCGACCCACGCCCACCGTTTGGATTCGAACGGATTGTGGGGATCGCCAGGGCGATCGGAGAACCGGTGGTGTTGTGAGTGGTAGTTCACCCAGGCTTTGACTTCGCCCTGCATCGCGATCACGAGATTGAGCATGGTCATCACCTGGGCAGGCGCGCGCAGTTCCCCTGCGCGGTGCTGGAGAATTCGGTGCAATGGCCCGATCCCCATATTGCAAACAAACACGCTGGCGCCGACCACGGCGAGCCCGACAGGCAGATACCACCAATGCAGTGAGAGCCCTTCAAGAGCCAGACCGAGCGTCACCATTGTTGCGAGAACGCCTATGCCCAAAGCCGGATAAAGGAATGCGGAAAACAAGCTTGAGAAATCGAATGTCTCCCAGGTTTTCGGAATGGCTTTGGATCGAGGAATCATGGTGAACGAACTCCGCATTGCGCCAAAACATTACCCGCAAATCATTCGCAAGACGAGGGGCGGCGCGCAATCGCCTGCGTTTTCTCACCTATTAACTTTTAACTTGAACGCGGCGCGGCGGGCATGTACAAAATAGGAACATCTGGCGGATTGGGCGATGGGCGCAGACAAACTCTCCAAACCGATGCGCGTGAGGCAGCTTATCGCGAGCAGAGGCTACGGGTTTGATGAAGAGACGGGCCGGCTTTCCGGTGTGTCATGCAATTTGTGCCTGTCTGGACCGTTGGAGTTGTCGGAAGAGGGCGATCGGCTGACCTGTGCTGGCTGCGGGGAGCGGATCTCTGAGCCGCTCGAATATTTGCTTAGCCAACCGGTGCGCCGCGGCGGGCCGGCCCAGCGCACGGCGGAAAGCCTCGACGGGGGCATCGATCCGAACGCCAGGCTCGGGCCGGAGGCGCCCGTCGCGCACGCTGCAACGCTTGAAGAGGGGCAACACATTTCCGGCCCGCCCAATTTGCCGGGCGGCGCAGCCCTCGGCGCGTCTGCGCATCCTGCCCGCGCGCCAGGCCGGCCTTGGGGCGAGTGGATCATCATTTCTGGCCTCGCAGCCGCATTCCTGGTCGCCGGACTTCTGGCGGCGGCGATGTCTGGCTACGCCAATTATCTGGCATTCGGCGCCATGGTCGAAGACCCCTTCCAGGCGCGCGTATGGTCGCTGACGGGACTTATTGCGTGTGTGTGCAGTTTTGGCGGGTTCACCTTTGCCTATTGGCATGCGGCAAACCGGCGGCGATGGGAGGCGGCGCGCGCCCTTTTCATTGCGTTTGCCGGCGCGGCCACCAGCCTTGTCGGCAGCCAGCTTTATATGCAGGGCGAAGCCGAGAGCCGGGCGGCATCGGTAGAGGCGGGGGCTGCGCGCGTCGCTGTGCTCGATGCGCAAATTGCCGATTGGCGAACCCAATTGGGCGGTATCGACCCGGGCGTTCGGTCAATCGAGGGGCTTGAGGCCTATCTCGCCGAAGTCGAGCGGGTCGGGCGCACCAATGAGCGGCCCTATCGCGCAGCCTTGGACGAGTTGGGCCAGGCGCGTCGCCGGGCAGATCTGGAAGCGCAGATCGCGGCCGCGCGAACCGATGTATCGGCCTTGGCGGAAACCTTGGCGACGCCCGTTCCCGCAGGCACTGCGCAGGCGCGAAGTTGGTTTTTTGCGGCGATGCTGGAGGTGTTCTCTTCCCAGGGCACGTCGATTGGCTGCGTGGCGCTTATGCTTCTCATGCGGCGGCGCGAGCCTGTGCCCGTCGCTCATTGATGGGGCGCGCGGCCGAGATGTAGAGCTAGGAATGGCGCCATGCGCAGGGCGACATCATCAAGGTCGTCCCCGGGCAAGCCGGCAATGTTGATGCGGCCCGAGCCCGGCATGTAAATGCCCGCTTGCAGCCTCAGCGCGTCCGCGGCAGGCCCCTGGATTGGGATCAGGGAGAACATGCCCGATTGGGCGGCCAGGGGCGCAAACGCGCCGGTGTCCAGCGCCCGGTTCAGGGCGTCGGCGAAGCCGCGTCTCAGCTCCGCCATACGTTCGCGCATGGACGTCAGCTCGCGTGTCCAGCTCTGCTTCAGCTCTGGGTCGCCCAGTATGGTCGCCACAATTGCGGGGCCGTGGGCCGGCGGCATCGAGTATACCGCGCGGGCGATTTCCGCCACGTGGCTGGCGGCAGCCTGGGCGCCTGAGGCGGTGTCTGTCTGCACGATAAGACAGCCCGCCCGTTCTCGATAAAGCCCGAAATTCTTCGAGCAGGAATACGCCACAAGCGCGCCGGGACACGCCTCCAAAAAGGCCCGCACGCCGGCCATGTCGGCCTCAAGCCCCTTAGCAAAGCCGTGATAGGCCACGTCGACCAGGGGCAAGAGCGATTGGCGCGCGCAAAAATCCCCGAGATAGCGCCAATGCTCCAAGGTCAGATCGACCCCGCTCGGATTATGGCAGGGCCCTTGGAGGATCACGATATCGCCTGGCCGAGCGCTGCGCAGGCCATCGACGAGGGCTGCAAAGTCGAGGGTGCCGGTGGCTGCGTCAAGGTAGGGGTAGGCCAAAGGCTCGCGGCCCGCTGCTGCGGCGACCTTGATATGGTTGGGCCATGAGGGCGCTGAGATCCAGACCCGGCCCTGGCCGCTGACGCGCCCTGCAAGGCTCATCGCAAGAAAAAGTGCGCCGCAGCCCCCGGGGGCAGAAAAGCTCACAGTGCGCCCGTCGGAGCGCGCCGGTGCGGCCGGGCCAAAGACTTGGTCCTCGATGGCCGCGCAAAAGTCCGCATTGCCCCGCGGCCCTTCATAGGCCTTTGAGTTTTGCGTCTCCAGGAGGCGCGCCTCAGCGGCCTTCACCGCGGCGAACACCGGCGTTTTGCCGGCCTCATCCTTGTAAATGCCCACCCCGAGATCGACCGTGTTGGGGCGCGGGTCTGCCTTCAAAGCTTCGGAAATCCCGAGCAGTGGATCGGGCGGGCGCGCCTCGAGCGCGGAAAAAAGTGTCTCCATTAGGCCTCTCCCATCAAAGCCCGTCCATTGCTTGGCCGCTCCGGCGACGCCTTTGGCTTAGAGACGCACCTCTGTGTTGCGTCAACTCCTGAGGGCGGCGCTTCGAACGAGGTGTGGGACCGCCGCGCTCAATTCCGGGCCCATCACGCGGCCGCGCCAAATCAAAGCCCATTTAGACGAGGGCGGCCTCTGTGCTCGCGCGAAGGTCGGCCTCCGACACCCCGTCGGCAAGCTCAACAATTTTCAGACCGCCTTTCACGACATCGAGGACGCCGAGGTTCGTGATGATCCGATCGACCACGCCTTTGCCTGTCAAAGGCAGCGTGCACGCCTTGAGAAGCTTGGTCTCGCCGCGCTTATTGGTGTGGTCCATGACGACGACCACGCGTCCAACACCGGCCACCAGATCCATGGCCCCGCCCATGCCTTTCACAAGCTTGCCCGGTATCATCCAATTGGCGAGGTCGCCATTTTCGGCCACTTCCATGGCGCCCAGGATCGCCATGGCGATTTTGCCGCCGCGGATCATGGCAAAGCTGGTGGCGCTGTCGAAATAGGCGGTGTGGGCAAGCTCGGTGATGGTTTGCTTGCCCGCATTGATCAGGTCGGCGTCTTCCTCGCCCTCAAAGGGGAAGGGGCCCATGCCCAGCATGCCGTTTTCTGATTGCAGGGTCACATCCATGCCCTCTGGGATGTAGTTCGCGACCAGCGTCGGGATGCCGATCCCGAGATTCACGTACATGCCGTCTCGGAGTTCGCCAGCCGCGCGCCGCGCCATCTCATTTCGGTCCCAGGGCATGAAATTTCTCCGATTTAGAGACCGAACAATGGTCTGAGGATCAACCAGTAGAGTGGCCAGATGAATGCTAGAAACAGGTTTGCTGCAATCGATATGATCCAGTTCTACGCGTTGTAGGGATAACCATCAAAAAAAGGTCAGATAAACAAAGGTGAAGGGCACGCCCAAGGCATAAAGCACGTAGAATATCCTACCGAGGGTATCTTTCATCACCCCCGCTCTCGGATCGTTCGCTGCTCGATACGTTTTTCGTGTTCGCCCTGCACGAGGCGATGGACGAAGATGCCAGGCAGGTGGATTGCGTCGCCATCAAGCTCACCGGGCTCAACGATCTCTTCCACTTCCATCACGCAGACCTTGCCGCAGGTGGCAGCGGGCTGATTGAAGTTGCGCGCTGTTTTGCGGAAGACCGCGTTGCCGGTCGTGTCGGCTTTCCAGGCTTTGACGACGGCCAGGTCGGCAAAGATGCCTTCTTCAAGAATGTAGGTCTCGCCGCCAAAGTCCTTGTGTTCCTTGCCCTCAGCAATGACCGTTCCCACGCCCGTCTTGGTGTAAAAGCCCGGGATGCCCGCCCCGCCGGCCCGCATGCGCTCGGCCAGGGTGCCCTGGGGGTTGAACTCCAGCTCCAACTCGCCCGACAAATATTGCTGCATGAAGAGGTCGTTTTCGCCGACATAGGACGAGCACATCTTCCTGATTTGCCGGGTCTCTAGCAAGACGCCTAGGCCGAAATCGTCCACGCCGGCATTATTGGAATAGACCGTGAGATCTTTCGTGCCGGCGTCGCGGATAGCGGCAATCGACAACTCCGGAATACCGCAGAGCCCGAAGCCGCCGGCCGCCAGGCTCATCCCATCGAAGAGCAACCCGTCCAGGGCGGCAGCCGCGGTAGGGTAAATCTTGTTTGCCATGGCCTAGACCGCCTCCACCGTCTGTTCGATCGCGCCGAAAATGGAGTGCCCCTCATGGTCGGTCATGTCGATGCGAACCGTATCTCCTGGCTGCATGAAAGGCGTCTGGGCGGCGCCGGATTGAATGGTCTCGATCATGCGCAATTCAGCCAGGCAGCTATAGCCGCGACCGCCCTCCTCAATCGATTTTCCCGGCCCGCCATCGCTGCCCTTGTTAGAGACGGTGCCCGACCCGATGATCGTCCCGGCCGAAAGCCGGCGCGTCTTGGCGGCATGCGCGACGAGCGCGGGCAGCGTGAAGGTCAGGTCTTCGCCGGCCTGGGCGCGGCCGAAAGGGGCTCCATTGAGATCGACCCTCAACGGGAGATGCAGCGCGCCGCCGCGCCAATCCTCGCCGAGTTCATCGGGCGTCACCGCGACGGGCGAGAAGGCGCTCGCAGGCTTGGATTGGAAGAAGCCGAAACCCTTTGCAAGTTCGGTAGGAATAAGCCCGCGCAGGGAGACATCGTTGCACAGCATGATGAGCTTGATGTGCCCGGCGGCGGCGCTTGCCGAGACCCCTTTTGGAACGTCATCAGTGATGACCGCAATCTCGCCTTCCATGTCGCAGCCCCAATTGGGATCGCCGAGCGGAATGGGGTCGCGCGGCCCAAGAAAGCCGTCTGACATGCCCTGGTACATCAGGGGGTCGGAATAGAAAGTGTCGGGCATTTCTGCGCCGCGGGCTTTGCGCACCAATTCTACATGGTTGATGTAGGCTGAGCCGTCTGCCCATTGGAAGGCGCGCGGCAAGGGGCTTTCGCACTCGTGCTCGTGGAAGCGAAAGGTCGGCACGGATCCCAGGGCGACTTGCTCAGACAGGCTTTCCAGGCGCGGGGCGAAAACGTCCCATTTGTCCAAGGCAGCTTGCAGTGTCGGCGCGACCATGGCCGCGTCGGTGCACCGCGTCAGATCATTCGACACGACGACCAAACGGCCATCCCGGGCGCCATTTTTTAGGGTGGCGAGTTTCAAGGCAGAGTCTTTCCTGGTCCGTCTTCAGCGGGCGGGGCAGTGCCGCAGGGCACAAAAGTCCAACTCTGGGACCGCTCGCCGTCAAGGGTCATGATTTCGGCATTCAGCGCTGCGCCGTCGCGCTGGTAGGTGACGCGCTGGGGGAAATCATGGGCGGGGTTGGTGAACTCGGCGCGGTCTGGCCTGGCTGACGTTTGGGGGAAATCAGACGGCCCCACGCCGTTGGGATAAGCGCTAAAGGTCCATGTGCCGCCGGTTTCTACAAGCCGCATTTGTTCGAAGAACACGACCGTGCCCGGGTCCGATCCTTGGCGAAACGTGTTGTGGCCGAAAAGGTGCTTGTTGCCGTCAACCGACCAGACTTCGCGAAAGGCGCCATCTTCCGTTCGCCAACACCCGGCAAGCCAGCCCATGGGGTTTTCTCCAGCCACCGGTAAGGGTTGGCTTTGCGGCGTGGCGCAGGCGCTTGCCGCCAGGGCCGCAAGGCTTGAACACGCGATGAGGGCGGGGCGGAGCGCAGTCGCCGTCATGGCGCATCCTGCCCGTAATGCCTCGCCACCTGGATCACCATTTCGAGAATTTCCTCGGCGATGGCTTCCGGCGATTGAGTGTTGCCTGAAAAATCGTAGCGCGTGTGCAGGGCATCGCCAATCCTTAGCCGGAAGGCATCGCGGTAGTCGCTGTCGGTGAGGCGTGTTTCGATGTCGGAAATCTTGATCAGCTCGCGCAGCAGAGTGTCTTTTGCCGCCATCCAGAGCGGGGAATCGACCGGCGCTTCCATCAGCTCTCTTCCGCGATTTTCTGATGCAGCCAGGCCGCGTGGCGCGGGGCTTTCTTTGTGGCGCTCCATTCTTCGAGCATCTCTTCGGCGACGTCTTTCAGCTGGGCATACTGGTCCGGCGTGCCGATATTGCACGCCAGCTCGAGGCGATGGCCATTGGGATCAAAGAAATAGATCGACTTGAAGACACCATGATGCGTTGGCCCCACCACGTCCAAGCCCTCGGCCTCGGCGCGGGCCTTGGCCGCCATCAGTGCATCCATGTCGCTCACTTTGAATGCCAGGTGCTGGACCCAGCCGGGCGTGTTCTCGTCTCGCCCCATTTCGGGTTGGGTCGGCAGCTCAAAGAAGGCGAGGATATTGCCGCCGCCGGCATCAAGGAAGACGTGCATATAGGGGTCCGCCGCCCCGGTAGAGGGCACCTTGTCCTCGGCAATCGCCAGCTGAAAATCCATGCCGAGGACGCGCTGGTAAAACCGCACGGTCTCCTTGGCATCCTTGCAGCGATAGGCAACGTGGTGGACACCGTGGAGAGCTGGGGCAGGCGCGGTCATGGCGGCGGTCCTTTGTTAAATCCAGCGCCGAACGCGCTGGGCATAGGCATTGAAATCGGCGCCGAACGTCACGCGCAGCGCGTCTTCCTCAGGCTTGATCTGGAACTTGGTAATGTACCACGCGGCGGCGGCGACGAACAACAAGCCGAGCGGCGCTGACTGCATGAGCGCAGCGCCCGCAGCCACCAATGCCAGGGCAAGATACATGGGGTTTCGCGTCAAAGCGAAGACCCCGTCGGTCACAAGAACGGTGCTGCGCTCCGGGTGGTGCGGGTTGATCGTCGTGCCCCGGGCCCGGAACCGAGCGACCGCGAAAAAGGCAAGAAGACCGCCCAGGAGGACCATGGCGAAGCCAATGTTGCCAATCAACGGCACATCGACCCGGGTAGCGGGGACTGCAAGCTTGGTGAGGAAGGTTGCGATAATCGCGGCGAGGAACACCAGGGGCGGCGGCACTGCACGCTTCATTGGCCCGGGTCGCCGTCGCCAGACCGGCCGTTTGCGGGCCTGCGTGTTGCCCGTCGCTCGTCAATGATCCACCCAACCACAGCGCCGACCACGCCAAAGACTGGATTGCCGCTGATGACCCATCCTGCGAGCGCCAAGACAATGGTGAAGAGGTAATTCATCGAATCTTCGTCGCGCACTTCAGGCTCTGGCGCTGCTGGCTGTTTGTCCGCTTCAGCCACGGCGGCCGCGCGTCTGTCTTGCCCGGTCGACCAAATAGCCGAGGGCAGCGCCGGCCGCGCCCAGTACCAGCGTCAGGGCCAAAAGCACGCCCATTTGGGCCGCCTCCGGAAGCGATCGGCTCAATGGCGTTGCCACCGCGCTTGCTAAGGGCAGGCCAAAAGCGAGCCCGAGCCCATAGGTGAATAAGGTGTTTTGCCGTCGTTCCGCGTTGTCAGACACTGTGCCTGCTTCGCCTCCTCATTTCCAAAATGGCTATGCGTCTTCCTCGACCTCTAGGACGCCGCGATTGATCTGATCGCGCTCGATGCTCTCAAACAGCGCCTTGAAGTTGCCCTCGCCAAAGCCCTCTTTGTAATCGCCCTTGCGCTCAATGAACTCAAAGAACACCGGGCCGATCTTAGGTTCGGCGAAAATCTGGAGGAGCAGGCGCGCCTCGCCGCCTTCGGTCGTCCCATCTAGAAGAAGACCCCGGGCTTTAAGCTCGCCGATGGTCTCGCCATGGCCGGGAAGCCGCTCATCCAGCATGTCGTAATAGGTCTCGGGCGGCGGGGTCATGAAGGCCACACCGCGCGCCTTCAGCTTGTCGTAGCAGCTGTAAAGATCCCCGCAAATCAGCGCGATATGCTGGATCCCCTCGCCATTATAGGCGCGCAAAAACTCCTCAATCTGGCCTTTTCCGCTTTCGCCCTCCTCATTCAGCGGAATGCGGATTTTGCCGTCGGGCGCGGTCAACGCCTTCGAGGTGAGCCCGGTGTACTCGCCCTTGATGTCGAAATACCGGATCTCCTGGAAGTTGAAGAGCCGTTCGTAAAAGTCAGCCCAGTATGCCATGCGCCCGCCATAGACATTGTGGGTGAGGTGATCGATGAGCTGAAAGCCGCATCCGGCGGGGTGTTTGTCCACGCCCGGCAGATAGTCGAAGTCGATGTCGTAAATGCTCAGGGCGCCGGGGCCGCCCTCGTAGCGGTCAATCAGGTAGATGATCGAGTGGCCTATGCCCCGAATGCCGGGGATGTGCAGCTCCATGGGTCCGGGCGTGTTGGCGATGGGCTCGGCGCCGGCGGAGATCAGGTGGGCATAGGCGTCAGAAGCATTGCGCACCCTGAACCCCATCCCGCAGGCGCTGGGGCCGTGCTCGCGCGCGAAGAACGACGCCGGTGAGCCCGGCTCATAATTGGTGATCAGATTGATGCCGCCCTGGCGCCAAAGGTCCACATCCTTTGATCGATGCCGTGCCACCTTCGAAAAGCCCATCGCCTCGAAAACAGGCTCCAACAGTCCCTTTTCGGGGGCTGAAAACTCGATGAACTCAAACCCGTCCAATCCGGCTGGGTTATCGAACAGGTCGGCCATGGCGCTTCTCCAACATCACACACTTAAACTTAACGGCGCCGCGCGTAGGTTCAACGCCCTGCGACGGTAACTTCGCGCGCAAAAGGGCTTTTCGGGCGAGGCCGGGAGGGACGTGTTGA
Source organism: Pseudomonadota bacterium (assembly GCA_038747245.1). GTDB lineage: Bacteria > Pseudomonadota > Alphaproteobacteria > Caulobacterales > Hyphomonadaceae > UBA5336. The sequence continues at coordinate 14,588 of JBCDJY010000007.1, read as the reverse complement.
ACAGTCTGGTCATCCTGTGCGGCGGCGTCCTGATTGCCCTCGTCCACCTGTTGGGCGCAGCTGCCCCTGGCTCGGCGAGGCGCGGCCTGGTTGTTTTTGCCCTGAGCCTCATTGCCAGCACGCTCGCGATCAGGGCGCTGGTTGATGGTGCAGGCCTCGGCCGCACGACCGATTTCGACCGGGTGGTCAACCACGCCGTTGCCACTGCCGCGGCCGATCCCGAGGCGCCGCTTCTTGTGCTTACGGGGGCGAGCTACTCGCGCAACGCTCTCGACGATGCGCGCTTTACTGAGGCGCTGCGCTCCCGCGGATACGCGCACCGCGTCATCTCCCTCAGCCTTGAGGCAGCGACCCTGCCGGAACGCGAGACCCATCTCGACGTGTTCATGCGCCGCTCCGGCCGGGTGCCCGATGTCGTCTTGGTGGAGGCGGCCTTCGCTTTCGACCTGTGGCCGGCCCGGTTTTTCAACAATTCGAAATTTTCAGCGCGGGCGATTGAGCAATTTGATCCGCGCACAAGCGCCAGGATCGGGCTAGGCATTCTCGGCGGCGGCTGTCCGGGCGCAGCGGGTTGCGCCAAAGACGCAGCGCTGACCGCAGCTCACTTTCTGGCCCATTCGGCGAACCTGGGCCTTGTTTCAGCCGCAGAGAACCCGGCGCGTGTCGGCGCGCTGGCGGCTTATGACCCGCAAACAGTCCCGCGCAGGCCGGTGGGCACCCGCGCCCGAATTGAAGGCTTGTCCGCAGCGCCGCATCTGGATGCCCAGGCCGGGCCGCGCTGGATCGCGGGCCTTCGCGCGCAGCTTGACGCCCGCCTGCGCGGCGCAGGCGTCCGGCGCTTAGGCATCTACTTTCCCCCGGTCATAGACGGCCATGCGCGCGCCTATGTCGATGCCCTGTGCCGGGGCGAGTTTGCCGGCCGGCCCTGTTTCGCGCCCACCGACCCGGCCTTGCTGGAGGCGTTGAAAGGCGATGTCTGGCTGGACCCGGCCCATCTCCTCGCCCCGGGCGCAGAGGTCTACACGGACTGGCTGGCGGAGGCGTTGGATCACAGCGGGGTCCTTGGACCAAGCGTGGATACAGTGGGTCCCCAGGCGGCGCGATGATTTTCACCCAGCCGATCTTCTTCGCCTTCTTGGCGGTGACGCTGGCGCTCTACTGGCAGTGCCGCGGCGATGCGGTCTTTCGGACCTTCCGACTTGAGGTATCGGGCCACGAGGCCCGTTTGACAGTTCTGCTTTTGGCATCGGGCATTTTCTACGGCTGGTGGGATATGCGGTTTCTCGCCTTGATCGGCGGGGTCATTTTCGTCAGCTGGTGGACCGCGCGGGTGGCAGCGCCCCTTGAGCCCGGATCGGCGCGCCGCCGGCTGCTGCTCACAGGCGCAATTGCCGCCAATCTGGCCGTCTTGGCGGCGTTCAAATATTTTGGCTTCTTTTCCGAAAGCGCGGCGGCGACACTGTCTGCAATGGGCCTCCAGCCCTCATGGCCGGTGATCAATATCCTGCTGCCGGTGGGCATTTCCTTTTATGTGTTCCAGGCCATCAGTTACATCGTGGACACGGCCAGGGGCCAGCTGGCGCCGGAGCCGCGCCTGCGCCGGGTGGCGCTTTACGTGGCTTTTTTTCCGCAGCTTGTCGCAGGGCCGATTGTGCGTGCTGCGCGCTTCTTCCCGCAAATGGAGCGCCCCAAACGCCTTTCGCGCCGCCTCTTGGTCTCGGGCGGCCGCGCTATCCTCATCGGCTTTGCCTATAAGGCCGGCATTGCCGACAATCTGGCGCCCCTCGTCGATCCCGTTTTCGGCAGCGCCCTTGAGCCTGGCGATGCCGACCTATCGGTCTGGTCCAATTCCGCGTTAATCGGGGCGACCGTCGCATTCGCCGCCCAAATTTACTTCGACTTTGCCGGCTATTCGCTGATGGCCATTGGTGTGGCCCGCTTGTTTGGGTTCCACATTCCAAGGAATTTTGACTACCCGTACTCAGCATTGTCCATTGCTGATTTCTGGCGGCGCTGGCACATCTCGCTCTCCTCCTGGCTGCGCGACTATCTCTACATCCCGCTGGGCGGGAACCGCCGGGGTAACGCGATCACCTATCGTAATCTCATGGCCACAATGGTCCTCGGCGGCCTTTGGCACGGCGCGGCGTGGACGTTCGTTATTTGGGGCGCGCTGCATGGGGCCGCTTTGAGTGTGCACCGGGCCTTTTTGAACCGGCCGCTTGGCTGGGCTGGGCCGTGGTTTGCGCTCTTGGCCACCCAGATCCTGGTGCTGCTCTGTTGGGCTGCATTTCGCGCCGAGAGTTTTGCCGACATGGTCACGGTTTGGCATGCCTTTACCGGTCTTCGGGCGGGCGGGCCGCAAACGATTGCCTGGTTTGTCTGGCTGGTGCCCGGCCTGATCGCACTGGATACCGGCCTGGGTCGTTATCGGCGCCACGTCCTGCGGCGCATGCCTGCAATCCGGGCGCCTGGCGTGCAGTGGAGCGCCCTTGGGCTCGTCGCAGGATTACTCTTAGCGCTATATCCGCTGGACGCCGCGCCGTTTGTCTACTTCCAGTTCTGACAGCCGTGCAGTAGTGCGAACCACGTAACCTTTTGGGCGCGCCTCGTGAGGGGCTGTGTGAGCCAGCTGCAAGATATGGAGTGCCGATTATGGGCCGGGTGTTCGGTACGGACGGGATCCGCGCGCGCGTCGGCGATCCCCCATTGACCCGCGAAGGCGTGGCTGGTTTCGCCCGCGCCATCGCAGGCTGGATTGGGCAGGGGGCCGCCGCCCCGATGATTGTCGTGGCCGGCGATACGCGGGCATCTACCGCAGGCTTTATCGATCAGCTCTGCGCGACCTGGCAGCGCTGTGGCATCAACACAGCCAATCTCGGCGTGTGCCCGACCCCCGCCCTTGCCGACGCCGCGCGCCGCAGCGATGCCGCAGCCGGAGTCATGGTCACCGCCTCCCACAATCCGGCGACGTACAATGGCTTCAAAGTGTTTGGCGCCGACGGTTACAAACTCTCAGCATCAGATGAGGCTGAGATTGAAGCCTTGATGGCCGGAACGCCCGAGGAGGCGCCCGCTACAGGGGCGCCAGGACGGTCGGTGGAGCTGCCCGCCTTAGACCCATACCTCAAAGGGCTCGTTTTCCAGGCTTCAGTTCAGTTCGCCGGGATGAAGCTCGTCGTTGACCTTGCCCATGGTGCGGCGTGCGGGATCGCCAAAACGGTGTTCGACTTCTCTGGCGCTAAGGTGACCTACATCGGCGATGCGCCCGACGGGCAGAATATCAATGCGGGGGTCGGGGCCGCGCATCCCGAGGCCATGGCGAAGACAGTGGTTGAAGCTGGCGCCGATGCCGGCATCGCCCTCGACGGCGATGCAGATCGCGTGATCATGGCCGATGAGCGCGGCCGCATCATCGACGGTGACCAATTGATCGCCTTCCTGGCGCGCCAATGGTCGCGCGCCGGCATGTTGGAAGGCGGCGCGGTCGCCGCCACCGTGATGTCAAACCTCGGCCTCGAACGCGCGCTTGCAAGCCTTGGGTTGGAGCTTGTCCGTACCCGCGTTGGCGACCGCCATGTGGTTGAGGCCATGCGCAGCCGCGGGCTCAATTTGGGGGGTGAACAATCAGGCCATTTGGTTTTAGCGGACCAAGCAACCACCGGCGATGGACTGGCTGCAGCGCTCACGATTTTGCAGGAATGCCGGCGCCTGGACGGGCCGATTTCGCAGGCACTGCACGTCTTCGATCCGGTGCCTCAACGTCTGGTCAATGTTCCGGTGGAGGCGGGAGACCTCCTGGCAGACCCAGGCGTTGTCTCGGCCATGGACCAGGCGCGCTCGGCCCTAGGGGAACAGGGCCGGCTGCTGGTGCGGCCGTCAGGCACCGAGCCTTTGGTGCGGATCATGGTTGAGTGCGCCGATAGCGCACTTATAGAGCGGGTGCTGAGAGAAGTCGAAGCCGCTGTGCGCGCCGCGCGCTAAGCGGCGATCTCGACGCCCTTATCGGCCATGAATTCGCGCAGCTCGCCGCTTTCGTACATTTCCCGGAGGATATCGCAGCCGCCGACAAATTCGCCCTTCACATAAAGCTGCGGAATGGTCGGCCAGTCGCTGTACACCTTGATCCCCTCGCGCACGCCATTGTCTTCCAGCACATTGGTTGAGACATACTCAACGCCCAGCACATCCAGGATCTGGACGGCGGTTGAGCTGAAGCCGCATTGGGGAAAGGTCGGCGTGCCCTTCATAAACAGCACGACATCGTTGGATTTTACGGCGTCATCGATCGCCTTGTGGACATCATCGGACATGGGTTTGCGCTCCTTGCGCGATCAGCCTTTGCGACCTTCATTTGAGGACACGGCTTTGGCGGGTCAAGGGAGCGGCGCTGCCAGAACCCTTTAGTAGCACTGCTCGAGACTGGACCGCATCGCCCGGACCCGCGGCGCGTCGAGCTGGAAGAAAGCGTCATCGGCCTCCAGCGCCACCACGTTCACCTGCATTTCCGAAAGCGTGGCGCAGCGCTCCCCGGGTTTGTCCCACATGTGATAGACAAGCGAGAGATCCCAAAGCTGGAGCATCTCCCTGCGTGTCAGGTCGGCCGTGTCGGGCCCCGCGGCGCGCCGGGCCCTGGTCAGGTCAAGCAAGCGCAGCGCCCACGCCTCAGCCTCTGCCAGCCGGCCGGCAACCGCATAGGCACCTACCATTTCCGCTTCCACGGTCTCGCTGCCTTTGATCCAGTTCTGGTTGTTCGGATCGCGGGCTTTTAGGCGTTGAAAATCATCCAATGCGCCGCGAAAGTCAGACAGCGCGCCCTCACCCTGGCCTGAGTTCATCCGTGCGAAGCCGCGATAGTGCAAGGATTTGGCGCGTACCCTGATGAGCTCAGCGTCATCGGGGTGCGCTTCGATCAAGGCATTAATCCGCTCCAGCGCCGCATCCATAAACCCAAGACCTTCTGGCCCGCGGTTCACAAAGGTGAAGCTGCGCCCATAAAGGCTTTCAGCCTCGGCCAGGACGACGGTGAGATCTGTGTCATCGGGGAAGCGGGCCAGAGCGCTCTCGGCGTCTTGCACGAGCACCTGGAATTTCGGCAGCGCCTGATCCTCCCCCATCTGGGCAATCAAAGCGAGCTCGAGCCCGGCCCGAAGGCGCGCAGCAAGGAGAGCGGAGTCTTCTTCCGCTTCCGGCGCGCGTGAGGCCTCAAGGGCGCGCGATGCCCAATGCGATGCCGCCTCTAAGTCCTGGTCGACGAGGGAGGCGATCTGGCTGCGCATTCGGCAGGCCTCGATCAGCGAAAGTCGAACGGCGCCGGCGCGGTCCGTGCTTTCCAAGGCGTCTTCGAGCATAGACACCGCACGCTCCAGGTTGACCTTGGCGGCTTCGGTATCGAGACGCGCGCCCCGGGCTGGCGAGCCCTGTATATCGGCAAGCCGAACCAAGGCCTGGGCGGTTTCTATCTTGAGAGACAGGTCGCTGCGGGCGCCTTGTTCCAAATCATCGAGATACCCTTGGGAGGCGGTCGCCAGGATGAGCTGGGCTTCCGTGCTGCCGGGCAACCGGTCAACCGCGTCATAGACGTCGAACATAACGGTCTTGGACAGAGCGCGCACGTCCTCAAACCGTTGGGCGGCCTGGCGCTCGGCTTCTTTGGCTTGCAGATACAATCCATTGACGAGGACCAGCCCCCCGACCAGCCCGGCCAGGGCCAATCCGCCAGCGGAAAGGGCGAGTGGTCGCCGCGCCAGCAGACGCCCTAGAGTATACAGGCCGCCTCCAGACCGGGCGGCGACCGGGCGTTTTTCCAGAAACGCGCGAAGGTCGCCCACCAAATCGGCAACGCTTGCATAGCGCGCCTCCGGGGCGGTCTGGCAGGCCTTTTCGATGATTTTCGCCAGGTCTTTCGGGCGCCGGCCGGCGGCTGTAAGCGCGCGCAGCAGCCGGCCGAGCGAGTAGACATCCGATAGCGTGCTGACAGCTGCCCCGCGTGAGCGCTCCGGCGCGCCATAGCCAGGCGTAAAGCTCAGGCTCGGCAAGGGCGATGTCATCCGGTCCTCGCCGGCCGGGTCGTCGCCGGCGCCAAGACCCATATCGGGCCGCGCAATCCCGAAATCGATCAGTTTGACCTGGCCGCCCTCGGTGACGAGTACATTGGACGGGGTGAGGTCCCTGTGGATGATCAGGTTCTGATGGGCAAAGCCAACGGCCTCGCAAACCGTGATCATCAGCTCAGTGCGGGCCGTAAGGGATAAGCCACGGGCATCTGCCCAGTCGGTCAGCGCCATCCCATCGACATATTCCATGACGAAGTAGGGCGCGCCGCTCTCCAGGGTGCCGCCATCCATGAGTTTCGCGATATTGGGATGGTTGAGGTCGGCCAAGATCTGGCGCTCGCGTTCGAACCGCTCGACCAGTGTGTCGCGCATCAAGCCCGGGCGGATCACCTTGATCGCAACCGTGTGGTCAAAGTCGCCGGCATCGCGCACGCCTTTATAGACCGCGCCCATGCCGCCTCGGCCGATGAGGCCGTCAATGCGATAGGCACCGATCCGGTCCGGAAGGGGCCCATCATCGACGTTCAGACCGGCGCCGCCCGTGGTGAGGTCGGCCTGGGCGAAACTGTCATGGGACAAGAGCGCGCGCACCCGCGCCGCCAACGCCTCGTCGCCCGCAGTCTGGGCTTCGACCCAGGCGCGCCGCTCCCCCGAAGGCTGTTCCAAGGCTTGCTCGAACAAGTCCAGAGCGCGCAATTCGCGTGAATTGTTCGTCATGGGCGCCTCCCACTCTCCTGACCGGTGCATTCCCTCCACAGCCCCGAAATCTTCTGTAATATCAGACCAAAGACGAAGAGGGGATGCAATTGGGGAGTGGGATGAGCAATCACCATGCCGCGCGCCCTCTGCTTGAAGCCTGGCGGCGCGGCGATGCGTCGGCGCGCGATAGCCTGTTTGATCTCCTCTACGATGATTTGCGCGCCGTTTCGGCCGCGCTTCTGCGCGGGGAAGGCAGCGCGTCTCTCTCCACGGGGGATGTGGTCAACGAAGCCGTCATCCGCCTTGTCGGCCTCAACCAGATTGAATGGCAAGATAAGGCACATTTCATGGCGCTGGCGGCGCGCATGATGCGCCGCGTCTTGATCGACCATGCCCGGAAAAAGCGCGCCGACCGGCGCCAGCATTTCCGCGTGACCCTGGTGACCGATCTGGGCGGCGGAAAATCGGAGATGGACCTTCAACGCCTGGACGAGGCCTTGGCGCGGCTTAAAGCGATTGATCCAGTGCGGGCCGATATTGTGGAGCTGCGCTACTTTGGTGCCCTCACCCTGGAAGAGACAGCCGAAGTGGTTGGCCTGTCGCCAAGCAGCGTCAAGCGCCGCTGGCGCGCAGCCCGGGCCTGGCTCTCGGTCGCCCTGACCGAGGACCTGGCAGAAGACTAGGGCGCCAACCACCTTCGCCTCTGCGCTCCGCGCCGCGTCCAAAACCCCGCTAGGCCAGGATGAAGCCATCTTCCGGCAGGATCTCGGCGGTCTCTTCAAGCCAGTCGAAGTCGAACGCGTCATCGCCTGGCTTGGGCAGGGAGGGCGCGGGTGCCGGCTCGCCACTTTCGTCAAGGAGGCTGACGAATTCGTGCACGTCCAACCCGGTGGGGCCCGCGTCTGCGCTCAGCGACAGCGCCGAGAAGTCGAACGCGTCCTCGCCGGCCGGCAGCGCAGCTTGCAGTGGTTGCGCCAGTGCGTTGAACGCATCAGGAGCCTCGCCGGCTGAAGCCGCGGCGGGTGCGAACTCTGCCGTATCGAAGACCAGGAACCTGGTCGGCCCGGAAAGCGACACTGCGTCGAAGGTTCTCAGAACCGTGACCGACCCGTCCTCCTCAATGCGCAGAAGTTGAGATTCGTCCACCAGCGAGATCCCGAAATGGATCGCGCCGTTGACCACGCCGATATCGCCGGCACTGTCGAAGGGCACGCTTCCCAAGACATCGGTAAGCTGGGTGACGGTGTCATCGTCTTCTAAACGGAAGACTTCAATGCTGCCATCGCCGGCCTCGTTGGCGTAGAAGTGGAGCTTGTCGTCGAAAGCAAAGAGAAGCTGAGGGCGGCCACTTTGCGGCCCTGGAAAAATATCGGCGACCAGATTGAAGCCGCCGCTTTGATCGAGCGCCCAAAGTTCGAAGCCGCTGCCGTCTTTTCCATCGACACTGAAGAACAAGCGACCGTCGACTTCTAAAGGCCTGCGACCCGGGACAGAAGCACCGATGTCCGGCGTATAGCCGAGCGAAATGGTGTCATCATCGTTCAGGCGAAAGAGATTGAAGTTAAAGTTCGAATCCACGCCCCTGAAATAGAGGGTGTCATTGAAGACGGTCAGCACCTGAGGCTGGAAACTGACCGGTCCCGGAAACGCGTCTTGGATCAGCTCCACCGTATCATCTGCGTTCAAGCGATACAGCTCTTGGCCGGTGGCTTGGGTGCGTGCTGAGAAATAGACCGCGCCGTCGAACTCGATGAAGTTTGTAGGCGAGCTTGAGTCGTTCAGATCGTCGTTGATATCTGCGACCAGTGACACGTCGCCATTGGCGTCGAGTTTGAACAGCTCGGTGCCGACATTGAACCTAAATCCAGAAAAATAGACCGCGCCGTTGAACTCAATGAAGGTGCCCACATTGGTGATGCCGGCGTCCGAAATGTCGGTGACTTCAACCAATGTTCCATCACTCTGGATTTCAAACACGGCTTCGGGATCGTTCGGTGAGTCTGCGCGCACGTAGAATGTTTTCGATTCCGTTTGCACAATGGTTGCGGAGCCGGTCGTCCCGCCTCCCGTATCGGGAGAGACTTCGCTCACGGTTCCGTCCAGGTCCACCCTGTAGAGTTCGCGGGTGCCTTCGCTCGGCGCGCCTGTGAAGAATACAAACTCGCCGACCTGGGTAAGGTCGCGGACGCTGCCGCCCTCCTCGCCGGGTCGGGTGTCGGCCACCAAATCAATGCTGCCGTCGAGATTGAGGCGGTGAAGTTCGAAACCGGCGTCCTCGCCCTGGGCAACAAAGTAGAGAAGCTCGGTCGATTCACTGCTGCCGCCGCCGCCGCTTCCGCCACCGCTGCTACCGGGCGCGATCACATTGATCGACACGGTGGCCGTATCGGTGCCGCCTTCGCCGTCGCTCACTGTGTACGTGAACGTGTCGGTCAGGCTTGCGCCGGCGCCGAGCGCCTGGATCGAGGCAGAGCCTGAGGGATCATAGGTAATCGTCCCCCCGGCAAGGGTGACAGAGGCGCCCTCAGCGCTGGTCCCTTCGACGCTGTCCACGGCAAGATCATCGCCATCCGCATCGGTGTCATTGGCCAAGAGCTCGTCGGCATCGAAGCTGAACGTCTCATCGCTCGCCACGCCGCCGTCCCCGACGGGGCCGACTGTGTCATTGCTGGCCTCGGGGTCTGTGTTGGTCACGATGCCTTCGGCCAGCGTTACAGTGGACATGCTGACGGCCTCATCGTCGCCATCGATCGCCTGGATTGCGAGCGTGAACGTGCCTGAGAAGGCTGGTGGTGCGGTGAAGGTGAAGCCGACTGGCGGGGCGCCGTCAAAGCTGACCTGCGTGCCGTCGCCATTGGCCGTGCCGCTGGAGAACACGGTGCCGGCCGGGAACCCGGAATAGACCACCGTCTGGGCTGCGCCTTCTAGATTGTCGACGAGGGCCGAGGCCGGGATCGCGATGGGCTCTCCTGAGGTGCCAGAAAAGTCCGCGCTGTCCGCATCGGCGCCGGCGCTGCCGCTGGGGCCGTCAGGCACGGCGCTGGGCAGGAAGTCGCTCAGGAACTGGCTGAGCGCGCCGGGGTCCACCCCTCCGACATCGGAGAGCTTTCCCACGTCGTCGAGGGCCATTTCAAGCTCGGTCGAAATGGCCGCGCCGAGCGCGTCGTCCGTGGCAGCGGGCAAGTCGCTGGCATTGGCCAGTGCCGTTCCGCTGTCGGCAGACGCGGTCGCAACGCCGCCCGCCGCAGCCATTGCCTCAGCAGAGCCATTATTGGTCGCCGCGCCTTCCGCAGCGGCGCCGTTCTCTGCGGCCGCCGTGGCATCGCCTGCGGCGCTGGCCGATGCCTTCGCCGCTGAACCATTCGTGCTGAGCGCATCGGCTATGGCGCCTTCGCTGCCCAGCGCAAACGCCGCGCCGTTATTCGTGCCCGTCGCCGTGGCCTGACCGATGTCATCTGCAACAGCTAAGCCCTGCGACCCGTTGGTCGCCGTTGCTGTGGCGTTAGACTCAATACGCGCCAAGGCGGAGGCGGAACCGCCGCTGTCGGCGCCGGCCTCTGCAGCGGACCCGGAGTCGGCAACAGCGTTTGCTTCCGAGGTGTTGAAGGCCTCCGCGCCCGCAGCGGATCCATCCAATGCGATGGCGCTCGATACGCCGGTGTTTGCGGCTTCGGCGTTGGCGGCAGAAGACGCCTGTGAAAACGCGTTCGCAGAACTTCCACCGATGGCCAGCGCGGCCGAGATCGACGCGCCTGCTGCTGCGGCGTCCGCCCGGGAATCATTATCGGACTGCGTCGCCGCCGAGCTATCTTCCGTGGCAAAGGAACTGGCAACAGAGCCATTATCGGCCGATCCGCTCGCGTCGGATCTGCTCGAAGCGACCGAGGTGGCGGCGGAATCGGCGTTGGCTACCGCTGAAGCGGTCGAGCGATCGTCTGCCGCGCCGTTGGCCGCATCAGCAGCGGCGATTGATTTATTGTCAGCTGTCGCATCCGCATCGGCAAAATCACTCGCCACCGTAATCGCATTTGATTCGTTAAACGCCTCGGTCTTGGCGGTGGCGTTGCGCTCTGCAGTAGCCGCGGCAATGCCGGTTTCCTCGGCGCGGGTCGTCGCTGTCGATTGGTTTATTGCGGCGCTGGTCGCACTGGAGTCCTTCCCGGCCACGGCGGAGGCGCCGCTGCCGCCTTCGGCCCGGGCACCGGCATTCGAGTTCAAGCCCACGGCGGCCGCATTGGCGAGGGCGCCATCTGTGGCCACCGCGTCGGCCTCGCCGCCATCGACTCCAGTGGCCAGGGCAAATGCCTCGCCTGTTACTTGGGCAAATGCCGAGCTGCCATTGATCGCGGTGGCAGAGGCGACGCTGAAGCCAGAGATTGCATCCAGGTCAATATTGTCGAAGTCCACATCGAGGAAATCGAGGATCGGGGCATCGGGCGGCAGCAGGGCGGCGTCTGGGTCGATCACCAGGGAATCAATCAGCCTGGTGAAGAGCGTGTCGCCATCGCTGTCCGGCGTGAGGCCATCTACGAAATTGAAATCACCAGTAATGACGAGCGATTCCGCTGCTTCGCCGGGCGCGGCCGTGGCCGAAGCGACGAATGTTTCGCCTGGCGCGACCACGCCGGTGAAGGCGATCTCACCGGTCTGCAGGCCATCTTCTGGGAACGGCTCGAACCCGTCAAAGTTATTGTCGAAGTTGAACACCACATAGCGCAGCGTGCCCGTGTCGCTGAACTCGCCGTCGGTTACCGAGAAGGTCACGACGATCTCCGCGCTGTCGCCAATCGCGAAGCCGTCAAATGCGGCGCCCGTCGTGTCGATCTCGAAGCTGCCCGCATCGCCCATGCCGGGCGTGAGGGAAAAGCCCGCCTCGGCGAAGCTCACATCCGCGCCCTCAAGGGTGACGCTCAAGAGGCTAATGTCGGCGGCGTCGAGGTCGCTGTCGACGTCGCTGGCAAAGCCATCGATCAGATTGGCGTCGCTGACTGTGAGCATGCCGTTGACGTCGATCACCTCGCCAAGGTCGATGTCGGCCGCGACGGGGGCAACGTTGCCGCTGGCTTCATCGGCGCCCTGAATGGTCAGGGCGGCCGTGTTCGCCGTTGCGGCGCCTTCGCCGTCCACTACCTGGTAATTTACAGTCAGGTTTGCCGATTCGCCTTCTGACAGGGCATTGAATTGGCCTGGAATAATAGAGATGGTGCCATCGCCGAGATCGGTGAAGGCAACTCCGCCGCCGGCGCCATCGGTGACACTGATTTGCGCGGTCGACAGTAGGGCGTCGTCGCCATCAGGGTCGCTCTGGCCCGCCAGCAGGTCGATCACAATGGGTGGCGCGTCTTCGCTGACCGGGTCCAACGTGATGGGGGAGACAATCGGTGGCAGATTGGGTGCATCATCATCGTCCAGAACGGTGATCTGGGCCGCGCCCGCGACCGCGCCGGTCGCGCTGGCCGAGACGGTGACGTTCTGGTCCCCATCATCTGCGTCATCATCAATGATCGTTGCTGTAAAGATCGCCTCGGCCTGGCCAGCCAAGATGGTGACACTGGTCGGAACTGTAAGCTCGCTCGTGTCGCTGCTGTCTAAGGTGACGGTAAGTGCGGCCGCCGTGTCGCCCGTCCGCGAGACCGTGCCGCCAATGGTTCCGCCGGCCTCGGAGACTGCGGCTTCGTCAAACTCGATCGAAAGTTCCGGCTCGGGTGGAGGCGGCGGCGGAGGAGGAGGAGGAGGAGGAGGAGGAGGAGGAGGAGGAGGCGGCGGCGGCGGAGGCCCATCGCTGTCGATCGTGAACGTGATCGTCTCCCGCCCGATTTCGCGGCCACTTCCACCATCCCGGTTCGTCGCGACAACGGTCAGCGTGTAGGTGCCGTCTTCCAAATGCTCGCGGGGGTCCCTGAAATCGCCATTGGAGTCGCCGAACAGGGCAAAGGGAGGCGCGTTCTCGATCCGGCGGGCGATGAGGTGTCCGTCGCTATCGCGCAGCTCCAGCCAGATCGAGCCGTCATCATCGGTAAAGTCGCCGTCACTGACATAGTTGGCGGTGATGCCGCGTTTACCGGCGGCCACGTCTGACAAGTCGACCGTTGCGCCATCGGCGAAGACGACCACGTCGGTGTCGTTCTCGGTGTCGACGAACTTGAACTCAAACTCGCTCTCCCCCGGCGGTGGCGGAGGAGGAGGAGGCGGAGGCGGCGGCGGAGGAGGCGGGCCATCGCTGTCGATCGTGAAGGTGATGGTCTCTCGGCCGATTTCGCGGCCGCTTCCGCCATCCCTGTTCGTCGCGATCACGGTCAGCGTGTAGGTGCCGTCCTCCAAATCCTCGCGGGGATCTTTGAAATCGTCGCCCGAATTGCCGAACAGGGCGTAGGGCGGGCCGTTTTCAAGCCGGCTTGCGATCAACTCGCCGTCGCTGCTGCGCAACTCCAGCCGAATGGAGCCGTCATCATCGGTGAAGTCACCGTCGCTGACATAATTGGCGGTGATCCCGCGCTTTCCTGCGGCGACGCCCGAAAGATCGACGGTCGCTCCATCGGCGAACACCGTCACGTCGGTATCGCTTTCCGTATCTATGAATTTGAACTCGAATTCGCTGTCGCTCGGCGGCGGAGGAGGGGGCGGCGGCGGCGGAGGGGGCGGCGGCGGTGCGTCGCCGGTGACTGTAAACGTAACGGTCTCCCGGCCGATTTCACGCCCATCGCCATTGTCTTTATTGGTGGCAACAACGGTCAGGCTGTAGGTGCCGTTGCTTAGGACTGGACCGCCATCGTCGCGCGCGCCGACAAGCGTAAAGGCGATCTCGTTTTGCAGGCGCGTTGCGATCAGTGCGCCGCTGGCATCGCGCAGTTCGAAACGGATCGAGCCGTCATCATCGGTCGCGTCTCCGTCGCTGATATAGTTGGCCGTGATCGCCCTGGCAGAGGCGGCGAGGCCGGAAAGGTCCACTGTTGCCCCATCGGTCAAGTCGGCGAGTTCTTCGCCTGTGCGGATATCGATAAACTTGAATGCAAACTCGCTCTCATCGGCCGGGGGAGGCGGTGGGGGCGGGGGCGGCGGCGAGGGGGGCTGGGATGTGCTGCTTAAGGTGAACGTGATCGTTTGGCTGCCGAGCAGGTCGCCGTCGCCGCCGCTTTCGGAAAAGGCGGTCACTTTTAGAGTGTAGATGCCATCGCCCAGCGCGGGGCTCGGCGCCTCGAAGTCGCCATTAGAGTCCCCAAACAGGGCATAGGGCTGGCCGTTTTCGGTGCGCCGCTTGATCAGGTCGCCGTCGGCGTCGAACAGGTCGAACCGTATAGAGCCATCCTCGTCGCCCGCCTCGCCATCGCCAACAAAGTCGGCGATGATCCCCCGCAAGCCGGTGTCGACGGCCGATACATCGAGCTCGGCGCCGTCGGTAAGGGCGGCGACCTCAGCGTCGGTATCTGTATTGACCAACGTAATTACAAACGGCGCGCTTGAACCCGCCCCATTGGCCGTTTGTCCCCCGGAGGCGGGTTGAGCTGCCGGCGGCTCTCCCTCGCTCTCAAAGCTTGCATATGTGTCCCCGGTTCCGTCCCAAGTCTTGTCCACTGTTCCCTCCGCGCGCGTCCCTGCGATTAACGTCTCGTTAATCAATGAGGCGCGCTCGGGCCGGAAACCGGGTCAGGTTTTCTTGTCGGCGGCTAAATTCCCCGCATGTCCGGGGCGTCAAAGGGGTAGGCCGATACCGCCGCTGCGGCTGCGCGCGCTTCGGGGGAGGCGCTATATGCGCCGCGCAGGGGGTCGGGCAGGCCGCGGGCGATGCGGGCCATGACCGATGCGCCATACTGATCGAGGGCGGCGCGCCGGACC
>JBCDJY010000006.1:0-124850 GCA_038747245.1 Pseudomonadota bacterium | reverse complement strand
CGCCTGGCGGCCCGGTTTGCCGCCCTGGCCGCGGCGCTGGAGGCGCCCGAGCGCTATGCCGCCCGCATCGCCCGGCGCCTGGAGCGCCGCCGGCTGGGCCTTGTCCGCAGCGCTGCGCGCCGGGTGATCCGGCTCGGCTATCCGCCGGCCCTGGTGGGGCGCCGCGCCAGCGTGCTCGATCTGCCGCGAAGCTCGTATTACGAGGCCGAGCGCCTGGCGCTGCTGACGCTGAACCGCGGCCCGCCGCAGGGCGTGCCATGACAACCGCCACGCCCCGCCGGCAAACGCCGCGCGGGGACGCTGGGCGTGGAGCATGGGCGTGGGCGGCATGGGGCCGGCCTAGGCGGCGCCCGCCTCGACCAATTCGATTTTCGGCTTTGCGGCTTCAATATTCGCCACCACCGGCAACCAGCAGGTGACAATCGTGCCCCCGTCAGGGTTTTCCTTGATGCCAACCGTGCCGCCATGCAGGTCGATGAAGCGATGAACAAGCGCGAGGCCAAGGCCGGCGCCGCGCTGGTCGCCGCTGGTGAAGCTGTCAAAGCTCGTCGCGCGGGTCTCCGGCGCCATGCCTTTGCCCGTATCGGTGACGGTGATCGTGGCCATCTCGCCAACGCGTTGGGCCGACACCGAGATATCGCCCCCTGCCTCCGTGAAGCGCAGGGCATTGGAGACCAGATTGAACAACACCTGGCGCAGCCTGTGCTCGTCGGCCCGGATCATGCCAAGATTGTCGCCCAATTCGGCATGGACATGGACCTGGGTGTCGGAGGCTTTCGTGATGACCATCTCCACGGAGTCCTGCACCAACTGGCCAAGCGGCACATCGGAGAGATCAAGGTCCAGGCGACCCGCTTCGATCATCGCAAGATCAAGGATGTTTTCGATAAGCTTCGACAAATGGTCGGAGGCTTGAAGGATCGCGGACACATAATCGGCCTGGCGGTCGGTGAGGTCGCCGTGGCGCTGGCTTTCAAGAAATTCCGCGTAGCCAAGGATCGTCGTCAGGGGGCTGCGCAACTGGTAGCTGACATTCTGCACGAACTCGGTTTTCAGCCGGTCGGCCGCCTCAAATGCCTCGGCTCGCTCGCGCAGGGCGCTTTCGACGCGGCGCGTGGCGGTCACATCGACCATGGCGATCAGCGTATTGCCGTCGGGAAGGGGGTGGGTCAGGTAGGTTAGGATAGACCCGTCTGAGCGCTTCATTTCGCCCGTGGTCGCTTGGCGGGCCTTGGCGCTCGGATCGGTGATGTGGCCGCGGATCTCGTCCCAGAGGGCGCGGTCGTGGAACAGCGGCAGGCAAGCCGTCACCACGTCGCCATAGTCCGGCTCGTTCTTGAGCGTGTCCACGTCGAGCTTCCACATGTCGGCCAGGGCCTGGTTCCAGAGCTTCAACCGACCGTCGCCGCCGAACACCGCGCAAGCTTCATGGAGGCTGTCCAGGGTAGAGGTCTGGGTCTTGGCCATGGCCTTGAAGCGGGTCTGCAGATCCAGCTCGGTGGTGATGTCTTTGAAGAGGAGGAGCAGCCCGCCCATGGGGTGGCGCTGGCGCGTAACGCTCAGGGTCTTCTTGCCCGGCAGAGACCAGGTGTCCTCCTCAACGCCGGCGATATCGAGATAGTGGGACAGCTCATCGGCGCGCCAAGCCGCATAGTCGCTCCGCGCTGGCAGTTTGCGCTGCTCGCGCAGGCGGTCCAGCAATTGTCCATGGCTGGGGCCATCGATCAGGAAGGCCTCATCCAGATCCCACATGTCAGCGAAGGAGCGATTGTAGAACACCAGTTTGCGCTCGGCGCTGAAGATCGCGACGCCATCGGCGACATGATTCAGGGTCTCGGCATGGGCTTTTTCCATCCGCGCCAATTCTTCGCGCGCTTCCTCCTGGGCCGATACATCCAAGGCCATCGCCCCGGCCCCGCCATTCAGCGGGAAGGTCAACACGCGCATCGCCCGGCGCTCGCCGCCAATGGCCATATGACGGGTGTCGTCAATCTCCGTGCCGGTGTCATTGGTCTTGCGCGTCTGGTCGCCGGACTGGGCATCGAGGAAGATCTGCTTTTCAAGCACCTTCTCCATCGACCCCGCCTCGACGGCTTCGACATAGGACGGATTGGCCCAGAGCAGTTTGCCCGCGCCCGACATGCGCCAGGCTGGAAACGGCGCGCGGTCCAGCATTTCCAGGAAGGCAAACGGGTTCGAAGCCAGAATGCGGCGCATCTCTTCATGTTTGATGATCGTGGTCGAGCTTGCCATGTGGCGCGCGGTCGAATCGGTCAGCCAGACAATCACCCGCGCGCCCGCCCCCGTGCGGCCATCGGCTTCGATAAAGCCGCGCTGCTGGGTCGAAATGGTCAGCGAGAAGGGCGTGCCCTCATCCATAAGCTCGCGCAAGGCAATGCGCAGGGTCGTGTCCCGGCCAGAGGCATCACGCGCCTCCAGATCGGCGAGCCCTTCCAGAATCGCCAGCGCAGGCTCAGGCGAGATACCGTCATCGGTGTAGCGCAACAGGGTCGCGAAGGCAGCTTCCGAGCCCATAAGGTCGGGCGTGCCCAGCTCGTCCATGTCGCCGGCATCTTGGGCCTCGCTATCCCAGACGAGTACGATCCCTGGATTGGCCGACATGATCGAGCGCTGTTCCGACAGGTCGGCCTCCAATTGCGAGGACCGGTCGCGAAAACGCCGCGCCGCGCCGCGCGCGCCGTCCGACACCCTCAGCGCCCACAGCAAAGAGGCCAGCGCCAGGGCCGAGGCACCTGCCGCCACGAGGAATGGAACCTGGTCGCCAGAAATCACCATGAAACCGCCTGCCTCAACGTCTTTGGCCCCAGGGCCCCTCGCCCCAACTGGCTTCCTTAAATTAACCGATTGCGCCGATTGCGTTAACCATGGCTTAACAGATTCCACAGCCGGCGCAGTCTTGATGGAGGGCAGTCGCAGGCTTTGACACTGATATCTTTTACCGGGAGACTTCCATGGCAGGTCTGAATCTTCTCGACATGATCCTCAACGCCCAAGGCGGGGCGGCCAAAGAGCAGCTCGGCGCGCAGCTTGGCCTCGACGATGCCCAAACCGGCTCGGCGCTCCAGGCCCTCCTGCCCGCCCTCTCGGCAGGCCTTAAGGCGAATGCGGCCAAGCCGGGCGGGGTGGAGGCTCTGCTCGGCGCCCTACAAAGCGGCCAGCACGACCAATATCTCGACCAGCCCGAGACACTTTCGCGGCCAGAAACCGTCGAGGATGGAAACGCCATCCTCGGCCATCTTTTGGGCTCGAAGGATATGTCGCGCGCAGTCGCCAGCCGGGCCTCTGAAAAGACGGGCATCAGCGACAACGTTCTGAAGATGGCGCTGCCCATGGTGGCCTCCATGGTCATGGGGTCCCTGTCGAAGCAGACCAAGGACCCCAATGTCGCCGGACAGTTGATGGGCATGCTTGGCGGTAGTCAGCCACAACCGCCCCAAGGCTCCAGCTCGGGCGGCGGCCTACTCGGCGGCCTGCTCGGCTCGGTTATGGGCGGAGGGGCGGCCCAGCCCGCGGCCGCTCAACAGGGCGGCGGCATGATGGGCATGCTCGGCAACCTTCTGGACAGCGACAAGGATGGCAGCGCCGTCGACGACATCTTTGAGATGGTGATGAAACAGCGCCGCTAGCGCGAGGCGGCTGGGCAGGCTCGCCCGGCGCCAAGACGGAGTGTCCATGGCACCTCCCCAGATGACCCGCGAAGACGCCGAGACCCTGGCGCGCAAGCCGTCCTACCCGGCCGCGGTCGCCATGTCGGCCCAACTTATGGGCCGGGACACACTCACCTGCGTCGAGCGGGGCGAGATTGGCCTCGCCCTCGCCGACGAACACCTCGGCCAAGGCTCTGAGTTCGAGGCCAGCGCAGATGCCCAGCACCAGGCCTTGGAGACCCTTTTTGCCGCCGAGCGGGACCTGGCTGACCGCGCGCTGTGGACCTCCGACGAGGCCCTGCCCGCGCGGGAAACCATGGTGCGCCTACTCGATCGCCAGGCGGCGCTGCTCCTGGCCATGGACCAAGCGGCTGCGGGCTTTCACAAAGCCCGGCTTGCGCAGAGCCTGGCGGCCGATTTCGGGGAAGAGGCCTCCGATGCCGCTGAAGACAGGGCCGAGCTGATGATGGCCTGCGCCCATGCATCGGGCCGGGAGGATTTCGTGACGCAAGCCCAGAGCGCCATGGACGCTTTGGGTCTGGAGCCAGAAATGGCCGGTCCCGCCGGAGGCGCTTTGGCAAGTGCGCCGCCCCCAGAAGTCATGGCCGCTCCGGCCCCCGAATCGATGGCAGCGCCAACCCCTGCGGCCCGCCGGCGCCGCGCTGCGCGGGCGTCTCCCGCGCCAATCGCGCTTACCGGCGAGGCGCCCTATTTTGAGGTGCCGGTCTATTTCGCCACCCATCGCAATCGCACAGGGCGGAAAAACCCCTACGATTATTTCCGCGGTCAGCGCGCGCCCCTCAGCGTCGGCAAAGCCGTGGTGACCGTGCCCAAAATGCGTGAGGCGGGCGTCTTCAAACCGGCCAAACGGCGCAGCGCAAAATCAGCAGACAAGGCTCGGCTGATTACGCTGGAGACCATCGACCTCATCGAAGACATGCCGGCCCTGATGGAAGACATGGGCCGCGATGTCTCAGCCTCGACCCGAAAGGAGGCGCTTGTCTTCATCCATGGCTATAACACCTCGTTCGCTGGCGCGCTTCAGCGCGCTGGCCAGCTGGCTGTGGACCTCGACATCGACGGCGCCGCGCTTCTCTATTCGTGGCCGTCGCGGGGCAGCCTGTTGAGCTATGTGGTGGACCGCAATCAGATCGTCTTTAAATTCATAGACGATCTCCAGCGCCTTTTGGTCGATGTTGCGATGGAAACCGGCGCCGAACGCGTTCACATCCTGGCCCATTCCATGGGGTGTCAATTCCTGCTCGATGCGCTTCATGCAGCGCTTACCAATCCCAAGGTCCAAGCCAAGCCTGAAACGCCGATTGCCGATGAGGTGATCTTCGCCTCACCCGACGTTGATGTGGATAACTTCACCGGCAAGCTGACCAAGGCGCGCAACCTTGCGCGGCGCATTACGGTTTACGGGTCAACAGACGACCGCGCGCTCCAAGCCTCTCAATTTCTGCAAGGCGGCATCCGCGCCGGCCAAGCACCAGAGCTCGTCGGCAGGGCCGGCTTCGACGCGATTGATACAACGGCGGCCGAGCAAGACTTCGTTGGCCACACCGACTACTCGAAAAGCGCGATTGACGATGTCCGGACGCTGGTCTGGGTTGAAGCCGATACGCCGCCGGGAAAACGCGCTGCGCTTCTAACGCCCCATGAAAGCGGCGCCTTCTTTCTCTTCAGAGGTAATCGCGCTGGCAGCCGCGGCGGCCTGTTCCGCAGGGCCCTCCTGTATCTGCGCGAGCACGGCGCGGGCCCGGCCAAAACCGTGCTTGGGGCAGTGGTTCCAGCAAGCCCGCAAGCGGCCGGGCCCGATGAGCGCATAGACGACGCGGTAAGAGCGGAGCTGCAGCGCCTGCTCGCCTGACATCCCTGGGCTGGGGGCACTTGCGTTTCGCGCCGCGGCGCCTTATTGTTTTTCGATGAAATCTGAACCGCCCTACGCCGCTGGCGATGTTGTTTCGGTGCGCTTCGCCGGCGTGCTGCGCCACTACGGGGTCGTAACTTTCGGCGGCCGCATCCTTTCAAATAACGGCATGCGCGGCGGGGTGATCTCCCAATCCTTGGAGGACTTCGCCGACGGTCGACCCGTGCGTTGGCACGGCGCAGGCGGAAACGCTTCAGATTACCTGTCCCATGACAGGGCCCAACGTCATCTGGGCCGCCAATACACGCTGACGGGCCAAAACTGCATCGACTATACGCGCAACGTCAGGGGCCAGCGCCCGACGCCTTGGCAGCTGTTGAGGGCAGGCGCCATGGCGATCGGAGATATGGGGCGCCGGCGCTGAGGCCTATTCCGCCGCCACAGCGTCCAATTCAGCGGCTGCATCCAGGCGCCGACCATTGCGCGTGAAGACCAGCGCGCCGTCTTCGATGGGCGCCTTGCGGAACATCTTCCGATCGCGGCCATAATTTTGTGGATTGATCCAGGGCGCGCGGTCGCCTTGCTTGGGGAACCGGTGCATCACGCGCTGCATGTATCCCGCGGAGAAATCATCGATCCAGGGCCGCGCTGGCATAGTCTCTTCCCCGGCGCGCAGGCGCGGCACCACCGTATTGGCGCCAAGGGCGTCCATCCGCTCGATCACGCGGCAGGCGTACTCGGCCGTCAGGTCCGCGCGCAGGGTCCAGCTCGCATTGATGTAGCCGAATGTGGAAATCATATTCGGCACGCCGGAATAGGCGACGCCTTTATAGCTCCACGTGTCGCCGAAATTCACCGGCTCGCCATCCACATCGAACGCCGCTTCGCCGAGAATGACGAGCTCCAGCCCCGTCGCTGTCACGATGATGTCAGCATCAATGCGCTCGCCCGAGGCTAATTTGATCCCGGCCTTGTCAAACGCTTCGATCTGATCGGTCTTGACCTGGGCGCGCCCGGATTTGAGCGCCTCGAACAGGTCTGAATTTGGCACTAGGCAAAGGCGCTGATCCCAGGGATTGTAGGTCGGCGTGAAATGGGTCTCGATGTCGAAATCGGGGCCGAGCTCATCGCGCAGCAAGCCGAGCAGGCGCTCCTTCACCTTTTCAGGCTTGGTGCGGGTCTGCTTGTAAATCACCTGCTGCATCAGGACATTCTTGGTTCGGGTCAGACCATAGGCCCACGAGCCTGGCATGACTTTCCGCATCGCGTTGGCGATCCAATCCTGGTCTGGCCGCGAGACCACATAGGTTGGCGAGCGCTGCAGCATGGTGACGTTTTCGGCCGCGTCCGCCATGGCGGGCACAAGCGTCATAGCCGTGGCGCCAGATCCGATGACGACCACTTTCTTGCCGCTGTAATCAAGGTCTTCGGGCCAGAATTGCGGATGAATGATCTGGCCTTCAAAGGCGTCCTTACCAGGAAAGTCGGGCGTGTGCCCCTCGCGGTAATTGTAATAGCCCGCGCACATCAGCAGGAAGCCGCAGGTGAAAGAGTAGGTTTCTCCGGTCTCGACATCCTCAGCTTCTAGGCGCCATGCGGCTGCCGCGCTGCTCCACGACGCCTTGGTCATCCGGCGGCGGAAGTGGATGTGGTCGCGGATGTCGAATTCGTCGGCGGTCTCATTGACGTAAGCGCGGATCGAGGGCCCATCGGCAATCGCTTTCGCGGCCGTCCATGGTTTGAAATTGTAGCCCAGCGTGTGCATGTCGCTGTCGGAGCGGATGCCGGGATAGCGGAACAGATCCCACGTCCCGCCAATGGCTTCACGGGTCTCCAACAGCGCGAAGGATTTTTCGGGGCATTTACGCTGCAAATGGACCGCCGCACCGATGCCCGAAAGGCCAGCGCCTATGATCATCACATCGAAGTGGGGGGTATCTGCCATCGGGTCCTCCGCCGCACGCATGATAAGTGGCGCGCCTATACATTTTCCATAACATTACTGCTAAAGCGAGCCGGCGCCAATGCGCCGATCTATCGCTGGCCGCTGCAATTGAATTGCGCGCCGGCGTAAGGTGCCTAAGTAGGGTTAAGAAAGCCGTGGAGCCGCCCCATGATCCGAACCGCCGCCGCCCTGTCTTGCTTAACGCTCGCCGCCGCCTGCAATGTGGCCGCCGATGTCCCTGCTCCAACGCCAGAGGTTGCCTCAGACCTGTCTTTGACACTGACCGAAGTGGCCTCCGGGCTGGAATTTCCGTGGGGGCTGGCCGCGCTTCCCGGCGGCGACCTGCTTGTAACCGAACGCGAGGGGCGGCTACGGATCCTGCGCGGCGGGGCGCTCGACGCCGCCCCGCTCGGCGGCCTGCCCGAAGACATTTATGTCGACCGCCAAGGCGGGCTTCTGGATGTGGCGCTCCACCCGGACTTCGACACGAACCGGATGGTGTACCTGACCTACAGCCAAGGTGACCGGGAGGCGAACCGCACTGTGGTGATCCGCGGCGCCCTGAACAGCGAGGCCACGGCCCTCGAAGGGGTCGAGGAAATCTTCGCCGCGCATATGCCGGAGAAAACCGGCGGCGCCCATTTCGGCTCGCGGATCGCGTTTCTTCCCGACGGGGCACTGATCGTGACCACCGGCGATGGCTATCGATGGATGGACGAGGCGCAGGTCCGCGAAAGCCATTTCGGCAAGGTGCTGCGCATGACCGACACGGGCGCGCCGCTGCCCGACAATCCGTTTTTCGATGAGGGCGGCCCGGCCCAACATGTCTGGAGCCTGGGCCACCGCAACGTGCAGGGCCTGGCCTTCAATCCCGACGCCGGACTTCTCTACGCCCATGAGCACGGGCCGAAAGGCGGCGATGAGCTCAACATCATCCAGGCCGGGACCAATTATGGCTGGCCGGAAATCACCTATGGCGTCGACTATGACGGCTCGATCATCTCGCCCGATACCCAGGCAGAAGGCCTCGCCCAGCCGGAGACCTACTGGGTGCCCTCGATCGCCCCGTCGGGGATGATCTACTATACCGGGGACCGATATCCCGCTTGGCAAGGCGATCTGCTGATCGGCGCAATGCAGGGCCCAGCGGGGCGTAAACTCGTGCGCGTCGACCTCGACGAAGCCGGTCAAGTGATCGGACGCGAAGACCTACTCGTCGATGCCGGCGAAGGTTACCGCGATTTGGAAGTGGCCAGCGATGGCGCGCTCTACCTGGCAACGGTGGAATTTGACGGGAAAATCTACCGCCTCGACCTTGCCGAATAATCAGCGCCGCGCGCGCAGGGCGGTGGCCAGTGTGCCATCGTCGAGATGGTCGAGTTCTCCGCCCACTGGCACGCCGTGGGCGAGCCGAGTGACGGTGACGCCGAGGGGCTGCAATTCTTCCGCAATGTAATGGGCCGTCGTCTGGCCATCGACGGTGGCGTTCAACGCCAGGATCACTTCGGTGAACGGCCCGCCTCGCACCCGTTCACAAAGCCAGGCAATGGACAAATCCTCAGGGCCCACCCCATCCAAGGCCGACAACACGCCGCCCAGAACATGGTACCGGCCCCGAAATGCGCCGGCGCGCTCGAGCGCCCAGAGGTCAGGCACATCCTCGACGACACACAGCGTGGTCTCGTCGCGGTTGCCGGCCGCGCAAACCGCGCAGGGCTGGACGGTATCGAAGTTGCCGCAGGTTTTGCATTCTTCGATTTTTTCGGCCGCCTCGGCCAGGGCGCCGGCCAAGGGCTCCAGCAGCGTCTCTCGGCGCTTGAGTAAGTGTAGCGCGACACGCCGCGCCGAGCGCGGGCCGAGGCCCGGCAGTTTGGCGACCAGCTCGATCATGCGGAGGATTTCAGGACCGGCGACTCGCTCTGTCATGGCGCGAGTGTCGCGCGCAGGCCGAGGAATGCAAGGCCGCAGCCCCTTTGCCGGCATCTGCCGCGCCCTAGCTGGCTGGCTATGACCTGCGCCCTGCTCATCTTTCCTCACCAGCTTTTCGCCGAGCATCCCGGCTTTGCCGAAAAGCCAAGCCAAATCCTGCTTGTTGAAGACAGTCTGTTTTTTGGCGACCACCAGTATCCTGCGCGCTTCCATAAGCAGAAGTTGTGGCTCCACCGCGCCTCCATGGCACGCTACGCCAAGGCGCAGGAAGACGCAGGCCGGCCGGTCAGCACGGTGTCTTACACCGGCGATAACCGACCCCTTGAGGAGGCCCTCGATCATTTGGGGGGCGCAGGCATTGAGGGCGTCGTGGTCTGCGACCCGGCCGACTACACCCTGGAGAAGCGCCTGACCTCCGCCTGCGACGCGCGCGGCCTCAGCTTAAGCGTTCTGCCCACGCCGATGTTCCTGAACACCCAAGGCGACAACCAAAATTGGCGCGCAGGCCAGAAGCGTTGGTTCATGGCCGAGTTCTACAAATATCAGCGCCGGCGGTTCGACATTCTCATGGATGGCGACGAGCCAGCGGGCGGCAAGTGGAGCTATGACGAAGACAACCGCAAAAAGGTGCCCAAGAAGCTCCAGGCCGACGTGCCTCGGCTCCAACCCCTAAATGGCGACGCGATCGACCAGGAAGCGCGCCGGTCAGTGCTGGACCAATTCCCGGGCAATTACGGCCGCCTTAACCACCTTTATTGGCCCTCCTCCCACGCTGGCGCGGCCGACTGGCTCGACGCGTTCCTTAAAGAGCGTTTTGAGCTGTTCGGGCCGTATGAAGACGCGATCCTCGAAGGTGAAAGCCTGCTCTGGCACAGCGCGATAACGCCGATGCTGAACATTGGCCTGCTGACACCGCGCCAAGTTGTCGACCGGGCCCTCACGGCGGCCGAGGCAAACGACGTACCGCTGAATTCAGCTGAGGGGTTTGTTCGGCAAATCATCGGGTGGCGCGAGTTCATGCGCGCAACCTATGTCGACCTCGGCGTGAAAATGCGCACGACCAATCATTGGGGCCACAAGCGGCCAATGCCGGAGACCTTCTGGACTGGCGAGACCGGCATAGCGCCCCTGGATGATACAATCGAGCGCGTCCTTGAGACGGGCTACTGCCACCATATCGAGCGCCTGATGGTGATCGGCGGGTTCCTGTTCCTCTGCGAGTTTGATCCAGACGATGTCTATCGCTGGTTCATGGAAATGTTCGTCGACGCCTATGACTGGGTCATGGTGACCAATGCATACGCCATGAGCCAAAATGCCGATGGCGGGCTGATCACGACCAAGCCTTACTTTTCCGGCTCCTCCTACGTGAAGAAGATGAGCAACCACCGCGCCGGGCCCTGGTGCGCGGTATGGGACGGGCTCTACTGGCGGTGGATCTACACTCAGGCAGACGCCCTGGAGAAAAATCCGCGTTGGGCGATGATGGTCTCCATGGTCCGCAAGATGGACGAAGAGAAACGCCGCGGCCATCTGGACGCCGCCGAAGACTATCTCGCCGGCCTAGATCAGCTTGCCCGGGCCGCCTGACCCGGAGCTGCGCCGTTAGGCCATCGGCCCGATCGGAAAGAAGACCCCGCGGCTCCACACGCCCATCGTGTCGGAGCCATCGGGATTGGGCACGCCGTGGGCCGCCAGATCGTAGAACGCCGCGCGGGTGAGCTTGGCCTCCAGCCGGCCGCGCACGTGCACATATGGGTTCGGCTCCTGAGTCTGGGGATCGGTCTCGACGCGCAAGGCATGTTCAGGGCCGGCCACCGTGCCGTCATTGAGATTTGTCGTGAACACCAGGGCCTGGTCATCCTCGCCGCGGCGCACCACGTCCAGGCGCACCGCGAGGAAAGGCGCGTCCTCCACATGGACCACGACCTTTTCATAGGGCGTCACCAGCCAAGTGCTGCCATCTTCATCCTTGCGAAGGATCGTCGAAAAAAGGCGCACCAGCTTCTCCCGCGTGATCCGCCTGCCCTCATGCCACCAGCTGCCATCGGCGCGGATTTCCATGCCGATATCGCCGCAATTGTCGGGGTTCCAAAGGTGGACCGGCGGGAGTTTTGAGGCATCTTTGGGGTCAGGCACGATTTCTCGCAGCACTTGCTCCAGTCCGGGGATGGAATTGTCATTGGATTTCATCGCCGGCTCCGCCATAGTTTCGCTGGAAAGCAGCCTCTACACTGCCTTGCAACATAGTCCCGGCATGGCGCCTGCACAGCTCCAGCGCCGCGACCTTAACCGGCCCATCGAGCCTAAGAGCGCCCATGACAGACAACACCCCCGACATTGTTGAAGAAGCCGAAGCTGCCGTGTCGGCGCTTGCAGAGGTCAAAGCGCAAATCGGTAAGGCCATTTTCGGCCAAGAGCGGGTGGTAGAGCTGTCGATCTGCGCCGTGCTGGCGGGCGGCCACGCGCTGCTGATCGGCGCGCCGGGGCTCGCCAAGACGCGGCTGATTAAGGCGATGAGCACGGCCCTGGGACTCGAGGGCGCGCGCATCCAGTTCACGCCCGACCTGATGCCCTCCGATATTTTGGGCTCAGAAGTGCTCGACGAAACCGCGAGCGGCGAGCGCAGCTTCCGCTTCCTGAAAGGGCCCATCTTCACCCAGCTGCTGATGGCCGACGAGATCAACCGCGCCAGCCCGCGCACCCAGTCCGCCCTGCTGCAAGCGATGCAGGAGCGCCACGTCACCGTCGCCGGTATGCGCCACGACTTGCCGGCCCCGTTCCATGTGCTGGCCACCCAAAACCCGATCGAGCAAGAGGGCACTTATCCGCTGCCGGAAGCGCAGCTTGACCGGTTCCTCCTGAAGATCGACGTGTCGTATCCCGCCCTTGATGTGGAGCGGCAGATCCTGGTCTCGACCACGGGGGGCGCCGAAGACGCACCCCAGGCCGCCCTCGAGCCCGGCCAGCTCATCGGCCTCCAGGCCCTGGTGCGAAAAATGCCCGTGGGCGAAAAGGTGCTCGATGCGATTCTGAAACTGGTGCGCGAAGCCCGGCCCGAGCAGACCAGTGACGACCGTGTCCGCAGCCTGGTCGATTGGGGCCCGAGCCCGCGCGCCGGCCAGGCCCTGATGCTGGCGGCGCGCGCCCGCGCCCTGGTGCGCGGCCGGCTGGCGCCCAGCCTTGAAGATGTCGAAGCCCTTGCCGAACCCGCGCTCGGCCACCGGATGGCCATGCGCTACGACCCCACCGGCGAGGCGCCGAGCCTGTCGGCGCTGATCGAAGACCTGGCCAGCAAGGCGGCCTGACAATCCGTGCTGTTCCACCCCGCCCTAGTCGCCAAAATGGGTCCGCGAAAGAAAGTGGGCGCGCACGGCTGGGCCCTGGACACGTACCGCCATGACTGACCTGGCCGCCCTGCGCTCCGAGGCCGAGATCATCGCCTCGTCCCTGCCCGCCCTCGGCTTCAAATCAACCGAGAGCCAGGCGCCCCATGTGGGGTCCGCCGGGCGGCGCAAAGCCGGTACAGGCGAGCATTTCTGGCAATATCGCCGCTACGCTAAGGAAGATGACGCCGGCCGGGTGGACTGGCGGCGCTCAGCCCGCGGTGATGAGCTCTACGTCCGTGAGACAGAGCTGGAGACCGCCCGCACCGCATTGTTCTGGTGCGACCCTCACCCGGGATTTGACTGGCGCGGCGCCGCCGACCGGCGCACCAAAGCCGACGAGGCGCGGATCTTGATGATGGCGCTGGGCACGCTGCTGTCGCGGGATGGAGATCGGATCGGGGTGCTTGGCTCAGGCCGCACGCCCGCCTTTGGGAAAAAAGCCGTCGACCGGCTGGCCGAAGACCTGGCCACCGACCAATCCGGCGGCTTCCCCAGTCCGCCGCGCGGGGCCGCACTGGCCGTCATTGCAAGCGATTTCTACGATCCGGTTGCCGAATGGGAGGCGCGCCTCACGCCGCTGGCCTATGCCTGCAAAGAGGGGGTCCTGCTGGCTGTGAGCGATCCGATTGAGATCGAATTTCCCTTCGAGGGCCGCGTCCGGCTCAACCGCCCTGGCGAAGCGCTTAGGCGCCTGCTGGGCCGGGCGGAAACGCTCAAGGGCGCCTATAAACGCAAATTCGAGGAGAACCGCGAAGGCTTACAGGCCCTTGCCGACAGGCTCGGCTGGCGCCTGGTGCAGCACACGAGCGGCGATGTTTCGCTGCAAGGCGCATCGAAGCTAAAAGCGGCTATGGAGACCTTCGGAGGTAAGGCGTGAACGGCCTGGCCGCCTTGCTGAACCCTGTAAACGTGGGCCCTTTTGTGCTCGGCGCGCCCCTGGCGTTGGCCGCCTTGGTCGCCCTGCCGATCCTTTGGTTTATCCTGCGCGCGACGCCGCCGGCTCCGCGCAACGTCGAATTGCCGAGCCTCAGACTGCTCGACGGGGTGGAGCCACGGGAGGAAACCCCCGACCGCACGCCATGGTGGGTCCTCCTCTTGAGGATACTTGCCGTGGTGACCGCTATTTTCGGTCTCGCCCAACCGGTCTACGCGCCAGCGGGCCCAGAAGACGGCGCCGAGACAGGCACGCTTCTGGTGGTGATCGACGATGGCTGGGCCGCTGCGCCGCGGTGGAGCGACCTTCAGAACGCAGCGACGGCGGCCATTGAGGCAGCCGGTCGCGACACCCCGGTCCACCTCGTCTTCACAGCGCCGAGGGACCGGGCCGAAGACCCCGCAGAGCGGTTCAACCGCCAAGACACGGCCCGCCGGGTCGACGCCGCCAAACCCGTCAGCTGGGCCATCGACCGCACCGCCGCTTGGGAGCGGATCGCCGCCGCCGACCTCCGCCCAGCGCGTATTTTCTACGCCGCCCATGGTTTGACACCGGGGGGTGACCGCGCCTTGATTGAAGGCCTCGCCGAGCTCGCGCCCCTGGATGTATTTGCCGCCATGCCCCGCGGCGCCCTGGCGCTTACGGCCATCGCCTCCCAGGGCGATGGCGTCGGCGTCACGCTGCTTCGGGCAGAGGGTGGAGGCGCCCAGGAAGTGGCCGTCTCGGCGCTCACCCTAGATGGCGCGGCCTTGTCCACCGCCAGGGCCCAATTCCTGGACGGCGAGACCGAAGTGCGCGCGGCTTTCGACTTGCCCGGCGCGGCGCTCTCCCGGGTGTCGCGATTTACGGTCGCCGGCGCCCAGGGCGCTGGAACCACCTGGCTTTGGGACAATTCGGATCGGACCCGGCGGGTCGGCCTCGTATCAGCCGGGCAATCGGCCCAGCCGCTGCTCTCGGATGTGCACTATGTCCGCCGCGCGCTAGAGCCCTTTGCGACCTTGATCGAAGGCGGCCTGGCTGACCTGATCCTCCAGCGGCCTGATGCCATAATCCTCACCGATGTGGGCACCGTGCCGGCGCCAGATGTGGCCGCGTTGGTCGAATGGATCGAAGCCGGCGGCGCCCTCATCCGATTTGCGGGCCCCCGCCTTGCCGCCCAAGACGACACGCTGCTGC
Source organism: Pseudomonadota bacterium (assembly GCA_038747245.1). Lineage (GTDB taxonomy): Bacteria > Pseudomonadota > Alphaproteobacteria > Caulobacterales > Hyphomonadaceae > UBA5336. The sequence goes on along the minus strand of JBCDJY010000006.1, from coordinate 109,936 downwards.
CTGTAGACCTGCGCCGGGCCTCGCGGGCCATAGGCGGCGCCCTCGCGTGGGACGAGCCCCAAGCCATGGCCCCCTTCGATGAGACCTCGCCGTTCACAGGCCTGCCGGTGCCAGCCGATGTGCGCGTCAAACAACAAGTGCTGGCTGAGCCGGCCGCCGATCTCCAAGCGCGAACCTGGGCGCGCCTTGCCGATGGCTCCCCGGTGGTGACCGCCGACCGGCGAGGCGCTGGCGCCGTGATCTTGTTCCACGTCACCGCTGGGCCTGATTGGTCGGACCTGCCGTTCTCGGCGACGTATGCGCAAATGCTCCGCCGAGCCATTGCCGCCGGGCGGGGTGACATCGCCGAGGACCGCGACGGGACCTTCGTGCCCCAACTCGTGCTGGACGGCTTCGGGCGGCTCGAAGCCCCCGGCAGTACAGCAGCGCCCCTGGCCGCATCGGAGTTTGCAGCCGTCATGCCCGGCCCAGACCATCCCCCCGGATTTTACCGCGGCCCCTCGGGCACGCGCGCGATCAATGCAGCCGCCGGCACGACCTACGCGCCGATTGCCGCCTGGCCCGAGGGGGTGACGCTGCTCGGCGATGCCCAGACACGCCGGCTTGATCTCACCGGCTGGCTGCTGGCTGCGGCGCTGGGGCTGATCGCCATCGACCTCATCACAGCGCTGGCCCTGTCCGGGCGCCTGCTGCGACCGCGGGCTGCGGCCGCCGCCGTGCCCGTGCTGCTGGGCGCCGCGTTCGTGATCCAGCTGCCCGCGGAAGCGCAGCTGCGCACGCCCATTGGCGAGGATGGGCTGAGCAAAGCCGAGGCAGCCGCGTTGAACATGCGCTTCGGCTATATCGAAACGCGCCAAAGCGACCTCGATGAACGCCTCGCTGCTGGCCTGCTCGGCCTTTCGGACACGCTGTACCTCTACACTTCGGTGGAACCGGTACGGCCCCATGGCCTCGACCCGGAGACCGATGCCCTTGAGCTCTACCCGCTGATCTACTTCGCAATCCCGGACGGGGTTGCCCCGCCGAGCGAGGCTGCGATCGCAGCGCTCAACCGCTACCTCCAATCGGGCGGCGCCCTTGTGATCGACACGCTGGGCGGCGCGGACGCGGAGGGCGGGCTCGGCGAACTCACCGACATTCTTGCCGGCCTCGACGCGCCGCCCCTCGTGCCGGTGCCGAGCGACCATGTGCTGACGCGCAGCTTCTATCTCATCGACAGCTTCCCCGGACGGTTCGAGCGCCGCCGGCTGTGGATCGAGAACACCGAAGCCGAGGGCGCACGGATTGGCGATGGCGTCTCGCGGCTTTTCATCGGCGACGCCGATTGGATTGGCGCCTGGGCGATCGATGAACGGCGCCGGCCGATGTACAGTGTCGATGGCGGCGACACCCAGCGCGAATATGCCCGGCGCTTCGGCGTCAACCTCGCCATGTATGTGCTGACGGGCAATTACAAAGCCGACCAGGTTCACCTGCCCGCCTTGCTCGAACGGCTCGGCGAGGGCGGCGATGAAGCGCCGAAGCCGGACTTCGACCTCGATGCGTTGCCCGGCCTGCAAGATGGCGGGCCGCGATAATGGACACCGCCGTAAATGTGACCCGCTTGGGGCTGGACCCGTTCCTGGGCTGGCCGGTGTTCTACGCGATCGCCGCCGGCCTGGCGATGGCCTGGCTGACCTATGCGGTCTCGCGCGGCCAGGCGCCAATCTCCCGCTTCATCGCGATCGCGCTTGGGTTGGCGGCACTGTCCAACCCGTCCATCGTCGAGGAAGAGCGCGACCCCCTGCCCTCGGTGGCCGCAGTAATCCTGGACCGGTCTGAGAGCATGGCCTTCGGCAATCGCAGCGATGCCGCCGGCGCCGCATACGCCGAAATCACCGCAGCGCTGTCGGCCGATCCCAGCCTTGAGCTGCGCGTGCTGGAGACAGACCCGAAAGCCGATGGGACCGAGCTCTTCGGGGCGCTCCAGGGCGTGCTCGCCGATGTCTCCCGGGACCGCATCGCCGGCGCGGTCCTGATCACTGATGGCCAGGCCCATGACATTCCGAGCGATTTGAGCCAGGCCGCAGGCCTTGGCCCAATCCACGCCTTGATCGCCGGCGACCCCGACCGCGGCGACCGGCGGATCGAAATTGTCGAGGGCCCGAGCTTCGGCATTGTCGGCGAGACGGCCGAGTTCATCATCCGCGCCGAAGACGCCGCCAGCGACAGCGTGCCTGTCTCGGTCTCGGTGAACGGAGGAGAGGCGCGCACCGTCTTCCTCAGAGCAGGCCAGGACACGCCGCTCAGCCTGGAGATTGAACGACGCGGCGAAAACGTCGTCGTGCTGGAGACACCGCCGGGCCGCGAGGAGCTCACGCTCGCCAATAATCGAACGGCGGCCAAGCTCTCGGGCGTGCGCGACCGGCTGCGCGTGCTGTTGATCACGGGGCGCCCTAACGCGGCCGGGCGGGTGTGGCGCGACCTGCTTAAATCCGATCCGCAGGTTGACCTGGTCCACTTCACCATCCTGCGCCCGCCGCTGAAACAATTTGATCCCACGCCGATCGAAGAACTCGCCCTGATCACCTTTCCCACAGAAGAGCTGTTCCAGGACAAGCTGTCGGAGTTCAACCTCATCATCTTCGACCAGTATGAACGCCGCGGCGTCGTCACCCAGTCATACCTCGCCAATATGGCCCGCTACGTCGAGGAAGGCGGCGCGCTGATCATCATCGCCGGCGAGCCGTTCTCGGGCTCGAACAGCTTGGCGCGCACGCCCTTGGCCGCCGTGCTGCCAGCCATTCCCACCGGCGAAATCCTGACCCGCCGGTTCCTGCCGGCCCTGACCGATGAAGGCCGGCGCCACACTGTGACCTCGCCGCTGGAAGGGCGCGAGTGGGGCGGCTGGATGCGGATGATCGGCGCGCGGGCCGAGGCCGGCGATGTGCTCATGACAGGCGCGGACGGCGCGCCGCTCCTCTTGCTGGACCGGGTCGGCCAGGGCCGCGTCGGCCTGATGTTGTCCGACCAGATCTGGCTCTGGGCCCGGGGCCATGATGGCGGCGGGCCCTTCTCTGAATTGATCCGCCGCATGGTCCACTGGATGATGAAGGAGCCGGAGCTCGAAGAGCGGCAACTGTCCCTGATTGCCAGTGGAGAGCGCGCCTTGATCCAGTTGCGGACGCTTTCGCAAAACGCCCCGGACCTGACTTTGGAAAGCCCGGAAGGCGACCTGACCGCCCTGAATTGGACCGCCAGCGCCCCGGGCCTGTTCGAGGCCGAGGCGGAGATTTCCCAGCTCGGCCTGTACCGCGCCCAGGCCGGGGGGCTAGAGGCGGTGGCCCTGAACGGTCCGGCCAATCCGCGCGAATATGCCGACCTGCAATCGACGACCGATGTGCTCGCGCCCCTGGCGGATGCGACCCGGGGCGGGGTGTTCCGCATTGGCGAAGAAGGCGAGCAAACCCCCGAAGTGCGCCGGATTGGGCGGTCGGGCGGCGCGGCGGGCGCCAATTGGATCGGCCTGCGCGAGCGCGACGCATATGTCGTGCGCAATTCATCCTCCCAGCCCCTTTTGCCTGGGATCCTGGCGGCTTTGGCGCTGATGGTGTTCTTGCTTGCGGCCTGGCGCCGAGAAGGGCGCTAGGCCGCGGGCGGAGCACGCACTGGGCAAGCCCGGCCTGATGCCGGCGGCTCTGGGCCGGAGCCGTCTTTTATTGTAGCGGCGCCTGGCGGCGCCGGCCCGGTTTCTGGAACGCTATCTGCCCCGCCCCAGGCGCGGTTGATCGCCGCCACGGCAAGGCGCTCTGCTTCAAAGAAACTGCTGCTGGCCAGGTCCAGCACCCCGGCCTTGGCCAAGGTCGGCACCCGGCCGAGGCAAAGCGCGCTGCGCCGGCGGCGCACCTGCCAGCGCGCCAGGCGGCGGGCATGGGGCTCGGGGTCGGCCAGCACGGCGGCCAAGGCCGCAAAGCGCTCCGCGATCCGGCGACCATCCACCATGGGCGCCAGGCGGGCAAGACACGCAAGGGGCCTGGCATCCGCCAGCGTGCCGGCGTCGGGCGCGGCCTCGGCCCACCCCGGCGGGGCATAGGCCTGCTCGGAACAGTCCAGCCAGCGCTGGATTTGCGCCTTGGTGAAAAATCGGTCGAAGGCCGGAAACACCGGCGCCGGGCGGCGCCCACGCGGTGGGCTGCCGGCGGCCCCGCCGCGGGCGACCGCGGCCTTAGCTGCACGCTCTGCGGCCTCGGGCGCCGGAAGGCCGCGGTGGCAAAACCGCTCGGCGATGTCTCCAGCCAGGCAAATCAACAGCCGGCGCACAAACAATTCCAGAAATTGCAGCTCCCGGCACGCCGCAATCCAGGCGCCGCGCGCCAGATAAGGCATCGCCGGCGCCTTGGGCGCCAGGCGCGCCATCGCGCCGGCCAGGGTGCGGGCGGCATAGTCCAGGCTCCAGGCCAGGCTGTCACGGTCATTCGGCGTCATCGGCCCAGTCTACGCCGGCGCCCAACCCCGTCGGATAAATCATCTGGCCGACGGGGCCACTTTGCTGGTGGTTTTGGGCGCTAGCCTGCCGCGATGGCTTCGGCCGTATCCACCGTCACGCCGGGCCCCATGGTGGAGCTTAGGGCGATCTTCTTGACATAGGTGCCTTTGGCGCCCGGCGGCTTGGCCTTCATCAAGGCGGCGATAAAAGCCTTCAGATTGGTCTGGAGATCTTCCTCGGAGAAGCTCGCCTTGCCGATGCCGGCATGGATAATACCCATCTTCTCCACGCGAAACTCCACCGAGCCGCCTTTGGCATCCTTCACCGCCTGGCCGACATTGGGCGTGACCGTGCCGACCTTCGGATTGGGCATGAGGCCGCGCGGGCCGAGCACCTTACCGAGCCGGCCGACAACGCTCATCATGTCCGGCGAGGCGATCACGCGGTCGAAATCCATAAAGCCGCCCTGGACCTTTTCCATCAGGTCTTCCGCGCCGACAATGTCGGCCCCGGCGGCCTTGGCTTCCTCGGCCTTGGCGTCTTTGGCAAACACGGCGACGCGCACCGATTTGCCCGTGCCAGCGGGCAGCGTGACCATGCCGCGCACCATTTGGTCGGCATATTTCGGATCGACGCCGAGATTGACGGCGACTTCCACGGTTTCATCGAACTTCGCCGTGGCGTTGCCTTTGACGATTTTCACCGCCTCTTCGACGCCATAGGCCGTCTCCAGGGCGCGCTTTGCAGCCGCGGCGCGGTAGCGTTTTCCAGTTGCCATGGCCCTACTCCACCACTTCCAGGCCCATCGACCGGGCCGAGCCGGCGATGATCTTTTCGGCCTGGTCCAGATCGTTGGCATTGAGATCGGCCATTTTCAACTCGGCAACCTCGCGGCACTGGGCGCGGGTGACCGAGCCGATCACCGTGCGGCCTGGCTCGCTGGAGCCTTTCTTGAGTTTGGCGACCTTTTTCAGAAGCACCGACGCAGGCGCGGTCTTCACAATGAAGGTGAAGGATTTGTCCTGATAATAGTCAATCACCACCGGAAGGGGCAGGCCCTGTTCCATCTGCTGGGTCTTCGCGTTGAAGGCCTTACAGAATTCCATGATGTTGATGCCGCGCTGGCCGAGGGCTGGGCCGACGGGGGGCGATGGATTGGCCTGACCGGCCGGGATTTGGAGCTTCAACTGCCCCAGGAGTTTCTTTGCCATGTGTGCCTCGCAAGACTGGCCTGTTGAGGGGGCGTGGTGCGGCGCAGACCATGGGCTTTTCGCGGCCCGCCACCTCCCACGCATTCGCCCCGCCCGCGCGGTGCGCAGGTTGGGCCGGCTGCCTAGTCCGCCATCCAGGCGCCGGCGTCAAGCCTTGGCGCTGTCGCCGGGCCGGGCATATTCGAGCACCAGGCGGCCACGGGCGAAATCCAGCATGCCGAGGCCGCGCTGATAGGTGTACATCCGACGCGCGACGGCGGGGCTCATTTGCGCGCCGCTGGCGATCCAGGCGGCCGCGGTGAGCCCAGCGCCGGCGGCAAGCCTGACGATCCCGTCCAGGCCTGCGCGCAGGCGCGCCAGCGGCCCGCCGCCGCGGCGCCCGGCGATCATCAGCGCATCGGTCATCCCCGTTCGGCGCCAGCGCGTGGCCAGCCAGTCCAGCGTGTCCCGGCCCGGCGGCACCCGCTCATAGGTCACCGCGCCGGCCGCATCGGCCAGGGCCTCGCCGCGCTGCAGCAGAGCATCGAAGAACAGCGTATCTTCGCCGCCAACGAGCGAGAGCGCGCCATCGAAGGTGAGCCCATGGCGGCGCACCACATCCAGGTCGATCAGGCAATTGTCTGTCCCGCCGGGCTTAAGGCGCGGGCCGTCTTGCAGGACCGGCTTGGCGTGGAACGCGCCCGAGGCCATCCAGGCGGGCGGCGTGCCTTCAAAGCGCGCCTCGACAGAGCCGAACACGGCCGCCGCGCCGCTCTCCTCAAGGCGCTGCCAAAGGGCCGCGATCCAGCCATCGGCGGGCAACTCGTCATCGTCGATGAACGCCAGAAACTGGTCGCCCTGGCAGGCCTGGAGGGCGCGGTTGCGCACATGCGCCACGCCGGGCTGCGTCTCATGCAGGTAAGCGACAGGATAAGCCCCCGGGCCCGCGGCCTCGACCACGGCGCGCGCGCGCCCATCGGGATTGTTGTCGATCACCAGGAGGCGGACGGACACGTCGCCTGGGGCGGGCGCGGCCTGGGCCTGGAGCGCGGCGAGCACCTCAGCCAGGGGGCCGTTGCGCCGAAAGGTCGGGACACAGATCACAAGACTGGCCAAGGCGGCGGCTCCTGGACACGGGCTGGGCACGGGGCGGCCCGCCCAGAGGTCGGTGCGAAGCTGCAAGGATGCAAGTTGCCGGCCAGGGCGGCCGGCGCGCGCCTAGTCCATCCGGTCGCAAACGGGCGGCAATCTCGGCGCGTCAAACACCCGCCCGCCCGTGGCCAGGCAGATGCCGCGGTCCATGGCCATGACGTCTAGGGAGACCAGGCTGGAATTGTACTCCGCCACATTGGCGATGATCCGCGTGACGGGGTACCGCACCACGTCTTCAGAGTCGGCCAGGCACGTAAACGTGCATTCATAGGCATAGACGGGGCGCTCACCCAGGGGTGACCAGCGCGCCGGATAGGCCACGCCGGCGGAGGCGTCGCGCTTTTCGGCGCCGGCACTCTGATCGCTTTCGCTCGCGGCGCCCAGGGCGCGCTCAAGCGTAGCGGCGGGCTGGGGCGCTGGGGAAACCCCGGCGCTGTCTTTGCCTGGCGCATCGGCCTCCGAGAGCGATCCGAGCGGGGCGGAGACCATGCGGCGCGCTTCAGTTTCGGCTGGGGGCAGTGCGCCCAGTGCGCGCTCCACGGCGGGAGGTGAGGGCTCTGCCGGCACTTCGGCCAGGGCAGCAGACGGCGCCGCGCCGCTGTAAAGGGCCGGAACGGCGGTATCTGCCAGGCGCGCGGCCGTATCGGCGGCAAAGGCCGCTTCGAGGGTCTGCGATCCGTCCAGCTCCAGGGCGGCCGCCACCATCCCCAAGCTCGCTGGCGGCGGGCTGTCAGGGCTGATTGCAGCGCCAAAGCCGCTTGGGAAGCGCCCATTGGCCGAGACCGCCATCATCAACATATCGGTATCGCCGGTCGCAGACGACACCATGGACCCGCCAGCCAGGATTACGCCGTTGGGCGCAATCTCGGCCGCCACCAGATTCGCATTCGTCCGGTTAGACCGGCGCCGGGACCAAAGCTCGCGGCCGTGCAAATCAAAGCGCGCCAGATAATGTTGGCGCCCGGCGCCCACATCTGCCGGCTCGGCCATGATCTGCACGACGCCTTCGGGGTCCGCCGCCACCAAATGGCGCCCCTCCTGAGACAGCGCTGGCAGATCTTGCATCCAGTGGAGCTGGCCAAGCCCGTCCAGGTGGATCAAAACCGACGGCGCGCCGGCAAGGAGCACGGTGCTGCCCCGCGGCCCGAGAAACGCATCGCCGAGGCGCACACCGGGGGCGTCTACCAAATCGCGCGACCAGGCCCGGCGCCCGCGCCGGTCGAACCTGACGATTGAGACCCGATGCCCGCCATCTTCCAGGGCCACATCGAAGGCAACCATGGCGCCGCCGTCGCCGCTGTCGAAAAGCCGAAACGTGTCGATTTCGCCGCCAGGCTCAAGCGCGCTGCGCCAGACCACGCGCCCGGCTTCATCAAGGCGCACCACGCGCAGCATTTGGCCACCGGCGACGCCGCTCGCCATGGCGATCAGGGATTCTTCGCCGCGCGCAGCGGCGATATCTGCCCAGGCTTGAGCCGCCTCCGGTTTGAACGTTCGCGACCAGACCACATCGCCGTCGAGGCTGGCGCGGGCGAAGGCCGGGCTTGAGCCGACCCAGTGGACCAGGCGCAGAGAGCCATCATCGTCCACCCTGGCCCGCGACACGCTGCCAAGGCGCGGGTCGCGAATGCGCGATTGGGTGTGGACGAAGCCATGGGGGCCGGTGCGCACCACCATGGCATGGGCCGCCTCGGCCTGGTCGACGCCAAAGCTTAATCCTGCAAACACCACCCCGGTGTCGCGGGTCATCGCCACATCGGTAATTTTTTCAAACGGTTGTTCGCCGAGCACCCTGGACCAGGGCACGGTCGGCGGTGCGCGCACATCAATCTCGTCGCCGGTCGCTGCCGCGGCGATGAAGCGGCCCGATGGCTCTTGGCTTGTCTCGCCGCCCGTGGCGGCAATCACGGTGCTGCCCACAATGAGGCCCATAACAAAAAGGCCGACAGCGCCCAGGCGACGCAGGGCGCGGATCAATTCGAAAAACGTATATTTTGCGACCGTCATAATGGATTGCCCCTTAAATCAGCCCAACCCTATTGGTCCTCCAAATCATGTGCGCAGACGCTGCGTGTTCGGTCCTTATCGCGCGCCCTACTCACTATGCCCAATAAATTTGCTTAATCAAACATTAATGAAACAATTCGGATTTGAAGCGAATTGTGTTGTTTTCTTGCACTCTCCAATTAGGCGAAAATCTAAACAGGACTTCGCCTAAAAGATACACATTGAAATACTTCAATTGCCGAGTCTGCACGATTTGAACGGCGTCTTAAACCGTGCGATGTTAACCGTGAGGTCCGCTGAGAGGATCCCATGGACGATACTGCCCCCGCATCCGGCCCCCCACGCTATTGGTTTTTGGTTGGACTTCTCGTCCTGGCGATGGGTGTTGGCGTGTTTATCGTCTCAGGCAGCCGCGGCGATGCCACCGCCAGCGATGGATCCGGCGCGTCTGCCGATCCGGCGCCGGTTGTTGAATTTGAACGCGTCCGCCCCGCCGAGCGTACCTTCACGATCACCGCGCCCGGCCGGCTCGAAGCGCGCCAGAGCTTGGACGTGGTCGGCGAGGTTTCCGGCAAGATCGCCTATATCCATCCCGAGCTCGAAATCGGGGGACGCATTCCAGAAGGCGAGATACTGTTCCGGATTGACCAAGGCGACTACCGCGCTGACCTGAGCCGGGCTGAGGCCCAATTGGCGACGGCGCGGGCGACCTTGGTGCAGGCGTCTGCAAACCGCGACCGCCAGGTCGACCTCGCCGATATCGGCGCCGTGCCGGCGGCCCAAAAAGAAGCCGCCCTGGCAAGCTTTGCAACGGCGGAGGCGAGCGTCGCCGAGGCCGAGGCCCAGGTCACCCTGGCTGCGCGCAACCTGGCAAAGACCACCGTGCGCGCGCCCTTCGATGCGCTGGTGGGCGCAGAGAGCGTCTCCCTAGACACGTTTGTGTCGCCGGGCGCGCCCTTGGCGCGGCTGATTGATGCCGGCGCAGGCCAGATCCGCGCCGGCCTGTCGCCGGCCGATGTGCGCGCGGTGCGCCGGGCGACGGCCGAGGCCGAGGGCAGCCCGATTGTGGTTAGGGCGGTGCCGAATGGCGCATCGCTGGGCGACCTGATCCTGGAGGGAACCCTAGCGAGCTTTGCGCCGAGCATCGATCCCGCCTCGCGCACGGTGGCGGTTCGGGCGATCTTCCCCGATGCGTTCGCCGCAGAGAATGACGGGCGCACCTTTGTCGACGATTACCTCACCTTGGAAATCCAGGCGCGGGCAGACACAGATATCTATGAACTGCCGACGGCGGCCCTGCGCCAGGAGCAGCGCGCCTGGATGATTGCCGCCGACGACACCCTGACCGAGATCACGGTTGCGCCGCTGGAGACGCGGGGGGCCTACACGCTGGTGACGAGCACGGTGGACCTTTCGGGCCAAAGGGTGATGACGACCCCGCTGGCAGAAGAGACCGACGGCATGGCGGTGCGCCCGACCAGCGATCTGGCTGGGGATCGCGGCTGATGCGCACCCTTGTTCTTGGCGCCCTATCAAACCGGGTGGCCGCCAATTTGCTCGCCGTGTTTCTGATCATTGCCGGGCTGGTCGCGCTCCAGATCCTGAATGTGCGGATCTTTCCGAAGATTGAGCTGAATTCGGTGTCCATCTCGGTGCCTTATCCCGGGGCGACGCCCAACGAGGTTGAAACCTCCGTGATCCGCCCGATTGAAGAACGGCTTGAGGGCATGGAGGGCGTGCGGCGCATCACCGGTCTTGCCGCCCAGAATATTGGCTCGCTGACCGTGGAGCTAAATGACGGCGAGGATATCGCCTCCATGCTCGACGACATCCAGTCCGAGATCGACCGGATCACGGTGTTCCCCCAGGACGCGGAAGAGCCGCAAATCACCCAATCAGAAGCCCCTGAACTGGTTATTCAGATCGTTCTGCACGGGGATGAAAGCCTGGAACGGCTCAAGGCCCTGGGTGACCGGGTGCGCGGCGACCTTGCAGACCTGGAGGGCGTCTCGCGCGTCGAAATCGGCGGCGCGCCGGAATACCTGATCGATATCGCCGTCGAGGAAGCGACCCTGCAAAGCTATGGCCTGACCCTGACGGGGATTGCAGCGGCCATTTCCAACCAGAGCCTGGACCTTTCGGGCGGCGAAATCGAAAGCGACAGCCAGCGCCTTTTGATCCGCTCCACCGGCGAGCGGCGCACCGGGGCGGCATTTGAAAGCGTGATCCTGACAACCGGCCAAGAGGGCACGCCCGTGCGCCTGGGCGATGTGGCGCAGATCCGCGATGGCCTGGCAGAGAGCCCTGTGCGGGCGGTCTATGGCGAGCGCACAGCCGTTTATGTGAACGTGCTGCGCGTGGGCGACGAGAAGGCGCCGGACCTGGCTGCGGCCGCGCGCGGCTATTTCGAGGGCGATTTGCAGCGCCTTTTGCCGCCGGGCGTCGAGGCCCTGATCTGGCGCGATGAGTCAGTCATCCTGACAGACCGGATCAACTTGCTGGCGCGCAATGCCGCGGTGGGCTTGCTGCTGGTCGGGCTCTTGCTGATGGCGTTCTTGGACCTGCGGATCGCCTTCTGGACGGCGTTTGGCGTGGGCGTGTCCTTCATCGGCGCATTCCTGCTGATGGCGGCCTTTGATGTGACCATCAACCAGCTGTCCCTCTTTGGGTTCATCCTGGCGATTGGCATTGTGGTGGACGACGCCATCGTGGTCGGCGAGAACATCCACGCATCCTGGCGGCGCAATCCGGACGAGCCCTTCGAAGCGGCCAGGACCGGCGTGCTCAGGGTCATCAATCCGGTGCTGTTTTCCGTCACAACGACCATCGTGGTGTTTGTGCCTTTGCTGTTCGTGCCGGGCACATTCGGCCAGTTCCTCGGGCCGATCGCGGCGGTGGTCATCATCGTGCTCGTCCTCTCACTGATCGAGAGCTTCCTCGTCTTGCCGAGGCACCTATCGCATCTGCAGGACACACCGCCGGCCTGGTACGACCCGCGGCGGCTGACCGATCCGGTGCGCGACTTTGTGGCCGGGCGCCTGCGCGCGTTTCGCGAAGGGCCCCTGCGCGCGGCTGTGAGCTTTTGCACCTACCGGCCAGCGATGACGGTTCTTGTCGCCTTCGGCCTGTTCTTTGCCTCCCTAGGCACCATGGCGAGCGGCCATGTGAAGTTCATCTTCTTCCCCGAAGTCGAGGGCGATTACGTCACCGCGGAATTGGAGCTCGCCGAAAGCGCCTCTGAGGTGCAGACCATTCGCTTCGCCGAAGCGCTGACCGAGGCGGCCTATGTGGCGGCCGGCGAAATGCCCGGCGAGAATGTGATCGAAGGCACGCTTTGGACCCTGGGCGCAGCCTCGGCCCAGGACCAGCCGGTGGCCTCGCCCCAAGGCGGGGCCGCGGCCAACCGTGTCTTCGTCGTCGCCAAACTTCTGACCGCCTCTGATCGCAGCTTCAACGCGGCGCAATACGAGCAAGCCTGGCGGACCGCGGCAGGCAACATTCCCGGCGCCCAGAAGCTCACCTTTTCCTCAGATCTTGTGAGCTCCGGCCAGCCCCTGCAATTCCAGGTCAGTGCCCGCAATGAGGACCAGACGCGCCGCGCCGTGGCCGAGATTACGCGCCGCCTGGCCCAGCGCACCGGCGTCATGGATGTGCGCGACGACCGTTTCCGCACGACCGATGAAGTGCGCCTCCAGGTCAAGGATCTTGCCCGCAATTACGGCATCACCCAGGCTCAGCTCGCCGCAGAAGTGCGCGCCGCCTTCTTTGGCGCCGAAGCCGTGCGCATCCAGCGCGACCGGGAAGAAATCGAGGTGCGTGTGCGCCTGCCCGAGGCGGAGCGGCGCAATCTGGAAACCCTGCGCGACCTGCGCATCCCGGCAGGCGGGGGCTATGTGCCCCTGTCGAGCCTGGCCGATATCAGCATCGGGCCGGCGCCGGCCACCATCACCCGCATCGACGGGCGCCGCATTTATGAAGTGTCCGGCGATGTGGACGAGACCGTCACGACCGCTGGCCTGGAGACAAGCTGGGTCCTGGAGACGCTGCTGCCCGAGCTGGCCGAGACCTATGATGGCCTCGCCATCAGCCTTGGCGGCGAGCAGGAGGAACAGGCCCGCGCAGCCCCCGCCATCGCACGCAATTTCACGTTTGCGATGATGGTGGTGTTCTCACTGCTGGCGCTATCGTTCCGCTCCTACAGCCAGCCCCTCATTGTGATGATGGCCATCCCGTTTGGCTTTATGGGCGCCCTGCTCGGCCATGCCATTCTGGGCATGAATCTGACGCTGCTGTCTTTCTTCGGGATTATCGGCCTGTCGGGCGTGATCATCAATAACGCGCTGATTGCCGTGGACTTTATCAATGAGCGCTTGGCGCGGGGCGAGCCGGCCGAAGACGCTGTGATTGAGGGCATGCTGGAGCGGTTCCGCGCCATCCTGCTCACCACGCTGACCACGTTCCTGGGCGTGACGCCGATCATTCTGGAGACCAGCGTCCAGGCCCAATTCCTGGTGCCGACCGCGGTATCCCTTGGCTTTGGCATCATCATCGGAACCACGATGCTGGTCTTCTTGCTGCCGGCCTTGGCGGCCCTGCACCTCAGGGTTTTCGGCCATCCCAACCAGTCAGGCGTGGCGGAAGAGACCCCAGAGCGAACCTACGCATAAATGCGGTGCGCTTAAAGGCCGGCGCTTGGGGCCGGAGGCGCGCAGCATCGGCCCGCCAAGGGTCAGCCGCGCCTTCTGTAAAAGGTCTAGTCTTGCAGCGCGGGTTTGCGCCCGAATATGCCGCCAAACACGCCGCGTATCTTCGCGATGAAGGCTTGGAAGGCGAGGCCCTTCTCGATGATGTTCGCCGGGTATGGGCTTTTGTACGGGGTAATCGCAAACTCGCGGCGCAGCTCATCGACGGGCTTGACCCATTCGCTCTCCCAATCGATCCGCAGCATCGGCTCGGTCTGTCGGCCATGGATCCAGGCCGTCACGATGGTCTCGGTCAGCATGGTGAACCCGCGCACATCTGACCGCGCGCCAATCGCTGCCATGATGGACAGGAACTGGGCCGAATAGTTGTGCCCGAACTGCGCCATCTGAAACGCCGAGATCGCGATCTCGTGCAGCGCGGTCGTCTCGTATCCGGCCGTAATATGCCACAAATCATGGGATTGGAGCATACGGGTGTTGAGATACTCCAGGGGCGCGGGCAGTTGCGTCAGCCCCAGCGCTTCCCGGTCGAGCACTTCCAGGTCGAATTTATTGTCCACGATCAGGTCGTGAAATTGGCGCCCGAGTGAGTTTGGCGGGCAGGCGGCCAGCGTGTCGAGCTTGATCGGCTCAGGCATCGGCGCGGCGCTGGCGTCGCGCACGCCGGGATAGAAATACGAAAGCTCGGCAAGGCGCGCCAGGAATGCTTCCGGCATCATACCGCCAAGATTGGCTGTGCGCTGGGTGATCCCGGACGCGTCGAGCTGGCCGGCCATGGCATCGCTGGCCACTGCCCACCAGGCATCCCACAGGCCCTCCGGCGCGGGCATGGGGTCTTCGTCCAGCGTTTGGATCGGCGCGGCGGTCACCTCTTTGCCTGACCAGCCTGTTGCCAACGCATCATAGATTTGCGCCACGCGGTCAGGGCTCAGGAACGCCGCGTGGGCCAGCATTGCGGCCAAATCGATCCGGTCTTCGGCGCCAGCTTTTTTGCCCGCGCTCTTGAGCTTCGCCGCCAGCGCCGTCACGGCGGCGGGGTCGGGTGCAGCGGTCACTTTGTCGGTGAAACGTGATTTCAAGGCGTCCACGGCCTTTTTCCTCCTCGCACTTTTCTAATACGATAACACTTGACGGCTCCGCGGTCATATCAAGTCCGATAATGTCGCGGCGTGCCCCGCGCCATTTCGAGGTCAGGATATGAAAGAAGATGTAGCCCAGCGCGCAGCGCCGTCGAAGCCTGGCCTCCTGACCCAGCTTGCCTTTGGAATCGGCGGCGCTGCCGGCGGCATGAAGAACAATGGTTTCGAGTATGTCCTGCTGTTGTTTTACAGCCAGATTATCGGCTTACCCGCGGTTTGGGTGGCCACGGCTTTGGCCATCGCGCTTGTCTTTGATGCCGTATCCGACCCGGCGGTGGGCTATTGGTCGGACAATCTGCGCACGCGCTTCGGGCGCCGCCATCCGCTCATGTATGCGGCCATCTTGCCGGTCGCCTTGGGTTACTTCTTTATCTGGAACCCGCCGGCGGAGGCCTCAAACACCGTCCTGTTTGCTTGGCTGCTAACCTTCGTCATCTTCGTTCGGCTGTCCTTCACGCTCTACGAAGTGCCGAGCATCGCGCTGTCGGCAGAGCTGAGCTCGGACTATGACACGCGCACAACCCTGATCGCCTACCGCACGTTTTTCGGCTGGTTTGCCGGGCTGACCCTGCAGATCATCTTATTCGCGGTGCTGCTTCAGGCGACCGAGGCGGACCGGTCGGGCTTTTCCTATCTGCCAGGCTGGAATGCCTATGGCCTGGTGGCTGCCTGCGCGATCATGGCGACGATGGCAATAACGGCGCTGGGCACCCACCACAGGATTCCGCACCTGCCCGCGCCGCCACCCAAGCGCGAGCGCAAGCTCAGCGACATGTTCGCCGAAATCTGGGAGACGCTGTCGAACCCCTCATTTCGAATGCTCTTCCTGTCGACCATGGTGGGCTTTTTCGCCGGCGGCCTGTCGGCGGCGCTGAACCAGTACATCAACGGATTCTTCTGGGGCTTCACCAATGAGCAGATCGCAGGCCTCACCCTGCCGGTATATCTCTCGGCGGGGTTGGCGCTCGCCATCGCGCCGATCGCCGGGCGGGTGTTTGGGAAGAAAATTGCGGCCATCGTGATTGGCATCCTTGCATTCACCATTGCGCCGGCGCCGGTGATCGCCCGCCAGTTCGGCCTGCTGCCCGCGAACGGCACCGAGGAGCTCTATGTGATCATCGTCGCCGTGACGGTCATCGATGTCGCGCTGATCATTTCCTACCAAATCCTCGCCATCTCCATGGTCACCGACATTGTCGAGGAGAGCGAGCTGAACACCGGGCGACGCTCGGAAGGCTTGCTTTTTTCAGGCCTCAGTTTCATCCGCAAGCTCGCCCAGGGCGTCGGCGTGGTGATGGCCTCGTTTATTCTGGCCGTCGCCGCCATCACGCCGCAAACGCTGCCAGACCAGGTCAGCGAGGCGTCTCTGCGCGCCCTTGGCTGGGGCTATGCCCTGGCGCTGCTCTCGCTTTGGACTTTGATGCTGGTGTGCATCTGTTTCTATCGCATCAGCCGCGACGACCATAAGGACAACCTCGCCAAGCTCGCCGCCCGCACCTAGGGCGCACGCGCTGGCCGGTGATCATTTGCGGAGTCCCTGGCGGTCCGAGGAGGATTCGAACCCCCGACCCCTTGATTCGTAGTCAAGTGCTCTATCCAGCTGAGCTATCGGACCTTGCCAGTGAGGGCGGACACATATCGAAGCCGCCGGGGCGATGCAACCAACTCAAACGGCTTTTTCTGCGCCCGGCCCCGCGGCCCAAACCCCGCGCGCGATGCTGCGCGCAACGCAGCCGGCGGCAATCTCCCCCAGGCGAGACAAGGTGAGCGCGTCGACGTCGCCGGCCGGCTCGCTGCTGCCCGTAGACAGGGCGAACACCGTGTCGCCGTCCACAGGGGCAAAGACAGGTCGGATCGCCCGGGCCAGTCCGGCAAGGGCCATTTCAGCCAGCCGCTGGGCGCTGCTCGCGGACAGGGGCGCATCGGTGGCCACACAGGCGATGGTTGTGTTTTCGCCGGGCTGGGGATTGAGTTTGGCATCGCCCCAGTTTTCCGGCGCGGCATGGGCACCCGCCGGCGGCGCGCGCCCGCCAAACTCGCCGTCGATTTCAAACGGCCAGGCCCAGAAACACTGGGTCCCCGGCATATAGACGGAGCCAAAGCAATTGACGGCCACCACCGCGCCGACGGTATGGCCATCATCGCTCACCCAACTGGCCGATCCGAGGCCGCCAGGATGGGCCCCGGCCCGCGCGCCGAAGCCTGCCCCTGCACGGCCCAGATCGAACCGGTCGCTCGCCCCTGCCAGCGCCCGGCGCCCCAAATCTTGATAGGGCGGCTGGGCGCCCCAGGCCTTGTCGCCGCCATTTGCCAAATCATAGAGGATGGCCGCAGGCACAATCGGCGTTTTCGGCACGCCTGCCATCTCCATAAGGCCGAAGCCGCGCCCACGCGCGCCGAGCTCTGCGGCAACCCCGTCGGCTGCGGCCAGGCCATAGGCGCTGCCGCCGGAAAGGACCACCGCGTCCACGGCCTGGACCAGCCTGCCCGCCTGGAGCAGATCGGTCTCGCGCGTGCCCGGGCCGCCTCCAGCCACGCTCACGCCTGCCACAGCAGGCCGCTCGGCCAGAACAACCGTGCACCCAGTGCACACATCCCCGTCATGGGCCTGGCCCACCATGAGACCCGGAACGTCTGTGATCAGATTGCGCGCGCCGCGGCCGGCCATGGGCGCTTCCCTTTCAATTGGTTTCGTTTTTCCCTACAGCCAGGTGCATGCTTCGCCTAGCACTGCGTCTCTGCCCGCCCCGCCTACGCCGCCCCGCTGGCCCTGCCCTTATCGGCCTTGCAGCCGTCTGGGGCTGCCAGGCCGAGGCCCCGCCAGAGCCCGCGCCGCCGCCCGCCGAAATCGCGGAGCTGGAAGAGGCTGGCGGCGCGAGTGGCCTCGACCCCTGGCCCCATGGCGCGATGATCGCCGCTGCCGACTCCCGCGCGGTTGACGCCGGCTTGGAGATCCTGCGCCAGGGCGGGCATGCGGTGGATGCGGCAATTGCCGTGCATGCCGTGCTCGGCCTGGTGGAGCCGCAAAGCTCTGGCCTTGGCGGCGGCGCCTTCCTATTGGTGCATGAGCGGGCAACGGGCGAGACCCTGGTCTATGATGGCCGCGAGCGTGCACCAGCCGCCATTGGCCCGGACCTGTTTCTTGAGGATGGCGAGCCCCTTGGCTTTCTTGCCGCTTGGCAGTCGGGCCTTTCGGTTGGCGTGCCCGGCCAGGTCGCGCTCTACAAAGCCGCCCATGACGGCCATGGACGCACCGCGTGGCAAGACTTGTTCACAGCGGCCATTGATCTGGCGGAGGCAGGGTTTGAAGTCTCGCCCCGTTTGGCCGGTTTTCTCGCCAATGAGCGCCTGCGCGGGGCCCTGCGCCTGGACGATGAAGGCGCCGCCCAAGCCTATTTCTACCCGGGCGGCGAGCCCCTGGGCGAAGGCGTGCTGCGCGACAACCGGCCCTATGGTGAAGCCTTAAGGGAGATTGCCCTGGCCGGGCCAAGCGCGTTTTACACCGGCCCGCGGGCAGAGCGGATTGTGGCGGCGGTGACCTCTGACGCGGCGCCCGGCGGCCTCGCCGTCAGCGACTTGGAAGCGTTCACTGTGAAGACCCCCGCGCCGCTGTGTGCAGACCACCGCGAAGGCGGCGCCTTCCGAATTTGTTCAGCGCCGCCGCCAAGTTCGGGAGGCGTTGCCCAAAACGCGATCTTTGGCATCTATCAACGCCGCCTCGCAGGGGTCGAAGCGCCAGACGAAGCGGCCCGGCTTCTGGCCTGGGTCGAGGCCCAGCGCCTGGCCTATGCCGACCGAGACCATTATGTCGCCGATCCCGATTTCGTGCCCGTTCCCGCCGAAGACCTTATCGATCCGGCTTATCTCGATGCACGCGCCGAAACACCGGCAGTGCCGAGCGGGCCCGCAGGGCCGGGCGATCCGGGCACGGTGCTGGCGCGCGGCCCGCTGATCGACATGTGGGGACGCGACACCACGGCAGAGACGCCCGGCACCACCCATATCTCTGTCGTCGATTTCGAGGGCAATGTGGCGGCCATGACAGCGACGGTGGAGGCCCCGTTCGGCAATGGCGTCATGGTCGACGGATTTTTGCTCAACAATCAGCTGACCGACTTTGCCCGCGCGCCTGAACTGAATGGCAGGCCGGTGGCCAATGCCGCCGCTGCTCGCAAGCGTCCGCGCAGTTCCATGTCGCCGACGATTGTCTTCGATGGAGACGGAGCGCTTGTCATGGTCACCGGCTCGCCGGGCGGCAACTCCATCGTCGCTTATGTGTCGAAAACCCTGGTCGGCGTCCTCGACTGGGGCCTCAGCGCCCAGGAGGCGGTGGACCTGCCAAATGTGATCGCGCGCGGCGAGCGGGTTGGCGTGGAGGCCTCGCTCGAGCAAGGCGCCCGGTGGGCCGAAATCCTGCGCGCGGAGGGCTATGAGGTGCGCGATGCCTCTGGCGAGATGTCAGGTCTCAACATCATCGTGGTGGGCGAGGATGGCCTAGACGGGGCCGCGGACCCGCGCCGGGAAGGCGTCGCGATTGGCCTAGCGCCCGAGTTTCGCCCGCCCCAAGCCGACTAGCCTGCCCCAGGCCGACTAAAACGGCGCCGGGCTGACGGCGCTTATCTTGCCCTCGGTCATCTCAAGGTCGAGGGCGCACGCGTGCAGGCAAAGGCGGGGGGCGGCCCCGCGCGAGGCCGCGGCGCCGTACAGCGCGTCTCCGAGGATCGGGTGGCCGAGCGCCTCTAAATGCACGCGCAATTGGTGGCTGCGCCCGGTGATCGGGTGCAGGCGCAGCCGGGTGCAGCCGGCCATGCGGGCAAGGACGCGCCACGACGTGCGGCTCGGCTTGCCCTCGACCGGGCACACTTTCTGGCGCGGACGGTTCGGCCAGTCGGCGATCAGCGGCAGGTCGATCTCGCCGCTGTCGCCAGCCACCTCGCCCCAGACGAGGGCTTCATACGTCTTGTGGGCCCGCCGCTCGGAGAATGCAGCGTTCAGGCGTGCAACCGCCTGGCGCGTGCGCGCCGCCACGATCAGGCCAGAGGTCTCCATATCGAGCCTATGGACGGCGAAGACGCTGCCGATGAGGGCTTCGGCCCGGGTCATCAGGCAATCGGCTTTCTCCGGCCCGCGACCTGGGACTGACAACAGCCCAGGCGGCTTGTCGAGCACACACCAGTCCGGCGCGACCTCAACCACGCGGATTGGCCCCTGAGGCGCCCTGTACGGCGCGAGCACCGGCGCGTTGCTCACTGGGCGGCGGCGGCGCCGAATTCCGGCTCAGCTGGCAAGGTGAGCGCGAAACATGTGCCGTCCGGCCCGGTGCGCTCCAGCGCCAGGTCGCCGCCCATGGCGCGGGCGAGGTCGCGCGCAATCGCCAGGCCGAGCCCGGTTCCGCCCCGTTTGCCGGCGCTGCCGAACGGCTCGAAGACCCGGGCCTGGAAGTCAGGCGGAAGGCCGGGGCCGGTGTCAATGAAGCGCAGGTGCGCGCCGTCAAGCTCAACGGCCACGGCGCCGGCCTCGCCCATGGCTTCGGCGGCGTTGCGGATGAGATTTGCGGAAATCCGGTGCAGATGCTCCGGGTCGACCAGCCCGACCAAGGCGCCATCGACCTTGTTCTCCCAGGTGAGGCCGGGCGCCGTGACCAGGGCCTCATCGGCGGCTTCGTCGAGAATGAGGGCCAAGGCGCAGGGCTGTAGATCGGCCTGGGGCGCAGCCGTTTTGCCGTATTGCAGCGTCTGGGTCGCCAGCGTGATGGCCCGCTCCAGGGCGCGTTCCAGGCGCGGGGCGGCGCGCTTGACGCGAGGGTCTTGCGAGCGTTGCAGGGTCTCAGAGACGAGCTGGGCAGAGGCCAGCGAGCCGCGCAGATCATGGTTGATCCGCGCGACCGCCTCGCCAAGCTCAGCCAGGCGCGAGCGCTGGCGAAAGCTCTCAGAGACGGCCTGTTCCATATCCGCCAAGGCATTCTGGGCCCGGCCAATCTCGTCGCGCCGGGTCGTCGCCGGCAAGCGCCGCGTCCAGCCGCCGGGATCGTCGCGAAACTGTTCAACCGAGCGGGTGACGCGCTGCATTGGCCCGACAAGGACAAAGAACAAGACCGCCAGCACGAGCCCCCCTGCCGCCAGGGAGATCAGAAGCGAGATCAATAGGATGCGCCCGCCAAACGCCCAAAGCCCGTCTTTAAGCGGCGCCTCTGGCACCAGAAGTTCGATCACCCGGTCATCCCGTGCGCCGGTATCGATGATGAGCAGGGTGCGCCCGGGGGGCGCGAAGAACGCCGCCAGGGTCTCGCGAATGCTGAGGACAAGCCCCATATCGCGCAGGTCTACCGGCACGACGGGCTGGCCGATCGGGCCAGCCGGCGGCAGAATCTGGATGCGCATCCCGCCTTCGAGCTCTGCCAGGGCGAGGATCTCGGCCGTGGTCCGCAAGCTCGACGATAGCTCCATGGACACGGCGCGGGAGGGGGCGGCCTCCACTGCGAGCGAGGCAATGCGGCCGGCCTGGGCGCGGTCCTCCAGCCACTGGCTGCGATAGCTGGCCGCGCTGGGCACAAACACCACCAACTCGACCAGCAGAACGACAATGATCGTCAGCCAGAAGAGGCGGATCGAAAGGCTGTGGCGCCACCCGGCGGCCTGGCCGAGTGCCCCCTTTGGCTTGTCGTCTCCACGCGGCGCCGCCATCCCCGGCTGGTTACGCTAGGGAATCTTTTGGAGCAAGCCGACCAATCGTTTTGCCCCGGGGCCGAAAACCGTCTCGGTGAAGTAGGCCGATGCGGCGCGTTTCACGACTTCGGCGCGGGTGGGATAGGGCGAAATGAAATTGGTCAGGTCCTTGACCTTCAGCCCGTTCGACATCGCAAGCGCAACCATCTGGATGATGTCGCCGGCGCCGTCGCCGACGATGGACGCCCCGAGGATTTTTCCATTGCGGACGATGAGCTTGGCCTCACCGCTAGTGTGTCCTTCGGCGATGGCGCGGTCATTCTCATCGAAGGCGAAGTGCGGGGCTTTGATATCATCGCCGTACTCGGCGCGCGCTTCAGCCTCGGTCAGGCCAATCTGGGCAACCTCCGGCGCGGTGTAGGTGACGGCCGGCACAGGCAGGCTAGATGCTTTCGAGGTCGGCGATTTGAACAAGGCCCGGCGCACGAAGACCGACGCATGCCAGCCGGCCAGGTGCGTGAACTGGCCGTCGCCCGCCACATCGCCAAGGGCCCACACCCGGCCGTTCGAGACCGAACGGAGCGTGTCTTTTACGGTGACGCTGCGGCCATCATGGGCCACGCCGCCGGCCTCAAGGTCCAGCCCGTCCAGCACAGACCGCCGGCCGAGGGCGACCAGAAGGTGGCTGCCCTCAATCGTCGCGCCGCCGCCTTCGCCCTCGGTCGTCAGCTGCAGGCCGCCGTCCACTGGGGCGATCTTCGCCGCCGTATGGCCTTGGAGGAAGGTTACGCCTTCGCTGGCGAGCACGTCAGCGGCGATCTTCGCATGGGCCGCATCGGCCCGGCCGAGGACACTGGAGCGCTCCACGAGGGTGACCTTTGAGCCGAGGCGATTGAAGGCCTGGGCCATTTCCATGCCGATCGGCCCGCCGCCCAGAATGATCAGATGGCTCGGCTGCTCGGGCGCCGAGAAAACGGTCTCATTGGTGAGGTAGTCGACTTGGTCGAGCCCTTCGATGGGCGGAACGACGGCGGTGGACCCGGTGGCAATGATGATGCGCCGCGCGCGGGTGCGCGTGGTGGCCGAGATGACGGTTTTCTTGTCGGCAAATTTGGCGTGCTCGCGGATCACCGTGACGCCGAGGCCTTCAAAACGCTCCTGGCTATCGACAGGGGCAATTGTCGCGATCGCGCCGTGGACATGAGCCTTGACCGCCTGCCAATCCGCCGTAGGCGCGCTTGTCGTAACCCCATAGCGCGCGGCGTCTTTCACGGTGTGGGCAACCTTGGCCGCGCTCAGCAGGGCTTTGGAGGGGACGCAGCCATAGTTCAGGCAGTCTCCGCCCATCTCGCCCTTCTCATAGAGCACCACATTCAGGCCAAGCATGGCCGCGCCGGCGGCGGCCGATAGGCCCGCCGAGCCGCCCCCAATAATGACCAAATCGGCCTTCAATTGGCGCTGGGGCACGGCGCTGTCGCGGGTCGGCGTTGCTGCAGCGGGATCGTGGGCCGGCGCATCGGTGACTGAGATGCGGGCGTCGGCAGTGGGGGTCGCGGTGGCCATTAGTGTGCCCCTTCCAGCGTGGTAGCTTTTTTCTTGGCGAAGACCTTCTTGTAGATGACGGGCATCAGGCCGAGCGCTGCCAAGCCGAAGATGGGCAGGAGGATCTCTGGCTTGAGCAGCACGCCCGATAGGGTGGGCCGCTCACCGGCGTCGAACACGGCATCAATTCCATTGCCAATCGAGACATAGACGAAGGTCGCCGGGATGATGCCGAGGAATGTGGCCAGGATGAAATCACGGGCTTTCACGCCCAGGACACCCGGCACGATGTTGAGCACCCAGAACGGCACAGCCGGGATCAGGCGCAGGGAAAAGAGGTAAGAGAAGGCGTCTTCGCGGAAGCCTTCCTCCATACGCTTGACGAAGCCGCTGGCCTTTCCGCGCAGAACATCTCCCAGCGCGGTCTTGGTGATAAAAAAGATAATCGTCGCGCCGAGCGTCGCACCAATCACCACAGCGGCCGTTCCAAACCAAAGGCCAAACAGGAAGCCGCCGAAGATCGTCAAGATCGAGGCCCCAGGGACGCTGATCGACACGGCTGCCGCATAGATCCCGATGAATGCCGCCAGGGCGATGAACCGGTTGTCGGTCACGAACGCGCTGAGGAGATCGCGGTTTTCCTCCAGCGCATCAAGCGAAAAGTACTGGTTGAGGCCAAGGCCGAAAAACGCAGCCAGGCCAGCCCCGACGAGGGCAACCGGCAACAGCCGAGACCAGATCGCCTTGCCGCCCCCAGGAGCGGGCTCGGCAGCGGCATGGGAATCATTCGACATCGTTAAGCCTCCAATCATAGGCGTGGCGCCGAATGTCGGGGCGGGCACGGATGGCTTCGGCCAGCTCCGCATCGGCATAAGTCAGCAGATGCTCTATAACACCCTCTTCGGTTGCGCCGAAGTCTTCTTCGAACCACTTATAGATGCGCGACACTTTTAGCCCGCCACCGTCGCGCACCACGACGCCTCTCGGGCTATTGATGAAGGCGCGTGCGGCGCGGTCGAGGTCGGCATCTAGGGTCGCGGCCTCCCAGGCACGGGTTTGCAGGTTGGGGCAGCCAATGGCGGCGCAATTGACCGCGTAATGGACGCGGGGATCGTCCCACTCGACGCGCAGAATCTCGTGCTCAATGGCATCAAGGGACAGCTCTCGCCCGCCGGCGATGGTCTTCACATCCTTCCAGGGGCCGACAATGTAGCCCGAGCGAATCGATCGCACCGGATAGCGCCCAATGATGTGGTCAATGGTCAGCGCGTTGTAGAGATTGGCCCAGGCCGCAAACGCCTCAGCCCGCGTAAGGGCCGAAAAATCCAGCTCTGCGAAGCTGTCGATATAGCCTGAGAGCGCGGCGCGGTCTGCTTCGCTGGCCTGCAAGGCGCCGTAGTCAAAGCGGTTGACGCCGTCCTCGCCCGGCTGGACGTAGGTTTGCAGCAGGCTCGTCCACGCGCCGTGGCGGGCGGGGCGCTCGGCAGGGACGTCCGCAGCGCTTACCTGGCGCGCGTCCTGGGCCTGGGCTTGGCCTTGGGCAGGCAGCCCGGTGGCAAGGGACAAGGCCACAAGGGCGGCGCTGGTCGGCCAGTGTTTCGATAGGGCCATAGTCTCTCCTCCAGGGCGATGGGGCTGTCTTGGCCGTGGCCTAGACGCTCTCGGCAGCGCCGTCACATCACGCCTTGTCCCAAAGCCTCTCGGCGCCGTGAGACCGCGTGAGCGCCAGCCGGTCTTGACAGGGCAAAGCGTGTTGACATAACGGCGCGACCTGCGGGCACGCCCGCACTCCAATTCACAGGGTCCGACTGCGATGAAACGTACTTTTCAACCAAGCCGAATTAAGCGGGCCCGCACCCATGGCTTTCGCGCGCGGATGGCCACCAAGAATGGCCGTAAGGTGCTTGCACGGCGCCGCATGAAGGGGCGCAAGCGCCTGTCTGCCTGACCGGGCTGCCGGCGCAGGCCTTTGATGGACGAGCCAGACCTGCGCCAAATCAAACGCCGCGCTTCCTTCCTTGCCGCAAGATCGGGCGCGTCTGAGGCGCGCCATAGCCTTGTCGTCCAGGCCTGTAAGCGGGCCGATGGCGGCGCCTGGATCGGCCACGGCTTCACAGCAACGAAACGAATCGGCCACGCGCCGGCCCGCTCGCGGGCGAAACGGCGCCTTCGAGAAGCCGCCAAGCAGCTTCTGCCCGGCCATGGCCAACCCGGCTGGGACTATGTTTTCATCGCCCGTGCGCGCACCGGCCGTGTTGACTGGGCGCGTTTGCTTGACGACATGAAAAGCGCGCTGGTAAGCCTCGCAGCGCGCTCGGACGGCGGAGGCCCGCCGCGCCCCGCCCGACAGGCCGGCGCAGATAAGAAGATTTGAGCCATGCAGCCCCAAGCGCCGAACGATCCTGATCAGACCCGCAATCTGATCCTCGCCATGGTGCTCATGCTTGGCGTGCTGTTTCTGTACCAGACCTTCTACGTCGCCCCGCGCCAAGAGGCGGCCCGCGCCGCCCAGGACGCCGCAATTCAACGCGAAGCCGAGCTTGAGGCCCAGCGCCAAGACCTCGGCATCGAAGCGCCAATCATTGCGCCGAGCGTGGAAGAAGCGCTCACCACAGATGTGCGGGTGCCCTTTGACGGCCCGTCGGTCGACGGGTCGATCAATCTCACCGGCGCGCGGATCGATGATCTCAACCTGAAGCGTCACTTCCTCACGATTGAGCAAGAGGAAGAGCTGCGCCTCCTGAGGCCGGCCAATTCAGAGCACGGCTACTTTGCGACCTATGGCTGGGACCAGTATGATCCGGCGGAAGGCGCCATCATCGGGCGGGCCATCGGCATCAATTCCGAATGGGAGATGGTCGGCAGCGGCGCGCTCAGCCCGTCGAGCCCAATCACCCTGCGCCGGGTGCGCGGACCGCTCACCTTTGAGCGCGTCATCTCCCTCGATGACGACTACATGTTCACCTACACCGACACCGTGCGCAGCGCGGCGGCGGTGCCCATTACCCTTAGGCCCTTCGGTGTGATCCAGCGCCGCGGCGACTACCGCGCGTTCCAAGAAGCGACCGATCCCGGCTCAGCGGCCGATAGCGCCATCGTCCACCAAGGCCTCATCGGCGTCGTGGACACAGATTTGAAACTGCGCAGCTACAAAAACCTCGCCCAGGGCAAAGAGGCCATCCGCGGCAATGGCGACGCGGAGGCTGGCGGCTGGATGGGCTTCACCGACAAGTATTGGATGACCGCCCTGGTGCCCCGGCAGGGAGAGGCGTTCTCGGCTGCGTTTGACCTGTCTGAGACGAGCGGCGACACGCCCCTGTTCCAGATCAGGACCACCGGCACGCCAGTGACGGTTCCGGCCGGCGGCGACATCACGATTGAGCACCGCATCTTCGCCGGCGCGAAGGAATTAGCGGTGCTGCGCGAATACGAGTCCGCCCTCGGCTTGCCGCGCTTCGACGACGCCATTGATTGGGGGTTTCTCTATTTCCTGACCAAGCCATTCTTTAATGTGCTGCTCTGGTTGAAGGGCATGATCGGCTCGTTTGGCTGGGCCATCCTGGCGTTCACCGTGCTGGTGAAGCTGCCGCTCATCCCACTCTACAATCAAAGCTACAAGGCGATGGCCAAGATGAAGCTGCTGGCCGAGCCGATGAAGGAAATCCAGGAAAAGTACAAAGACAATCCCACCGAGCGGCAGAAGCAGGTCATGGCGCTTTACCAGCGAGAAAAGGCCAATCCCATAGCCGGGTGCCTGCCGATCCTGGCGACGATCCCGATTTTCTACGCGCTCTACAAGACGCTGTTTGTGACGCTGGAGATGCGCCACGAGCGGTTTGGCTATATCTCTGATCTGTCGGCGCCCGACCCGCTGGTGATTGGCAATTTGTTCGGCCTGCTTGATGTACCGGCAACCGATGTGCGGGGAATATTCCTCATCGGGCTGGTGCTCGGCATCGGCATTCTCCCGATTTTCTACGGCCTTACCATGTGGGCGATCCAGTCGCTCAACCCGCCGCCGACCGACAAGCTTCAGCGCCAAATCTTCATGTTCTTGCCGATCATCCTGACCTTTGTATTTGGCGGGTTCGCGGCAGGGCTGGTGCTCTACTGGGTGTGGAACAATGTCCTGTCCCTCATCCAGCAATACTTCATCATGCGCCGGAACGGGGTGGAGACGCAGTTTGACAAATTGGTGGACCGCCTGCGCGGGCGCGGCGGCCAGAGCCCGGCCGAATAGGCTCCGGGCTAGCGCGGCCGGCGCCCGGCATCCCGGCACATGCTCGGGGCCAAGGTTGGGGAGCTCGACATGACCGAAACCGTGGCCGGCACGCCGCGTCATTCTGCCGAAGCCCTAGAACGCGCCCGGCGCCTTTTCGCCGGCGAGGTCACCTTCGTGAAAGGCGTGGTCGATCTACGCCATTTGCCCCGGGGCGACCGCAACGAGGTTGCGTTTGCCGGCCGCTCCAATGTGGGCAAATCCAGCCTCATCAACGCCCTAACCCACCGCAAGCGTCTTGCGCGGACCTCCGCTGAACCCGGCAAAACCCGGGAGATCAACTATTACGACCTGGCAGCGGGCCGGGCCTGGCTCGTGGACCTTCCCGGCTTTGGCTACGCGAAGGTGTCCAAAGCCCAAGCGGCGCAATGGAGCGCCCTGACCCGGGACTATCTGCGCGGCCGCGCAGGCCTGCGCCGGGTCTTTTTACTGGTTGACTGCCGCCGGGGCCTTATGCCCGCCGACGAGGAGGTCATGGCGCTGCTCGACACAAGCGCTGTAACCTATCAAATCGTGCTGACCAAGACCGATAAGATGAAGCCAAGTGCGGTGGCGGCGCTGGCCAGCGACATCGAAGCCGGGCTGAAGCGCCGGCCCGCAGGCCATCCCATCGTTCAGCCGACAAGTTCTGAAACCGGCGCGGGCCTCGCCGAGCTGCGCGCCGAGATTGAAGCCCTTGTTTAGGCGCTTCGCCCAGCGGTCACTGCGCGGCCGGGCGGCGGTGCTGAGCAGCGCCCTCATCTGCCTCGCCCTGACTGTGGCGGGATGCGACACCGGGCGCTCCAGCGCAATCGCGCTCAGCGGTGAGCCATGGCGCCCCCTGGACGGGCTCGACGCCCTGCGGGCCCCGTCCTGCGCGGGCGCAACAGGCGATGAGGCCGGCGAGGCAATCGCGCTGAACGCATCGCGGGTCGATCTGCGCGCCCTTCAAGACGGCGTGCATTTGTTTAACGGCGCAACCCGCGTCGGCGCCTGGCACTTGACCAGTCCCGACCCTCGGTTTGGCGGCCTGTCGGGTCTGGCTGCCCTGCCCTCTGGCGACTTGCTCGCCGTATCCGACCAGGGCGCGTTCGTCTGGATCAACCTGACGGGCACCTCGCCCACCGGCGCGCGCCTGGCGCCGATGCTGGGCGCCGACGGCGCGCCGATCGCCGGCAAGGAAAATCAGGATGCAGAAGGCGTCACCCTCGTCGACGGTGTTGCCCTGGTCAGTTTCGAGCGTAACCACAGAATTGAGGCATTCGACCTGGCCCGGTGCGGCGCGGCTGCAAGGGCTGTCCCGGCGATCACCATTCCCAATCGACCGCCGCAACTGGGCGGCGCAATGGAGTCCAATGGCGGCGTGGAGGGCCTGGCCTATTCGCCGGGATTGCGCATGGTCTGGGTCGGGATCGAGACCAGCCGCGGGCTGGGTCAGCCTTTGGGCCAGATAGACAGCGCCGGCGTCCCCGTAGTGGTCGACCGTCTTGAGGCGGCGCCAGAGCTTGAGCTGACCGGGCTGGACGCGTCGCAATTCTACCCAACCGCGCTGTTCCGGTCATACGAACCGGGCGTGGGAAACACGATCCTGGTCGCCTTTGTCGATGGCGGGGCGCCGCAGGCGAACTCGCTGGTCAATCTGGTGCGATTGGAGCCAAGTGTGCCGGTGGACAATTTCGAGGGGATTGCCGTGCAAAACCGGGGCACGCGGGGCCGCCGGCTGTGGATTGTGTCCGACGATAATTTTTCCAGCAGCCAACGCACCTTGCTTATGGCGTTTGACCTGCCCTGAACCGCCATCGTGGCCGCGCTGGGGCTTACCAAGGCCGGCCAAGCACCCTATTTCCTCTCTTGTGAAAGGGCTGCGGCGCGCGGCAGGGTTCTTCAACTCCGGGGACCTTACATTCCGTAAGGGAGCCGGCACACTGGCCGGGATCGTGGTCCCGGCTCATCTGGCGCCCACCTAGCTTGCTAGGGTCTACGGGAGTGAAACCACGCCCACCGGCGCTCGCGGTCCTTGCCACACCCACGCCGAACCCGGCAAAGGAACTTCCATGGGCAGTAAAAAGGCACTGCGTGAACAGATGAAAACGCTGCGCGCCGAACTCAGCGCCAGGGACCCCGATGCCGGGCTTGCCCTGGCCGAGCGGTTTTCCATGCGGCTGCTCGAGCGCTATGGGCCTGAGGTGGCAGGCTATGTGCCGATCAAAGACGAAATCGACCCGAGGCCGCTGATGGCGCGGCTGGAAAAGGCTGGAGCTGAACTGTCCTTGCCCCGTCTTGGCGAGACCGACGCGCTGACCTTTCACCGCTGGTCGCCCGGTGAGCCGCTGGAGGCTGGCCCGCTGGGCCTGCAGCAGCCCTGCGCCAGCGCGCCGGACGTGACGCCCACCTTGGTGCTGTGCCCGGTGCTGGCTTTCGATGGGCTGGGCACACGGCTTGGCTACGGCAAGGGCCATTATGATCGCACGCTCAAGGCCCTTCGCGCTGCAGGGCGCGCCTTTGCCTGCGCCCTCGCCTTCCATGGCCAAATGCGCGAAGAGGTGCCGCGGGAGGCCCATGACGAGCCCCTCGATTGGGCCGCCACCGAGGCCGGCCCCGTCCCGCTCTTCATGATGCGGAATATGGGCGCGATTTCAGCGGCGCGGAGCGCTGGGTCCGGGCGTTGAGGGCACAAGCGCTGGCGCCATGACGGCCAAAAGCTCTGCATCGGAATAAATCTCAATCGGCGAATAGGCGAAGGCCGCGCCCATAATATAGGCAACGGCCGAAGCCAGGACCGCGCCGAGCGCGCGCGCGATGCGGGCTAAGCGCGGCTTGTAATCAAGCCTATTGGTCGAGTGCGCGCGCCGAGCCGTCTCCATGGCGAGGGCCATGGCAAGCGCCATGCCAAATCGTAAACGAGACCTTAACGCGGCGCTTCAAGTGTCGCGCAGGAGGTCGTTCACACCGGTCTTAGAGCGCGTTTGCGCATCGACTGTTTTTACGATCACGGCGCAAGCCAGGCTCGGCCCGCCATCGCGCGCCGGCAAAGCGCCGGGCACAACCACGCTATAAGCTGGCACTTCGCCGCGGTAGATGGCCCCGGTCTCCCGGTCCACGATCTTAGTCGATTGGCCAAGGAAAACGCCCATGGAGATCACAGCGCCTTTGCGCACGATCACCCCTTCGGCGACTTCTGAGCGCGCGCCGATAAAGCAATCATCTTCAATAATGACGGGATTGGCCTGCAAGGGCTCCAGAACGCCGCCAATGCCGACCCCGCCAGATATGTGCACGCCCGCCCCAATCTGTGCACACGAGCCAACAGTGGCCCAGGTGTCGACCATTGTGCCCTCGCCGACATAGGCGCCGATGTTGACATAGGAGGGCATCAGCACGGCGGATTTGGCAATGAACGCCCCGCGGCGCACAGCGCAGGGCGGCACAGCGCGAAAGCCCGCGGCGCGGAACTCGCCCGCCCCCCAGCCGTCAAACTTTGACGCCACCTTGTCCCACCACGCACCGCCCTCGCCAATGCCGCCGCCGATGAGGCCGTTCTGCGTCAAGCGAAAGCTCAGTAGGACGGCTTTCTTGAGCCATTGGTTCACGCGCCAACCGCCGGTGGCGTCATCTGGCTCGGCAACCCGCGCCTGACCGCTGTCGAGCAGGTCGATCGCGGATTGGACCGCCTCGGCCACGTCTCTGCCCGGGCCGCCTGCCCCGCTGGTCAGGCTGGCTCGGTGCTCCCAGGCTTCGTCGATCGTATGGGCTAGGGCGCGCGTCATATCGGGTCCTCAGGGGTCTGGGCAGACCGCTTGTAAAAAGTCCGCCAAGCTATCGGTGACGTAGTCGGCGCAGGGGCTCTGGCCATGGCTGCGGCCAGCGGGGCGCGCCGCGGCGGGCTCGCCTGCGGTCCATTGTGCGTCGCTGCGTACAAGCACGGTGGCAAACCCCATCTCACGGGCTGGCTTCAAATTGCGCTCCAGGTCCTCAAAGAAAATCGCCTCCTCCGGCGCCACGTCAAACGCCGCGCAAAAGGCAGCGTAGGAGCGTGGGTCAGGCTTGGGGTGGAACGCGCCTTCTTCTATCCCGAAAAGGCCGTCAAACACGCCCTGAAGGCCCATCTGGCGGGTGACCCGCTCGGCATGGCGGCGCGATCCGTTCGTGTACACAAAGCGCCGCCCCGGCAACCGCTCAAGCGCCCGACGCAGACTACGGTCCACCGGCAGGGGCGACAGGTCTATGTCGTGCACATGGTCGAGAAACGCTTGCGGCGCCATGCCGTGCAAGGTCATCAAGCCCTTTAGAGTGGTGCCATATTCGGCGTAGTAGCGTTTTTGCAGCCGGCGCGCGGCCCCGGCATCGACCCCCAGATAGCGCGCGACGAAATCGGTCATACGCGCATCGATTTCAGCAAACAGGTCGCATTCTGCGGGATAGAGCGTGTTGTCGAGGTCAAACACCCAATCGCGGATGTGGGCGAGGTCTGGCTGGCCTGGGGCCGAGGGCAAGGGCTCAGCGGTCATCCCATCAGCCCTCGGGGACGGGTTGCGGGCGGTCGAAATCACGGTCGAAAAACTCAAAAACCAGTTTCTGCTCTTCCGGTGCGGCAGTCTTAGCAAAAGAGGCCGTGCGATAGGCCGATTCTTCGCATTGCTCGCGGCCCATAATAGCGAATTTCGACCTCGCCACGCAGAAGGCGTCGCCGGCGCGCCGAAGCAGGCGCACGCGCCCATCGGGCTGCTCCATCTCGCCATAGACATAGAAGTCTCGCTGGTTGAGCGGCCGGTCGATCACCCGCGCGCAGCCCGATGCTTCAATGCGCCACCAACCCCGGCTCTCCCACTCGTCGCCGCGTTGGCGCGCTATTGCGCCCCAGATCGGCCGCTCGGTGCGATTGCATAAGGTGAGCCCGACTTCGCGGGACCGGGCGATGGCCGACTGCTCTAAAAAGTCGATCAGATCGGTGTCGGTTGTCTCAGACGACAGGCCCTCGGCGGTCAGGAAGTCACGGATTGCCGCGCGGGTCTCACGCCCGAGCAATCCATCGACGCGGCCCGAGAATACGCCGGCATCTTCAAGCAGGCGTTGCACACCCGCCGCCTCGGCCTGGTCGGGCGTATACTGTGTGGTCTCGGTGAAGGTGGTTTGCCAAGTGCTGCTGCGCTCAATCATGACCGGGCGAAATTGGCGCTCGTCGAGGCCAAAATCGCTGCATTCCGGCGGGCTTTCGATCGAGAAGGACCCGGTGGGGTCAACGCACAGCTTACGGTCGCCGCCCCAGTCGCGGGTGCCGCCGCGATGGGCATCTGAGGATTTGGCATAAAGGAAGTGCACGCCAGGGGTCAGCGGCCCTTCAAGGGCGACTTCGCACGTGCCTGGCCGCAGCTTGGTCCACCCTTCCACCAGCAAGGCCTGGTCGTCTGGACGGGCTATGGCCGCGTTGAGGATGAAGCTGGTTTCATTGCACAGGCGCCACCCCTCGGGCCCGGCATCCTGCGCTCCGGCAGGAAGGCCGGCCAAAGCCGCACAAAGGGCAGCCAGCGCCCACCGGATCCGCAGATCAGGAAACAAGCGTGCCAAATCCATGTTCTGTGAAAAGCTCCATGAGAAGGGCATGGGGGACCTGCCCGTTCAGAATTACCGCAGCCTCCACGCCACCTTTCACCGCCTCGGCGGCCGTTTCAAGCTTCGGAATCATGCCGCCTTCGGCGATGCCCTGTTCGATCAGGCCCGCGATATCGCCCACGGCCAATGCTTTGATCAGGCTCCCCTCCTTGTCGAGGACCCCGGCCACATCGGTGAGCAAGATCAAGCGTGAAGCTTTGAGCGCCTTGGCCAAAGCGCCCGCAGCGGTGTCGGCATTGATGTTGTAGCGCGCGCCGCCCTGGCCAAAGCCGACCGGGGCAACGACCGGGATGATTTGCTCGGCTGCGGCGCCGAGCGCGTTCAGGGCCGAAGGATCAACCGCGATCGGCTCGCCGACATAGCCAAGGTCAACCACGTCTTCCAAACTGCTGCCGGGTGTTTTGACCGTGCGCGAGACCTTCTGGGCGCGAATGAGATTGGCGTCAGAGCCGGACAGTCCAACAGCGCGGCCGCCGGCCGCATTCAGTGCCCTGACCAGGGATTTGTTGATTGTCCCCGACAGGACCATTTCCACCACGTCCATGGTGGCATCGTCGGTGACACGCAGGCCGTCCTGGAATTGGGAGCCGATGCCAAGCCGCTCCAAGAGGTCGGCGATTTGCGGGCCGCCGCCATGCACGACAATCGGTTTCAATCCCATATGGCGCAGCAAGACCACATCGCGGGCAAACGCGGCCAGCAGGTCTTCGTCCACCATGGCGTGGCCGCCAAACTTCACGACCACAGTTGCGCCGGCATAACGCTGTATGAAAGGCAGCGCCTCTGACAGCGTCTGCGCGGTCGCCTTTGCGGCCTCTAACGGCGCGGTCTCGCTCATGGGTCGCTCAATGACGCGGTGACAGCGGTCGGGCCTGGCCCGGGGCGCCTCACCCCTCGCCTTCGACGGATTTGAACCCGCGGATCTCGAGAAGCGGATCAATGCCCGGATCAGCGCCGCGGAACCGGCGGTAAAGCTCATCGGCGGGCAGGAGGCCGCCGCTTTCATAAACCCATCGCTTCAGACGACCAGCCAGCTCTTCATCAAAGATGTCGCCAGTCTCCAGGAAGGCATAGAAGCCGTCGGCGTCGAGGATCTCAGACCATAGATATGAGTAATATCCGGCCGAATAGCCGCCGGCGAAGATGTGGGCGAAGTATTGCGAGCGGTAGCGCGGCTCGATCTCAGGAATCAGGCCGTATCCCTCCAGCACCTCTTTCTCGAACGCCCGGGCATCGGTAATCGCCAGCGCCTCTTCGTGGGACAGGTTGTGCCAGGCCAGATCGAGCAGGGATGCGGCGATGAACTCCGTCGTGCGGAAGCCCTGATTGAAAGTTGACGCCTCCACCATGCGCTCAACCAATTCGGCGGGAATGACCTCGCCTGTCTCATAATGCCGGGCATAGATTTGCAGCATTTCCGGCTGGCTTGCCCAATGCTCCAGGATTTGCGCCGGGAACTCGGTATAGTCGCGCGGACCATCGACGCCTGAGAACGTCGGATAATCGATCTGGGTCAGCAGACCGTGCAGGCCGTGGCCAAACTCATGGAACAAGGTCTCTACCTCATCGAACCGCATGAGTGTGGGCTGGCCTTCCGGCGGCAGGGTCAGGTTGAGATTGTTGTTGACGATTGGACGGATCGTTTCTCCGCCAATCGCAGAGGCTTGCCGATAGGAACTCATCCAGGCGCCGCCGCGCTTTGACGGGCGGGCATACATGTCGGTCATGAATAGGCCCAGGTGCTCGCCAGTCTCTAAATCGGTGACATCGTAGCTAACCACGACCGGGTTCCAGCCGTCGACCTCGACCTCAGTCAGCTCGACATTGAACAGGCGGCGCGCCATTTCGAAGGCGCCAGACCAGACGGCGTTCAGCTCAAAGTAAGGCGCCAGGGCTGCGTCATCGAAGGCGTAGCGATCCTGGCGGACCTGTTCGGAATAGTGCCACCAATCCTGGCCTTCAATCTGGAAGGCATCGCCGACAAGGGCTTGCATGTCGGCGCGCTCTTCCTTGGCGCGCGCCAGGCCCGGCTCCCAAACGCGCAGGAGAAAGTCCTCCGCGCCCTGGGGCGTCTTCGCCATCCGCTCTTCGAGTTGGTATTCTGCGTGGCTTGCATAGCCAAGCAGCTCGGCGCGCTCGGCGCGAAGCTGGGCGATTTCGATCAGGATCGGACCATTATCCACCTCGCCTTCACTGGCGCGAAGGCGATACCCGTCGAACACTTGCCGGCGCAGATCGCGGTTCGTCGACTGGGTCATGAACGTCTCGAATACCGAGCGGTCCAGCGTCACGGTCCACAGGTCGGTGTCGGCGTCGGCGCGGATCGCCGCCCGGAAATCAGGCGACAGGCCTTCGAGCATGGCCTCGTCGGTGATTTCCAATTGGAACGCTTTGGTTGACGCCAGGAGGTTCTGCCCGAACAGGGTCGTCAGCTCTGACAGGCGCGCATTTATGTCGGCGACCGCAGCTTTCGTCTCCGGTTCGAGGTTGGCGCCGGAGCGGACGAAATCACGGTAGGTGAGCTCCACAAGCCGCGCTTCCTGCTCGCCAAGGCCGAGGGTTTCGCGCGCGTCATAGACTGTCTTCACCCGGTCAAAGAGGACCGGATTGAGCGATATCGCATCGGTCTCCCGGGTCAGCATTGGCCAGATCTCAGTCTGTAGGGCGCGCAAATCGTCATCCAACTCGGTGGCTGCGACGCCCGAAAACGTCAGCACAACCTTTGTGACGAGGGCTCCCGACGTCTCGAGGGGCAATATCGTGTTCTCGAAGGTTGGCGCATCGGCCGAATTGGTGATGGCCTCAATCTCTTGGCGCAGGTCCAAAATCGCGCGCTGCATGGCCGGCATGTAGTGGCTCGCCTCGATCTGATCGAAAGGCGGCACGCCAAAAGGCGTTTCCCAGTCGGCGAGGAACGGATTGCCCGCCAGGTCCTCCGGCGCGACCGTGATCTCAGGCAAGGCTGCCGCATCGTCCATTTCAGCGGTTTCCGTCGGAGTTGGCGTCTCGGGCTCGGGGCCGCCGCACGCGGTCAGGGCCAAGCTGAGGGCGATAAGGCTCGTGGCGAGCATGGGTGATCTGTTCATGGACCGGTCCTATGGAGTTAACGGATCGTCTTTAACCGTAACGGGCTGGGGCTGGCTAGGGGTTGGCACGTGCCAAATCCGGCCAGGCGGCGACGCATTCGGCGCATGGAGCGCGCTGGATCCGCGCGGCCCTCTTCCTGTGAGGCTTCAAACCCGCCCAGCGGGCTGTTTCCCCTGTCACGAGAGTTGGCATGGGTCTTGTACATCTACGGGGGAGAAACCGGGCTGGTGCGCGAGAGGCAGCGGCGCCGCGAACACATCGAGGTTGACCACCATGGCCGCAGCGCCGCAGCTTACACCCCGTATCACCCAGCTTTGGAGCGGTGAGCGTTCCAGCGACAGGGATGTGGCCTGCCGGCCCGGCGCCGCGGCACTGGGCGCCCATCTGCGTGGGGCGTCTCTCAATGTCACCGCGAGAACGGGCCCGCGCATTCCGCTTGAACTTGTCGGCGCCGCCATGAAGACGACCGACGCCTTCCTGGCAGCACTGGTCTCCATGGGCATCCTCCACGCCGGCGGTACGGCGCTTTTCGCCGCTTCGCTCAGCGCGCTTACGCCTTATGCCAGCGTCGTATTTGCAGCGCTGCTCACCTTGTCTTTTTCGGGCGCCTGGCGTGTGGAGCGCCGCATGGCAAAGCCGTGGGCGTGTGCTGGCGTCGCTGCCGGCTTGGCCGGGGTCCTTATCCCCACAAGCCTCGCGCTTTTCTTGTCTGGAGCCGAGGGGGCGGCGTGGGCGGCAGGCGCGGTGCTGGCCGCGCTGGCCCTTGCCCATGCGCTCTACAGCATCGCAATCCAGAGCCTCGCAGGCGCCGGTCGCCTTAGCGAGAACATCGTCATCGTGGGCGCGACGGAGAATGCCCGTAAATTGATCACGCGCGCGCAAGACAACCAGTCCCTGAACGTGGTCGGCGTGTTTGATGATCGCCATAGCCGAACGCCGAGCGAGATCGACGGCGTCCCCGTGCTCGGCAGCCTCGACGATCTCCTCGACTGGAGGCACCTGCCCGAAATCGACCGCATCGTTGTTACGGTGACCAGCGATGCCCAGGCCCGCGTGCGCCGCCTGATTGACCGGCTGCGTGTCCTGCCCCAGCGCGTTGTCTTGTTGCTCGACCTGGCCGGGTTTGATCCGGACACCGAGCGTCTGGAAGAAATCGCCCATTCGCCGGCGGCCTATATTTCCGGCGCGCCGGCAGACCTGAAACACGCGCTTTTAAAGCGCGCCACCGATGTCACCTTCGCGCTCTTGCTCATGGCGCTATTCGCGCCGGTGTTTCTGGCGATCGCGGCAGCGATCAAGCTGGACGATGGCGGTCCAGTGCTGTTTCGCCAGCGGCGCCACGGCTTCAACAATCAGATCATTCGCATCTGGAAGTTCCGGTCCATGCGCCCAGACCGGATCTCGGAGCAGCGTATGGTGGCCCAAACCTTCGCCGGCGATACACGCATCACCCGGGTGGGCAAGTTCATCCGCCGCACGAGCCTCGACGAGCTGCCCCAGCTTGTGAACGTTTTGCTGGGGGAAATGTCCATTGTCGGCCCGCGCCCCCACGCCCTGGGCATGACCACCGAACAAACCGAAGTCCACGCCATCGTCAGCGACTATGCCCATCGCCATAGGGTGAGGCCCGGCCTGACCGGCTGGGCGCAGATCAATGGGTCGCGCGGGCCCGTCCACACCAAGTCCGCCGTGCGTGAACGCGTTCGCCTCGATTTGGAGTACGTCAACCGGGCGTCCTTAGGTTTTGATCTCTACATCATGCTCATGACTGCCCCGTGCCTGCTCGGAGATCGCCGGAATGCGCGATGACCACACCGAGCCGTCGGCGCCGGGCAGTATCAATGGCCGGCCCGTGCTGACCCTACTGGTTCCGACCTATCGCGACGATGCCTCCCGCCTGATCGAATCCCTGGGCGCGTGCGAAGGCGCCGGCTCAACGGAATTGATCGTGCTCGACGATGGCACTTGCGACCCTGCCCTGTGCCGCTCCATCGAGGCCCGCCTTGACGCTTATCCCGGCGCCAGCCGCCTGATCGTTTGCCGTGAGAACCGCGGCCGGGCAGGCGCGCGCAACGCGCTTCTGGCGGCGGCAAGAACCGATTGGGTGCTGTTTCTGGACGCCGACATGGTGCCCGACGACACGCGTTTCGTAATGCGGTATCTGGAGGCGCTTGCCGAACTGAGCGCGCCAGGTCTGGTGTGCGGCGGCTGCAGCGCGCGCCAAACCGACGCCTCGGCTGCAAACGCCCTGCATGTGGCCCAGGCCACGGCTTCGGAGTGCCGAAGCGCCGCAATCCGAAACACAGCGCCAGGTCGCTATGTGTTCACATCGAACCTTCTCGTCCACCGCGCGGTGTTTGAAGCCTTCCCCCTTGATACCGGGTTCACCGGCTGGGGATGGGAGGATGTTGATTGGGGCCTGCGCATCGCGGAGCATTTCCCCGTCCGCCACATCGACAATACAGCCAGCCACCTTGGCATGCTGAGCGATGGCGCCATCGTTGGAAAATATGCCGGATCAGGCGCAAACTTCGCGCGGCTCGCGCGCAAACATCCCGAAGCGGTGGCCACCATGCCGCTGTTCAAGGCGGCGGCGGCGGCAAAGTGGCTGGGCATCTTGCGCCGGCCGATGATCGCCGCGTCGAAAACTGCCGCCTGTGTGGAGCGCCTGCCTATATCCGCGCGTTTGTTCAGCCTGAAGCTGTTCCGCGCGCTCGTCTATTCGCGGCACCTTTAGTGATGCCGGCCCCCGCTGCGCTTTCACCCTACAGCCCGCCGCGCACTTTGGGCGCGAAGGTCGCGCGCCGCATGACCCAATGGCGCGTGGTCAAACCCCTGGAGGCGGCGCCGGCGCGCGCCCTGGTCAGCTTCACCTTTGACGATTTCCCCCGCTCGGCCGCCCTGGCGGGGGCAGACATCCTCGGCAGATACGGCGCCTGCGGCACCTATTACGCCTGCACTGGCTTGCTCGGTGGGTCCGGGCCAAGCGGCGCGTATCCCACCGAGTACGACTTCAGAGCTTTGTCGGAAGCCGGCCACGAAATCGGCGCCCATTCGGCGCGCCACTTGGATTGCGCGCGCACGCCCGTGCGTGATGTGCTGGCCGATTTGGAGCGCAACGCGGCGCACCTGAAGGCGCTTCTGGAGCCAGCGCCAGTGGCACATTTCGCCTATCCCTTTGGCGAGACGACCCCGCAATTGAAGCACGCTTTGACTGAGCGGTTCGACACGTGCCGCGGGGTGCTTCCAGGCATCAACCGGGCCGGGAGCGACGCCATGCAATTGCGCGCTGTGGAGCTGAATGGCGCACCAGGATCGCTGCGCCGGGCCCAGCGTATGGTCGAGGCCTTGGCTGCCCGGCCAGGCTGGCTGATCTTCTTCACCCATGATGTGGCCGCCGCGCCATCGCCCTTCGGGATCACGCCTTCCGGCCTTGAGCGGCTGGTGCGCCAGGCCAGCGACAGCGGCGCGGCGCTGGTCACTGTCTCGGAAGCTTGGCAGCGGGTGTCGGCAGGCCGGCCATCATGACGCGCCAGGTCACCATCATCATCCCAACCTTCAAACGCGTCGCGTGCCTTGCCCGCGCGGTTGAAAGCGTGTTCGCCCAGCGCTGTCTCACCCATGAGAGGCCCGCGCTGATCATCGTGGATAACGACCCGGCCGGCTCGGCCTTGGCCCAGGCACGGGCGCTTAAGGCCCGCGCGCCGGCCTGCCTTGAGGTTTCCGTTCTTCACTGCCCCCAGGCCGGCGTCTCGAATGCCCGCAACATGGCCCTCGACCATGCGCGCACGCCGCTGGTGGCATGGCTCGACGATGACCAGAGCGCAGCTCCCGATTGGCTTGGCAACCTGTTGGCGGCCCAAGCCAAGTGGAAGGCCGCCGTCACATTCGGGCCGGTCCGTGCCGTTCTCCCCGCCACGGTGACGGCGCACCGGGCTTTTTTCGAAGCTTTCTTCTCGCGCAATCCGGCCCATGAAACGGGCCCGATCAACGCCTTTTACGGCTGCGGAAACGCGCTTCTCGATCTGCGCCAGATGCCCGATCTGCCGCAACTCTTCGCGTCCGACCGGAATGAGACCGGCGGCGAAGATGACCTTCTGTTTATGCATGTCGAGCGCGCCGGCGGCCGCTTTGCCTGGGCCAGCGACGCGCCGGTATTCGAACATGTGCCCGCCCGGCGCGCACGCCTGCGCTACACGTTGGCGCGGGCGGTCTCCTACGGACAAGGGCCGACGCGTAAAGCTGAGGAGACCGGCGAGTATGGCCGCGCCGCGCTTTGGGTCGCCATCGGCGCGGCCCAGCTTACGCTGTTTAGTCTCCTTGCTGCTGCGGGATGGCTCAGCCGCGCGCCCCGCCGCGCGTTCTGGCTCGACCGGGCCGCCCAGGGGCTCGGCAAAGTGTTTTGGCGCCGCCGGCTGAAATTCTATGGCGCCTCGCAGCTGCCCGCCCCGCTAGATCAGCCCGGACGCGTTCCGGCGAAGCGGCGCGCCCGCCCGGCGCCGGGCCCGGCCTTCGACTGCTGCAGCCTCATCGCCCAAACCGCGGGCGAGGGCGCCGGCCACACAGACATAAGTGACCCAGACGAGACTGTTGAACTCCAACAGCAGGCTCTCTGAAAAGCTGAACACCGCAATCTGGGCCAGATAGGCGATCGCAAACAGGGCCAGGCGATGGTTATGGGCCCGGCGCAGGGCCTGCACGAGCACGCCCAGGAAGCTCGCAGCGTAGCAGAAAACGCCGAGGAGACCGGTCGCCAAGGCAATCTCCAGCCAGCCATTATGGGCGGTCGGCGCCTCCCAATCCACCGCCGCGCGGACCCAGTAGGCCGGCTGCGAGGCCGGGTCCCAGAAAGCGCCGTAGCCAAAGCCGAGCAGCGGGCGCTGGGCAATCGACCCCGCCAACGCACTCCATATGTCCGTGCGACCGGTGAGCGTGGCGTCTTTGCCGAAAAGGGCCAGGAAGACGTCTGGCTGGAGCGCGATGAGCGCGGCGAGGGCTGCAGCAAGCGTGACCCCGGCCCAGAGGCCGACCAGCGCGGCCGCCCGCCGGCCCTGGAGCGCGGCCCCGCCCGCCAAGAGCGCGCCGCCGATGAGCGTGGCCAACAGCGAGGTCGTCGATGTGGACAGCGCCACCAGAGCAAGCGTGAGCGCAAGGCCAACGCTCCAAAGCCAGCGCCGCGGGGCATCGATGAGCGCCAGGGCGGCAAAGATCAGACTGGCCCGGGCCATATGTCCGCCGAGCTGGTTTTTCTCATACCAGAAGCCGCGCCAAGCCCCGATATGGATTTCATAATCGCGGGCAAATCCGGGCGCGGCCAATCCTGCAACAAAGCTCATCGCAGCCAGGCCGAGCCAGAGCGCGCCGAGGAGCATCAGGATTTCGCGGAAGCTGAACCGGGCGACCAGATACAGGCCGAAGACGGTCGTGACCGCCACGCCGACGCCTCGGCGCAGGCTTAGGGCGGGATCGATCGACCACAGAAACGAAACCGACGCCAAGACAACCAAGGCCATGAGGAACGGCAAGCGGCGCGCCACGTCGGCAATCTGGCGTATCTGCGTCAAAGCCAGCGCGGCGATGACGGCGTAAACCGGCAGCCACATAACTCTCAAAACCGCGTTGCCATCAACCGCGGCTTCCGGCGCAACCAAGCGTTGGACCGCGCCTTCGGAAAACAAAACCATGCATGCGAGCGCCGCCGCCACGACGACCGGCCCAGCGCGCCCCGGCGGCGGTGCGATGGCCAACTCTGCGGGCCTCACACGGCCCATTTCGACATCCGGCGAGCATCGGCGCCGAGGCCGACCATGACGGCGCCCAGAACACTGCCGCCAGCCGCTTCGACCTCATCTTTCAGCGCCGCAATGTCTGCCGCCGGCGTTGCGTCCGCTTCGACGACGACCACAACATGGTCGACATCGGCGCAAATGGCGAGCGCGCTGCTGGTCTCTTCCAATGGCAGCGCATGGACGCAAATCCAGTCGGTCTTCGCGCGAGCGGCAGTCCACCAGGCATTGGACGGGCTGAGGGCAAGCTTTTGCCCGCCCTCCAGGGCCTCGACGCGAAACCGGCTGACCATGAGATTATCGCCCGGCACTTCGTTCAGAGTGAGGAGCTTTGCCGGCTGCACGCCATTCTTCGTGATGATCGCGCCCCCGGCGGCAGAGCGGTAAATCGGCTCCGCGTCGAAGGCGGCGCTGAAGGCCCGCGCGCGAGCGTTGCCGGCGTCCGCTTTACCCGGATCAACGGCATGGAAAAGCCCGTTATTGCGCAGGTCCAAATCCAAGAGCCAAACAGGCCGCGTAGCCCGGCGCGCAGCGGCTTGGGCAAATCCCA
Organism: Pseudomonadota bacterium; assembly: GCA_038747245.1. Classification (GTDB taxonomy): domain Bacteria; phylum Pseudomonadota; class Alphaproteobacteria; order Caulobacterales; family Hyphomonadaceae; genus UBA5336. The sequence goes on along the minus strand of JBCDJY010000006.1, from coordinate 67,782 downwards.
GAGCCGCTGTTTGTACGGCGCCCCGCGAGGACGGCGTGACAAACAGCACTGACCGCCCGCCGCCGGGCGCGCGCGCCTGCTGCGCCCCGCGCAGCACACCGCTCCAGTCGCCAGGGTGCATCATATCCGGCCCGGCCCAAGGGTCGCCAACACGGGAACGCCCATGGTCCGTGTCAGGCTGGTTGGCGTGGTAAACCCTTGGCGCGTGGCGGCGTGAAGCAGGCCCGCCATCAGCGCCGAGAAGCCAGCGAAGAAGATGCCGCCAGCCAGAATAGGGAGCCTCAGCGAGCGCCCTTCAGCGGGCACGCGGGCCGGCTCCAAGACACGGATATTGTCGGCCCGGCGTTGCACCAGATCGCGCCGGCTGCGCTCTTCAATGGCGCGGCTAGAATACTCCACCACATTCGTCTCGGCGAGGTCGCGCGCCCGCAGCAAATCGCGCCATTGCGGGGCAAGGACCGCGAGTTGGTCACTCCGTGCTGTCAATTCAGCAAGCTGCGCATCGAGCGCCCCCGCCTCGCCGGCGAGGGCCTCAGCCTCTGCTTCAAGAATTGCGAAATCCGTCGACAGGTCAGAGTAGACCGGATTGATGCCCCGGCGCACGGTCCCCGAGGCGCCCTGCTGTCTCTCTAGGAAGGACTCCACCTGGGCAATGCGGGCATTGATCACTTGTACCGGCTCGGAACTCGGGGTGTAGCGTGCCAGAAGATCTTCGCGCTGCAACTCCAATTCGACCAGGGTTTGCCCGGAGGTATCCTCAACGAACAAGTCAACCTCGCGGGGCGTGCGGTCGAGATCGGATTTCAGGGAGATGCGCTGGCTGGCCAAGGCGCGCTGCTGGGCGCGCGTCCGGAAGAGCTCGGCGCGCGTGGTCTCGATCAGGCGCTGGACCGCGGCTTGCTCAAGGGGAACATCGACCAGTTCGTGCTCAACCATAAAGCTCCGAATGGCCGCGTCGGCCTGGGCGAGCTCTGCCTGAAACACCTGGCTTTGGGCCTCAAACTCCTCGCCGGCGCCTTCAGAAAACAGTGATGTGCGGTAGGCCAGATAGGTGTCGATCAACAGATCGAGCGTGCCGGCGGCGACGTCTGGGTCTGCATGGGTGAAGCTGGTGAAAATGACGGGGCGTTCGGGCGCCGAGCTGACATCAAAGTCACGCGCCAGGGTCTCCAGGGCATCCTCACGATACAGGCGCTCAACCTGCTCGCGTGGCAGACGCCCTTGGGCGAGATCCTTGGCGCGATCTTCGGCGAGATCAGGATAAAGGCGCGCCAGGCCCAAATCGCCCAAAACGCTTTCGAGGATCACCGGCGAGCGCAACAGCTCCAACTCGGCTTGGATGACCTGGTTGGCCTCAAGGGCGATGCCGGCCGCGTCCCCGCCCGCAAGGGGGCGAAAGACGTAGGCGTCATCCAGGGTCGCCATGAGCCGGGATGTGGAGGTGTATTCGGTGGGCATTTGCCAGGCTGCAAAGGCGCCCGCGCCCGCCAGCCCTGCGAAGACGGCGGCCATCATCGCCTTCGCCCGCCACAGCCGAACCGAATAGTCGACCAGACCGAGCTGCACCCGGCCCGGGGAAGCGGGCGGCTCGGCGTACCGTTCTGTCGCGCTGCTCTGATTGCTCATAACCCAACTCGCTGCGGAACGGCGGGGCAATGGCCGGGGCTGCACGCCGCTGTCTTGGCGTTTAGTGACCGTGTCCATTTGATATTTCCTTAATCATTAACCGCCAAGCGAGCGTGAGATCGTGGCGAGAGGGCAAGGCGGCAGATGACGGGGCTGAAGGCACTTGCCGCATTCCTTGCCCTGCTGGGCACGGGGTGCAGCCTCACGCCGGAGCCGAGCCCCGCGTTTCCCGCAGAGCCTTGGCAGGCCTTGTCGCCGGAAGATCTGCCCTATTTGCTGGCGCCGGGCGATGAGCTTGAACTGACGGTCTATTCCGCGCCGGAGCTTTCCCGGGAGGTGGTTATTGCCCCCGATGGGCGCGTGCGCCTGCCCCTGATCGATCCCGTTCCTGCGTCGGGCCTCACGGCGGAGGCGCTGGAGCGCTTGGTGCAGGAGGCCTATGCCTCACAGCTTGTGCGGCCTGACTTGGATTTGCTGGTCACCGACTTCTCAAGCCAGCAAGTGTTTGTGGGCGGGGAGGTCACCAGCCCTGGCCTCTTTGACCTGCCCGGCCAGATCGACCCGTTCCAGGCGCTGATCCTGGCCGGAGGGCGCACCGACGAGGCCCGCAGCGGTGAGGTCTTCGTCATGCGGCGCTTGCCTGGCGGCGAGGTGCGCACCGCGGTTTTCGACATTGACGCGGGCTTGCAAGACCCGGCGCTGGCGACCTGGGGCCCGCTCCAGCGGTTTGACGTGGTGTATGTCCCGCGCTCGGCGATTGCCAACCAGAACCTCTTTATCCAGCAATATGTGCGACGCGCCCTGCCCGTTCAGTTCTCATTATTCTTTGATGTCGCCGGGGAGTAACCCAAGCGGGCTAGTTGATGGAGGGGCTCGGCTGGGCCTGGCGCGCCTCGGTGAGCACTTGGTAAATCCCGGCAGCGAAGACGGTGTGGGAGATGCTCAGTGCCGCGGCGAGGGCGCCGTCTGTGACGTGTCCTGAGATCGGTTGCGGCACCATCGCAGCGACCGCCGCAGCGACGATGATCATGGCGAACACGATGGCCACCAGCGACAGGATGTATCCGACATAGGAGGCCGCGACCTTCACAGCCGCAGACAACACCATATCGAAACTCTGGCGCAGGCTGGCCAGGATCGCCGGGCGTTCGGCCATCATGATCACAGCGGCTAGGCCGAACAGGATGGCTGCGGCGATTGCCGGCAGGACGAGAAAGAGAAATCCCACGACCACGGCCAGACGCACCAAAACCGTGACCGCCAGCATTGTGGGAAACGCCCGGCCGGCCACGGCGATCAACTGGCGCACTCCGCCGGTCGATGGCCCCCACAAAACGGCTTGGGCCGTGGCTGCGGTGACAAAGGCCACGGGGATCAAATCCAGGTCGAACAAGGTGGCAAAGTCTGCCGGCGACCAGCCCAAAACCTCTTCTTGCAGGACCCCGAATACCGTGAAGGCAAGCCAGGCCACAGGCAGAAGAAACAGCAGGAGGCGCCAATTGGTTATGGCAAGCTCCACATAGCGCCCGACCAGGTCAGCCACCCTCACATCAAGCTGCGTTCGTCCATGTCCTGCTTGCATCAATCTGGACCTGTTATCTGAAGGGAGGCTCGTCAAAGGCGCGAAGCTTTCGGGAATGGAGCCGCGTGCCACCATCCTTGGCAAGCTGCTCTAAAGTGGCGATCCCAATGCGAATATGCTCGCCAATCGCGCGCTCGTAGAACCGATTTGCCGCGCCGGGCAATTTGATCTCGCCGTGCAGCGGCTTGTCGGACACGCACAGCAAAACGCCATACGGCACGCGCAAGCGGTAGCCATTGGCCGCGATCGTTGCGCTTTCCATGTCGATGGCGATGGCGCGGGACTTATTGAGACGCCGCGCGGTTTCTGAAAATTGCAGCTCCCAATTGCGGTCATCGGTGGTCACCACCGTGCCGGTGCGCAGGCGCTTCTTCAATGCTTCGCCGCTCTCTCCGGTGACTTCAGCCGCCGCTTCTTGGAGGGCGACTTGGACCTCGGCAATGGGCGGGACCGGGATCTCCGGTGGCAAGACACGGTCGAGGACATGGTCTTCGCGGAAATAGGCATGGGCAAGGACATAGTCGCCAATCGCCTGGCTGTGGCGCAGGCCGCCGCAATGGCCCACCATGATCCAACATTCCGGCCGCAGGACGGCCAAGTGATCGGTAACGGTCTTCGCATTCGACGGGCCAACCCCGATATTCACCAATGTGATGCCCGGGCCGTCTTTTCGCAGGAGGTGGTAGGCCGGCATTTGGTAGCGCCGCCAGGGCGCCTGACCAATGCGCTCCATCGCGCCTTCGGTATCTTCTTCGATGCGGATGCCGCCAGGTGCCACCAGGGCCTGGTAGCCCGCTTCCCCCGAAAGCTGGCCCAGTCCCCATTCGCAAAAGGCATCGACATAGCGGTGGTAATTGGTGAACAGCACATAGGGCTGCATCGCCTCCACCGGCGTGCCGGTATAATGCTCAAGGCGTTTCAGGCTGAAATCCGTGCGCTGGGCGTCGAACAAGGCGAGCGGGCGTTCTGACCCCGGTGCGAAGAGCTCGCCATCGGCCACCTCGTCGCCGATCAATCCAAGGCTTGGGGCGGGGAACAGCCGGGCCAGTTCGGCCGGCGAGACCTGGTCGAGCCCGTCTGCCTCTTCCGCGTCCCAGACATAGGCATAGGGTATTTCGCTTTGCGACGCGCGCACCTCGATGTCCACGGCGTAGTCCCGCATCAGCGGCGTCAATTGCTCAACCAAATAGGCGCGGAAAAATGCCGGGCGGGTGACCGTGGTGACATAGGTGCCCGGCTCTGAGAACTTGCCGAAAGCGCGCGACACCGGCGGCGGTGGACCATCGGGCGTGTACCGTACGACCAGTTCCGGATAGCAAAAACCCGACGCCTCGCGCATGCCCGGGTCCGGCGCCGCTCCGTCGCGCAAAAAGGCCGACAGGGCCGCTTTCAGGTTGCCAACAGACTCGGCATAGCGCGCCTCCAGGGCCTCGACGATGTCATCTGGGGAAGTGAATGCGCGCGGCATGGCCTCGTGTGCCGTAGTCCGCAGCGCGGCGTCAAGCTGGCAGACGACAGCTAAGAGCCGATGGGCCCGCGCCCCCCGGCCGGCGCGATCCGCCAGATACGAACTTGGCCAGCTGCTTCACCGGCGGCCTCCCCTGATTCAGGCGCTGCGGCGTCGATCAGATAGTCCGGCACATCTCCGGCCGCCAGCGCAGCCGCCAGCCCGCCAGGCGCGCGGCGGGCATAGGCTTTCATTTCAGCGAGATTTGCGCAGGCGATGAGGTAATCAGCGCCGGAGCCTTCCAACAGCGTGCCTGCTGTCTGTGGGTCGGCCTCGAAGACGGCTATGGCGCGGGCAATGGCGCCGGCATTTCGGTGGTAGGGCGCGGCGGTGACGCGGTGATCGGTGTGGGCGAGGACCACGGCCCCCAGATCGATGGGCGTGAATACCAGGCCCTGCGGCAGGGCCGACAGTTCAGCGAGCGCCTGCGGCGCGCGGCAATCGATCTGGGCTTGGCCGACGCCATTGGCGGGGTCTTCTTTTGCCGGCGCAAAGTATGCCCCCGCGCCCTGCCACGTTGTCGGCATAAAGGCGAGCGCCAGACCCAGCAGCCCCGCCCGCGCGGGCCCCTCAATGCGCCGCGCCCGCGCCCAAAGCCCTTGCACGGCCAGGCCGACGCAGATCGCCGAAAACGCGTGGGCGAACGCAACGCCGCGCACTTGCCAGCTTGTCACCAGCAGCGCAATCACGGTGCAGGCGACAAGGCCGGCAATCGCCAGTCGGCGGCCGCCTTCGGCCCAGGACAAAGCAATCAGTCCGGCCAAGACGCCTGCGCCTGCAAAGCCGAACACCGCGACGGCTGTGTCAGGCGCCGCGCCCATGAGCCTGACGAGGCTACGCGCCTCACCGACCGATGCCATCCACCCGGTGACGATCTCGCCGTCGATGTCGCCATAGGGCGAGCCCAGGCAGGACGGGTTGGTGACCAAGGCTGCCAACACGGCGCCGCCGCCCACCGCCGCGCCAAGCGCCAGGCGCCCACGAAACAGCGAGAGCCAGGGCGTCGCCGATGCCAGAACAAGGCAGCCTGCCCCGGTCGCCATGAGTCCAACAACATGAAACGTGCCCAGCGCGTCGCATACGTCGCGGCCGGTCGCAGGGCCTGGTGCGTCAAGCAGGAAAGCAAGCGGTGTAAACGCCAGCAGCGCCGCGCCAAGGCCTGTTAAGAGCGAGGCCGCGCGGGGCGCAGCGGCCAGCCACAGGCAACCCGCCAAGGCCAGCAGCACGCCGATGTAAGGCAGGCCCTCAATGGCGACTGTGAGCGCTGCCACGCTCGCTGCTCCGAGCGCTGCGCCGCTGCGCCAACCCGCCCCCGGTGCGGCCATGGCAGCAAACCCCACCAGGCTCATCAGTAGCACAAAGCCATGGTGGTCGATCCGCCCGGGCTGCACTTGGGCCATGGCATGGGACATGAGAAACACAAGGCACGCCGCTGCAATGGCCAGGCGGCCGGCGCCGAGCCGCACAAGCGCCGCCGACATCGCGGCCAAGACTCCCAGCAGGATCAAGCGCGGCCACACCGCCAAGGCAAAGCGCTCCGCCTGCGGCCCGCCGACAAGCGGCTCGGCCACGCCGATGAGTGCGAGAAGGAAAATGTCGGGCAACCGCGACCAGTGTATCGCGCCGCCCGCATCGGTCTCCAGCCGCGGCTGGCTGACGTCCCACCAGGCTTGTCCATCGATGAGGCCGCGCACTTGCAGCAACCGCATCAGATCGTCATTGCCCATGGAATGGCCATCCCATGTCGCGATGCCGAAGATGAGAAAGGCTGACCACACGGCCAGAACCGCCAAGCCGATCTGCATGCGCTGCGATGCGACCCAGGCTGGGCTCCATCCTGCAATCTTCATCGCGCGATCCTTTGGATGTTTCAGGCCGGCGCTGCCGGCGCCGTGAACGGGTCGTTAATGACAGGGCGGTTATGGCAAAACTAGGTTACCGAAAGGCTGCATGCCCATGACGCTTTCGACGCTGAGGTCGCCGGCACCGCTGGCGGGCCAAGACCGGCCGCTGGAGATTGCCGTGACCCTGCCGTGTTACAACGAGGCGGCCACAATCGCTTCGGTCATCGCCGATTTCCGCGCCGCGCTGCCAAACGCGAAGATCTACGTCTACGATAACAATTCAACCGACGGCACGGCCCAGATTGCTGCCGAAGCGGGGGCGATTGTCCGTGGTGAAAGCCGCCAGGGCAAAGGCCATGTGGTGCGCCGCATGTTTGCTGACGTCGACGCAGATGTTTACGTGATGGCCGATGGCGACGCGACCTATGACGCCGCGATTGCACCGGCTCTAGTGGAGCTGCTGATCAAGAACCAAGTCGACATGGTGGTGGGCACGCGCGCCAACGTCACCCGCGATGCCGGCCGCGAAGGCCACGCCTTCGGCAATCGGCTGTTTAATGGACTTTACCGGCGGATTTTCGGCCCAGATTTCACAGACATCTTTTCCGGCTACAGAGTGTTCACGCGCCGCTTCGTCAAATCCTTCCCCGCCGTATCGGCCGGCTTCGAGATCGAGACCGAAATGTCCGTCCATGCCAGCCAATTGGGCATACCGATCCTCGAGCGGCCCACCGAATACGGCGTGCGCCCGGAAGACAGCGAAAGCAAGCTGCGCACGTTTCGCGATGGTTTTCGGATCCTCGGAATGTTTGCCATGCTCGCGAAAGAAACCCGGCCGGCGGCCTTCTTCGGCGTGATTGGCGGGGCCCTGGTCTGCCTTGCCGCAGCGCTCTGCATACCGCTCGTGATGACCTATCTCAACACCGGGCTCGTGCCGCGCTTTCCGACCGCGATCCTGGCAACAGGCATGGTGATCGTCGCCGTGATCTCAGCGGTTTGCGGCTTGGTGCTCGACAGCCTTGCCCGCGCAAGGATCGAGGCAAAACGCGCGGTTTTCCTGAGTTACACCGCGCTTCAGAATCGGCCTGACGTCGCACCATCGTGAGCCCGCGCCTGAGCGATCAATCCGGCAAATTTGGCCGCTTCACCGTGGTCGGCCTCGCGGCGTTTCTGGTCGATGGCGGCGGGATGCAAGGCTTGATCGCGCTTGGGCTCGACCCGTTCCTCGCCCGCGCCGTGTCGCTACCCACCGCGATGCTGGTCGCCTACGGCCTCAATCGCCGGTTCACCTTCAATGTGCCGGGGCCCGCTCAAGCAGATGAATTCACGCGCTACCTCGCAGTCACTGCGGCCTCGGCCTTGACCAGCTATCTCGTCTTCGCGGCGCTGCTCGCCGGCTTTCCAAGCCTCTGGCCATTAGCCGCTGTCGCAGGCGGCCTGGCCGTGTCGATGTGGGTCAGCTTCATCGGCTTCCAGGTCTTCGCGTTCCCGCAAACGGACCAGCGCCCGACAAACCGTTGACCCGGCCTGCGCCCTAGGCGATGTCGTCGCCCATGCCCGATACCGCTGAAGCGCCCGTTCGGGGCAGCAACAAAGCCTTCTTCTTTGTGATCGTCTGCGTCACGCTGGATATGCTTGCCTTCGGCATGATCGTGCCCGTGATGCCCGATCTTCTGATGGACCTGACCGGCTTGCCGGGCTCTGAGGCCGTGGCATGGGCCGGGCCGCTCACGGCGACCTTCGCGATTGTGAATTTCATCGCCATGCCGACCATCGGCGGATTGTCGGACCGGTTTGGCCGACGGCCCGTGTTGCTGGCCTCGGTCGCAACGCTGGCCATCGATTTCCTGATCATGGGCTTTGCCACATCGATCTGGATGCTGTTCCTCGGCCGTGCCCTGTCGGGCGCCTCGTCGGCCACTTTTTCCACGGCCAACGCCTATATCGCCGACACCACCACGAAGGAGGAGCGCGCGCGGGCGTTTGGCATGTTGGGCGCTGCCTTCGGGATCGGCTTTATCCTTGGCCCTGCCTTTGGCGGCCTGCTTGGCATGATCGATCCGCGGGCGCCGTTCTTCGCCGCCTCGGCCGTGGCGGCACTGAATTTCCTCTATGGCTGGTTCATCCTTCCTGAGTCCTTGCCGGCGGCGAAACGCAGGCGCTTCCAGCTAAGCCGGGCCAATCCCTTCGGAGCGCTGCGCCATTTTGCAAAGCTTCCCCAGGTATCATGGTTCCTGATCGGCAGCGGGATTTATGCCCTGGCCCAATCGGTCTACCCCTCAACCTGGTCGTTCCACGGCGAGATCCGCTACGATTGGGGCTCGCGGGAAATCGGTATCTCCTTGGCGGTGGTGGGTTTGACCACCGCCATTGTACAGTGGTTTTTGATGGATCCGGTGATCAAGCGAATGGGCTTGGTGAACGCCACCGTCATGGGATTTCTCATCGGCATATGCGGGTTGACCGCCTTCGCCCTCGCGGCCGAGCCTTGGATGGTCTACCTAATCATCCCGATGAGCGGCCTTGCCGGCATTACGGCGCCTGCGCTGAACACGATCATGTCAAACCTGACGCCCGACGATGCCCAGGGAGAGTTGCACGCCGCCAGCGCCACGCTCAACGCGCTGGCCATTTCCATTGCCCCGATCTTGCTGACCCAGGCGCTCTACACCTTCTCCGAACCGGGCGCGCCGATCTATTTCCCCGGCGCGGCGTTCTTACTGGCAGCGGGGCTCGTAGCATTGGCCATGTTCCCGGTGTTGGTCGGCTTTCGCTCAAACCGTATGGCCGGGGCCGCTGCCCCCGACGCGCCGTGACGTTTGCCGGCGTCTGAAACGCGGTTAAACAGCGGGCATGTTCGCTAGCCCTGCCCTCTTCCTGGATCGCGACGGCGTCTTGAATGTGGACCGCGGCTATGTCGCCAGCGTGGAAGATCTGGAATGGATTGACGGGGCGATGGACTGTGTCCGCGCCTTCAAGGCCCGCGGCTGGTTTGTGTTTGTCGTCACCAACCAGACCGGCATTGCCCAGGGGCTCTACACAGCCGCCGATATGGCGCGCGTGCATCGCCACTTGATGGACGAGTTTTCCGGCGCCGGCGCTGAGATCGACCGGATCTACCACTGCGCGTCCCACCCGCAAGCCCAGGTGGCGCCCTACCGGGAAGACAGCATTGATCGCAAGCCGGGCCCCGGCATGCTGCTGCGGGCCATGGCGGACTTCCCGGTCCGGCGCGAGGCGAGCTTCCTGATCGGAGATAAGCAGACCGATATCGAAGCGGCCCACGCGGCGGGTGTCGGCGGCTTCTTGTTTACCGGGGGCAACCTGTTTCATTTCGCCGAGTGGGCGCTGGCCGCGTTCGAGGATGGAGCGCGGTGAGCGGCCGGTCCTGGCCCAGAATGAAGGAGCGACCATGCGGATCGCCACTTGGAATGTAAACTCGATCAAGGCGCGCTTGCCGACCGTGCTGGAGGTGCTCGGCGCGATCGACTGCGAAGTGGTCTGCGTCCAGGAGATCAAGTGCGAGGATGATGCCTTCCCGTATCTGGAGCTGGAGGATGCCGGCTGGACCTGCGCGGTCCACGGCCAGAAGAGCTACAATGGCGTGGCCATTCTCTCAAAGCACCCGCTGGAGGATGTCGAGCGCGGCCTGCCCGGCGACGACGGCGATGACCAGGCCCGCTATATCGAGGCGCTGGTGGCGTGCGACCGGCCCGTGCGGGTCGCCTCGATCTACCTGCCGAATGGCAATCCGGCGCCTGGGCCAAAGTATGACTACAAGCTCGCCTGGATGGAGCGGCTGCTCGCCCATGGGCGGCGCCGGCTTGAAGACGAGGAGGCGGTGGTCCTGGCCGGCGACTATAATTGCATTCCACGCGATGAGGATTGCTGGGACATCGCCGCCTGGTCCCAGGACGCGCTGGCCCGCCCGCAGACGCGGCGCGCCTTTCGCAGGATGATCTGGTCGGGCTACACAGAGGCGTTCGAAACGCTCGATTCGCGGGGGCATCAATACTCGTTCTGGGATTATCAGGGCGGCGCCTGGCAGAAAGACCATGGCATCCGGATCGACCATTTGTTGTGTTCGCCGGCCGCTGCCGACCGGCTCAACAGCGTGGAGATCTTTCGAAAAGCGCGCGGTCTGACGAAGCCGTCAGACCACGTCCCCGTCATCGCCGCCTTCGACGCTGAGTGATCAGCCGGGCGCGCACGAGGCGTTGAACTGGGCTGCGTCGGCCTGGAACATCTGCGCTTTTGAGCGCAAATCCATGGCGGCGCGGTTGGCGGCTTGGCGCGCGGTCTCAAAGGCCGCTTGCGCCGCGTCCGCTGCGTCGGCCTGGCCGGCGCTGAACAGACGCTGCTCTTCGGCCTGCTCCCACGTCTCGCCCAATGTTTCCGCGGTTTCGGCAAGGCGCGCCTGGGCGGCCTGGAGGGCGAGGATTTCGGCGCGCTTGGCCTCGAAGGTTTGCGCCATCGCCGCGCAGCGCCCGGCGCTATCCTGGGCCGCAGACGGCGCGCTCAACACGCCCGCCGCGCAGATTAAAAATAGCAGGCCATTCGGCTTCAACACGGCGCGCTCTCCTTCCAAAATCGCCCCAACGCTACAAAAGATATGACCCAGCGCCGCTGAAGCCACCCTGAATGGCCGCGCCCCATTCTCGCCCCGGTGAGGACGCAGCGCGCCTTGTTTCGCGCTGGGCCCGCCGCCCGTCACGGCTCGCCCCGGGCTGTCGCCTCGGCTTTGCGGCGGGCAGAGACCCGCTCGATCACATTGAACACGGCGGCAAAATCAAGCAGCAGTTCGCGCACGCGCTGGGGATTGTCGAGGGGCTTGAACATGGAGCCCGGCTCGAACAGGTCAGCGCCCTCGACGGCAAGAAACAGATGTTCGCCTGAAAAGGCGCAGCGCAGTTTCTTGCCGCGAAACGTCTCTTCCAGATCGACCAGGGATTGCATCATGTCCGGCGTTAGCAGGAAGCGCGCTTCAACCTGGTCATTGGTGTAGACCTCGAACGCCTTTTCGAATTCGGGATCCTCAAGCCGGGCCCGGTCCATCCCCTTGCGCCCGCCAAAGACGTTGAACCAGCCGGCATCGCGGCGCACGATGGTTTCGCCAAAGAACCGCTTGTGGAACTCAAACCGCAAACACTGCCCGCGAAAAACGGTGACGTATTTTGTCCGCGTGCGGCCATTGCTGGTGGTCGTGCGGCGCTCCTTCAGGTGCGCTTCGAAAAACTCAAACGCAACGCCTTGGTGGGCGCCGCTCAGATGATCTTCAAAATTGGAGCGGTCATAGCTCGGCACCAATCCCAGGCGGCGATGCTGGTCCAGGGTCTGCACCCGGCCTGGCTTGGGCCTAAAGGAGAGATCGAAACTGTCGGCGATGGGGCGCACCAGAAATTCCTTTGCCTCGCCAGACAGCGTCCTGAGGGCGCTGGAAGCCGCCGCGCCGATGCCAACCCCAGCGATGATGCTGATGATGACCAATTCCTGCATGTTGAACAGGAAAAGGCCCGCCGCGCCGCCGGCCAAGGCCACTGCGCCGCCGGCCAGGGCGCCGTAGCGGGCACGCTGGGCCGCCTTTTGCCGGTCGGCTTCCCGGGTGCGCAGCATGGGGCGGATGTCGGTCTGGTAGGTGCGGCCAAAGCGGGCAAACTCCGGCGGCAGATCGACCAGGGCCTCGGCAATGTCGGGTTCAAGCTGAAACGTCTCGTCCATGGCCGGCCGCACTCCTATCCTTCAGCCCATGTGCCCCGCCGGTTCCTTATAAAGCGTTGGCAAAGCCCGCAAAATGCGCACGCGCGGGCGCCGACGCGGGCGCCGGTCCGCGGCCAGCCTAGTGTCAGGGTGCTTTTACTGGGGGCTCCAGGGCGCCGGGCGGCGGCCTGTTCAAGGCCTCCATCGCCAGGGTGTGGATTTCCATCACCACGTCCATCTCCCATGACAGCCATTTGGCGCGGACATAGCCAGGCGGTCGGCCGGGCCGCAAACGCGGCGCCGGGCTGCGCGAGAAGATGTGGCGCCGCGGCCGGGCCCTAAGCTGGCGAACGCGCTCCACCGCAGGGGTTGGATCGGCAAGGACGCCCGCCAAGGCGTCGACCCGCCGCCATAGGCCTGCTGCCCGCCGCACCGGGCTGCTGGCTGCGGGCGGTATGGCAGGCGCTTCGTCCATGCCAGCAATTGCGGCGCACCCAAAATTAGGACCACAAATTCGGTCTGACAGGCGAAAGCGTGGCGCCGGGCGCGGATGGGCAGTGGCGGCACTGGCCCGGCGCCGCGGCATGCGCGCCCCGTCTGGCTCCGGCGGCATACCGGAGGGCGGGGGCGGCGGGCACACCGGGTTCATCGCGGCCAGCACGAAGATCGCCCGGCGCGCGGCCGTCTCGGCCAAGCGCAGCTCTCTAAAGGCCCGCGCCAGGGCGGCGCGCGGCATCACGTCGGGGCGCGCGCCGGGGCCGGGCCACGCCTGCAACGCGGCGGCCACCAATTGCCAAACGCGGCCCAGGGCATATCGCACAACATCGTTCATCGCTGGGAGTATAATGCGCCGGGCAACCCGGTCGGATAGGCGGCCGCTTATCCCCCGGCGTGCGCCCAGCCCACTTGCAGCGCAGCGGGGCGTTCAGTTGGCTGGCGGGCCCGGATCGCCGGAGCGCGACTTGAGGACAGCATCAAGCGCTTCTTCGGTGACGAGATACTGGTCTTCAACGCTGGGCACCGGCTCATCTTCCGGCACGAGGATCACCACCAAGGGATTGGGCGACAGGTCAAGCATGGCGCCGGTGAGTACATCCACGCCGAGGGTCATCACGCCCACGCCGGCCGCTGCGGTCGTGGCCGCCGATGTCGCCAGGGCGCCTGTGGTTGCCGTGCCGAGCGTGAACGCACTGACAAAGGACGTGGTGAGGTTGAAGCCGACGACATAGGCCCCGGTAACCGCAGCGACGTTGCCGGCGACGGCAGCGCCCCCTTCCCTGCGGCCGAAATTGCTGGTCACGGCGATCTGGGCGGTGTGGAAGCCTTCCCGTTCCAGGGTGACGGCAAACTCAGAGCGGCGCGAAACCTCAAAGCTGCACGGGGTGGCCTCACAGCCATAATACACCTGCTCCACCGGCCGTGGCTCGTCTAAATGCCCCCAGGAGACAAGGCGGGCTTCGTTGCGATTTTCGCGGCGCGTTTTCGGCGTTAGCAGGTCTGTGGAGACCCGTGCGCCAGGCGGCTCAGTGACGATTTCAAAGGGCACGTTTGGCCCGCGGAAGGCCGTGGCGCAGGCCGGCAGCGCCAGCGCGGCAATCAAGGTCAACCAGGCCTTCGCCATGTCAGGGGGCTCCCAAGCTGCAACAGGCACGGCTTAGGGCGGTGCGCGGGCAGGCGCCACCCACGTCTTATTTCACTGCGTTACACATCGCCTGCCGCAGGGCGCGGCAGGGATTGGCGGGGAGGGGCAGGCCGGTGCTGCGGCTAGATATCAGCGTAAATATGCCCCTCGCCCCGGGCGCCCTCATGGGTCACGGCGCCGAGGTGGGCCGGGCCGACCAGCTTGGCGAATTTGGCAATGGCCCCTGAGGTGTAGGGGGTCGCCCGCGGGGCCCAGGCTTTGACGCGGTCCTGCATCTCAGCAGGGGTCAGGTGGACATCGATCGTGCCCTTATCGGCATCGATGGTGATGCGGTCGCCATCCTGAATGAGGCCGATGGGTCCGCCCTCGGCCGCCTCGGGGCCAACATGGCCAATGCAAAAGCCCCGCGTGGCGCCGGAGAAGCGCCCGTCTGTGATCAGGGCCACCTTGTCGCCCATCCCCTGGCCGTAAAGCGCGGCGGTGGTCGACAGCATTTCGCGCATGCCCGGGCCGCCCTTTGGGCCCTCATAGCGGATCACCAGCACATCGCCTTCGCGGTAGTTGCGCGCCTCCACAGCGGCAAAGCAGGCCGCCTCTCCATCAAACACCCGGGCCGGGCCGGTGAAGCGCAGATTGGTCATGCCGGCGACCTTCACGATGGCGCCATTGGGCGCCAGGCTGCCCCACAAGCCGACGACGCCGCCGGTGGGCGAGAGGGGGTCTGACGCGGGGCGCACCACGGTCTGGGCGCTGTTCCAGGTCACATCCTCAAGGCACTCGGCCCAGGTCTGGCCCGTCACGGTCAGGCAATCGCCGTGGATCAGGCCCGCCTCGAGCAGGGTTTTCATCAATAGGGGCACGCCGCCGGCCTGGCCGAAATCCTTGGCGACGAAAGTGCCACCGGGCTTGAGATCGGCGAGCCACGGCGTGCGCTGGAACACCTCGGCCATGTCGCGCAGGGTGAATTCAACGCCGCACTCATGGGCCATCGCCGGCAGGTGCAGCGCCGCATTGGTCGACCCGCCAGTGGCGGCCACGACCACGGCCGCGTTCTCGAAGGCCTTGCGCGTGCAGATGTCGCGCGGGCGCAGCCCTGTCTCCAACAGGTGCATCACCGCCTCGCCCGACGCGCGGGCATAGCCGTCCCGGTCGGTCCACGGCGCCGGCATGGCCGAAGACAGGGGCAGCGCCAGGCCGATCGCCTCACTGACGCAGGCCATGGTGTTGGCGGTGAACTGGCCGCCGCAAGCACCGTCGCCCGGACAGGCGACCTTTTCCAACGCCGTCAGCGTGTCTTCATCCATGTCGTTGCTGCCGGCGGCGTGGGCGCCGACGGCCTCAAACACGTCCAGCACGGTCACATCGCGCCCCTCGAACCGGCCCGGCAAGATCGATCCGCCATAGAGGAACACGCTCGGCACGTTCAGGCGCAGCATGGCCATCATCATGCCCGGCAGGGACTTGTCGCACCCGGCTACGCCCACCAGCGCGTCATAGGCATGGCCGCGCATGGAGAGCTCGACGCTGTCGGCAATCACCTCCCGGCTCACCAGGGACGAACGCATGCCCTCATGGCCCATGGCAATGCCGTCGGTGACGGTGATCGTGCAGAATTCGCGCGGGGTGCCATGGGCCGCCTTCACGCCATCGGACACGGCATGGGCCTGGCGCATCAGGGCCGTGTTGCAGGGCGCAGCTTCATTCCAACACGAGGCGACACCAACCAGGGGCTGCTGGATGTCCTTGGTCGACAGGCCCATGGCGTAGAGGTAGCTGCGATGGGGCGCGCGCGCCGGCCCCTCGGTGACGTGGCGGCTTGGCAGCTTTGATTTGTCCCACGTCTTTGCCAAGGCGGCGCTCCTGAATTCTGCGCTGGAAGCCGCGCAGGGGATACCAGTGTTTTATGGCCTGTAAACACGCTGGCAAATCTGACGCGGCTGGCGCGGGCCGGGATTTACCGCCGGTCGAATTTGTCGATCTTCTTTTCGCCAAACAGCAGGCCCTGCTCGAGCCGCCCGCGCAGCTGGGCGTAATAGGCCTCCAGAAAGGCGAGATCGTCCTCGCCAGGCGCGCTGACCCAATCGATCTTCTTGCGGATGCGCTGGGCCACATCGGCGCGCACCGCCTCGGGGCTTGTGCGCAGCACATCTTCCAACACGTGCAACTCATGGATGCCATAGGCATCGAGCTGGGCCGGCGTGAACGCGTAGGCCTGCAAGCCCTCCTGGGACACGGCCGAGGAGATATCGGCCATCAGCTTGTCCTTCGGCGCATGGATCACCCATGTGCCAGCCACCAGGTCGCCAACGCGCAGTTTGTCTTTGTTGAACAGGGGAAAGAACATGAAGACCCCTGCCCAAAGAAAGCCAAACAGCGAGATCAGCCCGTTCAGATCGCTGGTGATGCTCAGCAGGAATTGCAGCGGCAGAGCGACCTCTATCTCGCGCATGAAATTGCGCGCGAACACCGCATCGGCCTTCAGCGCGCCGCCATCACGCGCGGCCACCCGCAGGCCGACAATGCGCTTGCCCGGCGTCGCCGCGCGCCGGCCCATCTCAAAATAGACGAACCAGAAATTGCGGATGAAAAAAGCAAACACGGCGATCACAGCGCCGCCAATGGCCCAGCCTTGATAGCCAAGCTGTTCGGTCGACAAGGCGATGAAAAAGAACACCGCCAGCACTATCGTCCATTGAAAAATGAAATCGAGGATGAAGGCGCCCGACCGCTCGAGGAAGGTGGCGATGCGCAGCTCCAGCACCGCGCCTTCTGGCGTGATCAGCTCGCGGCGGTACTTCTTACGCTCGGCCTGGGCGGCAAGCCGCTGGCGGCGCGCCGTCTTGGCGGAGGCATCGCGCCCAGGCAGCGCTGCATCGCTCATGAGCGCGCGGCCAAGTCATCGCTGACGCCGGCGCGGCGCGGTGCGTAGAAGTAGACAAGCCAGATTACCAGGGTGCTGCCGGCGATGGTGTAGCGGATCACATCTGAATTGATCATCTGGCGGCCAAAACCCTCCAGCAGAGCGGCAAAAAACAACATCACGACGCATCCCGCAGCCATGATTGCCGCGCGGCTGCCGGCCTCCTTGGCCGAGGCCATGCGCGATCGTTTCCCAGGGAAGGCAACGGAGCGGGCAATCACAAACCCCGCCGCGCCCGCCAGCACGATGGCGCCAAGCTCGGTCACGCCATGGATCATCAGCCAGCCGATCACTTCATAGCCGAGGCCGCGATCTGTAAACACCGCCACAAACGCGCCGAGCACCGCTCCATTATACATCAACAAAAGCGCCGTCGGCACGCCGAACGCAAAGCCGAGGGCAAAGGCAAACAGGGCGATCTGGCTGTTATGGCTGAACAATTGGCCAGCGAAAGCGCCGAGCAGTTCCTCTGCCACAGGCCCATCCTCATACAGTGTGGAGCGCAGATATTCCGTCGACGCATTGGGGGTCCGACCGCCCATAATGTCGGTGTTGAATGCCCAATACCAATCCATATCGCCCATGCACAAGGCAAAGGACAGGAGGCCCGTGCCAAACAAGCAGAGGGCGGCAAGGCCCGTCGACCAGCCGGCACTGCGCACCGCCTGGGGCCAGTCGCGCCGGAAAAACAGCGTCACGCGCTCCAACACCGTCGACCGGGTGCCATAGACAAAGAAGTAGGCGCGCGAACACAGCCCCTCCAAATAGGCGATGACGTTCTGGTCGAGGGAAATCGAGCGCGCCACGGAAAGCGAGCTCACCGCCTGGCGATAGAGCCGGGGCAGCGCGGTCATATCCTCATCGCTGAGGCCGCGCACGCCAACGCGCTCTGCCCGTTTCAGGACGTCTTCCAACGCCTTCCAATCGCCCTCCCGTTCGTCGCGAAACCGGTAGGATTTCAGCAGGTCTGTCATATCAGCTCCCGGCGTTTGATCTCCAGGTAACGCGAGACCAGGTCTGGGCCAAACCGCTCTGGCCCGGCCTCGATCACCTGGGCGCCGAAGCGTTTGAGCTTGCGAAACACCAGCTCGCGTTCTTGCAAAAGTGTGTCGGCGATAACGGCGCGCGCCACATCCTGCGCTGCGCTGGGCGCGTATTCCGTCAGCTCAAGCAAGGCGCGGTCTTCAAAAGCTGCGAACACCAGGAGATGGGTGTCGGTGAGCCGGCGGACGTTTTCTAGCATCAACTCGGCGGAAATCGTGTCGACAAAATCAGTGAAGAGAACGACCAGGCTGCGCCGGTCCAGGCGTGCGCCCAGCTCCGATAAGGCCAGGGTATAATTCGCCTCGGCCGGGGAATAGTCGAACTTGGCGGCCACGTCCTGGAGCCGCGGATAGGCCCGCGTGCCCGACATTTGGCCCGACGACAGACCGGGGCGGGCATCAAAGCCATAGAATGTGACCTTGTCGCCGGCGCGCAGCGATACGAACGCCAAAAGCAGCGCGGCATTGATCGCCCGGTCGATTTTCGGCACGCCGTTAAGCGGCTCGCTCATCAGCCGGCCCGTGTCGAACGCGAACACGATGTTGTGGTTTCGCTCTGTGCGGAACTCTTTGGCCAGCAATTGCTTATGGCGGGCTGAGTGTTTCCAGTCGATCGCGCGTCGATCCATGCCGGTGGTGAATTCGCGCAAGGCGTCAAATTCCGATCCATCGCCGCGGTCGATCTGGGTCTTGATGCCGAACTCGGCGTCGCGGGAATACAGCCGCACGGCCTCTTCCTTCACCCAGCGGACATTGGGCATGATCGGCAAACTCAGGCTCAGGGTCTCTTTCACCTGTTTTTGCACCAGGCCCAGCGGCCCGGTCCAACGCGCCCAGAAGGTCTCGATCTGCGCGGTGCCGCGGCGCAGGGGCACCAAGGTATAGCGCGCCCGGTGGCTGCGCCCGTCCCATCCGCGCAGGCGCATCAGCGGCAGCGGTTCAAGCCGGGCGCCCACATCCAGGCGGACTTCCACAAGCTTTGGTAGTGGGCCGGTTTCGAATTGGACGGTCAGCGGCAGCGGGTCGCTGTCTTGGATGTAGGTGAGCGTCGGCACGTCGAGCTTGAAGCGGAACGCGCGCAGCCGCGCGCCAAGGGCGCCGTCGATCAATAAGAGCAGGCCAACACCGCCGAGCCAGGCCAGGCCAAGGCCCCAGAGCGCAGGCGCGAACACCGCGATTGCCAGCATCGGCGGCACGCCGGCCAACATCAGTGCAATTGCGCGAAGGGTCGGCGAAATCACCGCGGCGCCGCCGTCTGGTCGATGATGGCCAACAGGGTCTCGTCGGCGTTGCGCCCCTCGATCTCGGCGGCCGGCGACAGGACGATGCGGTGGCGGAGGGCCGGCAGAGCCAGGGCTTTCACATCGTCGGGGATCACAAAGTCGCGCCCATCCAGCGCGGCCCGGGCCCGGGAGGCCGCCGCCAAGGCCGCCGCCGCCCGCGGGCTCGCCCCGGCCTCAAGGGCGGGCGTCTCCCGGGTCGCCCGGATGAGATCGACGATGTAGGCAACAATGTCGTCATTGATCAGGGCGGCGGAGACGGCGGCGGCAGCCTGCGCCAACTCTTCGCCGGTCACAGCGGCCTCCACGCCCATGCGGCTGGCCGTCACCATGCCGGTGCGCCGGCCATGGCCGCCGACAATGGCGATCTCGTCCTCGCGGGTGGGATAGGCGAGGATGTGCTTGAACAAAAACCGGTCGAGCTGCGCCTCCGGCAGGGGATATGTGCCCTGCTGCTCCAGCGGGTTTTGCGTGGCGATCACCATAAAGCGCTCATTCAGGGGGTAGCTCTCGCCATCGATGGTGACCTTGCGCTCCTGCATCGCCTCCAGCAGGGCGGCCTGGGTCTTTGGCGGCGTGCGGTTGATCTCATCGGCGAGGAGCAGATCGGTGAAGATCGGACCTTTGGTGAGGCTGAAGGCGTTGGTTTGGAAGTTGAACAGATTGGTGCCGAGCACATCGCCGGGCATCAGGTCCGGCGTGAACTGGATGCGTCCGAAGTCCATGCTGATGGCAGCGGAAAAGCTCTGGGCCAGCAGGGTCTTGGCCGTCCCGGGCGGGCCCTCCAACAGAATGTGCCCAGCCGAGAACAGCGAGACCAGCATCAGGTCTACCGTCTCGTTTTGCCCGACAATGGCCTTGCCCACCTCGCCGCGAATGCGATCGGCGAGGGCAGCAATGCTAGCGATGTCCATGGATAATCTCCTGTTGCCAGCGCCAGAGGCGGCGCGCGGCGTCTATCAAGGCCTGTCTGGAAGCAGCCGGCGCGATGAGCTGGGATTGCAGGCGCGAAAACGCGCGCGGCCCCTCCCCTGGGCCCGCCTCGGGGCTGAGCCGGTCAAACAATTGGGTCAGCTCGCTGTCTGAAAGCGTCTTTGGCGCGCCGACCGCTTTGGCCGTCGCGCGCCGGATCAAGGCCAGGTAGCCCGGCGCCATACTGGTCTCGCGCCGGCCCATGGCGACGAGGGCGGCGGTATTGTCGGTCAGGGCCTGCTTGCCCAAGGCGAAGGCGCGGGCCTCCTTGGCCGGCGCGCCAAACCGCACCGCGCCCGACCAGCCGATCATGAGAAACGCGGCAAAGGCGAGGAGCGTCGCGGCGATGAATGGCACATCGAAGACGAGTTGCAGCAGATTATCAGAGCGCTCGAACCCATGCAGCGTCGCATCGAACACCACAGCAGCTTCGGCCTCATACGACATCTCGCGAAGATCCGTCACAAGGGCGAGGGCCATTCGCGCGTTCTCCGGCGCTGCCAGGCCCGATACGTTCATCAAATCGGGATCGGACAGGATGTAGACCTGGCGGCCGGGCACCTGTGCAACAAGGTCTCCGCCCGGCACGCTGACGACGGAGACAAAGCTGTCGGCGCGCAGCACCTGCATGTCGTCGCCGAGGTTTGGCGAGAACTTCCCAAACGGCGCACGCACCGTCGCGGGCGTCCTGAGGCGCCAGATTGTGGCATCGGAATCATAGGGCGTGACCGCGGCGGCAACCATCTCCGGCCGCATAAGATACACCTCACCCTGCCATTCCGGCTTCACCCGATCTCGGCTGCCAGTCCATTTCGGCAGCACGATAAGGGCCGGCCCCGCCAAATCATCCAGAATGTCGTCCAGAAGCATTCCGCCTCCAAAGGCGGGCAACGTGACGATCTTCAAGGCCCCATCGTCAGCCTGCAGGCGCTGGGCCGAGCGCGATACCGTGACCGGCACGCCGCGCAGGCTGAGCAGGTCGACCATGCCGCGATAGCCAAGGGCGGAGCTCGAATAAGGGTGCAGCCCTGCCCGGTCGCGGTTCTGCAACTCCGGTGACCAGGCCAGCAGGACAACCACCATCAGGAACGAGACGCCTGTTATCGCCAAGATCGTGGTCACAATGACCCCCGAAAAGGGGCTGGAGCCTGAAGATGGGCCGGCCTCAGCCATTTGGCGCGCCCCCGAAGGCAAATTGCTCATAGGAGCTGCGGGCGGTTTTCCAGCCCTCGCCATCCACATCGCGCCCGCCAAAGAAACTGCGCTCGACCACGCGGATAATCGGCGCCAGGGCGGCGCGGCCCCGCTCCGGCAGGTCTCCGAGGCCGCCAATCTCCCGGGCCGTCAGGGACTTGGCCAGGACGCCGCCTTTGCGGGCGCGAATGTCTTCAATCGAGCGGAACAGTAACAGGTGCACGGCCTCGGCAAACCGGCCATCGCGGGCCAAGGCATCAGCTTCTTCAAGCAGAGACCGCGCGAGCATAGGGTCTGGCCGCATATCGTCGACCTCGCTCTCCAAGATGACGTCGCGCGGGGTCCGGGTGCGGCCAAAGCGGGCGCTGATCGCCTCGCCGAAGATGAACCAGAGCAACCACCCCACTAAACCAAACAAGATCGCAAGCCCGATGTATCCGATGACACCGGCAATGGCTTCGATGATATTGCCGAAGAACGTGCTGATCGCCTCTATCCAGCCGGGCGGCTCGCTGCGCTCTCGCCGAGGTGGAGGCTCTTCCGGCTTGGGGTGGGAGAGCTGCAGGTCGGTGCGCTCCAGATAGGCCGCGTGGGCCTCCTCGAAACTCAGGGGCTTGTCCTCGCCAGCATCGGGCGACTGGGCGCCGGCCGCGGGCGCAGCGAAGCTGGCCACGGCGACCAGGATTGCAATCGCCGCCCATTGCGCGCGCATCGCCATTGCACGGGACTCCCCTCGCTTACACTTCCCTCCATAACAACTATTTCAGACTGGCCCCAACGCGTCTATGGGGCGCGGTGCCAGTCCGGCGGCCGGGAGAGACACAGTGGATAAGACCGCGCAATATGGCCGCCTCAAGGCCGAAATTGAGAGTGTTGTGGCCGGCGAGACCTATGCGCCGGCCCGCTATGCCAGCGCGGCGTGCCTGCTGGCCGAAGCGTTCAGGCCGCGCTTCCTGTGGACCGGGTTCTACGTGGTCGATCCGCTCAAGCCAGGCGAGCTTGTCATCGGCCCTTACCAGGGCAGCCTCGGCTGTTTGCGCATTCCCTTCGGCAAGGGCGTGTGCGGGACCGCGGCGGCCGAGCGCGCGACCCAATTGGTGCCCGATGTCCATGCTTTTCCGGGCCACATCGCCTGCGATTCCAGGTCGAATTCGGAGATTGTTGTGCCTGTGTTCGACGGCGCGGGGGCGCTCGCCGCTGTGCTCGATGTGGACAGCGCCGCGTTCGACGCATTTGACGCGGACGACCAGTCTGGCCTGGAGGCCATCTGCGCAGGGCTGCTGACGGCCTAATCGAGGATTGATGCACCCGCGCCGATCGAATCGCTGAGGCCTGCGCGCTCTGGCTCGCCAAGCGCGCGCCATGCGTCTTGCAGGGCGCGCAGGCATTTCACCTGGTAGGGGAACACATCCTGGCCATAGGCGCCGCCTTCGATCTCGAGCGAAAACTGCTTTTCACCAGCGCCGTGGGCTGCGGCATTGGCCGCAAGGAACGGCAGATACGTGTCTCCAGCCACGGCGAGCAGGGCCGAAATTGTGGGCGAGGTCTCCTGCGTCCACGCGCCCTCCAGGCCCGAGGCGTCATCGCACTGGTCGATCCAGCGATAGAGATACCGCGTCTCGGCGCGCATCCAGGCCATGGGCGTGGGATCCGTCGCCATGACTTTGAGCTGTCCGTAATAGGCAAAATCCGCCAGCGAGGGCCGGTCGCCGAACAGGAACCGGGTCGGGCCAACGGCCATCTCCTCCAGGGCCAAGCACTGGCGGCGCCAACTCGCCTCTATCAGCGGGCCTGTCTCCGGTGTGCACCCGACCAGGGGCATACGCTCGATCTGCCGCTTGCGGATGCCGGCGGCGGCCTCTTCCAAGCCCGCTTTGCCCGCATTCGGCAGCGTATCGTACATCAGCCAGTTGGCGCACAGCTCTGCGTCCTCGCCATAGGCCCAGCGGAAGTGGAACATGGCCTTCATGAACCATTCGTCGGCCATGTCTTCGAGGAGGAGGCAGGCGAACCGCGCCGCAGGCGCCTCGGGCAGCAGCGCTCGGCCTTCTTGCTCAAGGCCGATCAGCAGCGGCGTTGAATCGTTTGCCCAGTGCCCATCCGGGAACTTCACGATCGGGATGACGGGCACTTTCACACTGCCAAACACCTTGCCCCGATCGGCCGCTGTGACGCCCGTCCACGTGTGGGCAAGGCGCTTGTAGCGAAAGGCGGCCCGCACCTTCATCGAGTAAGGCGAGCCAAGGGCGCCATAGACTTCGTAAGCGGTCATGTCTGCGCCCCATGGAGCCAGACCGGGCGCGTGACGATCAGCTCTTGGCACAAGAGGCCGGCCTCCCTGTGGCGGCTCATTTCGGCGTAGTCAGGGTGGTTCAAGGTGGCGATGAAGGCTTGCCGGTTCGGGAAGGTGTTGACCAGAACGCCCTCCCAGTCGCCGCCGCCGATAAAATAGCGCTCGGTGTCGGCAAGCAGGGTCGTCGTCCCGCCAGATTCAGCGGCCGCGGCCGTGAACGCTTCGGAATAGCGGCGATAGGCCGTGCGCCCGTCAACCGCCTCGCCAAATTCGGGGTCTTCGGGTTGGTAGAGCGCCTTGACGCGAAATTTCAGCAGGTTGACCTGGCAGACCGCGCCCTCATGGGGATCATCTCTAAAGGCGCGAAACTGGTCGGCCGTGGGCTGGAACGCGGGCATTAGCCCAGGCTCGCATGGGTCTCGATCAGATCTTGGTGAAGCAGCCCGGCGACGCGGTGGCGGTGGGCCGCCTGGTATCGCGGGTCGGCCATCATCTGCGCCATATGCTTGCGCGAGGGATAGCGCGCCAGGGCGACCTGGTCCCAATCGCCCTCGCCGATGAGAAAGCGCTGGGCCGCGCCGAGATAGACGAAGGTGATGCCAATGTTCGGGTCGGCGCTGAGTTCAGCGACCCCGGCGGCGTAGCGGGCATAGGCCTCGGCGCCGGAAATTTCCTCGCCGTATTCCGGGTCGCCTTCCTGGTAGGCCGCCACGGCGCGAAACTTCAGCAGATTGACCATGACGATTGGGCCGTCATAGGCCTCGTCAATGAAGGATTTAAGCTGCTGTGATGTGGGCTGTAGCGCTGGCATGAGGCCTCCCGGCGTGTCTTTACACGCACGGTGCCATGGCCGGGGCGGCAGGTGAAGCGCCGAGCTTAGGAATACTCGACATATTGGGCGCCGTCCTGCGCGCGGATGACGAGCGGACACTGGCTGAACCCGCCCATATCGTCTTCCGCGTAGCGATAGAGCGACGTGCGCACACTACGCCCATCGAAATGGCGGCAGACGAGCATGTCATACTCAGCGCTAGAGTTGCCCAGGGCCGCGACCGGCTGGCCCTCGAATGCCTTGGTCTGCCAGACCGCGACCTGGTTGCCGGTGTAGAGCACATAGCCTTCCACGCCGACGGCGCCGAGAATAATCAGTATCAAGAGAAATCGAAACATGGGTAAGGGCCTCGGCGCGTCTAACGCCTCTCCCTTACGCGATAGATTTTAAGATGGCGCCGACACCGCCGCGGGGACTTTTCGCTTCTCGGCAAGACTTTGCTAAATCGCGCGCCAAGCCCCCGGCGCGGACCAGCCTAGTCCTTCAAGTGCCGGTCGAGGAAAGCCAGGCGCGTCTTCATGAGATGGGTGCGCCGCGCTTCGCCGCGGATGCCATGGCGCTGGCCGGGATAGGTCATCAGGTCGAAGGCGTCGCCGCGCTCCTGGAGCGCTGCCATGAGCCGGGTGGTGTTGTCGAACGTGACATTGTCGTCGGCCATGCCGTGGATCAAAAGCAAGGGGCCCACGGGGGCGTCGTAGCGCTCCAAATGGTAGAAGACCGAGCCGCGGGCATAGCCGTCTGGATTGTCCGCGGGCGTGCCCATGTAGCGCTCGGTGTAGAACGTGTCGTACAGCGCCCAATCTGTCACCGGCGCGCCCGACACCGCGGCCGCGAACGTGCCCGGCGGCGCCTGGAGCACGGTCATCAAGGTCATGTAGCCGCCATAGCTCCACCCCTGTATGGCCACGCGATCGGCGTCGACAAAGGGCTGGGATTTAAGCCATTCGACGCCGCGCAATTGGTCGGCCACTTCAGGGCCGCCCATCTGCCGGTAGATCGCGTCTTCAAACGCCCTGCCCCGATTGGCGGTGCCGCGATTGTCCAGGCGGAAGACGACATAGCCCTGGCGGGTGTAGAATTGGTCGTCCATGCGCTCCCAGTCGCGGTCTACGGTCTGGACGCCAGGCCCGCCATAGACCTGGACGATTGCGGGATAGGTTTCGGCGGGGTCGAAATCCGGTGGGGTCTGGATGGAGTAATGGAGCGTCTGGCCGTCTTCAGCCGCCAGCGTGCCGTATTCAGGAATGGTGTGGGCGCCAAGATACGGAAAATACGGGTGATCTTCATCCAGCGCATTTTCCTCAATCCACGCAATCAGGCTTCCATCGCTGGCGTAAAGACCGGTCTGGGGCGGCAGGTCTGGCGCAGAGGCGGCCGCCACAAAGCTCTTGCCATCCGGCGCCATGGTGACGCGCCAAGAGCGTCCGAGCTGCGTGATGCGCTCGGGCGCATTGCCAGGCGACGGCGCCCCGGACGCGGCAATATCGTCGATCCGGTAAAGGTGGCGCTCAAGCGGGGTATCATAAAACCCGGTGAACCAGATCGACCCGTTCCGATCGAGCAAGACCTGGTCGACGGCCCAGTCTCCGGCGGTGAAGACATAGCGTTCGCTGGTGACGCCGTCTTCGCACAGCTGGTAGCTCAACGCCTCAATGTGGCGAAACCCGGAGATCTCCTGGGTCAGTTTCACAACGCCGTATTGGATTGTGGCGTCGCCGGGGTCGACGTCGTGGGACAGGTTGATCCAGGCGTCCTGGCGATCGAACTCCAACTCGGTGCGCGCCCCGGTCTCCACATCATGGGCGCTCAGATCAATCGCTTTCTGGCCGCGCGCGACCCCTTGGGTGAACAAGGTCGGAAAGTTTGCCCGCCGGGTATCGTTCCATTGCACGCGCGCCAAGTATTGATCGCTTGCCGGCCCGCCCTGCGCGCGGCGCCACGCAATGGCCTGCACCGCGCCTGTCTCCATGTCGCGCACGAACAGGTCGACCACCGCATTATCGCGCCCGGCGCGGGGGTAGCGCTGCTCCACCACAGTGGTCTCGCCGCCGGCAATCTCATAGCGCGAAAGGATGTCCACGCCGCTTTCATCAACGCGGGTGTAGGCGAGATAGCGGTCGTCAGGGCTCCACCAGTAGCCGGTGTAGCGGTCCATCTCTTCCTGGGCGACGAATTCGGCCACGCCGTAGCGCACCGCGTTTTCCGGCTCGGCCTCTGGTGTCAGGCGCTGCTCGGCGCCGGTCTCAAGATCGATCGCCCACACCGCCTCATCGCGCACGAAGCTGACATACCGCCCGCCGGGGCTGACTTTGGCGTCGTATTCAAACGCCTCGGTGTCGGTCAGTTGGCGCGGAATGATCTGGGCAGGCCCCGGTTCAGCTGTGGGCTCTGCCACATCCGAAAGCCGGACTACACCGGCCTCGTTCGCCGCCAAAACAAGGTTGAGCAGATCTTCGATCGGCAGCGTCAAAGCGGTGTTTTCTATACGAAGGTCTGGGCCGCGCGGCGTGGTTTGGATCTGCACGTCAGGGAACGTTTTGCGAAGTTGCGCAGGGATCTCATCGGCAGTGAGCCCGTGCTCGGCCATTTTGTCTTCGGCAACTTCGAATGTGAACGCCTCAGATTGTGACGCGCCAACCTCAACCAGCCACAGGTCACCACCGATTGGCACGAGAAGGGTGTCGGCTGTGCCCCAATCATAGCTGACGATGCCGCGCTGGCCGGCGATCCGGCGGCGCTCGCGCAGGGCTTTTTCTTCCTCCGCAAGCGCGACGTCTTCGGGCTCCAACAGGGTGGAGTCAACGAGCAGCGACTGGGCGCCCGTCGCCACATCGAATTGCCAGAGGTCGAGCCGGGAGACATCGTCCTCCCGTGGTTTCAGGAAGGTGACGCGCGCGCCGTCCGGGGAGTACTTGACCACGCGGGGTGTGGGGCCCGACAGGCCGGGGCTGGCATAAAGGCGCTCAAGTGTCAGCTGCGGCCCGGGCATGGCAGTCTCTCCCTCGGCTTGAATGGACGGAGCGCTGGCACATGCCGACACAGCGCTGCACAGCAAAGCGGCGCAAAAGGTCCAGGCCGGTCGTCTCACAGGCCTGCCTCATCTGGCGGGCCTGTCTCGGCCATGGGCAGCGCCTCCCACGCCATGAGAAAATCGCGCCCGATGGCGAATGTGGTCCCCTCAATCGCGCCGTCTTCCAAGCGCCCTTGGGTCGCGTAGGGGCCAGAGCCGTCTTCCGTGACCGCCGTGAACTGGACGACGCCGCCGCGCACAATGGCCCGCGAGGCTTGGAACGGGCTGCCATAAAAGCTGCCTGAAACCACGCCGCCGTCGACGGCCGTGATCACCATGACCGTCTTGCTCGGCGGCGCATCGGGCGAGAAGAATAGTGAGACATCCCATGTGCCGAGCAGGTCTTGGGCATTTGCTGGAGCCGCGGCCGCTGGACCAGCGGCGGAAGGCGCAGAACTGGGCGGGCCGGGCGTGGCGCAGGCCGCCACGAGGGCGCTGGCGGCCAAAGCGATCATCAAGGGTTTCATACGCCACGGGTCTCGCGCAGCCGGGCGTGCGTCAAGCCCAAAGTGTCCCGCTTGCAGTGGACCTTGATGCTGCCGCGCCTAAATGCCGTGTCATGGCAGACGACGCCCATGCCCTGTTTGAAACCGCCCATACGCTGATGACTACAAGCTCTGGCGGCGAGCGCCTGATGCGCGCAGCCGAGGCCATGGCGCGCGCGGCCAAGGCCGGCCATCCGGGCGCTGCAAACAATTACGGCGCCATGTTGCAACATGGGCGCGGCGTGGCCGAAGACCTTGTCGCCGCGCGGACTTATTATGAGTCAGCGGCCAAGGCAGGCCTCGCTGCCGGCCAATTCAATATCGGCTTCATGTGGCTCAACGGGCTTGGCGGGCCGCGCGATGCAAGCATGGCCCTGAAATGGTTCCTCCTGGCCGGCGAAGGCGGCGACATCGATGCCTGCACCCATCTCGGGCGCATGTTCATGGTCGGCGAAGGCACCGGCCAGGATTTCGCGGCGGCCAGCACATGGTGGGAAGCCGGCGCGCGTCTCGGCGACGGGCGCTGCGCGTTCAACCTCGGCGTAGCCACCGCTGGGGGCCACGGCGCGCCGCCAGACTTTGTCGCCGCCCATCGCTGGTTTGCGCTGGCAGACCGGCTCGGCAACCCGGAGGCGGGCGCAGAACTTGCCAAGCTTAAGGCGGTGATGACCGAAGACGAGAAGGCTGCGGCCACCTGATCCCACACACCAGCGCCCGGTCCATCACCCCGGCGCCGAGAGGGCTCGCGCAATCTCCACGTTTGCCGCGATCACTCCCGAGATATTCGATGCTAACACAATCGCGATCAGATTGACGAGACCAAAGAGGATTGCCCGCCATATCCGGCCACCTCTTGCATGCACCGGCGCAAGCCCTCGATAGGTCGTCGCCACGTCGGCGATCCAGTACAAGAGCAATGCGACCACCAGGGCCAAGTTGACAAAAGATGCCGGCGTCAGCGCGAGGCCCACCGTGCCAAACAATTGCAGAAAAGTGCTTGGAAGTATCGCCGCGAAATAAAGCCGAATGCGCGCGAGGATCGGCGTGCCTGCGCCCCAAATCCGCACAAGAAGCGATCCGATGAACGAGATCAGGACGGCCACAATTGGAAAAACCAAGGCGAACAGGTTCATCACACGCCCGACCAGTTCCGGGTCGTCGAGCCGCGGATCGGCTGCCGCAAGCGCCTCAAATTGCTCACGCATCGCTTCAGCCGATGGCGAAGACGCATCGCCCCAGATGAACTGGAAAAACAAGATCACAGCGATAAGGAAGATGTAGACGCGGACCGACGGGCTGAAGACCTGGCCGTCCCAATCGCGCGCCCGCGCTGAAGTGAACAGAGTTGCAGGCTGGGCGAATGCCGCCGCAAGCGTGCGCAGCCCGCGCAGGTTCACGCCGACCAAATCCTCGATCAGGTCGTGCCAGCCCATTGGCCCGGCCGGCTGGGGCAAGTTACCCTCGCCGACACGCATTTCCACCGACATGGACCAAGGGTTACCTCGCGATCGACTGATCGGCTTGATCATCGCGCGCAGATGTTCCACACCCCGCCGACCCTCGCAACTTGCCGGAGCCTGCGCCCATGGCCACCCAATACGTCTACCATATGCAAGGCGTGTCAAAGACCTATCCCGGCGGCAAGAAGGTGTTTGAGAACATTCACCTGTCCTTCCTGCCCGATGCCAAAATCGGCGTTGTCGGCGTGAATGGCGCGGGCAAGTCTACCCTGCTCAAGATCATGGCTGGGCTGGAGACTGAATTTAACGGCGAGGCCTGGGCCGCCGACGGCATCAAGGTCGGCTACCTGCCCCAGGAGCCAAAACTCGACCCGGACAAAACCGTCATCGAAAACATCGAATCCGTCGTCCCCGAAAAGCAAATGCTGGAGGCGTTCAACGCCGTCTCGGCCAAGCTCGGCGAAGACTATTCCGATGAGCTCATGGAGGAGATGACCGCCCTCCAGGAAAAGATCGACGCCGCCGATGCGTGGGACATCGACAGTAAGATCCAGATGGCCATGGATGCCCTGCGCTGCCCGGACGATTATGCCGATGTGACGACCCTATCTGGCGGAGAGCTGCGCCGTGTGGCGATCTGCCAGCTGCTTCTGTCCAAGCCGGACATGATCTTGATGGACGAGCCGACCAACCACCTCGACGCAGAGACCGTTGCCTGGCTGCAAAACTATCTGATCAATTTCCCGGGATGCGTCATCCTGGTCACCCATGACCGGTACTTCCTGGATGACATCACAGGCTGGATCCTCGAACTCGACCGCGGCTCGGGCATTCCCTACCAGGGCAATTATTCAGACTGGCTTGAACAAAAAGCCAAACGCATGGCCCAGGAGAGCCGCTCGGAAAGCAACAAACAGCGCGCCCTCGAACGCGAGCTTGAATGGGTGCGCGCCGGCGCCAAGGCGCGCCAGGCCAAATCGAAAGCCCGGATCGCCAAGTATGAGGAAATGGCGAGCCAGGCCGAGAAAGAGAAAGTCTCCTCAGCGCAAATCCGCATTCCGCCGGGCCCGCGCCTCGGCAGCCTCGTCCTGGAAGCTGAAGACATTCGCAAAGGGTTCGGCAACAATCTCCTGATTGAGGACTTGTCCTTCACTTTACCACCCGGCGGCATTGTCGGCGTCATCGGGCCCAATGGCGCGGGCAAGTCCACCCTGTTCAAGATGATCCTTGAACAGGAGACCCCGGATTCCGGCGCCATGCGCATCGGCGAGACGGTGAAGCTCGGCTATGTCGACCAAAGCCGCGATACCCTCACAGACACCAACAATGTCTGGCAGGAGATTTCCGACGGGCTGGATGTGCTCGACCTGGGCGGTGTGGAGGTCAACTCACGCGCCTATGTCTCCGCCTTCAACTTCCGCAAGACCGACCAGCAAAAGCCCGTGGGCAAACTCTCCGGCGGGGAGCGCAACCGCGTGCACCTGGCCAAAATGCTTCGCCGCGGCGGCAACCTCTTGCTTCTGGACGAGCCGACGAACGACCTTGATGTGGAGACCCTGCAAGCGCTGGAAGAAGGCCTGGAAGCCTTTCCTGGCTGCGCCGTTGTCATCTCCCACGACCGCTGGTTCCTCGACCGTATGGCCACCCATATCCTGGCCTTTGAGGGCAACAGCCATGTGGAGTGGTTCGAGGGCGACTTCAGCGCCTATCTTGAAGACAAGAAACGGCGCCTCGGCGAAGACGCGGTCGAGCCGAAACGCGTAAAGTTCAAAAAACTCACCCGGGACTAGGTGACCGCGCCCATCGCCCTGCTGATCGATGCCGATGCCTGCCCGGTGAAAGACGAATGCTACCGCGTCGCGCGCCGCTATGGATTGGATGTGCGCGTGGTCGCGAACAGTTTCATTCGCGTGCCGACGAGTGACACCGTCAGGCTGGTGGTGGTGCCGGACGGGTTTGACGCCGCCGATGACTGGATCGCCGAACGCGCCGGGCCACAGTCAATTGTCATCACGGCAGACATCCTGCTGGCCCAGCGCTGCCTGGAGGCGGGCGCGCAGGTCATCGCGCCGAATGGCAAGCCCTTCACGCCTGCAAATATTGGCGGCGCCATCGCAACCCGCGCGATCAAGGCCGACCTGCGCGATACCGTCGTCGGCGGCCTGGCTGGCGGCCCGGCGCCGTTCACAAAGGCAGACCGGTCGGCCTTTCTCCAGGCCCTGGACCAGGCCGTTGTCGCCCTAAAACGCCCGCGCGCCTAAAAGCCGCCGCCTCGCCCGGCCTTCATGCCCTGGCCGAAGGCAAACGCGCAGACTTCGATGATCGCCCGCGCCAGCAGCGTCAGCAAAATGCCGAAGATCGTGTTCTCGTTGACCAGCGTGCGATAGAGAATAAGGCCCTGGTCCGACAAGAGCGGCGGCGTGCGCAAGAGCTCGTTCAAATTCTCGATCCAGTCCTGCATGCCGCGGATCAGCCCCGGCGCAAACGCGAAACACAAGACCATGATCACGATCACGAGCACGAAACTCAAAACCAGCTTTGTCGACGCCCGCGTCAGCGAGCCGAGAAGCAACATCATCTCATCACCCTCACTCTCTATGGGCCCAGAAGGGCGCATTTCCCGCGGGCGGGCAACAGACAAGCTGCGCTGAATGACAAGTCGATGCCGCGCAGCTAGGCTCGCCGCTCCGCGATCTGCCGCCAGGAGGCAACCGTCCCGTGAAGACCCGAGCCCAATCGGTAAAAGCCGACATGAAATCCCTCGCCCAGACCGCTTTTCTGGCGCCATTTCTCGCCTTTGCCGCGTGCGAAAGCGCCGTCGCGCCGGGCAGCGAGGCGCCTGCGCCGTCGGCGACCGCCCTCGCCCCAGCCGCGGGGTGGACCGCGAAAACCCTGCCCGAATTGTCCGCCGCACTAGACGCCGGCGAGGTGACCGCCATTGAGCTGTACGAAGCGTTCCAAGCGCGCCAGGGCGCGGTAGACGGGGTGCTCAACGCGGTGCTGGCCACAAATCCCGACGCAGAGGCCCAGGCCCGCGCGAGCGATGCCCGCCGGCGCGATGGCGTGGCCCTCGGCCCGCTCGACGGCTTGCCCATCCTGATCAAGGACAATATCGAAACGCGCGACCGCCTGGCCACAACCGCCGGGGCCCTCGCCCTTGCCGGCAATGTGACCGGCCGTGACAGCCCTCTTGTCGCCGGGCTCAGGGCCCAGGGCGTAGTGATCCTGGGCAAGGCCAATCTCAGCCAGTGGGCGAACTTCCGCTCCGAGCGCTCTCTGTCTGGCTGGTCGGCGCTCGGCGGCCAGGTGCGCAACCCGCACATGCTCGACCGTAACCCGTGCGGATCCTCATCGGGCTCTGCTGTGGCCGCCGCTGCGGGCCTGGCCGCCGCCGCGATCGGCACCGAGACCAATGGGTCGATCAGTTGCCCCGCGAGCGTCAATGGCGTCGTTGGCTTCAAGCCAACCGTTGGCCTCGTCAGCCAGACTCACATCATCCCGATTTCCTACAGCCAAGACACGGCTGGCCCGATGACGCGGACCGTGCGTGGCGCGGCCATGTTGCTGGGCCCCATGGCCGGCGCAGGCGAGGACTACACATTGGCGCTCGACGCCGGCGCTTTGGACGGCGCACGGATCGGCGTTCTGCGCGCTGAACAAGGCTCAAATCCCGACATCATCGCCGTGTTCGACGCAGCCCTCGCCCAGTTAGAGGCCAAAGGCGCAAGCCTGGTCGAGATCACTGAGTTCGCGCCCGGCGTAGATAATTTCTGGGGCAAGGCGCGGCGCGTTCTGGACACCGAATTCAAGGCGGGCCTCAATGAATATCTGGCGGGCAGCCCCGCCGATCTGCCCGTGCGCACGCTCGAGGAGGTCATCGCCTTCAATCTCGGCCAGGCCGAGGTCGAGCTTGCTTTGTTCGACCAATCGATCTTCGACCAAGCCGCAACCGCGGCGGGCCTGGGCGATCCCGAATACCTGGCGGCCCTGGCCGATGTGCAGCGCGCCGCGGGCGCCGAAGGCATCACCGCCCTGCTCGCGGCCCATGGCGTAGACGCGCTCGTCGCGCCGTCCGCGCCCCTGGCTGCGCCCATCGACGCAGTGAACGGAGACGTGTGGCCCGCTTGGGCCGGGGGCGGCTACCTGGCAGCGATTGCCGGCGCGCCGCATCTGACTGTCCCCATGGGCGAGGTTCGCGGCTTGCCGGTTGGCCTGTCCTTCATGGCCGCGCCAGGCTCAGATGCGCAGATCCTGGCGCTCGGCTACGCCTATGAACAGGCCGCGGATGCGCGGATTGAGCCGGCTTACCTCGCAACGGCGAGCGACCACCCCGCCACAGGGCAGGCGCTGGCGCCCTACCCGCTTGGACGCTAAAGCCCGCCCAGGTCGCATCCGCGCGCTTCAAGTATGGGCCGCAATTCCCAATAGGCCATGGGCGTGCGGTACAGCGGAATGCGCGGATGGAGGTGGTGCACCAGGTGATACTGCATGCCGAGGGAGCCGATGTTTCCCAGGATCGAGCGGAAGCTGCGCGTATCGCGGTAGCGGCCCACTTCCATGCCGGGGTAATGCGGCGCCCAGCTCAAGAAAAAGCGGATGTAGATCATCGCGAAATGACGCGGCAGCCACCAAAGCAGCGCAGCTTCAATCGCAAATCCCGACCAAGCCAGGCCGATCAGCAGGCTGTAGAACGCGATGTTGTACAGCGCCCCGTCAATGACGACTTCCGGCCGCCCGATCCGGGCCAGGGCAGCGCCATAGGCGTTAAAACCCCCAGTGGCCCGGGGCTGTCCATTCTGGATCGTTTTCCAAATCGACGCCAAAGGCCCTTCCGCAGCGCAGGTTGCATCTGGGTCAAGCTCGGGGTGGTTGGCGTGTTTGTGGTGTTCCAGGTGGGTGAGCTTGGCCACCCGGTAGGGCAAGACGAGGGGCAGCGTCGACAGGTGGCCAACCGCCTCGTTGAGCCAGCGCAGGCGCGTGCCCGGCCGCGCGATAATATCGTGCTGGGCCTCATGGCTCGGCAAATAACTTAGAGTGATGTTGAGGGCCGCGATGGGAAAGGCGATCCACAGGGGCAGGCCAGCAAAGATCACCAAGGGCCAAAGCGACAGCCATATTGCCAAATTCGCAAACGCCCAGACGACAGCAAAATACGGAAACTTGCCCACATGTTTGGCGGCGACCTCACGCTCGGCGCGCATCAGCTCAACATTGGACATTTTCGAGAGGTCGCGCGCACTCATATCCAGCGCCCCCTGATCTGCGCGCACAGGCCAAGCAGCCCGCCGCCGAGTAGGCCGATGGCCAGGTTCGACAGGCCAAATGAAGCTTCGAAGCCAAAGGCAGTGAGACTTTGGGAAATGAGCGGGGCCATGAAGCCGAGCCCAAAAATCAACGGGCCGAAATAGAAGACAGTCTTCAGAACGTGCAGCATGTCCGGTCCTCCAACCTAAACATGACACATGCGTCAACTTCTGTCGAGGGCCGACGGCGAGCCGGGCCGGCGCGCAATCAGGCGCTTATGGCCGATGCGCCCCGCGGGTCAGACGATGCCGCGGCGATGTAGTCGGCAAGCGTGATGACCAAATCCGCCTCGCGGATCGGTTTGACGATCACGCCGACGAACCCGGCGGCAAGGCAATGCCGGCGCCGCGCCTCGCTGGCGTCGGCCGTAACCGCCAAGCACAGGGCGTCGCGGTTTGGGTTATCATGGCCGCGCAGCATTTTGATCAGCACATCGCCCTGCCCATCGCGCAGGAAATAGTCACACAGGATTGCCTGGTAGGGCGTTTGGTCGATGCAGCGGCGGGCCTCGGCCAGGGTCGACACGGTATCGACGCGCCACCCTGCCGAAGACAAAGCGCTCTCGATCAGGGCGCGGCTCGCGGCGTGGTCTTCAATTAGCAAGATGGCGCCAAGCTTGATCGTCGCCCGGGTCGGCTTTTGTGGGCGCGCCGGCGCTTCGGCGGCAAGCCGCGGGCCGACACGCTCCAGCGGAAGGCGCAGGCAGAAGATGCTGCCGCCGCCGGGGCGCGGCGTATAGTGGAGATTTCCGCCCATGGCAGAGGCCAGGCTGGCGGAGATGTTCAGGCCCAGCCCGGCGCCCTCGACAGGCCGGCCCGCGCCGCGGCCGAGGCGCTCAAACGGTTGGAACAAGCGCTCGATATCGCCCGCTGCAATGCCGGGGCCGCGGTCCAGCACGCGGGCTTCCAAGTCGATCTGCCCCTCTTCCCGCGCCAATCCAGACAGCTCGACGGCGACGCTGCCGGAAGCCGTATATTTGACCGCATTGGAAATCAGATTGCCGAGCACCTGGCGGATGCGCGGCGCATCCCCGACAAGGCGCGCGGGCAAGGCGCGATCCACCGCGGCGGTGAGGGTGAGGCCCGCCGCCTCGGCGCGCGGGCGCCACAGCTCAATAAGCTCTTCGGCGAGGTCTTTTGGGGCAAATGGTACCGGCGATGCAGGCGCCGCATCGCTGCCCAGCTGGCCAGCCTCGATCGATCGGGTGACAAGAGCCGCAAGCGATTCACTGGCCCGAACCAGCACATCCAGGCTCTTGCGCGCCTCGGGGGTCATCTCCTGGCGCAAGAGCCGTTCGGTATGGCCCAGCATGGCCGTCAGCGGCGTTCGCACCTCGTGGCCAAAGCGCGCCAGTGTCCTTTGGCCGCCTTGGCGGGCCGCGCTTGCTTCGCGGCTGAGGGCCTCGACCTTGGCCCCGGCGCGGCGCAATTGGTGGGCGCGCCGCGTGTTTTCCGCCTCGAGCGCGCTAAGGATGGCGCCTGGGGAAACATAGCCGAAATAGGCCCCGCCCTTGACGACGATCACGCCGCTCTTGAAGCCAGCGCCGCCAGCGCGTGCAATCTGGTGGGCGACTTCGCCAAGCGGCTGGCCCAATTGGGCGAGCGGCGGCGGCGCGTCCACCAGCGTGGTGATCGGTTGCCGGTGGGGCGAAGCGTTTAGGCCGGCGGCCAAGGCCTTCAAAAGCTGGACCCGATTCAGCGTGCCCACTGGCGTGCGCTCAAACACCACTGGCAAAATGGTCTGGTCATCGCTCAGCGCAAATGCGCGTTCTGCGTCGGCCCAAGACCGGGTCGGCGAGAGCGGTTGGACATCCGCAACAAGGCTTTCAATCCGGGTGGGCATGGGCGCTTGGGTCTAAGGTTAACGCCCAATTTGGCCGCTAAGTCTTACCTGCCCGTGAAGACCGCTGCCAGCAGCGCCCGGCCCCGCGCCGTCAGACGATTTCCTTCTGGTGCTGGACGATTTTGCCGACAAGGCCGTATTCAACGGCCTCCTCGGCGCTCATCCAGAAATCCCGGTCGGTATCTTCCTTGATCTTCTCAAGCGGCTGGCCCGTGGCGTCGGCGAAGATCCGGTTGAGGCGCTCGCGCATCTTGATGATTTCGCGGGCCTGGATTTCCACGTCCGTCGCTTGGCCGCCGACGCCGCCGCGGGGCTCGTGGAGGAGAAACCGCGTATTGGGCAAGGCAAAGCGATTTTCTTTCTTTGCCGCCGAATAGATCAGCGCGCCCGCGGATGCGCACCAACCCGTGCCGAGAATTTTCACCGGCGCCGGCACAAATTTGATCATGTCATGGATCATGTCACCGCTTTCGACGTGGCCGCCGGGCGAGGAGACCACGACAAGAATCGGATCGCGGCTTTCTGAGGACAGCGCCAGCAGTCTTTCGCAGACGCGGCGCGCCTGCTTATCGTCGATCCCGCCTGTGAGGAGGATTGTGCGCGCCTTGAACAGGGCTTCTTCGAGAAAGGCGTTCGGCTCGCCCTGGGGCGGGGCCTGTTCGTCATCGTCCAAACGGGTCATTGCATCTCATTTCTTCTGGTCGCCGAGCTTAGGTGAGGGCCGCCGCCGGCTGGGTCAAGCCGGGCGCGCGGCGCAGTCCTATCAGCCTGTGAAATCGCGGAACACATCGTCGGCGGAAATGGGGTCCGATGGCTTGGCCTCCGGGGCCGGCTCGGGCGCTTGTTCAATCGGCTTGAGACCCGGGCCCGCCTCGCTCGCCTCACGCTCAGCGTCCATTTTGCGGCGCTTTGCTGCGGATTTGGCGATGATTTCGTCGAGCTCGATCTGGCTGCACAGGCCAAGGGTGACCGGGTCGACGGGCTTGATGTTGGCGCTGTCCCAATGGGTGCGATCGCGCACCTTGGTGATCGTCGCCTTGGTGGTGCCGATCAGTTTCGAAATCTGGGGATCGGTGACTTCAGGATGGTTGCGGATGAACCAGGCGATTGCGTTGGGTTTGTCAGCGCGCCGTGTGACCGGCGTGTAGCGCGCGCCTTTCCGCTTGGGCTGGGGGATGTGGGCGATTTTCGACTCTTGGACGCGCAGGCGATAGTCAGGGTCGCCCTCGCCGAGGCGGATCTCATCGCGGGTGAGGATGCCGCCGGCAATCGGGTCAACCCCGCGCATATTCTCTGCAACGTCTCCGTCGGCGATGCCCTTCACCTCCAGGTGATGCAGGCTGCAAAAGGCGGCGATCTGGTCGAACGACAAGGTCGTGTTATCGATCAGCCAGACGGCCGTGGCTTTGGGCATGAGGATTTCGGCCATGGAACGCTCCTTGAGGCCCGCTAAAAACACCTCCGCCCGGCACTGGCGTACCGGGCGGGGAGGCGCTATCGGCGGGGTAAACAGTTCCCTTGCATATAGCGTCGGTGTGGGCCCTTGGAAAGGGGCGCGTGCGGCGCTGGCTGCCCCGGTGGAGTGCCATGGCCGACCGATTTGTTCGCCTTTCTGAGCGCGCCCTTCTGCCGGCGGCGGCTGCCCAGATGACCATGCCGATTCTGCCTCTGCTCGGCGTCGGCACACCGCTATGGAGTGGGACTGAGCTTGGCGCCATGGCTGCGCCAGAGACGCTGCCGCCGATGGCGTTTGCCCTGCTGGCGCCGGTCTTTATCGGCGGTCTTGTGCTCGCGGGCCGTGCCCAGCGGCGCAGCGAACCGGGGCTATCGCAAGCCGCGCTGCCTCTCTTAGCATTGATGTGTATGATCACCCTCTGGATCGCGCTGAGCCAGGCGGGCGCGGGACCCGCTATAACCTACAGCGCGCTTCTCGGCCTTGTGATCGCAGGGTTTGCTGCCGCAAAAGCCTGCATCCATCTGCCCTGGGCCGGGGCGTTGACGGCGCTTATGGCCGGCTGGCTTTGCGTCGTTTTCGCCAGCGAAACTGCGGTCCTTGCGCGCGGGTTGTTCGGCCTGCAGGCCACCGATGCGCCTTGGCAAATCCTGTTTCTGACTTGGGCGGCGGCCTTCGGGGCCGCGACCGTCCTGCGCATGCAGTTTAGCGCCAGCGGTTGGGCCTTGGCCGGCCTGGCCTGGGGCTTGGCCAGTTTGGTGGTGCACATTTGGGCGACGGCGGAGCTGAACGCGCCGGCGGTGGTCTTCGCCGCCCTTTCGATTTTCGGTCTGCGCGCGCTTTGGACTTTCTCGCCGCCCGCGCCTTGTCTTGACCGCCAAATGCCGTAAGCGCCGGGGCGAACGGTGGACCCAAGTGATCTGCAAAGGACCCTGAAATGCTCGTAACCCTATTCCAAACCGCGGCGGGCCCGGCCGCAGCTGAGGCCGCCGCCGGCGCCGTCAATCTCCTAGACCCGGCCGCCCTGTGGAGCGCCTACCAGGCTGACATCCTGGCCTGGGGCATGAAGGCGCTGGGCGCGCTGGTGGTCATCATCATTGGCCTGCGCATTGCCGGCTGGCTCGCAAGTCTGGTGCGTAACCAGGTGCTGAAATCTGAGTCGATCGACGACACGCTGGGCAATTTCTTTGCCTCCATCGTACGCTGGGCGATCACGGCAGCTGTGCTGATCGCAGCGCTGCAAGTGTTCGGCGTGCAAGCGACGAGCTTTGTGGCGATCCTGGGCGCGCTCACCTTGGCGATTGGCCTTTCGCTGCAGGGCGCGCTGGGCAACATCGCCGCCGGCGTCATGATCATTGTGTTCCGGCCCTACAAGCTGGGCGACTATATCGAGGCAGCGGGCGTGGCCGGCTCGGTCAAGGACATCAACCTCTTTCGCACGGTCTTGGCGACGGTCGACAATGTCCAGATTCTGATCCCAAACAGCCAGGCCATTGACGGCATCATCAAAAACTATTCCGGCTATCCCACGCGCCGGGTCGATGTCGATTTTGGCATCGACTATGGCGACGATATGGACAAGGCCGTCGCGATTGTCTCGGGCATTATCGCCGGCGATCCGCGCATCAAGCAGGAGCCGGCCCCGTTCGTCCAAATCACCAATCTGGGCGCCAGCTCTGTCGACATCACCACCCGAAGCTGGGTGCAGGCGGCTGACTATTGGGGCGTGAAGTTCGACTTGATCAAACAGGTCAAACTCGCCTTCGACGCCCAGGGCATTTCGATCCCCTACCCGCATCAGGTCTTCGTCCAGAAGGCGGCCGAATAAGGAGCGCGCCTTCGCCGGCGGGATGGCACGTAAGGCCGCGACGTTGCGAATGAGCAAGCCGCCGCTTCAGGTGATCAATCCAGGCCGAGCACATCCATGAGAAACAGGGTTTCCGCATCGCGCTGGAAATCCCGATTGGATTGTTTGCGGAAGCCGTGGCCCTCATCCATCGCCATGAGGAACCAGGCCATGGTGTCATTGGCTTTCACCGCCTCCAGGATCTGCTCGGACTCGGTGTAAGGCACGCGCGGATCGTTGAAGCCCTGGATCACAAACAGCGGCTTGTCGATGGCGCTGGCATTGCGCAGCGGGCTGATGGCGTCGAAGAAGGCGGCGATTTCCGGGTCGCGCTCATCGCCATATTCGGCGCGGCGCAAGTCTCGGCGATAGCCTTTGGTGTTTTCCAGGAAGGTCGTGAAGTCCGAAATCCCGACAATATTGACGCCGCCGGCCAGGCGCTCGCCATAGTCGATCATCGAAGCCAGCACCATGTATCCGCCATAGGAGCCGCCATAGACGACGACCCGGTCTGAAACGAGGTCGTCCTGGGTCTCGATCCAATCGAGCAGCGCGCCAATGTCTTCGACGCTCTCCTTGCGGTTGAGGCCATTGTCCAAGGACACGTAGGTTTTGCCATAGCCCGACGAACCGCGCACATTTGGCACTGCCACGGCGACGCCCAGTTCGCGCGCCCAATATTGGATTGTGCTAGAGAAACGCGGCCGGGACTGGCTCTCGGGCCCGCCATGGATTTGGATGATCACCGGGTGGGGCCCTTCGGTGTCTGGCCGGTAAATGAAGGCGGGAATGTCGAAGCCGTCTTCATTGGGGTATGTAAACAGTTCAGGTTCAATAAATCCGGCTGGGTCGAGCCCGCCCGTCTCCGCCTGGGTCCAGCGGGTGAGCTCCAGCGTTTCGACATTGAAGCTCCAAGCATCGGCCGGGCTGGCCGCGCTGTTGAACGTGAAGCCAACATCGCCGCCATCGGGGCTGAAGCGGGCGCCTGAGGCGATCCCCACTGGAAGCGCAGGGCCAGGCGTGATCTCGCCGGTCTCCAAATCCAGAAGCCTGATCGTGCCGAGCCCCCCTTCATTCAGCGTGAACACGACTTGGCTTTCATCCGGGGACACATCCCAGCCCGACACATCCCAATTGATGTCGCCGGTGTAGACGGTCGCCTCGCCGGTTTCGCCGTCGTAGCGCACCAGATTTCGGAACTCGGCGTCCTTATCGGTGACCGTGAGGATGTCGCCATCGGCCAGCAGGACGGCGCCGCTATAGGCGACATCGTCATTCGGGTTGAATTCGTTCCAGTCCCCGGTCTCCAGATCGAGAATGAAGATCCGGCTCTTCGCTATGGAAAGGTATTGCTGGGCGGCGAGTTTCGTTCCGTCGGCGGAGAAGTCGATCGGGACCAGCCCGCCTTCGCCTTCATGGGCGACGCGCACGCTTTCCGGCGCCTCGGGATCGCCGATCAGTATATCCCAATCAGGGTCGCCATCGGTGGCCCGAGACCACGCGACTTGCGTGCCATCATCGGCCCAGGCAATGTCGCGGTTGCGCGTTCCTGGTTCTGTGAACTGGGTGACGGCGCCGGTATCTGTGTCGAAGTAAAAGCCCTGGAAGAATTCATCGCCGCCTGTATCCTTACCGAACACGAACCCGTCGCCATCGGGGTCGGCACTGGCCCCGAAAACCGGCTCATCATAGAAGGTGAGTTGGCGGCGCATTCCAAGCGGCGCGGAGACCTGGTGGATTTGGCTGACCTCGCCGAACCGGGTGGAGATCAAGATGCCCTCGCCGCTCCAATCGCTGAATCCGTGGCCGCGGAAGCTCGAATATTGCCGGCGCCGCGCGCTTATTTCCGCAGGGATTTCAGGGATCGCTTCCATCACCAGATTGCCCATGGTGACGCGCTCGCCGCCGGCGGGCACATCTGCATCGCCCTCTGAGGTGATTTCGGCGGTGGCAGAAAGCGTCAAGCAGAGGGCGGCGGCGGCAAGATAAGCGCGGGGGTGCATGGCGGCGAGGCTCCGTTGGTTGAGCGGGCTGATATTAACTAGGAAGGTCGCCGCTGTGGTGAAAGGGGGCCGGCGGCCCTGCCCGCGAAAAAGTAGGGCTGCGCTGGCGCGGCGCGCGCTTTGTGGCTAAACGCCGGCCATGGCCTTACGACTTCCCGGCGGTTGGGTGATCACGCGCCTGGCCCAGGGCCCCGGCGAGGGCGGTGGGGCCGATACGGCTGATCGGAAGGCTGCGGCGCCGGACCCCAGCAGTTCAGGCTCAGAGCAAACTGAAGCCGCGCCGCCGGCACCGATCAAGCCAGCCAAGGCCCCCAAACGCCCGCTTCTGGTGAGGATTTTCGGCCTCTCGATTTGGGGCGCGGTAAAGCTTCTTCTGGTCTGCATTCTGGTCGGCGGCTTTGTGATGGCCTGGCAAGGCGCCCAAACCGCAGCCGAAGACTCGCTGACCGGGGCGGCCGGCGAGGCGGCGCAGCGCCTTTGGCAGGGCGCGGTTTGGGCAGCGCAGAATTTCTGGCGGCCGGCGCTTTATGGCGCCGGGGTCGTTGTGCCTTTCTGGGTGCTTTGGCGCGTGGTCACGCTGCCCTTCCGGCGTTGAGCCGCCTCAGCCTTCTTCCAGCGTGGCCGGCTGCCAGACCTGGGTTTGGCAAAACGGGCCAACACAGCCTTTGACCTCGAGGGTGCCATCGTCCAGCCGCTTCAACCGCGAGCCATAGGTGCGCCCTTCCTCTGGGTCGTAGATCTCGCCGCCGCGCCAATCGCGCCGGCGGGCTTCAAACCCGGATAGCATCATCAAGCCGAGAACTGGCCGGTCCTGCATTGCCGGATCGGGATTGTTCACGTCGAGCGAGGTCTCCGCCGTGAGGCCTTCGGGAAGGCTCGCCGGATCAATCCAGACCACGCGGCCACAGGGGGTCCCGTCTCCGCAATCGGTAATCTCCAATTTCGCCGTTTGGGATTGGGTCAGCCAGATGCCGAACACGTCTTTGCCATCGGCATGGGCGGCGCCGGCGGCCAGCCCGAAAACGATGGCGGCGAAAGTAATCCTGATCATGGCGTTGCTCCGACTGGTTTACGTCGTAAGTACTACGCAACACGCAGGAGGAAAGTCCGATGGATATCACAAAACTCATGTTCAAAGACGGATTGATGGAGGGCCAGCGTATCCTTGTGACCGGCGGGGGCACCGGGCTCGGCAAGGAAATGGCCGAGGGCTTTCTAAAGCTCGGCGCCGAGGTCCACATTTGCGGGCGCCGCGGGGCGGTCTGCGAAGAGACCGCCAAAGAGCTGATGGATCTGCATGGCGGCAAAGTTGTGCCCCATGCCTGCGATATCCGCGTCGCCGAGGCGATCTCGGACATGAATGACGCAATTTGGTCGGGCCACGGGCCGCTGACTGGGCTTGTGAACAATGCGGCCGGCAATTTCATCTC
This sequence comes from Pseudomonadota bacterium, assembly GCA_038747245.1. Classification (GTDB taxonomy): domain Bacteria; phylum Pseudomonadota; class Alphaproteobacteria; order Caulobacterales; family Hyphomonadaceae; genus UBA5336. The sequence goes on along the minus strand of JBCDJY010000006.1, from coordinate 24,457 downwards.
CCGCACAGAAGACCTCTCGATCCGCGGCTTTGATGCCATTTCGAACATCGTCTTCCGCGGCAGTTTCTACATGACCCATGACATTGGCGTGCGGTGGATCCGCGAAGGGCTGAAAGGCAATGTGTGCTCTATCCTGACCACGTGGATCTGGAATGGCGGGCCTTATGTGGTGCCCTCGGCCATGTCCAAGGCCGGGGTGAATGTCATGACCCAATCCCTGGCGGTGGAGTGGGGGCCGAAGGGCCTTCGCTTTAACGCGATCGCGCCCGGCCCCTTCCCGACCGAGGGCATGACCGCGCGGCTTGCCCCCCAGGCTTCGAGCACCGACGAGATGGGCTCTGGGCGCGGGGTCACAAATCCCATGGGGCGCATCGGCGAGATGCACGAATTGGTCAATCTGGCCGTGCTGCTGATGGCGCCCGGGGCCGACTACATCAATGGCCAAACGATCGCCATCGACGGGGCCATGTACAACGCCTCTGGCGGCAACTTTGCCCAACTCGCCGCCTGGGGCGATGAAGAGTGGGGCGCTGCCCGCGCCGCCATCCAGGCCACCAACGCGAAGGACAAGGCCAAGCGGACGGTCTGACCGGCAGGCGCCGCCATGGCGGCGGCAGGGCCCCTGCGTCAGGCAGCCGGGTCCTCGCCGCTCCAGCAGGCCTGAATCCAAGCCGCATCAAGGGTGAACGGCCCGTCTTGCCCATCGGCCAGGATCAGACCCAGCGACCAGGCCGTCGACGGATCAAGCGCGGGGGCCGGCACCGCGCGGCCGAACACCGAGGCGCGAAACGCCTCGAAGGGCACGAACACCTCGCTCCACTCTGAAGCCATCTCTGGGGCGAGGTCAGCCTGGTAATTGATCGACCGGCCCCGATACTTCGCCGCGGTGCGCACCGTGACCCGGTAGGTGCGCCCGTCGCCGCGTAGCCGCAATTTCAGGCCCGCTGCGCCCTCCATGCGCCCGGGCTCGATATCCCGGCGCACGGAAGAAAAGCCGCCGCCATTGGTGTTGATCACCCCGGAGAACGTCATCACATCGCTCTGCCAGCTCGGCCCGCCGCTTGAGCGCCCGCCCATCACCCCGTCATTCACCGCCTGCCAAGCCGCCGACTCGTCTGGGTCGGCAAGGTCAGAGACCAACTCACAAGTCATCGGCTCGGCATTGGCGGCCATGGCAAGACTCCCAATCACCGGAACGAGCAGCAAGCGCTTCATAAAAGAAAGAGGTGTCATGCCTCGTTTACGCGCAGCTGCGCGTTCTGGATGGCTCCAGACCGATCTGATCTTCACTGGGGCGGATCGCCTGGCGGCCCGGTGGCCGGCTCGGCCGCCCCTTGCGCGCTGGGCAAGTCGGCAGGCCTCGGCCCGGGCGGCGGCTGGCCGCGCGCGGGGCTGGCCAGCCCCATGCGCTTCACTGCGATCCAGTCGAGGGCGACCACGGCGAGGCGCTCGACCTCAAGATAGGCGCTGCGCATCATGTCCAGGCCCCGGCCGCGCGCCAGGGCGGGCGGCATGGCCAAGCGCAGGGGAAAGCGCCGCCGCGCCATCATCCGCGCCAGGCGCTCGGCATGGGGCTCAGGGTCGGCAAGCACGGCCGATAGAGCCGCAAACCGCGCGGCCAAGGCGCGGGCGTCGACGATGGGCGGCGCGGGCGTCATGGCCGTGTTAGGGCCAGCAGAAAGGGGCCGGTCGCCCACGGGCCAGGCCATGTCACACCTGCGGCCGGCCACCCAAGGCTGCGTGGCGAGCTTCGAGGCAATTGCGGCGTGGCTCATATGCCGGTCGGCCACTGCAAAGGTCCGCTCCGCGCCCTTGCTCGGACCGGCGTTTTGGCATCTTTGCCGCTGCGGTTTCAGCGGCGTATCGGGCGCCTGGCGCGCCGGGGCTCCGGGCGCGACCGGCTCAACGCCCTGCCTTGCCGCCAGCACGACGAGGAGCCGGCGCAAAAACCGCTCCAGATAGTAAAGCTCCCGGCATGCCGCGACCCAGACGCCGCGCATAAGATGGGGCGCCACGCGGCCCGAAGGCGCAAACCGGTCCATCGCCCCGGCAAATGTGCGCGCGGCGAAATCAAGGCTCCAGGCGAAGCTATCGTGGTCTCGGTCGGTGAACATGGGCGACAGCCTACCACCCCGCCCTGCCCCGTCGGATAAGCCCGCGCCTATCCATGCCGCCCAGGCGCCCGGCCTTTACTTTTGCTGCACCGCGAAGGACAGATAACGTACGACGGAGGTGCGCTATGTTTGCCGATGGGTTGGCCAAGTGTTGGACAGCGGTCTTCGCGCGGGCGCGCGCGCCCCTCTGCGCAGCGGGTTTTGCCCTGTTGGCCGGGTGTCTTTCGAATTCTGAGCCCCTGCTTATCCCTGTGGATCAAGCGCCGGAAGGTGGCCAGGTGGTCGATCTTCTGGCTATCACGACCCGGGCGCCGTCGGATGTGGCCGGACAAATCTATTCAGGCGAGCGCAGCCGGGAGGTGTCGAGCCATCTTATCCAGGTCTCGGTGCCGCCAAACCATGAATTGGGCAGGCTGGAATGGCCCTCGGGGTCTCAGCCGGATGCCGAAAACGAATTCGCGGCCCTGACACTTCAGCCCGCCGTGCCCGAAGAGGCCTGGTCCTGGTTTGATGCGCGGGGCAACGAAGGGCGGCTCCTGATCTTCGTCCACGGATACAATGTGAGCTTTCCCGAGGCCGTCTACCGGCTTGCGCAGATCACTGCCGATGTCACGGTCGACGCTGCCCCTGTCCTGTTTTCCTGGCCCTCTAATGGGGACCTGCTTGGCTATTACTACGACAAGGAAAGCGCCACGGCAGCGCGCGACGCTTTTGAGCGCGTGTTGACCGAGGCGGCGGCCCGAGACGGGGTCACCCAGATCACCTTGCTGGCCCACTCCATGGGCAGTTGGATCACCATGGAGACCCTGCGCCAAATGGCGATCCGCCGCGGCGATCTGCCGGCCAAGATCACCGACGTGATCCTCGCCGCCCCAGACCTGGATATCCATGTGTTTGAGCATCAGTTCGAATCCCTCGGCGAGGCGCGGCCCCACTTCACGTTTCTTGTCTCTTCCGATGACCGCGCCCTCGGCCTGTCCAAAGTTCTTGCTGGCGGGGTGCAACGCCTGGGCGCGATGGATCCGTCCCAGGAGCCCTACAGGTCTCGGATCGAGGCGACGCCGGGCGTCACCGTGGTCGACCTTTCGGGCATCGAGGCCGATGGCACGCGTCACAATAAGTTCGCCGAAAGCGAGGAGATGATGACCTTTGCCCGGCGCGCCATGGGCGACCAGCAAAACCGGGCCACCGCGCGCGGCTCCATCGGCGCCCAGGCCGGCGCGGTGATTGTCGCCCTTGGTCTCGGCGTGGCAGATTTGTCGGAATAGGCCCGGGCGCGCACTCTTCACTGCGCAGCGCGCCAAGGGCCGACGGGGAAAGGGCCTGGTATGCTGGTTGAACTCGCCCTCGGCTTTGGCTTCACCTGCCTGACCATCGCGCTCGCCGTGGGCTTCATCATTGTGGCAACGGAGGTGGCCGATGTGCTGGCCCGGCGCTGGGCGGGGTGGCCGGAGCCCCTGCGCGACGCCTCAATCCTGACGGTCAGTGTGATCTGGATGCTGGTCGGTATTCTTTTGGTCGTCTTCAGCTGGGCGCTGCTGTTTGCCTGGCTTGGCCTGTTCGAGGATTTCGAGGCACGGGTCTATTTTGCGTTGGTGTCGATCACGACGGTGGGCTTTGGCGATGTGTTCATTGCCGGGGAATGGCGGCTGCTTGGCGGGTTTGTCGCCGCCGACGGCTTTATCATCTTCGGGCTGGACACCGCGGCGCTGTTCGAGATTTTGCGCCAACTGCGGACCAGCGAATTGGGCGCCCCAGCGCCGCCGCCCTAAGCGCGCGATTTGGAGTTTTCTTCTGCACACGCCCCTAGCGGCGCAAGCGAAAGGCCCATGCCATGACCAGTCTTCAATCCCTTGCCCTCAAGATCGCCGCCGTCCTCTGGGTGATCTGGGGCCTTGTGCACATTCTGGCCGGGGCCATTGTCATCCCCGCCGATACCGCGGCGGGCTTCCAAAGCATCGCAGCGGCCGTTGACCCGGCCGCGCTGGAGCATGACTACCATCCCGCAGTCGGCGGCATTCTCAACCAACATGGATGGAATCTCGGCTGGGCCGGGCTCGTCACCGTGGTCGGCGGCATCTTCATCTGGCGCGGCAATCTCACATCGATCTGGGTGACCGCCCTTGTCGGCGGGCTGATCGATGTTGGCTATTTCGCGTTTGTGGACATTCCTGGATATGGCACGTTTGTTCCCGGAACGGTGATGACGATTGTGTCTGCCACCGCCGTCGTCCTGAGCTTCTGGGTCTGGTTTGCCCGCCGCGGCGCAGCCTGACCGGTCAGGGCTGGGCGCCTGGCTCCAGAATGTGCTCGTAAATCAGACCCCGCAGGCGCGAGACCTCGTCCACGCCGCCAGTCGCTGGGCCGAGCACCTGGGACATGATCAGGCCGACATAGCCCGCATCCATATCGATCCAGAACGCGGTGCCCTCATAGCCGCCGCCCACCAGAAGCCCGGGCTTCTGGTCAGGCAGATCGTCGAACTGGCCGCTCGTGACCCAGATGTTGAAGCCATTATGGCCGTAGGGGCTGTCGAGCTGCGTCTTGGGGGCATACCAGTCGCGGACCGTGTCTTCTTCGAGCAATCGGGCGCCGCCCAGCGCGCCAAGGTTGCCCATCATACGCAGAAACGCAGTGTAGCCCTCTGGCGTGCCGACCATGCCTTCGCCGGCCAGGAAGACGCGCGTATCGGCGGCGTAGTCCGGCACCGGCCCACCGAAAATGTCCAGCTCGCCCGGCCGCGCCAGGCGCAAGGCCCCGTCGGCGCCGACCATTTGCGGCGCCGTCTCAACGCCCTCGGGCAGCGTGTAACGCAGGGTCTCAGTCAGCCCGAGGGGCGCGGTGATGTGGGCTTCAACCACCGCGTCAAACGCCATGCCCGTGGCCCGCTCCGCCACCAGGCCGAGCACGAGGGTGCCGATCCCGTAATTGTATTCGCCGAGCCCGCCAGGGTGTAGGGCAAGGCCCGATATGCGGGCGATGGCGTCTTCGCTCGAGGCCGCCTCGGGCAAGCGGGCAGCGCGCATGGCCTCGTCCAGGCAGTCATAGCCGGTGAAGGGATAGTAGAAGCCGTCTGTATGGTTCAGCAGATCTTCGATCGTCATCGCGCGGCGCGGGGCACGCAGGGGCGCATCGCACGCCGCCTCTCCCTCGGCGCCGAGCACCCGGAGGCCGGCAAATTCGGGGATGTAATCGGTGACCGGGTCGGTGCGCGAAAGCACGCCGTCTTCCTCCAGGCTCAGGATCGCGGCAATGGTCACTGTCTTGGTCATGGACCAGAGGCGCATCCAGGTCTCGCCGGTGGGCGCGGCGGCTGCAAAGTCCGGGTTTGCCGCACTGCGCTCATAAACGAGGCTGCCATCGAGGCGCTCAACCCGCACATACAGAAACGGAAACGCGCCGTCATCCACCACGCCGTCAATGGCGGCATTCACCGGTCCTGGGGCGCCCAGCGGGGCCTCTTCGGGGGCCGCCACGCAAGCTGAAAGCCAGGCTGCGCCCACCAAGGTGGCAATCGCTGTTCGCGCTGTCTTCATGCCGCTGCCCCGTTTCTTCTTGTCACTGAGGAACCGAGCATCGGGGATTGGGGCCGATCAGGCAAGATCGAGCCGGCGTAGTTTGGCGCCGGCCAAACCAGCCTAGGCGGCTTCCTTCTCGGATTTTTCCTTGCGGGCGCCAAGTTCGCTTTTCACCCGTTCAGCCAGGATCTTCACAGTAAACGGCTTGGGCAGGAACGACACATGGCGGTCCTCGTCAATTTGGCCAGCCACATCGCGCTCGGCATAGCCTGAGATAAAAATCACCCTTGCATCTCCAAGTAGGTCGCGCGCCTCACGGATCAGGGTCGGCCCATCCATGCCCGGCATCACCACATCGGAAATGATGAGATCGAAGCTTTCCGGCGCCTCGGTGAGCATTTCCATGGCCTCTTCACCGTCGCAGGCCTGCTCGACCTCATAGCCGCGGGATTCAAGCAGCTGGGCGGCAATCCCGCGCACGCCGTCCTCATCCTCAACGAGCAGAATGCGGCCACGGCCAGACATATCCACAGGGCGCGGGCTCACCTGGGCCTCGACGGCGGCGGTTTCTTCGGCGGGCAATTCGTCAGCGGCCAGGGCAGGCAGATAGATGTAGAATGTCGTGCCTTTGCCGATTTCCGATTTCGGGAAAATAAAGCCGCCCGACTGTTTGATGATGCCGTAAACGGTCGACAGGCCGAGGCCGGTACCCACGCCGACCTCCTTGGTCGTGAAGAAGGGCTGGAAGATCTTGTCCATGACATCCGGGGCCATGCCGCAGCCGGCGTCTTCGACTTCGATCAACAGATACTCGCCATCCTCGACATAATTGAAGCCAAGGGCGTGGGCCTCTTTCCCAGTCGAGGTGGACGTGCGGATGGCGAGCGTGCCGCCGGATCCATCGGCAAGCATCGCGTCGCGGGCATTGGCAGACAGATTGATGATGGCCGTCTCGATCTGGTTCTTGTCGGCGCGGATCGCAGGCAAATCGCGGCCATGCTTGACCTCAAGCGTGATGCGCTCATCGAGAATTTGGCCAAGCAGGATGGAAAATTCGCCGAGGAAGTCGGTCACGTTCAGCACTTCAGACTTGAACGTTTGCTGGCGGGCATAGGCCAGCAGCATGCGCACCAGATCGCGGGCACGCACGGCAAATTCGTGGATCGATTTAAGGTTTTCAAAGCTGGGATCGCCGACCGGATGGCGCGTGACCAGCGTGTCGGTGTTGAGCATGATGCCGGTCAGAACATTGTTGAAATCATGGGCCACGCCGCCGGCGAGCTGTCCAATCGCTTGCATCTTTTCGCCCTGGGCGAGGCGCAGCTCGAGCTCTTTCTGCTCGGTCATATCGATGACATAGGCGACCGATGGCCGGCCCTGGCTATCGAGGGTGACAAACACGCTGACATGGCGAAGGGGCGCAGGGCCCTCCAGCTTCAGCGGCATGGGTTTGTCGATGGCCTCAAGCAACTTGTCGCCAAGCCCCTCGGGCCGGTCTTCTGCGGCAAACAGGTCGGCAAAGCGCGCGCCTGGCATGGCCCGGCCTTCGGTGAGGCCCATCAGCGCGCGGTTGGAGTCGAGAATAACCGCCGTTTCAACAGAATCGCCGTTGAGGCGCACAGCGCCAAACGGGGCATCGTCGAACATCGGGTCGCTGCCATCGGGGCGCGGCGGGCGCGCCTCTGCGCCGGCATAGGTCTGGGCATTGGGCAGCAAAACCGTGCGGCCATGGGAAGACGCGCCGCGGCCAGACCAGGTCGTGATCGCCTGGACGGGAACTTCCACGCCGTCGCGCCCGCGCACCATAATATCGGCGCGCCCGGGCTGGCCCGTCTTGCGGTCACGCGACAACAGTTTCACGAATTCCGGGCGCATAATGTCGTCAATGCGCACTTCCCTGATTTGCTCGGGAAGGCCCAGCAGCTCGCGCAGCCAGCCATTGGCATAGGTCAGGTTGCCATCGGGCCGGGCGGCAAAAAAGCCCATCGGCGCATCTTCTACGTAAAGCGAGCGCAGGTCTGCTGCGCCCGTGGCTTCCTCGCTGCCGGCGATCCGCCTGAGGCGCCAGAGGCACCGCCCCCGGGGCAGCGGCGAGACGCCGACTTCGAACTGGGCCGGCACACCGTCGCGGCCAAGCGTGACGGGCGGGAGAATTTCGCGGCGCGCTTCGCCGCTTCGGGCGGCCTTTCCAAGGCGGAACACGGGCGCCGAGACCGCCGGCGAGGCGTTGAACAGCCGGTCAACGGAGACCGCTTCCTGTCCGTCAAGGCGCGTCAGGGCAAGGCCGGCAAGGGCGTCATAGGCCGTGTTTGCGGCAATCGGCGTGCCCGACCGATCGGAGATGAGCACCGCCTCGTCCAGGGCCTCGATCCATTGAAAGCGGGGGCTTTGGGGCGCCGTCATGGCGGCGGCCAGCTCTCGATCGGGAAAAAGGCCCAGTTTGCGCCCGGCCCCGCGCAAGACCCAAAGCAGGAAGACCATGCCGCCGGCGGCCATGGCGATCAGCAGGACTGGCCCGGTGGAGCCCACCGCCTCGGGCCATGCGATGGCGAGGCTAGCGGCCGCCACCGCCACCAGAAGGCTCGCCCAGAATACTAACTGAAGGGGATCGACGCGGCGCTGGCCCATGGGCGCGACTTGCTCGGTCTCCGGCATGGGGTCTTGTGGCTCCATGGGCTCGTCCTACTCTTGCACGCCCCCCGGGGAATGGCGTGATTCGGCGCGGGCGCGACCAGCTCCAAGTCGCTGCTGTGGCCGGGTACTCTACTTGCCATGCCCGATTAGCCGGTCAAAGGTTAACCAATCGCCAAAATCGGTTAAGACACAGGCCTGAGCCTTCGTTTTCCAACTGCAAAGTGACCCCTGCCCATGCGTTTCGCGACCCTTGCGCTTTCCCTGACCTGCCTTGCCAGCGCCTGCGGCGCGCCCACCGATGCGCCGGCGCCCACGCCCACGGGCACGACCGATGCCTCCATTCCGCCCGCCCGGGAGGTTAGCGAAACGGAGGCGATCAATGCGTGGTTTGAGGAGAAATGGGATGCCGCGGTTGCGCGCAGCCCCATGTCCCAGACCTACCTTGGCATGAAGGGCGAGGCCTATGGCGAGTGGGACGACCCCTCCATGGAGGCCGCCCTGGAGGAGCTGGAAATCCAGCGCGCTGAAGTGGCCGAAATGCGCGAGCGGTTTGACTACAGCGCCCTCGATGACCAGGCGAAGCTGTCCTGGCGCATCGCCGAATACCAGCTTGAGCGGGCCGAGGCCGATTGGCCGTTTCGCTACCATGGCTATGGCTTCAACCAGATGTTCGGGGCCCAGAGCCGCATTCCGGCCTTTCTCATCAACCAGCATCGGGTTGCGAGCGCCCAGGACGCCGAGGCCTATCTGGAGCGCCTTGCCGGCGTTGACGCCTATCTGGGCGGGTTGATCGACATCGCGGTGGAGGCGGAGGCCCGGGGGATACAGCCGCCGCGTTTTGTCTATGACTATGTGCTCGCCGATGCCCGCAATGTGGTGACCGGCTATCCCTTCACCGGCGATGAGGACACGCCCTCACCGCTCTACGAAGACTTTGCTGGCAAAGTCGACGCATTGGTGACGGGCGGAAGCCTGACAAGCGAGGACGCCGCGAGCCTCAAGGCGCGCGCCGCCGCGGCGCTGAGCGATACCGTCGGCTCGACCTATGGCCGCTTGATCGACACTCTGGAGGCCCATGCGGCGGTCGCCACGACGCAGGACGGGGTCTGGAAGCTGCCCGACGGCGAGGCCTATTACGAAACCCGGCTTGAAGCGCGCACGACCACGCAGATGACGGCCGCAGAAGTCCACGATCTGGGCCTGGCCGAGACCGAGCGCATCCATGCAGAGATGCGCCAGATCATGGCCGCGGTCGGGTTTGAAGGCAGCCTGCAAGACTTCTTCGCGTTCATGCGCACCGATCCGCAGTTCTACCTGCCCAACTCCGATGAGGGCCGCCAGACCTACATCACCCAGGCCGAAGACATCATCCAAGGCATGGAGGCGCGCCTGCCGGAAGTGTTCAACCGCTTTCCCCAAGCTGACATGATCGTCAAAGCCGTTGAGCCCTTCCGCGAGCAATCGGCGGGCAAAGCCTTCTACCAACGCCCCAGCGCGGATGGATCGCGCCCGGGCACCTATTACGCCAACCTCTACCGGATGGAGGATATGCCCACCTATCAGATGGAAGCGCTCGCCTTCCATGAGGGCACGCCGGGCCACCATATGCAGATCGCCATCCAGCAGGAATTGGAAGGCATCCCAAGCTTCCGGCGCTTTTCCGGAATTACGGCCTATACCGAGGGTTGGGGGCTCTACTCGGAATATTTCCCCAAGGAGATGGGCTTTTACGAAGACCCCTACAGCGACTTTGGCCGCCTTGCCATGGAGCTGTGGCGGGCCGCGCGCCTGGTGGTCGACACAGGCCTCCACGACAAACGCTGGACCCGCGAAGAAGCGACCCAATGGCTGCTGGATAACACGCCCAACCCCGAGGGCGACGCGATCAAGGCGATTGACCGCTACATCGTGATGCCCGGCCAGGCGACGGCCTATAAGATTGGAATGATCAAGATCCTAGAGCTGCGGACCCGCGCCGAGCAGGCCCTGGGCCCTGACTATGACATTCGCGAATTCCACGACGTGGTGCTCGCCAATGGCCCTGTGCCGCTGTCCATCCTTGAGGAGAATGTCGAGGCCTACATCGCCGCGGTGCAAGCCAGTTAGGCCGCGCCGGCGTCGGAGCCCGCTTAAGAAAAACCCCCGCCGGCCAAGGCCTGCGGGGGTCGTTGTATTGGCGCAGCCCACCCCCTCAGGCGTGGGCGCTTGGCGCTTTAGTAAGGCGTCACGCCAAGAGCCTGAACGGTCGAGACCGTCAGGTAGCCCACGGGAAGGCCATTGGCGCGTTGGAACGCTTCCATCGACCGCAGCGTGGCTGGGCCAAAGGCGCCGTCCGTCGGCGTTTGATAGCCAGCCGTCGTCAACGCGGTCTGGACTTCGCGGATCTTGGCCGGCGACGCATTGGTGTCGCACAGCACTTCGCGCCATTCCAAGCCGCCGCCGCCGGTCACGACGCGTTTTTCAATTGTCTTGAAGGTGGCCGGAATGGTGACGATTTCCTCGGTCGGCGCGCTGATCATACGGCGCACTTCCACGGTTTCGAATTGCGCCGGGATGATCTCTTCAATCACCTGGGGCGGCGTGGCGACGACTTGCTTGGTCACCGTCTCGAACCGCGCCGGGATCACCCGCGTCTCGGTGCGCTCGGGTGAAATGAGGCGCGTGCGCGTGACCGTGTCGAACACAGCGGGCACCTCAACGCGGCACAGAAGCTCGCCGGTGGCCACCTGGGTCTCGCCCGAGCCGGGCGCCGTGCCTGTGCCAGCCGCGCCGCGGCCGAACAGGCCTGCACCGGGCTTCCACGTCGTGTAGGCCGGGCGTACCAGCACGTCCTCGGTATAGGTCTCGAACTGGGCGGGAATGACGAGGGTCTCGGTCTTCTCTGGCTCGATCATCACTTGTTCGGTGATCGTCTGATAGGTGGCCGGAATGGTGCGGTACTCGATCGTTTCTTCTTTGATCAGCACCTGCTCGGTCACGGTCTCGAAGGTGGCCGGAATGACCTGGATTTCGGTGGACTCAGGACGGTCGACGACCTGTTCGGTGACCACTTCTGTCGTCTCGGGGATGAGGACCCGGGCGAAACATGCGCCGGGATCGGCCGCGGGCGGCATGTCCGCAGATTGCCCGAAGGCCGCACCGGCCATGGCGACCGCAGCGGCGGATGAAAACATGAGCTTCTTCATGGTGTCTTATAAAACCCCTACATGTGGAGCGGCACGGCGCCGCCCTTCCTGGCTTTGACCCCGAAGCCCGATGGCTTCGGATTTTGCGCAGCGCCGGTAGCCCCCGGACCGCAAGGATGAGAGGCTATCGCGGCCCAAAGCCGGCCACCAGTGGCCCACTGCCAAAAAAGTTAACTATGTATGAGCGCGGTTGGCGAGTCTTGCGCGGGGAAGCAGGTATGGACGGTTGCGTTCCTCCGCAGGCTGGCGTTCTTCCCATGAAACCCAGTCCCGCGCGCCATCTGGGCGCCGACGCACTGCCAGGAGACCTCTTCAAATGATCAATCGCTATACCCGGCCGGAAATGGCGGCCATTTGGAGCCAGGAGGCCAAGTATGGGATCTGGCTGGAGATCGAGACGCTGGCCTGCGAAGCGATGGAGGCACTTGGGACCGTTCCGGCAGGCACCAGCGCGGCCGTGCGCGCCAGGGGCGGCTTCGACGTCGCCCGGATCGATGAAATCGAGCGTGAGGTGAAACACGACGTCATCGCCTTCCTGACCAGCGTGGCCGAACATGTCGGCGAGGAAGCCCGCCACCTCCATAAGGGCATGACCAGCTCTGACGTGCTCGACACGTGCCTGGCGGTGCAACTCTCGCGGGCGAGCGATCTTCTAATCGCAGGGCTCGACCGGGTGCTTGCGGCCCTGAAGGCGCGCGCGGAAGAACACAAATTCACCCCGACCATCGCCCGCAGCCATGGCATCCACGCCGAGCCGACGACGTTTGGGGTCAAGCTCGCCGGGTTTTACGCCGAGTTTCACCGCGCCAAGGCGCGCCTCGCGGCGGCGCGGGCCGACATTGCCACCTGCGCGATTTCCGGCGCGGTGGGCACCTATGCCAATATAGACCCTAAGGTGGAGGCCCATGTGGCCGAAAAGCTCGCCCTGACGCCCGAGCCCGTCTCCACCCAGGTCATCCCGCGCGACCGCCATGCCGCTTTTTTCTCGGTGCTCGGAGTGATCGCCGGCTCGGTGGAGCGGCTCGCCACTGAAATTCGCCATCTCCAGCGCACCGAAGTTTTGGAAGCGGAGGAGTATTTCTCCGCCGGACAGAAGGGCTCGTCGGCCATGCCCCATAAGCGCAATCCGGTGCTTACGGAGAACCTGACGGGCCTGGCGCGCCTCGTGCGCTCCAGCGTGACACCGGCGCTGGAAAATGTGGCGCTCTGGCACGAGCGAGACATCTCCCACTCCTCGGTTGAGCGCGGGATTGGCCCGGACGCGACCGTACATCTTGATTTTGCGCTCCACCGTCTGGCAGGCGTGATTGAGGCGCTGGTGGTCTATCCCGAGGCCATGCAACGCAATCTCGACCGGCTGGGCGGCCTGCACAACAGCCAGCGGGTCCTCTTGGCCCTTGTGGACGCCGGCGCGAGCCGGGAAGACGCCTACGCCCTGGTCCAGCGCTGCGCCATGAAGACCTGGCGCGGCGAAGGCGCGTTCCTATCCCAGCTCAGCGCAGACCCGGATGTGACCGCAAAGCTCACGCACGCTGAATTAGAAGCGCTTTTTGACCTGGAGTACCACTTCAAGCGGGTCGAGCATATTTTCGAGCGGGTGTTTGGCGCCTGAACGCCGAGGGCAGATAGGGCTTTACAAGCTCAACTCGCCCATTAGGGCTGCGTGCGCCGGGCACGAATCGCCCGATGCGATAATTTTTGTTAACCAAACTGACCCGAACGCGCGGTTGGCGCGTAGTATCGGTGCACATGTTTTGCTGCAAATGGGAAACCTATGACCAACACACTTAAACTGAGCGCCGCAGCGCTCGTCCTGGGAATGGCCGCAGTATCGGCCTGCGAGCAAGCCGACGATCCGGCGCCTGAGGCCGAAGTGCCCGCCGAGGTGAGCGAAGCGGTTGCCGAGACGCCCCCGGTGGACGAAGTCGTCGAGGACGTTGTCGAAGAAGTGACCGAAGAGGCCGCGGAAATGACTGAGCCGGCCGGCACGATCGTCGCCGTCGCAGCGGCAACGGAAGACCTGTCGACCCTGGTGACCGCCGTTGTGACCGCAGAGCTTGTGGACACACTGAGCAGCGAAGGCCCGTTCACGGTGTTCGCGCCGCCGAACAGCGCTTTTGACAAGCTCCCCGATGGCACGGTTGCGAGCCTGCTGGAGCCTGAACAGAAAGAGGCCCTCACCGGCATCCTGACCTACCATGTGGTCGCCGGAGAGGTGATGGCGGCTGATCTGGTCGCCGCGATCACCGGCGAGGAAGATGGCACCTTCGAGATCACGACGGTCAATGGAGCGATCCTGACCGCCTCGATCGTCGACGGCGCGCCTATTCTGACCGACGCCGCAGGCGGGACCTCGTCGATCATTGCAACTGACATCGACGCGTCAAACGGCGTTGTCCACCTCATCGATACGGTGGTGATGCCCGGCTAAGGCTGGCGCATTCTGACATGATTAAAAGCCCCGGGCCGTGCGCTCGGGGCTTTTTCTATGGGGCCCGGCGGGGCGTCCGCGGATGCCGACCAGCGCTCAGCTGTAGCGCACCTCGACCTTGGGCCCATCTGCGCCCGCCGCGACGGCTTTGACGCTGTCTTCCAGGTCGCTGAGATACTTGTCAATCACCTCGCCGTGCTTCGGGCTCAGCATCAGGTGCAGGCTCGGGGGCTCTTTCGTGACCGAGGTGAACCAGCCGCGCCGGTAAATCTCGCCGTAAATGGCAAAGCTGTGATGGTCGGGGTGGCGGAATGCCATCAGGCCCAGCAGCGGCGTGCCCAGCACCTGGAAGCCCAGCGCTTTGACGCCGGCTTCGGCCCGGGCCCGGGCAGCGCAAACCTCGCCTTGCAAGCGGCGATAGCCATCCACGCCGAGATGGTTCATCACCGCCCAGGCCGCCGCAATAGCCCCGCCTGGGCGCGTTCCCGCAAGGGTCGGCGTTTTCATCGGCGCGCCAGACCAGCCGGCCATGTCAAAGGGCATATGGTCGTACAGCGACGCCGAGCGGAACAGCACCGTGGACGCGCCCTTGGCGGCGTAGCCATATTTATGCAGGTCAGCGCTCATGGATTTGACGGCGGGCACCTCAAAGTCAAAGGGCGGCACAGCCACGCCGTTCATGCGAGCGAACGGGGCGAAGTATCCGCCGACACATGCGTCCACATGCAGCCAAACGCCGGCCGCTTCCGCCGCGCGCCCCAGCGCTTCGATCGGGTCGATGATGCCGTGGGGAAAGTTTGGCGCCGAGCCAACCATCATGATGGTGTCCGCGTCGCAATGGGCCGCCATTGCTTCGGGGTCTGCCTCATAGGTGCCATCGGCCTTGAGGGGCACGCGGCGCACTTCAATGTCCATGAGGTAGGCGGCCTTGTCGAAGGCAAGATGGGCTGACTGGGGCAAGACGATATTGGCGCGCGCCCTGGCCCGCCCCTCGCTTCGGGCATGGTCGCGGGCCGTTTTGATCGCCATCGTGATGGAATCTGTGCCGCCCGAGGTCATAGCCCCGGCTGCATCCTCTGGCCCGTGCAGCAGGCCAAGGGCCATGGCGACCACGTCGCGCTCCATCTGGGCAAGGCTCGGAAATGCCAGGGGCCCAAGACCGTTCTCGCTCATAAAGGCGCTGTAGGCCTCTTTCTGGACGGCGGCGATTTCCTCGCCGGCATTAAAGACATAGACCGCCGTCTTGCCGTCGCGCCATTTCGCGTCGCCTGAGGCGCGCCCCTGCATTTCAGCGCGGACGTCGGCCCAATCGCGCCCGGTTTGTGGCATCTGCATCGCCGGCCTCCCTGTCTTCAATAAAGAGAGTGGACCACAGGCCGGGCCACAGGGAAAGGCGGCAAGACGCCAACGCAAAGGCCGCGCCCTTGCGGGAGCGGCCCAAGGCCCGCTTATGTGCGGGGTCATCATCCCAACGCCCGGCGGTTTTTTTGCATGCCGTGTCGTTGACCTCACTTTCGCGAAGAGACCTTCAAGAGTGGTTAAATTCAGCGAATACAGACGGTTAACGCCGGGACCTCACGCGTTATCCTTATGCACATGGCCGCCTCCGTTACCGATTCCCTAACCAAGGCTTAACCCTCCTCTGCCACTCAAGCGCCAGGACTTAAAGGGTGTCAAACCATGGCCAGAGCAGGACAAGCGGCCCGCGCGCGCCCCCCAGGCGCCCTTTCGGGCGGCGCGATCACGTCTGACAATCTGCGCCCCGCGCGGGTCGATCCCGACCGCCCATTTCCCTCCTCGCGCGGCGTCCTAAGCGCCGCTGAGATCGAAGCCCTGCTGCGCCCCGACCTCCCAGAGCCGCCGCCACCCCCAGAGGAGACAGCGCCGCGGCCCCTGGCAGACCTAGACACCGCGTCAACGCCATGCAGCCAGGACGACGCCGAACGCCTGTCTGCCCGCCTCGCCCTGGCCATTCACCGGGCAACGGGACTGGCCATGGCGTTGAAGGTCACCGGCGTCGCCGAGCGCAGCTTCCGCGCAGCCTTCCCCGAACCAGAGCCTGGCGCGGCATCGGCCTGCTATGGCAGGGCCGGGGGCGACGTGGATGCGGTCATGGCCGTTTCATCGCCAGCCTGCCTTGCCCTGGTCGAGCTGTCCTGCGGCGCCGGCATCGATGAGATTGACGGGCTGGCGGGGCGCGAGCTGACCGACATCGACACAGCGTTGCTAGAGCGCTTTCTCGCGCCGTTGACAGCGCATCTGCCCGGCGGCCACCTGCATTGTCTTGAAGGACGTTCCGGTTTCGCCTTGTCCCTCGCCCCGCCCGGCCAAGCGATACAGATCGACCTTGAATTGGGAATTGGCGACTTTACAGCTCCAGCCCGGCTGATCCTCGCGCGCAGCGCCTGGGAAGATTTCGCCAAGGCAGACGCGCCCCAGCCCGCGGCCGAATCGCGGCCCCGCAATGGGCGCGAGCTGACTGCTGTGCTCACCGCGCGCATTGCCTCTCTCAGCGTACCGGTCTCGCGGCTGGCAAATTTAAAGCCCGGTGACACCTTGCTGCTCGGCCTGCCCCCGGATG
This sequence comes from Pseudomonadota bacterium, assembly GCA_038747245.1. Lineage (GTDB taxonomy): Bacteria > Pseudomonadota > Alphaproteobacteria > Caulobacterales > Hyphomonadaceae > UBA5336. The sequence goes on along the minus strand of JBCDJY010000006.1, from coordinate 7,994 downwards.
CTCCCGTGGAGCTGTTGTCGGGCGGGCGCGGCGGCACGAAGGCAGCCGAAGGCGAGCTCGGCCGGCGCGGCGCAAAAATCGCCGTTCGCGTTACGCAGCTTGGTCCAGCGCTGAGATAAGCCGCGGGAGATTGGCCACTGCTGCAAGGTTTGCAACCTTCAGCGCGTTTAACAGGTCGCGTTTTTCCTTGTCTTCCGGATCAATCTGGCTGGCCAAACGGGTAAAGCCATCAAGGCGCGAGTTAAACGTCCAGGCGCGCAATTCCGACACTGCGCCAGCATTCATCCGGTTGGCAAAATCCGGCGCGAGGGCGCGAACAAAACCTTCCAGAGATTCGTTCACCTCGATGGGCGCTGCAAACCGGTTTTTCTCCGCATCGGTATCGTAGAGCGTCTCCAGATAGGCGATGAGCGCCGAGCTGAAAGTGATTTGCGGGAAACGGATCATTTGAAGAGTGATCCTATCGCCGTTGAACACTTGCACGGCGGGCGCCTGGCCCGCGGCGAAGGGTGTGGCTGTGCAATCGATGTAAAGCGTATCTTCGGGGGCGGAGATATTGCCGCGCTGTAGTTCCAAACGCCCAGGTGATATGGCCACCACGCGTCCAAGGCGCACCTGATCTTCAACGCTGCGTAGCAGTGCCAACTCGCGCCTCGAGACGGTCGCGCCGCGGTAAACCGTCGGCTCATGGTCTTCGCTCAGGCGCATCCAGATGCCGCCTGCTTCCAATCGCAGGGCCAGATCGCGCGGGTCGCGCGCTTCGGCGATGGCCCGCTGACGGGTCAGAAAACCGCCATAGACCTCGTCGAAGAAATCGAGCGTGGGCTGAGTGGTCGCCCGGTCCCAAAGCCAGCTGTCTCGCGGCACGATCCAACGGATTTGGCCGGCATCGGCCCCGCGGTTGAGCAGCCAAACGACCGCGTCCATCGCGGTCTTGCCAGCGCCAAGCACGGTAAAGTGGCGGTGGCCCGCCGCAAGGCTCGGCAAATCGTTTGGCGGCACGCAGGCAACGTCTGGGTCGACGCTGAAGCGGCGCGTGTGGGTCTTCGGCACCGAATTCGTCATATAGGCGGCGTCAACGGTCTTGCGGCGCACTGTGATGGGCTTTGTCTCTCCCGAAAGCAGACAGGTCACCGATCCGTCGGAATTGGCCCGGTGCATTGGGAGGAATTTGACCCGGCCGGATGGAATTAATCGATCATACATCGCCGCGTGGAAGTGCCCGAGCACCTGGCCGCCGCTCGCCAGGCTCATATAGCCTGCATTCGGGCCATCGGCGTCGATCGTTTCATCGCCAAGGCTTCGCGAGCCGACGCCGTAAAACGCCGAGGGTTGGTGCAAACGCACATAGGGGTAGGCATCGTTCCAATGCCCGCCAGGCTCAGGGCGCGTGTCGAGCAACGTCAAATGCGCGTCTGAGCGCGTCAACATTTCATCGGCGAAGGCCAGTCCCGAAGCGCCCGCCCCTATGATTAGATAGTCTGTGTCCAAACCTGCCATCACCATCTCCGTCCCCATCCTGTTCGATATATCGACGAGAGAAGACAAAAGTCACTTAACGGCCCGGAGAAATTACAGTTTTGAGCGCCAACCGCGGCGCTAGGTCGCCGTTGCGTTCGCGGAGATGCGCGCCGCCGCGCCATGCTGCACTGCGGCTTGATTGCGCGAGGCAGTCGGCTAGGACGGGCGACAGACAAGCCAAGAGGGGTGCCCCATGGGCGAGATCGTTGCGCAGGTTTTTTCCGTGAGCGGACTGTTCACGCTCATTATGCTGCTGATGCTGCAAGCCGTACTCGGCTTCGACAATCTGCTTTACATCTCGATTGAGGCCAAGCGCACCGGGCCGGAGAATGCCTCTAAGGTTGCGCGCTGGGGGATTGGCTTAGCGGTGGCGTTCCGCATCGTTTTGCTGATCATCATTGTGAATATTTTCGCGCTCCTGGCAGAGCCCTTATTCGAAGTCCACGCGGCCGGGTTTTTCGAAGGAGAGTTCACCTTCCAGGCCCTGATCACCTTGGCCGGCGGAGCTTTTATTCTCTACACGGCCATCAAAGAGATCAACCACCTGCTCACCGTCGAGCACATCGAGCATTCGGAGGGCGGCAAGGGCAAATCCGTGGCCCAGGCCATCGCGATGATTGTGGCCATGAATCTGGTATTCTCCTTCGACTCGATCTTGTCAGCGATGGCGATTGCCAATGTCGAAGTGGCCCAGGTGTTCGACCGGGCGGACGTTTTGCTGGGCACGTTCGAAGGCACAGTCGCCCAGTGTAAAGAGGCGATCCTGCGCGGCGAAATCGCCGCCGAGCTCCAGGCCGGCGTCGATTGCCGGCCGAGCAAAGATTACCAGGTCTGGCTTATGGGCATCGCCATCGTCCTGTCGGGCATCCTGATGATCGTCATGGCCGACTATGTGGCCGATTTCCTCAAGCGCAACCGGATGTATGAGGTGCTCGGGCTGTTCATCCTGTTCCTGGTCGGCGTCTTGCTTGTCTCCGAGGGCGCCCACCTCGCCCATATGACGGTGTTCGGATACCCCTTGGAGGCGATGTCGAAATCGAGCTTCTATCTCGTCGTCGGCGTCCTGGTGGTCACCGACATCATCACCAACCGCTATCAAAAGCGGCTCTGGGCCCAGAAGCTTGCCGAGATTGAGGGCGATGACCCGGCCCATGCCGGCATGTCGGCCGCCGAGGCGGCGATGGACAAACCGGGCGGCTGAGCGCCCCCTCCCCCGGTGTCTATTCAGCCGCGACGGGCGTCTGAGCGGCTGTCTCCTCCAAGTAGCGCTCGGCTTCCAGCGCCGCCATACAGCCCATGCCCGCGGCGGTCACGGCCTGGCGGTAAATGTCGTCGGTGACATCGCCGGCAGCGAATACGCCGGGAATGTTCGTCGCCGTACTGTCTGGCGCAGTGATGATGTAGCCGGTTTCTTCCATATCGAGCTTGCCCTGGAAAAGCTCCGTCGCTGGGGCGTGGCCGATGGCGATGAAGATGCCGTGGACGCTGCGCTCGAAGACCTCTCCGGTCTTGACGTTTTTCAGCCGGGCACCGGTGACCCCGCGCGGGGTCTCCTCTCCGACCACATCCACCAGCGTGGTGTCCCATAACACCTCGGTCTTGGGATGCTTGAACAGGCGGTCCTGGAGGATTTTCTCTGCGCGCAGACTGTCGCGCCGGTGCACCAGCGTCACCTTAGAGGCGAAATTGGTGAGGAACAGCGCCTCTTCGACCGCGGTGTTGCCGCCGCCGACCACGATGACTTCCTTGTCGCGATAGAAAAACCCATCGCAGGTCGCGCACGCCGACACGCCATAGCCCTGGAAGTGCTGCTCGCTGTCCAGGCCGAGCCATTTGGCCTGGGCGCCGGTCGCAATCACGACAGCATCTGCGGTGTATTGGGTGCCGCTCTCGCCAATCGCGCGAAACGGGCGCGTGTTGAGGTCAACCTCGCTGATGTGGTCTTCGATCGTTTCGCTGCCCATGGCCTCGGCATGGGCGCGCATCTTCACCATCAATTCGGGGCCTTGGATCTCGGCAAAGCCGGGGTAGTTTTCCACCTCCGTCGTGATGGTCAGCTGGCCGCCTGGCTGGAGGCCTGCAACGACGGTCACCTTACGCATCGCCCGCGCGGCATAAATGGCGGCGGTCCACCCCGCCGGACCTGACCCGATGATCAGGACTTCCGAATGGTGGCTTGAGGAATGGGTGTCGGCCATGGAGGCTTCCCTTCTGCTGGTTGGAGCCCTGCGGCCCCAGCGCGACTCGCTATCGTGATGTATGGGGTCTGGGCGCCTCGGAATAAAGTGCCCGGCGCATCACACGCCCGTGTCAGCCCCTCGCCGCCAGGCGCGGGCCGCATTAAGACAGGGGTGCAGACCGGCGCGGCGCAGAGGAGACCGGCCATGGCCGCAGAGTTAGCCCCTGGCGCCGAGGCCCTCATAAAGGACGCTTTGGTGTTCCTCGGCGCAGCCGGGCTGGTCGTGCCCCTCCTAAGAACGGCCAAAGTGCCCGCTGTCATCGGCTTCATTCTTACCGGCCTGGTGATTGGGCCCTTTGGCATCGCCCAATTCTCAGATCGATTGCCGGGCCTGGCCTACGTCACGATTTCCGAGCCGGGGGCGGCCAGCCTGTTCGCAGAGCTCGGAATCCTTTTTCTTCTCTTCCTACTTGGCTTGGAAATCAGCTTTCAGAAGCTCTGGGCCCTGCGCCGCACTGTCTTTGGCGCCGGCGGACTTCAGGCCGGCGTCAGCGCCGCAGCGATCACAGGCGGCGCACTGGCGCTGGGCCAGCCGCTTCTTGCGGCGGTCACCATCGGACTGGCCCTCGCGCTCTCGTCAACGGCGATCGTCATGCAGCTCTTGCAGGAGAGCCGGCGGGCCGCCTCGCCGGTGGGGCGCACCGCCCTCGGCGTACTGCTTTTTCAGGACATACTGGTCGCCCCGATCCTGATTTTCGTGAGCGTTGCGGCCATGGGCGGCGAGACACAGCTCGCCTTGATCCTCGGCGAAGCATTAATCCAAGGCCTCTTGGCAATCGCCCTTATTGTGGCCGTTGGCCGATTTGCCTTGAGCCCGGTGCTGCGATTGGCAGCGCGGGCTGGCGGGCGCGACTTTCTCATGGCCTTGACGCTTTTGGTCGTAGTAGGCGCCGCGCTGATGACGGCCAGCGCCGGCCTGTCTTTGGCGCTGGGTGCATTTTTGGCCGGCATGCTGGTGGGCGAGACCGAGTTCAAACATCAAACAGAGGTCGACCTGGAGCCGTTCAAAGGCCTGCTGCTCGGCGTGTTCTTCATCACCGTTGGCATGGCGCTGGACCTGCGCCTGGTGGTGGCCCTCTGGCAGGAGGTGCTGCTCGGGCTTCTTGCCCTGCTGACCGTCAAATTCCTTGTGGCTGCGGTGGCATGTCGGCTCTTTGCCGGGCGCCTGCCCGTGGCGGTGGAGGCTGCGAGTTTCCTGGCGCCGGCGGGCGAGTTTGCCTTTGTGATCCTGGCCACAGCCACCACCGGGCGTTTGATCGACACCGAGACCGCGACCCTAATCGCCGCTATCGCCGGCATATCCATGGTGCTGATCCCGCCCCTTTCGGCACTGGGCGGCAGGGTGGCCGCTGGCCTGGAGCCCGAAGATGCTGAGGTCCAAAACCACCGCCTGGACGCCGGCGACCTTGAAGGCCACGTGATCATGGCGGGCTTCGGCCGGGTGGGGCGCACGATTGCCGACCTTTTGGGCCCGGAAGACGCAACAATCATTGCTTTGGACGTAGATGTGCGCCGGGTGCAAACTGGCCGCAGAAGCGGGTGGAGCGTTTATGTTGGCGATGCCGGGCGCGCAGAGATCCTCGAGAAGGCCGGGCTGGGCGGCGCCGAGCTGGTCATCGTGACCGTCGACGACGCCGCCAGCGCAGAGCGCATGGTCGCCCAGGTTCGCCGCCAGCGCGCCGATATTGCCATTCTGGCCCGCGCCCAGGACGCCGATCATGCGCGGCGGCTCACGGCCTCTGGGGCAAGCTTTGTCATTCCCGATGCCATTGAGGCGGGCCTGCAATTGGCCGGGCGCGCCCTTGAGGCGTTTGGCTATCCTGGCGACACGGTGCGCGACCGGCTGGCTGCCGAGCGCGAGGGCGAGTATCGCAAGATGACAGGTGGCTGAACCCTTAGCCTGGGATCTTGATCCGGTTTGTCTCGTCCAACAGCACCACCGTAGGCGCGTGCTGGCGGGCACGCTCTTCTTCCACCTGGGCGAACGCTGCGATGATTACCGTGTCTCCGACGGCAAAGTGGCGGGCCGCTGCGCCATTGACGCCGACCGTGCGCGACCCGCGGGGCGCCTCCAGGGCGTAGGTCGAGATCCGGGCGCCATTGGTCACGTTCCAAATGTCGACCCGCTCATGGGGCAGGATGCCCGAGGCGTCGAGCAGATCCTGGTCGATGCTCACTGAGCCTTCATAGTGCAGGTCGCACTGGGTCACCCGGGCAGAGTGCAACTTGGCTTTCAGCATACTCAAAAACATTCCGCCCCATCTCCATGGATAACTCTTGCGCCGCGGGAAGCTGACCTTGCGGCAAGCCTTATGTGGGATGGCCCTACAGCTTCGTAAACCTTGGCGTTTCTGCCGGGCTGCAATTGGTGCGCCACGCGGTGACATAGCGCGGGGGCCAGGTCAAAGGGCGATTTGGCGCTCCACGCCCCATGCCCAGCTGCGGCAGGCTTAAAAAAGGCTTGGCCGCCGAGGCGGTGGATGCCATGTCGACGCCAAGGAGACCTGCGATGGCGATGGACCGAGAGACCCTGATGGGCCATTTAAGCGCGGCCTTTCCCGAAGCAGACATAACGCTCACAGACCTGGCCGGCGACAATGACCATTGGCAGGCGGAAATTGTATCTCCGCAATTCAAGGGCTTGCCGCGGGTTCGCCAACACCAACTGGTCTTCGCAGCGCTCAAGGGCAAAATGGGCGGCGAGCTCCACGCCTTGGCCCTGAAGACCCGCGCGCCCTGACGCGCTCGCTCCCTCTAGGCCTCATCAAAGCCGACAAAGCGGGCCGCCTCTGCCACGGGCCGGCGTTTCGACACGACGCCATTGGCGGGGAAGTCCTCATCCGGGTAGCCCATGGCCACGCAGATCATGATCACCTCATCGTCTGGAATGCCGGCATGCTCGCGCACCACAGGGCTCTGCATGATGCCCTGGGAATTGATCACGCAGCCAAGCCCCCGCGACCAGGCCGCATTGACCAGCGCATTGGTCACGCCGCCGCAATCGAACGGGGCGATGTCGCTGCCATGGATCGACTTGTCATAGGTGATCACGACGGACACCGGCGCATCGAACTGTCGAAATCCGCGCAGCACCCAATCCTGGCGCCCGGCCTTGTCCTCGCGCTCAATCCCCATGGCGCCGAAAAGCTGTTTGGCGATCTCGATCTGCCGGTCGCGATGGGGCCCTGCATAGCCCGGGCCGGCGCGAAACTCGCGGCTGTCGGGGGCGCCGGCCAAAATACGTTCTGTGTTGCCCCTCCGGATCGCGTCCAAGGGCGCGCCCGTGACCACATGGAAGTGCCACGGCTGGGTGTTGTATGAGGTCGGCGCGCGCAGGGCGAGTTGGAGCACGTCTTCAATAACGCCCTTGGGCACTGGCTTGTCGGCAAAGCCGCGAATTGACCGGCGCCCTTGCACCACCTCATCATAATCCATACCGGCTTCCTCCCAGATCTCACTCACATTTATCGAACCAGGCACCTGCACGGCAAGCCTTGAGTTTTCCAGAGGCCGGCGTCACGGTGGCGGCAATGGGAGAGGCAACAATGTACAAGTATCCGCGCCGCCGGGCGGTGCGCACAGTGCTGCGCGCGGCGACGGCTGGGCTCGTCCATGCGCTGTCTAAGGCGCGTATCATCGGGGCCGAGCATGTGCCGCGGACCGGCCCCGTGATCCTGGCAGCGAACCACTTTACTTTCGTGGACGCGCCGCTTCTGCTGTTCGCGAGTCCGCGGCTTGTGGAGTTTATTGGCGGGGCAGACCGGGTGAACTCGCCGCTCTGGTCGCGCTTCATCCCCCATATGTGGGGCTACATCCCGGCCTATCGGGGCGCATTTACGCGCTCGACCATTCGCGGCAGCCTGGAAGTGCTCGGCCAGGGCGGTGTCATGGGAATATTCCCCGAGGGCGGCAATTGGGCGGGTCTGCTGCGCCCGGCCAGGCCAGGCCTCGGCTTCCTAGCGGCTGAAAGCGGCGCGCCGGTGGTGGCGGTGAGCATCTCCGGCGCAGAACATGTTCTGGGCAAGGGGCGCCACCCGCTGACCATTACGTTCCAGGCGCCCCTGCCAGCGCCTGAAATCATAGCGCGAGGACGGGTCCGGCGCGCCGCCCTCGATCAGTATGGCGCATCGGTCATGGCCCGCATCGCCCGCGGCCTGCCCGACCCCCTGCGCGGCGCATATAGCGCCTCCCCCGAAGCGCGCGCAGCCGCAGCGGCGGTATCGGCCTACCCCTT